>NZ_JHZK01000060.1 GCF_000688515.1 Afifella pfennigii DSM 17143 | reverse complement strand
TGGCTGAGGCTTCTCTTGCGCCTCATCCTGGAGGCCTTTGCCAAAGCCATTGGCCCCAAAACCGCGCTCCAGACGGCTTCTTAACAGTCAACGAATGAACGCCGCAAAAAGGGTGACGCCGCCGCTTCGCTCACCGACTACGACGGAAAGACGATGGAATGGCTACTCCCGCACATCGAGCCGCTTCTAGATCGAGATCCGTCCCATCCAGGCAAGTTTACCGTTTTCAAGAAGACCGTGAATGACGCCTGTCATGACAACACTCCGCCTGGCACCGCTGCAATGGTGCAGGCTCATGGCGAAATCTCGCATCTGGTGAAGGTCTATCTGCCGAGGCAGGCAGTATAAAATCTCGCAGCGTGCTTAGCCCTGCAGCGCAGTGCGACCTTCGATGAACACCGCTGCAACACGAGTCTGCGCATCGCGTAGGTGGGCGCGGCGCCGATTTTCATAATCTGCTGAGCCCGGGTCTGCGCCGATCACGCGGCAAGGCATGCCATTGACTGCATTGTCCGAAAATGCCTCCGCCATCAATATCTCGAATAGCCCGCTGCACGGTGCGTCAGGCCCCGCATAGAAGGTCACCAGCTTGTGCGCATCCCGGATCAGCTCGCGCGCCAGGGCAAGGCCGTCAACAATGCCGTGTTCATCTTCGGTGCCGGCGTATTCCAGTGTAACGATCCGTTCTCTCATGGCTTCCTCCGTTATCTTCCAGCGTATCAGAACCGGGCTCCCCAGCACCAAAGCCCGATCGGTCGCCCGTCGCGACCCGGTGTGCGGCCCAGCACACTGCGATGGTGCCAGCCACGCTTGAGTGGATTCTGATACGCTTCCGTCGCTGCGGTTTCTTGGTCACGGGTTGGCCAAGTTACTGATCCGGCGGGAAGATCGACACACGATTTTCCGTAATGATTATTATCGCATCGGCATGTTCAGTTTGTAGTCGCGCCGCCGCCTGTCCCTTCGGCCCCTTCCGCCGTCAGGAATAGACGTTCGAGCAAGTCCCGATCTTGCGATTACCCGGTCATTACATCCCGTCCCTTTCGCCCGTTGCTTCAGGTGATGCTGGTTCTGACGACCGTCGCCTTGCCGTCAATGACGCTGCCCGCTCCATTCGCTGCGCTCCCGTGTTGGTCTTGACAGCGGCGGCTGATGACGCCCGCCCGGCCTTTCGCATCGAAGCAACTTTGAACGAAAGGAACTGAAAATGACCGAGAAAACGAACCGCAAGATGCCGAGCCTGATCGCCTACTGTCCGTCGTCAGATATTTCGGGACTTCGGAGGCCATGACGCTTTGGAGGGTCTGGCTCGATTGGGTTGACGTTAGGCTGCGGGCTGCTGGTT
>NZ_JHZK01000059.1 GCF_000688515.1 Afifella pfennigii DSM 17143 | reverse complement strand
GGCGTCGAAATCGTCGGCAAGGGCGTGCATGGCGCGGCGCTTGTCTTCCTCCGCGCGGGCCGCCTGCTCCACCTGATCCTGGCGCAGGCGCTCCGTCTCGGCGAGGCCGTCGCGGAAGACGGAGAGGGCCTTCGACATCTCGCCGATCTCGTTGCGCTTGTCGGCGTAGGGGATCTCCGTCTCCAGACGGCCCTCGCTCAGCTCGCGCATGACATGGGTGATGCGCTCAATGGGACGCGCGATGCCGAGGATGACGAATGCGATGGCGCCCAGGGAAACCAGCAGCCCAACACCGATGACCGTAAACAGCGTCAGGCGCGCGGAATTGTAGCCGACGATGGAGGCCTCGTAATCGCTGTTGGCTTCAGCTTCGTTGAGGGCGACGGCGCGGTCGAGATCGGCGGAAAAGCTGTCGAACAGCGTCAGCATCTCGCCGCGGAACAGGGTCGTGGCCTGCTCACGGTAGCCGGCATCGATGAGACGATCCACCTCCAGGAAGAGCTTCTGATACTGGGCGTATTGCTCGGCGAACTTGTCGTAGGCCTGCTGCTCCTCCTCGGAGGTGATCATCGGCTCGTATTTGGCCCGAAGATCGGCGACGTCCTTAGTGGCCTTGTCGATTCCGGCATCGATCGTGCGGACGTATTCAGCCTCTGAGGAGAGGAGACGAGCCATCTGCTTGAGGCGGAGCTCGGAGGTCATTCCGTTGATCTTGTTGACGGCGCTGATGCTCGGCACCAGGACCGTCGCCGCGTTCTCCACGTTGTGTTCAATCTCGGCGAGCTTGTCGATGGAGGTCCAGCCGAGCCCGATCAACAAGAGGGTCAGGAGGGACAGGACGGCGATAAGGCTGTTCTTCAAAGTGATCCGCATTTTGCAGGCTCCACAAGAGAACAAGGCCGTCCGAGCGGCTGGCCTTGCTCGTCGCTGGCATCGCGCCAGGCGTGTCAAAATGTCAGGCGCCGTCGGTACGACGGTCCCCGGTTTCCAGGCAGCCGAGCTCAAAGAATCGCAACTGCCCTTGGAGCGAGGGAACCCGGTGTCGCGACCGTCGGCGTGGGTTCGGGCATTTCCGGTTTCCAACGCTCCGGCAGTCGATGGTGAAGTTCCGCAAGCTCGTGGAGTCATTAGAGTCGAAGTCTTGCGTGTAGCTGTTCTAGGTCGCTCGGCGCCGCCGATGCGCCGGGCAGCCGACGGTAAGCGGGGCGGCCGGGCTCGGTTTCCCGCCGCCGGATGCGTCGCCAACGAAAAAGGCGCGTGCCGGTGGCACGCGCCTCGTCTTTGTCGCCGCGCGGCGGAGGATGCTCAGGCGGCGCGGACCCTTTCGATGAAGGCGTCGACCTGGGTTCTGAGGCCGAGGGCCTGATCGTTGAGGTGGTTGGCGGCGGTGACGATCTC
>NZ_JHZK01000058.1 GCF_000688515.1 Afifella pfennigii DSM 17143 | reverse complement strand
TCTGTCTCATCTCCACTCCTTGGCGGTTACGATGAGCCAGAAACCCTCCTTTACGAAATCACCTCAGATGGCCCATGGGCGCTGATCCCGGACAAGTTCCGCGACTGACGTCGGCCGCTGTGTGCCCATGCCGATCTCGGCGAGAGCCGTCCCGAAGTCCCTCGACGCGGCCGCCTGCGGCAACCTGATGAGCAGCCACAACGCTTCCACGAAGACAGGATCCTTAAGGGCACGCTTCAGTGCATCCCGCCCCACTTCGGTGATCTGTTCCACCAAGTGCGCGGTGGGCGTGCCACCGGTCACCAGATACCTGACGATGTCCGGCAGGTATCGGTGGGTGGGGAGTTTTCCGAGGCGCTGATGTCCCATCGCGCCACCGGTTCAGAGGGTGCGCCCGGACCGGATCTGGCGCGGACAGAGGGAATGAGCACTCGACAAGAAAAGGAACCTTCCGTTAGAACCACGACAAAGAAAGGAATATGCGATATCCTTTCTCAGGCAGCCTGCCAAGGAAAGGATCCTTTTTCAACCATGGCGTTATCACCAGAGCCATCACGGTTGGGTCAGCACGTGGCCATCTCGACCGCGGGCGAGCGTGCAGAGGCGTTCGTGCCTCCCCCGTTGCCGCCAGCCCCGGGAGTGAGGATGGACCGGCTCTACCGTCAGCTTGAGCGCGCGAACCGCGCAATCGGCCGGTTGGATGGAGTGACCTCCATCCTGCCCGACACCCCGCTCTTCCTCTATATGTACGTTCGCAAGGAGGCGCTGCTGTCCTCGCAGATCGAGGGCACGCAGTCGTCGCTCTCCGACCTGCTGCTGTTCGAGAGCGAGGAAGCGCCGGGCGTCCCGCTCGACGACGTGCAGGAAGTGTCCAACTACGTCGCCGCCATGAACCATGGCCTCGACAGGATCCGCGAAGGCTTTCCGCTTTCTCTGCGCCTGATCCGGGAGATCCACGCCATCCTTCTTGAAAAGGGACGCGGGAGCACGAAGCAGCCGGGCGAGTTCCGGCGTTCCCAGAACTGGATCGGCGGAACGCGACCGGGCAATGCGCTCTTTGTCCCGCCACCGCCCGAGCACGTTCTCGACCTGATGTCGGACCTTGAAGCGTTCATCCATACCGACGCACCGGAGATGCCGACCCTCATCAAGGCCGGGCTGGTCCATGTGCAGTTCGAGACCATTCATCCGTTCCTCGATGGGAACGGCCGTCTCGGCCGCCTGCTCATCACCTTCCTGCTCTGCACGCAGGGGATCCTGAAGGAGCCGATCCTCTATCTCAGCCTCTACTTCAAGACGCATCGCCGCCAGTACTACGACCTGCTGCAGCAGGTTCGCGAGAACGGCGACTGGGAGACATGGCTGGAGTTTTTCCTCGACGGCATCGCCGAGACTTCTCTGCAGGCATCAGAGGCGGCGCGCGAAATCCTCGCACTGTTCGAAGCCGATCGGCACCGGATCGAGGATCTCGGGCGGCCGGCCGCATCCGCTCTCCGGGTCCACCAGCTGCTTCAGCAGAAGCCGATCATCGGCATTCCCGCAGCGGCACAGCGGCTGAGCATCTCGCCCCCGACAATAGCCAAGTCGATCCAGCATCTGGAGGATCTCGGTATCGTGCGGGAGATCACCGGGAAGCAGCGTGGCCGGATGTATGTGTACAGCGACTACTTGAGCATCCTCAGCCGAGGAACAGAGCCCCTGTGATCCAGAGATCTGCCGAAGCCGGTCCTGCGGAGAAGGCAGGTGGGAAAAAGCATCGGGAACGCGAAAATTTCGGAACAGGAATTAAGAACGTTGAATGAGCCGGCCGAAAATCAGGATCTCATCGCCTTTCCCGAGTGGACCGAGTACCGCAAGAAGAACGGTCTCGACCCGCTCGGGATGCAAAACAGCAGCGTAAATCTCTACCAGTCGCTTCTGCCCGGCATATCGAACGTGACGCTGCGGATGCGGTACTACGGGCTCTATGCTTGGCTGGCGCAGCGTTATGCCAAGGAGATCGGCGATACAGACCCGAATAACTGGAAGAGGCACGTCAGGCGCGCTGAAGCGCTTTGTGCGCTCGTAGCAGCGCACCACGGAGGTGAGCCCGGCGTCGCCGGAACGGACTGGGCCACCAGAACGCTCGAAGACGCGTCCGGCGACACCATCGATTTCAAGGAGGCTGCCGAGCCTGGCAGCGAGGCCTACTACCTGAAACAGGCGTGGGGCGCCTTCGGCGCGGCCTATCGCAGTCAGCTCTTTGACATCGGCATCTTCGACCGCTCCGACGACCATGAAATTCCGCTGCCCAGCAAGGACCTTGGCGAGGGACTTGCTCAGGCCTTCGAGCAGTCTCTCGGTTCACGGGCTGATCTCTATTTCGGGCTGATCAAGCTTGGATTGGTCACTCACGACGAGCTCGATGAACTCGCTCCCTTGCTGCCTTCACGGATTGCCAGCGAGAGCACGGAGCAGAAACTCTACGAAGAAATCCTGCTGTCACGCGCCAGGGCTCCGTCGAGCGGGGCGCTGGCGCGCAAGCTGAGCATCCTATTGATCCTCAAGGTGGCGGACTTCCTGGAGCGGGAGCCCCGAGCCGATGAAGTTCGATGGGTACTCTACGCGGGTCACGATCAGCAAGGAAACACCCTGAACCTCGACGATCCATCGCTCGAAGTGCAGCGGTCGCGATGGTGGGTCTATCACGCAAATGATCTGTGCCACATCGCGCATGAGGCGCTGCTAAAGTTCACGCTCGATACATTGGGTGATTATCCCTCTGTGTCCGGGATCAGCGCCCATGGGCCATCTGAGGTGATTTCGTAAAGGAGGGTTTCTGGCTCATCGTAACCGCCAAGGAG
>NZ_JHZK01000057.1 GCF_000688515.1 Afifella pfennigii DSM 17143 | reverse complement strand
AAAGCCATTGGCCCCAAAACCGCGCTCCAGACGGCTTCTTAACAGTCAACGGCGCCGGCCGGAAGGCGGCAGAAGCGAGTGCCGGTGCAGGGCGTGCGGCGTTGGTGCCGTGGCAAGGCGCCCGTTACTGAACCTCTTCCTCGGCCCTCCATTCGTCGCGGGCTCTCAGAACGGCTTCGACGAGGCGGCGGAGGAGGCGGACGGAACCACCGGACCAGGCGGTGCGGAGAGCCTCGAGCTCGTCTCCATCAAGAGGAAGGGCCCACCGCGGATCAAGGCCGCGCTCGGCGACAATGTCGGCCATCAGGTGCTCCGCGAGAGGGAGCAGATGTTCAGGACCCGGCTCTGTCAATCGGCGTACAAACGTGACCCCCGATCGGCGTGCAATTTTGACCCCCTGATGAAGCACTGAGCTGCGGCTGCCTGAGGGTCCCGGAGCCGTGGGCGGAGGGGCGGTCAGGCAGCCGTTGGGTGATCGGCGGAGGGGTCAGGCGCGGTTCTTGAAGCGCCAACTCTCGTTGCCGGTCTCGACGATTTCGCAGTGGTGGGTAAGCCGGTCGAGCAAGGCGGTCGTCATTTTCGCGTCTCCGAAGACGCTCGGCCATTCGCCGAAGGCGAGGTTGGTGGTGACGATGATCGAGGTCTGCTCGTAGAGCCGGCTGATCAGATGGAAGAGCTGTACCGGTCCACGGTTTTGAGACACGATTTTGGGCTAAGCGGCGTTCTGCATGTTCACGTTTTGCTCTCGTCTGATGGTGGCTGGCGGGCGGTGTCCGTGGCGCTCGATCAGCCAGTGCTCGTTGTAGGTTGTCTGGAACTCCAGGAGGGCCTGGCGAAGGTCCTCAATCGTGTCGAACCAGCGCACCCAGAGCAGGTTCTCCTTCAAGGTTCGGATGAACCGCTCGGCGCAGCCGTTGCCCTCGGGAGCCCGGACGAAGGCCGGCGAACTCCGGGCCCCGAGGAAGCGGATCTCGCGCTGGAAGTCCGCGCTCATGTACTGGCTGCCGTGATTGTGGCGGATGCTCAGGCCACGGGCGACGTCCTTGCCGACCTCGCCGAAGCTGCCTCGGACGGCCTGCCGGATCGGCTCCAGCGCCTCGTGGCGGGTGGCTTGGGGGCTGGCATGGATGCCCACGCATTCCGCCGAGCAGTGGTCGACAGCGATGAACACGGCCGCTGTCCCCTCGCCGGTGGCGACGGCCGTCATGTCGGTTCCCCACATTTCGTCCACGCGGGCCGTGGTAATCGTGCCGTCATGAGCGCGCGGCCCCCGCGGGGCACCGGGCCGCTGGTGCGCCAGGAGGCCATGCGCGCGCATCACGCGCAGCACCCGCCGTGGGCTGGTGCGCACGCCGGCGTAGCGCAGCCGTGCCCAGACCTTGCGATAGCCTTCGCCATGAAAGGGGCTGTCCTCCAGCAGCGCGCGGATGCAATGGGCCAGTTCGGCGTCCGCCATCGCGCCTGGCGGTCCCGGTCTGCGGCGCGGCGCCGTCGGCCGGTTGGCCGCCTGCCGGTGACGGCTCACCGTCGCCCGGCTCAGGCGCCACACCTTGCACACCCGAGCCAGGCCGTAGGGGCGCTGCGCGGAGGCGGAGACGGTCTGGCTCATCGTCTCGACCTCCGCAGCCGAAAAGGCCTGCCGCCCTCCAGCCGCTCAATCTTCGCCTCCAGGAGTTCGTTCGCCATCGTGATCTCGCCGATCTTCTCGCGCATTGCCCGCAGCTCCCGATCCCGGTCGTCCTCGGGCCGGCTCTTCAGCGAGGCGGCGCCGGCAGCTAGGAAGCTGTCCCGCCAGCCGCTCAGCGCAGCCGCGGTGACCCCCAGTTCCCGGCTGACCAGCTCCAGGTCCTCGCCGCGCAAGATCCGCAGCACGGCCTCCTGTTTCCGCTGGGCCGACATGCGCCGCTGACGCGGCGCGGTGGGCTCGCCGTCGCCAGCGTGATGGGCGCGCTCCGCCGAGCCCACCTGGGTGCTCCGTTCGTCCGTCATGGCTCCTCCTCTCGGGAGCCGCATAAGCCCAAATCACTGTCTCAGAAAACTGTACACCGGGGGACCACGCGCTTCGGCCTCGAGCTTGTTGACGAGATCGACGACGTTGAAGAAGCGTCCGCGGGCACCTCCCCGGATGCAGGCGCGGGCGATGCCGACGGCGATGTGGGTCTTGCCGGTTCCGGTGCCGCCGATCAGCACGAGGTTGCGCTGATGCTCGAGGAAGTCGCCGCCGGCGAGATCGCGTACCAGGGTCTCGTTGATCGGTGTGTCCTCGAAGGCGAACTCGTCGATCTCCTTGGCGCAGGGCATCTTCGCGATGGTGATCTGGTACTTGATCGAGCGCGCCTGCTTCTCGCTGATCTCGGCGCTGAGCAGATCGCCGATGATGCGCGCGGGCTCGTGTTCCCGCTTCACCGCGGTGGCGACGATCTCGTCGTAGGCCGCCTTCATGCCGTAGAGCTTCAGCTCTCCCATGCTGGCGAGGATCTCGGTGCGGTCCATCAGATGGCCCTCCTCAGGTTGTCGTATCGCGAGCAGTCGGCCGTTGGCTCATGGTCAAGCCTGAGCGCGTCTGGGGCCATGATGGTGACCGGCGGGTCCGGATCGCGCCGGCGCGCGAGGATGTTGAGGACGACGCCGGCGGAATGGACGCCGTCGGCGAGCGCCTCGCTGCAGGCGGCCTCGACGGCCGACAGACCGTCAGTCAGCACGGCACCGAGGATCTCGACCATCTGCCGGTCGCCGTCCGGAACCCTGCGCAGCTTCCGGCGGACGCGCTCGAGAGAGGCCGGCAGCACCCAGTCCTTGAAGGGTGCTCCGTTCCTCAGCGCCCCCGGTTTGCGTGCGAGGACAGGCACATAGTGCCAGGGGTTGTACACGGTCTCGCCCCGACCAAAGGCGCGGGCGTGCTCTCCGACGATGCGGCCGTCCTGCCAGAGCTCGATCCGCTCGGCATAGGCTCGTATCTCAACGGTCCGGCCGACGGCGCTCGCCGCCACCGAGTAGCGGTTGTTGTCGAAGCGCACGAGGCAGGTCTTCGAGACCGATACCGGCAGGGCAGGAGGCTGGCTTATTGGCGAGAGCCGATGCCGTGCGGTCCGCCTGCGGCGACCAGTCGCGTCGAGGCCCTGGGGCGGGGACACGGGCTGTCAGCGTCTCGTCGAGCACGAGCCGGTCCTCGGGGCGCTCGCCGTCCCATCTGCGGCGCACATCGCCGAGCGCTGCGGAGAGCCCCCTGAAATAGAGTTGTCTCGCCTGGGCGAGATTGGTCGGGCTCGGTGCGATGCCTTGCTCGCGCATGAGGCGTTCCACCTTTGCGTTCGTGCCGGTCATGCCCTCAAGGTGTTCGGCGACGAGTTGCCACACCTCGATGACCTGATCCTCGTCGAGCCCGTCCTTAAGCATCTGCTCCGTGAATTCCTTTTCCGGCCGCGCCTGCGGTCCGCGCGCGGCGAGGATGCGGGTTGCCCACGCCATGGCGCGGTCGGTCGATTTGCCTTGCGCCGCCGATCG
>NZ_JHZK01000056.1 GCF_000688515.1 Afifella pfennigii DSM 17143 | reverse complement strand
TCTGTCTCATCTCCACTCCTTGGCGGTTACGATGAGCCAGAAACCCTCCTTTACGAAATCACCTCAGATGGCCCATGGGCGCTGATCCCGGACAGCTGCTCGTGTCGCTCAGCAACATGGGCTTTAACTACGTCCTGATCGGGCTGCTCGACTTGGGCGTGGCGGGTTCGGCCTACGGCACCGCGATGGCGCAGGCGCTCGCTCTCTGCATCATTCTCGCCTTCCGCGTCTTCGGCGACACCGGGCTGCGGCCCTCAGCGCTTTGGCACCATTCGCCGGTCTCGGGCTGGGGGCGCATCCTTGCGCTCGGCGCCCCGCAAAGCCTGAACTTCATTGGGCTCGCGCTGGGATCGGGGGCGATCATCGCCGCGCTGCAATGGGTCGAGGCGCCGGACTACGATGCGACGGTCTCGGCCTACGGCATCGTCACGCGGTTGATCACCTTCGCCTTCCTGCCGCTTCTGGGGCTGGCGCATGCGATGCAGACGATCACCGGCAACAACTACGGCGCGGGCGCCTTCCGGCGCAGCGACGCGAGCCTGCGGACCGCCGTCCTTGCGGCCTTCGGCTACGGTCTCACGCTCCAGGCCGGCATGACCCTCTTCGCCGCCCCGATCGGATCGGCCTTCGTGTCGGATCCAATCGTCATCGCGGAGGTCGCCCGGATCCTGCCCGTGATCTCGGCCGGGTTCTTCGCGGCGGGCCCGCTGATGATAATCGCCATGCATTTCCAGGCCATCGGCGATGCGGGCCGCGCGGCGATCCTGGGGCTCTCCAAACCCTATCTCTTCGCGATGCCGCTGACCTTCGCGCTTGCAGGCTCGGTGGGCGAGCCAGGCATCTGGCTGGCCGCGCCCGCGGCCGAGGGGCTGCTGCTTGGGCTGACGGCGATGGTCCTTGCATTGCTCGCCAGACAGCGATCCCTGCGATGGGGGTTGTTCATGAAGACCGAAGAGGTGCCGGCATGACGTACGATTTGCCAACGACCGGGCAAGCGAAGGACCAGGCCAAGCGGTTGCGCCAAGAGCTGGCCGCCACGGGCACCGCGATCAGCCACGCACAAGCGCTCGAGAGGATCGCCCATCGATACGGGTACCGCGACTGGAACGCCTTCCACGCGGCGATCGCGGGCCGCCCGCCCGAGGGATGGACACCGGGCGGGCGGGTCAGTGGCCACTACCTGGCGCAGCCGTTCGCGGCGACGGTCATCTCCGCCGAACAGCTGCCTCCGGGATGGTTTCGGCTGGTCCTCGACCTCGACGAGGCGGTGGACGTGGTGCGCTTCGACAGCTTCTCGAACTTCCGGCAGCAGATCCGCGTGGTGGTTGGCCCCGATGGCCATTCGAAGGAGCGCACGTCGGACGGAGAACCGCATGTGAGGCTGGACCTGAAGTCGCCGCGAAGCAGACCGCTTCCGCCATCATCAAGGTGGCGGGAGCGGTGTTCTCAATGACCACGAGACCGGAGCTTCGTGCAACGCGACACTGCGAGAGCCTACGCATCCGCCAATCTTGCAAGGAAGCCCTGAACGCGCTTGCCGTTCGCTCCCCCGTCCACCAGGCCCTCGCGCGACTTCGATCGCATGTCGACGCGGGTGCTGCCGCCGTCGTCCGCGACCCGAACGACCACATCGTCCACGAAGCCGAGGAACGGGGTTCTGACCTCGCCCTCCACAAGTCCTCTGCTGTCGTCGCGGAACGTGGCGGTCCAGTTCGGCATCTCGGCCATCAGGCTGGCGACCCGTTCGAGCACTTCCCGTTTCGGTTCGCGTAGGATGAGGGGGCGCAATTCGGGGTACTTGTCGCGCACAATCGGCGCGAAGCGTTTCGGAAACGCCATGTCGCGGCCCGCATTTGCTGCCGCGTGAAGTGCTGCCTCGAACCTCGGAGGGGCATCTACGTCCGTCGAAACATCGTTGATGAGTGGATACGTGAGGTCCTTGATCGTCGTCAGGGCGACTATGACGAAGGGCAAGGCTGCGACCATGGAGAGGCCCCAGGAATGCGGCTGCCCCGTGACCACGATGACGACCGCTGCGCCAAGTCCGCTCAAAGCCCCCAGCATGACTGTTGCCCATGCCAGCAGGGTGGGGCGCACACCTATGGTGCCGAGGCACATTCCGAGGAGGATGATCGGATACGGTGTCGCGGCGAGCAGGGACATGAGACGTGGGCTTTGGTTGTGGTGATATGCAGTTGCGATGAGGCGTGTCCGGCGCGGGTCGGCGAGCTCTTTCGCTCTACCCCGACAGGCATTCCGCCAGCAGATCGAACACCAATCTGATCCGGCGGCTGGTCTGCAATTCCCGATGTGCGACAAGCCACATCGGAATCGAGAAGGGATCGATCTCCGTTAGGACAGGCTCGAATTCGGGAAACATCCCGGCGATGCGGTCGGACATGATCGCAATCGCGTGGCCGCTCCGCGCTATTTCCCATTCGACGATCTGCGAGTTCGAGACGTAGCGGAAGTTCTTCCGGGTCAGGTCGAGGCCGATGGGCCGCAAGTAGCCCAGCATGCGTTCGTAATCGCCATAGCTGACGAATTGATGGTGCGAGAGGTCTTCGTCGAGCTTCGGATCCCCTCGTGTCTCGATGTATCTGCGGACCGCGTAGAACCGTGCGGGGTCCTCGCAGATCAGCTTGGCGATAAGGTTCGGCTGCTCGGGGCGGATATGCCGGACCGCGATGTCGGCCTCACGAAGCAGCAGATCGCGGACGGAGTTGTCGGCGGCAATGTCGATCTCGAGATCGGGCGCGACGGCGCGTATCCGGTCCAGCACGGGCGGCAGAAGGTAGGCCGCCGTCATGTCCGAGGCGGTGACCCTGACCTGCCCTTCGATCGCCTGCGATTTCCCTGAGGCGGCCAGCGACATCATGTTGGCACCTGTCGCCATGACCCGCACATGCTCAAGAAGCTCGAGGCCAGCATCCGTGAGGGTGACAGAGCGTCCCGTACGCTCGAACAGCGTAACGTTCAGATCCGCCTCCAGGGCCGCGATCTGGCGTGTGATCGTGGGCTGCGTCACGCCAAGAACCGCGGCGGCAGCCGACAGCGACCCCGTTTCCGCGACGGCGAGGAAGGACCGCGCCTGGTTCCAGTCGAAAGCGATCGTGCTCCAATTCATGGGTCACCCATACCACGGATCTACGCATACCAAACCAACGATTTTCGTCAGTTCACTCCTGAAATTCGTATGGGTAAGAGCGGAGCGATCACGACGAAACAGCAACCGCAAACCAATTGGAGCAGACCGTGAAACTTGTTGTGCTTGGCGCGAATGGGCGCACCGGAACGCGCGTGCTTCAGGCCGCGCTCGATAGAGACATGGACGTCACGGCGGTGGTGCGATCAGCCAGTAAGCAACCGAACATCCGGCATGAGAAACTGACGGTCATGGTCGGGGATCCCTGCGAGGCGGCTTTCCTGTGTCCGGGATCAGCGCCCATGGGCCATCTGAGGTGATTTCGTAAAGGAGGGTTTCTGGCTCATCGTAACCGCCAAGGAGTGGAGATGAGACA
>NZ_JHZK01000055.1 GCF_000688515.1 Afifella pfennigii DSM 17143 | reverse complement strand
GATGATCTGGTCGAGCCGGGCGCGGAACAGGTCATCGGTGAGCTCGCGATTGGGCGCTCTCGGTCGCATCGTCACCTCTCGTGATCCTCTCAATCGAATCACGGAAAGGCGCCGCCGGGAATCCCCAAACCGCATGCGAAATCGCAAGGTTCCGCAGGCTCAAGCCACCGAATCCTGCAAAACCGAAACCTTGCGAGAGACCGAAATCCGTCGACTATCAGCCGCTTATGCGTTCTTCACAGTCAACTTTGAAGGTGTCGATGAGGTCGCCGACGACCTCCCAGAGGCCGCGGATCGCTCGCTCGACCTTGGCACGGAGCAAAACCTTGAGTTCGGTGCCGACCTGTTCAATGGCTTGACGGACGCCTGACGCCTTGTGGGCTGGCAGGTTATCCATGATGATGATGTCGCCAGGCGAGAGCGTCGGCACCAGGATCTGCTTGAGATAGGCCAGGAACACCGTGCCGTTCATGGCGCAGTCATACTTGTTCGCGCAAATCCATGCTCAAAGCCCGATCCATCCAAATCGCCTCCATCACTGAAGCGTTTGAATCAGAACCGGGCAAGCACCTCACATCACAACCGATTTATCAAAGGATCAAAACGCTCTAGCCCTCGCGCTTCTCCAGGCGTATCGCGCCTGGGCTGCCCGCCACACGCCGATAAAAGCAGTCGCCGCGGCCTGTATGACAGGTATCGGCGCGGCTCGCAGGACGAACGCGCGCCAGGAGCGCGTCCTGGTCGCAGTCGATGCGCAGCTCCACCACGCGCTGCACGGCGCCGGAGGTCTCGCCCTTCTTCCAAAGGCGCCCGCGCGAGCGGCTCCAATAATGCATCTCGCCGGTCTCAAGCGTCGCGCGCAGCGCGTCCTCGTTCATCCAGGCCAGCATCAGCACCTCGCCCGTGCCGGCATCCTGAGCGATACAGGGCAACACACCCGCCGCGTTGAAGCGCGGGGCGAAGACCTCCGTCTCCTCGATCGTCTCGCCCGGGGCCATCTTCGCGCCCCAGGCCGTGCTTGCCGCAGCCATCTTCAGCGCGTCGTCGGGCGAACCAGGTTGAGGAACTTCTCGCGCTCGGCCGGATCGTCGTGGAACATGCCGGAGAAGCGCGAGGTCATGGTCGAGGCGCCGTGCTTCTGCACGCCGCGCATCGACATGCACATATGCTCCGCCTCGATCATCACGGCGACGCCGCGGGGCCCGAGCGTCTCCTCCAGCGCCTGGGCGATCTGAGCGGTCATCGTCTCCTGCGTCTGCAGGCGGCGGCCATAAGCCTCCACCACACGCGCGAGCTTGGACAGGCCGACGACGCCATCGCTCGGATAATAGGCGATATGCACCATGCCGTAGAAGGGCAGCATGTGGTGCTCGCAATGCGAATAGAAGGGAATGTCGCGCACCAGAACCATGTCCTGATAGCCGCCAACATCCTTGAAGGTGCGCGCCAAGAACGCTTCCGGATCCTGGGCATAACCGGCATAGAGCTCTTCATAGGCGGAGACGACCCGCCGTGGCGTATCGCGCAGGCCCTCGCGCGCCGGATCATCTCCCAGCCACGCGATCAGCGTGCGCACAGCCTCCTCGGCCTCCTCGCGGCTCGGGCGCCTGCCGGGCGCCGCCGAGGCGGCGAAGAGCTTGAGCGTGCTATCCATCTGAAATCCTTTCGCGGGCGGGTCTCGCCGCCCATCCTCGCCCATGCCCTGCCGGCGCATGGATTGCAGAACGCTTCCTTCGGTGCGGGTGTGACGCCACCATGTCGATCCTATATAAGGCGACGTAACGAATTTGCCCAAGGGGGCCAGCCCTTGGCGGGGTTTTAGGATGATCGACGACGTCTACAATGCCCGAATCCTGGAATTCGCCGGCAATATTGCGCGAATCGGGCGTCTGGCAGCCCCGGATGCCAGCGCCAAGGCGCATTCGAGGCTGTGCGGCTCCACCGTCACCGTCGACCTCACCATGCGCGAGGGCCGCGTGGCCGACTTCGCCCATGAGGTGAAGGCCTGCGCCCTCGGCCAGGCCTCCTCCTCCATCATGGCACGCAATATCATCGGCTCCACACCGCAGGAATTGCGCCAGGTCCGCCGCGACATGCTGGCGATGCTGAAGGAGAACGGCCCGGCACCGGACGGTCGCTGGTCGGACCTGAAATTCCTGGAGCCGGTGCGCGACTACAAGGCGCGGCACGCCTCCACCATGCTGACCTTCGATGCGGTGGTCGACGCGCTCGACCAGATCGAGGGCAAGAAGGCGGACGCCTCGGCGGCGGCCTGAGCCATGGAGACCTCCCTTAAGCCCATGGAGGAGCGGCACGCCCACGAGGGCGTGCCCAAGACGCCCGTCCGACCGCGCCGCTCGCCGGCCGAGATCGCCCTTGTCGGCATCATCCGCTTCTACCAGCTCACCTTCTCGGCCATCTTCGGGCGCACCTGCCGGCACCTGCCGAGCTGCTCCGACTATACAAGCGAGGCGATCTCGCGCTTCGGTGCCTGGCCGGGACTGTGGATGGGGCTTGCGCGCTTCGGCCGTTGCCATCCCTTCGGCAGCAACGGGCTCGATCCCGTGCCGGCGCGCTTGCCGGAGGCCGGACGCTGGTATACGCCGTGGCGCTACGGCCTGTGGACGGGCCGACACATCACCGACCGCTTTTGCGACTGAATCTCGATGGGGCGGGCCACGGGGCCCGAAACTAGGTTATGAGCCGGATCACACTTCCCGACGGCCAGGAATGCGACCTGCCGGACGGGGCCAGCGGGGCGGATCTCGCCGCCTCGATCTCCAAGTCGCTCGCCAAGAAGGCCGTCGCCACGCGCATCGACGGCCGGCTGGCCGACCTTGCCGATCCGCTGCCGGACGGCGCCAGCGTGCGGCTCGTCACGCGCGAGGATCCGCAGGCGCTCACCCTCATCCGTCACGATTGCGCGCATGTGCTCGCCGAAGCCGTGCAGACGCTCTTTCCCGGCACACAGGTGACCATCGGCCCGGTGATCGAGGACGGCTTCTACTACGACTTCTATCGCGAGGAGCCCTTCTCCACCGACGACTTCGAGGCCATCGAAGCGAAAATGCGCGAGATCGTCTCGGCCGACCGGCCCTTCACCAAGGAGGTCTGGGACCGCGAGGAGGCCAAGCGCGTCTTCGCCGGGATGGGCGAGGACTTCAAGGTGGAACTGATCGACGCCATCCCCGAGGGCGAGGAGGTGAAGATCTACCGTCAGGGCGATTGGTTCGACCTGTGCCGCGGTCCGCATATGCCCTCCACCGGCCGCGTCGGCGACGCGTTCAAGCTGACCAAGCTCGCCGGCGCGTATTGGCGCGGCGATTCCAACCGCCAGCAGCTGCAGCGCATCTACGGCACCGCCTTTGCCTCCAAGAAAGAGCTCGACGCCTATCTCACCATGCTGGAGGAGGCGGAAAAGCGCGACCATCGCCGGCTCGGACGCGAGATGAACCTCTTCCACCTGCAGGAAGAGGCGCAGGGCTCCGTCTTCTGGCATCCGAAGGGCTATGCCGTCTGGCGGGTTCTGGAAGATTACATTCGCCGCCGGCTCGACGAGGACGGCTATGTGGAGGTGAAGACGCCGCAGCTTCTGGATTCCTCCTTCTGGGAGAAATCCGGCCACTGGTCGAAGTTCCGCGAGAACATGTTCGTGGTGCCCGACCACGTGCCGGCGACGGAAGATGAAGGCCCCATCCTCGCCGGCGAGGTGGAAAAGTGGATGGCGCTGAAGCCGATGAACTGCCCGGCGCATGTGCAGATTTTCCGCCAGGGCATCAAATCCTATCGCGACCTGCCGATCCGCATGGCCGAGTTCGGCTGCTGCCACCGCAACGAGGCGCACGGGGCGCTGCACGGCCTGATGCGCGTGCGCCAGATGACGCAGGACGATGCGCATATCTTCTGCACCGACGAGCAGGTGGTCGACGAGACCAAGCGCTTCCTGGCGCTGTTTTCCCGCGTCTACAGCGATATGGGCCTCACCGACATCCGCTACCGGCTGGCGACCCGGCCGGAGCTGCGTGCCGGCGACGACGCCACCTGGGATCGGGCGGAGAAGTCGCTTGCCGACGCGCTCACCGCCTCCGGCATCGAGTTCGAGTACGCGCCCGGCGAAGGCGCCTTCTACGGCCCCAAGCTGGAATTCCATCTGACCGACGCCATCGGACGGACCTGGCAGTGCGGCACCTACCAGCTCGACTACGTGCTGCCGGAGCGGCTCGAGGCCTCCTATGTCGGCGAGGACGGCGAGCGGCACCGGCCGGTGATGCTGCACCGTGCCGTATTCGGTACCTTCGAGCGCTTCATCGGCATCATCCTGGAACATTACGCCGGGCGGCTGCCGCTGTGGATGGCACCGGTGCAGGCCGTCGTCGCCACCATCGTCTCGGAGGCCGATTCCTATGCGCAGGAGGTGACGGCGCAGCTGAAGGCCGCCGGGCTCAGGGCCTCGGCGGATCTGCGCAACGAGAAGATCAACTACAAGGTCCGCGAGCACTCCCACGACAAGGTTCCGGCGATGCTGGTTGTCGGGCGCCGCGAGGCGGAGGAAGGCACCGTGACGCTGCGCCGGCTCGGCCAGAAGGAGCAGGCGACGATGAAGCTGGAAGAGGCCGTGAAGCTTCTCGCCGCGGAGGCAACTCCGCCGGATCTGCGGCCCGCCGAGGAGACGCAGGCCGCGGAGGCAGCCTGAAAGCAGCCCCGGAGCGGCGCTTAATACCAGCGGCATCGGGCTCTGACTCACCGGGGATTCCTTTGAACCTCGTGCTGTGATTCCCTCTTCGGGGGAGGATTCGGCGATGGGATCAGCAGTTGCGCTACGGACGGACTATTCCGCGGCCGAGCTTCGTCGACTGGCTCGGCTTTCGAAGGATGCACGACAGAGCAGCAGGTTGTTGTCGCTGGCGGCCGTGCTGGACGGCATGAACCGGAGCGACGCGGCGCGGATCGGCGGGATGGATCGCCAGACGCTGCGCGACTGGGTGCACCGCTTCAACGAGGCCGGGCCCGAAGGGCTCCTGGACAACTGGTCGAGCGGGCCGCAGCCGCGTTTGTCGCCGGAGCAGCTCTCGGAACTGACGGAGATCATCGAGACCGGGCCCGATCCCGCTCGGGACAGCGTCGTGCGGTGGCGACGGATCGATCTCCAGCGAGTGATCGAGGAGCGCTTCGGCGTCGAGTATCACGAGCGCCAC
>NZ_JHZK01000054.1 GCF_000688515.1 Afifella pfennigii DSM 17143 | reverse complement strand
CCTTCGACCAGCTGTAGTAGAGGCTCGTCGCAATGCCTTCGCGCCGGCACAGCTCCGCGATGCTCTCCTCGCCACGCAGGCCCTCGAGCACGATACGGATCTTCTCCTCCGCCGAATGATGCTTGCGCGTGCGCCGACGGATGTCTTTCACGACACGATCGGCCGGCAGCTTGGGCGTTCCGGGTTTCTGTCTCATCTCCACTCCTTGGCGGTTACGATGAGCCAGAAACCCTCCTTTACGAAATCACCTCAGATGGCCCATGGGCGCTGATCCCGGACAATCGACAAACATCAATCCCGATAGCAGTTTGGAAGCTGTGCCGCGCGTCATTCCGAAAAGGCGCGTTTTCCGATCCTTTGCGAACTGCATAAATGAGCGGCGCGCGAAAGCGCGAGCGAATATGTCCGTGTACTCTGCAAAGTTTACACTGAGCGACAAGCCTCCCAGCCATGGATGGATCACGAAGACCAGGAGGAATGGCTTTCGCCGGGCAAACTGTTTTGCGAATCTGAACGCGTAGTCCGCATTCTGCTCTGCCAGCAGGTACGGGTCCAAAGTCTGCACCGTCGTCTGAATGTGGCTGGGGGGCCTCAAGCGGAACTCCAACGCATCTCGATCTGCTTTGCGATTGGCAGCCAATTCGGACTTGAGCGCGCCATAGTCGCTGCTCAAGAGCCGAGACAAGAGCTCCAAGGGAACGTCTTTGCTCCCTTCAACGGCCACGAAATCGGGCGCAAGATCAGCACTGAGCTTTTCGGTCAGTCGTCCGACAAGGTGTTCTTGGAGACCAAATGCCTTGATATCGAACAGGATCGGGGCGGGCAGATCCAGGCGGCCATCCAGATCGGAACCATTGGGATTGAGGATGTCCTTTGCGGTCGCGGCGATCTGGACTTCGAATGGCAGGCCGTAGTCGAGTAGCGTCCCGTAAACGGCCAGTTCGCTAAAAGTGCCATAGACATTACGGCTGGTGAGATCGGTCAGCGCTTTCCTGATTTGCGCTGTGTCGACCCCCATCCTGACCAATCCATCGATCCATCGGGCGATGGCGCCGTTGTGATCCGCGCAACCGCTCAGATTGTAGGCGTCCTTGTCCAGCGCCTTACCGGCCGTCGAATCCCAATAGGGTTCATCCGCTACGCTGCTCTTCAGATTGAGTTTCGCGATTTCGGCGCTCAAACCCTCCAGCGTGCTGATCCAGTCATATCTTGTCTTACTCATACCCTGCCTTGCCCTCCCAGACTTGCCGGCCAGACCAGCAATGCCAGCCGCTTGAATTCCGGCACGCCAAGCGCGCCGCGGGCTCGCGCCTTCGATCCGGGCACAGCAAGTCGTTCCTCAACAGCAGCGTAGGGCGCCTCCCACATTTCGCGCGGCTCAAGCGTGCGATTGTCGAGCAGGACCAGCAGCACCTTGTCGCACGGGGCGCCGCGCTTGATCGTGCCGAGCCGCTGGCCGGGTTTCGCATCCTCGCCGTATGCGCGGCCCTTTATCTGGATACGCTCTTCGCCGTTGGCGGTCCTGCGGATCGCGTCATATCCCGCGGTGCGCGGAGGGGCCAGTTCAAGCCCGAGCGTCTCGGCCACTACATATTCAGCCACCTCGCCGGTCACACCGAGCGGCTTGCCCGTCAGGCGGTAGTATTCGGCGGCCAGCAATTTCGCTTCCGCCAGGATCTGCCGCAGCCGCTGCGCTGTTTCACCCTCGCTCATTGCCCCCGATCGAACCTCACTTCTGTTCCTCGCCGTGCGCTTTCCGGCGCACCGCTTCAAGATCACCAGCCTCGCTCTGCCGTTTGATTTCTTCCTCATACGCAGTCGTCAGCGGCGTTACGATGTCCGCTGATCTCGCGTCGATCAGGTAGCTGATGCCGTCGCGGCGCCCCAACTCCCGCGCGCTCTTAATGGCGAACGTCGCGAGCTTTTCGGCACTGAGGTTGGAAATGTTTGCCGCGATCTCTGTGTAGAGCGCGACATCGACCCCCTCGAAGTTCTCTAGACGTCTGACGACCACCGTATTCGGTCCCGGCCTGTCTGGCCGCTGATATCGCTTGTCGCTCCCGACCTGATTGATCTCGCGACGATAAAGACGATCGGTCGCCTCCTGTTCGGACACGTTCAGCACAAGCAGCATGGCGCGGACGGACGCGCCACCTTCCGTCACAGGCACGAGTGTTGGCGCCCCGGCTCGTTCACGGCTTGTGCGGGCGAACTCGACCTTAAATGGCGTCATCACTTCGCGCCGATCAATGATCGCGCTTGCGATCTCATCGCCCGGATTCTCGATCAATGAACCGTAGGCCAGAATTCCGACCGACTCCGCCATTACATCCCTTCCATTGAACGCGGTCCGCACAGCGCCCGACGCAGCGTCGTGACATCGACATTGAGCAGCGCCGCGATGCTCGCCCTTGTTTCCTTGCCCTCTTTTATCAACTCCCGCGCATGGTCAAGCTGTTGTGCCGTCAGTTTTCGCGGGCGGCCGATATGCTTGCCGCGCCGCTTGGCGGCGGCCATCCCGGCCTTCGTCCGCTCGGAAATCAACTCGCGCTCAAACTCCGCGAGCGCCGCCAGCATATGAAAGTAGAACCTGCCGCCGGCGCTGGTCGTGTCGATCTGCTCTTGCAGCGAACGGAACCCGACGCCCGCCTGCCGCAGGCCGTTGATCGTCTCGACGAGGTGGGGAAGGGACCGCCCGAGGCGATCGAGCTTCCACACCGTCAGCACGTCGCCCGCATGGGCCGCCGCGAGCGCGTCTGCCAGGCCCGGCCGTTCGATGGCTGCGCCTGATACGCCGTGATCTTCATAGATATACTTGCATCCGGCCGCCTCTAATGCTTGCCGTTGCAGGTCCAAATTCTGTTCCTCGGTCGATACCCTCGCGTAGCCAATATCCATACCGGCCATTTTGCACGACCCTTTTGCCGCGACCGATCAATAACGGAATCAAGCACTTACAAAGCTGGGGATAACCGTGCGGAAGGCTTCCCTTTTGCAGGGCCATTGCGCGGACTCGTTGTCGAGCGCTTCGTTGCGCCGGACGGATCAAAAACGCAACATATAGTATTATGCAAAGTATAATTTAACTTTTCCTGCACGAAAACCCTGCTATTATTGTGTAATGTAAAAGGGAAGGTTTTTATTGCGAAGATACATACTTATAGTGATCGTTAGTTTTATTACAGGCATTCTTACCGCCGGTTCGATTTCCTCGCTCGCCGCGACAGGCCGCAGCGGCAAGCCGGAGGAGCTTCCTGCCATTCGGGTCGCCGAGGACGGGCGGACGATGGCGATCGTCATCCAAGGCAGGGAGGTCATGCGCGTGGACGCTGACGGCGTCCACGTCACCGGCGATCTCACCTACAGCGGCTCGCTCACAGATGTCGGCGCCAAGGGGCCGAAAGGGGGCGCGCCGCGATGAACGCCGGACACAGGATATCTCCATCCCGCTTGTTGCTAGGCTTGGCGTTCGTCGCGGCGCTCCTCGCCGCCGTTGCCGTCCCCGCATCGGCGCAACTCGCTGGCAGCGACACTAGCCCCGGCGACTCTTGCGCGGGCTTCCCGGCGGGTGCGACTCGCATGACGGCCGACGCCGATCAGGACGGCGCGGCCGTCATTCTCATCTGCGACGGCACAAGCTGGGCCGTGCCGGGAGGTGGCGCAAATGCCCTCGACGACCTGTCCGACGCGGTCACCAACTACAGCAGCGCCAATATCTTCATCGGCCAGGGGGCAGGCTCGGCCACTGTCGACGGCGACGACAATCTTGTGCTCGGCGGCTACGCCGGCGGCAGCCTTACAACAGGCTACAATAACGTCTTTCTCGGCAATGTCGCCGGGCGCGATACCGATACAGGATGGGGCAACACCTTTCTCGGCTTCCAGGCCGGTCTGCAAAACACGAGTGGCCGGGAAAACACGTTCGTCGGTTTCTATGCCGGCGGCGACAATACGACCGGGATCGACAACATCTTCCTCGGCGGCGGTGCGGGACTGAACGTCACTACCGGTAGCCTGAACATACTGATCGGCCAGAATGCACAGACTCCTGCCGCATCCACGAATAATTACCTGAATATTGGTGACGTGCTGTTCGCATCGGGGCTTTACGGCACACCGCAGGTCGGCGTTGGAAATAGTGACCCGCAAGCCATGCTCCATGTGGGCTCTGGCGGCGATGTCACGGGCACCCCGCTGTTCGTCCTCTCCGAGAACGGAAGCGGCCAGCCTTCGTTGAACTTCGTCGATTACGGCAACGACATCACTGCGATGGGCATTACCGCCAGCGACTACTTCGCCGTCGCAACGGAGGACACGCAGGCCGGGATCCAGTTCCGCGTCGGCGGGGATTGGACCACTGACATGTTGAACACTGCCGTCCCCGCCGTGACAATTCTGACTAACGGCAACGTCGGCATCGGCACCGACGCACCTTTCGGAAAGCTCGATGTCGCCGATACGAATGACTCTACTTATGTTCGCGTCATCAATACAGACTCATCCGCCGCGCGTTATCCCGGCGTCGTGGCGTTGAACTATATGGGCTCTGCCGCCTCCGGGAACCCCGTCGTCAGCCTTATGAATACGCGTGGCAGCATTGGCAGTCCCGCCGCCGTCCAAGCGTGGGACACCCTTGGTGCCATCCACGCCTTCGGCGCTACTACCAGCTCGAACTGGGGCATCGGAGCTTTTATATCGTTCACCGCTACGCAGAACTATTCGGCCTCCGGCCATGGCGGCGCCATAGACCTCTTTACGGTTCCGAATAACGACACAAATGCGGCGCTACGGATGAGAATATCCCAGAACGGCAATGTCGGGATCGGGACTGACAGCCCCGGCGCCGCTCTTCATATTGATGATCACAGTAATGCAGGCCCAGCAACTCCTGCTGTAGTGGTTCAAGCTAACAACCCGGTTCTTAGTCTCTATGATGATGTTACTGATAGTCTTTCTCATACGCATGCATATGTTGAATTCAAGGGTGTCCGTCGTCAGATATTTCGGGACTTCGGAGGCCATGACGCTTTGGAGGGTCTGGCTCGATTGGGTTGACGTTAGGCTGCGGGCTGCTGGTTGAGCAAGCGGCGCTGCCGGATGGTTTCGTCCTTGATCCTCCTTCTCTCCTCGAGGATGGCCGGCGCCCTGCCGAAGTAGGCATCGGCAGGCGTGACGTTACCGAGGCTCTCGTGGACGCGGCGGTGGTTGTAGTGATCGATGAAGTCGCCGATGGCGGCCTCGAGCGCGCCGGGCAGATAGTGGTTCTCGAGCA
>NZ_JHZK01000053.1 GCF_000688515.1 Afifella pfennigii DSM 17143 | reverse complement strand
ACCCGCAGACGCAAGGCAAGATCGAGCGCTGGCACCAGACGCTGAAGAACCGGATCCTGCTCGAGAACCACTATCTGCCCGGCGCGCTCGAGGCCGCCATCGGCGACTTCATCGATCACTACAACCACCGCCGCGTCCACGAGAGCCTCGGTAACGTCACGCCTGCCGATGCCTACTTCGGCAGGGCGCCGGCCATCCTCGAGGAGAGAAGGAGGATCAAGGACGAAACCATCCGGCAGCGCCGCTTGCTCAACCAGCAGCCCGCAGCCTAACGTCAACCCAATCGAGCCAGACCCTCCAAAGCGTCATGGCCTCCGAAGTCCCGAAATATCTGACGACGGACACCGCAAAGCGGGTCTTGCCCGAACCGGGCGCGCCGACGAGGATCATCGGCCGGAGCGTGATGAACTCCAGCGGGGTGAGTTCAGAGAGCACCGCGGAAATGACTTCCGCAGCATAGGGGAATTCGCCGAGAAGCGCATCCGAGACAGCGGCGAGGTCGGGCTTGCGGGCAAGCGGCAGGCGCTTATTCAGGAGCTTGGTAAACTCTCTTGCCACACGCTCGGACGTGTCTCGGTTGCCGACGGCTTTGAACACGATGACGCCCGGTCCGCTACTTCGGGCTTCGTCCGGTTCCGGATCGTCCTCGCCGTCCTCCGCTGTCGAAGGAGAGGAGCCGATCCCTTTCTTGCGCATGTAGCCTTCGACCATCCGACGCGTCTGCCGGTTCCGTTCTTCGAGGATCCGTTCCAGGAGATCCTGCCCGAACTTTTCTGCCGTGCGCCGGAAATCCGATTGGGTCCGCGGCGGCAAACGCGCAAGGCGTGCGGCCGCAAGCGGCTCGTATCTGCCTGCATGGATCAGCCAACCAACGGCGGCCGCGGCATAATCGTGCGCCAGATCCTCCGGCGTCTTATGGTCATGCGCGCGGGAGATTGCTTCGCCCGCGATCCGCCACGGGCTGTGCCGGTCACCCAGTGATGCAAGATAGAAGTCGAGCCGCAGTGCCGCTTCCCTGGCATCGAGGCGCCGAAGCCGGTCAACGCGCCGGAATGCTTCCGCCGCGTCCCTCAGAACTTCGACGTTCGCAGAGATGGTCAGCGCCGAGACGTGCTCGCGGATGTCGGTGAATAACGCCTCGTCTTTCTTCGGGATGAGCGGGAGCACGCGCTCCGCCCAGGTCCGGATGTCGACCGAAACGTCGTCACCCAGAAACGGCATGCCTCGGAGGAGCTCCGAAAAATCCGGCAAATGCCGCCGCTTTTTGGCTGCTTCTCTGCGTCGCTCCCAGCGTCGTTGCCTTCGCTCTCGCCCTTCCGGATCGGGATCGTCCAGGGCCGGTGGCAGATCGTCATCGTCGTCTTCCGGGCGGGACGCCTTCGCCAGATGGGCGAGTGGGCTTGTCTTTTTCTTGTCGCCGGTCACCAGAAGCACTCCGTATCTTCCGAGGGGCGACCCAGCCGATAGTAGCGCGAGATCGTCCTGGCAAAGCCTTCGTTCGGCGCAACGACGATGACGGGGGAGGTCAGGACTTCCCTCGTTCCAAGCATGGGATGCCCGAAGACATGGCCAACCAACGCTGGGGTGCCGGTGGTCGCGGCGATCGCCCACCGATCGATGGTCGGAGCATCGACGAGGTCTTGGGGCGTCGGAATACGACCCTCTTGGAGGGCGCGGAGATCGACCGCGAGCCTTCCGATACGTTCGACATCGCGGCCGAAAGTCGGGCCGAAACCGTTCAGTCTGAGGATGTGCATTTGCACTCTCCTTCTCAAGGGGAGACGAGTTGGTCCTTCCGGACCGGCACAGCCGGTCCGGTTTTGTCTTCTCTTGTGGAGTTCTGGGGACGGGCGGCGCTGCGCCTCGGTCGCTAGTCGATGATGACAAGCCCGCCGTCGCGGTCGACAGGGCGCCAGGCGGCGCTGTGCACATGCGATCCGGCGATGACGCGGGCGGCGATGGACGCCGTCCAGAAGCCGACAGCCACAGTCAGACGCCTGCGGTCTTTCACCCCTGTTATCGGGGCGAGCAACCGCCGTTCCTGAAGAAGGGCCTGCCGCCGCCGCACGATGTTCTCGACGCCGGGGTTGCTTTTGCTGACGAGACGGAACTCGGAGCCCGGCAGCACGATGAAACGATCATCGCACTGAAGACCCCAGGCCCAGAGCCCGCAATGCGCGAACTGCATCGTCGGCGCTGCCGGGTCGACGGTGCTTGCGCCCTTCTCGTGCGGAATCCGCACCTCGCCGCTCGGCGGCCGGCGATGCGGCTCAAGCAGATTGAAGCCGATATCCCACAGAAGATGACGCTCCTCCTCGATGGCCGCTTCCGTCATGGCGGACATTGCCTCGGAGAGGTTCACCGGTTCCGGCGGGGCGCCGACGAGCCTGGCGCGGGATGCCTCTGCGATGAGGGCGGCGTAGCGGGCCTGCCGGTAGCGTGCGAACTCTTTCGACTGCATGAGGCTGGGCCAGGTCACAGCGTAGAAGGTGGCGAAGTGGCGCTTCGCCGGGTCCTTCAGATGCTCGGCGTGGCGCTGGCGCGCATTTCCGGTCTCGCCGACATAGACCTCGAGGCTCCCGTTGCGCTCGCCGACGAGCATATAGACGGCCGGGGTCGCGGGAAGCCCGACGGCGCGCAGCGCTTCCGGCCGGTGGAAGGGCCCGGAGAAGACCTTGATGGAGCCGAGGCCGTTCTCGGCGACGCGGGCGCCGTTCGGCGCGGCGAGGCTGTCGGGCCGGTGGATCACCGTTACCCGGCCGTGGCCGTGGCTGCAGAGGGTAGCCTCGTCGAGACGTCCGATGGCGCTCTGCTCGACTTCACCGGGCGTAGAGATGACGTGCTTCTTGGTATTCTTGGACATGATGTCCTCCTGTCTTGGGGGTGAGGAGAGACGATCGGAAAGAGCGGCCAGCGGACGGCTGGCGCCACGAAGGTGTGGGGATGCGGATGCCCTCGGCGGACAGGGGGATGGTGCCCGCAGCAGGGTTAGCCGGAGCACAGGCAGCCGCCATCATTCCCAGCCGCCGAGACGTCAGCCGTCTGCTGGCTGCTCTCTCGATCGTCAGATCAGAAGTGGCTCAGGCGAAGCGGAACGCCTTGCCGGGAGACGCCCAGGGCGGACGCCAGAGACGATGGATCGGCGGCAGGGGGATTTCGAGAAGGGCCCGGATCGGGCTACGAAGGCAATCAGCCATGGCAAGCACCTCTAATGCTTGGTGTGGTTAGGCCGCCGGTCGCTGTTCCCGCAGCGCCGGTGGCCGCTTCATTCCGCTCCCGTCATCGAGAGCGCCATCACCCTGGCAGTACTCGTTTGAGTTGTGAGCTCAATATCCCAGTACATGGTTAACGCGACCGACTTCGGCGTGTTGCGCGGTGCCCATCGGAGAGGCTGGGTCGGGCTCGGCGGCGGCGCTGCGGCTTACGATGCTCCCGCACGGCCCCAAGAAGGACGACGCCCGCAGGCTGAATGTCGGCCGTCGGCCGCGGCAGCCGGTCCAGCGCCTCAAGCATCGGCTGTAGCTCGGGCGAGGAGACATATCGTTCCGTCGTCATCGTCGTTCCCGCGTGCCCGAGGATGTCCGCACGCATCTCCGCCGAGACACCGGCCGATTTCAAGCGATCGCCGACCCAGTGACGGAAGGAGTGGAAGGTCTTCGCTTCCGCGGAGGCATTCGGCACGGCCGCCTTCTGCACGGCCGACCAGCGGTCGTGAAAGACGTCGCCGAGAGGTGTCTTGCCGCTCGCAGCGACGAGCTCGGGGAAGAGCAAATCATAGCCTCCCGCCTTTATCCTTCGCACGTATTCCGGCAGACCGAGCCGGACGAGTTCGCTCGCCAGCGGGATGCGACGCTCCGATTGGGCATTCTTGAGCCCGCGGTACTTGTTCTTCCGGATGCTGAGATAGGGCGTGCTACCCTCGGCACCGATGTCGTCCACCATAAGCCCGCAGATCTCTTCGCGCCTTGCTCCGGTGTAGGCGGCGATCAATGGCACCCAGTAGAGGGCGTCCTGGATCACGAGCGAGCCGGGCTTCAGCCGCGCCTTGTCGCCTTCGCAGCCGTGCCACACAGGCTGTCTGAACACCGACTGCAGGTCATCGTCGCTGAAGGCGCTGCGCTCATCACGCTGCCGCTTCGACCGCTTCGCCCGCAGTTTTGCGACGCCTTCGAGTTCGACCTTCAGAAGCCCTTGAGATCGCGCGTATTCGAGAACGCTTTGCAGCTGGCTCAGATGACGATTGAGGGTGATGCCGGAAACCCCGACCTCCGAAGGCGGCAGCCCCTCGGCCCTGGCGAGGATCTCGTGGAGAGGCCGAACCTTGTCGTGGACGGATTTGCCGTAGTTCTTGGGCAGGCGCAGGAGAAGCGAGCGATACTCCGCCAGTGATGATTGGGTGACGAGGGAGATGTCGTCCTCGCCCAGCATGCGCACGTAGAGATCGATGACGGCGCGCGCCTGGTCTGCCGTATTGGGCTGCCATGTTCCGAGCTTCAGGTTCTCCTTCCCCATTCGCTCGGCGAGGGCTTTCAGGGAGCGGTTCGCGGCTTTTGCGTCCGATGTCTCCTGCGGCGCAGCCGTGGGGACGTTGGCAGGCTCACTTGCGATCTGCCGCTCGAGTGTCCCCGCCGTTTTTGCGACCGGCGCGCGCGTCTCGCAGAGATCGACAGAGCAGGGGGCTGGGTTCTTGTCCCAGGCCGGAGCGGTGGGTTCCGGCTGCGGCGACCAGTCGCGTCGAGGCTCTGGGGTGGGCGTGCCGGCTGTCAGCGCTTCGTCGAGTACGAGCCGATCCTCCGGGCGTTCGCCGTCCCATCTGCGGCGCACATCGCTGAGCGCTGCGGAAAGCCCCCTGAAATAGAGTTGTCTTGCCTGTGCGAGATTGGTCGGGCTCGGTGCGATGCCTTGCTCGCGCATGAGGCGTTCCACCTTTGCGTTTGTGCCGGTCATGCCCTCAAGGTGTTCGGCGACGAGTTGCCAGACCTCGATGACCTGATCCTCGTCGAGCCCGTCCTGAAGCATCTGCTCCGTGAACTCCTTTTCCGGCCGCGCCTGCGGTCCGCGCGCGGCGAGGATGCGGGTTGCCCACGCCATGGCGCGGTCGGTCGATTTGCCTTGCGCCGCCGATCGCCCCTCGGCGAGCTCGGCAGCCGCCACGGCGTCGAGCTTCTCGCTGTGCCGCTCTGCGACGGATGCCAGAAAGCGCCGGGCCTCGTCCCTCGTCAGCATGCCGCCTCCCGCACTCGCCCTCAGCCACTCGCTCGCCATCGTCACGGCCGGTGCGATCCTGCGTGCGGCCTGCGGGCATCTTGTGCGCAGGCTCACCTCGATCGCCGCCCGGCCGTCATTGATACCGACAAAGGGTAAACGGCGACGCCACCAATATACCGCCCCGCGGCGATGCACGTGCTGGATCATTGTCACGCCCAAAAGTCCTCCGGT
>NZ_JHZK01000052.1 GCF_000688515.1 Afifella pfennigii DSM 17143 | reverse complement strand
CCTCCGCCGAATGATGCTTGCGCGTGCGCCGACGGATGTCTTTCACGACACGATCGGCCGGCAGCTTGGGCGTTCCGGGTTTCTGTCTCATCTCCACTCCTTGGCGGTTACGATGAGCCAGAAACCCTCCTTTACGAAATCACCTCAGATGGCCCATGGGCGCTGATCCCGGACAGTTTCGCCGTCCTGTCCGATCCCGGCCAAAGGCTCGGAAGAAGACAAGAGCGTCCAGCCGCCTCACCGGCAGGCCGCGAATTACCACCGCCGGATTTCCAACGAGCAGGATGGCGAGTTCGTCGTGACGATGGAGCAGCCTTCCAGGTCCGATCCGAAGCCCTTCGCCTATAAGGTGACGGCCCTTGGGATAGCTCTCGACGTTGCCGCACCGGCTGTCAGCAGCACCGCCGCAGCGGCGACGCCGCGGGCCGGCTGATGATCGATGCCTGGCTTTCCCACTTCGAAGTAGCTGCTGCCGAAGACCTTTGCTCTCCGGCAGCGGCTGCGCTTGTGCGTTTCGTCGAACGGCACGGCGCGCCTCTCGCCCGGTTCGTTGAAAGCCGCCACGGAGAGCTTGGCGATCTCATCATCCTCGATTTCCAAACCGGCCGTCCTCAGCGCAGCTTCTACGCGATCAAGCGCGCCGAGCGGATAGCCGTAAGGTTCGCCTCCGCCGATGCGATGCCGGTGGTCTATATGTTGCGGGAGGATTTTCCGGACACGCCTCACCAGCAGCTCGTTCTGGAAGGCTGTCCGCGTGCGATCTGTGTGGACGACAGGCCGTGGCAGGAGGCACGGCTGACCTGGACTCCTGCCGAACTCCTCGATCGCGTCCTCACCTGGTTCTCGCGCGCGGCAAAAGGCGAACTCCACGACGCGCGGCAGCCGATTGAGCCACTGATGCTGGGGAGCCCTCTCAGCTTCATCATCCCCCGCGAACTGGTTGGCTGCGCCGCGGAGCAAGACCTTATCGGTGTTCACGAAGCCGAGCGCCGTCAAACGCTTCGGGTCATGCCGCTTGGCACGTATGCCGGAAGTATCGAGGACATCGAGCCGATTTGCGTGCTGAGCTACCGCGTGTCGCCGCAGAACATGCAACGGCTCGCCTTCGCGCCGCACAACCTCGGCAGTCTCGCGGACATGCTTGAGCAACGCGGCATCAGTCTGTTTGATGATCTGCGTGGCCGATTGGCAACCTGGCTCGGCGAGGAGCCGCCCGCCGCATGGCGGATCAATTCCCGCTTCGCGATTATCGTCGAGATGCCGATTATTGCGCCCGATGGGGCGCAGCAGGATGGCACCGACCTCAGAGCTTTCGTCACCCAGCAAAGCGTCGGCGATGTCGGAGTCGCACTCGGCGCAGCTATTCGTGCGGAGCGCGGAGAAGGCAGCAAGGTGGGCTATGTGCCGCCATTGACGCCTGGCCAGGTCGACGAAACCCTGGTGCGCGAGATTGCAGCGCAATCGGCCGAAGTTCATTACGAGTTCGACCGCACACTCGCCACACGGCTATCCGGCAGGAGCGGGCTCGATGAGCGCCATTGCGTGCTGGTAGGGGCTGGCGCCGCCGGTTCCCACCTTGCCGACTGCCTCGTCCGGGAAGGCCGCTTTTGCTGGACGGTCATCGACGATGACCTGATCCTGCCGCACAATCTCGCCCGCCATACGGCCCGGGGCGACGGCGTCACGAAGGGGAAAGCCTCGCAGCTTGCCAAGGCTCTATCGAAGACGCTCCACAGCACCGCAGCGATCGCAGGTTGCATCGAAGTCAACCTGCTGGACGGAGATCGAGCCAACGGTGTCGAAGAAGCTCTCCAGGGAGCGGAGGTCATCATCGATGCAACAGCCTCCGTCCTCGCAGCGCGCGCCCTCTCGGATCATCCGTCACCGGCACGACGCGCGAGCGCATTCTTCAACCCGGCGGGCCGCGATGCCGTTCTGCTCGCCGAACCGGCGAACCGGTCGGTCGATCTACGTGACCTGGAAGCGCAGTATCTAGGGCTTCTCGCCCGCGAGCCGGCCCTGGCAAGCCATCTCGACGAGCCCGGCGGGACCTATGCCTACACCGGTGCATGCCGCGCTATTACAAATTTGATCCCGGAATCGCGCGTGATGACCCTCAGCGGTCTGCTGGCGGCGGGGCTGGGCAATGCCTTCGATCAACCCGATGGCACGATCAAGGTATGGTCGATGTCGCAGCACGGCGGCGTCGAGGTGCACGAAGCGACTCCGTCGCCGGTTGAGTGTTTTGCAGCGGGGGATTGGTCGATTTCCCTCGATCAGCGGCTTATCGCCCGCATACGGGCACTGCGGGCGGAATGCTTGCCGAATGAGACCGGCGGCGTGCTGACAGGTCTCGTCGATATTCCGGCGAAACGCATCCACCTGATCGACGCGGCCCCCGCGCCCCCTGACAGCAAGTCCAGCCGGAATGGGTTTGAGCGCGGGACCGAAGGTGTTCAGCAATATCTCGACGAGGTCCTGCGGCGTACCGGCGGTCATGTCCGCTACATCGGTGAATGGCACTCTCATCCACCGCGCGCGGGAACGTCTCCGAGCGCGACCGATCTCGTGCAGATTGACTGGCTTGCCACGCTCTTTGACATGGACACGCTGCCCGCGCTCATGCTGATCGTCGGCGACAAGAACGTGCGGGCAATCCTGGCGAACCGCGAAGCACTCCCATCAACGACCGGGCATGATGATGGCCTGAGAGCGGCGGGGGCAGAGTAATGGCCGAGCCCAAGATAGGACTGGCCCTGTCAGGCGGCGGGTCACGTGCGATCGCGTTTCACCTTGGCTGCCTGCGAGCCCTGGATGAACTGGGCATTCTTGACCGTGTCTCTGTGGTTTCCACAGTTTCCGGTGGAAGCGTCATCGGCGGGCTCTACGCCGCTCATCAAGGCGCATTTCCGGATTTCGAAGCACGTATTCGCAGCCTGTTGGCGCAAGGCTTTGTCCGGCCCGCACTCCGCAAGACCTTCAAAACCGCCGAGGGCTTGCGTGCTGCTTATTGCTGGGCCGTGCTTGTCCCGACAAGCGCTTTGCTGCGGGCGATTGCCGCAACTGCGCGCGCCATCTCGTTGCTGGTGCCACCGGCGAAGCGGGACCGTTGGCGGCTTGATGGTCTGCGGCCGCCATTTCGCCGGTTCGCAAGCAGAACGACAATCCTGCGCCGCGTGTTCGATGACGATGTCTTCAAAGGTCGGCGCCTGCGCGATCTGCCGGCCGATGGACCTCTCCTGATTGTCAATGCCGCCGATCTTCGGACCGGCTCCGCATTTTATTTCTCACGGCAAAGCTCAGGGTCCTGGCGCCTTGGTGAGGTCGCTGACCGCGACTTTACGCTCGGACATGCGGTGACAGCTTCCGCCGCCTATCCGCTTTTTCTGCCCGCTCTCGACGAGATAATTCCATTCAATAAGAAGGACGGTTCGCGGCGGGAGGAGCGCGTTACGCTGACGGACGGCGGCGTGTACGACAATCTCGGACTTGCCCCGCTTTGGCCGGACCGTGATCCGCAGATCAGTTTGAACGTCACGGAGATCGACACGATCATCTGCTGCCGGGCGGGTTACGGTCTGCGCTTCGATCCGCCGAGCCAGTTCCTGCTTTCTCGTTTGAGCAGCGCTTTTGCCTGCATCCACGATCGAGCCCAGAATGAAGCGATGAAACGCCTGTTTGACCTGCAGAGCGCGGGCAGAATCAGGGGATTTCTGCTTCCCTATCTCGGACAGGACGACCGGCGTCTGAAATATCCTCCCGAGGATCTCATCTCGCGGGAAGAAGCCTTTGCGTACCCAACCGATTTCTCGGCAATGTCCGAGGAATGGATCGACAAACTAAGTCGGCGCGGCGAGCAGCTGACGAAAGCGCTTGTTGCAGAGCATATGCCGTCCCTGCGAGACAGCTCCCAGCTCGGTAAGCCCGAAGCCTGAACGCTCATGGCGACCATAGGACGCCATTCTATTTACAGCTTCACCAGCGGCAGCCTCTCCAGATGCGCATCGATGGCCTCGGTGACGCTTTTGGCTTGCGGCAGGTGCGTCTTTTCCCTGGCCCAGGCTTCATGGAAGCGGGCGACGGTTTCCTTTGCGGTATCGAGGACGGGCTTTTCGGGCAGGTGTGCCTTGCCGGCGAGATAGGCGAGCTCGTCGGCATCGAGCGCATCGAATCGGCGCTTGCGGGCATATTTGAGGGCGGCCTCGTCGTCCTTGATGTAGGCGATGGTTGAGACGAAATCGTAGGCCGGTGAGAGAGAAGGGGTGCGCCGGTCGCGATAGATCAGCGACCAGTTTTTGAGATGCAGGTCGGCATTGCCGATCAGCGTGTTGAAGACCAGCCTGCGCGTGAATTCCTCTATGTCGGCATCGCTGCCTTCGGCGCCGATCACGGTCGCGATGTTGCGGTAGCTCGCGCTCTTGTACTTGTTCTCCGGGTAGACGCCGTACACTTGCGCGAAATCCTCGATATGGACCGGGCCGTCAGGCGTGCGGTCGAAGCGGGCGATGGCGTAGGCCTTGCCGGTGAGATCGCCGAGCCCTTCGGGCAGGTTCTTGATGGCGGTGAGATCAACGAGGTCGATCTCCGGAACGTCGATGCCGATCAGCCGGGCAAGGCTCATCATCGCGAATTCATTTTCAGGCACGCTTTTGAAGCGGGCCGAGGGCAGCTTGACGATCCATGAGCCGCCGACGCCTTCGGCGGGGATGGTCAGACCCTTGTTGGCTTTCGTGTCGCCGAGCGCCGAGAATTTGAGCTGGACGCCGGCGAGCGAGAAGCGCAGTGCGTTCTCGCGGCTTTGATTCCGCTCGCCGGTCTTGTCGCCTGTTCCGGGCGGCCAGGCTTCGCCTTCGGCGAGTTCGATGGTCAGCGCGCCGGGCAGGTCGCGCCCCAGCACCCAGAGCAGGAAGAACTCGCGCAGCGGATTCACCCCGGCGCGTTCGGCGAGATAATCGCGCAGATGGCCTTCGGGGAGCAGGTTCGAAAAGAACGGCAGCACGCGCACCTGCGTTGCCGCGTGATTGGTAATCAGGCCGCCGAGATCGTCCTTGAAGCCAAGGCCGAGCGTCGGGCGGTGTCCATCGGCAATGTAGTCCTCGGTGAAGCTGAAGAGCGTGCGGTCGCCCTGGACATGGGTGAGCGTGCCGATGACCCTGCCGTAGAGCTTCACGTTCAGGACGGAGACATCAGCCATCGCCGTGCTCCTCATGCTGACGATGGTCATCATCATCATCGTCATCATCGAGACGGTAGGCGGGGCGCGGCCGGGATGAGGCCGCTCCGCTGCCGGTCTGGCTGATAACGCTGTCGACGGCGGCAATCGCCCTGCGCGGCACGAGGCGCAGTTCGAGATCGAGGGCGCGGGCCAGCGCGATCAGGCTCGACACCCGCAGATCGGCGCTGCCGGTCTCGATCTTCGAGATATGGCTTTGCGGCACGCCTGTGCGGGCGCTCAGCGCACGCTGGCTCAGCCCCTTGGCGTCCCGGCCCTTTTTGAGGGCTTCGATGATCTCATCATTCTCATTCATGATCTGTTACTACATATCGTATGCGCCTGTTGATATAATTTAGCATATCAAGGGGTGCGTGTCGAGATTTGATCTGGTATTGCAGATCGAAACCGACCTTAAGATATGCTATTATAGATCATTCGGCCGGGAATGGGCAGGCTGGAGGCTGTTTTTTCAATGACGCGGTAAAGGGGCTTAAGAGGCAAAAGGCGGTACGCGATGAGTTCGATCAACCAAAGCCAGATCAGCAGGCTCAGCAAGGAAATTGCGGACCTGCGCAAGGCCGATGCCCGCGAGGCAAAAAAAGAGGCGGACCTGCTGGCAAAGATCAACCGTGCAAACGACTCCGCCGCGCGCACCAAGAGCCTGTCCACACTTCAGAGCAAAGCCAAAGAGGCCGAGCGTGCCACCAGGGATCTCGCCGGGGTGCAGAAGAAACGGGCCGATATCGCGGGGAAAATTGCGGAGAAATCCAAGAGCCTGCGCAGCTACGAAGACCGCCAGGCAAAGGAAGACGAAAAGCAGCGCAAGAAGATGGCGGACGAACAAAAGCGCCTCATTCGTGAACGCGAGACGCATGAACGGCGCGTCTCTGCGGAGATTCGCAGCCGCCGCGTCTCTGCCCCACAAGTGGAGTCTGTGCCGGATGAGCAGCAAAGCCATGATTTCTTTATCTCCCATGCCAGCGAGGACAAGGACGGCTTTGTCCGTGCCCTCGCTGAAGCGCTTCAGGAAAGAGGTGCGAGCGTCTGGTACGACGAATTTACGCTCAAGGTCGGCGACAGCCTGCGCCGCAACATCGATCGCGGGCTTGCCGGCTCCCGTTTCGGGGTGGTCGTGCTTTCGGAGCACTTCTTCGGCAAGGAATGGCCGAACAAGGAACTCGACGGGCTCGTCGCACTCGAAGTGCAAGGCCAGACACGCATCCTTCCGATCTGGCACAAGGTTTCCAAGGATGAAGTTGCCCGGTTCAGTCCGACGCTGGCCGACTGTCCGGGATCAGCGCCCATGGGCCATCTGAGGTGATTTCGTAAAGGAGGGTTTCTGGCTCATCGTAACCGCCAAGGAGTGGAGATGAGACAGAAACCCGGAACGCCCAAGCTGCCGGCCGATCGTGTCGTGAAAGACATCCGTCGGCGCACGCGCAAGCATCATTCGGCGGAGGAGAAGATCCGTATCGTGCTCGAGGGCCTGCGTGGCGAGGAGAGCATCGCGGAGCTGTGCCGGCGCGAAGGCATTGCGACGAGCCTCTACTACAGCTGGTCGAAGGAGTTCCTCGAGGCCGGCAAGAAACGGCTGGCGGGGGACACCGCGCGCCAGGCGAGCAGCCCCGAGGTGAA
>NZ_JHZK01000051.1 GCF_000688515.1 Afifella pfennigii DSM 17143 | reverse complement strand
ATCTCCGTCAGTTCCGAGAGCTGCTCCGGCGACAAACGCGGCTGCGGCCCGCTCGACCAGTTGTCCAGGAGCCCTTCGGGTCCGGCCTCGTTGAAGCGGTGCACCCAGTCGCGCAGCGTCTGGCGATCCATCCCGCCGATCCGCGCCGCGTCGCTCCGGTTCATGCCGTCCAGCACGGCCGCCAGCGACAACAACCTGCTGCTCTGTCGTGCATCCTTCGAAAGCCGAGCCAGTCGACGAAGCTCGGCCGCGGAGTAGTCCATCCGTAGCGCAACTGCTGATCCCATCGCCGAATCCTCCCCCGAAGAGGAAATCACGGCACGAGGTTCAAAGGAATCCCCGGTGAGTCACAGCCCGATGCCGCTGGTATTATCCCAAAGCGCGCCGGCGACCGCCTCGCGGAGGCGGGCCTTTTCCGCATCGCTCATCAGGACGACCTTCGTGGCCCCGGCGTCGATAATCGCCGCGACGGCCTCATCGACCATGCCGTCGAGGATCGAGGCGTAGTGGTCGGGCACCTCCGAGGCCACCTCCTCGACGACCTTCTGCACCTCCGGGGACAGCCGGTTCCAGACATCGAGATTGATCGACGTGCCGGAGACCGCATAGACGCCCATCCCCCCGCCGTCCGACACGAAGGGGGCGAATTCGTGCAGGCCGACCGCGACACTGGTCAGGAAGGGGGCGGAGGAAAAGCCGTCGATGACCTCGCGCTGGAGCGCGCCGACGGCGTCGCCGAAAGCCATCTGCACCGGCACGGCACCCAGCATTTCGAGCGCGTTGGCGATGCTCATCACCGAACGGATGCGCATGCCCTTCAGATCCTCGACCTTCTCGATGGGCTTGGCAGACCAGATGGTGTTCTCCGAGAAGCCCAGCGCATAAAGCAGCTTCACATTCTGCCGGGCGTATTCGCCCGCGAGCGCATCGGATTCCTTGGCGAGCTGGTTGAAGGCATACGTGACCGCGACGGAATCGTCGGTGATGTAGGGTAGCGTGACGTTGCTCAGCACATAATCGGCAGGCTGAAAGGCTGCCGGAACGCTCATGCCGATATCGACGGCACCGCGCGACAGACCGGGATAGATGTCCGGGCCTCCGAGCATGGCGCCACCCATATAGGTGTCGAACTTCACCGCCCCGTTCGTGCGTTTCTCGACCTCGCCCATGAACCAGGTATCGACTTGCACCAACGGGTCGTTGGCGTTGAAGTAGGTGGCGTAGCTCAGGGTCTCCTGCGCACCGGCCGTCCCGAAGAGCGTTCCCGCAAGCGCCAGACCCGAAATCCACAGCCCCAGCTCGCGTGCCCTCTGGTGCCTCGACATGCACTCCTCCCTGCTTGCTATCCGATAGAACGGCCGATTTATTTTTCTATCTAACGACCGCTAGATAACTTAACGGAACTCGGCGCGCTTGCAAGCACAAAAACCAGGCTCAGCGACGCCGGTCAGAAAGCGACGCCGGTCAGACGAAGATGAAGGTGAAGACACCGCTGGCCGCGGCGCGACCAGGCTCCTGGCAGGAAACGGCGCGCACGCAGGCGACGGAGGCGCCGAGCCGCTCCACGGTCACCGCCGCCACGGTATCGGCGGCCCCGGCAAAGCGCAGGAAGCTGAAATGCGCGGTCGCGAGCCGTGCGGGCCGCTCGCTCCTCGCCGCCACCGCATCGCACGCGGCCTGCTGCAGATGGGCCGCCACAGCCCCGCCATGCAGCGACGGCAAGGAGCCGTTACCCACCAAGCCCGGCCGGTACGGCATCAGCAAGCCGCCATCCTCGGCGGGCGCAAACCCCATCAGGACACGATAGTCGGGGGCGGTTGCCCGCGGCCGCGACGGCGGCAGGCAGCGCAGAGCAGGAACGTTCGGCAGGCGGCGACGGATGAACCGGCCGACAGCGTGCGCGAACGGCTCGCGGCCATCGGCCTCACACACTTCGGCGCGCATCATCACCATGCCAGCGCCCGGCCGACCGCCAATCTCCACCGGCCTTGCCACCGCCCGGCACGAAGCGCCCTCGGCGGGCGAGCGCAGATAATCAACACGCAGATCGACGGTCGCCGTGCTCTCGCGAAAGTCGAGCGCCATCATCGTGCCGATGCCGCAGACGCTGTCCAGAATCGTGACCAGCGGTCCGACGCCGACATGTCGCTGTCCGGGATCACTTAGGAACGGGGCGAAGGGCAGCTCGACGCTCACCCCGCCCTCTTTTGTGACGCCATAGCGCACGCCGAGTTCATCGTCATGGGCGATGCGCCCCTGCATCACCCGCACAAGGCTCGCCTCAATCGGAGCCGCATACATCACCGCCCCCCTCTCTCCATCGCCTCAGCCCGCAAGATACCGAGCGGCCATTGCAGGCTCGGCACCCTTGCGCTATTCTAACTAACAGCCGTTTGATATTATGTCGAGCAAGGAGGCACCGGATCGTGGGCCGCGTATACGAGGAGTTCGAGCCCGGTCAGACCTGGACGACCCAGGCGCGCACCGTCACGGAGGCGGATGTCGTGATGTTCTGCGGCATCTCCGGCGACTACAATCCCCTGCACACCGACGAGGAGCATTGCCGCGACACCCGCTTCGGGACGCGCATCGCTCACGGCCCGCTGGGCATGTCGATGGCCATCGGCCTGATGTCGCAGCTCAATCTCATCAACGGCACCGCCCTGGCGCTGTTGAACCTCAACTGGGATTTTTGCGGCCCCATCCGCTTCGGGGACACCGTCCACGCCCGCGTCACCACCCATTCCACGCGCCGCACCAAGGCCGGCGATGGCATCGTCACCCTGCACTTTGCCGTCCTGAACCAGAAGGACGAGACGGTGCAGGAGGGCACCGCCGCGATGCTTGTGCAAACCGGCGCGGCCGCCGCCTGAGGCAAGCGAGGACGAGACCGTCGCCATCAAAGCGTGGCAGCCGCCTTCGATTCCAGCAGACGTAACAAACGCAAGCACGACAAATGACCGCTCTCCATAGTTCCCTCGACAAGCGCGACCCAGATTTTCGCGCGCGACAGGAAGCCTACGAAACACTGATCGAGCAGCTCCACGAAAGGCTGGACTGGGCGCTTGCGGGCGGCGGCGAGCGTATGGTGGAGCGCCACCGGGCCCGCAACAAACTGCTTGCGCGCGAACGGATCGACCTCTTGATCGACCCCGGTACGGCGTTCCTCGAACTGACGCCTCTCGCCGGCTGGGGCCTCTACGACGGCAAGCTGCCGGGCGCGGGCATCGTCACCGGCATCGGCACGGTGCGCGGAACCGCCTGCATGATCATCGCCAACGATGCCACGGTGAAGGGCGGCAGCTTCTACCGCGAGACGGTGAAAAAGCACATCCGCGCGCAGGATATCGCCGCGGAAAACCGCCTGCCGGTGCTCTATCTCGTCGATTGCGGCGGCGCCAACCTCAACCAGATGGAAGAGGTCTTCTACGACGAGAACCATTTCGGCGGCACGTTCTATCGCCAGTGCCGGATGTCGGCGGAAGGCCTGCCCCAGCTTGCCGTGGTGTTCGGCGAATGCACGGCCGGCGGAGCCTATATCCCGGCTCTGTGCGACGAGTTCGTCATGGTCGACGGCAACGCTTCCATCCATCTCGGCGGACCGCAAATCGTCAAGGCGGCCATCTCCGAGGTGGTCGACCGCATGGCGCTGGGCGGCGCGGCGCTGCACACCTTCCGCTCCGGCGTCAGCGATCACATAGCCCCCGACGAGCGTTCCGCGCTCGGTCGCCTGCGCGACATGGTGGGGGCGCTGAACTATGCCCAGCCCTTCCAGAACCGGGTGGAATCTCCAAGCGCGCCGCTCTTCGACGCTGCCGAGATTCCCGGCATCGTCGGTACCGACCTCAGCCGCCCCTTCGACCAGCGAGAGATCATCGCCCGCCTGGTGGACGGCAGCGCCTTTCACGAATTCAAAGCCGATTGGGGCGAAACCATCGTCTGTGGCTTTGCCCATATCGAAGGCTTTCCCGTCGGTATCCTCGCCAATAACGGCGTGCTGTTCGCCGAGGCCTGCCTCAAGGCGACGCATTTCATCGAGTTGTGCGACCAACGTCTGACGCCGCTTTTGTTTCTGCAGAACACCACCGGTTTCATGGTCGGCAGCGAGGCGGAGACCGGCGGCATCTCGAAACATTCCGCCAAGCTGGTCTATGCCATGAGCAACGCCCGCATGCCCCGCTACACGGTGATTACCGGCAGCTCTTACGGCGCGGGAAATTACGGCATGTCGGGGCGCGGCTTTCGCCCGCGCTTCCTGTTCATGTGGCCCAACGCTCGGCTCGGGGGCATGAACCCCGACGTCGGCAGCGCCGTTCTCATGGATCTGCGCCGCGCCTCCATCAGCAGAGGCGCCGCCGATGAGGAGGAGCTGGCCCGTCAGGAGGCACAGCTACGGCGCATGTTCGACGAGAAATCCGACCCGTATTTCTGCACCGCCCGCCTTTTCGACGACGGCATCATCGATCCGCGCGATACCCGCCGGGTCTTGGGGATATGCCTCGCGCTCGGCAGCATGCGCCCGGCGCACAAGCCGGCGCGGCCGGTCTACAGGATGTGACGGAGATGACCGCGTTTCTGACCGCTCCCTTTCCCATCCGCACCGTTGTCATCGCCAATCGCGGCGAGATCGCCTGCCGCATCATCGCCACTTGCCGCCGGCTCGGGCTGCGCACGGTGGCCGTCTATTCCGATGCAGATGCGGAGGCCCTGCATGTGCGGCTGGCCGACGAGGCCCACCGTCTTGGTCCGGCGGCACCATCGGAAAGCTATCTCTGCATCGAAGCGGTGCTCGCCGCCGCGCGGGCAAGCGGCGCCGACGCCGTCCACCCAGGCTACGGCTTTCTGTCGGAGAACGCTGCCTTCGTCGAAGCCTGTGCGGAGGCAGGCTTCATCTTCATCGGCCCATCAGCCGATGCGGTGCGCTCGATGGGCTCCAAGATCGAGGCCCGCCGCATCGCCGCGAAGGCCGGCGTGCCCGTCGTGCCGGGCTTCGAGGGGGCCGGAGCCTCAAACGAAGAGTTGATCGCAGCGGCTGAACGCATCGGCTTTCCGGTCATGGTCAAGGCAAGCGCCGGCGGTGGCGGCCGCGGCATGCGCCGGGTGGAGAGCGCCGAGGCGCTCGCCGCCGCGCTGGCCAGCGCACAGGCCGAGGCAGGCTCCGCCTTCGGCGACGACACCGTGTTCCTGGAGAAGCTGATCGGCGCGCCGCGTCATCTTGAGGTGCAGGTCTTCGGCGACGGCAGAGGCGGCGCGCGGCATTTTCACGAGCGCGACTGCTCCGTGCAGCGCAACCACCAAAAGGTTATCGAGGAGGCTCCCGCTCCCAATCTCGCCGACGCTATCCGCGAGCGCCTCTTCGCCAGCGCCTTGAAGCTGACGCGGGCCATCGACTACGCCGGCGCCGGTACCGTGGAATTCATCATGGAGGCCGGCAGCGGAGAGCCGTACTTCCTGGAGATGAACACCCGCCTGCAGGTGGAGCATCCGGTGACGGAAGCCATCTGCGGTGTCGATCTGGTGGAGCTCCAACTGCGCCAGGCAGCAGGCCTTCCCCTGAACCTGAGCCAGGAGCAGATCGTCACGCGCGGCCATGCGATCGAGGTGCGCATCAACGCCGAGCGGCCCGATTGCGGTTTTCTGCCGGCCACCGGCCGTTTCCTGGACGTCGTTCCACCGTCGGGCCTGCGCTTCGACAGCGGTGTCGCGGCCGGCTCGGAAGTCGGCACCAGCTACGATTCCATGCTGGCCAAGCTGATCGCCTATGGTGTCGATCGCGATACCGCCCGGAAGCGATTGATCGCCGGGCTGGAGGCGTTGGCGATGCCGGGCGTTCCGACCAACCAGGCTTTTCTGGCCGATTGCCTGCGGGCCGACGCATTCGCCGAGAAGACGCCCACGACCGCTTTCCTGCAAGAAGCTTTCCCGGAGGGCTGGCATCCCGATGCAAACAGCCTTCTGCGCCTGCGTGGCAGGGCTGCGGCCGTGCTCATAGCCGCTTCCACGGACAGCCCGCTACACCGCACCGACGGCTTCCGCGTCACCCGGCCGCGTCGGACCGGCACCGTCCCGCTCCACGTGGAAGACGAGTACGGCCAGGCCGATCTGGCGCTCTGCTTCGGGGCCGGCCTGTCGGTTGAGAGCGGCCCTCACTCCCTCGCCCTCAAGGACGAGCCCCCGGCGGTGTGGCGCCAGGGCGAGCTCATCCATGCGGTCGGCGAAGGTCTCAGCCTTTCCCTCACAGCCCGGCCCTTGGCCGAGGCGCGCCTCAGCGCCCGCACCGAAGACCAAGCCGCCGGGCAGATCCTGGCGCCGCTGACGGGGCTTGTCACCAAGGTGCACGTCGCCACGGGCGATAGGGTGAAGTCGGGTGACCCGCTGCTTGAGATGGAGGCGATGAAGCTGGTGCACACGCTAGCCGCCCCGTTCGACGGCATCGTCGCCAAGGTGGCCTGTGCCGCCGGCGACACCCATGGCGCGAAGACGATCCTGATCGAGATGGAGGAAGCAGCCTGATGCCTGGGCTCTGGTACGAGGAATTCAAGGTCGACATGGTCTTCGACCACGCATGGACGCGCACCATTACGGAAGCCGACAACCGCTGGTTCTCGCTGCTGACCATGAACACCCAGCCGCTTCATATCGACGCCCACGCGGCGGCCCAATCGGTGTGGGGCAGGCCGCTGGTCAATTCGCTGTTCACCCTTGGCTGCATGGTCGGAATGACGGTGAACGACACGACCTTCGGCACGACCGTCGCCAATCTGGGCATGACGGATGTGCGCTTTCCCAACCCCTTGTTCGAGGGCGACACCATCCGTATGCGCACCAGGGTGCTCGACAAGCGCGAGAGCAAGTCCCGCCCCGGCGAGGGCATCGTCACTTTGCGCCACGAATGCTTCAATCAGGATGGCGTGCTATGCGGCACCTGTGACCGCGCCGCGCTGATGCGCAAGCGGCCGGCAGCGGCGTGAGCGGCAAATCGCGCCGCCTGCGCCGGGCGAAACGGTCAGCAGCTGCCGTGCCGGGGCAATCGCCGATGAAACCATCTCGATGACCGGCGCAATCTCGGCAAACTCGTCATGCTGCCGGCTTGCGGCGGCGCGCGCGGGCACGCAACACTAGGTCGTGAAGCCAGAGCATCATGGGCAAATGCCGCCAGGGACGGAAAGCGACATGAGCAGAAGCGAGGCGGCGACGGGCAGCGTTCGCCAGCGCGCCAAGGCTGAGGCGGCAAGAGCGGCAATCCTCGCGGCCGCCGCCAGCATGATGCGCCGCGTCGGCTACGCCGAGATGTCGCTGCGCGATCTGGCCGCCGAAGTGAACATGAAGGCAGGAAGTCTCTACTACCATTTCGCCTCCAAGGACGAACTGGCGACGGAGGTCATGCGCATCGGCGTGGAGGCGATCGAGGCCGCCGTGCGCGAGGGGCTTGCTGGCAAAGCCGATCGCTCGCCGGCGGAGCGGCTATCCGTGGCCGTGCGCATCCATCTGGAAACCCTGCTTGAGAAGAGCGATTTCGTCTCCTCGCACATCCGCTGCTACCCCTTCGTGCCGGAGGCGGTGCGCGAACAGCTCCGCGACGTGCGGCGCAGCTACGACCAGCTCTGGGTCGATCTCGTCCGCGACTTCCTGGGCCCCAATGCCACGAGCGAGAATGTGCGCTATCTGCGCTTTGCGCTGGTCGGAGCCCTTAACGGCTCGGTCGAATGGTTCAACCCTAATCGGGATTCGGTTTCGGATTACGCCCGCATCATCGAGAGATTGCTGACCGCCCAACCGATCACGGCGCGCTAGCGATGTCCTTTCGCTCCTACCTGTTCGTTCCCGCCGACAGCCCGCGCAAGCTCGCCCGCGCTGCCGCGAGCGCGGCCGACGCGTTGATCCTCGACCTTGAGGATGCGGTGGCCCCGACCAACAAGACGGCGGCGCGCGACGAGGTCGCGCGCTTTTTGGCCCGCCCGGCACCCATGTCTCGCTTCGTGCGCGTCAATCCCCTGGCAAGCGGACTGACGGAGGCCGATGTCGCCGCCACGGCCGCGGGCAGCCCGCAAGGCTATGTTCTTCCCAAATGCGAGGGGCCGGACGATATCGAGGCGCTCGCCGGTCTCATCGCCAAGCATGGCGGCAAGGAGAGCACCGGCATCATGGCCATCGGCACGGAGAGCGTGCGCGGCTTGCGCCGGCTGATGCGCGAGGACTGGTTCCATCCGCGTCTCGTCGCTCTCACCTGGGGAGGCGAGGATCTGTGCGCCGATATGGGCGCGGAGCGCAATCGCGACGAAGCGGGCCGCTACTATGGGCCGTTTCTCATGGCCCGCGACCTGACGTTGCTTGCAGCCCTTGAAGCCGGCGTCGCCCCGGTCGATGCCGTCTACACCGACTTCCGCGACGAGGCGGGGCTGTGGCGCGAGACGCGCCTGGCCAAGGCTCTCGGCTTCACCGGCAAGATGGCGATCCACCCGGCCCAGGTGCCGGTGATCCATCGCGCCTTCCAGCCCGAACCGGCCGAGATCCGCTGGGCGAAGGCGGTGATCGAGGCGCTGGAGAGCGCCGGCGAAGGTGTTGCGGAACTCAACGGCACGATGATCGACCGGCCGCACCTGCTTAGGGCGCACAAGATCCTTCGCCTTCATGCCGGCGCTGCCGGCCAAGCCTCGTGAGGCCTGGCACGGCGACATGCGCAGAAACTCGCCCGCCGCAGGGTAAGATGCGCCGGAAGGAACCCGCCTTGCATCGTTGACTGTTAAGAAGCCGTCTGGAGCGCGGTTTTGGGGCCAATGGCTTTGGCAAAGGCCTCCAGGATGAGGCGCAAGAGAAGCCTCAGCCAGCGGAGGATGAGGCGGAAGTTGTAGCCGGCGGCGGTGAGGACGGCATTGGCGTGGTCGCCGTGGCGTCCCTTGAGGAAGTTGCGGCCCATGTGGCCGTCGGTCTTGAGGTGTCCGATAACGGCCTCGATGGCGGATCGTCTTCTGAGCTCCTTCTTGATGGCCCCGAACACGCCCCGCTTCTGCCCGGAGCGGAAGACGCCGAGCGGCCTTGGCGCATCGTGGCCGCGGTAGCCCTTGTCGACATAGAC
>NZ_JHZK01000050.1:7500-9304 GCF_000688515.1 Afifella pfennigii DSM 17143 | reverse complement strand
GCCAAGGCCGCTCGGCGTCTTCCGCTCCGGGCAGAAGCGGGGCGTGTTCGGGGCCATCAAGAAGGAGCTCAGAAGACGATCCGCCATCGAGGCCGTTATCGGACACCTCAAGACCGACGGCCACATGGGCCGCAACTTCCTCAAGGGACGCCACGGCGACCACGCCAATGCCGTCCTCACCGCCGCCGGCTACAACTTCCGCCTCATCCTCCGCTGGCTGAGGCTTCTCTTGCGCCTCATCCTGGAGGCCTTTGCCAAAGCCATTGGCCCCAAAACCGCGCTCCAGACGGCTTCTTAACAGTCAACTGTAGCGCTGCCGTTCAGCCGTCAAGCAGGCGATTGAGCTTAGCCAGCGCGGTCTCGGTATCCTCCTGGAAAGAGATCGTGCCGGCAAGACGGCCCGTCTCATCGAGAAGGAAGACGGAGGCGGTATGGTCCATGGTGTAGTCGCCCTCCTCCATCGGCACCTTGCGGTAGTAGACATGGAAATCGTCGAGCACAGCGCGCACGTCGTCCGGCTCACCGCTGATGCCACGGATATCGGCTTCGAAGGCGCCGATATAGTCGTGCAGCTGTTCGGGCGTGTCGCGCTCCGGGTCGACGGTCATCATGATGAAGTTCATGTCGTTGGCCCTCTCGCCGAGCGCCTCGCTCCAGCCGGCCATTTCGGCGAGCGTCGTTGGGCAGACATCCGGGCAATGGGTGAAGCCGAAGAAGATGGCGGTCGGCTTGCCGCGAAGAATCTCCTCTGTCACCGGCTCGCCGAGATCGTCGACAAGCGCGAAGGAGCCGCCGAGCGGCTCGCCGGCGGCGATCCCGGCATCGTTTCGGCTGGCAATCCACATGGCGGTTACGCCGACGAGGGCCGCTACCGCCGCAACCCACAATGCAATCAATACGCCGCGTGGCACCATTTGCTGCTCCTTCGTGTCGATTGGCCGTCCCGTCGGCACAGCGCGGGGGCCGTATCTTGCCAGCCACCGATAGGGCGGCGGTTGGAACGTCTCATCTAGGATGAAGCAGGCTCCGGCGCTATGGGGACGGAGCCGCGGGCGGCCTATTTGCGGATGCCGGCCAGGCGGGAAGGCGCATCCTTGGCGATCAGCGAATCGATCCGCTCGCGCTCCTTCTCGAAGGCGGCAAGATCGGCACCGGCGAGGGTGCGCCCGCGCGGTACGCGTATCTTCATCGGATCGACAAAGCGGCCGTTGACGAGAATCTCGTAGTGCAGATGCGGGCCGGTGGAGAGGCCCGTGGAGCCGATGTAGCCGATGATCTGGCCCTGGCGGACCCGGCCGCCGGAGGCGATTCCCTTGGCGATGCCGGACATGTGGCTATAGGTCGAGACATAGCCGTTGGCGTGACGGATCTCCACGCGCTTGCCGTAGCCGGACTTCCAGCCGGCATGCGAAACGCTGCCGCTGCCGGCCGCGAGAATTGGCGAGCCTCGGGGCGCCGCCCAGTCGACACCGGAATGCATCTTATAGCGCCCGAGGATGGGATGGCGCCGCATGCCGAACGAGGAACGGAAGACACCGCTCGGCACGGGCTTGCGGACCAGGAACTTCTTGGCGCTCTTGCCTTCCGGATCGTAATAGGCGGCCATGCCGTCCTCGGGCGTGCGGAAGCGATAGTAGCGGTGCTGCTCGCCGCCGAGATTGAGGGAGGCGTAGAGAATCTCCTCCTCGCTGTCGCCGGAATAGATCGCCTCCAGCGTGTCGGCGCGGCCGATGCGGCCCTGCATATCGACGTCGAAGGAAAAGATGCGGACGAGGTCCTCCACCATCTCCGGCGTCATGCCGAG
>NZ_JHZK01000049.1 GCF_000688515.1 Afifella pfennigii DSM 17143 | reverse complement strand
CTCGCCTGGCGCGCGGTGTCCCCCGCCAGCCGTTTCTTGCCGGCCTCGAGGAACTCCTTCGACCAGCTGTAGTAGAGGCTCGTCGCAATGCCTTCGCGCCGGCACAGCTCCGCGATGCTCTCCTCGCCACGCAGGCCCTCGAGCACGATACGGATCTTCTCCTCCGCCGAATGATGCTTGCGCGTGCGCCGACGGATGTCTTTCACGACACGATCGGCCGGCAGCTTGGGCGTTCCGGGTTTCTGTCTCATCTCCACTCCTTGGCGGTTACGATGAGCCAGAAACCCTCCTTTACGAAATCACCTCAGATGGCCCATGGGCGCTGATCCCGGACACAGCATCGGCTCAACCGGGATCGCATGGTCCGGCGATACCTCTGAGGCATCGAACAGGCCCGCCCCGTCGCTCAGAATTTTCACACGGGGAGCGGTCTGGCCTCGGATGACTGGCCGGCTGGCCCCGCCGCCGAACGTATCGGAGTGAATGCCGGGGATGCCGGTCAGGGTCTCGCCGAGCGTCGTTTCGCGACGCCGTTGCAGCTCTTCGCCGCTGAGCACCACCACGCCCGCGGTCAGATCGTTCTGCGATCGCCCCAGCGGGTCCGAAATAATGATGATGGGGTCGAGCACGGTGGTCCCGGCAGCGTCCACAAACTCCTGCGCATGGACAGTGGCGGTCAGGGCGATCACGCTGACAGCGGACAAAAGGACGGTTCTGGATTGCATGTGACCCCCTCATAAGGCCAGGCTGGAAAGTATGTTTTGTTATACCATTACATCCTATTGAACAACGGATTTTTGACCCGTGCGAACGATCCAGGTCACGCATTCACAGAAACCCTCATCGAGAAACCCTAAAACCGCCGCGACTGCGCACCCATTTGACGGTGTCGCCTTAGCCGCGGGGACGGACGAGAAATCCGCGCAGCCGACAGGGTTGGATGATCGGGGGAAGGCAGCGAACGACGCCCAAGTATCCGCACTGTTTCGTTGTATCGAGCAGCTTCATGCGGGCTCCGATTGGGGCAGGTTTCTGGATGCGGGCACCGGCCTCAATTCCGCCCTCTGGAGCACCGCCCTGCCTACGAAACGATGGGTCGGCGTGACGGGTGCCACGGATCACGCGCGGCAGGTCACGGAACGGATCGGCCCGCGGCTGCGTCCACAGGACCGGCTGCTTGTCGGCAACTGGGTCGATCCCGCGCTGCTGCAAGGCGAGGTTTTCGATACCGTTCTTGCCGACTACCTGGTCGGCGCGGTCGAGGGATTTTCTCCCTATTTCCAGCCTCATCTGTTCAAGCGGCTATTGCCGCATGTCGGGCGGCATCTCTACGTGGTCGGACTTGACCCCTACATCGTCGGCGACGCCCCGACCGAGGCCGCCCGGATCGTCAGGGAGATCGGCCGTCTGCGCGACGCCTGCCTGCTCCTAGCGGATGAAGGCCCCTATCGCGAATACCCGGCCGAATGGGTGGTCGATTCCCTGCAAGGCGCCGGCTTCACAGTCACCCATGCAAAGCGCTTTCCCAACCGTTATCGCGAAAAGTGGGTACATTCCCAACTAGACATGGCGCTGAGACGATTGCCCAAGATCGAGGACCAGAAGCTCGTCGCAGCGCTACGGTCGAAGATCGAGGAGATACGTGCTCGTGGCGTTGTCCTGTGCTCTCAGGAGGACGGCCTGCGGCATGGCGCCGACTATGTAATAGCATGCACGGTGACAGCGAGTTGATCAGAACGCGTCGAAATCAGCGATCAGAAGACCAGCGAACGATGAAGCGTCGCTCCGGCCCATGCTCCGTCCCCGACCGCCAATGATACGGAGTGGGGAACGCGCGAGGCGTCACCGCAGGCGAAGGCGCCCGGTATGCTAGTCTCCTTCATCGAATCCGTGCGAATCTGCGTGCCGAATGGGGTCTCCTCGATCTCGCAGTCGAGGGACGTTGCGATCGGAGTCGCGGGCGCATTACGTGTCGCCGTAAACAGCCCCGCGAAAGACAGGCGGCGTCCGTCTGCGAGGAGCACGTCTGAATGCCCGTCGAGCCTTGCGATCGGCGTTTCCTCAACCGCTACGCCGCGCGCCGCGAGATCTTCGTGCGCAGCCCTTTCGAGTGTGAGCGCGCCGTTAACCAGAAACGTCACCTCGCCCCATTCCGGGATAAGCTGCGCATGATGGAGCGAGGCCGGCCCCGTTGCGATGACGCCGATGCGGCCGCGGTCCAGTTCGTAGCCGTGACAGTAGGGGCAGTGGAAGACGCTTTTGCCCCAGCGTTCTGCCAGCCCCTCGATCGCAGGAAGCTCGTCCACTACGCCGATAGCGAACAGAAGGCGACGGCCTTCATGACGGCGGCCGTCGGTGGTCGTGACGACGAAAGCATCCTTCACTCCCGACGCCCTCTCGGCAGTGCCCTCGATCCACGTCAACGTCGGATACGCCTTGAGTTGTTCGCTCGCAGCCTTCGCTATCCGCGCTGGATCGGCGCCGTCCTGCCCGAGGAAGCCGAAAGAATGGCTGGCAAAACGGTTCCTACGGAGCCCCGCATCGATGATTAATACGGAGCGACGTGCCCGGAGGATTTGTAGGGCAGCAGCCATTCCGGCATAGCTGCCGCCGACAATGATCGCGTCGTGCTGCATGATCGAGTTCCTTTGCTTTCTGCCAGTTGATGGCCGCCTTCCGATTGTGCCGAAAGTTCGCCTATTCAGGTCAAGGCGCAGCGTCGGACGGGCCTTTCGCGTGCAGGGTGTCAGCTCTGTTGAGGCTGGCGTCGATCACATCCCGTTCGCAAATGTCCACGATCGCCTTGTGGATGGATATACGGGTCGCCGGCGCGCCTGAACGCAGTATCAGCACGACAGTTTCACGCGGTGGACAGTCGGGTTTCGAGCAGGACAACTCGTTGACGGATATGACCGCCTCGTCTTCGAGGCGCAGAGCTGTCCGCGTCCAGTCCTTGATGGCGGCTGTTGCGGCGGGAATACGTGGATTCCTGCCTAAAGGGTTTCGTTGAAGAGGATTGAGATTGAGCTTCATCGTTTTCCTTTGCCGCCCCACCACGAGCGCTTCCGACGTGCCAGCGTTTCGAAGAGTTTCCGGATCGGTTCGACGGGAAGATCGGTCCCGATGAGGACGAGCCTGCTGGTCGTGTCGGAATCAGGCCAGCAGTCGAGCCGGAGCGACGGATAGAGCCGATGCTGCACGGCATGAACAACCATCGGACGGGCCGGATCGTCACCGAGCGCGAGCAAGCCCTTCAGGCGCAGCAGTCCGGCTTGTTGTTGCCCGGTCAGGATGGTCAGGAACGTCTCGACGGCCTTCGGATCGAGCGGGTCATCCGCCCGAAGCTGCAACGCTCTTACGTCGCCGTGCCGGTCAGGATCGTGTTCGTGCGCTTCATGCGCGCCCATAGTTTCCATGACGAGCCATCCCGCAACATCCTCGAGGCGCCCGGTCGGGGAGTAGGAGCCGCTGCCGACGAGCGCGAGCGGATCGAAGCCGGCACGATGTCGGTCATGGAGACGCGCGAAGGGATTGAGACCCGAAATCCTGCCATGCGCAATCATTGAGGATTCTGGCGCGAGATCGCCCTTGGTAATTACCACGTCATCGGCAAATGCGATCTGCTTCCATGCCTCGATATGGCCGTCCAGTGCCGCCTCTCCAGCCTCGGCGTCGAAGGTGGCAACGACGTTCGACAGTCTGAACCTGCGTGCCACGGCATGGTCGCGGAAGCCGGTGGCGGGCGCACCGCCCGGAATGAGGCTGTTCACGATCGGCGCAGGATCGGCGAGGCCGGTCGTCTCGACGATCACGCGATCGAACGGGGGGGCGTCGCCCCTGCGGGCCATCTCCTGCAACTCGAACAGCGAGGTGCGAACATCGCTGGTTGCGGTGCAGCACAGGCAGCCGGTCGTCGTGACGACATAGCGTTCGGAACCCTTGTGAACGAGATCATGATCCACCGCGACCGATCCGAACTCGTTGATGACGACAGCGGCGCCTTTCATACGCCCGTCAGCCAGCATACGATTCAAGAGGGTGGTTTTGCCCGATCCGAGAAATCCTGTCAGCAAGGTCACGGGAATCGTGTCGCGACCGGCAATCCCGGCATGATGAGGTGAAGCGGAAGGGAGAGCTGCCGCGATGCTGTTCTCCGGGGATGAAAGCATATGTTCTGTTATACCGTTCAATATCGGAGTGCGGGTTGGGCCGCGGCCTGTTCGCCGGCCGCGCTTACTGCGTCAGGCAGGCAGCGCAGGTTCCGCGCAACTCGATGGTGGATTTGGTGAGCTTGTAGGAATGGTCGTTTGCCCAGCCCTTGAGACGCTTTTCGACAGTTGCATCGGAGAACTCATCGACCTGACCGCAATTGTCGCAGATCGCGAAAGCGACGAGGCCGTGCTTGTGGTCATGAGGATGCGCGCAGGCGACGAAGGAGTTAAGGCTTTCGAGTCGGTGGACCAGGCCGTATTCGATCAGCTTCTCCAGCGCCCGATAGACCTGGAGCGGTGCGCGGAACCCGTCCTCGCGCAACCGGTCGAGCAGCGAATAGGCGCTTGAAGGCCCTTCCGTCCTTGCCAGGGCATTGAGGACAAGCGTCTGGTTCTTCGTCAGTTCATGCACATGAACCATCGTTGGGTTCTCCGGGGTCCGTTGCCATATCGCGGCTCCGATGATAGACGTAATAACATTACGCGCTATCGCGCTCAAGACCTGCTCCGGTCCAGCCAACGGAATCACGCCGCCCAATGCCCGAAGCATGCCTGACATTTAGCGATTTGACGCTCGGCTACAACTGCCATCCGGCCGTCCATCATTTGAACGGCACCGTGCGCAAGGGCGCACTGACTGCCGTGGTGGGCGCCAACGGATCGGGAAAGTCGACACTGATGAAGGGCATTGTCGGCTTGCTGAAGCCGATAAGCGGTTCCTGCGCGGTCGCGCCGGGAACGCGACTGGCCTATTTGCCGCAGCAATCGGAACTGGACCGCTCGTTTCCGGCTCGTGTGGTCGATCTCGTATCGCTGGGCCTTTGGCCGCGGCGCGGCCTGCTCGGCCGCTTCCGGCCAGAGGACCGTGAGGCAGTTGCAAAGGCTCTTTCGGGAGTGGGTCTGGAAGGCTTCGACAAGCGGCCGATCGACACGCTGTCGGGGGGACAATTGCAGCGGGCGCTGTTTGCGCGCGTGCTTGTGCAGGATGCCGACCTGATCCTGCTTGACGAGCCGTTCAACGCAATAGACGCCAGGACAGTGTCCGACCTGATCGCCCTCATCAAGCGTTGGCACGGCGAAAGCCGTACAGTCCTTGTGGTGGTCCACGATCTCGACTTGGTGCGCGAGCACTTTCCCGAAGCCCTGCTTCTGGCGCGCCAGCCTGTCGCATGGGGGGAGGCGCGGCAGGTGCTCTCGCCGGAGAACCTGCTACGCGCGCGGCGGTTCCATGAGGCGTGGGACGAAAACGCGCCCTGGTGCGAGCCGCATACAGCGCACGCACACGATCATGGCGATGCCAATCACGAGGATATTCCTACGCGCGCGGACCAGAGAGGAGCCGCGTGATGGACGTGCTCCACACGACGTTCATCGCTCCCTTTGTCGAGTTCGCCTTCATGCAGCGCGCGCTTCTTGGCGCGTTCATGCTTTCATTAAGCGCATGTCCGGTCGGCGTGTTCCTGATGCTGCGTCGCATGAGCCTGACTGGCGACGCGATGGCGCACGCGATCCTGCCGGGCGCGGCTGCGGGCTTCCTCCTCTATGGTCTCCAGATCGTACCGATGACCATCGGCGGTCTGATCGCCGGCGTCATCGTGGCACTCGGCGCAGGCATGGTCGCGCGACTGACCATCCAGAAGGAGGACGCATCGATGGCCGCCTTCTACCTGATCTCATTGTCGCTCGGCGTGCTGATGGTATCGTTGCGCGGTTCAAGCGTCGATCTGATGCACGTTCTGTTCGGCACCGTGCTTGCACTCAACAATGATGCCTTGATGCTGATCGGCCTTGTCTGCGCGCTCACCATTGCCTCGCTCGGCATCTTCTGGCGCGCACTCGTCGCCGAGTGCCTGGATCCGTTGTTCCTGCGCTCGGTCTCGCGTCTCGGCACCCCGGTCCACTTCATCTTCCTCGGCCTCGTGGTGATCAACCTCGTCGCCGGCTTCCAGGCGCTCGGCACCCTGCTTTCGGTCGGGCTGATGATTCTGCCAGCCGCCGCCGCGCGCTTCTGGACCCAACGTGTCGAGATCATGTGCCTGCTGGCGATCGGACTTGGCCTCCTGTCTTCGATCTCCGGTCTGCTTCTTTCCTACCATGCCTCGCTGCCGTCCGGCCCGGCAATCATCCTGTCGGCAGGCGCGGCCTATCTTGTTTCGGTGATCGCGAGCCCGCGCGGTGTGCTTCTGGCACGCCTCCCGCGAGTGGCGCATCGCACCGCCTGACAACCACGGGGTAACTGAATGATGTTGATGAAACTGACAAGGCTTGCCGCAAAGCTGATCGTTATAACATTTGCCTCCCTGACGCTGCCCGCGCAGGCCCAAACCGACAGGCTTTCCGTGGTGGCGACCTTCTCCATCATTGGCGATTTCGCGCAAACCGTTGGTGGCGACCGAGTTGAGGTCAGGACCCTCGTGGGACCGAACGGCGACGCCCATGTCTACGAGCCGCGCCCTGCCGATGCCATCGCAATCGCGCGCGCCGATGTGGTCCTCGTCAACGGCCTGATGTTCGAAGGCTTCCTGTCGCGACTGATCGAGGCGAGTGGAACGACGGCCCCCGTGGTCGAGCTGACGGAAGGCGCTGAAATTCTGCGCGATCCCGAAGGCGGCCACTATCACTACTACGGAGACCGCGCGGTCTTCCACGAAGCGCCTTACGACGCCCATGCCTGGCAGTCCGTGGCGAACGCAAAGGTCTATGTCCAGAACATCGCACGCGCCTTTTGCGAGGCGGATGCAGAAGGCTGCCAGACATATGAGGAGAACGCACAGGTCTATCTGGAAGAACTGACGGCGCTTGAATCGGACGTCAGGCAGGCGGTCGACGCCATCCCCGAAGACAGGCGCGTTGCCGTCGTCGCCCACAACGCCTTCCGTTATTTCGAGCGAGACTACGGGGTGACCTTCCTCGCGCCGCAGGGTGTCTCAACGGAATCGGAAGCCTCGGCCGCCGATGTCGCTTCGCTCATTCGCGAGATCAGGGAGCGCCGTGCGGCTGCTGTCTTTGCCGAGAACATCGCCGATGCGCGCCTTGTCGAGCAGATCGCCTCGGAGGCGGGCCTGTCGCTCGGCGGGACACTCTATTCCGACGCGCTGTCTCAGCCGGATGGCCCGGCTCCTACCTATTTGGAACTGATGCGCCACAACGTCGCGACGATCACCGCGGCGCTGGCCGCCGACTGAGAATCAGACCCCGGCCGCGTTATCCACCTGGAACTGTAATGTGCTAACATAAAGGAGAGAAACATGAGAAGATTTTTGCTGAGCGTTTCGGCCCTCGCAATGGCAACCTGCCTTGCCGGCGGCGCCGCTCTGGCGGATGAGGACAGCACCGAGCTTACCGCCTGGAGGCTGTTCGTCTCTGACCACGCCGATGCGAAGGTGACAGTGATCGACGCGCTCGACGGCGACGTGCTCGATACCCTCACGATCAAGGGACCGGCGAACCTCTTCCGCAGCGATAGCGGCGAGGCGGTCTACGCCGTTCAGGGGGCCGCGGGCGCGGTGACCGCCATCGCGAGCGGCATCGCCTTCCACGATCATGGCGATCACGCCGACATCGACGTGGATCCGCCCAAACTGACCGGCGCCGAGTTCACCGGCGAACGGCCGTCGCATTTCGTCGAGCATAGCGGCCATTGGGCCGTATTCTTTGATGGCGAAGGCGTGGCGCGAATCTTTGAAGAAAGCGAGGCGCTGGAAGGTCATGTCGAAACCCGCGATGTTGCGGCGGGCGCTCCCCATCACGGCGTGGTTATTCCATTCGGCAGCCACGATATCGTCTCGGTGCCCAATCCGGAGGACCCGTCGAACCCGCCTATTGCCGTCCGTATCCTCGACCGGGACGGCAACCAGCTTGGAGAGGACATCTCCTGCGTGGGCCTGCATGGCGAGGCCACGTCGGGCAATCTGGTTGCCCTCGGCGGATGCGCAGACGGAATCCTGATTGTCCGCTCCGGCGATGGCGCTCCAGTGGTCGAGCCTCTGTCCTTCACCGACGGTCTGCCAGAAGGTCGTGTCTCGACGCTGATCGGCGGCCGTGGGCTGCAATACTTCCTCGGCAATCATGGCCCCAACGCGGTGGTGCTGATTGACCCCAATGAAGCCGAGGCATTCCGCCGGATCGAGTTGCCGACGCGTCGGGTGCATTTTGCGGTCGATCCGGTTCGGGCGCGCTTCGCCTATGTGTTCACCGAAGATGGGCAACTCCACCAGATCGATGTGATCCACGGCGAGATCGAGCATTCGCTAAGGTTGACCGATCCCTATTCGATGGACGGCCACTGGTCCGATCCGCGTCCGCGCGTGGCGGTCGCTGGAGACAACATCGTCGTCACCGATCCGCTGAACAGCAAGTTGCATCTTGTTAACGCATCGAGCTTCGAGAAGGCCGGCGAGATAAAGGTCGAAGGCAGGCCCTTCAACATCGTCGCTGTAGGCGGCTCCGGAGTGGTTCATGGCGGCGAGGAAGGGCATGGCCATGACGATGGCCATGCACATAGCGGCGAGAACGGCCAAGCTGACGATGGACACGGTCATGCGGAAAGCGCCGACGGCCACGATCACGACAACGAGCGCGAAGAAGGGCACAGCCACGGTGACAGGCATGACCACGACTGACACTTAGGCACCAGCTTCACCACCTTCAGCGCATGCGTGCCCGGCTCATAGCCGGGCACGTCAAGTTATTTTTTTCCCAGGATAAGGGGTGAGCCATGCTCGACACAGCCAAACCGACCAACCGCCTGCCCGTCACCGTGCTTTCCGGCTTCCTCGGCGCGGGCAAGACCACGCTGCTGAACCATGTCCTCAACAACCGCGAGGGCCGGCGTGTTGCCGTCATCGTCAACGACATGAGCGAGGTCAATATCGACGCGAGCTGTCCGTCGTCAGATATTTCGGGACTTCGGAGGCCATGACGCTTTGGAGGGTCTGGCTCGATTGGGTTGACGTTAGGCTGCGGGCTGCTGGTTGAGCAAGCGGCGCTGCCGGATGGTTTCGTCCTTGATCCTCCTTCTCTCCTCGAGGATGGCCGGCGCCCTGCCGAAGTAGGCATCGGCAGGCGTGACGTTACCGAGGCTCTCGTGGACGCGGCGGTGGTTGTAGTGATCGATGAAGTCGCCGATGGCGGCCTCGAGCGCGCCGGGCAGATAGTGGTTCTCGAGCAGGATCCGGTTCTTCA
>NZ_JHZK01000048.1 GCF_000688515.1 Afifella pfennigii DSM 17143 | reverse complement strand
CACCAGACGCTGAAGAACCGGATCCTGCTCGAGAACCACTATCTGCCCGGCGCGCTCGAGGCCGCCATCGGCGACTTCATCGATCACTACAACCACCGCCGCGTCCACGAGAGCCTCGGTAACGTCACGCCTGCCGATGCCTACTTCGGCAGGGCGCCGGCCATCCTCGAGGAGAGAAGGAGGATCAAGGACGAAACCATCCGGCAGCGCCGCTTGCTCAACCAGCAGCCCGCAGCCTAACGTCAACCCAATCGAGCCAGACCCTCCAAAGCGTCATGGCCTCCGAAGTCCCGAAATATCTGACGACGGACAATTGGTGGGTACCAAAAACCCGAATCCGCGAAATTCTGCATTTTTATCAATGGCTTAGGGATGGCGGAGAGGAAGGGATTCGAACCCTCGAGACGGTTTCAAGCCGTCTACTCCCTTAGCAGGGGAGCGCCTTCGACCACTCGGCCACCTCTCCACTTCCCGAAATGGCCGCTTTCCTCGCCCGCGTCAACCGGCTGCGCGCCACGCCAGCACAGGAAAAGCGCCGGCGCCCTGCGTCCCGCGCGCGGCAGGCCGCGAGGCGCAAGGCTCACCCCGCCGTCGGGCTCTGCGCCGGGCGGCTTTGCGGGATGGCGAAGAAGACCTGGCGCAACAGCACCAGGAAGAGAATGCCGAGGCCGATCGCCGTGGAGACGAATTCCGGCGCCACCAGGAGCATCGCCGCGATGGCGAGCACCCAGCGCTCCACAAGATAGAGCGCACCGAAGAGCCAGCCGCCGAAAGCGGCCGAGAGCGCGGTGATGCCGATCACGGTGCCGGTGAAGGCGAGCGCGAAGGAGGACCAGGTGAAGCCCTCGGTGACGAGAAGCAGCGAGGGCGAGAAGACGAAGACGAAGGGAACCAGCGCCTTGCCCATGCCGAGACGGAAAGCGGTGTTGCCGGCCTTGAAGGGATTGGCGTTGGCAATGCCCGCCCCGGCATAGGCGGCGAGCGCCACCGGCGGGGTGATGTCGGCGAGAACGCCGTAATAGAAGACGAAGAAATGCGCCACCAGCGGGGCGATGCCGAGAAGGCCCAGCACCGGGGCGGCGACGGAGACCATGATGAGATAGGTCGCCGTGGTGGGGATGCCGCAGCCCATGACGATGCACACGATCGCCGTCAGGATGAGCGTGATGAGAAGCGTCAGCGTCGACACTTCCACAATGGCGAAGGGAATGAAGGGGGCGACAAGCCCCGCCCACTGGCCGGCGGTGGAGGTGACCATATAGGCGATCTTGAAGGAAACGCCGGTCAAGGTGACGACGCCGATGATGATGCCCACCGTGGCCGCCGCCGCGCCGACGGCGAGGGCGTATTTGGCGCCGAGCACGAAAGCCTCCAGAACGTCCTTGACGCCGATGCGGTTCAAAGGATTGACGAGGCCGACGACGATGCAGGCGGTGATGCCCCAGAAAGCGGCGAGATAGGGCGTGAAGCCCTGCAGCAGGATGAAGATGAGAATGAAGAGCGGCAGCAGCGTCGGCCAGTCGCGCTTGAGGATGGTGCCGACCCTCGGCAACTCGTCGCGCGTCAGGCCGCGCAGTCCGAGGCGCTTGGCCTCGAAATGCACCTGGCAGAGAACGCCGAAAAAATGCATCGCCGCCGGCACGATGGCCGCCACGATGATGGTCGTATAGGGCACGCCCAAAAACTCGATCATCAAAAAGGCGGCCGCGCCCATCACCGGCGGGGTGATCTGCCCGCCGGTGGAGGAGGCCGCCTCCACGGCGGCCGCGAAATGGCGCGGATAGCCGATGCGGATCATCGCCGGGATGGTCAGCGCACCCGTCGTCACCGTATTGGCGATGGAGGAGCCGGAGATGGAGCCGAGAAGGGCGGAGGAAAAGACGGAGACCTTGGCCGGCCCACCGGAGAAGCGTCCGGCGAAGGCGGAGGCGAAATCGATGAAGAGGCGGCCAAGACCGATGCGCGTTGCCAAGACGCCGAAAAGCACGAAATGGAAGACATAGGTGGCGACGACGCCGACCGGCAGGCCGTAGATGCCCTGGCTCGTCAGATAGAGATGGTTGACCAGCGTCGACCAATCGCTGCCGGGATGGACGAGAACGCCGGGCGCCTGACGCCCGAACACGGCATAGGCCATGACGATGATGGCGATCAGCGGCAGCGGCCAGCCCATGGAGCGCCGCGTCGCCTCCAACAGGACGAGGATCATCACCGTGCCCATGGCAACGTCGAGGGGCAGCGGATTGCCGACCCGGAAGGCGAGATCGTCGAAGATATAGGGCACGTAGAGCGCCGAGACGCCAGCTGCGAGGACGAAGAGCCAGTCGGTGAGCGGCAGGCCGAGCGGGCGCCAAAAGCCGGAGGGGTAGAGCCTGCTCTGGCCCTTCTTGGTGGCGGCGAAGACGATGAAGATCAGCGCCAGCACGAAGGCAAGATGCACGCCGCGATGGTTGACCTCGCGCAACAGGCCGAAGCCGGCGGTGTAATAGTGAAACAGCGACAGGGCGAAGAGGAGGATGGCGGCGATGGTGCCGGCGGCGCGGCCGAGCGGGCGGAAGCGCACCTCCGGGTCGAAGCGCTCCTCCATCTCCTGCACATGGGCCGGGTCGATCTCTTTTTCTTCGCGCATCGGAAACCTTTCCCTTGCCCGCGCAATCCGCTCAAACGACAGCAGGCGGCGGAAGGCCCCGCCGCCTGCGAGCATTTTCAAGATGGCTTACTGCAGCAGCCCGGCTTCCTTGTAGAAGCGCTCGGCGCCCGGATGCAGCGGGATGCCGACGCCATCGAGCGCGGTTTCCTTGGTGATCGACTTGCCCTTGGCGTGGCCGTTGTCGAGGAGCTTGCGCGTATTGTCGTTCCACAGCGCCTTGGTGATCTCGTAGACGAGCTCTTCCGGCTGATCGGCGCTGGTCACCCATTGGGCGCCGACCGACAGCGTCTCAACGTCGCTCTCCTGGCCCTCATAGGTGCCGGCCGGGACGGTGTTTGGCGCGAAGAACTCGTAATTGCCGATCACGCTCTCAGCCTCCGGCCCGGAGATCGGCACGACGGTGATCTCGGTGTTGGTGGCGAGCTCCACGATGGCGCCGGCCGGGAAGCCGCCGACGAAGAAGAAGGCGTCCATCGCCCCGTCGCGCATGCGGTCGGCCGCCTGGTTCGGCTTCAGGTATTCCGGCTCGACGCTTTCCTCGTTGAGACCGTAGGCCTCCAGGATGAGGCGGGCGTCGACGAGGGTGCCGGAGCCGGGCTCGTCGAGCGAGACGCGCTTGCCTTCCAAATCGGCGACGGACTGAATGCCGGAAGCCTTGCTGGCGATGAGATGGATGCTTTCGGGATAGAGATTGGCGATGGCGCGCAGCTTCTCAACCTTGCCCTTGCCCTCAAAGACGCCGGTGCCGGTCTGCGCCCAATAGGCGACGTCGGACTGGGAGAAGCCCGATTCCACGGCGCCGGAGCCGATGGCGTTGACATTGGCAACCGAGCCGTTGGAAGCGATGGCCGTGGCCACGAGGCCCGGCACGCCGCAGGAGCCGCCCTCCTCGCAGGGGCGCGAGCCCGGCGGGTTGGAAATGGCGTTCGCCAAAAGGCCGCCGATGGGGAAATAGGTCCCGGCGGTACCGCCCGTGGCGATGCGGAAAAACTGCATGTCCTGGGCATAGGAGGCGCTGCCGAAGGCGAGGCCGGCCACGGCCAAAGCGGCGCCGATCAGCTTCTTGGACGGGATGAATCGCATTCTCGTTTCCTCATATGGGCTGGAACGTCGCGCCCGGGCGGGCGCGCGCTGGCCGGCAGCATAGCTGCGATGCAAGTGCCATGGAAACCGCGATTTGGAGAAGCGTCTCAATGTCCTGGCAGGAACGCCGCGGCCCCGGCACGAGCCGGCTCAAGGGGCAGCCGGCATCTTTCGCCAGACCTCAGCGGGATGCATCCCTGGCCTCCCGAAAGAGGTCTTCAACCTGACGGCGAAAGCCTCTAGGAGCATGAGCGAGGCAAAGCTGGGGAGACCATGACCGACACCACCTTCTCGCGCGCCGCGTGGGCGCGCAACGAAAGCCTTTACGAGACCATTCGCACCATGCCCTTCAATGCGGAGCTTGCCGCCGGCACGCTCTCTGAAGACCGTTTCAAGCATTACATCGTGCAGGACGCGCATTATCTCGTCGGCTTCGGCCGGGCGCTGGCGATCGCCGCCGCCAAGGCGCCGGAGCCGGATCTCATCGTGCAGCTCGCCGGCGCGGCGGAGGAGGCAATCGTGGTGGAGCGGGCCCTGCACGGCTCCTTCTTCAAGAGCTACGGCGTCGGCCCCGACGTCTTCGCCTCGACGCCGCGTTCGCCCACCTGCCACCACTACGTCTCCTTCCTGATGGGAACGGCCTGGGGCGAGCCCTACGAAGTGGCGCTCGGGGCGCTGCTTCCCTGCTTCTGGATTTATGCCGAGATCGGCCGCGACATTCTTAGCCGCGCGGCCGCGCCCAACCCCTACGCGGCGTGGATCGACACCTATGCGGGCGAGGAATTCCACGAAGGCGTGCGGGCGATGATTGCGGCGACCGACGCAGCGCTCGCCAAGGCCTCCCCCGAGATGAATGCGCGGGCGCATCACGCCTTCGACCGCGCGACGCAGCTGGAATGGATGTTCTGGGATTCCGCCTACCGGCTGGAGCAATGGCCGGTGTGAGCCGAGCTCACGTCGTGGAGAAGAAATAGCCCGCCGGCTTTCTCTCGGGCTCGCCGAGCATCCTTCGCCGGCGCCACGGCTCAGGCCGGATGACGCGGATCGCGGCGTCTGTCTTGACGACGCGAGAGGAAATAGAAGAACACGGCGATGACCACTGCGCCGACCGGCAAAATGCTGAAAAGAAAGATGAATTCGAGGTTGCTCATGCGGCGAGACCTGCAAGCACCTTACGTCCCAACCAATGTAAGGCCGCACTGCCCAGGAGGCAAACGATAGAGACGAGCGCAACCGACCAGACCGGCCGTTCCGGCGATACGTCGAGAGCCAAGGAGATCGGGGGCGCAAGCCCTCCGATGGCAAGAACGGCGATGGCTAAGCCGTTGAAATAGTTTGCCGTTAGTTTGATACGCTCATTCTGGATCATCGCTGGATGCCTTGCCTCCAACCGTATGGATGACCGCGCTCACGTCGTGGAGAAGAAATAGCGCGTTAGGTGAAAGAAGATCGGGGCAGCGAAGACCAGGCTGTCGATGCGGTCGAGCATGCCGCCATGGCCCTCGATCATGCGGCCCCAATCCTTGACGCCGCGGTCGCGCTTGATCGCCGACATGACGAGGCCACCGAAGAAGCCCATGGCGGTGATCAGCGCCGCCATGAGGCCGGCCTGGAGCGGCGTGAAGGGGGTGGCCCACCACATCGCCGCGCCGAGCAAGGTCGCCGCGCCAGCCCCGCCGAGAAGCCCTTCCCAGGTCTTCGACGGCGACAGGCTAGGCGCCAGCCTGTGGCGGCCGAAGAGCTTGCCGAAAACGTATTGCAGAACGTCGCTCGCCTGCACGACGACGAGCAGGAAGGCGACCAGAAGCAGGTTGCGCCCCTCATAGCCCGGAATGGTGAGGTTGAGCAGCGCCGGGACGTGCGACAGGCAGAAGACGCAGATCATCAATCCCCATTGCGTCTGCGCCACCCGGTCCATGAAGCGCCCGGTATCGCCGCGCAGCGCCGCCACGATGGGCAGGAAGAGGAAGGCGTAGACGGGGATGAAGACGGCGTAGATGCCGTATTGGTCGGCGAGGACCAGCGCATATTGCACCGGCAGGGCGATGAAGAAGATCGCCGCCAGGGCATAGTGGTCGCCGCGGCGCGTCGACGTCAGCGTCATGAATTCGCGCAGCGCGGTGAAGGAGGCGAAGGCGAAGAGGAGGACGACCGCCCAATTGCCGGCGGCGAAGGCGAGCGCCAGAAGCGCCACCATCACCCACCACGCCTTGATGCGGTCGTTGAGGTTGTCGACGACCGGGCTCGGCCGCTCCCAGCCGCTCCACCATTTCAGGAAGAAGCCGATGAGCGAGGCGAGCGCCAGGATCGCCACGATGCCGCCCGCAATGGCGGCGACCTGCCATTCAGGCGCCATCCCCGCCCCCCTTTCCGACAGCGCCTTCGCCGTTGGCTCGCGGCGCGGCGGCAAGCAGCGCCTGCCGCGCCCGCGCCAGGAAGGCCTCCTTGGTCTCGCCGGCGCGCAGCGTCAGCGGCTCGCCGAAGGTGACGGTGCATAAAAGCGGCACCGGCACCACCTCGCCCTTGGGCAGAACGCGGTTGAGATTGTCGATCCAGACCGGCACGCATTCCACCTGCGGCGCGCTAGAGGCAAGGCGGTAGATGCCGCTCTTGAAGGGCAGCAGCTTCTCCTCGCCGGCGTTGCGGGTGCCTTCCGGGAAGATGATGAGGGAGGCGCCGCCGGCGAGCGCGTCGGCCATCATCTCGATCGGGTTCGGCGCATCCGCGGCGGGCCGGCGGGCAATCAGCACGGCGCGGAAGACGCGCTCGGCGATGAAGCGGCGCAGCGGCGTCGCCGTCCAGTAATCGGCGGCCGCGACCGGCCGCGTCGTCTGACGGATCGCCGGCGGCAGCACCGCCCAAAGAAGCACGAAATCGCCATGGCTGACATGGTTGGCGAAATAGATGCGCCGGCGCAGCTCCGGCCCGGTGCCGCGCCATTCGGCGCGCACGCCGGTGGCAAGCCGGGCAAGCAGCACCACGAAAATGGCGACGAGGCCCTCCATCATGCCGCCCCGTCCACGCCTCGCCCCGCCCCCGCAAGGCCGGCGCGCACCCGCCGCACGACGGTCCAGACGAGCAGCGCCGCCAGGAGATAGAGAAGATAAAGGCTCCATTGCGGCAGCGGCAGGCCGAGCCCGACCCAGGCGCCGGCAAGGCCGAGAACGAACGCCCTGTCGCTCTTGCCCATCGGCCCGTCGTAGCGGCGCGCCCCGCCCAGCGCCTGAGCCAGGACGCCGGCGAATTCCGTCAGCAGCGCCAGAACGACGATGAGAGCGACGGAGAAGGCGCCGAAGGGGGGCAGGATAGCGAAGGGCGCGATCAGGGCCGCGTCGGAGACGACGTCGCCGAGCTCGTTGAGATAGGCGCCGAGGCGGCTCTTCTGACCGTGCTCGCGCGCCAGAATGCCGTCGACGGCGTTGAAGGCCATGCGCAGCGCGAGCCAGAGGGGCAGGAGGAGGAAGACGGGGCGCGCGCCGGCGAGCCAGACGAGGCCGCCGACGAGGAGCGAGATGGCAGCGGCCGAGAGCGTCACCTGATTGGCGGTGACGCCGCGCCCGGCGAGATCGGCCGCCCAAGGCCTAAGACGCGCCTGGAAGGCCGGCTTGAGGTTGTAAAGCGTCATGGCAGCGTCATGGCAGCGTCATGGCCGAATCGCGCACAAAGCGCCTTTCGCCGGCGATCCTACAGGTTCGGCGGCGATGCGGCAGCCTCGCCATTTGCTGCCGCGCCTTCCCGGCCCGTCACGTCCCGGCGGCGCGAAGCAGCCGCTCCACCATGCCCTGGTAGCCCCCGCCGAAAAGGCGCAGATGCACCAGCGCCGGCCAGAGCTGGTAGATGTGGCGCCGCGCCTCGTGGCCCGGCTCCAGTCGGCCGTAGGCGGCGTAGAAATCCTCACCCGGCCCGCCGAACAGGGCGAGCATGGCAAGGTCGACCTCCCCGTCGCCATAATAGCAGGCCGGATCGATGAGCCCGCTCACCTCGCTGCCGGCAACGAGCACGTTGCCTGCCCACATATCGCCATGCAGCAGCGCCGGGGCGGGCCGCGCCGGCAGGCGGTTCGGCAGATCGGCGACAAGGCCCTCGATACGGCGCGCAAGGCCGCTGCCGATATGCGGCAGGCTCGTCAGAAGCCGCCGCTCGCCCCAGAAGGCGGGCCAGTCCTCGGCAAAGTCGTTGACAATCACGACCGGCCCGAAGGCGAAATCTCTCTTCCAGCCATAACGCTCGCCGCGGCCAGCGTGCAGAGAGGCGAGCGCCCTGCCAAGGCTCGGCCAGGCGCGGGCGAGCCCGCCAGTATCGGGCAGCACCTCCATCGCCAGCGCCGTCTCGCTTGCCGCCAGAACCTTCGGCGCCGGCGCGCCGGTGGCGGCGATGGCTTCCAGCATTTCCGCCTCCACCAGCGGCGCCGGCCCGCCCTTGACAATCGCCTCGCGCCCGTCGGCGAGCGCGATATGGACCAGCGAGGAAAGGTCGCCGCCATGGCGGCCGAGGATACGGGCAAGCTCTCCGCCGAGGAGGTCGGCACCGGCCTCGGCGAGGCCGCTCATTTCGCCGCGCCGAGCCGGCGGGCAAGCGCCCGCGCCCCTGCCGTCACGTCGGCCCAGGTCGTCTGAAACCCGGCCTCGCCGCCGTAATAGGGGTCGGCGACCGCCTCGCCGCGCCTGCCGTCCACATGGTCCATGAGAAGGCTGAGCTCGGCGCGCGCATCGGCCGGGCGCATCGCCTCAAGCTCGGCGTAATTGTCGAGGTCGAGCGCCACGATATGGCTGAAGCGATAGAAATCCTCTTGGCGTACCATACGGGCGCGGTAATGGCCGATATCGACGCCGTAGCGGCGGGCGACGGCCTGGGCGCGCCGGTCGGGCGGCTCGCCGCGATGCCAGTCGCCGGTGCCGGCCGAATCCACCTCCACGGCAAACCCGGCCCGCTCAGCCTCGGCGCGGAAGGCGGCTTCCGCCAGCGGCGAACGGCAGATATTGCCTAGACAGACGAAGAGGATGGCGGGACGCGGCCCGTCTTGTGCGTTTCTTTCCAAGATCGCCTCCCCGCGATGTGCCGCAGCCTTTTGAGAGGGCGGCGGGTCGGCTCCGCCGCCGCCCTCTCAAGACCGCAAGTAAGTCGTCCCTCAGCCGGCGCGCTTGTGCCGCTGGCCGAAAAGGATCGCCTGCGCGTCCTTGTCCTGCGATAGGTCGGAGCGCCTTTCCGCGCCGACGGCCATGCCGCGCTCCACCGCCGGGCGGGCCAAGAGCGCCTCACGCCAGCGCGCCACATTGGGGAATTCGGCAAGATCGACGCCCTGCTTGTCGGGCGTGCGGGCCCAGGAGACGATGGCCATGTCAGCGATGGTGTATTCGCCGCCGGCGACGAAATCGCGGCCTTCCAGGCGCTTGTCGAGGACGCCGTAGAGGCGGTCGGCCTCGTCCTCGTAGCGCTTGATGGCGTAAGGGATCGTCTCCGGCGCGTAATTGCGGAAATGGTGGTTCTGGCCGAGCATCGGCCCGAAACCGCCCATCTGCCACATCAGCCAGCTCTCCACCTCCACACGCTTCCTCTCCTCGGTGGGATAGAAGCGTGCGAACTTGCGGCCGAGATAGAGAAGGATGGCGCCCGATTCGAAGATGGAAATCGGCTCGCCGCCGGGGCCTTTGCGGTCGATGAGCGCCGGCATGCGGTTGTTGGGCGAGATTTTGAGGAAGTCCGGCTGGAACTGCTCGCCCTTACCGATATTGACGAACTTCACCTCATAGGGCGCGCCCACCTCCTCCAGGAAGATGGTGACCTTCCAGCCGTTCGGGGTCGGCCAGTAGTGAAGCTGCAGCTCGGCGTGGGTCTCGGCCATGCAATCATTCTCCTTGTCCATGTGCGCCGGAACCTAGCAGGAGGCCGCCTTCTGGCAAGTGAGCCCGGCGCGGATCAGCAAGCGCGAGACGGCCGGCGCCGTCATGCTTCGAAGGGGGAGAGGCTTGGATGCCAAGGTCGAGCCTTGGCATGACGACAATCCTCGGGGCCGGCACCTTCGGCGGATCAGCCGGCGCGCGACAAAACGGCGAGGAAGAAGCCGTCGGTGTCGGTGCTGGCGGGGGTCAGCGTGATGGAATCGGCCGCCGCCCAGCGCGGCGGCTCCGCCCCCGTCACCGCGCGCCAGAGCGGCGCTGGATCGAGGGGCGAGAAATCGGCATGCGCGGCCCGGAAGGCGGCGATGCGTTCGCCGTTCTCCTCGGTAAAGAGCGAGCAGGTGACATAGGCGAGAAGGCCGCCCGGCCGCACATAGCGGGCGGCCTCGGCGAGGATCAGATCCTGCTCGGCCGCGCGCTCGGCGAGCGCCTCGGGGCGCATCCGCCATTTGGCGTCCGGCCGGCGCCGCCAGGTGCCGGAGCCGGAACAGGGCGCATCGACGAGAACGAGGTCCATGCGCCCTTCAAGGTCCGCCAGCGTCCCCTCCCCCGGCTGGCGCACCTGGACGTTGCGGGCGCCGGCGCGTTTCAGGCGCTCGTAGATCGGCGCCAGGCGCTGGCGATCGGCGTCAAAGGCGAAGACCTGGCCGCGGTTTTCCAGCGCTGCCGAGAACGCCAGCGTCTTGCCGCCGCCGCCGGCGCAAAAATCGAGCACCTGCCCGCCGGCGCCGGCAACCTCCTGCTTCGCCGTCGCTGCCATCAGCGCCACGAGCTGGCTCGCCTCGTCCTGCACCTCCACCCGGCCGCGCCGATAGGCTTCCTCGGCCGTGACATTGACCTGCCGGCGGGCGCCCGCAGTCGCGGCGAGGCGCAGGCCGATCGGTGAGAAGCGCGTCTTCTCCGCGCCGAGACGGGCAAGCTGGCCCGCCACCTTGTCGCGCCCCGCCTTCAGCGTGTTGACCCTCAGATCCAGCGGCGGACGCTCGGCGAGCGCCGCGCCCTCCTCAGCGAAGGCCTCGCCGAAACGAGACGTCAGCGCTTCGGCCGCCCATTCCGGCGCGTCGGCGCGCACCATGTCCGGGGCCTCCTGCAGAGAAATCGATTCAAGTCGTTCACATTCTGATTCACTTAGAAAATCAGGTGCATGGCGGTCGTCGCTGAAAAGCTGATTCAGCTTCTTCGGGTCCTCGCCCCAGCCGTAGACGACGGCGCCGAGGGCGAGCGCGCGCGGCGTTTCAGAACCCATGCGCCAAGCGATGGAGGCGCGCTTCCTGAGCGCGTCATAGACGATATCGCCGATCGCGGCCCGGTCGCCGGAACCGGCGAAACGGTGCGACAGGCCCCAATCCTTCAGCGCCTCGGAGGCCGGCCGATGACGCGTCTCGATCTCAGACAGAACCTCGATGGCGGCCGATATGCGGCCGGGAAGACGCAAGGCGGCTCAACCCTGGCCGGGATAATTCGGGCTCTCGCGCGTCAGCTGCACATCGTGGATGTGGCTCTCGCGCAGACCCGCGCCGGAGATGCGCAGGAACTCGGCCTTGTCGCGGAACTCGGCTAGGCTTCCGGCGCCGACATAGCCCATGGCCGCCCTGAGGCCGCCGGCGAGCTGGTGCAGGACCTGCGCCACCGGTCCCTTATAAGGCACCTGCCCTTCCACGCCCTCCGGCACCAGCTTCAGTGAATCGCGCACCTCGGCCTGGAAATAACGGTCGGCGGAGCCTCTCGCCATCGCCCCGACGGAGCCCATGCCGCGATAGGCCTTATAGGAGCGGCCCTGATAGAGATAGACCTCGCCGGGACTCTCGTCGGTACCGGCGAGCAGCGAGCCCACCATGGCGACGGAGGCGCCGGCGGCGAGCGCCTTGGCGAGGTCGCCGGAGAACTTGATGCCGCCATCGGCGATCACCGGGATGTCGGCCTTCGCCGCCTCCTCCACCGTTTCCAGGATCGCGGTGAGCTGCGGCACGCCGACGCCGGCGACGACGCGGGTGGTGCAGATGGAGCCCGGCCCGATGCCGACCTTGATGCAATCGGCGCCGGCGTCGATCAGCGCCTTGGCGCCGGCGGCGGTCGCCACGTTGCCGGCGACGATCTGGGTGACGTTGGAGAGCTTCTTGATGGCGGTGACGCTTTCCAGAACGCGCGAGGAATGGCCGTGGGCGGTATCGATGACGATGACGTCGCAGCCGGCATCGATGAGGCGCTCGGAGCGCTCAAGCCCGGCCTCGCCGACATTGGTGGCGGCGGCGACGCGCAGGCGGCCCTGTGCGTCCTTGGCCGAATCGGGATGCAGGCGCGCCTTCTCGATGTCCTTCACGGTGATGAGGCCGATGCAGTTCTGCGCCTCGTCGACGACGAGCAGCTTCTCGATGCGGTGCTTGTGCAAAAGCCGCTTGGCCTCGTCCTGGCTGACGTTCTCCTGCACCGTGACGAGATCGCGGGTCATCAGCTCGGAGACCGGCTGGTCGGGATCGGAGGCAAAGCGCACGTCGCGGTTGGTCAGGATACCGACGAGCTTGCCGACCATGGCGCCGCCCGCGCCGCCGTTCACCACCACCGGCACGCCGGAAATGTCGTGGGCGCGCATCAGCGCCTTGGCCTCGGCGAGCGTCGCCTCCGGGCCGATGACGAGCGGGTTCACCACCATGCCGGATTCGAACTTCTTCACCTGCCGGACCTCTTCGGCCTGGGCTTCCGGCTCCAGATTGCGGTGAATGACGCCGAGGCCGCCGGCCTGGGCCATGGCGATGGCGAGACGCGCCTCCGTCACCGTATCCATCGCCGAGGAGATGATCGGCAGCTTAAGAGTGATCTCGCGGGTGAGACGGGTGGAAAGGTCGGTCTCGCCCGGCAGGACATGGGAATGGCCGGGACGCAGAAGCACGTCGTCGAAGGTAAGCGCTTCGCGACCGGTGGAAACGTCGATGATGCGTGGCATGCCACCTCCAGGGGGGCGGATCGCTCCGGGCTAGAGCCTCGACCCGGCCCGGCGATTTGGCGTGAGGATGGCGCGGGTCATTAACACGGGGGTGACGGCTTGCAAATGCCCAGATAGCGCCGCCCCCCGTTTCGCAAGGCAGGGCTGCTATCGGGGCAGAGCGAACGAGGCCGATGGCGTGCGGCGCGGCCTCTGCCGGCAGCGCTCATGCGTCGTCACGCCCTCGTGTCATCCCAGGCTCGGCCTCGGCAACCCTCGCGTTCCGTCCGCCGCGAAAACCCAGCGCCAGCAGATAGGTCTCGGCGCTATCGGCGCGGCTCGCCGGCGGCTTGACGTGCGCGACCTTCTCAAAGCTCTTCTTCAGCTCCGCCAGCAGCCCCGCCTCGGTGCCGCCGCGAAACACCTTGGCGAGGAAGGCGCCGCCGGGGGCGAGCACCGCCTCGGCGAAATCGGCGGCGGCCTCCACCAGCGCCACGATGCGCAGATGATCGGTCTGTCGGTGACCGGTCGTCGGGGCGGCCATGTCGGAGAGCACCAGATCGGCCTTTTCGCCGCCGAGCGCCTCACCCAGACGCTGCAGCGCCTCCTCCTCCATGAAGTCGGCCTTCAGCACGGTCACGCCGGGAATGGGATCCATATCGAGATAGTCGAGGGCGACGACGAGCGGCTTCTCGTCCGTCGAGCCTACCTTGCGCGCGGAGACTTCCGACCAGCCGCCGGGCGCCGCCCCCAGATCGACGACGCGCCTGCCGGGTTTCAACAGCCCATATTTGTCGTCGATCTCGATGAGCTTGTAGGCCGCGCGCGAGCGCCTGCCCTCCCGCTTGGCGCGGGCGACATAAGGATCGTTCAGCTGCCTCTCCAGCCAGCGGCGCGAGGAGGCCTTGCGCTTCTTGGCGCTGGTCAGCCGCGCCATCGTCGTGCCCGTTCGACATCGCCAAGCGCCTGTCTCATTGCGTCTCTCCGGCGGAGCGATCACGCCTTCTTGCCTCGCCCTTGCGACGCTGGTCGCGGCGCGGGCGCAAATGCCCATCGGCGCGCATCAACTGGATGAGGATGCCCTCGCGCAGGCCGCGATCGGCAACGCGCAGGCGCGAGCAGGTAAACTCGGTGCGAATCGCCTCGAAGATGGCGCAGCCGGCGAGCACCAGATCGGCGCGCTCGCGGCCAATGCAGGGATTGGCGATGCGCGCGTCATAATCCATGTCGCGCAGCCGGGTCATCATCGCCTCGATTTCGCTGTCCTCCATCCACAGCCCGTCGACGGAGCGCCGGTCATAGCGCGGCAGATCGAGATGCACGCCGGCGAGCGTCGTCACCGTGCCGGAGGTGCCGAGAAGATGGAAGCGCCGCTCCTTCAGCGCGTTCTTCAGCGCCGGACGGGCGCGGAAGCGGTAGAACTCCTCGCGCACATCCTCCACCATCGCCTGGAAGACCTCCGGCGTGACATCCACCCCGCCATGGCGCTCGGCCAGGGTGACGACGCCGACAGGCAGGGAAGCCCAGGCACGCACCAGGCCGCGTCGGCGGCCGCGGCGACGATCGAGCCAGACGAGTTCCGAAGAGCCGCCGCCAATGTCGAAGAGGACGGCGCCTTCCGTGGCCGGGTCGAGCAAGGGCGCGCAGCCGGCGGCCGCCAGATGCGCCTCCGTGCGCCGGTCGATCATCTCCAGGCGCAGGCCGACCTCCTCCTGAACACGGTCCAGAAAGGCGCGCCCATTGCCGGCGCTGCGACAGGCTTCCGTGGCGATGAGACGGGTGCGGGCGATCTGCCGGCTTTCCAGCTTCTGCTTGCAGACGCGCAGCGCCTCCAGCGCCCGCTCCTGCGCATCGGGGGAGAGGCCGCCATTCTTGGAGACGCCCTCGCCAAGGCGGACGATACGCGAGAAGGAATCGACGACGCGGAAATGCTCGCCGCGCGGCTCGGCGATCAAAAGCCGGCAGTTATTCGTGCCAAGATCGAGGGCGGCATAAAAAGGGCCGCGGCCATAGCGCCCAGGCCCGCCCGGACGGCGGCTGCGCCATCTTTGACCCGGCCGACGGTGGCCCTTCTCCGCTTCGCCGGCAGCGCGCTCCACGACAGGGCGCACAGAGGAGCCCGCTGTCGGAGCGGCGGCGGCCTCGCGCTCCAGGAACAGGCGCGGCGCCGCTTCCGTCGGACCGGGCGTGAATGCGGCCTTGGCCGCATCCGAGCCCTTGGTCATATCTTGTTCTCCTCGCGAGCCCAAAGAGACCCGCGCTCGTTGGCGGCAGATTAGCAGCACCGACGAGGAATGAAAACGTTAAGGCGCAGGCCAGGCCATGCGGCCATGACGGCGACAATCTTCAAGGCCAGGAGGGCCTTGAAAAGCGATCGGCGCCCCTTTAGGTAGACGCCCGTGCGGCCGCGCCTCTCATAGGCGGCGCCGGGCTTCTTGGGGAATAGTTTAACGGTAGAACAGCGGACTCTGACTCCGTCGGTCCTGGTTCGAATCCAGGTTCCCCAGCCAATCACCCCTAAGTGATTGACCTTACAGTGTGATTCTGAGCCAACAGGCCGATTCACACAGACCTGTCTCACAGAGATGTCTGACCGCTCCCGTCCTCGACCGGAGGACTTTTGGGCGTGACAATGATCCAGCACGTGCATCGCCGCGGGGCGGTATATTGGTGGCGTCGCCGTTTACCCTTTGTCGGTATCAA
>NZ_JHZK01000047.1 GCF_000688515.1 Afifella pfennigii DSM 17143 | reverse complement strand
CTATGTCGACAAGGGCTACCGCGGCCACGATGCGCCAAGGCCGCTCGGCGTCTTCCGCTCCGGGCAGAAGCGGGGCGTGTTCGGGGCCATCAAGAAGGAGCTCAGAAGACGATCCGCCATCGAGGCCGTTATCGGACACCTCAAGACCGACGGCCACATGGGCCGCAACTTCCTCAAGGGACGCCACGGCGACCACGCCAATGCCGTCCTCACCGCCGCCGGCTACAACTTCCGCCTCATCCTCCGCTGGCTGAGGCTTCTCTTGCGCCTCATCCTGGAGGCCTTTGCCAAAGCCATTGGCCCCAAAACCGCGCTCCAGACGGCTTCTTAACAGTCAACTTCAAACCAGACGAATGCGCAGATAACTTCCAAGCCGCAGGATATGACCCAACAAAAAGTCGACGTGCTCTAGTTTTCCGTTTTTGCGGGCGCCCCGCCTCACCCATGCATGACGTATTCGCGGATCGACTCGGCCTCGCGCTGTACCTCGGCGATCCGCCGTTTCACCACATCGCCAATGGAAACGATGCCGACGAGCCGACCGTCCTCCTCAACCGGAACATGGCGGAAACGCTCATTCGTCATCATCTCCATCAATTCGTCGGTATTGTGGTCGAGCCGGCACGTGATGACGCGCCGTGTCATGAAGCTCGCCGCCGGCCGGTCGAGGGCGCCGATGCCATGACTGGCGACGGCGGAGACGATGTCGCGCTCCGACAAGATGCCCTGGATGCGCTCGTTCTCGACGATGACTACGGCGCCGATGCGGTGCTGCGCGAGCGAGACGGCGGCTTCCTTCAGACTTATATCCGGAGCGCAGGTAACGACGGCGCTTCCCTTTTCCTCGATCATCTGGCGAACATTCATCGAACTCCTCCCGCTCTGTTCGCGGCCGCCGGCCGGCACGCTCGGCTCTGGGTGCCGCAAGCTGGGCATTCTCCGCCCTTCTGCGGAGGATACTAGAGCGGGAGAATGAAGTTTGGAACAGTTCGGAAGAATGTCAGTGAAAGACTCATCCCATAGGCCCGTTCACCATCGTCCCGCCACGACCTAGCCGATACGCGAGATGTTGTTGCTAATCCGCTCTGGCAGAACGATTCAACTTAGTTGTCGAGGCTCTTAGGGCCGTGGGTGGTGACGATTGTTCAACCCATGCTTGCTGCAGGTATGTCCCCGTCCTCAGCCGAGCCCGCAAGGAGCCCTCCCTCCGGCCGGTGCCTTTCACCCGCGTGAACGCGCTTGCCTATCTCGCACGGAAATCTCGAAGCCTTACCCGCATGTGCGCCGCCTCCGGAGCCCGAAAGCATCCTCAATAGCGCCGCAAAAGGCCGACGAGACGACCCTGGATGCGCACCCGGTCCGGTCCGAAAATACGTGTCTCATAGGCCGGGTTGGCGGCCTCCAGCGCAATGGAATCGCCTTTGCGGCGCAGGCGCTTCAAGGTCGCCTCCTCGTCGTCAATAAGGGCGACGACAACATCGCCGGTCTCGGCGGTGTCCTGCTTGCGGATGACGACCGTGTCGCCGTCGAGGATGCCGGCTTCAATCATGGAATCGCCACGCACCTCCAACGCGAAATGCTCGCCGCTGCTGAGGATATCGGGCGGTACGGCGATCGCATGGCTTTGGTTCTGGATGGCGGAGATAGGCACGCCCGCGGCGATCCGGCCCATTACCGGCACGTTGGCTGCCTGAGGGGATTCGTCCCAGTGCGCCTCCGGCTCGGGTGCGCGGCCGAGCCTGCCTTCGATGACGCTGGGGGTGAAGCCGCGCTGCTGCGGGCGGCCCAGCCGCGGGTTCATCGCCTCCGGTAGGCGGATGACCTCCAACGCCCGGGCGCGGTTTGGCAGGCGCTTGATGAAGCCGCGCTCCTCCAGCGCTGTGATCAGGCGATGGATGCCTGATTTGGACTTCAAATCGAGAGCGTCTTTCATCTCGTCGAAGGAGGGGGGAATGCCGGACTCCTTCAGCCGCTCGTTAATGAACAGCAACAGTTCCAACTGCTTCTTGGTCAACATGCTGCAACCCCGACGGCCGACATCTAAGGCCTCAGTATGATTATGGACAAATCACGAACACATTACATGTTCATGTCGTGTTCCGCAAGGCCGGCGGCTCTTTTTAGCCCAAGACCTGCGAGAACAGAAAAACAGGAACAGTTTCGCCGGCGCGCGCGGGGGACGCCTGGATGGCGCGAACGATGAGCGCATCGGAGCGGGCGAGGGTGACGAGCAGCGAGGAATCCTGACTTGTCGCGGCGATCACAGCGGGGCCATCTGCGGTCTCCACGATACGTGCACGCATGAATTCCTGGCGCTCGCCATTGGCCGGTAGATCGGCTGCAAGACGCATCATGCTCGGTTTATCCGTGGCGCTGGCGCCGAGCAAGGCGGCGATCAGCGGGCGTAGGAAGACGATGCCGCAGATGATTGCCGAGACCGGGTTCCCCGGCAGGCCGAGCACTTTCGCGGGGCCCAACACGCCGAACATCAGCGGCTTTCCCGGCCGCATTGCGACACGCCAGAAATCGACCTGCATGCCGCTTCGTTCGAGTGCCGGCTTTACCAAATCGTGGTCGCCGACCGAAGCGCCGCCGATGACAACGAGGATGTCGGCATCTTCCGCCCGCCCTGCGGCCTCAGCGATCGCCGCCTCGGTGTCGCCCGCTATGCCGAGATCCTCCACCTGTGCGCCCGCTGCTTCGGCGAGCGCAGCGAGTGCCACGCCGTTGGACGATACGATCTGATCGTGGCCTGGCGTTTCGCCCGGAAGAACGAGCTCGTCGCCAGTGGAAAGGATGGCGACTTTGGGGCGGCGGCGCACGGGCAGAGAACCGAAATTCATCGCCGCAGCAAGCGCGATCTCGCGTGGTCCGAGCCGCGTGCCGGCGGTAAGCTGCGTTTCACCCGCTTTGAAATCGAGCCCGGCCGGGCGGATGAAACGCCCAGCGCGCGGCGCCTCGCGCACGATGACTTCGCTTTCGATGACCTCAGCGTCTTCCTGAATGAGGATCGCATCTGTGCATTCCGGCACCGGCGCGCCGGTGAAGATGCGCACCGCCTCTCCGGGGCCGAGGATCCCGTCAAAGCGCTCGCCCGCCCGCGAGACGCCGACGACCTTGAGCCGGGCGCCGGCGCCCGCCTCCGCGGCGCGGAGCGCATAGCCATCCATGGCGGAGGCCGGGAAGGGCGGTTGGTCCCGCCTTGCAACAAGATCTGAGGCGAGGACGCGTCCGTGCGCCGCCTCGATCGGCACGTCTTCACCTGCCAGCGGGCGGATACCGGCGGTCACGCGCCTCAGCGCCTCCTCAACGGAAATAAGGCTCATCTTTCGGCCGCATCGGCGCGCCAATCGCCAGAGCGTCCACCGCTCTTGGCCAAGAGCCGAATATCGATGATGCGCATGCCCCGGTCGACAGCCTTCGCCATGTCGTAGATGGTGAGACAGGCGACAGAGACCGCCGTCAGCGCCTCCATCTCAACGCCGGTTCGGCCGGCGAGCGAGGCCGTGGCCAACACCCGCAGGCCGGGTAGGGCCTCCGCGGCGTCAATCTCGACGTCGACCTTGCTCAGCATCAGCGGATGGCAGAGCGGGATGAGTTCGGCGGTGCGCTTGGCCGCCATGATGCCGGCGAGGCGGGCCGTAGCGAGAACGTCGCCCTTCTTCATGTTGCCGGCAAGAATGAGGCTAAGCGTCTCTGGCGCCATGACCACGGCGCCGGCAGCCGTGGCGCTGCGGGCGGTGACGGCCTTGTCGCCGACATCGACCATCTCGGCGCGGCCGTCTTCGGAAAGATGCGTGAGTCGGCCGCTCATTCGGCGGCCTTCACTGCCTCGCGGCTGAGAAGCCGGCTTGTGGCCTCCGCCACGTCCCTTTCGCGCATCAGGCTTTCGCCGACGAGGAAGACGTTGATTCCGGCCGCCTTGAGCCGCGCCACGTCAGCGGACGAAAAAACGCCGCTTTCTCCGACAATTAGCCGCTCTTGCGGAATCAGTTTGGCAAGCCGCTCGGAGGTGGAAAGCTCCGTCTTGAAGGTCCGCAGATCGCGGTTGTTGATGCCGATGAGCGGCGAGGCGAGGGCAAGAGCGCGTTCAACCTCCGCCTCGTCATGGACTTCAAGAAGCACATCCATGCCGAGCTCGAAGGCCTTCTCCTCCAGGGCGCGCGCCTCATCGTCGGTGACCGACGCCATGATGACGAGGATGCAATCGGCGCCCCAACTCCGCGCCTCCACCACCTGATAGGGCGTGAGCATGAAGTCCTTTCTGAGCGCCGGCAACGAAGTTGCCGCGCGGGCAGCGGTCAAGAATTCCGGCGCGCCCTGAAAGGAAGGCGCGTCGGTCAGCACCGACAGGCAGGCCGCGCCGCCGATCTCGTAAGCGCGGGCGAGCGCGGGCGGGTCGAAATCGGCGCGGATGAGGCCCTTGGAGGGGCTTGCCTTTTTGATTTCGGCGATAAGAGCCGGCTGGCCGGCTTCGATCTTCCGGCGCAGCGCCGCCGCAAAGCCGCGTGGGGGATCGACATCGGCGAGCCGTGCCTCCAAGTGGGCAAGCGGCACGGCCGCCTCGGCCGCGGCGATTTCCCTCTGCTTGTAGGCCTCGATCTGTCTCAATATGTCGCTCACGCCGCCTCCGCTGCGTTGGATACGCGTACAAGCGCTTCAAGTGCGCCCTTGGCCTTGCCGCTGTCGATGGAGTATTTGGCCATGTCGGCCGCCTCCTGCACGAGATCGGCTTTGCCGGCGACGAGAAGCGCTGCAGCGGCGTTGGCGACGACGACATCGCGGTAAGGGCCAAGCTCGCCTTCCAGCATCGCCTTCAGCTTGGCGGCATTATCTTCCGCGGTGCCGCCCCTGAGGTCCTCCGGCTGACATTCGTCGACCTCGAACTCTGACGGATAGATTTCGAAGGAGCGCACATGCCCCTCGCGCAGTTCCGCCACATAGCTGCGACCGGTGGTGGAGATCTCGTCGATTCCGGCGTCCTCGCCGAATGTGCCGTGCACGACCCAGGCGACTTCTGCATCGAGGTTTTTCAGAGCGTTGGCGATCGGCGCGACCCATTCCTTGGCGAAGACGCCGAGCATGTAGCGCTTGACATGCGCAGGATTGGAGAGCGGGCCGAGGAGATTGAAGATGGTGCGGGTGCCGAGCTCCACGCGCGAGGGGCCGACATGGCGCATGGCGGCGTGATGGCTTGGGGCGAACATGAAGCCGATGCCTGCATCGCAAATGCAGCGCGCGATGCCTTCCGGCCCCAGCTCGATATTGACGCCGAGCGCCGTAAGGCAATCGGCGGCGCCGGAGCGGGAGGAGAGGGCGCGGTTGCCATGCTTGGCGACCGGCACGCCGAGGCCGGCGACGACGAAGGCTGCGCCGGTGGAGATATTGTAGGTGCCCGAAGCATCGCCTCCCGTGCCGACGATGTCTATGGCGCCTGCCGGCGCCGCCACGGGCAGCATGCGCGAGCGCATGGAGGTGACCGCGCCTGCGATCTCCTCAATGGTTTCGCCACGCACCCTCAGGCCCATTAAGATGGCGCCGATCTGCGTCGGCGTCGCCTCGCCTGACATCATCACGTCGAAGGCCTGTTGCGCTTCTGCTTGGCTAAGGCTCTCGCCGGCGGCGAGCTTGGCGATGAGCGGTTTCAGATCGCTCATGAAGGCGTCTCCGGGTAAACGCCGCCGCGTTTCTGACGGAAGCCGGCGGCAAGCTTCAGGAAATTGTCGAGGATACGGTGGCCGTGCTCCGAGGCGATGCTCTCGGGATGGAACTGCACGCCATAGACAGGATGGCTCTCGTGCTGCACCCCCATGATGACGCCATCAGCGGTATGCGCTGTGACGGAAAGGCTCTCAGGCATCGATTCGGGCGCGATCGTCAGCGAATGATAGCGCGTCGCAGAGAATGGCCCGTTGATGCCGTGGAAGACGCCGACGCCCTCATGCGCGATGGTGGAGACCTTGCCGTGCATCAGCGTGGGGGCGCGCACCACCTTGCCACCATAGGCTTGGCCGATCGCCTGATGCCCGAGACACACGCCGAAGATCGGCACCTCACCGTCGGCATTCGCGATGAGCTCAAGGCAGATGCCGGCCTCGTTCGGTGTGCACGGCCCGGGGGAGAGCACGATCGCCTCCGGCCGCGCCGCCAGCACCTCGTTCACCGTCCATTCGTCGTTGCGCACGACCTTGGTCCCTGCACCGAGCTCGCCGAGATAATGCACGAGGTTGAAGGTAAAACTGTCGTAATTGTCGATGACGAGAAGCATTCGCTGAGCCGGGCCCTGTTGCAGGCTCAAGGGTTAGGCGGGCACGTGCGCCTGGTCAAGGAATTGCCGCGCCGCACCGCTAGGCGCGCTACTGACCGCGCCTTGCCTGGCTGGCGAAGCGACGCGCTTCCTCGGCGGCGCGGAAGAGGGCCTTTGCCTTATTCACGCATTCTGTCTGCTCCGCCTGCGGATCGGAATCGGCGACAATGCCGGCACCGGCCTGCACGTACATCGTGCCGTTCGTAACGACGGCGGTCCTGAGCACGATGCAGGTATCCATCTCGCCGTCGGCGGAGAAGTAGCCGACGCAACCGGCATATGGGCCGCGCTTTTCCTCCTCCAATTCGTCAATGATTTCCATGGCGCGGATCTTCGGTGCCCCGGAGACAGTCCCAGCGGGAAAGCCGGCGGCGAGCGCGTCGAGCGCGTCGAGGTCACTGCGCAGCCTACCCTCCACGTTGGAGACGATGTGCATCACTTGACTGTAGTGCTCCAGGAAGAACTTGCCCGTGACGTCAACGGAACCAATCTCGGCAACGCGGCCGACGTCGTTGCGTCCCAGATCGAGCAGCATCAAATGCTCGGCACATTCCTTGGGGTCGGCCAAAAGTTCCTCGCCAAGACGTTTGTCCTCCTCCGGCGTCGCTCCGCGCGGGCGCGTGCCGGCGATTGGGCGGATGGTTACCTTGCCTTCCCGCACACGCACCAGGATTTCCGGGCTGGAGCCGACGACGGCGAAACCGCCGAAATCGAGATAGTAAAGAAACGGCGCTGGGTTAACGCGCCTCAGTGCCCGGTAAAGCGCAAATGCTGGCAGGGGGAAGGGGGTCTCGAATCGCTGCGACAGCACCACCTGGAAGATGTCACCGGCGGCGATGTATTCCTTCGCCCGGCGCACCTTCTGCTTATAGGCCTCTGCCGGCGTGTTGGAAACGACATCGGTGGAGAGGTCCACCTCGGCGACCTCGGCGGCACGGTCGAGCGGCCGGTCAAGCGCCTCGACGATCTCCGTCAGCCTGTCGACGGCGCGATCGTAGTCGCGGCGCGCCGGCTGGTCAGCCTCCGGGCGGACGGGCGTGACGATGGTGAGCTCGTCGCGCACGGCGTCGAAGACCACGACAATCCTTGGACGCATCAGCATCGCGTCAGGCAGGCCTAGGCTGTCGGGCGGAGTTTCGGGTAGCCGCTCCATCAGCCGCACGGTATCGTAGCCGAGGTAGCCGAAGACGCCCGCAGCCATCGGTGGCACGCCGTACGGGATTTCGATGCGGCTTTCTTGGAGCAAACTACGAATAGCGGCAAGCGGCTCCTCACCGAAGGGCTCGAAGCGGTCGAGCGCCGGTGCCCGAGCAATTTCGGCGCTCTCGCCGGAGATACGGAAGAGAAGGTCCGGATCGAGGCCGATCATTGAATAGCGCCCGCGCACGGCACCCCCTTCCACCGATTCCAGCAGGAAGCTATTGGGCCGTCCGGCGGCGATCTTCAGGAAGGCGGAGACGGGCGTCTCCAGATCCGAGACGAGGCGGGTGAAGACGAGCTGCGGCTCGCCCTTTCCGTGGGGGACCTTGAAGGCCTCAAAGGCGGGCTCGACCTGCATCTTATTGAGGCTGGCTCTGACCCGTCAGCTGTCCGTAGACCGCCTGGTTGATGGAAACGGGCCGCTCGCCGAGAAGATGGGCATTATAGGCCAGCAAGAGGTCGTCGGCGATGGCCTGGGCGAGCCCCTGGCGGAGGTGTTCGGCTCCCTGCGCCTCGCCGAAGAAAGCTGGTACGGAGACACTTTCAACCTTCAGAAGCACACGGTTGGGCGATTCCTTGTCATCGGCATTGGCGACATGGCCTTGCGGCCCCGCGAAGGCCTGGGCGACGGCGTTGGTACTTAGCGCGCCGGAAGCATCGTCCCCGTATGCACGGGTGATGCCGATCGCCGTCTCAACGCTTGTCCCAACCTCCTGGGCCAAGGAGGCAAGCGAGGCGCCGCCTTCGAGACGCTGAAGCAGGGAAGCTGCCTTCTGGCGGATGCGCTCGGCCGTCTCGTCGGCTCGCCAGGCGGCGATGGCGGCTGGACGTACCTCTTCCAGCGTGCGGTCACGCGCCGGCGTTACCGCCGTCACCTCATAGAAGACATATCCCCCGTCTTCGGTGCGGATCGGGTCGTTCTCGATCCCAACATCGCTCTGGAAAGCATCGGCAAGCACGGCTGTGCCACCGGGGACCCCGACGGCGCTACCGTCGAGGCCGTTGCCATCGGCGGCGACCGATTCGACGCTCTGGTAGCTAAGACCAAGCTTGTTCGCCACCTCCTGCAACGTTGACCCAGCCGCCCGCTCATCCTCGATCGCGTCGTAAAGATCGAGCACCCGGTCGCTCGCGCGGCGCTGCGCCATCTCTCGTCGCAGGATGGGCTCCGCTTCGGCGAAAGATTGCACGCTGCCTGGCTCAACCGCCTCCACCTTGACGATGGCCGGGCCAAGCGGCGCGTCCAAAACCGGCACCGCGGCACCTTCCGCCGCGGCGAAGGCTGCCTCGGCGATGGCACTGTCAACGAATTCGGCCTGCGCTTTCATGCCCAGATCGATATCGGCCATCGTCAGATTGCGGGCCTCTGCCAGGGTCTCGAAGCTTGTGCCGGCGCTAAGCTCCTCGGCTGCCGCCTGCGCTTCTGCCTCGCTGTCGAAGCGGATCTGAAAGACGCGTCGCCGCTGCGGCACGGTGAAGCGGTCGATGGCGTTGTCGTAGGCCGCCTGCACCTCCTCCGCCGCGATAGTGGTGGGATCGGCGACGGTTTCCGGGGTAAGGCTGATGAGCCCGAGCGAACGGTATTCCGGCGCGCGGAACTGCGACTGATTGTCCACAAAATACTGCTTCAGCGTCTCCTCGTCGGGTGTGCCGACCGGATCGATGGCGCTCTCGTCGACGATGAAGAAAGAGACCCCCCGCGTCTCGTTCTGATAGCGGTAGAGCGCCTCCACCAACGGCTGTGGCGCCTGAACGTCGCTTGCGATCGTGGCCGCCAGTTGCTCGCGAATGAGCTCGGCGCGCATATCGGCTATGTATTCGTTCTCGCTGAAACCGGCATTTCTCAGAAGCGCCTGGAAGCGCTGTCGGTCGAAGCTGCCGCCAACCCCCTGAAAAGTCGGATCGGCGGCGATCTCGCTGGCCAGTTTATCGTCCGAGATTCCGAGATTGTAGCTCTTTGCCTGGTCCTCCAGCGCGGCTTCGGAGACGAGTTGGGAGAGCACTTGCTGCGTCAGGCCGATGGTCCTGGCATCCTCCAACGTCATAGCGCGCCCTGCTTGCTGGCCGAACTGCTGCATACGCAGGCGCAGCGCCCGGTCGTATTGGGCAGCTGAAACCTCCGTGTGGCCAACGGAGGCGAGTGTGCCCGCGCCATATCCGGCGAACTGGCCCGACACGCCCCAGATACCGAAGCTGACGACGAGAAGTCCGAGTAGGATCTTGGCGGTCCAGCCGCTGGTCGCTTGACGCATACGATCGAGCATGAAAAACCCTTCGCCCGCAAGAGAAACGCCGGGCATTCGCGCCCGGCCGGCTCAACATAGGCCTTGCTGCGCGGCCTCTCAAGCACAGCGCCGAGGCCATCGCAACCGCCAGGGAAGACGCATGATGAAATGGGTCATCGGCAATTGGAAGATGAACGGGCTCGGCGCCGCGCTCACTGAGGTCGAGAAGATCGCGGAAGGCGCTGCCGCTCAACGGCCCGAGGTCGTCCTTATGATCTGCCCGCCGGCGACGCTGGTTGCGAGCATGGCGGACAAATGCGCCGCAACGGCGGTTTCCGTTGGCGGGCAGGATTGCCATGCCGCCGAATCGGGCGCCCATACCGGCGATATCGCCGCCGAGATGCTGGCAGATGCCGGGGCGGTCGCCGTCATCCTGGGCCATTCGGAGCGGCGAACTGATCACGGCGAGACGAGCCAGGAAGTTCGCGCTAAGACGCATGCCGCTTGGCGGGCGGGTCTGACGCCGATCGTCTGCGTCGGCGAGACGGAGGCCGAGCGCGATGCCGGCCGCGCCGAGGCTGTGGTGGAAGAGCAACTCGCTGCCTCTCTGCCCGATACCCTGCCCGACCAGACCCGAGAGGATCTGATTGTCGCCTACGAGCCGGTCTGGGCGATCGGCACCGGGCGCGTGCCGACCGATGCGGATATCTCTGCCATGCATCTCAAGGTGCGCCAGCATTTGGAGGCTCGCTACGGCAAGGTCGGCAGCGCTGTTCCGATCCTTTACGGCGGATCCATGAAGCCGGAGAATGCCGGCGCCATCATGGCAATCGCCCATGTCGATGGCGGCCTTGTCGGTGGCGCCAGCCTCAAGGCTGACAGCTTCCTTGCCATCGCTGCGGCGGCTGCGATGGCGACAAATGGTTAGGCGGACTTTAAGTCGCCCCGCGCCTCGTGTAGAAGCGCGCCAACTCCTGACATCCGACCTGTGATGCGATGACCACTGTATTGATCGTCATCCACCTGATGGTGGTACTGGCCATGATTGCCCTCGTGCTGTTGCAGCGCTCCGAAGGCGGCGCGCTCGGCATCGGCGGGGGCGGCGGCATGATGACCGGCCGCGGTGCCGGCAATCTTCTCACCCGCTTCACAGCGGTCCTTGCGGCTGCGTTTTTCCTGACCTCGATCGGTCTCACTGTACTGGCGCGCCTCGATAGCGGGACGGGCGACATCTTCGAGCGCCTGCAGAGCGAGCCTCCGGTCGCGACCGAGCCGGCCGAGACCGGCGAGACGCCCCCGATCGCGCCGCCGGCACCGGATGGGGGCTCTGGCCCGGGCGTTCTCGATGCGCTACGCAACCCGCGCACCTCGGCCCAGCCGATCCAGCCTTCCGCGCCCAGCCCGCAGCCGGTAGCGCCACAGGTTCAGACGCCGACTCCGCCGACGCCGACCGCTCCCACGCCGACGGCGCCCGGTCCGCAGGCGCCGCCCGCCGAGGGCGGTACGCAGTAATGCCGACCAAGTGCCGGATGCCGCGACGCTTCCGGCAGCTTTATCCACGGCGCCTTCAGGCGATGCGCGGCACTATGATTTTCGACTCCACGAATCGTTCCAGCTTCGCTAAGCGTTGAGGCCCATGGCGCGGTACATCTTCATCACCGGCGGCGTGGTCTCCTCCCTCGGCAAAGGTCTGGCATCGGCGGCCCTCGGCGCCCTCTTGCAGGCTCGTGGCTATAGGGTCCGGCTACGTAAGCTCGACCCTTATCTCAATGTCGATCCGGGGACTATGAGCCCCTATCAGCACGGCGAGGTCTTCGTCACCGACGACGGAGCGGAGACCGATCTCGACCTTGGCCATTATGAGCGCTTTACCGGCCGCTCGGCCAACCAGCAGGACAACATCACCACCGGGCGCATCTATCAGGAGATCATCGCCAAGGAGCGGCGTGGCGATTATCTCGGCGCCACCGTGCAGGTGATCCCGCATGTCACCGACGCCATCAAGGAGTTCATCCTCGACGGCAATGACGAGTTCGACTTCGTCCTGTGTGAGATCGGCGGCACCGTCGGTGACATCGAGGGCCTGCCCTTTTTTGAGGCGATCCGCCAGCTCGGCAATGAACTGCCGCGCGGCCAGGCCATCTTCATCCATCTGACCTTGATGCCTTTCATCCCGGCGGCGGGCGAATTGAAGACCAAACCGACGCAGCATTCCGTCAAGGAGCTGCGCTCCATCGGCATCCAGCCGGATATCCTACTCGTTCGTTGCGACCGGCCGATTCCGGAGGCGGAGCGGCGCAAGCTGGCGCTCTTTTGCAATGTGCGCGAGAGCGCCGTCATCACCGCGGAGGATGTGGGATCCATCTACGACGTGCCGCTCGTCTATCATCGCGAGGGCCTCGATGCGGAAGTGCTCGCCGCTTTCGGCATCGATTATGCGCGCGGCATGGAGATCACCCGCTGGCGGGATATCTCGCAAATCGTGCACAATCCCGAAGGCGAGGTGACGATTGCGATCGTCGGCAAATATACGGGCCTCAAGGACGCCTATAAGTCGCTCACCGAGGCGCTCGCCCATGGCGGCATCGCCAACCGGGTGAAGGTCGAGCTGGAATGGATCGAGAGCGAGGTTTTCGAGAAGGAAGATCCTGCCCCCTGGCTTGAGCGGGTGAACGGCATCCTGGTTCCGGGCGGCTTTGGCGAGCGTGGCGCGGAAGGCAAGATCGCCGCCGCCACTTTCGCCAGGACGCGCAACGTGCCGTATTTCGGCATCTGCTTTGGGATGCAGATGGCGGTTATCGAGGCGGCTCGTAATATGGCCGGTATCGAGGATGCCAATTCTTCAGAATTCGGTCCCACCGAGGAGCCTGTCGTAGGCCTGATGACGGAGTGGCTGAAGGGCAATCAACTGGAGAAAAGGGCCGAGCAGGGCGACCTCGGAGGCACCATGCGCCTCGGGGCCTATCCAGCCACGCTCGCCGAGGGCAGCCGCATCGCCGCCATTTACGGCCGCCGCGACATCTGCGAGCGTCATCGCCACCGCTACGAGGTCAATATCGACTACCGCAAGCGCCTGGAGGAAGCCGGCCTCGCCTTTGCCGGCATGTCCCCTGACGGGCTGTTGCCGGAGACCATCGAATTGCCCGGCCACCCCTGGTTCGTCGGCGTGCAATACCATCCGGAGCTGAAGTCGCGGCCCTTCGAGCCGCATCCGCTCTTCGCCTCCTTCATCGAAGCGGCGGTCGAGCAATCACGGTTGGTCTGAGGCCGGAGCGACAGGCATGCGCCCCATCGACCATCTCGTCCTGCCTGTCGCCGACCTCGCCACGGCCAGAAGGCGCCTGACCGCGCTCGGCTTCCAGGTGGCGCCGGAAGCGCGCCATCCCTTCGGCACCGGCAATGCCCGCGTGTTCTTCAACAACCGCACCTATCTGGAGCCGATCGCGACGCTTCACCGCGAGGCTTTCCACAAGGGGCTTGCCGAAGGCCTCGTCTTCCTGAGGCGGATCGAGCGTGCCCAGAAACGCTCCGCGGAGAGCTTCGCCATGCTGGCGCTGAAGAGCGACGACGCGGCCGCAGACCTTGCCCGCTACCGCCAGGCGGGCTTTGCCGACGGCGATCTCTTCTCCTTCACCGGCCGGGCGCAGGACGATGACGGCAAGGAGCACGATTACGGCATCCGGCTCGCCTTCGCCGGCGATAAGCGCGCGCCGGAGGCGGGCATCTTCGCCTGCGAGCCGGTCGGGCTGACGCTCAACGACGGCGCCCATTACGCCGACCATCCCAACGGCGCGGCGGGTGTCGTCACCGTCGCGCTGGTTGCCAGGAACCCCGCCGATTTTCACATCTTTCTCTCCGCCGCCACCGGCCAGCGCGAGCTGCGCGCCACTTCCTTCCTTGTCGAGATCGATCTTGGCGGGCAGAAGCTGCTCGCCATGACCCCACAAGGCTTCACCGCGCGCTACGGCCTTGCCGCGCCCGATCCGGGCGACGGCCTGGTCTTCGCCGGCTTGGAGGTGGCGGTCGACGACATCGCCGCGGCGAAGACATACGCAGCAAAGGCGCGCCTTCACGAGGGGCGCCTCGTCGTGCCCCCGGCGCCTGGCCTCGGCACCGTTCTCGCTTTCGTGGAGGCCGCATGAGCCAGCATCCGAACGCCGTCGTGGAGGTCGGGCCGGGAGCGGCCAAGGTGCGCTTCGGCAACGAACTGCCCTTCGCGCTGATTGCCGGCCCCTGCCAGATGGAAAGCCGCCAGCACGCTTTCGACATGGCCGGCGCCCTCAAGGAACTGACGGCAAGGCTCGGCATCGGCCTTGTCTATAAATCGAGCTTCGACAAGGCGAACCGCACCAGCCTCTCCGGCCGGCGCGGCGTCGGGCTTGCCGGCGCCCTGCCGGTTTTCGCCGATATCCGCCGCGAGCTCGGCCTGCCGGTGCTGACCGACGTGCACGAGAGCGCCCAGTGCGCCGACGTGGCGGAGGTGGCCGATATCCTCCAGATTCCGGCCTTCCTCTGCCGCCAGACAGACCTTCTCGTCGCCGCGGCGAAAACCGGCCGTGCCGTCAACGTCAAGAAGGGTCAGTTCCTCGCCCCCTGGGATATGAGGAACGTGGTGGAGAAGGTGACGGGCTCCGGCAATGCCGACGTTCTCCTGACCGAGCGCGGCGTCTCCTTCGGCTACAACACGCTTGTCTCCGATATGCGCGCTCTGCCGCAGATGGCCGCGCTCGGTGCGCCGGTCGTCTTCGACGCCACCCATTCGGTGCAGCAGCCGGGCGGGCAGGGCAGCGCCTCCGGGGGCGACAGGCGCTTCGTGCCGGTGCTTGCCCGCGCCGCCATTGCCGTCGGCGTCGCCGGCCTCTTCGTGGAGACGCATCAAGATCCCGACAACGCTCCCTCGGACGGGCCGAACATGGTGCCGCTCGCCGAGATGGAGGCGCTTCTGGAGCGCCTTCTCGCCTTCGACCGGATCGCCAAGGCCGCTTGACGCCACGGGCGTTGTTGCATCGCGGCAGATAGTTGAAGCGCGGTGTCTTTCGGGCTAAGCCGCCGGCGTCTCTTTCCAAATCGGCCCTCTCGGGGCTTTGTTTTTCATCCAAGGGCTCCCTTCATGACCGCCATCATCGATATCGTCGGCCGCGAGATTCTCGACAGCCGCGGCAATCCCACCGTGGAAGTCGACGTCGTCCTGGAGGATGGCGCGCGCGGGCGTGCCGCCGTTCCCTCCGGCGCCTCCACCGGGGCCCACGAGGCGGTGGAGCTGCGCGACGGCGACAAGGCCCGCTATGGCGGCAAGGGCGTGCGCAAGGCCGTCGACGCGGTCAACGGCGAGATTTTCCAGGCGATCGGCGGCATGGAGGCGGAAAGCCAGGTCGCCATCGACCGCATCATGATCGAGCTCGACGGCACGGAGAATAAGGGCCGGCTCGGCGCCAACGCCATCCTCGGCGTCTCGCTCGCCGTCGCCAAGGCCGCCGCCGCCGCGCGCGGCCTGCCGCTTTACCGTTATGTGGGCGGCGTTGCCGCGCGCACCCTGCCGGTGCCGATGATGAACATCGTCAATGGCGGCGCCCATGCCGACAACCCGATCGACTTCCAGGAATTCATGATCATGCCGGTCGGCGCGGAAAGCTTCGGCGAGGCGCTGCGCATGGGCGCGGAGATCTTCCACACGCTGAAGAAGGCGCTCGCGGAGGCCGGCCACAACACCAATGTCGGCGATGAGGGCGGTTTCGCGCCCAATCTGAGCTCCACCGACGAGGCGCTCGGTTTTGTCACGAAGGCTATCGAAACGGCCGGCTACAAACCGGGCGATGAGATCTATATCGCCCTCGACCCGGCCTCCTCGGAGTTCTTCAAGGACGGCAAATACGTCCTTGCCGGGGAGAATCGGACGCTCGCAAGCGGCGAGATGGCCGATTACTACGCCGATCTCGTCGCGCGCTTTCCCATCGTCTCCATCGAGGACGGCATGGCCGAGGACGACTGGCAGGGCTGGAAGCTGCTGACGGAGAAGATCGGCGAGAAGTGCCAGCTGGTCGGCGACGATCTTTTCGTCACCAACGTCAAGCGCCTGAAGCGCGGCATTGAGGAAGGCATCGCCAATTCCATCCTCGTCAAGGTGAACCAGATCGGCTCGCTGACGGAGACGCTGGAGACGGTCGAGATGGCGCAGTTCGCCGGCTACACGGCAGTCATGTCGCATCGTTCGGGCGAGACGGAGGACGCCACCATCGCCGACCTGGCGGTGGCCACCAATTGCGGGCGCATCAAGACGGGCTCACTCGCCCGCGCCGACCGCACCGCCAAGTACAACCAGCTCCTCAGGATCGAGGAGGAGCTGGGACCCTGCGCGCACTACGCCGGCAGGTCGGTGCTGAAGTAGTCATTCGGGACGGGCCGTCGGACGCCCGCCTCGTCGTCCGCGCTGCGCGGCGCTCGCCACGCCCACCCTCGCTACGCCGCGACGCTGGTGGCATGGATGGCCGGGTCAAGCCCACGGCTGTCCGGTTTAATTTTGTGGACTGAGCGCACGGTGTTGATTCTACTCGTGTTCAGACGTTTGGCGCGTCTTCCGGACACGAGGGAGCAACACCGTGCGGCACCACAATAGCGTTTTCCACGACGTCTTGAAGCATGTTCCCTGGGGCGTGTTCGAACGGCTTGTGGACAAGCACCATGCGGACAAGCATGTGCGTCGGCTGTCGACCAAGAGCCAGTTCGTGGCCTTGCTCTATGGGCAATTGTCGGGGGCTCAGAGCCTGCGCGAGATCGTCGGCGGCCTTGAGAGCCATGCGGCCCGGCTCTACCATGTCGGAGCCAGCCCGGCTT
>NZ_JHZK01000046.1 GCF_000688515.1 Afifella pfennigii DSM 17143 | reverse complement strand
TCAACCAGCAGCCCGCAGCCTAACGTCAACCCAATCGAGCCAGACCCTCCAAAGCGTCATGGCCTCCGAAGTCCCGAAATATCTGACGACGGACAATCTGGATGCGTGGATCGATAAGCACCGGCAAATCGCATCACCGCAATTCCAAACCCTGCCGCTTCCGGTGAAGCGCAGCCGAGGACGGCCGACAATCGCCGAACAAATCGAAAGCCATGCCGCGTGAATGATTCATCTTCTGACACACCGGACGGACAACACATTATCCTTAAGACCGTTGAACTGGAGGCCATCGCTGAATCTCTGGAGCGGCGCATTGCTGTTATTGCTCTCCGACGAAGACCAGTAGGACCCCGCGGGAAACGAACCGCTGGTGTTGAATCCGCCGATCGCCGCGTGATTGTCATACATCACGTCGAGTTCATTCATTGCCGGCAGATACCAGTCGCTGTGGCCGTGAACGTTCGTCAGGCCATCGCAATAGACGGCCGCCGCATAGGGCGAGGCGGCATCGGCCAGCCCGACGAGCAGCGCCGTGTTTGCTTCCCCCGTTGCATACGAGTTGTTGGCCATTGCCGTATCGACCCAGTTAGCCGTGCCGTTGTTCCAGGTGAACTGCCCCGCATCGGCGGGCGTCGTATACATCGGTTCGTTGCCGTCCGGCGACAGGCCAGCATAGACCGTGCCGTCGTCGCACTCATCGCCGATATTCGGGCACCCGGTAGGGCTGCCGGAGCCTGTGGTCACGTCCCATTGGTCGCTTGTGCTCCCGACCGTCACCGTGGCGCTGTTCGTCGTGCTACCTGCGGCGTTGCTGGTCAGGCGGAGTTGGAGCGTATCGCCGTCATCGATCGTGCCGCTGGTCACCCACGTGCCGCCATTGACCCGAAATTCAGGGGAGCCGCCGCCGGTGATGCTGACACTGATCCCCGCACCAATGCCGGTAATTGTCACGATATTGGATTGGACAATTGTCGAGAACGCGGTACCCGTTTCATTCGTAAAGTCAAACGCATCGGGGGTGCGGTCCGCGTAAGTTGTCGTCGCCTTTCCTACCGGCACCCAATTCGCGCCATCGCAATATTGGTAGACGCGATAATCGTAATTGTAGACCAACGCTCCTGCCGTGCCGTCCGGCTCCGAGCAAGTGCCGGGATAGGTAGCCTGGAAAAGATAGGCTTCGCCGGAGTCTGTGCCGGCGGAGTCACCATAAACTCCGGTCGCCAGGATCTTATCGCCGGAGATAAGGATATTGTTCGGGAAGTGGGGATCGGGGTTAGGCTGTGGCGGCGGCAGCAGCTTTGCGATCTGCGCCGGGTTGCCGGGGTCGGAAATATCGAAGACATAGAGCGCGCCGGAGTCAGTGCCGGAAGCGGTGTCGGCAAAGTAAGCGCCGATGAAGGCGCGGTCGCCGTCGATCTGTACGTCAAAACCAAAACGATCCCCGGCGGACGGGTCATCCGGCTCGATCTTGGCAAGCTGCACTGGATTATCGGGATCACTGAGATCGTAAAGATAGGCCGCACCTGCCTGGGCCCCCGCAACTGTGTTGCTCAAGTAGGCACTGACAATGGCCAGACTGCCTGAGAGGTGCATGGTGGTTCCAAACCGGGCACCAGGCGTAATGTCCCCAGGCACAATCTTTGATCGTTCTATGGGGTTCGCCGGATCGCTGATATCGAATAGATAAGCCGAGCCGGTATCGGCTCCAGCGGCCGTATCGTCTCTCCATGCGCCGATCAGCGCGAGATTGCCCGAAGCTGATAAATCACGTCCGAACTCATCGCCGTCGGCAGCATCCGAGGCCGTGATCTTGGCCAGTTCGACCGGGTTGTCCAGGTCACTAACATCAAAAACATAAGTTTTGCCGCGTTGGGTCCCTAAGTATTGAGCCGCGCCGACAAGCGCGAGATTGCCGGAGGTCGGGGCGGCGACCGAGGAGCCGAAGGCATCATTAGCCTGTGCATCCGATGCAGTGATTTTGGCCTTTGCAACTGGATTTGACGGATCGCTAATATCGAACAGGTAAGCAGCACCGCAGTAATAGACAGAAGCCGAACAGTCGATCGCTCTCGCAGCGATCAGCACCATATCGTCCCGTATCGTCACCGCATTCCCGAAGTACAGAAAGGAGGAACTCCCCGTATCAAATGCCATCATCTTTGACAGCTGCACCGGGCTGGCCGGATCGCTGACGTCGAAGAGATAGGCGGCGCCCTTATCGCCGTTAGTGAGTTCCGAACCCACCAAAGCCAGATCGCCCCGCAGTGCGGCAGCCCTGTCCAGGCCAAAGGTATCTCCGGCAGCGGTATCGTCTCCCCTGAAGGTGGCCCTAAGCTCTGCCGCTGCCCAACTCGGACCGCCCGGCAGCCCGACGCCCATCCACTGATTGCCGGCGCAGGTCTGAAAAATGTGATGATCCTCATTGAAAACGAGTGCGCCTTCATCCTTGACCGGGTTCGTGCACCCGCCGCTGCCGGAACCCGGCGCATGCATCGCGATCCAGTTCGTTCCGTCGCAATATTGCAGGACCTTATGGTCGCTCGCGTAGACAATCGTCTTTTCCGGCCGGGCGGGGTTCGTGCAGTCTGCGCGCGCCGTGGAAAGGGGCAGCGCGGCGCTTGAAACCAACAGGACTGCAAGAAGCGCTAGTCGGATGGCGGCACCTCCGTTTGGGGCGGCGGTGCGCCGGTGATTGTTTCGGATACCGAGAAGTAGAACCCCGCCATGCGGCCCGGCGGACAGACATCCTCCGGGCTTTGCCCTTCCTCAAGAACGATCAACTCGGCCGCAGCCGTGCTATCGGATGGTGCCGGGCGGCAAACGACCTCCACCGGGCCTTTCCACGGCACTTCAATGAGGCCGCGGTCCCGGCTTCCGGTCGCCGCCTCTTCGGCATCAGCAGAAGCGCTAAATATACATTCCAGCATCAAAATGGTGCATAGCAAAACGCATAATCTAATCATCTCATAATATTATCATCTTATTGATTATTTGTAAGTTAATATTGGTAGGACGGGAGAGTTACTTAACCTCCCGCCCCATCGTTTTTACTGCGGCAACTGTGCCAGCGCATCGGCGAGATGCTCTTTGCTCAGGTTGGCATAGCGTTTCACCGATTTCGGGTCCTTGTGCCCGGTCTGCGCCATCACCTGGATGAGCGACCAGCCCGCTTCGAAGAGGTTGGAGGTGCGCTCATGCCGCGTATCGTGAAAGCGAAAATGCGCAACGCCCGCCCGCTTGCGCGCCCTGTTGAAAGCAAGACGCAGCGCGTTCGCGCTCACCGGGAAGACGCGCTCTTCGCCGTCCTCTTCCCTATCCGCCTCATCCTCTGACTTGGCCGCCCGCCACGCGGTGAGCAGATCGACCGCACGCGGTGAGAGCCCGATCGGGTGATCGATGACGATACCGGGATTGCGGCTGTTCTTGATGCCGCGCAGCAGCGCCGCGCGGCCTTCAAGATCGACATCGCACCAGCGCAGGCGAAGAAGGCTGCCGCGCCGCGCGCCGGTTTCAAAAGCGAGCTCGACGAAAGGCCGGAGCCAGCCAACGCGCGATTCCTCGCAAGCCGACAGCAGGCGCTTAAGCTCATCCTTAGTGAGCCGGACATCACGCTCATCATTGACGGCAGGACGCTTCACGTCCTCGGTGTTGACCGGGTTGATCAGCAGGCCGAGTCGGCGCTTGCGGTGATCGATGACGCGTTTGAGCAGCGTGAGCTCGCGCTTCACCGTTCCCGGCGCAATCGTCTTGGCGCTCTTTGCGGGCTTTTTTCCCCGGCTGACCGGCTGTGCAAGGCGCCGGTCCCGGTAGTCTTCGAAGTGCTCCGGCGTCAGGTTGGAAACAGCGTATGAGCATAGCGCCGCTTCCTCACGCAGAAAGCGCTCAAGCCGGGAGCGCTCGGCAATGCGCGAGTCCTCGCCCGGGCGCTTGTCCGTCACCTCCTTGAGATAGATGGCGATGAGATCGGCGAGCGTGGTGTGCTGCGCGCCGCTCTGGTCGATGAAGAGCCCGCGGTCCATGTCGGATTCGATCTTGCGCGCCCAGGCTTGCGCGTCCTTCCTGGTGCGGAAGGTCGCGCTTTGGTTTGGCCAGCCTTTGCGCCTGATCTGAACCGCCCACTGGTAGGGGGCTTTCTCGCGGATCGTTGCCATGTCGGTCACTCCCGTGCTGTGCCGGGTGTGCCAAAATTGTGCCAAATAATCCTGAGCACAGGCTGGTCACGAAGACCGCTTCTGTAACTACGTGATTTATTTGAGAGAATTGGCGCACCCGACAGGATTCGAACCTGTGACCTCTGCCTTCGGAGCTGGCTTAATGGCCTTTCCGAATTGCGCGACAGAGCACGCCAGAGCACGATAAACCGCTGTTCCAGATAGACTTTCCGAATCGACGCTCCGAAAACTCTATCCCGCGACAACCCCGGAATTTGCTCCCAAGTGCTTACGTGGTGCTTACGCGAAATCCGGGTCCGACAGGGACCGAAACGATGGCGAAGATCACGAAGCGAACCGTAGACGGCGCCGAGCCGCAGGCCAAGGATTACATCATCTGGGATGATGAACTGCCGGGCTTTGGGCTGCGGGTCTTTCCGTCCGGCAAGCGAAGCTACGTCATTCAGTATCGCGCACGCGGGCGGTCGCGCCGCTACTCCATTGGCTTGCACGGCGTGTGGACCCCGGAAACTGCCCGCCGCGAGGCGAAGGTACGCTTGGGGGATGTCGCCCAGGGTGATGACCCCGCAGCCGAGCGGGAGGAAGAGCGTCGAGCGGTCACGGTTCGGGAACTGTGCGAGCAATACATCGCCGATATGGAGGCGGGCCTTGTGCTCGGAAAAGGCGGTCGCCCAAAGAAGGCGACCACGGTCGCGACCGACGTCGGGCGCATCCGCCGGCACATCATCCCCTTGCTCGGTACGCGGAGGATCAAGGACATCACCAAGCCGGACATGAACAACCTGATGAAGGACATCATCGCCGGGAAGACGCGCGTGGTGATGAAGACAGAGAAGTTGCGCGGCAAAGCCATTGTGCGCGGCGGCCGCGGCACCGCTATCCGCACCATGGGGCTTCTCGGCGGCATCTTCACCTACGCGATCGAGGCGGGGATCATCGATCATAACCCGACGCACGGGCTCAAGAAGCCCAGATACAAGGTGCGCGACAGGCGTCTGAGCGAAGCCGAATATCGAACGCTGGGCGGCATCCTAAAGAAGGTCCAGAACGACAGTCACTATGGCATCCACGCAGAGATCCTCCGCCTTATCGCCCTGACCGGTTGCCGACGTGGCGAGATCATCGGTCTTCGCTGGAGCGAAGTCGATATCGAGGGCAGCTGCCTTCGATTGAAGGACAGCAAGGAAGGCGCATCTGTCCGCCCTGTCGGTCTTCCGGTGATCGATTATCTCGAAGCCTCCCACCTTAAACGGGATGGGACGTTCGTCTTTCCCGGCCAGAGCGAAGACAACGCCGTCGGAAACTTTCCGCAAAGCTGGAAGAAGCTCTTCGCCGATACCCCGCTCTGGGATGTTACGCCGCACGTCCTGCGGCACAGCTTCGCCAGCATCGCCAACGATCTTGGCTTCACCGAAATCACCATTGCCGCGCTCATCGGGCACGCCAAAGGTTCGGTCACGAGCAAGTACGTCCACACGCTGGACTCGACCTTGATCATGGCCGCCGACACCGTTTCGGGCTACGTGAAGGCGCTCCTCGAAGGGGTGGAGTTCAGACGGAACACTTACACTCTCGACCGGCAGACACGGCGGAATGCCATCGACGACATGCTGATCGAGGCACGCCCATGCACTTAGCCGACGTCTTCGACGTTTCAAACTCGAGATGAGAAACCGCGGCCCATTGTAATCGCTTGGATTGGCCGTTTACTGAAAAGGTCGAGTCTGATACCCAACCTTCTGTAAGAGTCGAGTCCAAGACTCGAACTTGCGGAGGGATCATGAGGCTCGTCAAAACGCGCCAAGCGCTAAGCCTTACTGGCCTTTCGAGCCCTACGCTGCGAGAGTGGACAAGCCGTCGCGCGCTCATCCCAGCGGACGTGCCTCCCAAGACCCAGGGCTCGCCCGCACAGTACAGCTGGCAGACAATCCTGCTGTTGCGACTTGCTGCGACACTTCGCGACCGTTTCCATGTCGAACTTCAAGCACATCGCCCCCTTCTTGCAAGCTTGCGCCAAGGTTTTCACGGGAGGTCGTTTGTAGGACTGTGGGACAGCACCCTAGTCTTGCAGGGTGGCGACAGATGGCAGCTAGTCGATCCAACCGCTGATTCGCTAAGGCAGGATTCGATCGTAATTCAGCTCAACCCTCATCTTCTTATCCTCTCCGAAGGTTTCGCTCTGCCAAAACCAGCCGGGATCGGCAGGCAACTCGACCTCTTTCCAGCGGTGGACGTGGGCAAGCCTGCGCGTCGGACGGGCCAGATCGTGAGCGAGCGCAAACGGAGGTCGGCGTGAGAAGCGCGGCATTCGAAAAGGTCCTGCAAGCGACAGGCTATCTTGCGGGCTCTGGCCGCCCCGCTCCTGGACTTGTCCTGTCAGGCGATACCGCGGCGGCCAAGCTACGAGCCGTTCTTACGGACGATCGCGTAGGACTTGAGGCCGACGCCGTGTTCTCAGCACAAAGCGCGGCGATAAGCATCTTTAAGGATGCCGGCAATGAGCCCCCTGACGAGGCGGACATCCGTTTCTGGCACGAAGCGGCTTGGAACATCGGCGTTGCACCGCTTTTGTGGATTGTCACACCTACTGACGTAAGACTTTACGACTGCTACGCGTCGCCGGTCGGCGATGACAGCAAAGACGTGGCGCCCGCCGTTCTCGGACGTTTCGTGATCGACTCAGACGATCGGCTTCGCGAACTCAATGCCGCCTGCGGACGGCTTGCGACCGAAACCGGTGCATTCTGGTCAAGCGCAATCGGCTCCAAAATCAGCAGACGGCACCGCGTAGACCGCGAGCTTCTTGCCGAGATTAAGGCTCTAGAACAGCGTCTGGTCGAACTGACACCCAACGATGGCCAGTTGACCAGCCCAGCGCTGGCGCGCGATCTCGCGCAACGCTTCATCGGGCGCTGCATTTTTACGTGGTATCTCCTCGATCGCGGATTGGCTCAGCCATTCTTGCCGCCGAACCTACCTTCAGATCTAAGCGCAATGCTCGCGACACCAGAAAGCGCGTTCCGGCTCTTCGACTGGCTTCGATCGACGTTCAACGGGGACCTCTTCCCGATGGATGACCCCGGCGCGGAGCGCCAGCACCTAATGCCCGAACACCTTTCGTACCTTAGAGACTTCGTCGAAGGCCGAAGCCTTATTCCGGAACGACGCGGTCAAGGGCGGCTCTTTCGGTTTCGTTTTAACGCCATCCCCGTCGACCTTGTCAGTTCGATCTATCAGCAATTCGCACGATCAAGCGCCGCAGAGGAAGCCGACGCGCAAGGCCTTCACTACACCCCGGTTGAGCTCGTTCACCTCACGTTGGATCCAGTTTTTGAGGCCCTTCCTGAGACGGCACGGATAGTTGATCCAGCTTGCGGTTCCGGGGCTTTTCTTGTCGAAGCGTTCCGGCGACTCGTTTGGCGCGCCACCGGCGATAAGCCAGCCTCTCGTAAGCTCGTCCGAGATATTCTTTATCGGCAGCTCTTCGGCGTCGACATAAACCGTTCAGCCCTCGGGATCGCCGCCTTTAGCCTCTATCTGGCTGCGCTAGAGCTCGACGAAGAGCCCGTAAGCGACGTGAGGGACCTCAAGTTTGATCATCTGATAGGCAGAACTCTTTTTGAAGCTGACTCATTAGTAGGGCCGCTTCCCGATGCTCTCACAGCTCGGCCATTCGAGGCTATCGTCGGCAACCCACCCTGGACCTTCGTGGGGCAGCGAGGTGGGTCGCCAAAACGTGCCAAGGGCGATGCGGGAACCCTCCGGCCTCGCCGAAGCCCCGACCAGGCTTTCTTGGCCCTAGCAGCGAAGCTCGCCGGCGATACGGGGCGGATCGGGATGATCATGAAGGCCACGCCCTTCTTCTCGAAAGACGTTCATGCAATCGAAGCCAGAACGGCGCTCCTAGAGCGCCTGTCGCCCGCAGCCTTGATCAATCTCTCCTACTTGAGGCGCGAGGAACTCTTTCCGGATGCGCTGGGACCTGCACTACTGTTCTTTTCACGATGCGTCCTTGCTCCCGATACAGCACGCGTTCTCGTTGGCTCAATTCCGTGGACACCGGACTTTCGACGAACAGGCGTGTTCAATGTTGGGCCTAGCGAGATACGTTCCGTTCCCCTTGATCGCGTCTTGGCCGTTCCACCATTCCTGAAGGCGGCAACATTCGGGACTGTCCGTGACGGCTGGTTGATTGAGAAGCTTGAGCGGGCTTTCCCAACATTTGGCTCAGTGCTCGACGCACTCGGTCGTGATGAGACAAACCACCGCGGCCAAGGCTTCCAGGTGCGGGGCGATGCCAATGTGCCGCCTGAGCATTACGCTCGACTAAAAGTTCTGACGCCAGACGTTTTCACCGCATTCCGTCTTGAAGAACACGCACTTTCGCCGTTCAGCCACAAGACGCTGCACCGTCCTCGGCGCGAGGGAATTTTTCGTGGACCTCTTTTGCTCTGCTCCAAGGTGGGCAACAGCTCGGGAGCGGAACGCGGCCGGTACAGCGCAGCAGTCCATAGAGGCGACGTTCTTTATACGCAAAACTTTTACGGCGTTTCGTTCCGCGACGTTGATCCTGCTTACGCATACGCGCTTTCAGGTATTTTGAATTCAAGCCTTACAGCTTTCCAGTTCGCGCTCGGGGGGCCGACTTGGGGGCTGGAACGCCCGACCGTAGAACCTCACGATTTGCTCTCCTTGCGAGTGCCTTCTCTGCACAAAGGCAGTCGTGAAAAGCTTGATGCCTTAGTACGCGCGGAACGCATAGCTGCTGCTGCGCCGCAAGATCCAGAGCGGCTAGCTAAGCTCGATGAAGCGGTGTTCGACCTTTACGACCTAGAAACCGAAGAGCGCGTGGTTGCTTCTGATAGCGTCGAACGGGCTCGCTACCTGATATTCGAGAACCGGAAAGAGCGCCTTGGCCTCATAGTACCGCCACCCATCGACGCTCTCCGAGACTACGCTCGCCAAGTAATGCTCACTGTGAACGCCTACCTCCGAGCACGGGGTGAGCGCCATCTCGAAGCATCCGTGTATCCAAGGAGTCTCGCGCAAGCCGACTGGTCTGCCGGCGTGCCCGGTATTACTGCAGTGCGCTTCGTCATGGCTTCCGGTGCTCCAAGCGAACGTCCAACCATCCGCGAAGGCGATCCTTTTGACCTCGAAAACCTCGCCGCCAAGCTACGCGGCCAATTTGAAAGCGACTTACCCCCGTATCTGAATGAACGCCGCCAACTCCGCCTCTACAACGACATGGATCTCTTCATCCTGAAACCGTCGGAAGCTCGCTATTGGACCCGCACCGCTGGCCTCAACGATGCCGATGTCATCCTCGCAGACCATTGGATGCGGAGGCCGGATGCCGCTGCTCACGCCTGATATACCGTACGGCAGCCCCGCCTTCGCGCTTTCCGACGATCAGATCGCGACTGTGCTCGATCTCGTCTGTCGCGGTGCCGACGAAGCTCGCGCGGACATCAAGCCAGGAATGCTTGAGGTGCCCACGACCATCGTTGTGAGGAAAGCCATGAGGCGAGTGAAGAAGGCGCTCGGCTACACCAACTTACAGGTTCGCGGAGAGCACGAACTCGAGGATATGGCAACGACCGATCAGACAATCCTTGGCAGGATCGACATTAGTCTTCAGTTCCTTCACCAGTTTGGCGACGAAGACGCTTATGTCGCGGTTGAGTGTAAACGCGTCCGCCCGGGTGACGCCACATTGAACGGAAGCTATGTGACGCAGGGTGTTCATCGGTTCGTCTCGGGAAAGTACGCCGCTGGTCACCAATGGGGCTTCATGTTGGGCTATGTGCTTGGTGTGCCGGTCGAGGACATTGTTTCTTATGTCGATGCACGGTTGCGCAAAGACTATGGAGAACCAGCAGCCATGGCGCCTGACACGCCACACCCATCGTCTCTTGCAGTCCTCGAAAACGCAGTTGTGCAAAGCGGTCACCACACGATCCGGCTGAAGCATGTCTTCGTCGACATGCTCGCCGCGGCATGATGAGCCCGACCGGTCATGCCTGACCGTACCATTTCCGAGCGTCCACGCTGTCCTCAAGATCTGTGAATGATTTCGCAAAAGTTTCAGCGGCCACACGATTTAAGCACTCGAGGTCTTCGAACGAGACAATCCGCGAAGCAGTTCACTATCTATGTCGAAGGGTGCGAACCGCGCGCAACTCAGGTTTCGAAGCTGCCGATTAATCCCCACGTCTACAGTCCGTTCTCTGCAGGCTGGACCAGTTCAAGCAACAGAATGGCACGGCTAACACACCCATGGCGATGATACTTTTGCATCCATACGCTACGGTAGGTCCGACCAGTTTCGACTATTCAGCTCTGCGTCTGAGGATGCTTCGACCCGCGCTTCGAGCGCCGAAATCGTCTCCCCCTCCTGAGCCGGCTTGAGGTGTACCGCGACTTCCGCAAAGCGTCGATGGGTCTCCCGTCTCGCCCATTTGGCAGATCGCATCTGGACCGCATAAGCAGCCATTTCAGCACTGATGTAGCCACGTCGGATACACTGGTTCAAATATGTCAGACCCGGGCTAGCCTCGACCGGTTCGTCTTTCTCGGCACTGATAAGGCGAAGGAATATCTGATGCGGAACGGCCAGCACATGCGCGAGGTCAGGAACTAAGCGGATGACAAATTTCCGCGCACTTGTGCTGCGTTTGATGTCCCGTGGTTTTTGAGAAAGCACCTTCTGAATGTTGACAAGTGCAGCACCACCCATCCATTCACTAAGCGCGGATCGCAACAGAGGAACAGCGAAAGCCGCCCGGTCCGCGTTTGTGCCAAGTTCTTTGAACTCTTTGCCAAGTAGGTATTCAACACTTTCAATCTTTAGAAGCCTGAACATCTCATTTGGATGCCTTTGCAGCCATTCGAACATCCACGCACACCAATCCGCCACGGTCGTGTTTGCGGCTAGACCGCTTTCGACAACATCTTTGGCAAGTGTTGCAAGAACATCTTCTGGCATACCAACCATCGAGGCCAGATCGCGAAGTGGCTGCCGGTCCACGGCAGACACTTCGTCGCCGTCGCTCAAGAGCGCCAAAGCGGCAGCAGTTCGACTGGCAATCCAGTCTTCTTCAGCGGCCTGCCTTTTGCGGAAGGCTCCGAAACTGCGGGCAAGACCGAGACGTACGTCTTTGACGCCATCTTCGCCTTCGCTGGTCTCAGCGAGGCGCGCGACCACGTATTTCTCGAGATCACCAATCTCTGACGTTCTATCATGGATGCGGTCCATCAACGCCGTAAACGGGTCATCAAGCACCAAGCATTGATCCGACTGACCGAAGATGTCCCGTAAGCGCGACCACCGGGAGCCGATCTTATTCTCCTTGTCGTCAAGACCAACGACTTTTCCTGGGATCACCAACACGATGCCGGTCGCACTCTCACCGGCACGCCCCGCCCGGCCTGCAGCGTTCAGCAAATCTTCCGGGTCCAAAATGTCGCGGCGGCCGGCATCGGCGTTGTACTGACTGTCTTCGGCGATGATGACGAGTTCCGCAGGCAGATTCATCCCTTGACCGAGCGTTGGCGTAGCCGCGAGAACCGATATACCGCCTTTGCGCTTGTACAGCGATTCCGCCAGTTGGCGCTCCTCAGGCAGCAATTGCCCATGATGGGTTGTCGCGAAAGCCGCGAGGTTCCCGTCCTGGAGTTCCAAGTAAAGTTGCTCTGCATCGCCAAGTTCGTCCGCCGCAATATCCGCAAGGCGTCGCTCAGCCTCCGTTAATTCAACAGTGCACGGTCCCAACGCTTTCCCAGCTTTGTCGGCAATCGACACGGCATTGGGGATGGATTGCGAGAACACCAGTGTACGGATCCCGGTCTTGGCTGCGGCAGCGGCAATTGAAGCGGCGACTACTCCGGAATTCGGGGTTAAACCCCACCCTTTGTTTACGGAAAGCGGCAGTGGATCGGAGAAAAAAGGAACGAGCGCATAGTCGCTGCGCGCCTGCGACACCCAGGTCTGTTTCACGCTAAAGAAACCGCTCGGAAGTGCGGTCATCTGTCGTTGCAAGGCAACCGGCGCTCCTCCATTTGGCTTCTTCCGACGTCCCTCGCGGAGTTGCTTCTCCAAACTTCGGATGCGTGCGATGTCATAGACAACGCAACCGCGCAGCTGGCGGGTTGGTTTCCATGCATTATCCAACGCAAGTGCAGCGCGCCCGGTCAGGTCTGCTAGCCAAGCACTAATTTCGTCTGTGTTCTTCATCATGGCGGATAGAAGGACGAGATCAGCCGCAGGTGCGACCCGCACAAACCCCAATATGCAAAGCATGCCGTCTATCGCGCGGCGATCCGCTCCATCGTCGGGGTGGATGAGGTGGCATTCGTCGAAGATGAGGAGTCCTACATCTTCAAACCTTTCCGGTTCCATATGGCTAAGCAACAAACAGGCCTCGGGCGTCATCACCATGACATCGGGTAGCTCGTCCTCGCCGCTCGCAAATCCGAACTCATCGATACGCTCACCTTGGACGCTGGCCGTCGGAAATGCCTCGCGTAGGTCTCGCGCCGTCTGATCCACCAGCGCATGGGTCGGTGCGAGGAACACCGCCTTGCGGCCAGAAAGCAACACAGAGTGGATCTTTAGTTGCGCAGTCGTCGATTTGCCGGCTCCTGTCGGGAAACCAATTGCCGATGATGTTCCAATCTCGAGGTATCCTCGTGCTGCCGCCTCTTTGTGATTGCGCCACAGATACGGTCGCGTCTTGGCCACGCTTTTCATGGCGGATCGCCAACGATCCGCCGGAACGCCGTTCGGTGGCGGCAAGTTGACGACGGCTCCCTCCATCAGCGCTGAGCCCGCCGCAATCAAGAGACTCGCCAAGTGAAAAGGCCCCGGGAAAACCACAAAAGCGCCTTGGCTTAACTCGTCTATGTCATCTTCGCTTTTCGGTGCGGCTAGCGCCTTTACCTCCGTGAAGACTGCAATAGGATCAGCCATACCCGTAATCCGGCGGCCTTGGAGCGTGAAGGCCAACGCCCGCACGCCGCGTAGTAGCCGGTAATAGAGCGCCGCATTTGCACGCTCGGCTCCTGAACCAGTCACGACCGCCGACATCCGGAGACGTTTGCGATCGGTAATCTGTCCGACTTGCCCGCGTGCCAACCAGATCAAGTGGAGGATCAACTCAGATTCAAGCCGCGAGTCCCGAGGGCGCTGTATTGTCCGAGCCACTTCGGACGCGTCGGCCGACGCCTCCGCGACGAGAAATAGCAGCATTGCCGAGATGTCTGGACTGATGCCGTTGACGCTGAGACTGGCGGGAGGTCGAGTCCCCGCGCCCAGAGCGGACGCCTGATAAACGAGTTGGTACGCCGTCGCAGCCACGAAGCCAGCCGCCGCTCTGTTCTCCCGTTTCGGATCCAGCGACACCAGAGCTTCATAGGCTTGCGCAAGCCGTTTCGCGAAGTGGATTGTTTTGGTCAAACCTTCTGGATCGTCGACTCCTTGGCGGAGAAGCACCCGCGCCGAGGCGATTTCGGCAAAGGCTCGTGATAGCTCATCGGGCAAGCTCTCTCGATCCAGATCGGGGAGCTTCGGTGCTGACCTGATGAGCGCAGCTGTGTCCGGATCATACATCGGCCTGCTCCTCAGCTTCCGCTACGATGTTAGCCGCTTTCGCCGCAATTGAGGCGATCCACGCACGGATATCGTCGAGCAGAAAAGTCTCGGCGCGGCGACGCATGACTTCTCCGGACACCACTCCCTCGAAGCCTTTGAACAGCCGCCTTCGCCCAGCCTCGGTGGCATGGGTCTCATTCACGGTCACCGCGACCCTGAACGCGCGTGCATCGCTCCAGAGAATGTCGGCGACAATCTTGTCTGCATCCGCGTCACCCGATCGCTCCAAGATCGATGTCACGGTCGCGACGAGTTCATTATCACGGGCACCTGTTTCGAAATTCGCGAACTCAGGCCAGACGGATCCACTGATTTTTTGCCGGGCATTCTCTGTCGCTTTTTCTTCGCAGATGACCACGCGCGCGACGTCGCCTTCATCGAATTGGATCATCAGACCGTCCAATCCCTTATCAGCCTTGATCATCTGCGGTGCTCGGATGAGTGCATCGTCATCCTGACGATGTGCTGCGATCCACGAGATGACCTGAAAGACCCATCCATCCCTGTGATACGCGTCTGCACCCTCTTCCACAGTGAGCAGTGCCATGGCACCGGCGAAGCCCCCGGTGGGGTAATCCGCGGGCAATGCATCCGTCGCCGACAAGATGCGCTCGACCGCCCGCGATTGACCGAGCGCCACGCGCGCGATCATTTCCGCTAGCGCGTCCTCGTCATCGACGGTCCAGGTTGATCCGTGCCAGCGGCCGTCTTCGTGAATTGGAGAGAAGGAGATCGGCAAGTCTACCAGTCTCCGTCGTCGGTATTATGACCCAATATTCAATGCCTCCTGTGTCTCCGCATGTTCGAAGGCGTTGGCATAACCACGAACATCTTCAGAAGATGCTCCTTCATTTCGGAAAGCTTCCTTCCATCGACCGGTAATGACTTCTGCCATTTCGTGCGCAAGTCGTTTGCCCTCCTCCATTTTGACGTCGAAGAACTCGCACGCTTCCAGAGCGATTTTGAGTGAAGCCTCGAACGATCCACCCTGGATGATACCTGTCTCCAGAATGCGGTGCCGGGAGGGTGATGGGTTGATGTCGAACGCCGGTGACAGCCGCCAGCGATCGCCCCCAGCATAGATGAACCCGTGGTTCTTGAGGTGATCGTCCTTGTTCGACACGAGGATGGTGAAGACGATCCGTCGCCAGAGTTCGTGAAGGTCCTCGGTCGGCTTGCTCGAAATCTGGCGGATCACCTCGGCGATGTCGGTGTAAAACCCGCCGTCCTCGCTCTGCCAGTCCAGCGCAGTGCGGGCAGAGATATAGGGTATGCGCGTGTCGCCGCGGCGGTCGAACCGGCGGATCAGCGCAATGGGACTGTCGCTGTCGCGCAGCTCAAGCCGAGCATCGGCCACGCGCAGCCCGCACATGCGCGCCAGTTTCAGCGTCGCCACTTCAGCGCGCTCGACCGGTTTGGTGTCCTGTGCAGACGTGAACTTGGCGATCCAGAGATGCCCATCGCCCTCGACATTGGCTTTCGGTCGCGCACCACCGAGCGACCCAGCGACACCAGCAAGATCGCGCGCTTCTTCTTCGGCCCCGCCCGGATCCCGTTCGAAGCGCTGCGCCAGCGTTCGGAGTCGTTCAAGCTCGACGAGCCGGGGAATGGGTGGCGTGAGGTCTGAGAGCGGTTCCATGTCCTCCCCGAGAAAACGCAGCGCGCCTTGCCGGGTGCGGTCATCTGACAGCACGAGATAATCGAACTCGCTGAGGCCGCCGCCCAAGACCTTGGTCATCAGCGCGCGCCCCCAGGAATCCGGCGCCGCATCGGCAAAGCAGCCCGGCAACGCCGAGCGCTTGTCATCTTTCCCGGACGAGAAATGACTGCCTTCGCGCAGCGGCAGTCCCGGCGCGAGAGCGAAGCGATCGTCGGCGGCGAGCCAGGCCGCGTCATATTCGAACTGAGAATGCTGACGCCGCCCGTCGCTTTCGAAGCGCAGGCGTCCCACGATCCGTTTTCCTTCGCCAAGCGCGACGATGGCCTCGGGCATCAGAAACCGACCCCTTCCTCGTCATCGCCATCAGCGATCGGAGCAGCCGCGTCCTGGCCTTTGCTCGACGACTTCGGCGTGCGCTTTCGGTCGATCCGCTTGGGCAGGCTTTCCCGATCGAGCAGCAATCCGGTGTCATCTGTGCCCGCGTCCAGGAAGTCCGAGATGCGGTCGATCTCGCCTAGGACGAGACACGCCATGGCGAGCGTGCCGATGCTCACACCGTCATCGCCCTTCTCGAGCCGGGCCACCGTGCTTTCGGACACGCCGATCCGTTCCGCAAAACCCTTCACGGAAATCCGCCGCTTCAGGCGCGCCGTCTTGATATTTGCGCCCAGAGCCTCCAAGGCTCGACGCGCGCTTACAGAGTTCACTTTAACCGCCATATCTGACGCCCAAACATAATTTAACCGTCAGATATGACTGATAGTGTAGTTTCCTTCACTTGGCAAGTTTGTTGCCGTATGAGCGGTCAGAAGCACTCCTGTCCGAAATCTGTCTACACGCTTCGGACAGCACCACTGATTGGAAGCCTGTAGCCCCCAGATTGAGAGCGACGGCTGGGAACATCGATACCACGAAGCCGATCCGAAGGCAGGATTGATACCTTTCCTCCCACTCTGGGTGCTGTTGTTGGAGGTTTTGTACCATTTCAGGAGTCACAGGGGCGTCTCCCTGCGGGCCGGGCTGTCGACGAAGCGGAAGCCCCGTCGGGTCTTCCCCCTGACGGGCGTCCATCCCTGACGTGGGGTGCTGCGCATCGGTACCGAGTCAGGCCGCCATGTCATGCGGGGCGTCGAGAGTTAGAGGCCTGCGGCTGTCGCCGTGACGGGTTTGAAGGTCGAGAGAGAGGCTCTCAGGTGTCCGTCGTCAGATATTTCGGGACTTCGGAGGCCATGACGCTTTGGAGGGTCTGGCTCGATTGGGTTGACGTTAGGCTGCGGGCTGCTGGTTGAGCAAGCGGCGCTGCCGGATGGTTTCGTCCTTGATCCTCCTTCTCTCCTCGAGGATGGCCGGCGCCCTGCCGAAGTAGGCATCGGCAGGCGTGACGTTACCGAGGCTCTCGTGGACGCGGCGGTGGTTGTAGTGATCGATGAAGTCGCCGATGGCGGCCTCGAGCGCGCCGGGCAGATAGTGGTTCTCGAGCAGGATCCGGTTCTTCAGCGTCTGGTGCCAGCGCTCGATCTTGCCTTGCGTCTGCGGGTGGTTCGGC
>NZ_JHZK01000045.1 GCF_000688515.1 Afifella pfennigii DSM 17143 | reverse complement strand
CGCACCGAATCCTCGCCCATCGCCTGGTCGCCGCCCTCAAGCGCCACCAGCGCCGAGCCCTTGATCACGGGAATGTCGTCGCCCGGGAACTCGTAGGACGACAGAAGCTCGCGAACCTCAAGCTCCACAAGCTCAAGCAGCTCCTCGTCATCCACCTGATCGCACTTGTTCATGTAAACGACCAGCGCCGGAACGCCCACCTGACGCGCCAGAAGAATGTGCTCGCGCGTCTGCGGCATCGGGCCGTCCGCCGCCGAGACAACCAGGATCGCGCCGTCCATCTGCGCCGCGCCCGTGATCATGTTCTTCACGTAGTCCGCATGGCCCGGGCAATCCACATGCGCGTAGTGACGATTCTCCGTCTCGTACTCAACATGCGCCGTGGAAATGGTGATGCCGCGCGCCTTCTCCTCCGGCGCCGCGTCGATCTGGTCATACGCCTTAAACTCGCCGAAGAACTTCGTGATCGCCGCCGTCAGCGTCGTCTTGCCATGGTCAACGTGACCAATGGTCCCGATGTTGCAATGCGGCTTCGTGCGCGAAAACTTCTCTTTTGCCATCAGCTCTCTCCGTCTGACTTCTCAACCTGTTTCAGAAGAAATCAGGCGTATTTCGATTGAATTTCCTGGGCGACCTGGCTCGGCACCGGCGAATAATGGTCGAACTGCATCGTGTACTGCGCCCGCCCTTGGGTCATGGAGCGCAGCGTGTTGACGTAGCCGAACATATTGGCGAGCGGCACCATGGCGTTGACGACGGTGGCGTTGCCCCGCATCTCCTGACCTTGCACCTGGCCGCGCCTGGAATTGAGGTCGCCGATGACGGACCCGGTGTAATCGTCCGGCGTCACCACTTCGACCTTCATCACCGGCTCCAGTAGCACGGGCTTCGCCTTCTGGGCGCCCTCGCGGAACGCGGCCCGCGCGGCGATCTCAAAGGCGAGCACCGAAGAATCGACGTCGTGATACGCGCCGTCGAGCAGCGTCGCCTTGATGTCGACCATCGGGAAGCCGGCCAGAACGCCGCTGCCGAGGACGCTTTCCAGGCCCTTCTGCACGCCCGGAATGTACTCCTTGGGCACGTTGCCGCCGACGATCTTGGAATCGAAGGCAAAGCCCCCGCCCGCCTCCAGCGGCTCAAACAGGATCTTGACGCGCGCGAACTGACCGGAGCCGCCGGTCTGCTTCTTATGCGTGTAATCGATCTCTGCCTGCTGGGTGATCGTCTCGCGGTAGGCGACCTGCGGCTGGCCGACATTGGCCACCACCTTGAACTCCCGCTTCATCCGGTCGACCAGGATGTCGAGATGCAATTCACCCATCCCGGCGATGATCGTTTGCCCCGATTCCTCATCCGTCTTGACGCGGAAGGACGGATCCTCCTGGGCGAGCCGGTTAAGGGCGATGCCCATCTTCTCCTGGTCCGCCTTGGAGCTCGGCTCGATCGCGATCTCGATCACCGGCTCGGGAAACTCCATCCGCTCCAGGATCACCGGCTTGTTCGCCTCGCAAAGCGTGTCGCCCGTCGTGGTATCCTTGAGGCCCACAAGCGCGACGATGTCGCCGGCAAAGGCCTCCTTGATCTCTTCGCGGTTGTTGGAGTGCATGAGCAGCATGCGGCCGATGCGCTCGCGCTTGTCCTTCACCGTGTTCATCAGGCTGACGCCCGATTCCAGCTTGCCGGAATAGATGCGCGCGAAGGTGAGCGAGCCGACGAACGGGTCGTTCATAACCTTGAAGGCGAGCATGGAAAGCGGCTCGTCGTCGGAAGACACGCGCCTGATCTCTTCGCCGGACTTCGGGTCGATGCCGCGGATGGAGGGCACCTCCACCGGGCTCGGCAGATAATCCACGACCGCGTCCAGCAAAAGCTGCACGCCCTTGTTCTTGAAGGCGGAGCCGGCCAGCACCGGGAAGAACTGCACGCTGCAGGTTCCCTTGCGGATGAGCTTGCGCAGCGTATCATTGTCGGGCTGGTTGCCCTCCAGATAAGCCTCCATGGCGGCGTCATCGAGCTCCACCACGGTCTCAATGAGCTTCTCGCGCCATTCCTCGGCCTGCGCCTGCATCTCCTCGGGGATGTCGAGCGTGTCCCATTGCGCGCCGAGCGTCTCGTCGCGCCAGATGCGGGCATTCATCTCGATGAGATCGATCACGCCGCGAAAATCGCTTTCCGCGCCGACCGGCAACTGCAGCACCAGCGGCTGCGCGCCGAGACGGTCGTCGATCATCTCCACGCAACGGAAGAAGTCGGCTCCGATCTTGTCCATCTTGTTGACGAAGATCATGCGCGGGACTTTGTACTTGTCCGCCTGCCGCCAGACCGTCTCCGTCTGCGGCTCCACGCCCGCATTGGCATCGAGCAGCGCGATGGCGCCGTCGAGCACGCGCAGCGAGCGCTCCACCTCGATGGTGAAGTCGACATGGCCCGGCGTGTCGATGATGTTGAGGCGGCGCTTCTTGCCGTCGCGCCCCTCCCAGAAGGTGGTGGTGGCGGCGGAGGTGATGGTGATGCCGCGCTCCTGCTCCTGCTCCATCCAGTCCATGGTGGCGGCGCCCTCATGGACCTCGCCCATCTTATGGGACTTGCCGGTGTAGAAGAGGATCCGCTCCGTCGTGGTGGTCTTGCCGGCATCGATGTGGGCCATGATGCCGAAGTTGCGGTAATCCTCGATCTTATAGTCGCGGGGCATGGGAAATCTCGTCGCTCTGCTGTTACCAGCGGTAATGCGAGAAGGCGCGGTTGGCTTCCGCCATCCGGTGCGTGTCTTCGCGCTTCTTCACGGCGTTGCCGCGATTGTTGGCCGCGTCCATGAGTTCGCCCGACAGGCGCTCCTGCATGGTGCGTTCGTTGCGCCCGCGCGCCGCCGAGATCAGCCAGCGGATGGCGAGCGCCTGACGCCGGTCGACCCGCACCTCCACGGGAACCTGGTAGGTGGCGCCACCGACGCGGCGCGAACGCACCTCCACATGCGGCATCACGTTGTCGAGCGCCTGATGGAACACCGCCACCGGGTCCTGGCGCAGGCGGACCTCCACCGAATCCAGCGCCCCGTAGACGATCGCCTCGGCGACGGACTTCTTGCCGTCATACATGACGGAATTCATGAACTTGGAGATCACCCGATCGCCGTACTTCGGATCGGGATTGATCTCACGCTTTTCGGCCCGCCGGCGTCGCGACATCGCCCTGTCTCCTTACTTCGGCCGCTTGGCGCCGTACTTGGAACGGCGCTGGCGACGATCCTTGACGCCCTGGGTATCGAGGACGCCGCGCAGAATGTGGTAGCGCACGCCCGGCAGGTCCTTCACGCGCCCGCCGCGGATCATCACCACGGAGTGCTCCTGAAGGTTATGGCCCTCGCCCGGGATGTAGCCGACGACTTCGTAGCCATTCGTCAGGCGCACCTTGGCGACCTTACGCAGCGCCGAGTTCGGCTTCTTCGGCGTCGTGGTGTAGACGCGCGTGCACACGCCGCGCTTCTGCGGATTGGCCTCCAGCGCCGGCACTTTGTTGCGCCGCGGCTTGTCGTGGCGCGGCTTGCGGATGAGCTGGTTGATCGTCGGCATAAAGAATGTCCGGCTTCCCGTGTCCTCAAGAACTCTCAAGCGCGACGAAAATCGCACCGCGCGGCCATTCGCCTGCGGTGCCCAGAAACAGAGGATCACGGGAATTGCCCCGCAATCATGATCCGACTTCGATCGCATTCAAACCCGGACAGCGTTTAAGCCTTGAAGTCCCGCGCTATGGACGCACGAAACAGGGCTTGGCTTACCGCCTGCCCGCTGGGTTGCCGTCATCTAGACGTGGAGGGGTTTGCCGTCAACCCCGACCGTTAAGGTTTTCTGAGCGGAGCCCCGCGTCAGCGGGCAAAACAGGCATCGCGCACGCTTCTGTGCGCCCTGAAGCGATGCCGGGACCCTCGCGGCGATGCCAATCGCCGATCTCCTGCGGGTCGAGAATCGCTTCGTGAATCGGTTTGCCCGTTTCGCGCCTTGCCAATCTCGGCGCCGGCAGGGCGGCCGGCAAACGATGGGGGATGGCGCAAATGAAAAAAGGCCGGCTTGGCCGGCCTCTTCTCAAAACTCTGCAATGCCACTCTCGCGGTGGCCGAGCCTCAGCTCAGATAAGGTATCGCCGCGAGCGTGGCGTAGCCGAGGGTCAGTCCGATAAACAGGATCGTCCGTTTGACAAGATATCCAGCCATTGTGTTCCGTCGTGGTTGGTCCCCTCGGCGTCAGTAACGACGAGCGGGAAAAAAGGTTCATCCCTTTGGGATAAAAAACTCTCGACCGGTGGCCGCGGTCGGCGGCAAGGCGCATGGGTCATGCTCCTCTAGCCGAGCCGGAAGGCCGTACAAGCGATTTTTCGTTGAAGTTATGTCGGCAAGGTAAACCGCCGGCGCCTTCGCGCGGCGCTGTGCCCGCGCCGCCACACCTGACCCAGCACGGGGCGCGGCACGGGGCGGTCCGTCGCCTCTGCGGGGAGACGAAAAACGCCCCGGCCGTGGTGCGGCCGGGGCGTCGTTTTCCTCTGTGCTGATTCGGGCGAGCCTACTCGCTGGCCTCGACCGCCTCCGTCTCTCCGCCCTCTTCGCTCATATCGACGAGAGCGGCGCTCGCTGCGAGTTCGGCGCGCTTGCGCTCCTCCTCGGCGATGAGCTCGTCGCGCCGCGTCGCGATCTGACGCAGCCGGCTGATCGTGCCGCCGGTGCCGGCCGGAATGAGACGCCCGACGATGACGTTCTCTTTCAGCCCCTCCAGCGTGTCGATCTTGCCGTTGACCGCTGCGTCCGTGAGCACCCGCGTCGTCTCCTGGAAGGAGGCGGCGGAAATGAAGGAGCGGGTCTGCAGGCTCGCCTTGGTGATGCCTAGCAGCACCGGCACGGCTTCTGCCTGCTTCTTGCCCTCTTCCTTCATACGCTCATTGATGGCGTCGAACTCGATGCGGTCGATCTGCTCGCCGGAGATGAGGTCGGTGTCGCCCTGGACGGTGACCTCCACCTTCTGCAGCATCTGCCGGACGATGACCTCGATATGCTTGTCGTTGATAAGCACGCCCTGCAGCCGGTAGACCTCCTGGATCTCGTTGACGAGATAGGCCGCAAGCTCCTCCACGCCCTTGATGGCCAGGATGTCGTGGGGCGCCGGCAGGCCGTCCAGGATGAAGTCGCCCTTCTCGATGACGTCGCCTTCCTGCAGATGGAAGGGGCGGCCCTTCGGGATGAGGTACTCCATCGGCTCGCCTTCGCCGTCGATCGGCTCGATGACGATGCGCCGCTTGTTCTTGTAGTCGCGGCCGAAGCGCACCGTGCCCGCATTCTCCGCGATGATGGCGTGGTCCTTCGGGCGCCTGGCCTCGAAGAGCTCCGCCACCCGCGGCAGACCGCCGGTGATGTCGCGCGTCTTGGCGCTTTCCAGCGGGATACGCGCCAGGACGTCGCCGGGCGCCACCTCGTCGCCAGGCTCCACCGAGAGGATGGCGTCGACGGAGAGCTGATAGCGCGCGTCGCCGCCACGCTCCAGCTTCGCCGGCTTGCCGTCCTTGCCCTCGATGACGAGGGCCGGCTTCAGGTTCGCCCCGCGCGGGCTCGCCCGCCAATCGACGACGACACGCTTGGTGATGCCGGTCGATTCGTCGGCCGTCTCGGTGACCGAGGCGCCCTCCACCATGTCCTCGAAGGCGACCTTGCCGCCCACCTCCGTCATGATCGGACGGGTATAGGGATCCCATTCGGCGATGCGCTGGCCGCGCTTGATGGCGTCGCCCTGGTCGACGAAGAGGCGCGAGCCGTAGGGCACGCGGTGGCTGGCCCGCTCCTTGCCCTTCTCGTCGATGATGGCGACCTGCATGTTGCGGCCCATGGCGATCAGCCGGCCCTCGGAGTTGCGCACGATCGACCGGTTGTGGATCTGCACCGTGCCCTCGAAGGTGGCCTCGATGAAGGACTGATCGACCACCTGCGCCGTGCCGCCGATATGGAAGGTACGCATGGTGAGCTGGGTACCCGGCTCGCCGATCGACTGCGCCGCGATGACGCCGACCGCCTCGCCCATGTTGACGGGCGTGCCGCGGGCGAGATCGCGCCCGTAGCACTTGCCGCAGACGCCGTACTTGGTCTCGCAGGTGAGCACGGAGCGGATCAGCACCGACTGCACGCCGGCCGCCTCGATCGCCTCCACGTCGCGCTCCCCGATGAGCTCGCCCGCCGCCACGATGGTCTCGCCGCTCGCCGGATCGGTGACGTCCTCGGCCGTCGTGCGACCCAGGATGCGCTGGCCGAGCGTGGCCACCACCTGGCCGGCATCGACGATCGCCTGCATGGTAAGGCCGTTCTCCGAGCCGCAATCGGTCTCGGTGATGATGCAGTCCTGCGCCACGTCGACGAGGCGGCGCGTCAGATAGCCGGAATTGGCCGTCTTCAGCGCCGTATCGGCGAGGCCCTTACGGGCGCCGTGGGTGGAGTTGAAGTACTCCAGGACCGACAGCCCCTCCTTGAAGTTGGAGATGATCGGGCTCTCGATGATCTCGCCGGACGGCTTGGCCATCAGGCCGCGCATGCCGGCGAGCTGCTTCATCTGCGCCGGCGAGCCGCGGGCGCCCGAATGGCTCATCATGTAGATGGAGTTGATCGGCCTTTGCCGCTTGGTCTCCTCGTCGAACTCCACCGCCTGGATGCGGTTCATCATCTCGTCGGCGACCTTGTCCGTGCACTTGGCCCAGGCGTCGACGACCTTGTTGTACTTCTCGCCCTGGGTGATGAGCCCGTCATTGTACTGCTGCTCGTATTCGGCCGCGAGCTGGCGGGTTTCTTCCACCAGCTTCGTCTTCGCGTCCGGAATGACCATGTCGTCCTTGCCGAACGAGATGCCGGCGCGCGCCGCCTGGGTGAAGCCGAGCTGCATGATCCGGTCGCAGAAGATCACCGTCTCCTTCTGCCCGGTATGGCGGTAGACGGTATCGATCATCCGGCTGATTTCCTTCTTGGTCATCAGCTTGTTGCAGATGTCGAACGGGATCGCGCCATGCTTGGGCAGAAGCTCGCCGATGAGCATGCGCCCGGGCGTGGTTTCGTAGATCTTGGAGGTCGGATTGCCCTCCGTGTCGACGCCCTTGTAGCGACCCTTGATCTTGGCGTGCATCGTCACCGCGCCGACTTCCAGCGCGTGATGCAGCTCCGAGATGGAGCCGAACAGCATGCCCTCGCCCGGCTCGTTGTCCTGGATGAGCGACAGATAGTAGAGGCCGAGCACGATATCCTGCGAGGGCACGATGATCGGCTGACCGTTGGCCGGGTGCAGGATGTTGTTGGTCGACATCATCAGGACGCGCGCCTCAAGCTGCGCCTCCAGCGACAAGGGCACGTGCACCGCCATCTGGTCGCCGTCGAAATCGGCGTTGAAGGCCGCGCAGACGAGCGGATGCAGCTGGATCGCCTTGCCTTCCACCAGCACCGGCTCGAAGGCCTGGATGCCGAGGCGGTGCAGCGTCGGGGCGCGGTTGAGCAGCACCGGATGCTCGCGGATCACCTCGTCGAGGATGTCCCAGACTTCCGGTTTTTCCTTCTCCACGAGCTTCTTGGCCTGCTTGACGGTCGCCGAATAGCCCTTGGCGTCGAGCCGCGAATAGATGAACGGCTTGAACAGCTCCAGCGCCATCTTCTTCGGCAGGCCGCATTGATGCAGCTTCAGCTCCGGCCCGACCACGATGACGGAGCGGCCGGAATAGTCGACGCGCTTGCCGAGCAGGTTCTGGCGGAAGCGGCCCTGCTTGCCCTTCAGCATGTCGGAGAGCGACTTCAGCGGACGCTTGTTGGTGCCGGTGATGACGCGCCCGCGCCGGCCGTTGTCGAACAGCGCATCGACCGATTCCTGCAGCATCCGCTTCTCGTTGCGGATGATGATGTCGGGCGCGCGCAGCTCGATCAGCCGTTTCAGCCGGTTGTTGCGGTTGATGACGCGGCGATAGAGATCGTTGAGGTCGGAGGTGGCGAAGCGGCCGCCGTCGAGCGGCACCAGCGGGCGCAGATCCGGCGGGATCACCGGCACCACGGTCATCACCATCCATTCCGGCCGGTTGCCGGAGGCGATGAAGGCCTCGATCACCTTCAGCCGCTTGGCGAGCTTCTTCGGCTTCAGTTCCGTCGTCGCCTCGGCGATCTCCTGGCGCAGGCGCACCGCCTCCGCCTCAAGGTCGATCGCCATCAAGAGCTCGCGCACCGCTTCGGCGCCGATCAGGGCGGTGAAGCTGTCGGCGCCGTACTGGTCCTGCGCCTCCAGATACTCGTCCTCCGTCAGGAGCTGCTTGTCGCCGAGCGGCGTGATGCCGGGCTCCACGACGATGTAGTTCTCAAAATAGAGGACGCGCTCGATGTCCTTCAGCGTCATGTCGAGCATCAGGCCGATGCGCGACGGCAGCGACTTCAGGAACCAGATATGGGCGACCGGCGCGGCCAGCTCGATATGGCCCATGCGCTCGCGGCGCACGCGCGCCAGGGTCACCTCCACGCCGCACTTCTCGCAGATGATGCCCTTGTACTTCATCCGCTTGTACTTGCCGCACAGGCACTCGTAATCCTTGATCGGCCCGAAGATGCGGGCGCAGAACAGCCCGTCCCGCTCCGGCTTGAAGGTGCGGTAGTTGATGGTCTCCGGCTTCTTGATCTCGCCGTAGGACCAGGACAGGATCTTTTCGGGGCTCGCCAGCGAGATGCGGATCTGGTCGAAGGTCTGCTGCTGAGCCTGGGGGCTGAAGATGTTCATGACCTCTTGGTTCATCGGGTCATTCTCCTTGCCTTAGGTTGCGGGCGCCGGGGGCGGGCGCCGCGCCGCGCTGAGCGCGGCAGGTTTCGTGGGCTCCTCGGGGACGCCGCCTATTCGGCGGCATCCTTGTCGTAGTTCTGCGGCAATGCGCGTCCCTTCTCCGAATCCTCAAGGTCGATGGAAAGACCGAGCGAGCGCATTTCCTTCACCAGGACGTTGAAGCTCTCCGGAATACCGGCCTCGAAGGTGTCGTCGCCTCTGACGATGGCCTCGTAGACCTTGGTGCGGCCGGCGACGTCGTCCGATTTCACCGTCAGCATCTCCTGCAAGGTATAGGCCGCGCCGTAGGCTTCCAGGGCCCAGACCTCCATCTCGCCGAAGCGCTGGCCGCCGAACTGCGCCTTGCCGCCCAGCGGCTGCTGGGTGACGAGCGAGTACGGGCCGATCGAGCGGGCATGGATCTTGTCGTCGACGAGATGGTGCAGCTTCAGCATGTAGATGTAGCCCACTGTCACCTCGCGGTCGAAGGCCTCGCCGGTCTTGCCGTCGAACAGCCGCGCCTGGCCGCTCTCGTTGAGGCCGGCCTGTTCCAGAAGCTCCACGATATGGTGCTCCTTGGCGCCGTCGAAGACAGGCGTGGCGATCGGCACGCCGGCCGTCAGCTGCTCGCCGAGCCGCACGACGGAATCCTCGTCGAAGGCGTTCACCGGCTCGTTCTTCTCGTTGTCGCCGTAGAGCTCCGTCAGCCGCCCGCGCAGCGGCTCCACATCGCCGCTGTCGCGATAGGCCTCGACGAGTTCGCCGATCTTCTTGCCGAGATTGGCGCAGGCCCAGCCCAGATGCGTCTCCAGAATCTGGCCGACATTCATCCGGCTCGGCACGCCGAGCGGATTGAGCACGATATCGACATGCGTGCCGTCCTCCAGGAAGGGCATGTCCTCGATCGGCACGATCTTGGACACCACGCCCTTGTTGCCGTGGCGGCCGGCCATCTTGTCGCCGGGCTGAATCTTGCGCTTCACCGCGACGAAGACCTTGACCATCTTCATCACGCCGGGAGGCAGCTCGTCGCCGCGCTGCAGCTTCTCCACCTTGTCGATGAAGCGGCTTTCCAGGCGCTTGCGGCTTTCGTCGTACTGCGCCTTCAGGCCCTCGATGTCCTGCATCTTCTTGTCGTCGGAGACGGCGAACAGCCACCACTGCGAGCGCGGATATTCCGCCATCGTCTCGTCGGTGATCTCAGAGCCCTTCTTGAAGCCCTTCGGTCCGGCCGCGCCCTTCTCGCCGCGCAGCATGTCGGCGAGCCGCCCATAGATGTTGCGGTCCAGAATCGACTGCTCGTCGTCGCGGTCCTTGGCCAGGCGCTCGATCTCCTCGCGCTCGATCGCCATGGCGCGCTCGTCCTTCTCCACCCCGTGGCGGTTGAAGACGCGCACCTCCACGATCGTGCCATAGGCGCCCGGCGGCATGCGCAGCGAGGTGTCGCGCACATCCGACGCCTTCTCGCCGAAGATGGCGCGCAGGAGCTTTTCCTCCGGCGTCATCGGGCTTTCGCCCTTCGGCGTGATCTTGCCGACCAGGATGTCGCCTGGCTGCACCTCCGCGCCGATATAGACGATGCCCGCCTCGTCGAGGTTTCTGAGCGCCTCTTCCGACACGTTCGGGATGTCGCGCGTGATCTCCTCCGGCCCGAGCTTGGTGTCGCGGGCCATCACCTCGAATTCCTCGATATGGATGGAGGTGAAGACGTCGTCGCGAACGATACGCTCCGACAGCAGGATGGAATCCTCGAAGTTGTAGCCGTTCCACGGCATGAAGGCGACGAGCACGTTCCGCCCCAGCGCCAGATCGCCGATATCGGTGGAGGGACCGTCGGCGATCACCTCGCCCTTGGCCACCTGCTCGCCCACCTTCACCAGCGGGCGCTGGGTGATGCAGGTGTTCTGGTTGGAGCGCTGGAACTTCTGCAGCCGGTAGATGTCGACGCCCGACTTGGAGGCGTCGATCTCTTCCGTTGCCCGGATGACGATACGGGTCGCGTCCACCTGGTCGACGACGCCGGTACGCCGTGCCGCGATCGCCGCGCCGGAATCGCGCGCCACGATCGGCTCCATGCCGGTCCCGACGAGCGGCGCCTCGGCGCGCACCAGCGGCACCGCCTGGCGCTGCATGTTGGAGCCCATCAGCGCGCGGTTGGCGTCGTCGTTCTCCAGGAACGGGATCAGCGCCGCGGCGACGGAGACGAGCTGCTTGGGCGACACGTCCATCAGGTCGACCTTGTCGCGCGAGACCATCGACACGTCGCCGCCATGGCGGCAGGTGACGAGCTCGTTGACGAACCGGCCTTCCTCGTCGAGCTGGGCGTTGGCCTGGGCGACGGTGTATTTCGCCTCTTCCATGGCCGACAGATAGACGACCTCGTCGCTCACCCGCCCGTCGACGATCTTGCGGTAGGGGCTCTCGATGAAGCCGTATTTGTTCACCCGCGCGAAGGTGGCGAGCGAATTGATGAGGCCGATATTCGGCCCTTCCGGCGTCTCGATCGGACAGATGCGCCCGTAATGCGTCGGATGCACGTCGCGCACCTCAAAGCCCGCCCGCTCGCGCGTCAGGCCGCCCGGGCCGAGCGCGGACAGGCGCCGCTTGTGGGTAATCTCCGACAAGGGGTTGGTCTGGTCCATGAACTGTGAAAGCTGCGAGGAGCCGAAGAACTCGCGCACCGCGGCCGCGGCCGGCTTGGCGTTGATGAGATCCTGCGGCATCACCGTATCGATCTCCACCGAGGACATGCGCTCCTTGATGGCGCGCTCCATCCTGAGCAAGCCGATGCGGTACTGGTTCTCCATCAATTCGCCGACGGAACGCACTCGCCGGTTGCCGAGATTGTCGATGTCGTCGATCTCGCCGCGCCCGTCCCTCAGATCGAGAAGCGTGCGGATGACCGCCAAAATGTCCTCGCGGCGCAGGACGCGCACCGTGTCGTCCGCCTCAAGGTCGAGACGCATGTTCATCTTCACCCGGCCGACGGCCGACAGGTCGTAGCGCTCCGGATCGAAGAACAGCGAATGGAACATCGCCTCCGCCGTCTCGATCGTCGGCGGCTCGCCCGGACGCATCACCCGGTAGATGTCGAAGAGCGCGTCTTCGCGGCTCTCGTTCTTGTCGGCCGCCAGCGTGTTGCGCATATAGGCGCCGACATTGACGTGATCGATCTCCAGGACCGGCAGCTCGTTCAGGCCGATCTCGGCGAACTGCGCCAGCATCTTGTCGGAGATTTCCTCGCCCGCCTCGGCGTAGATCTCGCCCGTCTCGTAATTGACGATATCCTCCGCGAGATAGCGGCCGATCAGCTGTTCCTCGGCGATGGCGAGCGCCTTGACGCCCTTCTCGGCGAGCTGCTTGGCAAGGCGCGCGGTGATTTTCTTGCCCGCCTCCACGACGATCTCGCCGCTTTCGGCGTCGACGTAATCCTGTTCCGCCTTGGTGCCGCGCAGCTTCTCCGCGTCGAAGGGCAGGATCCAGCCATCGCCCTGCCGCGTCACGGTGATGTGATCGTAGAAGGTCGACAGGATCTCCTCGCCGTCCATGCCGAGCGCCATCAGCAGCGAGGTGACCGGGATCTTGCGTCGCCGGTCGATGCGGGCATGCACGATGTCCTTGGCGTCGAACTCGATGTCGAGCCAGGAACCGCGATAGGGGATGATGCGCGCGGCGAACAACAGCTTGCCGGAGGAATGCGTCTTGCCCTTGTCGTGGTCGAAGAAGACGCCCGGCGAGCGGTGCATCTGCGAGACGATGACGCGCTCCGTGCCGTTGATGATGAAGGTGCCGTTGTCCGTCATCAGCGGCATGTCGCCCATATAGACGTCCTGCTCCTTGATATCCTTGACGGATTTGGCGCCGGTATCCTCGTCGACATCGAACACGATGAGGCGCAGCGTCACCTTCAGGGGCGCCGCATAGGTCATGTCGCGCTGGCGGCACTCCTCCGTGTCGTATTTCGGCGGCTCGAATTCGTAGCGCACGAATTCCAGCATCGCCGCGCCGGAGAAGTCGGTGATCGGAAACACCGACTTGAACACCGCCTGCAGGCCTTCGTCGCCACGCCCGCCCTTCGGCTCCTCCACCATGAGGAACTGATCGTAGGAGGATTTTTGCACCTCGATAAGGTTGGGCATCTCCGCCGCTTCGGTGATATGACCGAAGAACTTACGGATGCGGCGGCGGCCCGAAAAGCTGGCGTTTTGAACGGCTTGATTGGCCATGGATTTCCTCGTCCTCGCTCGCAGCGGATGGGGTGGAGCGCCAAGGCTCCCTCATCCGACCCTGTCCCGAATGGCTGTCTGGAACGTCGCCCCGAGGGGCGGCCTTCGAGAAAGCCGCAAGGGCGGCCCCGTTCTGCGGGGCCGCCCGGTTCGCCTGACGCGGATTGTCGTCCTCCGCGACATGAAGCTCCTTACTTCAGCTCGACGGTCGCGCCGGCTTCCTCGAGCTTCTTCTTGATCTCCTCGGCCTCGTCCTTGGCCACGCCTTCCTTCACCGGCTTGGGCGCGCCCTCGACCAGATCCTTCGCCTCCTTCAGTCCGAGGCCGGTGACGGCGCGGACTTCCTTGATGACGTTGATCTTCTTGTCGCCGGCGGCGGTCAGGACCACGTCGAAGGAATCCTTCTCCTCCTCCGCGGCCGCCTCGCCGCCACCGCCGGCGGCGGCACCCGCCGCGATGGCGACCGGTGCGGCGGCCGACACGCCCCACTTCTCTTCCAGCATCTTGGAGAGCTCGGCGGCCTCCAGGACGGTGAGGTTGGACAATTCGTCCGCAATCTTCTCAAGATCAGCCATTTCGTCTTTTCCTTGTCGGTTCGAACCTAGTTCATCTCTTCAAGGTCGGCCTTACGCCGCCTCGTCCTTCTGTCCATATGCTCCGAAGACCCGCGCGAGCTGTCCGGCGGGGGCCTGCATGACCCCGGCGATGCGCGTCGCCGGCGTGTTGATCATGCCGACCAGCTTGGCGCGCAGCTCATCCAGCGACGGCAGCTTGGCAAGCGCCTCCACGCCGTCCTTGTCCAGGTTGGTCGCGCCCATGGCGCCGCCGAGAATGACGAATTTGTCCTTCGCCTTGGCGAAGTCGGCGGCGACCTTGGGGGCGGCGACGGGATCGTCCGAATAGGCGATGACCGTCGGGCCCTGGAACAGATCGCTGATATGCTCGGCGTCCGTGCCCTTCAGAGCGAGCTTGACGAGGCGGTTCTTGACCACCTTGAGGCTACCCCCCGCCTCCTTCATGCGGACCCTCAGATCCGTCATGTCGGCGACGGAAAGGCCGGAATAGTGGGCAACCACGACAACGTTGGTGTTGGCGAACACCTCGTTGAGCGTGGTGACCATTTCGCGCTTTTCAGCTCTATCCACTGCCTCTTCCTCATCTGCCTCCCCGCCGGTGGCGCGGGAGACGGCTTCGCTTCTGCCGCCCTTGCCGGCCTTGGCCGGTTGTGGGCGGCGGTGAACGCCTGTCCCCCTGCCCTCCTTCAAGAAGGCGCGGGCCCCGGCACAAGCCGGGGGCTGAGGTTCGAACCGTCCATGCCCGGCCTCAGCCGGGATATCGGGCTCCTCACCGTCTCATGCAGGCCCTTGGCGCGAGGCCTGAGCTTAAGAGGATTAAATTCCTCACCTGCAATCTCGGACAGGTCGGCCGCCGTTCCTGGCGGCCTTTCCGGCCGGATCGCTCCGGCCGAAACTCGTATCTCTATCTCAACTCGCCGACAGCGAGCCGAGATCCACTTTCACGCCCGGCCCCTGCGTGGAGGCGACCGTCACGCGCTTCAGATAGGCGCCCTTGGCGCCCGACGGCTTGGCGCGGTTCACCGCGTCGGTGAAGGCGCGCAGGTTCTCCAGCAGCGCATCCTCGCTGAAGGAGGCCTTGCCGATGCCGGCATGGATGATGCCGGCCTTCTCCACGCGAAACTCCACCGAGCCGCCCTTGGCATCCTTCACCGCCTTGGTGACATCCATCGTCACCGTGCCGACCTTCGGGTTCGGCATCATGCCGCGCGGCCCCAGGATCTTACCCAGGCGCCCCACCAGCGGCATCATGTCGGGCGTGGCGATCACCCGGTCGAAGTTGATCTGCCCATTCTGGACCTGTTCCATCAGGTCCTCCGCCCCAACGACGTCGGCGCCGGCGGCCTTGGCCTCGTCCGCCTTCTCGCCACGCGCGAAGACGGCGACGCGCACCGTGCGGCCGGTTCCGTTCGGCAGCGACACGACGCCGCGCACCATCTGATCGGCATGGCGCGGATCGACGCCGAGATTCATCGCCACCTCGACCGTCTCGTCGAATTTGGCCTTCGCCCGTCCCTTGACAAGGCGAACCGCCTCTTCCGCGGAGTAAAGCTTCATCCGCTCAATGCCTTCGCGGATGTCCTTCATGCGCTTTGTGACCTTTGCCATGACCTTACCCCACCACCTCAAGACCCATGGAGCGGGCGGAGCCCTCCACCATGCGCATGGCGGCTTCCACGCTGCCGGCGTTGAGGTCCTTCATCTTCTGCTCGGCGATCTCCTGGACCTGCGCGCGCGTCACCTTACCCGCCGAATCGCGGCCGGGGGCCTGCGAGCCCTTCTGCAGCTTGGCCGCCTTCTTCAGGAAGAACGCCACCGGCGGCGTTTTCATGGCGAAGGTGAAGGATTTGTCGGCGAAGATGGTGATCACCACCGGCACCGGCGCGCCCTTCTCCATTTCCTGCGATGCGGCGTTGAAAGCCTTGCAGAACTCCATGATGTTGAGCCCGCGCTGACCCAGCGCCGGCCCGATGGGCGGCGACGGATTGGCCGCGCCCGCCGGCACCTGAAGCTTCAGGTAGCCCGTAATCTTCTTTGCCATCTCTCACTCCGTTTCTGCCGCATCGGGACCAGCCCCGGCGCGGCGCGGCGCGTTTCGTGGTGCGGCCTTGTCGGGCGATCTGGCGCTCGCCCAGGCCTTCCACGTCTGCGGCGGAGGGCACGCCGTCCTCCGCCTCCGGCCGGCGTTTCGCCCAACCGGCTCCGGGTCAGAGCTTTTCCACCTGCCCGTATTCCAGTTCCACGGGCGTTGCCCGTCCGAAAATCGACACGGCCACCTTGAGGCGGGCGCGCTCCTCGTCGACCTCCTCCACATTGCCCTCGAAGGAGGCGAAGGGGCCGTCGGCGACGCGGATGCGCTCGCCGATCTCGAAATGCACCGAGGGCTTGGGCCGCTCCACGCCTTCCTGGACCTGCGCCATGATGCGCTCGGCCTCCGAATCGGGAATCGGCACCGGCCTGTTGTCGGCTCCGAGAAAGCCCGTCACTTTCGGTGTGTTCTTGATGAGATGGAACGCCTCGTCGGTCATATCCATCCGCACCAGCACATAGCCCGGGAAGAACTTGCGCTCCGCGTCCACCTTGCGGCCGCGGCGCACCTCGACCACCTTCTCCTTGGGTACGAGAATCTCCTCGATCAGGTGATCGAGGCCGGCGGCGGCCGCCTTCTCGCGGATCGCCTCGGCCACCTTGTTCTCGAAATTCGAGTAGGCGTGGACGATATACCAGCGTTTCGCCATCAATCTCTGCCTTACGGGGCTCTCTAGCCTTGCCGGGCTCAGCCGGCAGCGCCGAGCAACAGGCCGACGCCCCAGCTCATGATCTGATCGGCGACGAAGAAAAACACCGCCGCCAGGAACACCATCACGAACACCATGACCGTCGTGATCAAAGTCTCGCGGCGGGTCGGCCAAGTGACCTTACCGACCTCCGTGCGCACCTGCTGTAGGAACTGAAAAGGGTTTGTTTTCGCCATGCCGCCGAATTGGAAGGCGCGCGATCCGCCCGACCGCGCGCCTTCGAACCTTCTAGTTAGTCAGTTTCTCTTCCCGACGCAAGCCCTCTCGGGCATCGCATCGCTGCCGGCCGAGGCCGGAATCTGGCAGGGGCGGAGGGACTCGAACCCCCGACCACCGGTTTTGGAGACCGGTGCTCTACCAGCTGAGCTACACCCCTAATCTTTCACCCGCGATGTAGCGGTGGCGTGGCGGCCAGGCAAGTCGAAACTCGCCGCCTTGATGTCGCCCCGCGCCTTCCCGCTCGCCGCCGGCCATCCGCTGCCGGAGGCGGCGCTGCCGGTGGCGTGCCGTTTTGCTCGCCGCCGGCCTCGCCCATCCTAAACTACTCGATGATGGAAGAGACGATGCCTGCGCCGACGGTGCGTCCGCCCTCGCGGATGGCAAAGCGCAGCTTCTCCTCCATGGCGATCGGCACGATCAGTTCCACCGTCATTTCCACGTTGTCGCCCGGCATCACCATCTCCGTGCCTTCCGGAAGATGCACCACGCCGGTCACGTCCGTCGTGCGGAAATAGAACTGCGGACGGTAGTTGGTGAAGAACGGCGTGTGCCGTCCGCCCTCCTCCTTCGTCAGGATGTAGGCTTCCGCCTTGAACTTGGTGTGCGGCGTCACCGAGCCCGGCTTGCACAGAACCTGCCCGCGCTCCACGCCCTCGCGGTCCACGCCGCGAAGAAGCGCCCCGATATTGTCGCCCGCCTGCCCCGAATCCAGCAGCTTGCGGAACATCTCAACGCCCGTCACCGTCGTCTTCTTGGTGTCGCG
>NZ_JHZK01000044.1 GCF_000688515.1 Afifella pfennigii DSM 17143 | reverse complement strand
CGAGATCGCCGACCTCTACAAAAGGCGCTGGGCCATCGAGCTGTTCTTCCGGTGGGTCAAGCAGACGCTCAAGATCAGGCATTTTCTCGGGCGCGGCGAGAACGCCGTGCGCATCCAGATCGCCGTGGCGCTCATCGCCTTCCTCATCCTGCGCCTCGCCCAGGCCGCCCAGAACGCCATTCAAAGCCCGCTCGCCTTCGCCAGGCTCGTGCGCGCCAACCTCATGCACAAAAAGCGCATCGACCGCCTGATCGAGCCACCCCCAGAGCCGTCCAAGGACCCCAACCAAATGCTCCTGCAATGGGCGTGAAATTAAACCGGACAGCCGTGGGTCGAGCCCGGCCATGACGACAACACGGGGGAGCGAGCCGGCCATGACGACCATGAACGCTGATTCAGAGAATCATGAACGCTGAATCATAGAATGTCGTCATGCCAAGGCCCCGCCTTGGCATCCATTCCGCTCCGCTCGCGGAGCATGGGGCGCCGAGCGTCTTGCGGCATTTCCCGCCGCGTGGCCGCTCTGAGGCCAGGCATGCGACAAAGCGGCTTGCCGCTTTTTCGCCCGGCGCTATAGACAGGCGCCCATGACCTTTCCCCCCGCTCAGACGCTTCCGGAGAATTGCCGCGCCATGGACGAGGTGCGCGCCGAGATCGACCGCTTGGACAGGATTCTCGTCGCCCTGATGGCCGAGCGCCAGCGCTATATCGAGGCGGCAGGGCGCATCAAGCCGCGCGCGGAGGAGGTTTATCTGCCCTGGCGCGTCGAGGATGTGGTGGCCAAGGTGCTCGCGGAGGCCGAAAAGCAGGGGCTTTCCCGGGCGATCGCCGAGCCGGTCTGGCGCCAACTCATCGCAAGCTGCATCGAGCACGAGCACGATATCTGGGCTTTGGAGCATGCCGGGGGCGAGAGAAACGAGGCGACCGGCTAATCCGTGCTTGTCTCCGGCGAAGCGCTAGCCGCCGCCATCCGGCAAATGTGATTGGACAGAAGCCGCTCTTCGCTCAAGCTTGTGCCATGCGGCGCTTTGCTCCTCTCTCGTCTCTGGCGGCGCTTCTAGCCTCGCTGCCGTTTTTGCCGCTGGTCGCCGCGGCGAGTGCGGAGGAAGTTCCCGTCGATCTGGAGCTGGTGCTTGCCGTCGATGTCTCTTGGTCGATGGACCCGGAGGAGCAGGCCTTCCAGCGCGCCGGCTACGAGGCGGCCTTCCGCGACCCGGCCGTCATTGCCGCCATCCGCGATGGCGGCTGGGGGCGCATCGCCGTCACCTATGTGGAATGGGCCGGCGACAGGCTGCAGCGCGTCGTCGTTCCCTGGAGGCTGGTGGAGGACGCGGCGAGCGCCGCCGCCTTCGCCGACCAGCTCGCCGCCACGGTCAGCGGCAGGCTGCGCCGCACCTCCATCTCCGGCGCGCTCGGCTTCGCCTTCGAGAGTTTCGAGGATAACGGCTTTGCCGGCCTGCGCCGGGTGGTCGATGTTTCCGGCGACGGCGCCAACAACCAGGGCCTGCCGGTGACGGTGGAGCGCGACCGACTGGTCGCCGCCGGCATCATCATCAACGGCCTGCCGGTGATGCTGAAGGGCCCCGATCCCGGCGGCTTCATGTCGATCCCCAATCTCGACATCTATTACGAGGATTGCGTCATCGGTGGCACCGGCGCCTTCGCCCTGCCGGTGCGCGAGGTCGCCGAATTCGCCACCGCCATCCGCCAGAAGCTTCTCCTGGAAATCGCCGCGTATGAACCGGGCGCGAACCCGCTTCTGAGGGCGCAGAGCGAGCCGCGCATCGATTGCATGATTGGCGAGAAGATGTGGCTGCGCTGGCGGCGCATGAACGACGATTTCTGACGCCGTCGGCGCTCCGCCGCCCCCGGGGGACGGGAACGGCGGCGTGCGTTCGGGCCGCTCAGGCCGGCGCGATGTTCTGGTTGGTGCGGAAGAGATTGTCGGGGTCGTAGGCCCGCTTGATCTCGGCGAGCCGGCGGTAGTTGGGCCCATAGGCCTCCCGGATCCTTCCCGCTTCGTCCTCGGGCATGAAGTTGACGTAGGCGCTTCCGAGCGCATGCGGGGCGACCGCCTGGAACAGGTCGCGTGCCCAGCCGATGCAGGCCGAATCCTCGCTCGGCTCGCGCCAGCGCGTATGCACGTTCATGACGAAATGCGCCTGCCGCTGGGGATAGGCCGTGGCGTCCGGCGCGACGCGGCTCATCGCCCCGCCGACATGGGCGAGGAACACCTCGCATTCCGGCCCCGGCAGCCGACCGACGGCCTCGATCAGCGTGTCGATCAGCGCCGCGTCGAGCTGGGCGAAGTCGTGCGTCTTCCAGTAGTTGCGCGCTCCCGGCGCGAGCAGCGGGTCGAAGGCCGCCTGCCAGCCGACGAAGGGATGCGGGGAGACGACGTCGACGATAGGCGTGCCGAGCCCGCGCAGTGCCGCTGTCGCCTTTTCGCCCTCCTCCATGTCGCCGGTCCAGATCATGGCGAGGATCAGCACCTTGCGCCCGTGCCATTCCTCCGGAAGGAAGGGGAGAGGCGGGGCCTGGCGCATCACCGCCCAGCAGGTGAGCTCGTCCGGAGCCTCGTCGAGGAGGTGCTGGTATCGCGTGAGGATGTCCCGCGCATCCTCGAACGGGTGCACGACGAGGCCGGAGAGCACTTGCGGCCCGACCGGGTGCAGGCGGAACTCAAAGTTGGTGACGACGCCGAAATTGCCGCCCCCGCCGCGCAGGGCCCAGAAGAGGTCCGGGTTCTCGCTCTCGCTCGCCCGCACCAGCCGTCCGTCGGAGAGGACGACGTCGGCGGAGATGAGATTGTCGATCGTCATGCCGTATTTGCGCGTCAGCCAGCCGAAGCCGCCGCCGAGGGTGAGGCCCGCAATGCCGGTCGTGGAGTTGATGCCGGTGGGCACGGCGAGGCCGAAGGCCTGCGTCTCGCGGTCGACGTCGCCGAGCGTCGCGCCGGGGCCGACATGGGCGATCCGGTTCTCCCGGTCGACCCGCACCCAGCGCATGGGCGAAAGGTCGATCTGCAGGCCGCCGTCGCAGACGGCGCTGCCGGCGATGTTGTGTCCGCCGCCGCGCACCGCGAGGACGAGGCCGTGCCGGCGGGCGACCTCCAAGGCGCAGATGACGTCGGCCGCCCCCTCGCAGCGCACGACGAGGCCCGGCCGGCGGTCGATCATGGCGTTCCAGATCGTGCGCGCCTCGTCGTAGCCCGCCTCGCGCGGCATGCAGGCGGCGCCGCGAAGCGTCTGCCGGAGCGCCTCCAGATCCTGCGGCGGGATGGCGGCGGGCGGCGCCGGGCTGGCAATGTCGAGATTGGTCATCGGTGTTCTCCCTGTCTCGTCCGGGGAGCCTGTGGCATCGGCGCGAAGGCACCCCGGGCCACGCAAAGGCAAGCGCAGGAGCACGGCCCGGACAAGTTCAGGATCTGGACCACTGGCGCGCAACCTTGAAATTACTCTACAATGACGGTGGGGCAGGAAGTCTGGGAGACGGCCAATGGGCGGCACCCAAAGCTACGGCCAGTTCTGCCCCGTCGCGATGGCGACGGAGATCGTCTGCACACGCTGGACCCCGCTGATCCTGCGGGAACTCTTCGCAGGCAGCAGCCGCTTCAACGACCTGCGCAAGGGCCTGCCGCGCATGTCGCCGACGCTTCTGTCGAAGCGCCTGAAGGAGCTGGAAACCGCCGGGATCGTGGAGCGCGTGCGCGGCGGCGACGGTTCATGGCACTACGGCCTCACCACGTCCGGAGAGGATCTGAAGCCGGTGGTCTTCGGCCTCGGCCTCTGGGGCCAGCGCTGGCTAGAGGCGCAGACCTCGCTGAAGAACCTCGATCCCTCGCTTCTCATGTGGGACATGCGGCGCAACCTCGACCCGACGCCGCTGCTGCCGCGCCGGGCGGTGATACAGATTCTGTATCCCGAGCTGCCGCGGCCCCGCCGCTACTGGTGGCTCATCGTCGAGGGGCGTGAGGTGGACCTGTGCTCGATCGATCCGGGCTTCGACGTCGACCTGCACGTCGTCTCCGATCTGCGCACCATGACGGCGATCTGGATGGGGTTGACGACGGTGGGAGAGGAGACCGCCTCGGGCCGGCTCAAGCTGATGGGCGATGAGTTCCTCGGCGCCTCCATGCAGCAATGGCTCGGCCTCAGCCCCTTTGCGGGCGAGGAACGACGCGTCGCCTCCTGATCGCGGGCCTCAGGCGGGCAGCCGATCGCGCCCCTGTCGTTCCTGCTGCGGCGAACGGCCGTAGAGCTCGCGGTAGCATTTGGAGAAATGCGAGGCGGAGACGAAGCCGCAGGCGACCGCCACCTCCACGATGGGCACGTCAGACTGGATGAGCAGGTAGCGCGCCCGGTCGAGCCGGATTTCCAGGTAGTAGCGCGCCGGTGAGCGGCCGAGATTGCGCCGGAACAGGCGCTCGATCTGCCGTCGCGAAAGGCCCGCATAGCGGGCTATCTCCAGGAGCGACAGCGGCTCGGCGACATTGGCCTCCATCAATTCGATGATGAACAGGAGCTTGGAATTCTGCAGTCCGAGCCGGGCTCTGAGCGGCAGGCGCTGGCGATCCTGCGCCCCGCGCATGCGGTCGGTCAGCGCCTGTTCGCAGACCTTGGTGACGGTGGCGTCGTCGAGATCGGCGCCGATGCGGTGCAGCATCATGTCGAGCGCCGCCGTGCCGCCGGCGCAGGTATAGATGTTGCCGTCCACCTCGAAGAGGTCGGCATAGACCTCCGCCTCCGGAAAGCGCTCGGAAAAGGCCGGAAGCGATTCCCAATGGATGGCGCAGCGCCGCCCGTCCAGAAGCCCGGCATCGGCCAGCACCCAGGCACCGGTATCGAGCGCGCCGATGCCCGTCCCCTGGCGGTCGAGCGTGCCGAGCCAGGTATTGAGCTCGTGGGAATGGAAGCGCTCCACGCCGAGCGAGCCGCAGACGAAGACGAAATCCGGCCGCTCGCCGGTGCGCGCCCGCTCCTTGGCCTCCCTCAGCGACATATCCGGCGTCAAGGCGATGCCGTTGGAGGCGCGCGCCGGCTCGCCGTCCAGCGAAATGAGGCTCCAGCGATAGCAGTCGCGCCCGCCCATGCGGTTGGCGATCCTGAGGGGCTCCACCGCCATGGCGAAGGCGAGCATGGTGAAGTTCGGCACGAGCACGAAGGCGTAGTGCTGGACGCGGATCTCAGCGGGCGGCGCCTTCAGCGGCTTGTGCCTCACATCTTGCACTGGCTCCTCCCACGCCGTTTCGGTTCCGGCTGCAGCCATGTCGCAAATGGGCCATTTAGGCTTATTCAAAGACGCTAGTGCTTCTTCCCGCCGGGCACAATGCCGCAAGAAAAGTGCCGGCCTGCCGAACCTTACGGGTTGGCCGGAAAAAACATACTGGAGTGCCGTGGGGAGGATGATGACGGAGCCCAAAAGCGACATTGAGATTGCGCGCGCCGCGCTGAAGAAGCCGATCTGGGATATCGGCGCCGGGCTTGGCATCGAAGCGGAATTCCTGGAGCCCTACGGCAACGACAAGGCCAAGCTCTCCGGCGCCTTCATCGACAGCCTCAAGGACCGTCCCGACGGCAAGCTCATCCTGGTCACCGCCATCAACCCGACGCCGGCGGGCGAGGGCAAGACGACGACCACTGTCGGTCTCGGCGACGGCCTCAACCGCCTCGGCAAGAAGACGGCGATCTGCCTGCGCGAGCCCTCGCTCGGCCCCTGTTTCGGGGTCAAGGGCGGGGCGGCTGGCGGCGGCTATGCCCAGGTCGTGCCGATGGAGGACATCAACCTTCATTTCACCGGCGACTTCCACGCCATCACATCGGCCAACAACCTTCTGTCGGCGATGATCGACAACCACATCTACTGGGGCAACGAGCTTAATCTCGATCAGCGCCGCATCACCTGGCGCCGGGTGATGGACATGAACGACCGGGCGCTGCGCGACATCGTCTGCTCGCTCGGCGGGGTCGCCAACGGCTTTCCGCGCCAGGGTGGCTTCGACATCACCGTCGCCTCCGAGGTCATGGCGATCCTCTGCCTTGCTTCCGATCTGAAGGATCTGGAAAAGCGCCTCGGCGACATCATCGTCGGCACCCGCCGCGACCGCGCCGCCGTCACGGCGCGCGATTTGAAGGCGGACGGGGCGATGGCCGTCCTGTTGCAGCAGGCGATGAAGCCGAACCTCGTCCAGACGCTGGAGAACAATCCCGCCTTCGTCCATGGCGGGCCTTTCGCCAACATCGCCCATGGCTGCAACTCCGTCGCCGCCACCAAGACGGCGCTGAAGCTCGCCGATTACGTGGTGACGGAGGCCGGCTTCGGCGCCGATCTGGGGGCGGAGAAGTTCTTCGACATCAAATGCCGCAAGGCTGGGCTGAAGCCGGCGGCGGCCGTCATCGTCGCCACCATCCGGGCGCTGAAGATGAACGGCGGCGTCGCCAAGGACGATCTTGCCGGGGAGAACGTCGCGGCGGTGGAGAAGGGCTGCGCCAATCTCGGCCGGCATGTGGAGAACGTGAAACAGTTCGGCGTGCCGGCGGTGGTCGCCATCAACCATTTCACCACCGATACCGATGCCGAGATCGCCGCGGTTCGCGATTATGTCGCCTCTCTCGGCGCCAAGGCCATCGTCGCCCGCCACTGGGCGGAGGGCTCGGCCGGCATCCTGGAGCTTGCCGAGGAGGTGGCGCGCATCGCCGATGCCGGCACGGCGCAGTTCTCCCCGCTCTATGCCGACGACATGCCGCTCTTCGCCAAGATCGACACGGTGGTGAAGCGCATCTATCGCGGCTCGGAGGCCATCGCCGACAAGGCGGTGCGCGATGAATTGAAGAAATGGGAGGCCGACGGCTTCGGTCATCTGCCGGTGTGCATGGCCAAGACCCAGTATTCCTTCTCCACCGATCCCAATCTGCGCGGGGCGCCGACCGGCCACACCGTGCCGGTCCGCGAGGTGCGTCTTGCCTCCGGTGCCGGCTTCGTCGTTGCCATCTGCGGGCAGATCATGACCATGCCCGGCCTGCCGCGCGTGCCTTCCTCAGAGAAAATCCGCCTCAACGATGATGGTCAGATCGAAGGCTTGTTCTAATGTCTTGAGCGGCTGGACGGCCCGCCATCGCCTCGCCGAGGCGTGGCAACGATAGGAGGGCGGAAACGACATGGCTGAAACGGCGAAGATCGCGCTCGTCACGGGCGGCGGCTCGGGCATCGGGCGGGCGGCGGCGAAGGCCCTGCTCTCGGCCGGCTGGACGGTCGTCGTCACCGGCCGCCGCCAGGAAGCGCTTGATGAAACCCTGCGCGAGGCCGGCGCCGGCGAGGGGCAGGGGCTGGCGATGGCCGCCGACGTTGCCGATGCGGGGGCGGTGGAGGCGCTCTTCGCCGAGATCGAGAAGCGCTTCGGCCGTCTCGACCTTCTCTTCAACAACGCCGGCACCGGTTCGTCGGCGGCGACGATCGACGAGATCCCGGTGGAGACCTTCAGGCGGGTGATCGACGTCAACGTGACGGGCTCGTTCCTGTGCGCGCGCGCCGCCTTCGCCCTGATGCGCCGACAGCGGCCGCAGGGCGGGCGCATCGTCAACAACGGCTCCATCTCCGCCCATGCGCCGCGCGTCGGCTCCGTGCCCTACACCACCTCCAAACACGCCATCACCGGCCTGACCAAGACGCTCGCGCTCGACGGGCGGGCCTTCGACATCGCCTGCGGCCAGATCGATATCGGCAATGCGGCGACCGAGCTGGCCACCGCCATGGTCAAGGGCGTGCCGCAGGCGAGCGGCCTCGTCGTCGCCGAGCCCACCATGGCCGCCGAGGAGGTCGGCGAGGCCATTCTGCACATGGCCTCGCTGCCCTTGTCGACGAATGTCCTCTTCATGACCATCATGGCGACGAAGATGCCCTTCGTCGGCAGGGGATAGGCCGCGCTCTACGCTTCGTCTTTTGGAACGTCGGGCGGCTGGACCTCGTAGTCGAAATCGTCTTCGATCTTCAGGCTCGGCGGCGGCTGGCGCCCATGCCGAATGGCGAGGATCACAAGCTCCCCACCCTTGACCTCGTAGTCGAGCAGATAGTCGCTGACAATGAACCGGCGCGCACCGGGAATCGGCAGACGCTCCGGTCCGAGACCGAGATCGGGGAACTGGGCTAGATTCCTCCGCGCCTCCTTCATCCTGGTAAGGAATGCCTCTGCTGCGGCACCGCTATGGCCGCGCAAATAGGCGGCTTCGGCGCGCAGGTAGTTGCGAGCACCACCCGAAAGGCGCACCCGCATCAGGCCGCCTTACCTCCGACGATCTTTTCGATCTCGCCCAGCACATCGTCCATTTCGTGGACGTCGCCATCGGCGACCTCGGACCGCGCCTTCCTGACCGCGAGGATGTCGGCACCCTCGCCGGCGAGATAGAGCCGGAGCGCACGCACCATCACCCAGCTTCTGGTGCGCTCGCAGGTCTTCGCGACGGCCTCGATCTCGGCAAGGACGTCGATCGGCAGGCGGATCGTGATCGGGTCGGACAGCGGAGATTTCGACATGGCTCTCTCTCTCTTCAGAATGTAATACGGTGTATTACAAAATGCGCATCGTCACAACCTGATCGTCACAACCTGGTTGCGGCCGAGGGCGGCAGACTTGGAGCCTCGTTCGCTCATCATCGTCGGCTTGCTGACGCGTCGGGAAGCTGGCCGCTGCCATGGTCAAGGGCGTGCCGCAGGCGAGCGGCCTCGTCGTCGCCGAGCCCACCATGGCCGCCGAGCCCATCATGGCGGCCGAGGAGGTCGGCGAGGCCGTTCTGCACATGGCCTCGCTGCCCTTGTCGACGAATGTCCTCTTCATGACGATCATGGCGACGAAGATGCCCTTCGTCGGCAGGGGCTGAGCCGCTTGCGCGCTGGCATCCGGCGGCTCGCTCTCAGCGCCAGACCATCGCCTGTTGCGAATCGTTCTGCCAGCTCGGCATCGACCAGGCGCGAACCTGCCATCCTTCCGAATCGTCCTCCTGGGAATAGGTCGGATCGATGCCCCATCCGCCTTCGTCCGGGTCGTAGTATCCCTCCGCGGCCCATGCCCAGGTGGTGACGTCCTTGACGACGATGTAGCTGGCGATGACGGCGCCGCCGACCGGGGCCTTGTAGGCGAGATAGGTGGTGTAGTTTTCCGTGGCGTTCGGCAGCGTGCCGACCCGGTACCAGGTATAGGTCGGCTCGCCTTCCATGGGCAGGCCGGGCCGGTCCTGGATGTCGTCGATCTCGCCCTCATTGGCGGCGATCGCCGAGCAGTAGAAGAGGTTCGGATCGCTCGTGTCGATGAAGTTGTGCGCATAGCCCGCCGTTCCGTTGACGGCGGCTGGAGTCCGGTCCTGTCCCCGGTAGCGCAGCCCGTTGATCAGCTGCAGGCAGCCTATGGTGCCGCCGACGAGGTCGGGCGCGCAGCTATAGGGGACCGGGCCGGAGCCCCATTGCACGACCAGAACGCCCTCATCCTCTGTCGGCTGGCTGATGTTGACCTGCACGTTGCCGGTATCGAATTCGGGGGCGACGATGATCGCCTGGCCGTTGGCCTGGAAGGGATTGTGCACTTCCTCCCAGATGAAGGTGCCGGTAATGGTGATGTTCATCGTGCCGACATCGACCCAGGCCGTCGCGATTGTGGCGGGGTCGCCGCCATAGCCGCCTTGGATGGTGGGGTTGACCTGCGTCTGGGCGGCGCCGAGCGCGTTGGTCTGGGTGACGGAGCCGCCGACGATCTGGGTTCCCGGCACCGCCCAGGTCGAGCTCACCACCTGCGCCGGTTGCCCGTTGACGAGGACGCGGATGCGAAAGGCGCAAAGCGCCCCGATCGGGATCGTATAGGTCTCGTTGGCCGCCACGAAGCTCTTCGTCGCGCTGTCGAAGGTGAAATCGAAATCGAAGGTCTGGTGTGTCATCTTTCAGCTCCTCTCGGCCATGTGTTCGGCCCGAGGTTGCCGAAGATAAATGCAACCTAAAATAGAATTATGCTGCGATGGTATCCATCGCGTTACGAGCGCGACAAAGCTCGCCCGACGTTCCGGCCATGCGGCCGGGCGCACCGTCGTCTGGCTGTTGCCGCCGTTTCTCGCCGCTAAGCGACAACATCACGCCGCTTCCTGATTTGCCCTTGCCTGAAACGGCGGCTAAACGGCGCCTATGCACGGCTACAACGTCCTGCGGCTCCTCCGCGAAGGCCTTTCCGGCCACAAGGGCTGGCAGCCCGCCTGGCGAAAGGCGGAGCCGAAAGCCTCCTATGACGCCGTGATCATCGGCGGCGGCGGCCATGGTCTTGCCACCGCCTATTACCTCGCCAGGCTGCACGGGCTCACCAATATCGCCGTCATCGAGAAGGGCTGGATCGGCGGCGGCAATGCGGGCCGCAACACCACCATCATCCGCTCCAACTATCTCTATGACGCCTCCGCGGCGATCTACAATCACGCCCTTCATCTTTGGAAGGGCCTGTCGCGCGAGCTCAACTACAACATCATGATGAGCCATCGCGGCGTCCTCAACCTCGCCCATGACGAGGGTGAGGCGCGGCAATTGAAGCGGCGCGTGGAGGCGAACCGCCTCAACGGGGTTCAGGCCGAATGGCTGGAGGCCAAGGAGGTGAAGGCCTTCTGCCCGCCCATCTCCATCGCGCCGGAGGCGCGCTATCCGGTGATCGGCGCCACCCTCCAGCGCGACGGCGGCGTCAACCGCCACGACGCCGTGGTGTGGGGCTTTGCGCGCGCCGCCTCGGCGATGGGCGTCGACATCATCGAAGAGTGCGAGGTGACCGGCATTGAAACCGAGAAGGGCGCCGTCACCGCCATTGAGACGACGCGGGGGCGCATCGCCACGCAGAAGGTTGCCTCCGTCGCCGCCGGCCACACCTCGGTGATCGCCGGCCTTGTCGGGCTGCGCCTGCCGATCGAGAGCCATCCTTTGCAGGCGCTTGTCTCAGAGCCTTTGAAGCCGGTGATGCCCTGCGTGGTCATGTCCAACGCCGTGCATGTCTATATGAGCCAGTCCTCCAAGGGCGAGCTCGTCATCGGTGCCGGCATCGACCCCTATCTCTCCTATACCCAGCGCGGCTCCTTGAGCATCATCGAGCATCAGATGGCGGCGCTGATCGAGCTCTTTCCCTTCGTCTCGCGCCTTCGGATGATGCGGCAATGGGGTGGCATCGTCGATGTCTGCCCGGACGCCTCGCCGATCATCTCCAAGACGGACGTGAAGGGCTTTTACGTCAATGGCGGCTGGGGCACCGGCGGCTGGAAGGCGACGCCCGCCTCCGGCCACGCCTTCGCCGACCTCGTCGCCAACGACGAGCCGAACGCGATCGCCGCGCCCTTCACCCTGGAGCGCTTCGTCACCGGCGATCTCGTCGCCGAGCACGGCGCTGCGGCCGTGGCGCATTAGGGAGGCGAGGATGCGAGGCTCTGTTCATTTTCGCGCGGCGGCTCCAGTGTCGTCACCCCCGGGCGCGGCCCGCGCATCCATGCGCCGGGGTTTTTCTCTGTCGTCATGCCCGGGCTTGACCCGGGCATCCATGCCTTTCCCGATGCGGCCCGCTTCTGCGGCCACGGCATGGTTCGCCGGATCAAGTCCGGCGATGACGACGAAGCTTGGTGGCCTCTCAAGGAGCCTTCCATGTTCGTGATCACCTGCCCCTATTGCGGCGAGCGCGACCTTACCGAGTTCGCCTATGGCGGCGAGGCGCATATTGCGCGCCCTCATTGGCGCGAGGACATGAGCGACGCCGAATGGGCCGACTTCCTCTTCATGCGCGCCAATCCCAAGGGGGTGCTGGCCGAGCGCTGGATGCATGCCGCCGGCTGTCGGCGCTTCTTCAACATGCTGCGCAACACCGCCACCGACGACATCCTCGCCGTCTACAGGATCGGCGAGACGCCGCCGAAGGTGGAGGCGCGCCTGCCGGCCACGCCCTCCGGCGAGGCGCCGCTCGGCTCCGGCAATGATGCGGTGAAGGTGATCCAGCCGGGCGAGGGCGGCTGATGGCCAAGCAGCCTTATCGCGTCGCAAAGCGCGGCCTCATCCAGCGCTCGCGCGTCATCCGCTTCACCTTCGACGGGCGCTCCTATCCCGGCCATCCGGGCGACACCCTCGCCTCCGCGCTCCTTGCCAACGGCCATCACATGCTCGCCCGCTCTTTCAAGTATCACCGCCCGCGCGGCATCCTCGCCGCCGGTTCGGAGGACCCGGTCGGCCTCGTCACCATCGGCGCGGAGGCCACGCGCCGCGACCCGAACACGCGCGCCGCCGAGCAGGAGCTCTATGAGGGTCTCGTCGCCAACGCCCAGAATTGCTGGCCCTCGCTCGCCACCGATTTCGGCGCCGTCAACGACGCTTTCGCCCGCTTCATGCCGGCCGGCTTCTATTACAAGACCTTCAAGGGCCCGCCGGGCACCTGGACGGGGATCTTCGAGCCCATCATCCGCGCCGCCGCCGGCATGGGAAGGGCGCCCGAACCGGGCGATCCGGACCGCTACGAGGCCGTTAACCGGCATTGCGACGTCCTCGTCGTGGGCGGCGGCCCGGCCGGGCTGATGGCCGCGCTCGCCGCCGGCCGCTCCGGCGCCCGCGTCATCTTCTGCGAGGAGACGGCGCGGCTCGGCGGCTCGGCGCTGGCGCGCGATCCGGAGGGCTTGCGCTTCGATGGCACGCCGCCGGCGCAATGGGTCGCCGATACGGAGAAGGAGCTGGCGGCGATGGAGGAGGTGACGGTGCTCCCCCGCACCTGCGCCTTCGGCTACTACGCGAACAACTTCGTCGGCCTGTGGGAGAAGGTCTCCGACCATTTGCCGGAGGAAAAGCGCTTGCGTCATCTGCCGCGCCAGCGCCTCTGGCGGGTGCGCGCCAGACAGGTCGTGCTGGCGACCGGCGCTCTGGAGCGCCCGCTCGTTTTCCACGAGAACGATCGGCCGGGAATCATGCTTTCCGGCGCCGTGCGCACCTTCCTGCACCGCTACGGGGTGATGGCCGGCAAGCGCCCGGCGGTCTTCACCAACAACGACAGCGGCTGGGTCGCCGCCTTCGATCTTGCCAGGGCGGGCGCGGAGATTGCCGCCATCGTCGATATCCGCCGGGAGATGGCGCCGGAGCATCTCGCCGAGGCGGCGCGGCTCGGCATTCCGATCCACGCCAGCTCCACCCTCGTCGGTACCGAGGGCCGGCGCCGCATCCGCCAGATCGAGGTGCGCCCGCTGCGCGAGGACGGCACGGTGGGCGAGGGCGGCTCCAAGATCGCCTGCGACCTGCTCGCCGTCTCCGGCGGCTGGGCGCCGAACGTGGCGCTTTTTTCCCAGTCGCGCGGCAAGCTTCGCTGGGATGCGGATATCGCCGCCTTCAAGCCGGGCCTTTCCTGGCAGCGCGAGCGCTCGGCCGGGGCGGCGAACGGCACCTTCGCGCTGCCTGATGTCCTGGCGGAAGGCGCGCGCGCCGGCGTGGAGGCGGCCGCGGCGGCCGGCTTTGCCTCCGGCGATGTCGCCGTGCCGGAGGTGGAGGGCGTGGAGCCCGGCCAGGGGCGCATCGAGGTGATGGCGGAGCTGCCCTCGCATCTGCCGGCGCATCGCCGCCGCGCCTTCATCGACCTGCAGGACGACGTGACCGCGAAGGATCTGCGCCTTGCCGTGCAGGAAGGCTATTCGGCGGTGGAGCACGCCAAGCGTTACACCACCACCGGCATGGGCACCGACCAGGGCAAGGTGGTGAACCTCAACGCCTTCGCCTTTCTCGCCGCCGAGCGCTGCGAGGAGCCGGTGCGGATCGGCACCACCACCTTCCGCCAGCCCTATAAGCCCGTCACCATCGCCGCGCTCGCCGGCCAGCATATCGGCCCGCATTTCGCCCCGCGGCGGATGACGCCCATGCATGCCTGGCATCGTCGCCATGGCGCCGTCTTCGAGCCGGTGGGCGATTGGCTGCGCCCGCGCGCCTATCTGCGTGCCGACGAACAGGACGGAGAGGATTTCTACGCCGCCGTGCAGCGGGAGGCACGGACCGCGCGCACCGCCTGCGGCGTGCTCGACGCTTCCACCCTTGGCAAGATCGACGTCAAGGGTCCCGACGCGCGCGAGTTCCTGGGTCGCGTCTACACCAATGCCTGGTCGAAGCTCGCCCCCGGCATGTGCCGCTACGGGCTGATGCTCGGCGAGGACGGCATGGTGATGGATGACGGCGTCACCGCCTGCCTCGCCGACGACCATTTCCACATGACGACGACCACCGGCGGCGCGGCGCGCGTCCTCGCCAAGCTGGAGGATTACCTGCAGACCGAATGGCCGGAGCTGAAGGTCTTTCTCACCTCCGTCACCGAGGAATGGGCGGTCGCCTCCATCTGCGGGCCGAAATCGCCGGCGCTTCTAGCCGAGCTTCTCGACGATTTCGATCCCGACCCGGAGCGCTTCAAGTTCATGGCCTGGCGGAACGCCACCATGAGCGGCATTCCCGTGCGCGTCTTCCGCATCTCCTTCACCGGCGAAATCTCCTACGAGATCAACATCCCCGCCACCTATGGGCGTTGGATGTGGCGCACCGTCCTGGAGAAGGGGGGCAAGTACGGCATCACGCCCTACGGCACGGAGGCGATGCATCTCTTGCGCGCCGAGAAGGGCTTCATCATCGTCGGCCAGGACACCGACGGCACGGTGACGCCGCACGATCTCAGGATGGACTGGATCGTCAAGAAGAACGGCGACTTCATCGGCAAGCGCTCGCTCTCGCGCTCCGACACGGCGCGCCCGGACCGCAGGCAACTCGTCGGCATCCTGACGGAGGACCCTGAGCTCGTCCTGGAGGAGGGGGCGCATATCCTCCAAAGGCGCAACGAGCCGGAGCCGCCCGTGCCCATGCTCGGCCATGTCACTTCCAGCTATTACAGCCCCAATCTCGGCCGCTCCATCGCGCTCGCGCTGGTGGAATCGGGCGGCAGGCGCATCGGCGAGCGGCTTTTCGCCACCAAGGGCGGCCTGCCGACCGTGCCGGTGCGCGTGACGGAGACCGATTTCCTGACCTTGAAGGCGAAAGGCCAGTTGCCGCAGCCGCCGCGGGAGGCGCTGCATGGCTGAGGAAAGGGTGGGACCGCCGGAGCGGCGCCTGCCGCTCTTCCGCCGCCAGGCGATCGAAGGCGCTCCGGGCACGATCAAGCTTGCCGAGCTTCCCTTTGCTGCGAAGTTCGTCCTTCGGCTCGACCCGGCGGCCGGCGAGGCGGCCTTCCGCCAGGCGGCAGGGCTCGACCTTCCGGCGGCGCCGCTGATGTCGGTGGTCAATGGCGAGCGCGCCGTGCTCTGGCTCGGCCCCGACGAGTTTCTTGTCGTGGCGCCGGAAGCGGAGGCGGGCGAGCTCGCCGAGGCGCTCGCCGCCGGCCTTGCCGACACGCATCACCAGTTCACCGAGGTCAGCAACTACTATACCGCCATCCTCGTGGAAGGCCCCAAGGCGCGCCAGGCTTTGATGAAGCTGACGACGCTCGACCTGCATCCGCGCGCCTTCAAGCCCGGCATGGTGGCCGGCTCGAATTTCGGCCATGCCCAGGCCTATCTGTGGCTGGAGCACGAGGAGGAGGGTGCGGCGCGCTTGCGCCTTTATGTGCGCTGGTCGATGGCGGAATATCTGTGGTGCGCGCTCGCCGAGGCGGGCCGCGAATGGGGCGTGCCGGAGCAGGAGCCCGTCGCCGGCGAGCCGATGCTGACGGAGAGCGTCACCTCCCGCAAGGCGTGAAAAGGGGGCGAGCCGGGCGATGACAAAGGCCGCACAGGCAACCTTCTGGGACAAGATCGCCGAGCGCTACGCCGCGCGCCCCCTGAAGGACCCGGACGCCTACGAAGCGATGCTGGCCGATGCCGCCGGCCGGCTGAAGCCGAGCGACCATGTGTTGGAGATCGGCTGCGGCACGGGTTCGACGGCGATTCGTCTGGCGCCCTCCGTGGCGCAATGGACGGCGGCCGATTTCTCGCCCGAGATGCTGCGCATCGCTAAGGCCAAGCCCGCGCCGCAGAACCTGCGTTTCGTTCTCGCCGATGCGCAGAGCGCCTTCGAGGGCGGGCCCTTCGACGTTATCTGCGCCTTCCAGGTGCTGCATCTGGTGGACGACCTTCCCGGCACGCTCTCGCGCATCCATGCGCAGCTGAAGCCCGGCGGCATGATGATCGCCAAGACCTGGTGTTTCGCCGACATGAAGCTGAGCCTGCGCGGTCTCTTCCTCGTGCTGCGCGCGGTCGGCCTTTTCCCGCCGGTCAATGCCCTTACCAAGACCGCTCTTCGCGAGAAAATCCGCGACGCCGGCTTCCAGATCGTCGACGAGCGTGTCTTCGGCACCAACCCCCACGGCCCCTACATCGTCGCCCGCAAGGCGTGAAGCCGCGCGCAAACAGGCCCTCGCGCGGGAATTGCACGAGACGCCGAGATCTCGGCTGAGGCTGGGAGCTGGCGAGCCGGCCGGCTTCGGCTAGGTCCTGGAGGCGTTTACGACCTTAGCGGACAAGGCCGTGGAGACGCAGCGCCTCCAGCGCGCCGGTCTCGCCCGGCATGGAGCGGGCGAAGCGCGAGCGCGCCCGCGCGGTAACTGGGTTGACGGCCTGACGGCGGTGCAGGCGGGCGACGAAGCGCGAAAAGGCGCTCATGGCCATTCTCCAGGGCGTAGCGACCGGCCAGAATTGGCGCCGATCATCTTGCGCACATGCTCCCGGCGCGACCTTTTCGCAAGTGGAAAACGACATCATGGCTACCATGCAAGGGTTGCATGGCTGGAGCATTTTGACGCAGACCTTTACCGCCTGCGTCTTACGCGACGTCATATCGCCCTATTGCGACCAATTTCCCGCGTAAGATTCACATTGTGCGCGATCGCACAGATCGTCGGTTCCTCTTCTGGTCTGGAACTGGCGACATGCCAAAGAAGGCCGGAACGATGATGAGCACCGTCGAGAAGATAAGCGTCGCCATCCCGCCCCAGCTTGCAGTCGTGCTGCAGCAGGCCGTGACCGATGGGCGGTATCAATCGATGAACGACGTCGTACGCGAGGCGCTCATCGAATGGCGCGACCGCCGCGCGAGCGCCGGTGCCACCCGGCACGAGATCCCGCGCCCGCGCTAGAGGCGCCGCCCCTTCTTCAAAGCCGGTACTCCGCCTAGCCTATCGTTCCCGGGCGCCAGCGGCTTTCACTGTCGTCATGCCCGGGCTTGACCCACGGCTGTCCGGTTTAATTTTGTGGACTGAGCGCACGGTGTTGATTCTACTCGTGTTCAGACGTTTGGCGTGTCTTCCGGACACGAGGGAGCAACACCGTGCGGCACCACAATAGCGTTTTCCACGACGTCTTGAAGCATGTTCCCTGGGGCGTGTTCGAACGGCTTGTGGACAAGCACCATGCGGACAAGCATGTGCGTCGGCTGTCGACCAAGAGCCAGTTCGTGGCCTTGCTCTATGGGCAATTGTCGGGGGCTCAGAGCCTGCGCGAGATCGTCGGCGGCCTTGAGAGCCATGCGGCCCGGCTCTACCATGTCG
>NZ_JHZK01000043.1 GCF_000688515.1 Afifella pfennigii DSM 17143 | reverse complement strand
CGCAAGGCAAGATCGAGCGCTGGCACCAGACGCTGAAGAACCGGATCCTGCTCGAGAACCACTATCTGCCCGGCGCGCTCGAGGCCGCCATCGGCGACTTCATCGATCACTACAACCACCGCCGCGTCCACGAGAGCCTCGGTAACGTCACGCCTGCCGATGCCTACTTCGGCAGGGCGCCGGCCATCCTCGAGGAGAGAAGGAGGATCAAGGACGAAACCATCCGGCAGCGCCGCTTGCTCAACCAGCAGCCCGCAGCCTAACGTCAACCCAATCGAGCCAGACCCTCCAAAGCGTCATGGCCTCCGAAGTCCCGAAATATCTGACGACGGACAGGTCCCGACATGCCGATTACCGCTGCGTTCGATCTTCATGCTCATGTCACCGAGCACACTCTCGCCCCGCTCGATTTCCTTGCTGGATACCTGACCAACCCTCACGGCGACCAGGCTGCGACTTCGCATCGCGCCTTCAAGGCAGCACAGGACATCTTCGAAGGGCGCCTTGATCCACGTTGCGCCGCGGTTTTCTTCCCAATGCTCACTTTGGGCAATGATCGCACGGACGAAGATCCGCTGCGCACATTGCATGCCTACGCCAAATCTCATGTCGATAAAGGCTCCGTCTACGACGTCTCCATCTTCAATGCACAACAGTTCCTTGACGTGGAGAAACTCGGTCAAGTCGTTCTCGTCTATGGTAACGGTGACGATGAAGTCGCGGAACGCCTGGCTGATGAGCTTGCCGAACGTCTTTGGGCCTCGCGCGACCGGCTCGTTGGAACCTATCCTTCGCTCGATCCGTGTTTGGACCGGATCGAAGCGGAGGACCTGACGCTGGTTCTTGGCGACCAAGGCGATCGGGTCGCCGGCGGCGGCCCTGGCGACAGCACTTTCATCCTGAACAGGCTGATGGAGCGAAATTTCGGCAAACCTGCCATCCTGCCGATCTACGCGCCCGAGGAAGTAGAAAAATGCAAGGCGGCTGGAGAAGGCGCCGAGATCGAACTGACCTTCGGCGGGCGCTATTCGACCGCTTCGCCGCCCGTCACCGCGAGGGGCCGCGTGGTCGCAGTCGGTAGCGACACGCCCGTCATATACGATGGGCCGTCCGATGGCGGAACGAAGACCTATCTGGAAAGCTGGGCCGTTTTCCAGTTCGGAGAGATCCGGATCCTGCTGACCAGCCAACCCTATTCGTACATCGATCCCGCCTACTTCCGCAGTGTCGGCGTCGACCCCAAGGCAATGAAATTGATCGTGGTGCGTTCAGGCTACCACTATTCCCTCAACTTCGCCTCTGTTGGCGAATGCATCACGATCGACACGCCGGGCATCACGTCCTACGACATCGGGCGCCTTCCATGGAACACCGCCCGGCCATTCTATCCTATCGATAAGATCGATTTCGCGCCGCGTCGTTATCTGCGCAGCCCTCAAGCGAGGACGCACGAGCGGTGGTAAAGCCTGCCTTTCATCCGTTAAGGCATTCGGTTGCGTTGACGAACCCCATTCCGTGAGTCCGAGCTAGCATGGCATCGATCATCCTGCGCCGTCTTCTTGCGACGGTACCAGTCATGGGCGTCGTCGCGCTCTTCGTGTTCTCGCTTCTTCACCTCTCGCCCGGCGACCCAGCAACGATCCTGGCTGGCGATCAGGCCTCCCCGGCAGATGTTGAACGCCTTCGCGATGCACTGGGCCTCGACCGAGCGCTTCCGATCCAGTTCCTGGAATGGATCTGGCGTGTGGTCCAACTGGACCTGGGCACCTCCATCTTCACGGGTCTTCCAGTCACCGATCTCATCGTACAGAGGCTTGAGCCGACGTTTTCGCTGATGGGCCTTACGTTGCTGTTTTCGGTGCTGACGGCGGTTCCGTTGGGCGTTCTCGCAGCCTGGAGGGCCAACACGTTTTCCGACCGGGCGATTATGGCCGGTGCCGTTCTTGGCTTCTCCGTGCCCGTCTTCGTTGTGGGCTACATTCTTGCCTGGGTGTTTTCCATCAAACTCGGCTGGCTGCCCGCGCAGGGCTATCGTCCGATCGAGAACGGGTTCTGGCCTTGGCTGCGCAATCTGATCCTTCCGTCGATGGCATTAGGGTTCATCTATATTGCGCTTATCGCGAGAGTGACGCGCGCCAGCATGCTTGAAGTTCTAGGTCAGGATTATATTCGAACGGCCAAGGCGAAAGGCGTCTCAAGAAGAGGCGTTCTCTTCGTTCATGCCCTAAAAAACGCGGCGGTTCCCGTTGTGACGATCATTGGCATCGGCGTTGCTCTACTTATCAGCGGGGCTGTCGTAACGGAAACCGTTTTCGCTATACCTGGCCTGGGAACGCTCGTGGTTGATGCGATTCTAAGGCGTGATTACCCGGTCATTCAGGGTGTCATATTATTCTTTTCTTTCGTTTATGTATTAATTAATCTTATTGTTGATTTGATTTATACAGTTTTCGACCCAAGAATTCGGTATTGAGTTTGGTTTCAAAGATGTCAGTTGCAGCAAATCCACATCCCGATTTGAATGGCGGGGGAAGAGCCTCCCTCTTGGCGGCCGTCTCCCGTCGGCCCACCATCGCCATTGGAGCCACGCTTTTCGCGACCATGGCGCTCTTGGCTGTTTTCGCGCCTCTTCTTGGCACCACCGATCCGACGGCGATCAACCCGACGGCGCGGCTGCAATGGCCCTCAGCCGAACATTGGTTCGGTACCGATATGGCCGGACGGGACATCTATTCCCGCGTCATCTACGGCGCGCGAGTATCTCTGATCGTCGGCGTCAGCGTTGCGCTGCTCGCCTCCGTCTTCGGGTTGTTCATCGGTATTCTCGCTGGCTTCATCCGCGGGCTGGATGGGGTTTTGATGCGCATCATGGATGGTCTGATGTCCATCCCCTCCATCCTTCTCGCAATTGCGCTTGTCGCGCTCACCCAAGGCTCGCTCGCCAGTGTGATCACGGCTATCACGATCGCCGAGGTCCCGCGGGTCACGCGTGTCATCCGCAGTGTGGTTCTCTCTTTGCGTGAACAGCCCTACGTCGATGCCGCGATCTCGGCGGGCACGACGACCCCGATGATCATTCTGCGTCACATCCTTCCCAATACGCTCGCCCCTCTCACCGTGCAGGCGACGTATCTGTGCGCGAGTGCAATGATCATTGAAGCCGTTCTGTCTTTCGTCGGCGCCGGCATGCCGCCCTCCACGCCTTCTTGGGGAAACATCATGGCCGAAGGCAGAGCGATCTGGCAGGTGCGCTTGAACATCGTCCTGTTCCCGGCGCTGTTCCTGTCGCTCACCGTTCTTGCGGTCAATCTCCTCGGTGATGGGCTACGCGATGCTCTTGATCCGCGTGCCCAGCGAAACGCGTGACCTATTCCTCTGACGAAGGATCAACGATGACGTCGCCCATTCTCAATGTCGAGAATCTCAAGGTCGCTTTCAATGTCGGAGATGACCGTTGGCGTCAGATCGTCCATGGCATTTCCTTCAACGTTCGAGAGAAAGAGACGGTCGCGATCGTCGGTGAATCCGGGTCGGGCAAGAGCGTGTCGGCGATGGCTCTTATGCGCCTTCTGCCGGAGCAGTCGACGAGGGTAAGCGGGTCGGTCAGGCTTGCCGATAAAGAGTTGCTGACGCTCCACGAAGAGCAGATGCGTCGCGTTCGCGGCGACGATATCGCCATGATCTTTCAAGAGCCGATGACGAGCCTCAACCCGGTATTCACCGTCGGCTTCCAGCTCGTTGAGGCAATTCGACTGCATCGCGACATTTCTCGAGCCGACGCCCGGATGGAAGCGAAGAAGCTGCTGGAGAAGGTGCGCATCTCGGACGCCGATACGCGTCTGGACGATTATCCCGATGCATTTTCCGGCGGCATGCGCCAGCGGGTGATGATCGCCATGGCCCTTGCGTGCAATCCGAAGGTCTTGATCGCGGACGAGCCGACCACGGCGCTCGACGTGACGATTCAGGCGGAAATTCTCGATCTCATTCGCACGCTGCAGGATGAAGAAAGGCTCGCCGTCCTTTTCATCACCCATGATATGGGCGTCGTGGCCCAGATCGCGGATCGCACGTTGGTGATGTATGAGGGAAACATCGTCGAGCAAGGCCCGACGGAGCGGCTTTTCCGTAGTGCCGAACATCCCTATACCCGCGCGCTTCTGGCGGCTGTGCCCCGGTTGGGAGAGAGCGCAGGCCATACCCGTCCGATGCGTTTTCCCGTGGTCGATATTGAAACCGGCAAGGTGGACAGTCCCGGCGAAAGCCCCGATACGGTCGACGACGGTCGAACCGTCTTGGAGGTCGTCGACCTGACGACGCGTTATCCGATCACCTCCGGTGTTTTCAACCGCGTGATCTTGAACGTCCATGCGGTCGAAAAGATATCTTTCACTCTGAAAGCGGGAGAGACGCTGGCGCTCGTTGGCGAATCCGGCTGCGGAAAATCGACGACGGGCCGCTCGATTCTCCGCCTGACCCAGCCAACCAGCGGGTCGGTTATCGTGAACGGAAACGACATCGTCTCGCTGGGGCCAAAGCAATTGCGCGAGGCTCGGCGTGATATGCAGATGGTCTTCCAAGATCCCTTCGCCAGCCTGAATCCCCGCCACACGCTTGGTGATGCGATCAAGGAGCCCCTCTACGCTCACGGGTTCAAGAAGGGCGCATCCGACAGGGTTGCCGACCTCTTGACCCGCGTCGGGCTCACTCCGGACATGTCCCGGAGGTATCCGCACGAACTCTCCGGTGGGCAGCGGCAACGCGTGTGCATTGCCCGCGCCTTGGCGCTGGAGCCGAAGTTGATCGTGGCAGACGAGCCGGTGGCGGCGCTCGATGCCTCGATTAAGGCGAAGGTCGTCAATCTAATGCTCGACCTTCAGGCAAGCATGCAGCTCGCCTATTTGTTCATCTCGCACGACATGGCCGTTGTCGAACGGATAAGTCATCGCGTCGCAGTCATGTATCTGGGCGAGATCGTGGAGATCGGGCCGCGTAGCGCAGTCTTCGGAAATCCGCAGCATCCCTACACGAAGAAATTGCTGTCCGCCGTTCCGGAGGCTGACCCGTCCACTCGGAGCAAGAAAAGAAGCCTGAGCACAAGCACTGAACTCAAGAGCCCGTTTCGCTCCGTAGATTATCGTCCCCCGGCGCGTACTTATCGAACCGTATCCAAGGGTCATCAGGTGCAGGAATGGGGAGAAGAATGGAATAAGGAATTTTATTGCATGTAATCTTGCCGGCTTTGTCCCCGTGCCGTCGGCGCGATTTCTCATTGTGGTGCGGTCCGCCGCCATTCTGCCTCGTCAGGCTTCGCGTGGCGGCCCTGTTCTCGTTTTGCCCCGAATGTGAGCAGCTTCGCTCAAGCTAGCCCGGCCATGTAAGCCTCCCAGTGCAGAGGTTTACCTCATGAGCGAGACGGTTTCGGCAAGGCGGCTTTCCACCCACATCCTTTGGCTGATGAGCCTGTTCGCTCTCATGGCGTTCGGCGGGATGGTGCTGGTCGTCTTCGAGGCTGTCAGGAACACCGACCAAGGCGCCCTGGAACGCCAACGCCAGCTCGTGCGTCACGCCATCGACGAGCAGGTGCAAAGGCTGTCGCAGGACCAGGAGAGCGTCGTCTTCTGGGAGATCGCGGTCCTGCGGGCCAAAACCCAGGACGCGGCCTGGCTGCAGAAGAATGTCGGCATGTGGATGCGCGAATATTTCCGTCATGACCGCACGTTGATTCTCACACCGACCGACGAGCCTCTCATGTCGGTGCGGACCGACAGCTTTTACGGAGGCACGGACGGTGATCTCATCGCCGCCTTCTCCCCGCGGCTTCACGCGTTGCGCCGGCAGGTCGCCTCCGCACGCGAGGCCGAGGCCATCGCCGAGCGCGATATCATGCTCATTGCCAACCGTCCTGCGGTGGTCAGCGCCATGCCGTTTCTGCCGCATTCCGACCGGATCGAGGTGGCGCCCGGCCAGGAGCATATCCTGCTCAGCGTGCAATATCTCGACAGCGCCTTCCTCGAGCGCCTGCGCAACGCCTATCTTCTCGCCGATGCCCGCATCCGGCTGACCGACACGAGCCTTGGGCCCGAGACGGCGTTGCCGATCTCCGGCCGTGATGGCACGCCGCTGGCCTATCTGGTTTGGAATCCGGCCTTGCCTGGCCATGAGCTGATGCGGGCTGTCCTGTCGCCGGCGGTCCTGGCCGGCGCGCTGGTGCTGCTGCTCTTCGGGCTCTATGCGCGCCAAGTCTACCGCAGCTCCGCCGCATTGGAGGCGAGCGAGGTGCATGCGCGCCATCTTGCCTTCCACGACACCTTGACCGGCCTTCCCAACCGCTCGCACCTGTTGCGCCGGCTCGACACCCTGCTGCCGCTTTCCGCAGCCCAGGGCGCGGCACTGATCTTCGTCGATCTCGACCGCTTCAAGGAAGTCAACGACACCTATGGCCACCAGTCGGGCGACGAGGTGATCCGCCAGTTCGCGGCGCGCGCCATCTCGCATCTGCCGCTCTCCGATACCTTCTGCCGGCTCGGGGGCGATGAATTCGCTTTCCTGCTTTGCGGCATCTCTTCGGATGCGCAGATCGCCGAATTCTGCGAGCGCATCGTCGAATGCGCGGTGGCGAGCTTCCATGTGCCGGGGGGCAAGGCGAAGGTGGACGTTTCGGCAGGCTATGCCTGGCTCGGGCCGGCGCTCAGCCGCAGCGAGGTGCTGCGCCGCGCCGATGCCGCGCTCTATGCCGCCAAGCGCGAGGGCGGCGGCTGCTACCGCGCCTTCTCGCCGCAGACCGACGCGGCCATGCGCGCCCGGCGCCAGATCGAGGAGGAGCTCGCCGCCGCCTTGGAGAAGGGCGGCGAGGGGCTTTGCGTCTATTATCAGCCGGTCATCGTCAGCCGCAGCGGCGCCATCGTCGGCGTGGAGGCGCTGGTGCGTTGGCAGCATCCGCGGCTCGGCTTCGTCGCGCCGGCCCTTTTCGTCCCGGTGGCGGAGGAAACCGGCCTCATCGCCAAGCTCGACGCATGGGTGCTCGCCACGGCCTGCCGCGCGGCGCTGAGCTGGCCGGGCCTCACCCTTGCCGTCAACATCTCGCCGCGCTCCTTCCGCAACGCGGGATTGTCGCGCCGTGTCCTGAAAACCCTGCTCGCCGAGCGCTTCGAGCCGGCGCGCCTGGAGATCGAGGTGACGGAAAGCGCCCTTCTCGACGAGAAGAGCGGCGCCGCCTGCGAGCTGGAGCGCTTGCGCGAGCGCGGCGTGCGCGTCGCCATCGACGATTTCGGCACCGGCTATTCCAGCCTGGCGCGGCTGCGCACGCTGAAGGCCGACAAGGTGAAGGTCGACCGCTCCTTCGTGCAGAATATGGGCGAGACGGCCGAGACGACGGCCATCGTCGATGCCGTCATCGATCTCGGTCATGCGCTCGGCCTGACGGTGACGGCCGAAGGTGTGGAGAGCGAGCTGCAGCGCGAATATCTGCGTAGCGCCGGCTGCGATCAGATGCAGGGCTTCTTCTTCTCCGCGCCGGTGCCGGCGGAGGAGATTTCGCAGATGCTTGCAGACGCCGTGCATGCGCGCGCCCGCGGCGTGGCTTGAGCGATCGACAGGCCCGGCGCTGCGCGGCGTGGTCGCGCGGGCCTGCTCCATCGTCGTTGCCTCAATGCGCTGAGACTTCTTCCTTCACCCAGTCGAAATAGGCGCCGTTCACCCCCGGCGCCTCAAGCGTCAGGATCGCCGGCACCTCGTAAGGATGCACGGCGCCGACCTTGTCGCGAAGCGCCGCCTCGCGCTCGCGCGTCGTCTTCAGGATCAGCACCGTCTCGCTCTCCTCCTCCACGGCGCCCTCCCAGCGATAGACCGAAAGCATCTGCGGCAGGATGTTGGCGCAGGCGGCAAGCCGCGCCTGCACGGCCTCTGCGCCGATGCGCCTTGCCGTGTCCAGATCCGGGCAGGGTACGTAGAGGAGAACGAGGCTCGCCGTTTTCTCCCGCTCCGACGCTTGGCTTGCATGCATGGCCTAAAACTCCGTTTTGTCGCGGGCCGACCTCATGCTAGGCGGGCCGCGTTGATCCCTTGGCGTTCACCGAACCATGCCACGCATTGCCATCATGTCCAGCGATTCGCCCGAGGCGCTTGAGGCGGCCGAGATCCTGCGCGCGGCCTATGGCGAGGTGGCGCCGGAGGAGGCCGATATCATCGTCGCGCTCGGCGGCGACGGGCTGATGCTGCAGGCGCTGCACGCGCATATGGATGGCGGTAAGCCGATTTACGGCATGAACCGCGGCTCGGTCGGCTTCCTGATGAACGAATATGCTCCCGAGGGGCTCATGGAAAGGCTGGCCGTGGCCAAGCGGGAGCCGATCCATCCCCTGCGCATGACGGTGCGCACGGCCGAGGGCGAGGAGATCGCCGCGCGCGCCATCAACGAGGTGGCGCTGTTTCGCCAATCCTATCAGGCGGCGAAGTTGCGGCTTGTCATCGACGGGCACGAGCGGCTCGCCGAGCTCATCTGCGACGGCGTGCTTCTGGCGACGCCGGCCGGCTCCACCGCCTACAATCTTTCCGCCCATGGCCCGATCATTCCCATCAACGCCCCGCTTCTGGCGCTGACGCCGATCAGTCCTTTCCGGCCGCGGCGCTGGCGCGGCGCGCTGCTGCCGGACCATGTGACGGTGACCATCACCGTCCTGGAGCCGCTGAAGCGGCCCGTGAACGCCGTCGCCGACCACACCGAGTTCAAGAGCGTGCGCGAGGTGGTGATCGAGGCGCAGAAGGACGTGACCGGCTATATCATGTTCGATCCGGACCATTCCTGGGACGAGCGCATCCTCGCCGAGCAGTTCCGTTACTAGAAGCGTGTCATGCCTTGCTGGAAGCGGTTCTGTTTTGGTTTCGGCGAGGCGAGCGACAGGAGAGACGCGTAGCGCGATGCGGGGGCATCGGGCGAGCGGCTCGACGCAGCGAGCGCCCGCCGAAACAAAACCTGAAAGGCCGGGGGCTTTTGCGCCCAATCCTTCGGCGCTGGGCTCGTCCGTAGCCCCGCTACGGCCTCGCCGATCCGCGAAGGGCGCCGATCTTCAAGGGCGCCGATCTCCAAGGGCGCCGATCTCCAAGGGCGCCGATCCCCAAGGGCGCCGATTCCCAAGGGCCTTGTCGCAAAATCCCCGCGGCAGAACGCATCCATCAAGGCATGACGCGCTCTCGAGCCTTCTGTGCGATGAGCGTTGCGACCCGTGCCCCGAGCAGGGCGCGGCCGGCCGCAATATCGTGGAGCTCTGCGGCGATGCCGATCTGACGACGCCGAAGACGCGGTGCGCGAGATGGCCGCGATAGGCGGCGCCGGTCAGTGCGCGGCGACCTTGCCGAGATGGTCGAGCCCTAGCGCGGCGCGGTGCGGGATGAAGCTTGGCAAGGCGTCGGCAAGGCTTCGCCCGTCGAGCGTGGCGAAGAACGCCTCGGTGGCGTCCGCGAGTATAGGGGTCAGGCCGCAGAACCCGGCCAGCTTGCAGCTCACCTTGCCGTTCCGCAGGCACTCCACCACGGCCGATCCCGCCTCCGACCGGCGCAGCACCTCGCCGATGGAGATGTCCGCGGGCGAAAGGGCGAGGCGCACGCCGCCGCTGCGTCCCCGGCTGGCTTCGATATAGCCTTGCCGGGCCAGAAATTGCGCGACCTTGGCGATGTGATCGAACGACAGACCCTGCTGTTCGGCGATTTCTCTGGTCGGCACCAGACGATCGCCCGTGATGGCCAGGTACATCAGAATGCGCAGGGCATAGTCGGAAAAGGCGGTGAGCTGCATGGAGTGAGATTCGTCAGTTGGAGTGGACAGGGCAAGATTCATATATTACGAATATTGATTACCTAATTAAGACGGAAGAAAAAGGGGGGATACGCGATGCACATGATGGTGCTTGGCGTCAGTCTGGCCTTCATGGCGCTGATTGCCGTCACATTCATACTGGTCGCTCGCGCCAGGCCGCCTCGTTCCGACGCGAACCGAAGTGAGGCGCGCCGTCGCCAGTTGATCTGGGCGATGGTGATTTTTGGCGTCGTCGTCTCGGTCGCCTCGCTCGCGCGTTGGCCGCACGCAGTGTCCGCCGCCCCCACCGAAGTGGTCAATGTCACCGGTACGCAATGGTACTGGGAGATCGACCGCACCGAAGTGCCGCAAGGCGTGCCGGTGCTTTTCAGCGCCAAGACCACCGATGTAACGCACGGCTTCGGCGTGGTCGACGAGAAGGGAAGAATCCTTTTTCAGGCTCAGGTAATTCCAGGATACGAAAATAAGGTCGAGTATAATTTCGACGAACCCGGAATCTATAAGGTCATTTGTCTGGAATTTTGCGGTGTGGCGCATCACGAAATGGTCAACGAGTTTATCGTGGCCGCGCGATGACAGTGATGCGGGTGGAGGCAGGCAAATAAAAACAGGGCCGGCAAAAACGGCCGATTGAAGCGGGGCCGATTGAAGCGGGGCCGGTAGAAGCGGGGCCGGTAGAAACGGGGCCCGTAGAAACGGGGAGAGAGCGCAGATGACGGCTGAAAGCGATTTCGGGACGGTTGCGGCAATGCGCGGCGTCCAGGAGCGGCGGGACGGCGCGGTGCGGCTGGCGATGCTGCTGGGCGGGACCGTGTTCGTGTTGATGATGCTTCTCGGCCTGGTGATGCGCCTTGCCCAGGGCGGCCTCGTCGAGATCGATGCGGCGCTGTTTTATCGCATCATGACGGCGCATGGCGCGGGGATGGTGGGGACCGCGACGCTGACCGGGGCAACCATCCTGTGGTTTTTCACCAACCGCCACGTGCCGTTGCTGGCGGGCGTGTTCTGGGCGTTCCTCGGGCTTTTCCTGCTGGGCGTCGTCTTCATCCTCGCCGCGATCTTCGTCGGCGGCTACGGCGGGGCTTGGACCTTCCTTTATCCGCTGCCGGCGATGTCGGGCGGGTTTTGGCAACCGAGTGCGGCGGCGCTTTTCCTCTTGGGATACGTCTCCATCGGCGTCGGCTTTCTGCTGCTGCATCTGGAAGTGGCGCGCAAGCTGATCGCCGCCTATGGCGGCATTGGCGGCGCGCTCGCCTGGCCGCTCGCCTTCGGACGCGGCCGTCCCGAGGACGCGCCGCCTGCGGGCGTCGTGGCGGCGATGGCCTCGACCATCTTCAACGTCTTGGGCATCGTCGTGGGCGCGGCGGTGCTGGTGGCGAGCATCGTCAACCTGTTGGTTCCCGGCTTCACGGTCGATGCGCTGCTGGCCAAGAACATGATCTATTTCTTCGGCCATGTGTTCATCAACGCCGCCATCTATATGGGCGTGATCGCGGTCTACGAGATTATCCCCGAATATACCGGCAGGCCCTGGAAGACCACGCGCGCCTTCGCCATCGCCTGGACCGTCATTATGCTCTTCACCCTTTCCGTCTATCCGCATCATCTGATGCAGGATCTGGCGATGCCGGCCTGGACGCTGGTGATGGGGCAGCTGGTGAGCTATTTCTCCGGCATTCCTCTCATCGCGGTCACCGCGTTCTCGCTGCTGGTCTATATCCGCGGCGCCGACATGCGGTGGGATCTGGCCTCCGCGTTGCTGGTGCTCGGGGTCGCGGGCTGGTCGGTGGGCACGGTGCCGGCGATCATCGACGGGATGATCGTGGTCAACAAGGTGATGCACAACACGCAGTGGGTTCCGGGCCACTTCCACACCTATCTCCTGCTCGGCGAGGTGGCGATGGCCTTCGGCTTCATGGCGTGGCTGACGCGCGCGCCGGCTGCGCAAGAGCGCCCCGGAGCGGCAAGGCTCACAGGCGCCGACCGGCTGCTCTTTCTGACCTACGCCGTGGGGGGAACCGGCTTCGTGCTGGTCTTCCTGGTGGCCGGCGCCCTGTCGGTGCCGCGCCGCTGGGCGGTGCATGCAACGCAATGGATGCCGCTGGCCCAGGCGGCCTCGGTTTTCGCGGCGCTGGTCATTCTGGCGGTGACGGTGTTCGTGCTGCGTTACCTGTCCGGACTGATACGGCAACGGAGCTGATGCGATGCACCCGTTGCCCGCGAGCCTTGCCGTTGTCGCGGTGGGGGCGGGCCTGTTGTGGCAAGCGACCGATGGCGGGCGTGCGCTGACCACCGAGACGGCGCGTCGCCTTGAGGCGTTGCGTGCCGCGCCGGCGGTGCCGAATGTGCAGCTTCAGTCGATGACCGGCGCCACGCAGAAGCTGGCCGGGGACGGCCGTGTCCGCCTCGTTGAGTTCATCTATACCAGCTGCCCGACCATCTGCCAGGTCGCCGGCAGCGAGATGGCACGGCTGGCCGCCGACATCCGCGCGGCCGGTCTGGCCGACAAGGTTAAGCTGATCTCGCTCAGCTTCGATCCGCGCAACGACGATCCGCCGGCGCTGATGGCCTATGGCAAGGCGCATGGCGCCGACGGAACGCTCTGGTCCGTGGCCCGCCCCGCCGATTCTGACAGCCTTCCCGCCTTGCTTGACGCCTTCGGCGTCGTGGTGATTGAGGACGGTTGGGGCGGCTACGTGCACAACACGGCCATCCATGTCGTCGACGGGCAGGGGCGGCTGCGGGCGATCCTCGATGACGACGATGTTGCGGGGGCGCTGGCGGCCGCGCAAGCGGTGCTGCCATGATGGCGCTGCGCTTCAGCTTGGCCGGCGCGCTCTTGGGGGCGGCATTCTTGGCGCGCGGCGTGCTGGAAGCCGACCCGCTCACCCATATCCTGGTGCAATTGCCGATGCTGGCCGTAGCCGGGGCTCTCCTGCCGGTGCCGGCCGGTTGGGAGCGTGCGCGCTGCAATGCGGGCGGCTGGGCCGCGCTGCTGACGGCGATCTTCACCATCGCCTATTGGATGCTGCCGCGCACCATCGACGCGACCCTGGTGGTCCCGTGGGTGGAGGCTGCAAAGTTCATCGCCCTGCCGCTTGGCGTGGGCTTTGCGCTGCGTCTCGGCTGGGCGCGGGCGCATCCGCTCTTGCGCGGCTTTCTGAAAGCGCAGGCGCTTGCCATGCTGGGCGTGTTGGCCTTTCTCTACACCCATGCGCCGGTGCGCCTGTGCACGGCCTATCTGATGGAGGAGCAAGCGCGGCTCGGGCTCGGATTCCTGATCGTGGCAGGCGGCCTCGCCGTGCTTTGGGTCGCGCCGCTCTTTGCCGTCTGTGCACCGGCGCCGCGCGCCGACCGCGCGGGCGGCCGGGTGCCGGCTTTCGATCCTTAAGGGCTTCTGTGATGAGGTGTGATCAGGCGGCGGCGCGGAACTGGCGGGCGTAAAAGCGGGCCGCGTCCCGCTTGGCCTCCAGCGCCAGGCGTCGCAGTAGCGTCAGAAGTTCGTCGATCTCGCCGCCATGCCACCCGCTGTAGCGTTCCAGGATACCGTCGATGAGGCGCGTGGCGCGGCGATAATCGTGGCTGGCCCCGTCCGCCGCTTCCATGCCCTGCATCACCTGCAGCGCCGCCACGATGCCCGGAACGACGCCGGCGGGCAGGCCGGCCTGGTTGAGGAGCGCATGCAGCGCGGCCGAGCCCGGCGCGGCGAGGAGCGCCCCGACCCGCCGATGCGGCATGCCGGAGATGGCCGTCAGCGCCTCCTGGAAGAAGGGGATCTGGCCTGCGACGAGCGCGCGGATGAGAAGGCGCGGCGTCAGCTCTTCACGGTCGAGGAGGCGGGCGACGAGCTGGGCGAGCGCTGCCGGGCTCGCCGCCTCGGCCATGGCGAGGGCGGATTTCTCCAGCGCCTCGTCGGCCGCCGCGCGGGCGCGCGCCGGCGAGAGCCAGCCGCGCGAGGCGACGAAGGCGCACAGGCTGTCGGCGAGCGCGGCAATGAGAGCCTGGCGCAGGGAGGCCGGCAGGTCCTCGCGCTCAAGCAGCATCTGGCGCAGCTCTGCGTCGTGGCCGAAGCGGGTGACGATGCGCTCCAGCGAGAAGCGCGCGATGTGGGCATAGGGGTTGCACAGAAGCTCGATCGCGGCCTCAAGCTCTCCGACTTCCGCGATCGCGGCGGCGAGCGCCCGCGACACCGGCACGCGGCGCGCGACCGCCATCTGCGCCTGCGGTCCGCCCGTGGCCACGATATCGACGAGCTCGCTGTCGAGGAAAAGCGGCGAATGCTCCAGCACGATCGTTGCGACGTCCTCGTGGTCGCCGGCGAGCGCCAGCATGACATGATGCGGCGCGTCCTCGCTGGCCGCCAGCTCCTGCGCGAGCGCCTGGCGCACCGGCAGATGCGGGTCGTCCAGGAGGATGGTCATCGCCGCCTCCAGCCCGTCGCGCTCCTGCGGGTTGAGCGGTGAGGTGAGGAAGGCGCGCGCGAGTGCGCTCGCCGCTTCTACGCGGCGCTTCGGCACGGCATGCCCTATCCAATTGAGGAAACGTTCGACGATCATCATCGCGGTCGACTCTCTTGATGGAGATCGTGCACGGCGAAGATTAATGATCGGTTCACTATAAAAGCTCACCAATCGCAAACCATGTTTGCGAGGGCCGAGTGGGCGGGCAGGTTCAAGGGGAGAAGGGGCGATGGCAGGACTTTATTTTGAAGATCTCACCGAAGGGCGTCGCTTCGCCCACGAGATCCGGCGCACGGTGACGGAGATGGACAACATGCTCTTCTCCAACCTGACCATGAACCCGCAGCCGCTGCATATCGACCGGCATTTCGCCGAGAACAGCGAATGGGGCCGCCCGCTGGTCAATTCGCTCTTCACCCTCGGCCTGATGATCGGCCTGTCGGTGCAGGACACCACCCTCGGCACCACGCTTGCCAATCTCGGCATGAGCGAGGTGAAGTTCCCCCATCCGGTCTTCCAGGGCGATACCATCCATGCCGAGAGCGAGGTCGTCTCCCGGCGCCCGTCGCGCTCGCGCCCGGATGCCGGCATCGTGGAGTTCCAGCACCGCGCCTTCAATCAGGACGACGTGCTTGTCGCCTCCTGCCGCCGGCAGGCCTTCATGCGCCGCCGTCCGGCGGAGGCGTGAGGCGATGCGCTCCTATCTCTTCGTGCCGGGCGACAGCGAGCGCAAGCTTGAGAAGTCGCTTGCCTCCGGCGCCGATGCGTTGATCCTCGATCTGGAGGATTCCGTCGCCGCCTCGCGCAAGGGCGCCGCCCGCAAGCTGGTGACGGATTTCCTGCTTTCCCATCGCCGAGAGAACACGCCGGCGCTTTTCGTGCGCATCAACGCGCTTGATACCGGCCTTGCCGACGGCGACGTGGAGCATGTCATGACCGGCGCGCCCGCCGGCATCGTCCTGCCCAAGGCGGCGGGCGCTGGCGATGTGCAGCTTCTCGCTTCGCGCCTTGCCGTCGGCGAAGCCCTGCACGGCATTGCGGACGGGGCGACGAAGATCCTGGCGATCGCCAGCGAGACGGCGCAAGCCGTCTTCTCGCTCGGCAGCTATCGCCAGGCCGGCCCCCGCCTTGCCGGCCTCGCCTGGGGCGGGGAGGATCTGTCGGCCGATATCGGCTCCTTCTCCACCAAGCAGGAGGGCGGCGGCTGGAGCGAGCCCTACCGGATGGTGCGCAATCTCTGCCTGTTCGGCGCCGCGGCGGCGGGCGTCGATGCCATCGACACCGTCTATACCGATTTTGCCGGCATCGACGGGCTCCTGGAAGAGGCCGAGGCGGCGGCGCGCGACGGCTTTGCCGGCAAGCTCGCCATCCATCCGGCTCAGGTGGAGCCGATCAACCGCGTCTTCACCCCGAGCCCGGAGGCGGTTGCGGAGGCTGAGGCGGTGGTGGCCGCCTTCCGCGAGGCCGGCGATGCGGGCGTCGTCGCCCTTCATGGCAAGATGCTGGATCGCCCGCATCTGCGCCTTGCCGAGCGGCTTCTGGCGCGCGCCGCGCAGGGTTAGCCGCGCTCCGTAAGCACCGGCCTCACCATCTCGAAGAGCTCTTCCACCACGGCGTAATCCATATAGCCGCAGCGCGCGATCGGGCGGGCGGCGGCGAGGTCGAAGCGTCCCTCCTTGAGGAAGGCGTCGTCGATATAGACCGAGACGACCTCGCCGAAGACGAGCACGTTGCCGGACCATCTGCCGTCGAGCCCGGCGATGCGGTCGGTCTTGAGAAGCTTGCATTCCAGCGCCGCCGGCGATGCCCTCACCCGCGGCGGCTTGACGGCGCGGCTTGCCGCCGTCTCAAGGCCGGCCATCTCCGCCTCGCTGATGCCGCGCGGATAGGGGGCGGAGGTCGCGTTCATCGCCTCGCGCAGATCGAAGGTGGCCAGGCTGCAGACGAATTCGCCGCTCGCCGCGATATGCGTGGCGCTGTCCTTCTCGCCGTAGGAGGAGAACATGACGATATGCGGATGGTCGCAGACGGCGTTGAAGAAGGAATAGGGCGCGAGATTGAGATGGCCCGCCGCGTCCAGGCTGGAGATCCAGCCGATCGGGCGCGGTGCCACGATGGCCTTGAAGGGATCGTGCGCCAGGCCGTGATCCTTGCGCGAGGGCGTGTAATGCATGGCGGGTCCGCAACCTAGCGCGAGAAGAAGGTGGTGAGGGCGGAAATGTCCGGCCGCTCGCGCTCCGGTGTCGGCAGTCTCGGCGTGCCGATATGGATGAAGCCGGCGATCCGCTCTTCCTCCTTGAGGCCGAGCGCGACGCGCGCCTCGCTCTCATAGGCGAACCACCCGGTCAGCCATTGCGCGCCGAAGCCGTGGGCGGCCGCCGCGTGGAGGAAGTTGAGGCAGACCGCGCCGGCGGAGAGTTCCTGCTCCCAGCGCGGGATTTTCGCATGCTCTGCTGCCGTGGAGACGACGCCGACCACCAGCGGCGCGGCGGCAAAGGCGGCCGTCTTGCCCGCCTTGCGTTCCGCCTCGACCGGGTCGGCATCGCCGCGGGCGATCTCGGCGAGCCGCCTCGCCAGTTCCTCGCGCTCCTGCTTGCCGTAGACGATGAAGCGCCAGGGCGCGAGCTTGCCGTGATCGGGAACGCGGGCGGCGATGGCCAGCATGGCGAAGAGGGCAGGGGCGTCCGGCCCCGGCTCGTCAAGCTGCGCGGCGGGGGCGCTGCGCCGCGTCTGAAGATGGGAGAGAAGCTCGTACATGGACTTTCCGGCTAACGGTCTCTTAGCTGCGATCTTGAAATCGCCACGCTTGCCGGCTTACCACGTCAGCATAGCGGTGAAACAGCGGGCTCGGATGATCCGCCTTCCTTCAGCCTTCGATCTCTCCCTTGCGTCGTTCGCGCTGTGCCTTGCGGCCGTTGTCCTTTTAGGCAACGCCCTGGCGCAGGGGTCGGAAGGCGGGGGGGAAGCGTTGTTCCAGGTGACGCCTCCTGCCGGCGGGGCGGCGGGCACGCCTCATAAGCTGGAGCTCGTCGATCCCGGCGCCCCGTTTGGCTCGCCGGAAACGGGGGCGGCCATCGTCCTGCCCGACGGCGTCAGCGGTGCGGCCGGCAATTCCACGATTGTGGGCACCCAGCTGACGCTGCATGCCCGGCTTACCGAGGAGGGGGTGCCGCTTCCCCACGGCCTTACATGGCGCGTCTTCGCCGCCGAAGCCGGGCCGGACGGCGCCCTGCCGCTGGTTGCGACCGCCGAGGGTGGCTCGGCCGCGCTCACCCTGCCTCCCGGCGGCTATTTCGTGCACGCCTCTTTCGGCCGCGCCGGCGCCACGCAGCGAATCGAGCTCGGCGAGGCGCCGCTCGACGAAACACTCGTTCTCGATGCCGGCGGCCTGCGTTTGTCGGCGGTGGTCGGCGAGGATTTTCCGCTGGAGAGGGGCAAGGTCGCGTACGAGATCTATCGGCTCGTGGAGGACGGTCAGCGCGAGCTGATCACCCCGAACGCCGAGGCCGGGCGCATCGTGCGCCTGCATGCCGGCACCTATCATGTCGTCAGCCGCTACGGCGCCCTCAACGCCGTCGTGCGCGCCGATATCGAGGTCAAGGCCGGCGAGCTGACGGAGGCGGTGATCCATCACAAGGGCGCCGAGGTGACGCTGAAGCTGGTGGAGGAGGAGGGCGGCGAGGCGCTTGCCAATACGCGCTGGTCGGTGCTGACGCAGGGCGGCGACACGATCCACGAATCGGTCGGTGCCTTTCCGCACATCATCCTGACGGAAGGTGCCTATACGGCGGTCGCCCGCCACGGCGATACGACCTATGCGCGCGATTTCGACGTCAGCTCGGGCGTCAACGGCGAGGTGGAGGTGCGCCTTACCGATATCGTCCGCCCGCAAGGCGAGCGCCAGGCGCAGTAGCGCCGCCCCTGCCGTTGTCTCTTCATAGGCTATGAGCGATGCCCTAGCGGGCCGAAAGGGGGGAGTCGGAGCGGCTTATACCAGCGGTCATAGCTTCTGACCGACGTGTGCCCACTTGCGCATTCCGATCGAGGTTATGGCGCCTGGGTCCTCGAGTAGCTTCACCCATGCCTCGCAGGCTGCGTCGATGATGGCGTCGTAGGTGTCGAAGGCGCGGTTGGAGAGCCAGTTGGCGCGCAGGTATTGCCAGATGTTCTCGACCGGGTTGAGCTCTGGCGCCCGCGAGGGCAACAGGATGGGCGTGATGTTCTTCGGCACGTCGAGCTTCGATGTCGTGTGCCATCCGGCTCGGTCCATGAGGAGCACGGCGTGAGCGCCCTTGGCGACCGCGCGGCTGATCTCGTCGAGGTGGAGCTGCATGGC
>NZ_JHZK01000042.1 GCF_000688515.1 Afifella pfennigii DSM 17143 | reverse complement strand
AGAAAACGGCGATCCCGGCGCGAACCTCCGGCGCGCCGACGCGATGGCACCTGCCGCACTTGTTCGGGCAGCGCATAGACAAGCAATTTCAAGGGTTTACCATCAGCGCGAACCCGGCGGGAAGATGCGGCACGCTTGCGGTTCGCGCAGCGCTCGATGTGCCCCTATGCGACGGGTCAGATGATGAGCGGGCCTTCCAGGTCCGTGGCGGGCTTGGCGCCGACATGTTCCACCCGGCGCTGACCCTTCGCACCCAAGTAATAGTAACGCAGGCTGTCCGCCTTCGGATCGATGATCTCTTCCAATCGCGCCTTCAGCTTTGCCCATTGGGCGGGATCTGCCTCGATCTCGAAGACGGAGAACTGCACGCGCTGGCCGAAGTCGCGGCAGGCCTTGGCGATGCGTCGGAGCCGCTTCGCACCCCCAGGGTCGCTCGTCCTGACATCGTAGGTCACTAAAACGAGCATTGTCTATTTCCAGAACCAGGGCGGATAGGCATCGAGATCACCACGCAGGTACCGGGAGAGCATTTGTGCCTGCAGATAGGGAACGAGGCCGAGCGGCGCCTTCTCTCCGACGAACGGATGCAGACGCTCCTCGCGCTTGCGCTCCTGCCAGGCGGTGAGGACGGTGCGGCGCGCATCGTCGCGCATCATGACGGCGCCGCCCCCGCGCATCTCAAAATCGCCGGCTGAGACTTGCCTGCGGTTGATCAGGGAAAGGGCAAGGCGATCGGCAAGCACCGGTCGCAATTCCTCCATCAGGTCGAGGGCGAGGCTCGGGCGGCCCGGGCGGTCGCGGTGCAGGAAGCCGACGGCCGGATCGAGGCCGACAGCTTCCGCGGCGCTGCGGCAATCATGCGTCAGGAGCGTATAGAGGAAAGAGAGAAGCGCATTGACCGGATCGAGCGGCGGGCGGCGGGAGCGCCCACGAAAGTGCATCTCCGGTTCGTTCGTACGGATGAGATGGTCGAAAACGCCGAAATAGAGCGCTGCGGCCTCGCCCTCGGCGCCGCGCAGAACCTTGGCATCGCCGCCAGCCAGCTCTACACGCCGCAGAATCTGCGCGAGTCGGGCAACCGTCGCGTCCAGTGCCTGCCGAGCATTTTCCGCCATCTCTCCGCCGTGGTCGCGCAAGGCCCGCATCAGGACGGTGCGCTGGTTGGCGATTTTACCGAGGAGGAGCGCGCGAACAATGTCCGTCGGTGCCTCGGAGGCGGCGTATTGCGCCCGGCGCAGAAGCACATTGCCGCTGACCGGCCCCTCAATGCGCGCCTGGAAACGGCCGAAACGGTCGAGAAGCACGATGGTCATGCCCTGCGCAGCCGCCGCCCCGATCATCGCAGGCGAAACCGCGATCGGGCCGAAGAGCACGATGGAGGCGAGCATGTGGAAGGGAACGCGCGCCCGCTCGGCACCATCGACGGAGACGACGGCGTTCTCTCCGTCCTTGCGCAGCGCCGCGCCCTCGCTCGTCACGTAGAGCGTGTTGAGAAGCTTCTTCATGGCAATTCGGGCGGGGCATCGGCCTCGGCCGCGAGCATTTCGGCGAGGGCGCGCCGCGTCCATGCCGCGGCGGAGCGCCGGACGGCCACGGGCCGGCACAGCTCGGCGAGCGAGCAGGCGCGGCAGCGGCTCTTCTGGGGCGTCGGCGGCGGCGTCTGCCGGCTGGCGAAGACGGCGCGAAGCTCGGCTGCCGTCTGCTCCGTCAGATCGCGCAGCTCGGCCTCGAAGGCGACGCCGACGCGGCGGCGTGTTTCGCCATAGAAGAGCGCGCCTTCCGGCACCGGCACGGTGAACATTTCTTCAAGGCAGAGGCCCTGGGCGCAGAGCTGCACCTCGTCGGCCCGGTGCGCCTTCGGCTTGCCGCGCTTGTATTCGACGGGGAGCGGGATTTCCCGTCCGTCCTCCGTCTTCACGAACTCCACCATATCGGCGACGCCGGCGAGGCCGAGACGCGTGCTTGCGACGGGCAGGGAAGAGACACGGCGCACACCGCGCACGCGCCGCTTTCCGGGCCGGTCGGCGGCCATGTGCAGGATGTCGCCCTCGGCCGTGAAGCGGTTCTCCGCCCACATCCGCTCCAGATGGATGAGCGCGGCCTGACGGAGGCAATAGACGGCGTGCTGCAGGGCCGAGAGGGGGATGGGCTCCCCGCGCTCCGCTTGGCTTGCTCCTTCGATGTGCGTCCTGGCGGCGTCCATCGCGGCTACAAACGTTCGATGATCTCCACGCCCTCCGGCAGGTTTTCCCGGTCGATGCCGACGGCATAATCGGAGAAGGCGCGGGCGGGCGGAACGTTGTCGAGACGCTCGTCGCCCGGCTCGTAACGCTCGCCCTTGAACTGGCGCCACACCCGCACCCGGTCGAAGAGGGCATGCGCGGGCGCCCTTCCGAGCGCGCTGTCATGCCGGAAGATGACGAGCTTGCGCGTCGCCATCTCGCCGCGCGCGGCCGAACGGTCGTGCTCAAACATGCCCTCCAGGGCATCGATGAGAAGGTTAAGGTCGCTTTCGGTGAAGCCCGTGCCCTTGACCGGATGGGAGGCGAGCTGCGCGGAGACGAAGCCGTGGGCGCGGTAGAGGCCGTAGGGGACGACATGCTTGCGGCCCATCGTCCGCTTGTCGCCGCGCTTCTCCTTCTCGTCGTCGCCTTCGGACCGCTCCTTCTTTTCCGCCTCGGTGGTGGCCGCCATGCGGGTGATGGAGACCTCCAGCGGCAGGACCGGCTCCACGGAGCGCGAGAAGGCGAACTGAACCGGGCCGCGCACCTGCCCGGCGTTGATGCCGGTCGAAAGGACGCCGCCGAAGGCGCGGATATCGAAGAAATTGTCACACATGAAGCGGCGGATACGGAGAGCTTCCTCGTCCGATTTCGGTGTCAGCTTCGCGGCCTTGTCGACGGAAGCGTCGCCGGGGCGCTCCGCGCGATAGGCTTCGCGGTGCTTGTCGTTGAGGATAGCGCCCTCGGTGACGTAGATGCGATAGTGCGGCGCATCCATTCGCGTCATCTCGACAAAATTGCGCACCTTGCGCTTCAGGCAGACGTCGCTGACGATGCCGTGACCGGTCTCGGGGTCCATCCGCGGCATGTTGCCGGCGTCCGGATCGCCGTTTGGATTGCCGTTCGTCACGTCGAACAGAAGGACGAATTCGTGCCGCGCCTTGAGCGGATTACTCGTCATCGGAGGTCTCCTCGGTTCCGGTGTCTTTGGTGCGACGCGCCCGCTCGTGGTAGTAGCCGACCGCGAAGCGTCCCTGTTCCTCAAGCTTGAGCGTGCGCGGAAGGTCGGGCGGCAGCATCGCCACGATCTCGGTAACCCGCGGCTCGATCCAATGCCCCTTGTTCCGTTTCTTGGCGTCGGAGACGTGATGCTTGAGGCCGCGCAGCAGCGGGCCGAAGACCCTTGCCGGCGTCGCCGAAGCGGCAGAGTAGAAGCGGTCGCCGATCGTCGCGTTGACGCGGCCGAGAGCGGCGTATTGCGCCGCCTCGAGAACGGCGAAGAGCCGCCCGAGCTGATAGGCGCGGTCGGGATTGTCCGGGTCGAGCCCCACGGGAACCTCCTTGTACAGTCGAAAATTGCGAACGAGAACGGCTTTCAGCATCGATGCCCGCCGGGCGTTGACGACGCCGTCGGCGCGGATGCGCATGAGAACCGTACCAAGGAGCGTCAGCGGATAGGGCGCTCCGCCAAGGATGGAGCGCATCCATTCGCCGGCGAGATTGGGCGGCACGTTCTCCCGCTTGCCGAGAACCGCCGTCTCGGCGAGATATTGCCACAGCGCCGGCGTTCCGCGCTGATCCGGCGGCTCGATGCGCATGTCCTCGCTGAAGCGCGCATAGTTCTTCGCGATCTCGCCGAAATCCTCCGCCAGCCAGAAACGGATGGAGATGCGCGCGGCGTTGGGGGCAAGGCCGAGAACGTAGAAGCGCACGCCCTCGCCGAGCTCCGGGGCAACCGTCCGAAGCGCCTTGCCCTCTCGTATCTTCTGCAGGACGTCGCCGACGCGCTCTGCCGCGGCCCGATCCTCCGCAGCCCGGTCGAACATGGCGCCGAAAATCTCTTCGGCGAAAGCCGCCGCCTCCGGCGCGTCAGCCTCCGCCCAAAACACCGTCGAAGCGTCGCCGATCTGGACGCGGTGACCGGAATCCTGCCGCAGGAAGTGGTTTAGCGCCCCCGTATAGGCTTCCGCCGCGCTTTTTGAGACAGGCGCGTTGCCGCCCTGCGAATGCCCATAGGATTCGAAGGCGTCGAGATTGAAGGAGACGATGGAGCCGCCCGAGGATTGCCCGCCCCAGACGCCCTTGATCGCCGGATGAAGCCGGGCGACCGGCGCGCGCAGGCCGGAGACGAGGCAGAGCTGATCTGCATTGTCATCGCCGCCCCGCTCCAGGAGCGCCCGCGCGGCCGGGCGATCGTGGAGATAGGTCTCGCGAAGCCGTTCCTCCTCCAGCGCGAAGACAACGTTCTCGTCCTTCATGTCTTCGGCGAAGCGCTCCTCGAACATGTCGGGCCGCCAGAGGTCGAGAAAGCGCAGGAAGGCGGAGAGGCCCGCATCTTCCGTCTCGCCGATCAGCTCGCGGTGATGATCGACGAAGGCCTGATGCTCCTCTGCCGTGCGCTTTCCGGGGCCGGCCGTCACGCCGAGCGCATAGGCCGTCTTGTCCCAGAACGTGTTCGGCAGGACGGCGACCGTGCGTTTCACGGGCGCCGGCACGGGCATCGGCGCAGCCGTCCTCTTTCTGCCCTCGCCGATATATTTCGGAGAGACAGTCGCAAGCGTCCCGTCCCGGTTCAGCCCGACGACGACGCCGATCTTCTGCACGGCGAAGCCCGGCGGGGGAGCGTTCGGTATCCGCTCATAGGCCCGCGCCAGCGATTGCAGGATGCTCATCGAAGCACCTTTGGCGAACCGGGTTGCGGCACCTTGAGGACGCCCTCCTGGAGGCTGGCGCGGAAGAACAGCGAGGGACGTCCCTTCGCCTGATGGTCGATGTCGAAGAGCATGAAGCCGAGGTCGCGGGGACTGCCGAAGCCGAGATCGGCGGTGCGGCATTCCGGGTCCGGCAAGGGCGTCGCCTCGTCCGGCTCGACGAGACGAAAGCGGGCGTCGAATTCGCGCGTGCCGAGAGAGGGCTGGTGGAACGACTGGCCGGTGCGCGCCCGCCGGTTGAACATGTCGAGATGCTTGCCCTCGGTGTCCTCGGGCCCCGCCTTTTCCGTCATCTCAAAATGCGCGGCGATGACATAGGCGACATCGACAAGGATTGTGGCGGCACGCTGCTGGCGGTCTTCGTCAACGCGGAGGGCGAGCCCGGCAAGGTCGCCGCGCTTCATGGCCGTCTTGGCGTTTCTGGCCGAAGCTTTGCTGCCGACCTCGTTGCGGCGGATGGAGCGGAAGCGGATCGGCTTCAGGACATGGATCTCGTCGATCACCCAGCGGATCGCCGGCTTCCAGTGCACCGCCTCCAGGATGCCGCGCGCGGCCGAGGGTGTCATCACGTCATAGGAGACGCGCTCCACCTTCATCTCAGGCCGGGTAAAGCAAGCGAGGGGGCCCGAAACGTGCAGGCGAATGCCGTAGGTCATGATGAACCGCCCCCTGTGTCCCCGACAGTCAGCATCTTCTCTCTGGCGAAGCAGACGCAACCTTGCAGCGTTTTCGGCACTTCAATTTCCACTAGATTCCGGCAATCGGGACTCATTTTTGAGTGTAACCGGTCATCATTCGTCAGCGCCGTGAATGAGGCGGCTCGCTCCCGAACGAGTCCAGATTATAGCCGTCCGACGCTTGTTTCGATCCACGCCCCTGCGTGAGGGGCGACCTCGCTTTGCTATGTGCACAGCAACGATCAAGAGCGATGGGAATTCGGGAGCGAGCCTTAGGACGCCATAAGCCACCGGATCGCTCGAACCAACCCGACGATCACTATGGCGACTGCGGTTTCCCAAAAATCCCTGTCATTAACGGGTGGCAGGCGCATTCCATCCTTCCTCGATCATCGAGTGGAATCGATAGCCGATTTCATAACTATTTTCAAGCGCCGGACGGCTATACAAATCGCTCTATGCATCATGCTCTCCATCGCCAGGTAGTCATGGTTCTCCCACAGCAGGCCGACTTCCGTATCGTAAAGCGACTCGGTCCTCAGCACGGCGAACTGCTCCCCTCGCACCTCTAGCTGCGCAAAGGCCACATGTCCGTTCGCCTGAAGCAGCGCGCGCGCCTTCGGCGGCACGGAGACAATGTATGGTTGAAGAAGGCGTGCGATGGCGCCAGAGGGGATATCTGGGATTTTCAGCTTCTTCACAGCTTCGCGCGCCTGCTCCTCGCGCGTTACGATCACTGGCGCCATGCCGTCCTCGATCATGCGGTAATCTTCGGCGATCTTGCGGTAGCAGATGTCCGGGCCATAGCGCTGCGACAGGGTCGAGCGTTCCAGGATCGGCTTGCCGAGGCGCTCCTCGCCGGCCTGCCAGTAGACTTCGTGGAAGTAGCGCTCGATCGCCTCGCTCGCGGAGAGATCGTTGAAGGCGTTTTTCACGTTCTCCATGCTGCCGACGAGGCTCGCGACCTCGGCGGGCGGGGCATGGTCCGGATCGGATGGCTTGAAGACCGTGAGGAGACTTGCCTCGACCGGCCGTCGCATCTCGCGGTTCACCCGGCCTGCCGCCTGGGCGATCTGGTCGAGCCCCGCTTCGGCGCGCCAGGCGGCCGGGAAATCGACATCGACGCCCGCCTCGATCAGCGAGGTGGCGATCAGCCGGCAGGGGCGTCCGTCCCTGAGGTGCTCCCTGACGTCTTTCAAGATTTCCCGCCGATGCGCCGCATATTGCCGGGTCGTCAGATGCACGAGCCCGTCAAGCCCCTCCGCCTGCGCTGCCCGGTAGAGATCGAGCGCATGGCGGCGGCTGTTGACGATGACGAGCGCCTGGGGATGCGCTTTCAGCGTGTCCACGAGGGCCTCGTCGCTCAGCTCCCCTGCAAAGACGAGGCGCACGCGCGCGAACGCCTCGTGAAGCCGCGGCGGATCGGGCGCGAGCTCGCGGCCTTCAAGGTCGAGCGCCAAAAGATGGTCCGGCTTCAGCTCCTTCAGCTTGCGCGCATCAAAGGCCGGCTGCGTCGCCGTGCACAGAACGATGGAGCAGCCGTAATTGCGGCAGAGCTCGTCGATCGCCCAGACCGTCGGCGCGAGCAGTTTTCTCGGCAGCACCTGCGCCTCGTCGAGCACGATGACGCTGCCGGCGATGTTGTGGAGCTTGCGGCAGCGCGATGGACGGGCGGCGAACAGGCTCTCGAAAAGCTGCACATGCGTGGTGACGACCACCGGCGCGGCCCAGTCTTCCATCGCAAGCCGCATCTTGTCCTTCATCGAGCGTTGGCTGTCGGCTGCGCGAAAACTGCCTGTCTCCTCGTCCTCGATCGCGGAATGATGCTCCAAGACGAGATCCGAGCCGAGGACCTCCCGGAAAATGGCCGCCGTCTGATCGATGATGGAGGTGAAGGGAATGCCGAAAATGATGCGCCGGTGGCCGTGGCGCTTCGCATGGTCGAGCGCGAAGCCGAGGGAAGCGAGGGTCTTGCCGCCGCCCGTCGGCACGTTGAGGGTGAAGAGACCGGGCGGCATTGCCGCGCGCTCACGCGCCGTTGCCAGGATCTCGGCGCGCAGCCTGGCGATCTCCGTCGATGGTCCGCCGAAGCTGGCGATCTTTCGGTCAAAGCCCGTGAGAAAGTCGGGCAGGCACTCTGTAAGGCTTGGCCAGTCGCGGTCCTTCTGTCGCTGGCCGGCCCTCTCATAGAAGCGCTCCGTCTCCTTGAAATCGGCGTCGACGAGGCAGGAGAAGAGCATGCGCCCCAGCATGGCGAAGCGGAAGGCGCCGCGCGACGGGTCGGGGGCGTTCCAGTCGAAAGGCGGCAGGAGGCCGCAAACCCGTTCCGGAAGAGCCGCCCGGAAGGCGGGGTCGAGGCCCTCCATCCGGAAGCCTTCCAGCCGTTCTTCCAGGGTGCCGCCGTCGCTGCCGCGCCGATCCGGCAGACCCGCGTGGTGTCCGGCGATCGCCTGGGCGGCGAGCCAGGCGACGAAGCTCTCCGGTTGGTGGGGAAAGAGGTCGAGCACGGCCTTGGCGCCTGCCGTCGAATGATCAACCCGCTCCGGCGACCCTTGCAGGCGCGCCTGGAAGGCGGATGAAAACTTCCCGAGGTCATGCAAGGCTCCGCAGAGCGCCGCCAGCTGTTCGATCTGCAGCGGTCTGGCGAAGTCTGCAGCGCGACGCGCCACGGCTGCCAGGTGGCCGGCGAGCGGCTCCCAGGCCGAACGATCCTCTCCCTCCAAGGAGTGCGCATAGAAATCCAAGATTAGCCCCAAGTCTCTCTCGCCGGATAGAGGAACGAGCAGGATCGCAATGCCAATATCGATCGCTGCACCGGTGCCCCTCGGCATGTGCCCGATCCGCCGTCGCTTGTTGCTCGGCTGGGAGCCCCCGGGCGAGGCAACTGCGCTCGGACATCATCATTCTTGGATGATCGTCCAGACCCTGCAAGTCCGACCCGGGGCGTGAAGCCCGGGTGGTTGCTCGTGACACCGAACGCGAGGGCGTTGGCGTCCGATATGGGCTCCGAAGCGGCAATTATTTCCGCAGGTCTGTATCGCTGCATCCTGGGAACGGTCTATCGAGGTCGTTGTCCTTCCATTCCAAAGATCGGGACCGGCCGGCCAAAGCCCGTGCCCTCCGGATCAAAGCAAGCTCAGCTGGTCCCCTTTCTGCCGCAGGAACAGAGGTATCTGTGAGCGAGGATCGATTTCCGCTTCGCTTGCGTCACCCGAGGACGGTGAGAGTTTCGAGATGCGGGTCTTTCAGATCATGCAGTCCTGTCGCTCAAGAGATGAAATCGACGCGGCCTTCTCCTGGAGCAGCGCGAAGCCTGGCTCCAAGAGAGGCAGGCGGCACGGCATGCGCGCGAGGAGGACCTCTGGGTCGAACATATCGTGGCCCTGAGCCAACACGAGAACGATGCCGACACGCTTCGGAAGTCCTTGGCCTCGGAACGGCGGTTCACGCGCGGTGAACGGCAAGAGCTGAAGAGAGAACTGCAGAAGGCGGAAGAGGCAAGCATTGAACGGAGGCTCGGGTTCTTCAAGCGGCTTAGCAAGCCTCAAGACGGCTTGCCGTCGGAGGCGGAAGAGAGTGCTGAACTGCAGGCCGAGGCGGCCGTGCAGGAGGTCTTCACGATCAGGTGGCGGATAAACTGACGCCGGTGAACGCGGCAGATCGGAGGTGGCCGCCAAGGAAAAGGCGCGGCTGCGCAGGGCGACGCTCGGCCTTCCCGGTGCCGGTCTCGGGAGTTTCGCTCTGCTGGCCAGACGAGGACTCTTGGTAAACTTCGGGGTCGGAGATAAATTATCTGCGTGTCCGGAGGATACCTTACCTTTCACCAGCATTTATCCGGTCAGTGACTACGAGATCGCGCCTCTGATCGGCCTGTCCGACCGGAGCGAGCTCAGGTGGCGTCTCCGTGTGGTTCGTCGGTGAAGCGGCTAACTCCACCTCGACCATACACCTTGATGGCCACCCGGATTACACCGGCAGAGCCGGTGAAATTACACCACCTCCGCGGACACTAACCCGGACCCAACCATCACCGCGCTTCTAGACTTTATTATATAAAAGAGAGGCTTAGAGGTTGAGAACCTTCGACGCCAGTCCTGTCCCCTCCGCCACTTGCCCTCGCGAAAGCGTTCTCCCGATCCGGCTACGGCCGGATTTTTCCGTTGTTTTCGAGGGTTATGCGGGAGAGGCTGAGCACTGAACCCGGCATATGGCAGCCAAAATTGTTCTCTTGGGCGCCGTATTCTCTGAACCTGATGACTGCGGCGATTTGGTGCAGAGCTTGTAGCACTCTGAAACGTCTCTGCTTTTCAGATCGGTAACCTGAACACCTCGACGCCAGTGGCACTCGACGGAATGGAACAGAGATCGAACGGTCGCCATTGCAGTCGTACGCTGCGACACATCGGAACGACCGGGGTTCGGACCTGCTGCCGTTGGTGTTCGCTGCGGGTGTCGCCTTAGGATCGCGAGATGCGCGGAACCCGTGGTGGCTGCCGGTAGGTCGATCAGTCATGATACGCGACCCGTTTCTGCCGCCAGTCCCACGAGACTGTGCGGGAATGTCGGGGGCGCTGTCTACTCTTAGAGCGCGACGAGCGCGCGGTCCATCTCGGCGATGGTCGCGCGCAGGGTGTCGGGGTTGACGCGCATGGTGCCCTCGAGCGAGCGGTCGAGATCGAAAATGACGATCATGACGACCGACAGGACGCCGGCAAACACGAAGGTGCGCCAGGTAAGCGACCGCCCCTGCAAGGCGGAGCGGTTCCCGACGATGAAGATGGCGAAGGTCGCGACGAGGAAGACCATGAGCTTGGCGGGCGGCGGGATCTGCTCGGCCGCGGCCGCAATGCGCGTCGTGTGCGCGTCCAGCGTCTCGGTCACGCTGCGCGCGACGGCGGCCCGGATCGGATCCGGGGCCGTTTCCATCGCGCGTCGCGTAGCCGGCCGGATTTCCGCCTGAGCGGAAAGCGTGCGGTTGAGGAGGGCGGCCCAAGCCTCGCTCGTGCGCGTATCCTCCGCGGTGGCGAGCCGGGTCTGCGCGTAGCGCAGGATCCGGGTCTGCAGCTCGGTGCGGCCGGGTTCTTCGAGAAGATCGGCGGTCAGGAAGGCCGTTCCGATCGCCATCGCCTCCTCGACGAGTGCGGATTGCCGCGCCTCGCGCCAACCGCGTGCGGAACTGAAGGCGAAGCCGAGGAGCAGCCCGAGAAGCGCGAGCATCGCGCCGAGCGACGTGCCGCCAGGGACCTGCTCCGGCGGGAGCTCTTCGTAGTCCCGGCGGCGATACTCCACCCGGCCGAGATGAAAGCCCACGAAGGCGGCTAGGGGAAGCGCGACGAGGATCGCCGCGATGACGTAGAAAAACGGCAGCAACGGCTCGGCAAACCCGGAGTACAGATCTTTGGCTAGGTTACCGCTCACATCGCCTCCCACTTTCGATAAGCCTTTGCGCGGCTGCCCTGCATCCTCCAACTCGGCCGTGCGGGCGCCAATGACGGAGATCAAGAGCCGCAGGCTGGCCGCCGCGCGGGGCATCCGGGCTCGCGGCCCCGCTTAGGGCCTGCGTGTGGCCGCCCGGTAGGCGTCGGGCGTCTGGCCGGTCCAGCCGGAGAAGGCGCGGCGAAAGCTGTTCGGCTCCCCGTATCCGAGCGCGCGGGCGATGGACGGCACGTCTAGTTCGGATTCCGACAACAGGGACCGCGCCCGCGCCGCGATGAAGCGTGCCCGGAGTTCCCGGAACGACGTCGCCTCGGCCTTCAGGGCGCGTTGCAGGGTGCGCCGGCCGACCGAAAGGCGGCTCGCCACGCTCTCTTCTGACAGATCACCGACGACGAGCTGCGTGGACAGGACCTGCATCACGGCGTCTGCCATCGTTCGGGGCGGCTCGATCTTCATGAGGGCAGGCAGCTCCGCGAACCCGATGGTCAGATGTGCGCTTGGCGGGCTGGGGTTCAGGGCCGACAGGGCGGGCCGCTCGATCGCGATGGCCGGCATTTCGGCGCCCGTCCTGACCGGCGCCCCCGTCGCCTTCTCAAGAAAGGCCGTTCGGCTCGCGCCGTCGCCCGTCGCCTCGATCCAGGAAGGGCGCCAGTCCGGCCCGAGAAAATGCCGTGCGACCTGGCCAATGATTATGATTGCGGCGTCGTCGAGATGCCGGTGGCCTATGACGGTGACCAGCCCGGACCTGCGGCCAACGAGGAGGTGCGTGTCGGTCTCGCGCAGCACGATCTCCGAACCGGGGTGCAACAGGGCGAAGGCGCGCCGTCCGCGCTCGAGCGCCGCGCCGAGGTTGGACGCGCCAAGGACATAGCGCGCGTAGGCATCGTAGATGGAGTAGTCGAAATGCTGCGCGAGATGGGCGCCGAGGTCTGCATCGCCTATGGCGCGGGCCACGTATTCGAGGACCTGCGCTTCGAACCGGTAGGGAATAAAGCCGTTTCCACGATCGACCAGCTTTCTGCTCAATCCTGCAGACTGTAGCGCCCGGTCGACTGTGGCCTTCGAGGCGAGGCGGTCGAGGAGGTCGAGCGCGTGCCGGAACTCGACGAGGTTCACCATTGGGGCAGGCATAACGCATTCTGTCGCAAAATGATGTCCCCGTCCATGCTATCCTGTTGTGAATGAGGGTGAAGTTGCGTCGCGAATGATGTCGGGGCGGCTTTTGGCATAGCTGCAGCGCGTCAAAGCCCGTCGCACCGGTGTCGATGTCGTCTCTTGAAGGAATGGGAAAGCGGTATGCTTCGGTGTATTCAAGCGTTCGGTTTCGCCCTTCTCGCAGGGGCGATTTCGACACCTGCACATGCTCAAGACTGGGAATTTCAGGTCACGCCTTATGCTTGGCTGTCGGGATTGTCGGGTGATGTCGGCACGATCCCCGGGCTGCCGGCCGGCAGTGTCGACCTGTCCTTTGGCGATATCCTCGATGATCTCGATTTCGCCGGAATGCTCTTGGCCAGCGCACGCAACGGGCCTTGGGTAGGCGCGCCGCCATTAGGCATGTGCGGTCCGGGCGGCGTGATCCTGCCTAACGAGACACCGTCATCACCAATCAGGAGTCAAAGGATATGCTGACAGCCTCAAGACATCGCTTGCTTGCCATCGGGCTGTTCGTTTCCGCCGGCATGGCCCTCTCAACGCCGGCCACGGCGCAGACGCGGCCGGACGACGGGTCCGTGTTGCCCTTCCCTGAGCCACCCATGGGCGGTTCGGTCGGCGAGACACTGGCCGACTCGGTCCACAGATGGCGCGAACGACCAAGCCGCCTTCCCGAGAATGCCCCCAATATCGTCATCGTCATGCTGGACGATTCCGGCTACGGGCAGGCCGAGCTGATGGGCGGGCCAGTGTCGATGCCGACGCTCGCACGACTGGCGGAAGAGGGGATCGCCTATAGCGCCCTCCATACCACAGCGATGTGTTCGCCGACCCGCGCCGCGCTGCTGACCGGGCGCAACCATCACCGCGTCGGCAATGGCCAGATCGCCGAGTTCGCCAATGACTGGGACGGCTACACCGGCGTGATCCCGAAATCCTCTGCCACTATCGCCGAAGTGCTGGGCCATTACGGCTATGCCTCCGCCGCCTTCGGAAAATGGCACAACACACCGATCGACACGCTCGGCAGCGGTCCCTATGACCGCTTTCCGACCGGTCACGGGTTCGACCACTTCTTCGGCTTCATCGCTGGCGAAACCTCGCAGTGGGAACCCGTGCTGTGGGAGAACACCACCCCCATCGCGACGCCGCATCCCGAGAACTACGAAGACTATCACCTGACCGAGGACATGGCCGAAAGGGCCATTGCCTGGATGCAGCGTCACCGCGCCCTTCATCCCGAAAGGCCGTTCTTCCTCTACTGGACGCCGGGTGCGGTGCACGGGCCGCACCACGTCGCGCAGGAATGGGCGGACAGATACAGGGGCGAGTTCTCCGACGGCTGGGACGTCGAAAAGCAGCGGGTGTTCGATCGCCAGAAGGAGCTTGGACTGGTGCCGCCCGAGGCGACGCTGGCGCCGCGCCCTGCGTCTCTCGCCGGCTGGGACGACGTCCCGGAAGACCAGCGCGCCTTTCAGGAACGTCTGATGGAGCTCTATGCGGGCTTTCTCGAACACACCGATGTGCAGGTCGGCCGTCTGGTCGATGCGCTGGATGACATGGGCATCCGCGACAACACGATCTTCATCTACATTCAGTCCGACAACGGCCCGTCGGCCGAGGGCGTGGAAGGGTCGATCGCCGAACTGAACGCCCAGAACGCGATCCCCACGACGGTGTCGGAGCATATCGAGGTGCTGGACGCGCTCGGCGGGCTCGACGTGCTGGGCAGCCCTCGGGTGGACAACATGTATCACGCCGGCTGGGCCTGGGCCGGGTCGAGCCCCTATCGTTATGTCAAGCTGATCGCTGGCGATTTCGGCGGCACGCGCACACCGATGGTCATTTCATGGCCGACACGGATCGACCCTGACGGCCAGTGGCGCAACCAGTTCCTCCATGTGAACGATGTCGCACCGACCCTCTACGACATCCTCGGCATCACGCCTCCGCAGGAGGTCGAGGGCTTTGCTCAAGACCCGATCGACGGCGCCAGCTTCGCCGACAGCTTCGCCGACGCGGACGCGCCGAGCCCCAAGCCGACCCAGTATTTCGAGGTGCTGGGCAGCCGCGGCATCTATCACGACGGCTGGTTTGCCTCGGCCTTCGGCATTCGCGAGCCCTGGAACCCGGCCGAAGTGGACATCGCGAACTGGGACCCGCGGCAGGATCGATGGGAGCTTTTCGACCTTCGCGCCGATCCCAATCTCTCCCGCGACCTTGCCGCCGAAGAGCCCGAGAAGCTGGCAGAGATGAAGGCTCTCTGGCTCGAAGAGGCGCGAGACAACCTGGCTCTGCCCATCGGCGGCGGGTTGATCAGCATGATCGACACATCGGCGCTGAAGCGGACCACCAACACGGAATGGGTGATGACCCAGGGCATGACCCGGATACCGGAAGCCGAGGCGCCGAACGTGCGCAACGGCAATCTGCGCGCGGAGATCGAGGCGACGATCCCGGAGAACGCGAACGGCGTCATCTTCGCGCTCGGCGGCTATGCCGGCGGCGCGTCTCTCTTCATGGTCGATGGCCGCTTGCACTACGAATACAGTTCGCTCCTGCTCAAGCGGACCAAGATCGATCTGGGCGAGTTGCCCATCGGCGATGTGGAGATCGCGATGGAAATGCGCACGCCGCCGGGTTGGGGCGGCCTACCGGCGGAACTGGTGTTCTTCATCAACGGCGAGAAGGTGAAGGAGGCCACGATCGACCGCACCATTCCGGGGACGTTCACGGCATCGGAGACCTTCGATGTCGGCATGGACACGGCGTCACCGGTGGCCGACGCCTATTTCGACAGGGCGCCGTTTCCCTTCAACGGCGATCTGAAGCGGCTGCGTTTTACAGATCTCTGAGCGATCAACCGCCTTTCGGCCTTTGGGCAGGAGGCCGAAAGGCGCGTTACGTTTCAACAAACGTCGCTTGATGCGAGAGACCCAGGGCAACCCGATGAGGAGGACCCAATGAAGAAGACAGTTCTGGGCAGGGCCGCCACAACCGTTCTCGCGGCGTTATGCGCCGCGCCGGCCCCAGCCCAATTCGCTGAGGACAATCTGAGCGAACTGGTCGACGCCCGCGAGATCCCGGTCACGATCGACAATTTCATCCGTGCCGCGACCGACATCGAGTTCGGCAAGTATGTTGGCCTCGCCGGAGGGGTGAACCAGTTCTACCACTTCCGCGATTTGATGCCCGTCGATGCTCAGACGACAATCAGCGCGAACCGGGATACGCTCTACAGCACCGCGATCATCGATATCAGCGAGGGCGCCACCTTCACCCTTCCCGATGTCGGCGACCGCTACATGTCGGCGATGGTCATCAACCAGGATCACTACCTCAATGAGGTGTTCCACGGCGGTGGCACCTACACGCTGGACACGGAGACCTTCGATACCGACTACGTCGCGGTCTATCTGCGCATCCTCTTGGATGCGACCAACCCCGCGGATTTAGCCGCCGTGCACGCGATCCAGGACCAGATGTCCATCGAGGCCGCCTCGTCCGAACCCTTCATCGTACCGCCCTATGACGAGGAGAGCTACATGGGGCTTGTGAAGGCCGCCGTCGGTCTCGGCGCCTACCTGCCGGACAGTTTCCGCATGTTCGGCAAGAAGGAGGATGTCGATCCGGTGCGGCATTTCATCGGGACGGCCGGGGGCTGGGGCGGGTTACCCGAGGATGAGGCACTCTATCTCGGGATCGTGCCGGGACTCCCCGTGGGCGAGTACAAGATCGAGGTGCCCGCCGATGTTCCGGTTAAAGACTTCTGGTCGGTCAGCATCTATGATGCGAACCGCTATTTCGCGCCAAACGCCCTCGGCGCCTATGTCGTCAATTCCGTCAGCGGGACACGCAACGAGGACGGCAGCATGACTGTGCATCTGGGCGGCTGCGACGACGGGCGCGTGAATTGCCTGCCGCTCGTCGAGGGGTGGCAATACACCGTGCGGCTCTACCGGGCGGCGCCGGAGGTCCTCGACGGATCGTGGACCTTCCCCGAAGTCCAGCCAGTGAACTGACGCAAGGGACACAGAACATGCGACATCTTCTTCTTGCCATTGCGCTCTCCGCACCTGCGCCTGTCCTTGCCGAGGACATCACGATCCAGAACCTCATGCGCGCCGAGAGCGACACGATGTTCCGGCTCACCATGCAGACCAACGGGACCGGTGTCGGCGAGATCGCCCATGAACGCCAGGTCGCCTCCGCCGACGCGCCGCAGCCGATCATCCGGCCCAACCAGGACACTTTGTATTCGGCCGCCATCATCGACCTGTCCGAGCCGGTGACGGTAACGCTGCCCGAGGGCGACGGGCGGTTCCAGTCCGTGCTGGTGATTAGCCAGGACCACTACAACTTTGCCTATGCCGAGCCCGGTTCCTACGAGCTGACCGAGGACGAGGTCGGGACCCGCTTCGCGATGCTCCTGTTCCGCACCTTCATCGACGCGGGCGATCCCGACGATGCCGCCCAAGCCCATGCCGTGCAGGACGGAATACGCCTCGAAGGCGGCGGAAGCGGCCCCTTCGAGGCGCCGGACTGGGACCTTGAAAACCTTGCGGCAGCGCGGAAGGCGGTCAGCGACCTCGCCGCTGCCGTCGGCCTCGATGCCAGCACCGCCTTTGGCCGTCGCGACGAGGTGGACCCGCTTGGCCATCTGATCGGGATGGCGGGCTGGGCGGGGCAGCCGGCCACGACGGCCGCCGCCTTTGTCGACGCCGTCGATATGAATGACGGCGAGACCCCCCATGTGGTGACGCTGCGCGACGTGCCGGTCGACGCCTTCTGGTCGATCACCGTCTACGACGCCGACGGCTTCCTCGCGCCCAACGACCTCGGCCGCAACAGCTACAACAACACCTCGGCCACGCCGAACGACGACGGCTCCTACACCATCCACTTCGGCGCCTGCGAGGACGGGCGGATCAACTGCATCCCGATCACGCCGGGCTGGAACTATACCGTCCGGCTCTATGAACCGCGCGCCGAAATCCTCGACGGCAGCTGGACTTTCCCGGCGATCGGACCGGTAAACTGAGGGAACGATACGATGAGGGAACCCTGTCTTTCTCTTGCACTCACCGTAGCGCTGGCAGTCGCTGTTGCCGGCGTTGCGGTCGCGGAAGAAAGAACCGTCACGGTTTCGGGACAGAATATCGTCGAGATCGCGCCGGGTATTCTTCAGGGCTACCTCGCCGAAAACGAGCTGCTGGACAGCGCGGCCTTCGTGCCTCCGGCTCCGGCGGCGGACTCCGGTCGGCAGGTCCTTGATACCGCATGGGCCGTGAGCATGCGCGCGCTTCGCGACACCCCGCGTTGGGACATGGCGATCCGCGACGCCGATCTGTCGTTTCCCGCCGCGGTGGATGCCTTCTCCTGCGCGCTCGGCTTCGAGATCACCGAGGCGGACACCCCGACGCTCTATCTCCTGCTCTGGCGCAGCCTCGCCGATATCGGACTGTCGAGCTACTCGGCCAAGAACGCCTATCAACGCGAACGGCCCTTCATGGTCGGTGACACGCCGATCTGTACGCCCGAGGACGAAGAGGCCCTGCGCACGGACGGCTCGTATCCGTCAGGTCATACCGCCATCGGCTGGGGCTGGGCTTTGATCCTCGCGCAGTTGGCGCCCGACCGCACCGAAGCGCTTTTGGACCGCGGGCGGGCGTTCGGCGAAAGCCGGACCGTCTGCAACGTCCATTGGTACAGCGACGTGGTGGCTGGACGGCTGGTCGGCGCGGCGGCCGTCGCCAGACTGCAGGCCGACGCAGAATTCCTCGTGGCGATGCAAGCCGCCGCAGCAGAGATCGCAGAGCTCGATGCGGAGGCGCGGACGACCGACAACGATTGCCCCCTGGAGGCCGCGACGCTGGCGGCCATGCCATGACGCCGCGAAAACGGGGCGCCCGCGATGCCTCCAGGTTCGACTTCAGACCGAAACACTGACTGGTAGGGAGACACAATATGAGAAAACCAAACGGACCTACCCGCCGGGACTTCATCCAGAGCGTTCCCGCCTTCGGCGCATCCGCTGCCGCGGCGAGCTATGCCGCATTGGGCTCCGGCCCCGCCCGCGCCCAGACCGCCGCGCCCGGTCCGACGCTCGCCCAATCGGTCTACATGGGCGCGCCTGCGGACCTCGTGACCGCACCCAACGGCGCCATCACCAACGCCAAGGTTCTTTAGTCTTTTCCGGACATCGCCTACACGGCGCCGGCGGTCGAGGAAGTCGCCGACGGCGTCTGGTGCATCGGTGGATACTCTGTCGCCAACTGTACCGTGATCGAGGCCGAAGACGGCCTGATCGTTTTCGACACCGGTGACAACGAGGAAGAAGGCGCGCATTTCCTCGAGATCATCCGCGAGAGCATCAGCGACAAGCCCGTCAAGGTCATCATGCACAGCCATTCGCACTACGCGCTTGGCGCTGGCGCGATGGTCGACGATCCATCCGACGTGATGGTGATCGGTCATCCCAGTGTCAATGAGACGGTGCAATCCAACATCCGGGGCGGCGGGGCCCCTTCGGTTTATGGCGAGATCGGACCCATCCTGACGGCGCGGGCGGTTGTCCAGATGAACAACCTGATGCCGGAGGAAGGTCCCGACGCACGTCTGGGCGGCGTCATCCCGTTTGGCAAGCCCCTGGCCCACTTGCCTGCCACCGTGACGCCCGAGCATGGTGAGACCATGGATGTCCTCGACATGGAGATGCAATTCCTGACGAAGTTCATTTCGGACGACGACAACCTGACGGTCTGGATTCCAGAAAAAGGCATTGTACTAAACAACTTCTTCTGGCCGGGCACGGTGAACCTCTACACGCTGCGCGGCGGTGTATATCGGGAGCCGACAAGCTGGCGCGACGGCCTTGCCATGATGCGGGACCTGCGGCCCGAAATCCTTCTGAACACGCATGCGCGGCCCGTTGTCGGCGGGGAAGAGTGCTTGAGGCGTCTGAACGGCTATATGGACCAGATCACGCTGACCTTCGATCAGACTCTGAGGGGCATTCTCGGCGGGCTTGGTCCCGACGAGATCCGGCACGAGATCTTCTACCCGCCCCACCTCGCCGAGGTGCCGGAGAACGCGCAGACCTATGGCGAGAGCATTCACTTTCCCGCCGCCATCTACCAATACGCGATCGGCTGGTTCGACAATGACGTGACCAAGCTGTTCAGCATTCACCCGAAGGATCAGGCCGAGCGACTCGTCGCTCTGATCGGTGGCCGGGATGCCGTGGTGGCCGCGGCGGCCGATGCTCTGGAACGCAACGAGTATGCCTGGGCGGCTCAGTTGATCCAGTATGTCTACCTCCTCGACCCTCAGGATGCCGAGGTCCGCCAACTCAAGGCCGACGCCTTGCGCGCCATGGGGCATCTTACGACCGGGTCCATCCCGCGTGCCTTCCTGTTGTCCGAGGCCCGAGCGCTGGAGGGCAAGGTGGACATTCCCCGCCTGATCCCGCCAACGCCCGAAACAATCGCGGCCTCGCCGGAGGTTTTCGTGAACTTTTTCCGGGTCCGGATAGATCCGCGGCTGAGTGCCGACACCGACCGGGTGCTGACGTTCAACTTCACCGGGATCTCCGGTGGGCCCGTCGGGCTGCATGTCCGTCGCGGTGTCGCAGAATACCTCACCACGCCGTCCGAACACTACAGGCCGGTGGATTTCGCGCTGACCCTGTCACCCGAGACATGGGCCGAGCTTTACCTCAGCAGCGTATCGATGGCGGATGCGATCGCGTCCGGTGCGGTGACGCTGGACACGGGTTCGGTGGCGGAATTGACCAAGGTATTCGCGGCGTTCGACATCTTCGATCCGGCCCGAAACATCACGATGCCGCTCCCCGACGACCTTTCGCATAGAGGGTTCGTCCCTCTCTAATGCCCTTGGGCTGACCTGGTTTTGACATGGTCGAACCGATGAGGGGCATGCCCGACGGACGAACGAGAAGGATCGAACATGACGTCAGTCTTACAGTCGCTTTTTCGGGCCATCGCTGAAGTCCGCCGAGCGCATCCCAACCCAGACGTTCCCCGGCATCGCGCCGGTCTGCTGAGCTGCCGACGTCCGACTTATACCAGCGGCATCGGGCTGTGACTCACCGGGGATTCCTTTGAACCTCGTGCCGTGATTTCCTCTTCGGGGGAGGATTCGGCGATGGGATCAGCAGTTGCGCTACGGA
>NZ_JHZK01000041.1 GCF_000688515.1 Afifella pfennigii DSM 17143 | reverse complement strand
AGACGCTCAAGATCAGGCATTTTCTCGGGCGCGGCGAGAACGCCGTGCGCATCCAGATCGCCGTGGCGCTCATCGCCTTCCTCATCCTGCGCCTCGCCCAGGCCGCCCAGAACGCCATTCAAAGCCCGCTCGCCTTCGCCAGGCTCGTGCGCGCCAACCTCATGCACAAAAAGCGCATCGACCGCCTGATCGAGCCACCCCCAGAGCCGTCCAAGGACCCCAACCAAATGCTCCTGCAATGGGCGTGAAATTAAACCGGACAGCCGTGGGTCAGGCCCGGCCATGACCGCAGCGAAAGCTGAGATCCGAATGTCGTCATGCCAAGGCTCGACCTTGGCATCCGTGCCGTTCCGCGCTCGAAGCGGGAAGAGCTTGAGGCGCGGAGGACTTACCCCGCCGCGTCTTCCTTCTCCGCCTCCCGCCGCGCCGCCTCGCGCAGCTGCCGGCGTATGACCTTGCCGGTCGTCGTCAGCGGCATCTCCTCCACGAAGGCGACCTCGCGCGGATATTCGTGTGCGGAAAGCCTCTCGCGCACGAAGGCGCCGATCTCGGCGGCCAGCTCCGGCGAGGGCTGAAAGCCTTCCGCCAGCACCACATAGGCCTTGACGATCTCCGTGCGCAAAGGATCGGGCTTGCCGACGGCGGCGGCGAGCTGCACGGCCGGATGGCCGATGAGGCAATCCTCGATCTCGCCCGGGCCGATGCGGAAGCCGGCCGAGGTGATGACGTCGTCGTCGCGGCCGACGAAGGTGACATAGCCTTCCTCGTCCATGACGCCCTGGTCGCCCGTCACCAGCCATTCACCGACATACTTGTCCTTCGTCGCCTCCGGCCGTCGCCAATATTCCAGGAACATCACCGGGTCCGGCGCGCGCACGGCGATCTGGCCCTGGCTGCCGGCAGGCAGCACCGTCCCCGCCGCGTCGATGATGGCCACCTCATGGCCCGGCACCGCCTTGCCGATGGCACCGGGCCTTGAAACGCCAATTCCCGCGCAGGAGGAGAGCACGTAATTGCATTCCGTCTGGCCGTAGAATTCGTTGATGGTGAGGCCGAGCGCGCTTCTGCCCCATTCGAGCGCCTCGCGGCCGAGCGTTTCCCCGCCGGAGCCGAGCGTGCGCAGGTTGAGCGCGTAGCGCGCCGGACCGGGCACCGCGCGCAGCATCTTCAGCGCTGTCGGCGGCACGAAGGCGTTACGCACGCCATGGCGGGCCATCAGCGCAAAGGCCGCTTCCGGATCGAATTTTTGGCCCCGGCTGGCAACGACGGGAACGCCGAAATAGAGCGCGGGAAGGAGCACATTGAAGAGCCCGCCCGCCCAGGCCCAATCGGCCGGCGTCCATAAGAGGTCGCCGGGCTGCGGCAGGAATTCGTGGCTGAACTGAACGCCGGGCAGATGCCCCAGAAGCACCCGATGGCCGTGCAGCGCTCCCTTCGGCGGCCCGGTCGTGCCGGAGGTATAGACCATCACCGCCGGATCGTTCGGCCCCGTCACCTCCATCGGCCCCATCTCCGACGCCCGCTCCAGAAGCGGGCCGAGCGCTTCGGCGCCCTCGCCCGGCCCGTCGGCGGCAAGGACGAAGCGCAGATCGCCGAGCTCCTGGCGAAACTCAGCGATTTTCTCAAGGCAAGAGGAGAGCGTCACAAGGCCGGCTGCACCGGAATCGCCGAGCCGGTATTTCAGCGCCTGCGGCCCGAACAGCATGGCAAGCGGCACGGTGACGGCGCCGAGCCGCCAGGCGGCGAGATGCGCGAGCGCCGTCTGAGGCGTCTGCGGAAGCAGGATCGCCAGCCTCTCGCCGCGCTTGAGGCCTTTTTCCTTGAGCACATTGGCGAGCCGCGCCGACTGCCGCTCAATCTCGGCGAAGCTCCAGTTCTCGGCATCGCCGTCCTCGCGCTGGTGGATGATGGCGACCTTGTCGCCCCGCCCCGCGCTCCGCCCGCAGGCATCGGCAAGGTTGAACCGCGCCGGCACCTGCCAGACAAAATCGCGCCGCAGCGCCGCGTAATCCTCCCGTTTCGGCAGCATGGCTCCGCCCCTTTTGAAGCGGATGCTAGAGCGGCTTGGCCGGCCTCGCAATCAAGGCCGTTCAAGATGTGGCGTGCGGCCGCGAATGCTTTCCTCATGCCAAGGCTCGGCCTTGGCATCCCTGCCGTTGCGGGCCGCAAGGGGCGAGGCGTGGAGGCCAGGGCGGGCCCGGCCAGGACGTAGAATACGGGCCGAGCCCTGGGCCGTCAGTTAAGGCCGAGGATTTCCCGCGTCTCGGCGACGCTTGCAGGATGCCGCCCATATTCCGGGCAGAGGTCGGCGACGCGCTTCACCAGCTCGGCGTTGGAAGCGGCAAGCCGGCTCTTGTCCCAGCGCACATTGTCCTCCAGCCCTGTGCGGCAATGCCCGCCCTTGGAAAGGCACCAGCGATTCACCTCGATTTGATGCCGCCCGATCCCGGCCGCCACCCAGCTCGCCTCCGGCATCAGGCGGTGAAGCTCGGAGACCATGAAGTCGAGTGCCTGTTCCACCGGCGGCATGGCGTTCTTCACCCCGAAGATGAACTGCACGTGCAGGGGCGCATCGATGAGCCCTTCTTCAACGAGATTGAGCGCCTGATAGAGCATGGAAAGATCGAAGGCCTCGATCTCCGGCTTGACGCCGTACTCCTTCATCTTGGTGGCCAGTTCGCGAATGAGTTCCGGCGGGTTCTCGTAGACCCGCGTGGGGAAATTGCACGAGCCGGTGGAAAGCGAGGCCATGTCGGGCTTCAGATACAGCATGCCGCCGCGCTCCGCGCCCTTGCCGGAGCGCCCGCCGGTGGAAAATTGCACCACCATGCCGGGGCATGCCTCTTTCAACCCGGCTTGCAGCTCGGCGAAGCGTCCCGGATCGGAGGTCGGCGTGCCGTCCTCGTTGCGCACATGGACATGGGCAAGGCTCGCCCCGGCCTCGAAGGCCTCGCGCGTGGAGGCGATCTGCTCTTCGACCGTGATCGGCACGGCCGGGTTGTTCTCCTTCGTCGGCAGGGAGCCGGTGATGGCGACGGTGATGATGGAGGGCGTGGTCATGGTCGGCCGCAAAGCTGTTTTTCTTCAGAAGTGTAGCAATCGCTCCGGAAAACTGCGAACCTTCCGGCCCTGACGTCTTCCGATGCGGATCGATCCCTTGCCAGAAATCCTCGTCCCCGTCACCACGCCCTTCAATTCCCGGTTGGAGCCGGACGAAGCCGCCTTCCTCGGTCATTGCCGCGACCTTCTTGACGCCGGCGCCGACGGCCTTGCGCCCTTCGGCACCACCAGCGAGGCCAATTCCCTATCGCTGAAGGAGCGGCGAAGGCTTCTCGATATGCTCCTGGAAGCCGGCATCCCGGCCGAGCGGCTGATGCCCGGCACGGGGCTGTGCAACATTCCCGAAACGGCGGAGCTGACCCGCCAGGCGGCCGAAGCCGGCTGCCGCGGCGTGCTGATGCTGCCGCCCTTCTACTACAAGGGCGTCGCCGAGGAGGGCCTCTTCCGGCATTTCGCCGCCGTCATCGACAAGGTCGGCGCGCCCTCGCTGCGCCTTTACCTTTATCACATCCCGCCGCAGGCGCAGATCGGCATCGGCGCCGAGCTCATCGGCCGGCTGCTGGAGGCCTATGGCCCGATCATCGCCGGCCTGAAGGATTCCTCCGGCGACTGGTCGAATACCGAGACGCTCATCGGCTCCTTCCCGCAGATGGAGATATTCTCCGGCTCCGAAGCCGCACTTTTGAAGAATATCCGCGCCGGCGGGGCGGGCGCCATCAGCGCCACCGCCAATGTGAACGTCGCCGGCGCCCGTGCCGTCATCGACAAGGCAAAGACGGACGAGGCCGACGAGCTCCAGGCGCGCCTCACCGCCGTGCGCCGCGCCTTCGAGAAGGCGCCGATGATTGCCGCGGTCAAGCACGTCGTTGCCGCCCGCCACAAAGACCCCGCCTGGCGCCTGCCGCGCCCGCCGCTTTTGCCGCTTTCGCCGGAAGAGATCGCCACGCTGGAAACCGCGCTCGCCGAGGCGGGTTTTGAGGCGACGCCGAAGGGCCTGCGCGAGCCCGCCTGACCGGGCGAGGAAAGCCCCGCGGGCGGGCCTTCTCGACCGGCAGCCACGGCGCAGCTAGAAAGGGGAACGCGCTAGCAAGAGGCGGGACGCCCCCCGTGTATCTCGGCATCGATATCGGAACTTCCGCCGTCAAGACGGTCCTCATCGATGCCGGCCAGGCGCCGGTTGCGAGCGCCAGCGCGCCGCTTCGCCTCTCGCGGCCCATGCCGGGCTGGTCGGAACAGCATCCAGACGATTGGGCTGCCGCCGTTGAGGCCTGTCTGGACCGACTGGCGGCAGAACGCCCGGCCGAGCTTGCCGCCCTCAAGGGCATCGGCCTTTCCGGCCAGATGCACGGGGCGAGCCTCGTCGGCCGCGACGGCAAGCCGCTCCGCCCGGCCATCCTGTGGAACGACGGCCGCGCCGCCGAGGAAGCAAAGCTTCTCAACGCCGATCCGCGCTTTCGTCGCATCACCGGCAACCTCGTCTTCCCCGGCTTCACCGCCCCGAAGCTGCTCTGGCTGAGGCACCACGAACCGGACGTCTTCGCCGCGACCGACAAGGTGCTCCTGCCGAAGGATTACCTACGCCTCTGGCTGACGGGCGAGGCCGTCTCCGACCTCTCCGATGCTTCCGGCACCGCCTGGCTTGATGTCGGGGCACGGCGCTGGTCGGAACCGCTGCTGGCGGCGACCGGCATCGACGAGCGCCAAATGCCGCGCCTCGTTGAGGGCACGGAGCCTTCCGCCGTGCTGCGCCGCGAGCTCGCCGCGCGCTGGGGCATCGAGCGCCAGGTGGTCGTTGCCGGCGGGGCCGGCGACAACGCTGCGGCGGCCTGCGGCCTCGGCATCGTGCGGGCGGGGGCGGCGTTTCTGTCGCTGGGCACATCGGGCGTGCTCTTTGCCGCCACCGATCGCTTCGCGCCGAAGCCGGAAAGCGCCGTCCACGCCTTCTGCCACGCTTTGCCCCGCACCTGGCACCAGATGGGCGTCAGCCTGTCGGCCGCCGCCGCGCTCGACTGGCTGGGCCGTCTCCTCAAGGAGCCGGGCCCCGAACTGGTGAGAAAGCTGGAGCCCGGGCCGGAGCATCCCGCGCCGCTTCTTTTCCTGCCCTACCTTTCCGGCGAGCGCACGCCCCACAGCGATGTCACCGCAAGAGGTGCCTTTATCGGCCTTGCCGAGGAGAGCGACCGCGCCGCCGTGACCCAGGCCGTCCTGGAAGGCGTCGCCTTCGCGCTCGCCGAATGCCAGGCCGCGCTCGCCTCCGCCGGCACGCGCCCCCCGCGCTACCTCGCCGTCGGCGGCGGCGCCCGCTCGCGCGCCTGGCTCGCCATCATCGCCCATGTGTGAAGGCGCCCATCGACGTGCCGGCGAAGGGCGACTTTGGCGCCGCCTTCGGGGCGGCCCGGCTCGGCCTCGTCGCCGCCGAGGAAGAAGAGCCGGCGAACATCCTGACGACGCCGCCGATCGCGGAAAGCATCGAACCCTCGCCCGCCCTCGCCGAGCGCTACCAGGAAAGCTATGCGCATTGGCGCAAGATCTATCCGGCGGTGCGCGAGGTGATGCGATGAAGGGCGCCGACCTGCCTGGCCTTGACGAGCGGCCGGAGCTGCAGCCGACGCTTTTCAGCTACGTTCTGACGAATTCCTGGCGCCGCCAGCTCGTCATCGTGGCGCTGTCGGCCGCTTCGCTGCCGCTCCTCTACCTGACGCTGGAACTGCCCAAGCAGATCGTCAACCGGGCGATCGATGGCAGCGATTTTCCCAAGACGCTCTTCGGCCACGATTTCACCCAGGTGGAGTATCTCTTCCTGCTCTCCTGCGCCTTTCTCGGCCTCGTCATCGCCAACAATTCCGTCAAATACGTCATCAATATCACCAAGAACCTGACCGGCGAGCGGCTCCTGCAGCGCCTGCGCGCAATACTCTTGCGCAAGGCGCTGGCGGCCAGGCTGGCGGAGCGCCCGAAGGCGACGCCCGGCGAGATCATTCCGACGGTGACGGCCGAGGTGCAGCCCATCGGCTATTTCATCGGCGAGGCCTTCGCCACGCCGGCGCTGCAGGGCGGCACGCTCTTTGTCTATTTCCTCTTCATCTTCGTGCAGGATTGGCGGCTGGGGCTCGCCGCCATCGCCCTTTATCCCTTGCAAGGCTATCTCATCGCCCGCCTGCAGAAGCGGGTGAACCTTTTGTCCCTGGAGCGGCTGAAGAGCACCCGCCGCATCGCCGACGAATATGCCTTGAGCGCAGCCGCGATCGACGATTCTGATCCCGGCGGCAGGACCCGCTATCTCTCGAGCCTGGATCTACTGCTTCAGGAGAACTTCGACATCCGTTACCGCTTGGCGCAGCGCAAATACGTCATCAAGTTCCTCAACAACTTCCTGCACCAGCTGACGCCTTTCTTTTTCTACGCCATCGGCGGCTATCTGGTCATCGCCGGCACGCTCTCCTTCGGCGCCCTCGTCGCCGTGCTCGCCGCCTATAAGGACCTCCTCGGCCCCTGGAAGGAGCTTCTGGCCTTCTACCAGCTCAGCCAGGACACGCGGGTGAAATACGCCGCCATGTTGGAGCAGTTCGAACTCGGCGCCGCTGACGGCAAGACGGAAGCGCCCGGCACCCTCACCGACCCGCATCCGGCCGAATAGCTCCGAAAGCGCCAAGAAAAATTTGACCGTCCGGTCAGAAAACCGCATGCTTCCTCCGGGAACAGCGGCTTTCCGGGAGAGATTGCCGTGAACGATCATTCGCCTTCTTCGCCTGGCGGCCTTAAGGGCGCGCCGGATGTTCGCGCCGGCCGGCTTGACGCTGAGGCCTATGCAAAGAACTTCGCCGACCTGCATCCACCGCTCAGCGCCCATGAGGCGCTGGTGGAAGCCGACCGCTGTTATTTCTGCTTCGACGCACCGTGCACGGTCGCCTGCCCGACCTCCATCGATATTCCCCTCTTCATCCGCCAGATCCAGGCGCATAACCCCAAGGGCGCCGCCAAGACGATCTTCGACGAAAACATCCTCGGCGGCATGTGCGCCCGTGTCTGCCCGGTGGAGACGCTCTGCGAGGAGGCCTGCGTCAGGAACCTCGCCGAGGACAGGCCCGTGGCCATCGGCCGCCTGCAGCGCTACGCCACCGACGCCATGATGGCGGCCGGCGAGCAGCCCTTCGCCCGCGCCGCCCCGACCGGCAAGCGCATCGCCGTCGTCGGCGCTGGCCCGGCGGGGCTTTCCTGCGCCCATCGCCTTGCCGTGCACGGCCACGAGGTGACGGTCTTTGAGGCCCGCGACAAGCCCGGCGGCCTCAACGAATACGGCATCGCCGCCTATAAGACGCCGGAAGATTTCGCCCAGAAGGAGGTGGATTACCTCCTCAAGGTCGGCGGCATCACCATTGAGACCGGCAAGGCGCTCGGCCGCGATATTTCCCTCGACGAGCTGAGGGCCGATTTCGACGCCGTCTTCCTCGGCCTCGGCCTTGCCGGCGTCAACGCGCTCGGCGCGGCGGGGGAGGAAGCGGCGGGCTCGGCCGTCGCCTGGATCGCCGAGCTGCGCCAGAGCCTCGACCTTGCCGCCCTTCCCGTCGGCCGGCGCGTCGTCGTCATCGGCGGCGGCATGACGGCGATCGACGCTGCCGTGCAGTCGAAGCTCCTCGGCGCGGAGGAAGTCACCATCGTCTATCGCCGCGGCCCCCAGGCGATGAAGGCCTCGCTCTACGAGCAGGAGCTGGCCCAGACGAAGGGCGTCCTTATCCGCCACTGGGCGCGGCCGCAGCGGCTTATCGTCGAGAACGGCCCCAACGGTAGCTATGTGGTCGGCATCGAATTGGAGCGCACCCGCGAAACGGATGGCCGCCTGGAAGGCACCGGCGAGACCTACGCGCTTGCCGCCGACACGGTGTTCAAGGCCATTGGCCAGACCTTTCTGCCGGCTGCTCTCGACGGCGCCGCGGAGGCGATCGCGCTTCAAGACGGGCGCATCGGGGTCGACGAGGAGCGCCGCACCTCCGTGGCCGGCATCTGGGCCGGCGGCGACTGCATCCTCGGCGGCGAGGACCTTACCGTCGTCGCCGTGGAAGACGGCAAGCGCGCGGCGGAATCGATCCACCGCGCGCTGACGGGCTGAGGCTCATGCCGAACCGTCAACATGCTGATCGGGGCTCACAGCAATGCTGCGAACTCGTCGACCGTCATGCCCACCTGCTTGATGATGCCAAGAACCTTTGCCCGCTTGAGGTCCGCGTTCCCATGCACAGGAACGGCGACGCGACGAAGCGGAGGCCCGGGGTGCCGCATGATGTGATGGCTCCCCTTGATGCGATGCACGGAGAAGCCCGCCGATTGCGGGGCGCGAACAACGCTACGGCCACTCAATGCTGGCAGCCGCGCAGCCATTGTCTAGGCCGCGATTGTCAGGCTTTCGACTTCGGTTTCCACATCGTCAGGAATGGGCCATCCCTCCTCGCGATACATCTCAAGGACGAGTTCGATCGCTTCACGCGCCATCGCCACCGCTTCCTCTCGCGTGTCGCCTTCGGTCACCACTTCCGGCAGCGCCGGCACGAGAACCGTATAGCCGCCCTCGGGCTGCGGGTGCAGGTTGATGGTGAAGCGTTTCGTTTGTTGCATGGCTCGCCGCCTTTCAACAACTCGCCTCGACCCTTCGATGCTAGCCTGTTCCGGCCCCCGGCCCAAGCCTGAGAGGTTCTTCTCATGGTCAGTCTCGCTTCCAACTTCCTCGGCGTGAAATCCCCGAACCCGTTCTGGCTCGCCTCCGCGCCGCCGACCGACAAGGCCTACAATGTGGAGCGCGCCTTCCGCGAAGGCTGGGGCGGCGTCGTCTGGAAGACGCTCGGCGAGGACCCGCCCGTCGTCAATGTCAACGGCCCCCGCTACGGCGCCTTCCATGGGCCGGACCGGCGCCTTCTGGGCATGAACAACATCGAGCTCATCACCGACCGGCCGCTGGAAGTTAATCTGCGCGAGATCAAGCAGGTGAAGCGCGACTGGCCCGACCGGGCGGTGTTCGTCTCCCTCATGGTGCCCTGCGAGGAGAAGAATTGGGCCGACATCCTGCGCCGCGTGGAAGAGACGGAGGCCGACGGCGTGGAGCTCAATCTCGGCTGCCCCCACGGTATGTCGGAGCGCGGCATGGGCTCCGCCGTTGGTCAGGTGCCGGAATATGTCGAGATGCTGTCGCGCTGGTGCAAGGCGCATACGCGCATGCCGGTCATCGTCAAGCTGACGCCGAACATCACCGACATCCGCCATCCGGCCCGCGCCGCCAAGAAGGGCGGTGCCGACGCCGTCTCGCTCATCAACACCATCTCCTCCATCACCGGCGTTGACCTCGACACCTTCGCCCCGGAGCCCACCATCGACGGCAAGGGCTCGCATGGCGGCTATTGCGGCCCGGCAACCAAACCGATCGCGCTGCATATGGTCGCCGACATCGCCCGCGATGAAGAGACGGCGGACCTTCCCATCTCCGGCATCGGCGGCATCACCACCTGGCGCGACGCCGCCGAGTTCATGGCACTGGGGGCCGGAAACGTGCAGGTCTGCAGCGCCGCCATGACCTACGGCTTCAAGATCGTCCGCGAGATGGTGGAGGGCCTGGAGCGCTGGATGGCCGAGAGGGGCTTTGAGCGCCTCGACGACTTCATCGGCAAGGCCGTGCCCAACGTCACCGACTGGCAGTATTTGAACCTCAACTATGTCACCAAGGCGCGCATTGACCAGGACCTGTGCATCAAATGCGGTCGCTGCCACATCGCCTGCGAGGACACCTCGCACCAGGCGATCACCCATACCGTGAACGGCGAGCGCCGTTTTGAGGTCATCGACGCCGAATGCGTCGGCTGCAATCTCTGCATCAATGTCTGCCCGGTGGAGAACTGCATCACCATGGAGAGGATATCCGGCACCGACCCGCGCACCGGCAAGCCGATCCCCGAGGGCTACGGCAACTGGACGCAACACCCTAACAACCCCATGGCCGTGCGCGACGCCGCCGAATAGACGTCAGGTTTCCTCCGCCATCGCCGCGCCAAGCGGCTTGGTCTTACCGCTGAAGCGCGCGCCAAGGGTCAGGAGCGGCGGCAGCCTGGCCACACCCCACCCCATCAGCTCCGCCGTCGCCGGCCTTGCCGCGAGCTGCGCCAGGGCCGAGGCGACGGCGATGCGGGCGGCGAAATGCCTGCGCCAACGCAGAGCGTAGCGGCGCCCGGCGAGAGCGCGGGCGGCCTCGCTTGCCGGCTCGATCAAAGCGAGCTCCTCGGCCAGAAGCCAGGCCGATTGGATCGCCATGGAGATGCCCTCCGCGATGATCGGATGCGATTCCCCGGCGACGTTGCCGGCGCGGAAAATGTCCTCCGCATATCGCGGCCGCATCCCGGGGCGAATCGGCCCGGCGGCGAGCCACGGGCCGCTGAGCTCGGCCCCGCCGATCGCGGCGCGCACGCCGCGGCAAGAGGCGAGGAGATGGCGGTGCACCGCCGCGGCCGCCGGACCTCCTTTCGCCTCCTCCCTCAGGCGCAAAAGCATGTCGCGGCGGATGCACAGCGAGAGCGACAGCCGGCCGCCATCCGACCAGACCATGCCGCCGTAGCCGCCCGGAAAGACGATGAGCGGCATAACTTCCCCCGCAAGGCGAGCGCCGGAAAAATGCGCCTTGAAGCCGAGAAGATCGGATGGCCGGTGCGCCTTGCCCGGCTGGCTCGGCAGCCCCCCGGGCTCCCAGGATCCGTGCGCGGCGATGACGACGGGCGCTGACAGCTTCCGCGTCTCACCGCGCGCGCCGATTGTCAGCTGTTGCAGCGCGCCCCGGCGCTCCAGGGCAAGCGCCCGCCAGGGCTGGAAGAGACGTGCCCCGGACCTCGCCGCCTCACTCACGAGGAGATCGTCCAGAACGTCGCGCCCGAGCGCCCGGCCGAAGCCTGCGCCCGGCGCCGCCGGCATCGCCGCCTCCACAACGCGCTCGCCGCCGAAGAAGGCGAGCCGCCGCACCTGTGGCCCCGCCGCCCGGCGGAAGGCCTCGCCGATCCCCACCCCGTCGATCACCGCCAGGCTCGTCGCGGAGATGAACTCGCCGCACACCTTGCGGCGCGGGAAAGACATCCTCTCCACCAGGGCTACCGACCAGCCGCGACGGGCGAGCGCGATGGCGCATGTGGCACCGGCCGGCCCGGCGCCGATGATGATGGCGTCGAAGCTCATCGGTTCGCGCTCCCCTGGCCGCCCCTGTGCGCAGCAGCGACGAAAACATGGGTGAAGGGCCCGCGCCTCCGCTCCTCGACCGGCTTCAGTCGCGCTTCCGGCCAAAGCGCGCTGAGCTCGCGGCCCTTGAAGCCGGCGCGCACGCTGAGGAGCGCGTCGTGGCGGCTCACCGCGTTCGCCCCGATCCCCCCGATCATGTGCGCCGCCATCAGCTGGAAGCGGCTTCGGCGGGGCTCGCTGGCGACGAAAAGGCAAGTGCGCGGCGCCAGCCGCCGGAACAGGCCGGCAAGCGTCTCATCCTCGAAATGGTGAAGGAAGAGATTGGCGAGAATGACATCGAAACGCTCCTCCGCCGCATCCTCGCTCCAGTTCAAAACGTCGGCCTGAACGAGCCGCGCCTTCCAGCCGAGCGCCGCCAGGGCGGCGAGATTCTCCACCGGCACGGCGCGCTGGCGGTCGAGGAGGAGAACCTCCACCTGCGGCCACCGGTCGTGGAGACGCCGGGCAAGCTTCAGCATGAAGCTGCCATCGCCGCAGCCGATCTCCAAGAGACGGCGGGGCGGCGCTGGCAAATGCCGATGCAGGATGCCGGCGACGATCCGCAGCTGGCCCATGATAGTGTTGATGCGGCTGAGATCGCGCCGCGAGGCGACGGCTCGCGGGTCGTCCGCCGCCAGCTCGTCGAGGATTTCCGGCTCCACGCGGCGCAGGGCAAGATCGTTCACGCCGCCCGCCCTACCGCTTCGAAGCGCATCGTCTCCGCCGTGAGGCCGGGGCCGAACGCCATGCCGCAGCCATGCGTCCCGCCGGCTGCCTGGCCCAGCATCTTCTCCATCACGAACATCACCGTTGCCGAGGACATGTTGCCGTTATCGCGCAGGATCTGGCGAGAAGGCGCAAGCGCCCCCGGCTTCAGCGCAAGCGCCCGCTCCACCGCGTCAAGCACCGAGCGCCCTCCCGGATGCACGGCCCAGAGCGTAATCGCCTCACCGTTTCGCTCGCCGAAGAGGCTTTCGCGGTGCTGTCCGAGCGTCCTATGAATGACCGAGGGAACGCGGCCAGAAAGCACCATGTCGAAGCCGTCGTCGCGCACATGCCAGGTCATCAGCTCGCGGCTGTCCGGCGCCAAGAACGTTCTGAAACCGTCGAGCCTGAGACCGACCGGATCGGCACTGACCAGCGAGGCGGCGCAGCCGTCGCCCCAGAGGCAGAAGGAGAGGAGGTCCTCCACTTTCGTCGTGTCCTTGAGGTGAAGCGTACAAAGTTCGACATTGACGACCAGAACGCGCGCCGCCGGCTCCGAGCGGATGATATGGCGGGCAAGCTTCAAGGCGTTGATGGCCGCATAGCATCCCATGAAGCCGACGATAGTGCGCTCCACGGCAGGCGAGAGCCCGCAGCGGGCGACGATCTCAAGGTCGATGCCGGGGGCAGAAAAGCCCGTGCAGCTCGTGACGATGAGATGCGTGATGTGCTCGCGCTCCCCCTCAAGGTTCAGGCGTTCGATCGCCGCCACCGCCAGCTCCGGGGCGTGGCGTTCGTAAATCTCCATCCGCTGCGCCGTCCCCGGAAACGCGCCGCGCGAGAAGATGCCGCCACGGTCTGCATGCGGTCCCCGCGGATCCTCCGCCGGCGCCAGGCAGGAATACCGGTGCCGGATGCCGCTCCGCTCGGCCATGCGCGCGAAAATCCTCCGCTGGCGTGGATCCTCCTTCAGCTGCGCGGCGGCGAAGTCCAGGAAGAAGCGGTGCACGTCGTGGTGCGGAACGGCCGTCGCAATGCGGTTGATGTAGACCTCGGGCAATCGGCTCTCGCATGCAGCATTAGGTGGCAGGGGAGATAGCGCAGCGCTCTCGCAGACAAAGCACCCTGCCGCGCCATTGGGACGCCGACGCAGCATCGTCCCGCCTCCGGGGCGCACGAATAGCCCAGCTGGATCTGCCAAGCTTCGGACAAAAACCGGCGACGGACGGACCGCCAAACAAGACGACACAGTCGCTCGCACGCCGCCGCCCGCTTCAGCCGCGCGGCCTCAGCCCCTCCAGGAGGACGGCGAGCAGCGTCTCTCTCGCCGCCGCAAAGCGCCGCTTGGCCGCCTCTCGCCCGAGCACGGCCTGAACCTGCGGGTCGAAATCGGCGTAGTGCTGCGTCACCGCCCAGATCATCATGATGAGATGACGCGGATCGACGGGGGCAAGCCTGCCCTCTGCGATCCAGCCGGAAATCACCGCCGCCTCCTTGTCGACCAGCTCTTTCAAGGGGCCTTTCAGGAAGCCGCCGATCGCCGGTGCGCCGGCCAGAATCTCGTTGGCGAAAAGGCGCGAGGCGGCCGGGCGCTTGCGCGACATCTCCAGCTTGGTGGTGACGTAGCGGCCGATCTCCTCCAAAGGCTCGCCGGCCGGGTCAAGCGCGGCGAGCGGCTCCAGCCAGAAAGCGAGCGTATCTTCCAGGACGGCGACGTAGACCGCCTCCTTGCCGGGGAAATAATAGAGCAGGCTCGCCTTGGAGATGCCGGCAGCCTCGGCGATGCGCTCCAGCGTGGCGGCGCTGTATCCGGCCTCCGAGAAGACCTCCAGCGCCGCTTTCACGATCGACGCCCGTTTGGCGGCCTGGATGCGGGTGCGCCGCGGTTCAGATCCGCCATGACCAAGCATTTCTGCTCCCATGACCTTCGGCGCTCTGCACAATCACTGGGCGGCTGTGGCGGGACTTTCGCCTTGACCGGAAAAATCCCGCCACCTAGCCTGCAATTTGACCATTTAGTCAAGTTTTCTGGGCGCCTTGCCGGCGTTCATCGTGATTGCCCGAAGCAGCGGAGAGACGGGAGACGAAGTGGAATCCAATCTAAGAATCAATGGCGATCGTCTCTGGGAGGCACTCCACCAAATGGCCGAGATCGGCCCGGGCGTCAGGGGCGGCAACAACCGCCAGACGCTGACCGACGCCGACGCGGAGGGCCGCAGGCTGTTTCAGCGCTGGTGCGAGGCGGCCGGCATGGGCGTGGGCATCGACAAGATGGGGACGATGTTCGCCACAAGACAAGGCACCGACCCCGACGCCCTTCCCGTCTATGTAGGCTCGCATCTCGACACCCAGCCGACAGGAGGGCGCTATGACGGCGTCCTCGGCGTCCTCGGCGCCCTGGAGATCGTCCGCTCCCTCAACGACCTCAACGTCAAGACGAAGCATCCCATCGTCGTCGTCAACTGGACCAACGAGGAAGGCACACGCTTCGCCCCGCCGATGCTCGCTTCCGGCGTTTTTGCCGGCGTGCATACCCTCGACTGGGCCTATAATCTGAAGGATGCGGAGGGCAAGACGGTCGGCGAGGAATTGGAGCGGATCGGCTTCAAGGGCGAGGAGGAGGTCGGCGCCAGGAAGATGCGCGCCTTCTTCGAACTGCATATCGAGCAGGGCCCGATCCTGGAGGCCGAGGGCAAGGATATCGGCGTCGTCACCCACGGCCAGGGGCTGAACTGGACCGAGATCACGCTCATCGGCAAGGAGAGCCATACCGGCTCCACGCCGATGAAGATGCGCGTCAATGCCGGGCTCGGCATGGCCCGCATCACCGAGCTGGTCGACAAGATCGCCTTGGAGCACGCCCCCGATGCCGTCGGCGCCATCGGCCATTGCGAGGTCTATCCGAACTCGCGCAACATCATCCCTGGCAAGGTCGTCTTCACCGTCGATCAGCGCTCGCCCGACAAGGCGGTGATGGACGCGATGGAGGAGAAGCTGCAACAGGGCGCCAGAAGGATCGCCGAGGAGATCGGGCTCCAGATCGAGATGCAAAGGGTCGGCCATTTCGATCCCGTCACCTTCGACGAGGCCTGCGTCACGGCGGTGCGCAACGCGGCGGAGCGGCTCGGCTATTCGCACCGCAACCTCATCTCCGGTGCCGGGCACGACGCCTGCTGGATCAACCGCGTCGCCCCGACGGCGATGGTCATGTGCCCCTGCGTCGATGGCCTGTCGCACAACGAGGACGAGGAGATCTCCAAGGAATGGGCCGAGGCCGGCGCCAACGTCCTCTTCCACGCCGTGGTGGAAACGGCGGAGATTGTCGGGTGAGGCACCCTGGCGGAAAGTCCATCGGAAAGAAAAAGGCTGACATCCTCGCGCCATGGCGGTCGACGACTGGGAGGGGGCAAAGGCTGGCGCGAGGAAGAGGGGCACTGATGTTTTGTCGTCATGCCAAGGCTCGACCTTGGCATCCATTCCGTTTCGACATCGGCACATAAAGGGATGCACGTATCTTTTCACTTCCAAGAAGAACGGCAGCCTTTACTGTGGTGTCGTCTGCGAACTGCCGTGGCGGATCACGGAGCACGGATAGGGCCTGACGGGCGGCGTTGCCGCCCGCTACGGCGTGAAACGGCTTGTCTGGTAGGAGGAATCCGACGGGATGGTCGACGCCATCAAACGCGGAAAGGCGATCAAGAGCTGGCCACGCGTTTGGAAGATCGAACTAAACGAGAAGATAAACCACGGCTGGCGCGATCTTTCCCTTCATCTTCCGATGTTCTGACCCGTTGCAGCCGCCAGGGAGTGGATGGCCGGGTCGAGCCCGGCCATGACGACAGGGAATGTCGCGCGCCAATCTGATCAGGGGAGCGAACGCATGACCAAACTCATCAAGGGCGGCACCGTCATCACCGCCGACAGGACTTACAAGGCCGACGTCTTCATCCAGCACGAGAAGATCGTCGCCGTCGGTCCCGACCTCTCCCACGAGGCCGACCATGTCGTCGATGCTTCCGGCTGCTATCTCATGCCCGGCGGCATCGACCCGCACACCCATATGGAGATGCCCTTCATGGGCACCTTCTCCACCGACGATTTCGATTCCGGCACGGCGGCGGCGCTTTCCGGCGGCACCACGATGACCGTCGATTTCTGCCTGCCATCCCCCGGTCAGGGCCTCATCGACGCCCTGCAGCAATGGTATCAGAAGGCCGGCAAGGCCCGCACCGACTATTCCTTCCACATGGCGATCACCTGGTGGGACAAACAGGTTTTCGACGAGATGCCGAAGGTGGTCGAGCAAGGCATCAACACCTTCAAGCATTTCATGGCCTATAAGGGCGCCTTGATGGTGAACGACGACGAGATGTTCGCCTCCTTCGCCCGCTGCGCCGAGCTCGGGGCGATGCCGCTCGTCCATGCCGAGAACGGCGACGTCGTTGCCGCCCTGCAACAGAAGCTTCTCGCCGAGGGCAACAACGGCCCGGAGGCGCATGCCTATTCGCGCCCGCCGGAGGTGGAGGGCGAGGCGGCCAACCGCGCCATCATGCTCGCCGATCAGGCCGGCGTGCCGCTCTACGTCGTGCACGTCTCCTGCGAGCAGGCGCATGAGGCCATCAGAAGGGCGCGCCAGAAGGGCATGCGCGTTTTCGGCGAGCCCCTCATTCAGCATCTCGTCCTCGACGAGAGCGAGTATCAGAACCCCGACTGGGATTATGCCGCCCGCCGGGTGATGTCGCCGCCCTTCCGCAACAGGCTGCACCAGGATTCGCTCTGGGCGGGGCTTGCCGCCGGCTCGCTCCAGGTCGTCGCCACCGACCATTGCGCCTTCACCACCGAGCAGAAGCGCATGGGTGTGGGCGACTTCACCAAGATACCCAACGGCACCGGCGGGCTTGAGGACCGCATGTCGCTCCTGTGGACGCACGGGGTCAGGACCGGCCGGCTGACGCCGAACGAATTCGTCGCCGTCACCTCCACCAACATCGCCAAGATTTTGAACCTCTATCCGAGGAAGGGCGCCATCGTCGAAGGCGCCGACGCCGATATCGTCGTCTGGGATCCGGCGGCAACCAAGACCATCGCGGCGAAGACGCAGACATCGGCCATCGACTACAACGTCTTTGAAGGCATGGAGGTGACGGGCCTTGCCAGGATGACCGTCTCGCGCGGCCAGATCGCCTATGAGGAGGGCGAGGTGAAGGCCGGCACCGGCGACGGGCGCTTCGTGGAGCGGCCGGCGAGCCCGCCGACCAACAAGGCGCTGTCGACCTGGAAGGAGCTCGTCGCCCCGCGCAAGGTGGAGCGCTCGGGCATTCCGGCAGGGGTCTGAGCGCCCGCTTCAGCCGACGCCGCAAAGGCGCCTCCCCCGCCATGCGGGGACGGGGAAGGGGCGAGCCGAGGCGACGGTTGAAACCGGCCTCCTTCTTGCAAGGGGAGGGCGAGAGGGTGTGAAAGAAGGGCAGCGCCCAAGCTGCCGCGGGAGAGCGAGAGGGAATGGTCGAAGAAGTCGCGCGCGAGGCGGCGGAGGCTGCAAGGCCGGCATCCGCTTCCGGCTCCGTCATCGCCATCACAGACTTGTCGCTGACCTTTCAGACGGCAGATGGGCCGGTCCACGCGCTTCAGGACATCGACCTTTCCGTTGATCGCGGCGAGTTCGTCTCGCTGATCGGTCCTTCCGGCTGCGGCAAGACCACGCTCCTTCGCGTCATCGCCGATCTGGAGCAGCCGACTTCCGGCGAGATTGCCGTCAACGGGGTGAGCCCCGACGCCGCCCGCCGCGCCCGCGCCTATGGCTATGTCTTCCAGGCCGCCGCGCTTTATCCCTGGCGCTCCATCGCCAGCAATGTCGCCCTGCCGCTGGAGATCATGGGCCTTTCCAAGGCCGAGCGTTCCGAGCGCGTGAAACGCAATCTGGAACTCGTCAACCTCACCGGTTTTGAGCGCAAATATCCCTGGCAGCTCTCCGGCGGCATGCAGCAGCGCGCCTCCATCGCAAGGGCGCTCGCCGTGGAGCCCGACCTTCTCTTGATGGACGAGCCTTTCGGCGCCCTCGACGAAATCGTCCGCGACCACCTCAACGAGCAACTGCTGCAGCTTTGGGCCAAGACCCACAAGACCATCGTCTTCGTCACCCATTCCATCCCCGAGGCGGTGTTTCTGTCGACCAAGATCGTCGTCATGTCGCCGCGCCCCGGCCGCGTCTACGACGTCATCGACTGCGACCTGCCGGGCGAGCGCACGCTCGACATCCGCGAGACGCCGGAGTTTTTGGAGATCGCCCACCGTGTCCGCGAGGGGCTGCGCGCCGGGCACAGCTATGACGATTGAGACGCTGAAGATGGCGGGCTGCGGCAACATCTCCCTCATCCGGCCGGCCTTCTTGGCGGCGGCTGCCGCCGCCCCCTCACGCGGCCCGCGCAAGGCGACGCGCCGATGACAAGCCCCGGCCGCATCAGCTGGCATCGCCCCGGCGCCCGCGAAAGGGCGCGAAGGCGAAGGGAGACCTCGCGATGACCGCCCTCGCCGAGCCGGGCGGCGGCGTCGGCCTGTCGCCGCGGGTCTTCGTCCGACGCATCTTCGCCGGCCAGACGGGGCCGGTCCTCGTTGTCGTGGCCGCCATCATCCTTGTCTGGTATCTCGGCGCCGCCTTCCTCAACGCCCCGCAGCAGATGGAGGCCGATGGGCGCGCCGGCGTGGAGCGGAGCCTGACCGGCTTCCTCGCCGCCACCTACAGCCAGGAGCGGCCCGTCCTGCCGGCCCCGCACCAGGTGGCGGCGGAGATCTGGAAGACCACCTTCGCCATGAAGCCGACCTCCAAGCGGAGCCTCGTCTATCACGGCTGGGTGACGCTCTCCTCCACGCTGATGGGCTTTGCCATCGGCACCCTGCTGGGCGTCCTGTTGGCCGTCGGCATCGTCTATTCCAGAACGCTCGACAAGAGCCTGATGCCCTGGATCATCGCCTCGCAGACCATCCCCATCCTGGCGATCGCGCCGATGATCGTCGTCGTTCTCGGCGCCATCAACGTCGCGCCGGTCTTCGCCAAGGGCACGGTCTCCGCCTATCTCGCCTTCTTCCCCGTCGCCGTCGGCATGGTGAAGGGGCTGAGATCGCCCGATCCGATGCTTCTGGACCTGATGCGCACCTATTCCGCCGGGCCCTGGCAGACGCTCGTGAAGCTCCGCCTTCCCGCTGCCATGCCCTTCCTCTTCGCCTCGCTGAAGGTGGCGATCGCCATCTCCCTGGTCGGCGCCATCGTCGGCGAATTGCCCACCGGCGCAAGGGCCGGGCTCGGGGCGAGGCTTCTGGCCGGCTCCTATTACGGCCAGACGGTGCAGATCTGGTCGGCGCTTCTCGTCGCCGCCTTCATGGCCGCCATCCTCGTCACCCTCGTCGGCATCGCCGACCGCATCGTCCTGCGGCGTATGGGGATGGCGAGATGAGCGAGGCTTCCGCCGCACATGAGAGAATGGCTGCCGCCATCGGTGTGCTGACGGCCGGCCCGGCGCCGGTGCTCACCTATCCGGCCGCCCTCCTCGCCCTTGCCGCCATACCGTTCCCGGTCGCCACCGGCGGCGGTCCGGTCGCCGGCTCCTCGCTGCTTGCCGCCGCGCTCCTCATGGCCGTGCCGGCGCTCGGCTGGCCGCGCGCCCCGGTCGGGCGCCTTCTTCTCGTCGCCGCCGTCACGGCGCTCGCCTTCTTCCTGCTGCTTGCCCATCTGGCGCCGATCGCAGGACGCGCCGGCCTCGGCTTCTGGCTGCTCGTCGCCGCGGCCGCCATTCTCGCCGTGCAGGTGATGCGCGGCCTTGCCCATCGCAGCGGCGGGCGCGGCAGCGGCCTTCGCCGCCTCAACGCCGTCGCCGTGCCGGTGGTCTTCGGCCTGTGGCTGCTCGTCCTGTGGGAATGCCTGGTGCGCGGCTTCGGTGTGCCGCCCGTCCTGTTGCCGCCGCCGAGCGAGATCGCCCGCCAGATCGCCTCTTCGCTTTCCATCCTGTGGGCCGATTTCCGCCAGACCTTCTTGAAGGCCGTCCTCGCCGGCTACGTCATCGGCTGCCTCTCCGGATTTCTTATCGCCATTCTCGTCGACCGGGTGCCGTTCTTAAAACGCGGCCTTCTGCCGGTCGGCAACATGGTCTCCGCCCTGCCGATCATCGGGATTGCTCCGATCATGGTCATGTGGTTCGGCTTCGACTGGCCGTCCAAGGCAGCGGTCGTCGTCGTCATGACCTTCTTCCCGATGCTGGTGAACACGGTGACGGGACTGTCGGCCGCCGGCGCCATGGAGCGCGATCTGATGCGCACCTATGCCGCCAGCTACGGTCAGGAACTCATCAAGCTGCGCCTGCCGGCGGCGTTGCCCTTCATCTTCAACGCCCTGAAGATCAACTCCACCCTCGCCCTTATCGGCGCCATCGTCGCGGAATTCTTCGGAACCCCCATCGTGGGCATGGGCTTTCGCATATCGACCGAGGTCGGGCGGATGAACATTTCCATGGTCTGGGCCGAGATCGCCGTCGCGGCGCTGGCTGGCTCGTTGTTTTATGGGCTCGTTGCCCTTCTGGAGCGCGCCTTCACGTTCTGGCACCCGTCCTATCGGCATTGAGACGGGGCCCAAATAAGAGAGGGAGAATGGCATGAAGAGATTTCTGGCAGCATTGGCAACGGCTTCCGGCCTGGCGCTCGCGGCCTTTCCGGCGGTGGCGCAGGACGAGGTGGTCCTGCAGCTGAAATGGGTGACCCAGGGCCAGTTCGCCGGCTATTACGTCGCCAAAGACAAAGGTTTTTACGAGGAAGCCGGCCTTGATGTGGAGATCAAGCCGGGCGGACCCGACATCGCTCCCCCGCAGGTCATCGCCGGCGGCGGCGCCGATGTCATCGTGGAATGGATGCCCGCGGCTTTGGCGGCGCGCGAGCGCGGCGTGCCGCTCGTCAACATCGCCCAGCCCTTCAAGACATCCGGCATGATGCTCACCTGCCGCAAGGAGACCGGCATCACCGGCCCGGAGGACTTCAAGGGCAAGACGCTCGGCGTCTGGTTCTTCGGCAACGAATATCCGTTCCTGTCCTGGATGAGCCAGCTCGGCATCCCGACCGAGGGCGGCCCGGACGGCGTCACGGTGATCAAGCAGGGCTTCAACGTCGACCCGCTCCTGCAAAAGCAGGCCGATTGCATCTCCACCATGACCTACAACGAATACTGGCAAGTCATCGATGCCGGCATTCCTGAGGACGAGCTCGTCGTCTTCAAGTATGCCGATCAGGGCGTCGCCACCATGGAGGACGGGCTCTACGTCCTGGAAGAAGACCTTCAGGATCCGGCCTTCGTCGACAAGATGGCCCGCTTCGTCGCCGCCTCCATGAAGGGCTGGGAATATGCCCGCGAGAACCCGGACGAGGCCGCCGAGATCGTGCTGGAGAACGACGAGACCGGCGCCCAGACCGAGAAGCACCAGAAGCGCATGGTGCGCGAGATCAACAAGCTGACGGAAGGCTCCGACGGCACGCTCGCCATGGAGGATTACGAGCGCACGGTGGAGACGCTCCTTAAGGGCGGCTCCGACCCGGTGATCACCAAGGAGCCGGAAGGGGCGACCACAAGCGCCGTCACCGACAAGATGAAGCAGATGTGAGGCAGGGCCTCAACGGCAAGCGTCCCCTCCCCTTGCGGGGAGGGGAACGGAGGAAGCGTGCTCTTGACGAAAGCCGGGCGAGGCTCGGCAGCCGCTGACATCTGCCTTTCCGCGCCGCGCCGGCTTTCCCGTTCCGCCATGCTGCCCTTCAAGAATACCCGCTCAGCGACGAGGCTCCTTCACTCAGCGATGGGTTGGCCCGGAACGGCCTCGTAAGGGTCAGCGTGGGCAATGGCTTGGGTGCTGGCTTCCGTGCCGGGCATGATCACGAATCGCGGGTCGAAATCGACCATTGCGGATGCCAACTGCGCGAGGACGTCGTTGACTGTTAAGAAGCCGTCTGGAGCGCGGTTTTGGGGCCAATGGCTTTGGCAAAGGCCTCCAGGATGAGGCGCAAGAGAAGCCTCAGCCAGCGGAGGATGAGGCGGAAGTTGTAGCCGGCGGCGGTGAGGACGGCATTGGCGTGGTCGCCGTGGCGTCCCTTGAGGAAGTTGCGGCCCATGTGGCCGTCGGTCTTGAGGTGTCCGATAACGGCCTCGATGGCGGATCGTCTTCTGAGCTCCTTCTTGATGGCCCCGAACACGCCCCGCTTCTGCCCGGAGCGGAAGACGCCGAGCGGCCTTGGCGCATCGTGGCCGCGGTAGCCCTTGT
>NZ_JHZK01000040.1 GCF_000688515.1 Afifella pfennigii DSM 17143 | reverse complement strand
ATCGCCCCGCCGCACCAGTTCCTCGTCCTTGTCGATCATGAACTCGCCGAGTGCGCCGTGCACGCCGAAGACCCAGGCGCCGGTTCCGGGGCGGAGCGTTTCCCGGACGAAGTCCGCGATCTCGGCCGCGTCCCAGTCGAGCCGCTCGAAGACGATGCCGAGCTCGGCCCGTCGTGCCGGGAGCTCCGCCATGACACGCTTCAGGACGTGGTCGGGCGCCTGGCCCCAGATGGCGATCTCCTCGCCGCTGCGCGCGCAGCCGAGGCAATAGCCGCTCGCCGGGTCGATCCGGCAGAGCCCGGTGCAGGGGCTCCCCGGCCGTCGTGGAGAAGCATCCGGGATCGCCGGGGGGCTTGTGATCTCGCTCATCGATTGCCGCTTTCGTCGTGTGCCGTCAGGCCGTGCCGCTCGCCGATCCTGCCACCTCGCGCAGCAGCGCGGCCAGCCGGGCAAGCCGCGGGTCGGTAGGGTGCAGGAGTTTCGTGCGCTGCAGCTCTTGGCGGGCGGCGGTCCCGGGATCGGTGCCTTCCGGCAGCCAGACGAGCCAGGCAAGAAGCACGTCCTCCGGTGCGGGCGCGGTGCCGGAGGAAAGGCCGATCTCAATGGGTGGCGTCATGGAAGAGCATCTCCTTGGCATGCAGGGCGCTGAAGATCGCGTCGAGCCCTTCCGTCAGGGCAAGCGGACCTGGCTGATGGACGAGACAGGCGTCGATCTCCGCGATCCGGCCCGCGCGAACGGCCGGGAGCGCCCCCCAGCCCGGCCGGTGCCGGATATGATCGAGATCGACCGGCTTGCCGCACCAGGAGGCGAGGATGACCTCCGGCTCGGCACGCAGGATCTGCGGCGGCGTCAGGATGTGGTCGCGTGCGGCCGGGTTTCCCCGCAGCCTGCCGAAGACGTCCTGTCCGCCCGCAATCTCGATGAGGTCCGTTATCCATCCGGCGCCGCTCATCATCGGGTTGTCCCAGGCCTCGAAGTAGACGCGCGGCCTTCGCCGCGACGACGTGCGGTTGCGCATGTCCTCGATCCGCCGCTCGCAGGAGCGGGCGAGCGCCTCGGCTTTTCCCCGCGCGCCGACCATCGCGCCGAGCATGCGGATCATGGAGAGGATGCCTGCCACGCTGCGTTGGTTGAAGGCGTGCACGGGTATGCCCTCCCAGATCAGCTCGTTGGCGATTGGGCCCTGGATATCGCAGAAGGTGATGACGAGATCGGGTCGAAGCTCGAGGATCGCCGGAATGTCCGCGCGGGTGAAACCCGAAACGACGGCCTTGCCTGCGCCAAAGCGGTCCGATCTCCCCGTCGGCTGGGGCACGCCGACAATGCGCCAGTCCTCGCCGAGAAGGTGAAGGGTTTCCACCGTCTCCTCCGTCAGGCAGACGATCCTTTCGGGCGGAAAGGCGCACATCGTCAGGAATCCAGCATCGGGCGGGAGGGTGCGGCCGTGAAGGGCACGACCCGGCCGTGGCCGTTGGCGATCTCCGGCTCGGTTTCCTCCTCGGACGGCTCGCTCCACGAGCCGGAGGCACGCCGCCAGGGGACGATGAAACGGCGGCCGCCATGCGTGCCGGAGAGGGAGCGGACGCCGTAGCATTGGGCAACGATCCTGTCGGTGAGGACCTCGTCGGGCGCCCCCTCGGCGGCGACGCGGCCGCGATGAAGAAGGATCAGGCGGTCGCAGAAGCGCGAGGCGAGCGTCAGGTCATGCAGCACGACGACGACACCGGTGCCGCCGTCCGCTGTGCGCCTCAAGAGCTCCATGACGTTGAGCTGGTGGAGCGGGTCGAGGGCGTCCACGGGCTCGTCGGCGAGCAGAATCTCCGCCTCCACCGCCAGCGCCCGGGCGAGAAGCACCCGTGCCCGCTCGCCGCCCGAAAGGCTCGTGAAGGCACGCTGCGCGAAACCTTCGACATCCGCGGCCCGCATCGCGCTTCCGACGGCCGTGTCGTCGGCTTGCCGGTTGCGTGCAGAAAAGACGCCCGCATGCGGCAGGCGGCCGAGGGCGACGATCTTCTCCACGGAAAGCGGCCAGTCCACCTTCGCACCCTGCTCAAGGTAGGCGAGGCGACGTGCCAGCCTGCGGCGCGGCACCGAGGCCGCGAGCCTGCCGTCATAGAAGACATGGCCCAGATCCGGCTTGCGCAGTCCGGCCATGACCTCGATCAGCGTCGATTTCCCCGCGCCGTTCGGGCCGATGAGCCCGACCATCTCCTTAGGGCGGGAGACGGCGTGGACGCTTTCAAGGATCGTCGCGTCGCCGCGCTTCACGCCGATTCCGGAAGCCGAGATGATCATCGCATTTCTCCGCGCAGGCGCCAGACGAGCGAGAACAGGAAGGGCGCGCCTATGATTGCCGTGACGACGCCGAGCTTCAGCTCCGGCTGAGTCGGCAGGAGCCTGACGGCGATGTCGGCGGCGAGCGTCAGCGCGGCGCCGCCGAGCGCGCTTGCCGCCAGAAGGAGGCTCGGACGGTAGGCAACGAGCGGGCGCAGGAGATGCGGCACGACGAGACCGACGAAGCCGATGGCGCCGCTGACGGCGACGGCGCCTCCGACGGCGAGTGCTACGCCGGAAATCAGGAGGATGCGCGTGACGCGCAGGTCGAAGCCGAGGCTCGCCGCCGTGTCCTCGCCGAGCGCCAGCGCGTCGAGCGCCCGCGCCGTGGCGAAGAGGGCGAGACATCCGGTGGCGATCGGCGGCAGGGCGATGGCGACATGGGTGAGGCTGCGGTCGGCGAAGGAGCCCATCAGCCAGAACATGATCTCCGTCGCCGCGAAGGGGTTCGGCGACAGGTTGAGGACGAGCGAGACGAGCGCTCCCGCCAGGCTGTTGACCGCAATGCCCGCGAGAATGAGCGTCGAGGTGCTGGCGTTCCGCCCGGCGACGGCGAAGAGGAGGAAGCCCGCCACGAGCGCCGCCGCGATGCCCCCGACGGGCAGGAGAAGGGACGAGACGGCGGCGAGACCGGAGTAGAAGACGAGAACGGCGCCGAAGGCGGCCGCCCCGGAGATGCCGATGATGCCGGGCTCGGCGAGCGGGTTGCGCAGGAAGGCCTGCATGACGGCACCGGCGAGGCCGAGCGCGAAGCCGACGAAGAGGCCGAGGAGGGCGCGCGGCAGGCGCAGTTCCGTCAGCACCAGCGCGCTGAGGCTGTCACGGCTGGAGAGGACATCGGCGAGGGCGGCGCCGAAGTCGAGCCACCCGTAGCCGATCGCCAGCGACAGGATGAATGCCGCAAGCACGGCGAGCGAGAGGCCGGCAAGGAGCGCGCGGTAGCTCATCTCCGTCCGGGGAGGGGCGAAGGTCGTGTCCGTCATGGGCGTGCCCTCGCTTGTGCTGCGGCCTGGCGCAGGATGGCGACGGCCTCGAACATCTCCGGGCCCGCGCAGACCCAGAGCCGCGGTGGCACGGCCGCGATCTCCATCGGCCGCGGCATGTGCGAGAGCACCGGGTGGCGCACGAGCTCGGTCGCGAGTGCAGGGGTCTCGCGGGGCGTGCCGATGACGAGAACGTCCGGCGATAGCGTGACGAGTGATTCCAGCGGCAGGCGCCCGTAATTCTGCATGCCTCGTTCCGCTGCGAGGTTACTCAGCCCGGAGAGCGACAGCAGCGTGTCGATCAGCGAGCCGGCGCCGACGGTGTAGCCGTTCGGCTCGTAGATGACCGCCGTCGGCCGCTGCGGGGTCGCGCCGTCTTCCGCCGCCAGCCTCTTCCCCTCGATCTCGCGGACGAGGGCTTCCGCCCGCGCCTCCTGGCCAAGCGCTCCGCCGACGAGGCGGATCTGCGCCTCCACCTCCTCGATGGTCCGGGGCACGTCGAGCTCCAGAACGTTGACGCCGATCCGCTTCAACAGGTCGGTGGTGACGCGCTTGGTGTAGCGCCCGGCGAGAACGAGGTCGGGCTCGTAGCGCATCACCTCCTCGGCAAGGCCGCGGTTCACCGGGAAGTCGCGTGCCTCGTCGGCGAGGTTCGACATGGACTTGTCCCGCGCGAGGTAGGTGAGGGAGGCGATCTGCTGCGGGTCGGCGAGGCGCATCAGGAGCTGGTCGGCACAGAGGTTGATGGAGACGACCTGCTGCGGCCTTGCCGCCGCCGGTGCGGCGGCGGCAAGGATGAGCATGGCTGCCAGAAGAAGCCTCGGCATCAGAATGTCAGCCTGAGCCCGGCATAGGCGCTGACGCCTTCGGCTCCGTAGCCCCAGACGTCGTAATATTCCTCGTCGAGCAGGTTTTCGACGCGCCCATAGAGCTGCGCGTGGTCGGTTAGGTCGTAGGAAGCGGCGACGTCGACGAGCGTATAGGCATCGAGCGAGATAGTCTGCCGGTTGGCATAGAACGGATCGGTCCAGACCCAGTCCTTCTGCTCGCCGTTGTAGTCGATGGAGAGATTGACGTTCGCGCGTCCGCCGAGGAAGGCGTAGTTGACGACGAGGCTGGCAAGGTTCTGCGGCCGTCGCACCAGCTCCGCGCCGGTGGAATCCTCGCCCTCCGTATAGGTGTAGGAGCCGGTGACGGAGAGCCCCTCGACCGGCTGCACGGTCAACCCGACCTCCACGCCGTCGATCTCCGTCTCGCCCGGCAGGTTGGTGGAGGTCTGTCCCGAGCCGGTGATGAGGTTGGTGATCCGCTGGTTGAAGTAGGTGACGTCGAGCGAGGCGGCGTCTTCCCAAAGCGCCTGCGTCACGCCGACGTCGAAGCCCTTCGCCTCTTCCGGCTGAAGGTCCGGATTGCCCCGATAGGTGTTGGTGTAGCCGTAGAGCTCGAACAAGGTCGGGTTCTTCACGCCGGTACCGTAAGAGGCATGCAGCTTGGTGCCGGTCGGGCGGATATTGTAGGCGCCGGTCAGCCGGTAGGTGGTGGCGTCGTCGAAGATGTCGTTCCGGTCGTGCCGTAGGCCCGCGGTCAGGGAGAGGTCCTCAAAAAGGCTCAGCTGGTACTGCCCGACGAAGCCCGTCGAGGTGACCGAACGGTCGAAGGACGACCAGACGCTTTCCGAGACGGCGCTGTCCTCGTCGCGCTGGACGGCGAAGGTCAGCGTATGCGCCGCGTCCGCGATTCCCGGCGTGTCGAACATGAAGCTCGACTGGTAGTCGAGATGGACGCGCTCGCCCTCGTAGGTGCCGGTGACGACCGTCGGCTTCAGGTCGCGGTAGTCGCGGTTCTGCTCGGTATAGGCGATGCCGGCGACCTGTTCCCAGTGCCCCTCAAGGAGGGTGACTTTCGCCTGCGCCCGCGTGAAGAGCTGCTCGCCTTTCACGTCCTGGTTGGAATCGAGTGGCCCTGTATGGCCGACGGAAGGCAGGAAACCTTCCGTATCGAGGTCGGTGCGTGAGCGCGTGTAGCGCGCGACGCCCGAAAGGTTCAGCCAGTCGGTGACGTCGACGCCGCCCTTGGCGTAGAACGTGCCGTTCTCGTAGGCGTCCTTTTCGGTATTGCCGAGGCGCTCGTCGGCAACGGAGACGCCGTCGGTGCGCACACCGGCGGCACCTGTCAGAAAATCGAAATTCTCCCCGCCGGCGCTGATCGCGGCATGGCCGCTGACGGTGCCGTGCGATCCGGCCTCGATGCGGCCAGAAAGGCGGGTGCCGGCTTCGCCCCGCCGCGTGACGATGTTGACGACGCCGCCGATCGCGTCCGAACCGTAGAGGGCGCTCTGCGGCCCGCGCAGCACCTCGATCCGCTCAACGTCGTCGGCCAGCAGATTGGCGAAATCGAACTCCGATCCTCGTGCCGGATCGTTGACCGGAATGCCGTCGATGAAGACCTTCGTCTGGTTGCCTTCCGAGCCGCGGATCCGGAGCTGCGTGAACTGACCGCGCGGACCGCCCTGGTTGACCGCGACGCTCGGCACCTGGCGCAGCGCATCGGCGACGGTGAGGATCTTCTGCTCTTTCAGCTCTTCGCCGGTGATGACGGTGACGGCGCTGCCGACCTTGGTCAGCGGCGTTTCGGTGAGATTGGCGGTGACGGAGATCTCCGGCAGCACCACCATGTCGTCCTGGGCGAGAGCCGGGGAGGAGACGGCAAGCGAGAAAGCGCTGGCGGAAAGACAAAGCGCAGCGGAAAGCTGCAACGACGCGCCACGGCGCGGCAGGCGGGAACAGGACACGCGACAACGACCTCGAAGCGGGCACACGGGCCACATGGCACGTCACCGCGATCGAGGATGCTCCATGCGCTGGGGCGCATGAATCCACTCCCATCGGCACACCCCGACCGATGTGACCGCGCGTGACCACGGCTGACGGCAGGTCTCCTGACTTGCGGGTCGTCATCGCGCCGTCGCCTTCCCGGCGCCGGAGCGCCAGTGGCATCGTGACGGGCGATTCGCCGCTTACAGTTGCGGGGACAGTCGCGGCATTGGGCCAAGCCCGCACCGCGTTCCCTTTTCAGCCTCAAAGAGGCACCGTCGCCAGGAACGGACCACGAAGCCGGGCGCTTCGTCAAGATGGATTTCCGGGCGGGTCGGCCCGCCCGGAAGGCTGTTGCCGAAACGTCATGCCGGTCTCTTCGCCCGCGGCGCCCAGACGTCGTCGGTCGCCCCGTTGCCGTTGAGACGGCGGCTCGCGATGAACATGAAATCGGCGAGGCGGTTGATGTAGACGAGCACGTTCGGGTTTACCTCTTCCTCCAGCGACAGGGCGACGACGCGGCGCTCGGCCCGGCGGATCGTGGTGCGGGCGACATGCGCGTGGGCGGCGGCCACCGTGCCGCCCGCCAGCACGAAGTTGGTGATGCGCGGCAGGGCGGCGTTCATCGCTTCGAGTTCCGCCTCCAGGCGCTGCAGCGGCTCGTCGCCGACGCGCAGATGCTCCCCGTGCTCGCCCGGCATGTGCAGGTCGGCGGCGAGGTTGAAGAGGTCGATCTGCACGTTGCGCAGCATCTCGCAAAGCTCGACATCCTCGCCTGCAATAGACCGCACGAGGCCGATCTGCGCGCTCGCCTCGTCGATGGTGCCGTAGGCCTCCACCCGCTTGTCGCTCTTCGACACGCGCACACCCCGTCCGAGCGAGGTCTCACCCTTGTCGCCGCCGCGGGTGACCACCCGCGTCAGGCGGCTCCGCTCGGTCTTTTCCTCTCGGTTCTCGTTCATGTCCTGCCCTCCGTGCGGATGTGCCGCAGATGCATTCCCTCCGGCGAATCGCTGCTGTCGCAGCCTGCCTGAGATTCCCTTTCAGGATGAGCGCTTCGTTTCGATTGACAAGGGGCCAGAACGGGAACTAACGACGCCCGGCCGGGGGAACCCCTCCGGCACGTCAAGCCGTGGTTCTTCCGGGAGTTCTCCTTCCGGAGGCTAAGAGGGAATCCGGTGCGCCGCGAGGCCATGCCGGAGCTGCCCCCGCAACTGTAAGCGGTGAGGCTTCGTCGAGAAAGGCCACTGATGCGAGAGCGCATCGGGAAGGCAGGACGATGCCGGTGATCCGCGAGCCAGGAGACCTGCCGCGCGCTTGGAAAACTGTCCTCGGGCGGGGTGTCCCAGGGAGTGTGAGGCCGCTCGCGGCTGCCGCTTTCCGCTACCCGCGCCCCTTGATCGCAAGGGAGTGCATGAGATGAATTCTTTCCACGAACCAGCCTCTTCGCCGCGTGCGCATGGACGCGCCACAAGCGCGCCTTGCCGCCATCTGGCGTGGTGAGCGCCATGGAAGAGAGCCTCGCCCCGGTCGAATTCTCGCCCGGGCCGGAAGGGCTGCCGCGCCGGGCGCGGGCCCTGATGATCCAGGGCACATCCTCCGATGTCGGCAAGAGCATGCTCGTTGCCGGTCTATGCCGCGCCTATCAGCGCCGCGGCCTTACCGTCCGCCCCTTCAAGGCGCAGAACATGAGCAACAACGCCGCCGTCGCGGGTGACAGCGAGCTGCCTCCCGGTCCGGACGGCATCATGCCGCGCGGCGAGATCGGCCGCGCCCAGGCGCTGCAGGCGCGGGCCTGCCGGGTGGCGCCCTCGATCCACATGAACCCGGTTCTCCTGAAGCCGCAGAGCGGAGTCGGCTCGCAGGTCGTACTGCGCGGCCGCTCCCTCGGCAACTGCCCGGCGAAGACCTATCACCGCATGCGCCAAAAGCTCATGCCCGCCGTGCTCGACAGCTTCAACCGCCTGACGCGCGAAGCGGATCTGGTGCTGGTGGAGGGCGCCGGCAGCGGCGCGGAGGTCTATCTCCGAGCTTCGGACATCACCAACATGCGCCTTGCCGAGCAGGCCGACCTGCCGGTCGTCTTCCTCTCCGATATCGATCGCGGCGGCACCATGGCCGCCATCGTCGGCAGCCATCAGCTTCTCGACGAGGCGGATCGGGGACGGGTCGTCGGCTATCTCATCAACAAGTTTCGCGGCGACCTGACGATCTTCGAGCCGGGCATCAAGACTATCACCGAGAAGACTGGCTGGCCGTGTCTCGGGGTCATGCGCTGGTTCGAGCAAGCGAACTGCCTGCCGGCGGAGGATTCGCTCGCCCTGGAGCGCCCGCCCGAACGCCGTGGCAGCGGCCTCAACGTCGCCGTGCCGCGCTTCTCGCGCATCGCCAATTTCGACGATCTCGACCCGTTGTCCGCCGAGCCGGGTGTCAGTCTCACTTTCGTCAATCCGGGCTCGCCGATTCCCGCCGAGACGGATGTCGTCATCCTGCCGGGCTCGAAGGTGACGCGTACCGATCTGGACGTGATGCGGCGCGAGGGCTGGGACGTCGATATTTTGGCGCATGTCAGGAAGGGCGGGCGGGTGCTGGGCATCTGCGCCGGCTTTCAGATGCTCGGGCGCCTCGTGCGCGATCCGGAAGGCATCGAGGGGCCCGCAGGAGAAACGCCCGGCCTCGGGCTTCTCGACATCGAAACCGTGATCGGCGGCGACAAGCGGCTTATCGAGCTCGATGTGGGCGAGGAGACGAGCGGCTGCCGTATCACCGGCTACGAGATGCATATGGGCCGCACCAGCGGGCCGGGCCTTGACCGCCCCTGGCTCCACCTGCGCGAACCGCATGGCGGCGCGCGGGCCGAAGGTGCGATCTCGCCCGATGGGCGTGTCGCCGGAACCTATCTGCACGGCATCTTCGCCTCCGACGCTTTTCGCGCTTATTGGCTCCAGCAGGTCGGAGGCCGCGCCTCCGGGCTCGATTTCGAGGCGCGGGTGGAAGCCTCGCTGGAGGCGCTTGCCGACCACTGCGAGGCGAACCTCGATTTGGATGCGCTCCTGAAGCTGGCCCGCTAGATGGAGCCTCAAGAGGTTGTTCTCGGTCAGAACGAGGCGGCTGATAGGTGGTTTGGATTTTAGGCTGCCGTGCGGGCGGTGCCAATTGTAGCGATGCAGCCAGAGCGGCAGCTCCTCTGCGCGGCGCTGCGAGGTGGGATAGGCCTGCGCATAGGCCCATTCGCGCAGCGCCGTCTGGATGAAGCGCTCCGCCTTGCCGTTGGTTCTGGGCGTGTAGGGCTTCGTGCGCACATGCTTGAGGCCAAGTTTGCGGCACGTCCTTTCGAAGAGCTTCGATTGGTAGCAGGCGCCGTTGTCGCTCATGACGCGCCTCACGGTGATGCCGAGGCTTTCGTAATAGGCGATGGCAGCCGTGAGGAAGGCGACCGCGCTCTGCTTTCTCTCGTCGGGCAGGATCTGGGTAAAGGCGATGCGCGAGGCATCGTCGACGGCCACATGGACGTACTCCCATCCGACGCCGCGGGTGTTGGACTGGCCCGTCCTGTCGCCGGTGATGCGATGGCCGACCCGCGCAAAGCGGCCGAGCTTCTTGATGTCGATATGGATCATGTCGCCAGGCGCCTCGTGCTCGTAGCGGCGGACCGGCTCGGCCGGGTCCAGGTCCTTCAGGCGCGACAGGCCGGCGCGCTTCAAGACCCGGCTGACGGTGGCCGGCGAGACACCGACTTGGCGGGCGATGTGCTGGCCCGTGAAGCGTTGGCGCCTGAGGCTGACGATCCTCTCCACGCAGGCGGTGTCGGTGGCTCTTGGCATCCGGTGGGGGCGGGATGAACGGTCGATCATCCCCACACGGCCTTCCTCCTTGTAGCGCTCCACCCAGCGCGTCACGATCCTGGCCGACACGCCGTAAAGGCGTGCCGCCTCCGCCTGGCTCAGCCTGCCCTCGATGACCGACAGCGCCATCTCCTCTCGACGCAAGGGTGTCAGCCGGGCATTCTTGTGAATGTTCATTCGGGCCCTCCGGTGAGCGCTGCAGCCTAGTTGTCTGGTCCCACTATGTGATGGAATCAGTTTAGCTGAACCCGATTGGAGGGATGAGCTATGGGCCAGGTACTTCACAGCAGCGCCATGACGACGCACGCCATCCGAGCTGCGATACAGCGGTCAGCGGCTCCGCTCAAAGAGTTAGCGGCGCAGGTTGGCAGCAGCAGAAAGAGTTCTGGCTGGTGAAAGACCTTCTGGTTATCGGCATCGGTGCCGGCGATGCAGGGGACGTGACCCTGCGCGCAGTCGAGGCGATGCGCCGCGTCGACGTCTTTTTCCTCCTGGAGAAACCCGGCAGGGGCAAGTCGGCGCTTGTCGATCTGCGGCTTGAGGTGCTGCGGCGGGCATGCCCTGGCGGTGGCTATCGCCTCGTCTATGCGACGGACCCGGAGCGGCCGAAGGAAGTGCCGGACTACCCCGCCGCGATGGCGGCCTGGCGGGAAGAGCGGCGACGCCTCTTGGCCGAGTTGTTCGGCCGCGAGCTCGCCGAGGGCGAAACCGGCGGTTTCCTGGTCATCGGTGACCCCGGCCTCTATGACGGCACCATCGAGATTTTCCATGAATTGGAGGCGCAGGGCGCGGCCGTCTCCTTCGAGGTCGTGCCCGGGATCACGAGCCTGCAGCTTCTGGCCGCCCGCCACCGCATCGCCCTCAACCGGATCGGCGAGACGATCACCATCATTTCGGCGCGCCAGCTTGCCGCTGCGGATGCGGCGAGCCTCGACAATGTGCTTGTCGTTCTCGACGGGCGAGCCCTCTTTCGCCGCTTCGCCGACACCGATCTCGATATCTACTGGGGTGCTTATCTTGGAATGCCCGAGGAGATTCTCGTCTCCGGCCCGCTTCGCGGCAAGGCCGAGGAGATTGCCCGGATCATCGGCGAGGAGAGAGCCCGTCGCGGCTGGATCATGGATGTCTACCTGCTGCGCCGGCCTTCCTCCCCCTGAGGGCTTTCACGCTGGGGCTGCGTGCGCGAGGTGGCTCCAGCCCGAATAAAGCATGACAAGGCCGATCGCCCCGACGAGGGCGGCCGAGGCATAGGGGGCCTTGGCGAGGATTTGGTTGAAGCGCGAGGAGCGCCTGGAGACGAAGCCGATGCCGAGGGCGGCGACGGCGCCGACGGCAACCAATGTCAGGGCAAGGCCGGTGCTGAAGGCGGCGACGAGGGTGATGCCGAGCCAGAACTGGCCGAGCTGAAGGCAAAGAAGCAGCACCATGATCGCGGCGGGGCAGGGGATGAGCCCGCCGGAGAGGCCGAACAGGAGGGTCTGCCAGGTTGAGGTCTTTCCGGTGCCGAGCCGGGCCTCGATCTCGCGGGCATGCGCCGCGGCGTGGGCGTCGAGATGCCCTTCGCCGCCCTCCTGGGCTTGATGATGATCGTGCGCATGGTGATCATGGGAATGATCGTGGATGTGCGCATCGCCGTGATCGTGGGCATGGCGGTGGTCATACCCATGGCCTTGCCCGTGCTCGCCGGCGTGCCCGACATGCGAATGGCCGGCATGAGCGTGCCCGTGGCCGCCATGCTCGTGGCTGTGCTGCCCCTCCGCGTCGCTGGCACGCGGATGCGCCCTCGCCGCCGTCGCCGCCAGCGGAAGGGGGGCATCACCTTTCGCGCGGGCCGCTCTCAGCGTCTGCACGAACATCCACAGCGCGATCAGGAGGATGATGACGCTCGATACCATGACGAAGAAGGGCTCCGTCCGCTCGCCGATCAGCTCCGAGCCGAAGCGCATGCCTAGGACGGCGAGGACCCACACAATGATGGAATGCGAGAAGGCGGCGGCGACGCCGAGCAGCGCCGCCTGTGCGACCGTGCCGCGGATCGCGACGATATAGGCAGCGATCATCGTTTTGGAATGGCCCGGCTCCAGACCGTGCAGCCCGCCGAGAGCGAGAGCCATGGCAAAGAGAAGGAGCGGGTTGGCGCGCCCTTCCGCGATGAGGCCGGTGATATCCACGCTCACTCACTCACAGGTACTTTGAGATTTCCTTGAACTCGGCCACCAGGCTGGTGCGCTCCGCGCCTTCCGTCACGCTGCCGTCGAGGCAGTGGTCGATATGGTCATGGATGAAGAGGCGCTTTGCCTGGTCGATGGCCTTGGCGACGGCGTGGAGTTGCTGGGCGACATCAGGGCAGGGTCGGCCCGCCTCGATCATCTCGATCGTGTGGCGCAGATGCCCTTCGGCCCGCCGCAGGCGCTTGACGACGTCGCCATGTGTGGTGTGCTGCATGGCGATATCCTATCCCCCAGGAGGGGATAAGGCAAAAACAAAAAATCAGTCCGCCTCCCGCCCGGCCGCGCATCGTGGTTCGCGCTCCAATAGCTGGCCGTCGATCATCGTCACCGTCCGGGTCGCCAGCTCGTCGCGGAAGCGATGGTCGTGGGAGACCAGGATCATCGCCTGGGGGAGGGACAGAAGGATATCCTTGAGGCGCGCCTTGTTCTCCACATCGAGCGCGTTCGTCGGCTCGTCCAGGAGAAGCACGTCCGGCTGCATGGCAAGGACGGCCGCCAGCGTGACCAGCCGCTTCTCGCCGCCGGAAAGCTTGTGGGTGATGCGGTCGCGAAAGCCCGTGAGATCGAGCCGCTGCAGCACGTCGTCGACGATTGCCATGGCCTCGTCGCGGCTCTTGCCGAGATTGAGCGGGCCGAAGGCGATGTCCTCGGCGACTGTCGGGCAGAAGAGCTGATCGTCCGGATCCTGGAAGACGAGGCCGGCGCGCCGGCGCACCTCGAAGAAGTCCTTTTCCTCGCTCCGCTCGCTCCCGAAGGCGAGGATGTTTCCCGAAAGCGGTCGCAGAAGGCCGACGATCACCTGCAGAAGCGTCGATTTGCCAGCCCCGTTGTGACCGCCGATGCATAGCCGCTCCCCTTCGAACAGCGAGAAGGAAGCGCCGCAAAGGACAAGCGGGCCGGCGGGATAGGCAAAGTGGATGTCGGAAAGCTTGAGCAACTCGGACATGGAAGGCCTCCCGGCCGCTAGAGGGTGAGCTGAAGCGCGATAAGGGCTCCGAGAAAAGCCGTCATGCCAATGGAAAAGAAGATGTCGCGGCGCGAGAAGGCGAGCTCGTCGAGAAGCGGTATGCGGCCGGTGAAGCCCCGGCATTTCATCGCGCCGAGGATGCGCTCGGAGCGCTCGATCGCCCGAACCAGCATCATGCCGACGAGATAGCCCAGGGAGCGGTAGGTATGCCCGTTATTGCCCGGGCGGAAGCCCCGCGCCTTCATCGCCATCCGCAGGCGCATGTATTCCTGCTGCAGCACGTCGACGTAGCGCACCGTGAACATCAGCAGGTGGATGAGGCCGTCCGGGACCTTGAGGCGGCTCAGAGCGTGGCCGAGGGCGACAGGCTCCATGGAGCCGGCGAGAGCCATCAGCGCCAGGATGACGGCATTGGCCTTGAGGGCGATCTCCACAGCCTGCCGGAGCCCCTCCCAGGTGGCGGCGAAGCCGAAGACCGTGAAGATCGGATCCCCTGGCACGGTGAAGGGAAGCATGGCGATGAGGAAGATGATGAAGGTGTCCATCGCCGCCATGCGCTTGAGGGTCGAGCGGACGGGCAGGCGTGCCTCCACCATGATGAGAAGCGCCGCCGCCAGTCCGGCGAGGAGGAGCACGAGATTGTCGAGGGCCACGATGACGATGGCGAAGGCGATGGATGCCAGGATACGGCTTCTGGGATCGATGGCGGAAAGGAGCGATTCGCGAGCCGTTCCGGTATCGCGCAGCGCCCGTCGCTCCGCGCCAAGGACGTGGCCCATTCTCAGGCCGCCTTCATCTTGCGGCGCGCTGCGACGTAGAAGCCGAGGCCGAAGAGACCGAAAATGTAGCCGATGCCGCCGATGATCGACTGCATGTCGTGCTTTTCCTTGTAGGCGTCGATATCGCGCCTCAGCGGTATGACCTGCTTCTGCACGGCTTCCGTGATCATCCGGTGCTGGGCATCGATGAGGGCGGTCATGTCGATGGCGGGCGCTTGCCCCGCATCCTCGCCGGCCGCCTCGCTTGCCGCCTCGCCGGCCGCCGCTTCCGCCGCGGCGAGAGCCGGGGAAGCCGCCGCCCCGCCGATCTCCGGAAGCTCGTCCGCGGACATATGCACTTCAGCGATATGGCCGGCGCCGAGATTGGACTTGAAGACGAGGGGCACGGCCTTTTCCGGCTTGTAGGTGAAATAGCCGGTCTCGTCCGTCGTCACCTCGCCGAGCTTGTTGCCCTCCTCGTCGAAGACCTCGACGGTCGCGTTGGAGGCCATGTCGCCGTTGGAAAAGCCGATCTCGCCTTCCACATGGTCGCCCGATGCGAAGACGGAAGCCAGAACCTTGTGCGCCAAAGCTTGCGAGGCGGGAAGGAGAAGGACAAGGGCGAGGGCTGCGCAAAGTCGCCTCATGGCGTGACCTCCTTGGACGCGGAGCGCGTGATTGCGGCGAAGAGCTCGGGCTTGACCCGCCTGGCGAGCACGACGGCCGCGCCGGTCACCAGCGCCTCGACGATCATGATCGGGATATGAGCGAAGAAGACGAGCTTTGCCGCCGGGATGAACTCGTCGCCCGAAAGCGCGAGCGCGATGGCGACGAAGCCGGTCGTGAGGGCGATGGCGAGGCCCCCGCCGACGCCGCCCCAGATGGCCGCGACCGTCAACGATCTCGCTGCGATGCCGTGCCGGCAGAGATAATAGACCATGACGGCCGGCATCGCGATGTTGAGCGTGTTGACGCCGAGCACGGTGAGCCCGCCGAAGCCGAAGAACACGGCCTGCAGAAGCAGGCCCACGAACAGAGCGGGAAAGGCGGCCCAGCCGAGCACCAGCCCGGCCAGGCCGTTCATGATGAGGTGGACGCTCGAGGGCCCGATCGGCACATGGATGAGCGAGGCGACGAAGAAGGTGGCGCTGAGGACGCCCGCGGCGGGCATCTTCTCTGCCGGCAGGTTCTTCAGGCCGAGGCCGATGCCGGCAACGGCGATCACCGTCCCGCCGATCACCACCTCGTTTGCGAGCGCCCCGTCGACGATATGCATGTCGGACCCTCCGCGCGTCTATTCGACGTCGTAGGCGCGCACCCAGATGACGGCGTCCTGCGAGAGTTCCTTGCCCTCGTGCTCCTTTGCGGGGCCGGATCCGAGCGCGGCGAAGCCCCAGAAGCCGGATTTCGGGATGCCGAAGGTGAAGTAGCCGTTGGCGTCGCTGATCGCGACGACGGCCCCGCCCGGCATCGGCGAGGCCTTGGGCTCGCCCGGCTTGTTCTCGTCCATCAGCGGCTCGGCGGCCATATATTCGACCTCGATCTCGGCGCCCGCCACGGGCTCGCCCTCGGCGAGGACGCGGCCGGTGAAGGTGGAGCCGGCGAGAATGTTGGTGGGCCGGTTGAGCGGCAGGATCTCGGTCGCCAGGCCCTGCGGCTCCATCCAATCGGTCGGCAGCTGGCCGCGGTTCACGTAGCTCTTGGTGATCTGCTGGATGTAGATGTCCTCGCTCTCCTCGTAATAGGGGGCGGGGACGGCGACGAGGATGTAGTCGCCGGCGCGCTTGGCCGGCAGCGTTGCCTCGAAGGCCTTGGCGCTGTTCTCAGAGCCCTCGAAGGTGACCTCCTTCAGCGAGGGCTTGAGGTCGATCTTCTCGCCGCGGAAGAAGGCGTAGAATTCCTGCGGCTCGCCCATGTCCATCACATGCCCGTTCTCGAAGGGGTGCCAGAAGACGAGCTTCAAGGGCACGTCGCCGGGGTTCTCCAGGTTCACTTCGGGCGTGTAGATGAGCTGGAAGTGCGCCTGCGCGGCGGCTGGCAAGAGGAAGAGGGCTGCGGCGAGGCCGAAAGCGGCGTTGTCGAAAAGTCTCATGGGAATCGTCTCTCCAGTTGCCCGGCGTGGATGGCCCACGACGGATGTCGGAAAGGACGATCGGGGTTTGGGCGAGGAGAGGACGCGGGAAAGCTCCCGTGGCGCCGTATCCACCGCCAGACGCTCACCCCGGCGTCCATTGCGGTGCGGCCCCGGTCGCCCGGCGTCGCGCATCAACGGCAGGTCTCCTGGCTTGCGGGTCCTAGCGGGGTTTCACCTTCCCGGCGCCTTGCGCCAGTGGCGTGTTGAAGCCCTGCTCGCCGCTCACAGTTGCGGGGGCAGCCACGGTTTCGGTCCCTGATGGGTACGCCTCACCGTGTTCCCTTTTCATCCGGCCGCTTCGGCGTCCGGAAACCGTCGACGCATTCTTCGTGCCGCATCGTAAGCTCGCATGTCAATAGCGCCCCGGTGGCGCATGCCGCGGCGCTTGAAAGGCCGGTATGGCGGCAATGAGGGACGAGAAGAACCCGCTCAGCTCTCGCGGCTCGCCTTGACGGGCTGAGGCTGTTTCATGCGCCGCTCGTGGCGAAAACGCGTCGCGGCGAAAACAACGATGAAGCAGGCGGCGAGGAGAAGCACGATCGTCGGCGCCGGCGCGCTATCGATGAAGAAGCTCGCATAGACGCCCAGGAACGAGCAGGCGAGCGACAGGAGAACGGCGACCAGCATCATCTGGCCGAAGCGCCGCGTGACCAGGAAAGCGATGGCGCCCGGCGCAATGAGAAGCGCGATCGTCAAGATGATGCCGGTTGCTTTCAGCGCCCCCACGATGGTCAGCGACAGGATGGTGAGGAGCCCGTAATGCATCAGCCCGACGCGCAGGCCGATGGCGCGCGCATGCTGCGGATCGAAGGCGTGCAGGAGAAAGTCGCGCCACTTCGCCGCGATGACGCCGATCGTGAGCGCGGCGATGACCGCGCTCTGCCACAGGTCGAAGGGCAGCACGCCGAGGATGTTTCCGAAAAGGATATGGTCGAGGTGCACCTCGCTCTGGATCTTCGTGTAGAGGACGAGGCCGAGGCCGAACATGCCCGAGAACACGATGCCCATGATCGTGTCCTGCTTGATGCGGCTGTTCTGGCTGAGATAGCCGGTCGCCGCCGCGCAGGTCATGCCGGCAGCGAAGGCGCCGAGAACGAGAGGCAGGCCGGCGAGATAGGCGAGCACGACGCCGGGGAAGATGGCGTGCGAGATCGCGTCGCCCATCAGCGACCATCCCTTCAGGACGAGGAAGCACGACAGAAGGGCGGCGGGCACCGCCACCAGCACCGCGATCAGCATGGCCTCGCGCATGAAGGGCAGGGTGAAGGGCATGAGAGCGAAGTCGAGCGCGCTCATCTTGAATCTCCCGGCTGAAGCTGCGGCAATGCCTGCGGCCTTGGCTCTTCCGCGTCCTTCTGCAAGGCCTCGCGGGCGCGCCGGCGCGAGGCGAGAAGGCCATGCTTGGGCGCGACCACGAAGGCGATGAGGAAGACCAGCGTCTGCAGGACGATGATGATCCCGCCGGTGGCGCCGTCGAGGAAATAGCTGGAATAGGCGCCGATGAAGCTCGTCGCCGCGCCGATCGCGACGCTGATGGCGATGAGGCGCGGAAAGCGGTCGGTGAGGAGATAGGCCGTCGCGCCGGGGGTGACCACCATGGCGATGACGAGGAAGGCGCCGACGGTCTGCAGGGCGGCGACCGTGGAGGCGCTCAGGAGCGTGAAGAAGACGAGCCGCATCAGCCCCGGATTGATGCCGATGGAGCGCGCATGGCTCTCGTCGAAGAAGACCACCATCAGGTCCTTCCACTTGGCCAGCAGGATGGCAAGGGACACGGCCGCGATGATGACGAGCTGGATCGTGTCGGCGGGGGTGATGGCGAGGATATTGCCGAGCACGATCGTCTGGATGTTCACCGAGGCCGGCGACAGCGACACCATGAAGAGGCCGAGCCCGAAGAAGGACGTGAAGATCAGCCCGATGATGGCGTCTTCGCGCAGCTTCGTGCGCTGGTTGAGGAAGAGCATGGCGCCGGCAGCAAGGCCGCCGGCGAGGAATGCGCCAATGGAGAAAGGCAGGCCGAGCATATAGGCGCCGGCGACGCCCGGCACGATGGAATGGGAAAGCGCGTCGCCGATCAGCGACCAGCCCTTCAGCATCAGATAGGCCGAAAGGAAGGCGCAGGTGGCGCCGACGAGCGCGCTCACCCACATGGCGTTCACCATGTACTGGTAGGCGAAGGGCTCCAGAAGGTGGCTCATGAGGATTTCGCATCCTCTCGCCGATCGGCCTGCTCGCCTTCCTCCTCGTAGATAAGAAAGGGCTTTTCGTCGTCCGAGATCATCGCGGTCGGCCTTCCCTCGGCGGTTTCCGCAAGATCGAAATGGCGCAGGACGCCGCCGAAGGTGCGCTCCAGATTGGCCCGCGTGAAGATGTCCTCCGTCCGCCCGTAGCTGAGGACCGTGCCCTTGACCAGCACGGCGCGGTCGCAGAATTCGGGCACCGAGCCGAGATTGTGGGTGGAGACCAGCATCACCCTGCCTTCGGCGCGAAGATCGCGCAGCAGCGCGATGATGGCTTCCTCGGTCTTGACGTCGACGCCGGTGAAGGGCTCGTCGAGCAGGATGACCCGGCCGTCCTGCGCCAGGGCGCGCGCCAAGAAGACGCGCTTGCGCTGCCCGCCTGAAAGCTCGCCGATCTGGCGTTTGCGGAAGGCCGTCATGCCGACGCGCTCCAGCGCCTGGTTCACGGCCTGGTGGTCGGCGCGTCTCGGCTGGCGCAGGAAGTTCATCCGTCCGTAGCGCCCCATCATCACGACGTCTTCCACCAAAACGGGGAAATTCCAGTCGACCTCCTCGCTCTGCGGGACATAGGCGATGAGATTGCGCTTCAGCGCCTGCTGCACGCTGCCGCCGAGCACCGAGATGGACCCGCCGGCAACCGGCACGAAGCCCATGATCGCCTTGAACAGGGTGGACTTGCCGCTGCCGTTGACGCCAACGAGGGCCGTGATGGTCCCCGTCGGAATCTCGAAGCTGGCGGAGCGCAGCGCCGTATGGCCGTTGCGGTAGGTGACGGTGGCGTCTTGCACGGCGATGCCGGACGAGGGGCCCGGCACCGCATCTTTCAGAAATGTTTCAGAGGACATCAGCATCATTTGGTAAGGCACTGTGCGATGGTGTCGGAGGTTACCCGCAGCAGGTCAATATAGGTCGGCACCTGCCCGTCCGCCTCGCTCAGCGAATCGACGTAGAGCACCCCGCCATAGGTCGCGCCGGTCTCGCGCGCCACCTGCTGGGCCGGCTTGGCCGACACCGTACTCTCGCTGAAGACGCAAGGTATGTCGTGCTCTTTGACGGCGTCGATCACCCTGCGCACCTGCTGCGGTGTTCCCTGCTGGTCGGCATTGATCGGCCAAAGGTAGAGCTCCTTGAGGCCGAAGTCGCGGGCGAGATAGCTGAAGGCGCCCTCGCTGGTGACGAGCCATCTCTTTTCCGGCGGGATCTTCGCCAGCTCCGCCTGGATCGGATCGATCACCTCGCGGATTTTCCCCTTATAGGCCTCCGCATTCGCCTTGTAGGTCTCTGCATTCTCCGGGTCCTGGGCGATGAAGGCATCGCGGATGTTGTCGATATAGATGAGCGCGCTCGTCGGCGACATCCATGCATGCGGGTTCGGCTTGCCGTCATAGGGGCCCTCCGAGATGCTCATCGGCTCCACGCCCTCCGACACGACGACGCTCGGCATCTCGCCGAGATTGGCGAGGAAGCGCTCGAACCAGCGTTCCAGATTGAGCCCGTTCCACAGGACGAGGTTCGCGTCGCGCGCGCGCAACATGTCGCCCGGCGTCGGCTGATAGTCGTGGATCTCGGCACCGGGCTTGGTGATCGATTCCACGATCGCCGTATCGCCGGCGACATTCTGCGCCATGTCGGCGATGACGGTGAAGGTGGTGACGGCTTTCAGCTTATCCGCTGCGGCCGCCGGCTGGGCGAGGGCCGAAAGCAAGGGCAGGGCGGCAAGCGCAAGAAGCAATCCAAGTCGTTTCGCCAAGGGTCTCTCCATGTTGGGCGGAAGCGGTGTGCCCGCCGGGTGCCTTCCTCACATGACAGCTCCATTCTTCAAATGCAAGTGCAAATCATTTGCAATAAGAAAAGGCGGGACCGATCGCTTTGCGGGTCGTGCCAGCGCTGTCGCCAGCCTGCCCGCATACTTTGCAGCCGGTGGAACACGGGTTAGATGGAGGCCATGGGCGAGCCGAAGAGCCAAGAGAGATACGAGGACGAACTGCGCTCCGCAGGGATGCGCATCACGCGGCCGCGCAAGACGATCCTGAAGATCCTGGCGGAGGGAGAAGGTCACCCGGACGCTATGACGATCTTTCATCGCGCCTCGGAGATCGACGCCAGCGTCTCGCTCTCCACCGTCTACCGCACCATGAAGGTCCTGGAAGATCGCGGCGCCATCCAGCGCCATGTCTTCGAGGGCGGACCCTCCCGCTTCGAGCCCGCCGGCGGCAGGCACCACGACCATCTGATCGATACGGAGACAGGCGAGGTCATTGAGTTCCGCTCCGACAAGATCGAGGCGCTGCAGGAGGAGATTGCCCGCTCACGCGGCTACGAGATCGTCTCGCACCGGCTGGAGCTCTATGTCCGCAAGATCAGGGGCCGCAAACGATGAGCGGCATCGATCGTCCACTCGTTCACCACCGGGAAAAACGGATCGGCACGGTGAAGGTGAGAGAAGGGCGTTTGATCTCGCGGGGTATGGGCGGGAAGGGCGAGGCGCGCCGGACCATGGCAAGGGCCGCCTCGTCGATTGCCGGATCGCCGGAGCTTGCGACAAGGCGGACGCCGCCGGCCGCGCCGGAGGCGCTGAGGGTGAAGCGGACGGTCGGACGGCCGCCTTTGCGACCGCCCGGCGGAAAGCGCCTGTAGCGGGCAAGATGGGAGTAGACGCGGCTGTTGTAGTTGGAGACGGCGCGTCGGCTCGGGCCGGGATCGCCCGTCGTCGCGTGCCCGCCGAGGGTTGCGGCTGCCGCACGATTGGATGCGGGGCGCGCCGCCGCCTGTGCCGCAGCGCGCCGGCTTTCGGAGGCGCGCTCAGCAGCTTGCCGGTGCGTGCGCACTTCGCGCTTTTCCTCGCTCTTCTGGCGCCCGAAGGCGGCCAGCGTCTTCTCCGGGATATCCTGCGGGCGAGCCCGCGGCAGGGGCGTTACGAAGGGCGCCGCGAGGTCGCTTTCTTCCGCGATGGCCTGGAGTGTGTGGAGTTCGGGCGCGGCCTCTTCCGGCTTCGGCGGAAGCGGCGAAGCCCTCTCGCCGATCGCCTTGTCAGGCTCCACTCCTTCGACAGGCTCCTCCTCGGCGGGTTTTGCCGCCTAGGGCGGTTGCGCGTCTTCGAAGACGGAGGCATTTGTTTTGCCGGAGCCGGGAATTCCTGGTTCAGAGCCCGGCGCATCTGTGCAGGAATGGCTCCGCGACCCGCTCCCTGCCGCCTCCAGCACATGTTCGGTGGTTCTTCGAGGGGCGCGGCCAACCTCGGTTGACCATCTCGTTCAAAACGCCGACTGCACCTTGAGGTGGGTGTGCTCGTAGGCGTTATCGCCGTGGGCGTGGCGCTGGCTGTCCTCGCCGATCGGGATGAGGGCGAGCGAGCCGTGCATGACGCCGCGCTCCAGAAAGAGCGATTCGGCGGCGCCGGTGAGCTCTCCCACCCTGCCGCGCATGACGGCGACCTCCAGCGAGGTCGTATGGTCGAGCGGGATGGAAAGGGCGGCGATGTTCTGGTCGTGGCGGTCGAGCCGGCTCTGCGGGACGCGACCGGCGAGATTGCGGCTCGACTGGTCGAGCGCGCAGCTGAGGACGGCGAGGCAGGCCGATTGCGGCGGCACGTCGCTGCGGGTGGTCAGTGCACGGCGCACCAGATCGCGAATCGCTTCTGACCGGTTCTGCGCGCCGCTCGCCTTCATGAAGCGGTCGAGCTTGTCGGCGATCTCGTCGGTCATGGTGATTGTCACGCGCTGCATTGGGGGCTCCTCCGAGGCTCGCCGCAACTTAGGTCCCGCGGCGCGGCCGGAAAAGATGTGACTGCGGCCGCGCCTGCCCTTGCGGCGCTCAGGAGGTGTGATAAAGCAGCAAAAAAATCTTACCGACTGGAGTGCACCCCATGAACCACCGTCTCACCAGCCCGTTGGCGCTCGCCGCTCTCTTCGTGACCTCCTATGCCCTTCCCGCCGCTGCGCATTTCCAGGAGATCATTCCCTCGGCGGATGTCCTGCCCGAGGGCGGCGAGGTGACGCTCGATCTCGTCTTTACGCATCCGTTCGAGGGCGGTCCGACGATGCAGATGGAGCGCCCGGCCGAAATCGGCGTCCTCAAAGGCGGCACGAAGACGGACCTTTCAGACAAGCTTGAGGAGATCGAGAAGGAGGGCAAGAAGGCCTGGCGGCTCACCGACGAGCTCGCAGAGCCGGGTGCGGCGGTCTATTACGTCACGCCGCAGCCCTATTGGGAGCCGGCGGAGGGCAAGTACATTGTCCATTACGCCAAGGTCGTGGTCGACAGCTACGCCTCGGGCGAGGGCTGGGACGCGATGGTCGGCCTGCCGGTCGAGATCAAGCCGCTGTCGCGCCCGACCGGTCTGTGGACCGGCAACGTCTTCTCCGGCGTGGTGACCAAGGGTGTCCGGGATCAGCGCCCATGGGCCATCTGAGGTGATTTCGTAAAGGAGGGTTTCTGGCTCATCGTAACCGCCAAGGAGTGGAGATGAGACAGAAACCCGGAACGCCCAAGCTGCCGGCCGATCGTGTCGTGAAAGACATCCGTCGGCGCACGCGCAAGCATCATTCGGCGGAGGAGAAGATCCGTATCGTGCTCGAGGGCCTGCGTGGCGAGGAGAGCATCGCGGAGCTGTGCCGGCGCGAAGGCATTGCGACGAGCCTCTACTACAGCTGGTCGAAGGAGTTCCTCGAGGCCGGCAAGAAACGGCTGGCGGGGGACACCGCGCGCCAGGCGAGCAGCCCCG
>NZ_JHZK01000039.1 GCF_000688515.1 Afifella pfennigii DSM 17143 | reverse complement strand
TGGTCGCCCCCCGTGCGGGGGCGTGGATCGAAACATGCTCGACCAGCTTCGCCTCCGCCGCGGCGATGTCGCCCCCCGTGCGGGGGCGTGGATCGAAACTTCTACAACTGGACGAGCGCCATTCAGCAATCGGTCGCCACCCGTGCGGGGGCGTGGATCGAAACCCGTGTGTCGCCCGGCCGCGTGCCGCCGCACCGTCGCCCCCCGTGCGGGGGGCGTGGATCGAACACCCGATAGCGCCCAGATCCCTCACCGGCAGCGCGTTGTCTGGCCCTTCCTGCGATCAACGCGTTTCGCCGCTGGCTGACAGCAGACGAGTGTGCGTCGGGCACCACCCGACCGGCTTGGATCCTGTCTCACGGAAGTGTATGCTCCGCGCAGAGCATCGGACGGGAATTTATTGTATTTTAATAGGTTACCGGCTTCTCTTGGAATCCAGGTTCCCCAGCCATCGCGCCCTAGGCGATTGATTTTTCAAGGTGTGATTCTGAGCCAACAGGCCGATTCGACGAATCGCCCCGCCCTCCGGCGCGATGCAACGCGGGGCGTGGCGCGTCTCAAGCAGGGCTTTGGTATCGCTCGCCATCCGACGGCCGGGAAAGCAGCGCCCCGGTGACCCACCTCATCCGCTTCGACCACGGCCCCTTGCGCGGCGGCACGCTGTTCAGCGAGCCGATCACGGTGATCCGTGCCGACAATGCCGCGGAGGTCGCGCCCGCGCTAACAGCCCTGGAGGCCGCGCGACGGCGCGGGGCGTGGCTGGCAGGCTATTTCGCCTATGAACTCGGCCATGCGCTGACGCCCCGGCTGGCGCCGCTGATGCCGGAAACGCCCGAATTCCCCCTAATCCTCGTGGGCGTCTTCGAGAAACCGCGCAGCGCGCCCGCCCTGCCGGACCCGGCAGCAGTAAGCCTTAGCCCCTTGCGCCCGCTGTGGTCGCGGGCCCGCTACGACCGGGCCATCGACGCCGTTCACCGCTATATCGCGGCCGGCGATACCTATCAGATCAACCTCACCTTCCCGATGGAGGCCGAGGCCGCCGGCGAGCCGCTGGCGATCTATGCCGCACTTGCCGCCCGCCAGGCGGTGGGCGAAGGCGCCTTCGTCGATCTCGGCGGTCCGCCCGTGCTTTGCCGATCGCCCGAGCTCTTCTTCGCGGTCGACGGCTCCGGCCGGATTTTCGCACGGCCGATGAAGGGCACCGCGTCGCGCGCAGCAAGCGCGCAAGAGGACGCGGCGGCGGCCGAAACGCTGCTCGCCTGCGAAAAGAACCGCGCCGAAAACCTGATGATCGTCGACCTTCTGAGAAACGACATCAGCCGCGTCTGCCGTCCCGGATCGGTGCGCGTGCCAAGGCTCTTCGAAGTGGAGACCTACGCCACCGTGCATCAGATGACCTCGACCGTCGAAGGGCACTTGGTGGAGGGCGCGGGCCTTCAAGACATCCTCGCCGCGCTGTTTCCCTGCGGTTCGGTCACCGGGGCGCCGAAAATCCGCGCCATGCAGATCATCGCCGAATTGGAAGGGGCGCAACGCGGCGTTTCCTACGGCGCCATCGGCTGGGCCGATCCGGCCGGGCCGATGCGCTTCAACGTCGCCATTCGCTCGCCCGTGATGATCGCGCCCGGCCGCTTGCGCCTCTATGTCGGCGGAGGCATCGTCCATGACAGCCGCGCCGGCTCAGAATGGGAGGAGGCCTTGTGCAAAGCCAGCTTCATGCAGCTATCCCCGCCGGGCTGAAGGTCATCGAGACCATGCGCGCGGAGCCCGATGGCAAGGTGCGCCTGTGGCCGCTGCATCTTGCCCGGCTCGGCCGCGACTGCGCGGCGGTGGGCTTTCCCTTGGAGCCGGAGAAGGTGGAGGCGGCGATGGCCCGCCTGCCCGGCGGCGAGGCGCTGCGGGTGCGGCTGACGGTCGTTGCGACGGGCGAGGTCGCGGTGACGCATGCGCCCTTGCCGGCCAATCCCGCCTTCTGGAGGCTGAGCCTGTCGCCGATACGCCTTCACAGCACCGATCCGTGGCTGCGGGTGAAGACCTCGCACCGCCCGGCCTATGACGCCGCCCGCGCCGCGCTGCCGGAGGGCAGCGACGAGGCGATGCTGATGAACGAACGCGGCGAGGTCTGCGAGGGCACGATTTCCAACCTGTTCCTTGAGGATGAAGGCCGGCTTCTAACCCCGCCGCTTGCCTGCGGCCTGCTGCCTGGCGTCCTGCGCGAATGGCTCATCGCCTCCGGCCGCGCGCAAGAAAGGCTCCTCTACCCGCAAGACCTGGAGGGCAGGCAGATCCTCTGCGGCAACGCGCTGCGCGGGCTCATTCCCGGACGGTTGGCGGATGGCCGTACCGGCAGTTAACCGATGCTGTGTACGGAGGCACTTGCTAACATGCCGATGAACCGCTCCGCTCGTCCCTGAGGGCAGGGACGACGCCGGAGCGAGGCAGAAAAGGGGCCTGCGCATCATGCGTCGAAATACGCGACTGCTTGGATTTGCCGTCTTGCCGCTGCTTCTGGGGCTGGTGTTCTTCGCGGCATCTCTCACCCCCACGCTGATACCGCGAAACTGGCTCGTCCAGGGAGCGCTCGCGGGCCTGGTGACGGCCATCGGCTATATGATCGGACAGGCGGCGCTCACCGTCTGGCGCGCGCTGGAGCTGCCGCGCCTTTCCGGCAGGCCTGCCCTCGTGGCGCATGCGCTCGTCGCCGCGCCCGTCCTGGCATTGTGGGTCTATGCGCTTGCCAATGCTGCGTACTGGCAGGACACCATCCGAACGCGCGTCGGCATGGAACCGGCGGAAGGATATCACACCCTCGCCGTCGTCGGCCTGGCGGCCGTCGTCTTCGTCATCTGCTTTGCCATCGGCATCGCGGTGCAGTGGCTCTTCGACATGTTGCGGCGCCAGCTCTACCGGCTCATGCCGCAACGCACCGCCAACGTGCTCGGCCTCATCCTGGCCGTGATCATCGTTGTCGTGCTGGTGCGCGACTGGGTGGTGCGCTCGGGCTTTGAATTCCTCGACGAATCCTACGAAACCGCGCAGGAGCTCTTCGTCAAGGCGCCGCCCGCGCCCACCGATCCGCGCATTCCCGGCGGCCCGGGCTCGCTGGTGGATTGGAGCGCCATGGGCCAGCCCGGACGGGACTTCGTGCTCGGTGGCCCCGATGCGCAGGCCATCACGGAGCTGACCGGCCGCCCCGCCAAGGATCCGATCCGCGTCTATGTCGGGCGCGCCCAGAGCGAGGAGCCGGCCGAGCGGGCCGAGATCGCATTGGAGGAGCTCAAGCGCCTCGGCGCGTTCGAGCGCAAGGTGCTGATCGTGCAGAGCCCCACCGGCACGGGCTGGCTCGACCCGGGCGGCAACGACCCGATCGCCTATATGCATGACGGCGACATCGCCACGGTGGCGGTCCAGTATTCCTATCTGCAATCGCCGCTGGCGCTGATTTTCGAGACGCAATCGGGCCTTGAGCAGGCGAGCGCGACCATGCAGACCGTCTACCGCTACTGGAAGTCGCTGCCGGCCGACGCACGGCCGCAATTCTACGTCCACGGCATCAGCCTCGGGGCCTGGTCCTCGATGTATGCCTTCGACATCTTTCAGATCGTCAACGACCCCATTCAGGGCGCGCTGTGGACCGGCCCGCCCTTCCCCTCGGAGCTGTGGAACCGGGCGACGGCCGCGCGCAATGCAGAATCGCCCTTCGTGCTGCCGGTCGTGGGCGAGGGCTCGCTGGTGCGCTTTACGTCCCAATATGGCGGGCTGGAGCGGGCGCGAGCCGATTGGGGGCGGCTGCGCATCGTCTTCTTGCAGCACGCCTCCGATCCGATCGTCTTCTACAAGCCCGCCTCGCTCTGGCGGGCGCCGCAATGGATGCGCGAGCCGCCGGCCCCCGACGTCTCCCCGGCGATACGCTTCGTGCCGGTCGTCACCCAGTTCCAACTGGCGCTCGACATGGCGTTCTCCCTGGCGACGCCGCCCGGATACGGACATAACTATGCCGCCGATGACTACATCGACGCCTGGGTCGCCATGACCGAGCCGGAGGATTGGAGCGAGGCGGATACCGCCCGGCTGAAGGAATGGTGCGGCCCGCAATGGGGACTTGGTTGCCGAAACTGATCCTCTTCGGCGCCCTCCTTCTCGGGGTGGCGGTGCTGGCGGTGTCGCTCAACGCAGCGCGCCAGGCGGCGCGCCTGACGATCTTCGATGAGGCTCCGGAAGCCCGCGCCGAGCGCCTTTCTGAGCATTGGCGCCTGCTTATGCCCGACGGTCCGGGCCCGCATCCGGCAGCCATTGTGCTGTCGGGCTGCGACGGCGTGCGCGACAACATGGATTACTGGGCCGCCGAGTTCGTGCGGACAGGCCGCGCCGCGCTGATCCTCGACAGCCACAGCGCGCGCGGGCTCAACCGGCTGGAGGCATGGCGTCTGGTCTGTGCGGGTCAGGCCCTGACGGGCTCTGAGCGCGCCGGAGACGTCGCCGTCGCGCTCCAGGCGATGAAGCAGATGGAGGACGTCAGCGAGGATGTCGTGATCTTCGGCGCCTCGCATGGCGGCTGGACGGCGATGGAGTTCGTCGCCCATGCCGTCTCCGGCGAGAGGCCCACCGGGCTCGCGCTCTGGCCCGCGCCGCCGGACGAATTGCTGCGCACCGTGTCGGCGCTGGTGCTGCTCTATCCCTATTGCGGCCGTCTCAACGGGGCCGAACCGGAAAGCTGGAACGGCGCCCCGCCGACATTGATGATCCTGGCGGAAAAGGATTCCATCGTCGATACGCAGGCCTGCCTGTCGCGCGCGGCGGCGCTTGGACAAACCACGGCCACGGTCGAGACGGCGGTGATCGCCGGCGCCGACCATGGTTTCGATCAGCGCGACAAATCCGTGCTCTCCAGCCTCGTCTTCGACGCCGACAAGCGCGACAGCGCCCTTGGGACGATGCGGGAGTTCCTCGCCAGGCTGGGCTTGCTGTGAGCCCCAGGCCAAGCGCTTGGCCTGGGGCTCGCAACGTAAGGCTATCGACGACGTGCAGCCTCGCCTTCAATCGATCTTCTTGCGCCCGGTGAACATCGGAGTGACGAGATCCTCCTTCTTGTAGAGGCGATAGAAGACGATGGAGAGGATGTGCACGGCCACCATCGCCAAAAGCAGGGTCGAAAGCGGCTCGTGCAGCGCCAGGGCCTGGCGGGCAACGTCACTGGAGACGTATTGCGCCAAGGGGCCCACATTGATGTAGTCCTCCGGATCGGCAAGCAGACCGGAGAGGATCTGCATGGCCAGCACGATGAGCACGCCGACGATGAACAGCGCCCCCATCGGATTGTGGCCGAGCGTCTTCGACGGCCGCCGCGAGGTCATTTCGCGCGCATAGCCGAAAACCTTGCGGGGGCCTTTCACGAAACTGGTAAAACGCGCCGTCTGCGAGCCGACGAAGCCCCAGATGACGCGAATGACGACGATGGCGGCGACGGCATAGCCCGCCCAGAAATGCAGGGTCATCTGGTCAGGCCCGAACTTGCCCAGCCCCCAGGCGGCGGCGAAGGCGATCACCAGCGCCCAGTGCAGGACCCGCACCACCGGATCCCAGACGGGAACGCCTTCCGCGGCAATCGAAGGCTGGGGGATTGCCCTCCCCCGGCCCGTCTCGCTGACCATGGACATGATTAGAAGTCCTTGGCGCGGAAATCGTCGTGGCAGGACTTGCAGGTACCGCCGAGCTTGCCGACCGCGGGCCGCAGCGCATCAAGGCCGTTGCCGGCGACACCGTTGAGCTCCTCAACGGCACTCACATAGGCCGCCCCCTTGTCGCCAAGGCCCGCCATATCCTCCCAGATGACCGGCAGAGCACGGGTCTTGCCGGGCAGCTCGGCGTTGGAGGTGCCGGGTGCGAAGAGATCGGAGACGGAGTACTGCGTCAGCGTCTGCAGGTCCTTGGCGGCGGCGGCGGCTTTCTCGGCGTTGTATTCGACATCGCCCTTGGCCATCGCAGCCAGCAGCGACATTTCGTGACCGAGCAGGCGATAATAGCCGATACGGGCTCCGGCAATGTCCTCCGCCGATTGCGCGGCAGCGGCCGCAGGCACAGCGAGAACGAGCAGGGAAAGCAAAATCTTGCGCATGGGGGATGTCCTAGAATTCGTGGGATGAATCGATGGGCCGCTTCGGCCCCTTGCAACAACTGGCGAATACATATTCTTTTCGGAATGCGGCATGCGGCCACCCTTTCCGGCAATGCAGGGCCGCCATGCATGGTGGAGATGTCCCGCCGGCTTGAGCGAGGCTCGCCTGCAAGGGTGCTTGCGGCGCGCTCCCCGGCCGTTTTCTAAACCTCAGGCCCGAAGGCCCAGGCCGTGCAGCCCTCATCCCTTTCGGGGAGATGGCGAGACAGCGAGGGATGTCTTTCAAGAAATGCCCGCGCGCACCGGGGCATGGCAATCGGCCGCAGGGCGGCCTGGCAGGCGAATGGCGCCTCGGCGGCGGGTCTGGCGGCCGCGCTGTGGCTTTGGGCCCGCGCAAGCGGGTGTCAGTCGTTGGAGGCGAGCGGACGCATCAGCACGGTTTCGTCAAAGGCTCTGGGCCGTGATGACCTAAGCTGCGTCCTGCTTGGTTGCGGCTTCCGCCTCGGCGAATGCGCGGGCCTTGCGATGCACCTCTTCGGGCCTGTCGCCCGGCCGGAACAGCTCGCCGCCGATGCCGAAGCCGTCGGCGCCTGCGGCCGCGAACTCGGCCAGATTGTGCACGCTGACGCCGCCGACCGCGACAAGGGCGACGTCCGCGGGCAGGACCGCGCGCAGCGCCTTGATGCCCGCCGGTCCCAAAATGGAGGCGGGGAACAGCTTCAGGGCGCTCGCCCCCGCCTTCGAGGCGGCGAAGCATTCGGTCGCGGTGAAGACGCCGGGAAAGGATACCAATCCGGCGCGGCGCGTGGCGAACACCACCTCGGCATCGAAGTTGGGCGAGACAATGAAGGTTCCGCCGGCATCGGCGATCTCGGCGAACTGAGCCGGCTCCAGCACGGTGCCGGCGCCGACGGTCAGTTCGTCGCCGAAGGCGCGGGCGATGCGAGCGATGCTCTGAAGCGGCTGCGGCGAGTTCAGCGGCACCTCCAGCCGAGTGATGCCCGCATCGCGGAGCGCGGCCGCGACGGGCTCGGCTTCCTCCGGGCGGATGCCGCGCAAGATGGCGAAGATGGTAGAGGTCACGGTCGGGCAGCCTTTCGGTCGGTCGCGTTAGGGGAAAGGCCGCCACGTCGCGGAAGGCACCGCGGCGGCCGGCAGGACGGTCGTCAGATTAGGCTCTGCGGCAGCCACAGCGTGAGCGCGGGCACAAGAGCGACCAGAGCGACGACGACGAAGACGATGGCCACGTAGGGGAGGAGGATGCGGAAGGTCGATTGGTAACTCACCTCGCCGATCTTGCAGGCAAAGAGCGCCACCACGCCCACGGGCGGCGTGACGGCACCCACGAGCAACATCATGATCATGGCCACACCCGATTGCAGCGGGTCGATGCCAACCGAATTGAGCAGCGGGGCGACGATCGGGACGATGAGGATCATCGCGGCAAGGCCCTCCAGGAACCAGCCGATGAAGAAGAGCCCGAGAAGAACGAGCCCGAAGACGACAAGCTTGTCGTCGCTGATCGACAGGATGGTCTCGCCCAAAAGGAAGCCAAAGCCTTCGCGGGTCAGTACCCAGCCAAAGAGACCGGACCCGCCCAGAATGATGAGGGCGCTCGCGGTCGTCATCGCGGAGGAGACGACGAAGCGATAGAAATGGCCGGGCGTCATCTGGCGCATCCAGAAGGCGATGGCGAGACCGTAGAGCACGGCGACGGCGCCGGCTTCCGTCGGCGTGAACACGCCAAGGACGATGCCTCCGACGATGATCGCCGGCATCAGCACCGCGGGCATGGAGGTCAACACGATGCGTGTGGCCGTCTCGGAGCGCTCCGGCCGCCGCTCCGGCCGGCGCCAGCCATAGCGCGGGGCAAGAAACCAGGTGAGGGTCATCAGCGCCGCGCCGAGGATGAGACCAGGCACGACGGCTGCAAGAAACAATCCGCCGATGGAGACGCCGGTGATGGCACCGTAGAGGATCGCCATGATGGAGGGCGGCAGGATCGGGCCGATGAGCGCCGACACCGCGGTGACGACCACCGAGAAGCGGCGATCATAGCCTTCCTTCTCCATGGCCGGGATCATCATCGTGCCGACCGCAGCCGTATCGGCCAGAGCGGAACCGTTGACGGCGCTGAAAAGCACGCTGGTGAAGATATTCACCTGGGCGAGGCCGCCGCGAATGCGCCCGACGAGCAGATTGGCAAGACGGATGATGCGCTCGGTGATGCCGCCGACATTCATCAGATTGCCGGCGAGGATGAACAGCGGCACGGCCATCAGCGCGTAGCTGTCGAGGGCGCCGAACATGCGCACCGGCAATTGCAGGAGAGGAACCTGCCCCTGCCAGGCGAGGGCGAGCACGGCGCTCAGCCCCATGGCGAAGCCAAGCGGCGCGCCGATGACCATGAACAGGGCGAAGAGGCCCAGCATTATCGTCAGGACCATTGGGCTTCTCCGCGCAGGATCAGGACAATCCGCCAGACAGCGGCCAAGCCGATGCCGAGCGCGCCGATCACCATGGCGAGATAGACGTAGCGCATGGGAAAGTGCAGCGCCGGTGAGCGGGAGGTGGTGCGCTCGACGAGATCGAGGCCGTAATAGAAGAGCGCGATGCAAAACCCGATCGTCACCAGATGCGCGGCGATCTGGAAGGCCTTGCGCAGCGGTTCCGGCAGGACGCTCTGCAATGCCTCGATGCGCAGATGGCCGTCATCGAGCGTCATCAGGATGGCGCCGAGAACCACGCACCAGAAGAGAGAGAAACGGATGAACTCTTCCGACCAGGGCAGCGAGGCGTTGAGCACGTAGCGGTAGATCACCGCCATGGAGACGACGGTGACAAAGGAGATGACGAACGCAAAGCACGCCATCTCCAGCCCGCGACGCAGCAGGACAAGGATGCGGGGTTCCGGCTTGGCCAACGGAGCGCCCTCCTATCAGGCGTGACAAGGGCGCCGAACGGGCCGGCGCCCCCGGCTATCTCACTGCTCTTGGATGCGTGCGACCCAGTCGCCAACCTCGGACCCGGCTTCCGCCAGGAATTCCTCCACGACGGGTTCAACGGCCGTGCGGAAGGATTGCACGTCGAGGTCCTCCGGCTGGGCGAGGTCGGCGGAGATCTCCTCGTAGGCGGCCTGGTCGGCTTCCTTCATCAGCTTGCGGAAGGTGACGTTGAAGGCCTGCTTGCCGGCATCGCGAACCACCTGCTGCTGCTCCGGCGTCAGGGCGTTGAACTTGTCCAGATTCATCAACAGGGCAAGGTCGGTCATGATGTGACGGGTCGGGGCGGCATGCGTCACCACTTCCTGGAAGCCGCCGCTCAGGATCGCCGGAGCCGGGCCTTCCACGCCCTCCACGACGCCGGTCTGCAGAGCGCTGTAGACGTCGCCCCAGGGAAGCGGCGTGGCATTGGCGCCAAGGGCGGTGAAGGTGGAGACGTACATCGGGATTTCCGGCACGCGCATCTTGACCCCGGCCATATCGGCGGCCGAGGCGACCGGCTTGTCCTTGGTGAGGATGACGCGGAAGCCGGCGGGCGTCCATCCGAGCCGCTCCACGTTGAAGTCCTCGCGCATCTTCTCAGACAGCTCAGCATCGATGCTGTCCATCGCCTCGACCGCGTGATCGAAGTCGTCGAAGAGGAAGGGAAGGCTTACGAAGGCGTATTCGGGATGCCAGTTTCCGAGCGTGCCCGCATCGACGTAGTAGAGATCGATGGTACCGAGCTGGAGACCTTCGGTGCCGGCGCGCACATTGGCAAGCTGCTCGGCGGGATAGACGACCACCTTGACGGCACCGTTCGTACCCTCCTCCACCAGCTTGGCGAATTCCAGGCCGGCGATATGCCCGGGATGATCGGTCTGGTTGTTGTGACCCATATGCAGGGTGACGTCCTGCGCCGCCGCACCCGTGCAGGCGAGCGCCGTCGCAACGGCCATCGCCCCCAAAAGCTTCAACTTCATCTCGGCTTTCCTCCTAGGTTGATCTACCGGGCGGGTCAGCCCGCCCTGCTCCATCGCCGCGCCAGCGACGCGCCGAATTCCTGCGGCCGCAGCGCCGGCCCACGATCGTGCACCGTCAACCCGGCCCGTTTTGCGAAGACCCGCTTGCCGTAGGTCGCCAGATGTTCCAGCGACTGCATGCTGAAGACCGCGCCCGGCAAGAAGGCCGCATAGGCCGCTTCCGCCGCCGCCTCATCGCCGCTCTGCCAGGCTTTCCAGCAGCGCACGGCGCCGGGAAGGACGTCGGGGGCAACGATGAAGCCGCGCGCGCCGGCGCGCAGGCAATCCGTCATCTCCAGGCCGCCGCGGCCGTTCAGAACCGTGACATCCTCTCCGACCTCGGAAATGAAGGCGGCAAGATCGACCGCGCAGACCTCGGCCTTGACGTGCCCGAGGCGCGGCAGGCGTTGGCGCAAGCGGCGCAGATCGGCCGCGCTCAGGCTACGGCCGAGATATTGCGGCGCGTTCTGGATCGCGAGCTCAAGGTCGAGCCCCTCTCCGGCGCGCGCGAAGAAGTCGAGATATTCCTGTGCCGGATACTGCCCGACGAGCGGCGGCTGCAGGATGGCAAGCTCAGCGCCCACCACCTTTGCGAGGCGCGAGACCGCGTGCTGCTCCTCAAGGCAATTGCCGGTGATCGTCACCGACAGGGAGAGCGCGCCGCGATCCTCGGCCGCCCATTCCACGACATCGAGGCGTTCGCGCAGCGACAGCTTGCCGACTTCCGTCGCCAGACCCAGAACCGCCATGCCGCCAGCGCCATGCTCGCGCACATATTCCACCTGGGCGCGCATGGCGCCGCGATCGAGGCGGCCATGCGCGTCGAAGAGCGCGAACAGCACCGCGTGAACGCCGGAGAGACGGCTCATGGCTGCCTGCCAGCGCGAACGCTGCCGCATGCCGCCAGAGAGGGAAACATCAGGCCGGGGACATGCGGCAGCCCTCCATTCCGGAACATTGCCGGCGATAGCCAGAAGACCCGCCCGGCAGGCGGCGCCGATATCGATGATCGAAGCCTTGATGCCGTGTCTCGACAGCGCCGACGCATAGTGTTCGGCGGCGTCCGGCGCGGCGACCAGCGTTACGGAGCGACCGGCGAGCTTCGGCAACGCCTCGGCCAGCTCCGCTCCGATCAGGAGCCCGGAGAGCTCGGCGGCGGTCGCCCCGGAGCCGGCGCCGGTCAGGGCCCGCGCGCGCAGCGAGAAGATGAGATGGTGCAGCGCCGCCGTCCCGGCCATGTCGAGACCGGCCTGAAATGCCGCCGCGCGGGCCTCGGAGGTGGCGCCGGCCTCCGCCGCGATGAGACCCGTCAGCACCGAATCGGCGCATAGGCGCGAGAACAGCTCGCCGGTCAGGAATGTCGTGCAGGCGCCGATCTTGCCGCCGCGCAGCTCGACCCACTTGCTGTGCGTGCCGGGCAGGCAGACGACCGCATCCGCCCCTGCGCCGAGTTCCAGCGCACCGACGATCTGGGTCTCTTCGCCGCGCATCACGTCAGGCTGGCCGGCCCAGCTCTCGGAGGCAACGCCCGGCACGATGCGCGCGCCGGGAACGGCCGTCGTGGCGCGGGCAAGCTCGTCGGGGCCGACATCGCCGGCAAGGTAGACGGCCTCCGCCCAGCCCTGGCGGCTGCCGACCATGCCACACAGAAGCACGGGCACGCCCGGCCAGCGCTCGGCCCAATCCCCGCATGCCCGCGCCAGAGCGCCGGCAAAGTCGCGGTCGCGGACATTGAGAAGCCCCTCCGCGCTCGCCGATTGGGCGAGCACCCGGCCCTTCGCATCCATCGCCCAGGCTCGCAGATTGGTGGTGCCCCAATCGACGCCGATGCACACGGCCGCGCTCATCGGCGGCGCGCCCCCTCGTCGGCAAGGCGAGGCCGCCTGTGCGATGAAACCGTGTGCGGGGCGACGATCATGCGGCAACCACCGCGCCCTGGGCGATCAGCGCATCGATCTCGGATGCGGCGAAGCCCTCGGCTTCAAGGATGGCCCGGCTGTCGGCGCCGTAGGCCGGCGCCGATGTCAGCGCCGGGGCGGACTGCCCGGAAAAACGAATGGCCGGCGCGACGGTCGTGTAACGACCGCCCTTGGGATGCTCCATCTCGGTGAGCAGGGCCTTGGCCTGCGGATGGGCAAGAAAGGCGGCATAATCGTTGACGACGATGCACCAGACGCCGAGCGGCGCCAGAAGCCCGTCCCAATGCTCCGCCGTCTCTTCCGCCAGGCGGTTGGCCACCATGATGACGACCCGGTCGCGCCATTCGGTGAGCGCGGCCGCGTCGTCCTGCGAGGGGCGAGCGGCCTTGAGGTCGGCGAGCTCCGGCAGTTCCAGCGCCTTGGCCAGCACGTCCAGATCGGCCTGCGCGATGGCGAGGAAGCCTTGCCGGCAAGCGTGGATGCCGTAAGGCGGCTCCTGATAGATCGAAACCTGGGGCGCCGCGCCGCGCTGCGGGGGCGCCTCGGCCGCGAGGAAGCTCGTCACCTCCTGGCACTGCATCTCGGTGATGGCGGCCATCATCGAGACCTTGACCTCCTGGCCGCGCCCGGTGACGCCGCGCGCCACAAGCGCCGCCAACAATCCCTCGCCGAGAAGGTGGCTGGCGGTGACGTCGACCATGTAGAGGGGCGAGGCCTGCGGCAGGCCGTCCCTGACACCGCCATTGAAGGTCAGACCGGTAAAGGCCTGCAGCAGGAGATCCTGTCCCGGCCGCTCCTTCATCGGACCCTCGTCGCCATAGCCGGTGATGGAGCCGTAGACGAGCCGAGGATTGATCGCCGAAAGGCTCGCATAATCGATGCCGAGCTTGGCGGCGACGCGCGGGCGGTAATTCTGCACCAGCACGTCGGCGTCCTTCACCAACCCGTAAAGAACCTTCCGGCCGGCTTCCGACTTCAGGTCCAGCACCAGGCTCCGCTTGTTACGGTTCAGCGTGACGTAGCAGATGGCATCGCCGAACTTCGTCACCCCCGCCATGATGGCGTGGCGGGCGAAATCGCCGCCGCCCGGCGCCTCGATCTTGACGATATCGGCGCCCATCTCGCCAAGGCGCTGCGTGCACATGGGGCCGGCCATGGCGATGGTCAGATCCAGCACCCGCAGGCCATCGAGCGGCCCGCTGCGTTCCACTTCGTTATGCATCATGGCAGATCCGCTCAACGCCCCCGGAACACGGGTTCGCGCTTCTCGGCGAAGGCGCGCATGCCTTCGCGGGCATCCTCCGTCATCATGCAGAGCGTGTAGCCGTCATTCTCCCAGGCGAGCCCCTGGGCGATGCTGGCGCCCTGGCTCTGGCGAATGATCTGCTTGGCGGATTGCACCGCGATGGGCGGATTGCGCGCCAGTCTCTCGGCGATGCGGCGCGCTTCGTCCATCAGCGCCTCCGGCTCAACGAGCCGCTGCACGAAGCCGACGCGGTGCGCCTCCTCGGCGGGGAAGCGATCGCCCGTCAGGATCCACATGGCGGCGTTGCCGAAGCCGATGAGCCGCGGCAGGATGGAGGTGTTACCGGAACCGGCGTGCCAGCCGCGCTGCACTTCCGGCGCGCCGAAGCTGGAGCGCGGCGTGGCGATGCGGATGTCGCAGCAGATCGCCACTTCCAACCCCCCGCCGAGGCAATAGCCGTCGATGGCGGCGATGGCCGGCTTGCGCAGGCCAAGAAGCGGGGCGATGTAATCGCGCCCGTACTGCGCCCGGTTGCGGCCCTCCCAGGGCGTGCCGAGGTCGTCGAGCATATTGACGTCGGAGCCGGCCGAGAAGGCCCGCTCGCCCGCACCTTCCACGATCAGAACCTTGATCGCCTCGTCGGTATCGACGCGCGCGGCAAGCCGGCCAATCTCGCCGCCCATCGCCGCGGTGATGGCGTTGTGCTTCTCGGGCCGGTTCAGGGTGAGGGTGGCAACGCCGTCCTCAACGCGAAACAGGATGTGTTCGCCGCTCATCTAGGTCCTCTCGTTAGCCGTCGTGACGACCGCCAAAATTCATACGATTGTCGTATAATCAGTTTATCGTATTAAATACAAGAGGGCCGAGTGGTTGTCCCGCTTTTGCGCTCTCGGCATCCCCAATTGCGGCACCGCCGGCCGCCAGAGCGCGCCGCACCTCCCCGCGACGAGACACGCGAAAGCAGGCTTCTTGCATTGTGGCATGCCTCGGCGCTGCGGCCGCCGCCCGCGCGGATGCGTTGCGGGGCGGCGGCAATGCGGGGCGCCGGCCATTCGCCGGCCCGGGCGCCTGCGGCTGCGCTCAGTCGTGCGTGGTGGCCAGGAAGGCCTTCCTGGCCGCCGCGGCGGTCAGGGCGGGACCCTGGCCCCAGGGGACGATGCGGTCCAGCGGGACGTGCCAGTAATGCTCCTCCACCAGAGCCGAATAGACGGCGGCGGAGACGCCGAGCAGATTGCCGTTGGCGTCGAGATTGGCCTCCATCGCCCGATAAGCGCGCTCGGCCGGTTCGGCGAACTCGCTTTGCGGCAACAGGCCGAGGCTCATGCCGCGGAAGAAGGCGCAGGCCATGAAGGCGGCGGTGGAGCTTTCCGGACCGGATTTCGGCTCATGCACCAGCGACCACCAATTGCCGTCGTCGAGCTGCCAGTCGAGCATCAGCCGGGCAAGGCGCAGCGTTTCGGCGCGCACCTCCTCCGCGCCGCGCTGCGTGGCGGAAAGATGCTCCGCCACGTCGATAAGGCCGAGCAAGGCCCAGCCCTGGCCCCTGCCCCAGCCTCTGGTATAGGCGCGGCCGGTGCGCTCCAGCCAGAAATGCTGGTAAAGCCCCGTGCCGGCGTCGACGAGAAGATCGCGATAGGCGAGAATCTCCGCGACAGCCACCTCGGACCAACCCGCGCCAGGATCGATGCGCTCCAGATGGGCGAAGAAGGGCGGGTCGAAATGCATGCAGTCGAGCCAGATGCCCGGTCCCGGATCGCGCATCTGCGCTTCTTCCTCGGCCGACAGCTTGACGCCGCCATAGGGCATGCGCAGCGAGCGCAGCGTGTCCTCGAAGGTGATCGAGACAGCGCCGACGCGGCGGCGCGCGCGCAGATGGCGCGCCAAGTCGATCACCGCCTCGCGCAACAGCGCGTCGCCGGTGCGCTCGATCACCGTGCACATGGCATGTCCGGGGGCGGTGTTGTCGTCCGGCTGCCAAGGCTGGCGCCGCGAGGCCCAGGCGCGGAAGAAACCGTGCGAGAAATCGAACCAGGTGGGATTCCCGGTCAGGTCGGAGGCGGCGATCAAGCCCTCAAAGCCGATCGAATCTCCGTAGAACCACGTCTGAAAGGCATGGTCGCGCAAGCGGTCGGCGACCGCAGCGACAAGCTGCGGCGTCAGTACGATATCGCTCATCTTGGCTGGTGCTATCCTTGCTGCTCTGAAAGTCCCTCGCGCGCATCGCCGATGGCGCGCTCGATGAGGCGGCGCATGGCGGCCCCGGCCGCATCGGCATCGCCGCGTTCGAACTCGGCGAAGACGGCGGCGTGCAGTTCGTGGCTCTCCTCCATGCCGATCATCTCCGTCTCGTAGCCGCGGGCGCGCATCTGAACGTCGATAAGCAGGCCGAGCGCCGCCTCGATCACCGAGAAGAGCTGGAGGAGAAGCTGCGAATCGACCGCGGCCAGGAAGGCGCGGTGGAATTCAAGATCGGTCTCGATGAAGCGGCGCCGGCGCTCGGCGTAGTCGGGATCGGGCGTGGTGAAGACCTCCACCTTGGCTTCCCAGGCGGCGCGGATGCGCGACCGTGCCGCGGCGTCGGCCATCTGTGTCGCCGCGTGAACGATACCCGGCTCCAGAACGAGGCGCACACGCAGCAGTTCCTCCAGAAGCGAGGTCGTGTCGCCGGAGCGGATGCGCCAGTCCATCACGTCGGGGTCGAGAAGCCGCCACTCGCTCCGTGGCGTCACCCGCGTGCCGTCGGAGGTGCGGCTGCGCAAGAGCCCCTTGGCGCCGAGGATGCGCACCGCCTCGCGGATCACCGAGCGGCTGACGCCGAGGCTCTCCGTCAGGTCGGCCTCGCGTGGCAGCGCCTCGCCGGGCTGCCATTCGCCGCCGACGATGCGCTGGCCGAGCTCGGCAACCGCCTCGCCGAGAATGCCGCGAAACTGAATGACCCCGGCCAGATGGTCCTTGTCGCGTAGAGCCGAACGGCGCCGAGGCGTGATATCTGTTTTCATCTGATAAACATATCAAGCTTCGACCGGCTTGCAAGCCAATCTCGCAGCTCGACGGGAGGGGCGCGCGCTTGCGCCAGCCGGCGGCAGGGCCAGCACGATAGCCCCGTTCCGGCCGACGGCGCGCCGCCTCGGCAAGCGGCGATGACGGGCGAGATGACGCGATGGCGTCGGAGCGCCGTCGGCGTGCCGTAGGCGACGTCGAGGATGCAGGCCGCCGCGAACCGGCAGTGCGGCAAGGTGCCGGAAACCAGTCCCGGCCCGGCGGCGGGGCCACAGTTTACCGCCGGGACGGCCTAGGATCTCTTGAGGATGATCACATCCTGCTGCGTTGGTGTCCCAAATCGCCAGCCAGCAGGAGCCAAGCGCAAGGAAGCGCCGACCCATTCTTGAGCCTTGGAGACGCCCCGGCAGACGATTTGGGCCCAGCCCCGAAGGGGCCGCGCCCAGCCCGTGCGACGATCCTCAACAGACGCTCAGAGCGCGCCCTCGTCGGTCATCGACATGACCTCCTGGACGACGCCGCCGGAGACGAGACAGCGCCAGGGTGCGCTCTGCGGACCGACGCCGACCATCACCAAAGTGTTGGCCTGGGAAAACTCCGAGCTGATCACAGAAACGCTGTTGCCCGTCTGCTGCGCCACGGCGCTCAGACATGCGCTCTCATCGGCCGAACTGCCGGTGCGCATGGCGGGCGCACTGGTCTGCGTCGCCGTTTCGGTGCAGGCCAGCAGCGTCATGGTCGATGCCGCAAGGATAGCGGCCTTCAAGGTGGTCTTCATAGCTTTGCCTTTCAGCTTTGTGGTTTCGTTCGTTGACGACCGCCGGGCGCCGGCGGCCATGCTCGCGCTCCTCTCCACGCGGATAGAGCGGCCGCGACGGCTCTTGCCGCCGCTACCTGCGCGAACCGGTTCCTCATTCCTGTGCCAAGCGAACCTCTTCGAGGGCACCGTCATTGGAAGCCAGGCATCGCCAGGGCGTGCGCCCGGCGCGCGCCGACCGTCACCAGCGTCCCGGCCTCGGCGTAATCAGAGCTCAAGACCGCGACATCGCCATCGCCCGTTGGTTGGCGACGGCCGCCATGCAGGCGCTTTCCGCCATCAGGACCTGACTAAATCCGCGCATCACTTACTCCTGGAAGCACTCGCCGGAACGCATCGCAGTCGAAAACGGCGGAATCTCTGAGATGCACGCCGCCGCGACCCCGATGTCTTGCAAGCGAGGATCATAAGGCCGGCAGCCCATAGCGAATTCGGACTGGAGCCAATATCCACTAAGCGAAAAGCGCGTATCCCCTACACGAAGATGCCGAATTTTTAGGCAAGTTTCCGCCTTGATGGGGAGAATGCCTGACCTAGAACGGTTCGAACCGAGGTAGCGGATATCTTGGGACGGTGATGAGCTTAGACGAAGCAGTCGAAGAGCTTGGCACAAGCCAGCGACGACGCCCTTCTCATGCCCGTATGTTCGAGGAAACGTTGAGGTTCACCTTGCCGACCCGGAGGCCGGTCAGCCGCAAGCCGCTGTCTCCACCCGGCCAACGCAAGACTGTGCCGGCCCCGGCCAAGCGCCGTTTCGTTCCCAAGCCGACGATGACGGCGCCCCTGCGCGAAAGAAAGCACGGGACGCTCACCAAGCGCTGGTTGTCCCGCCGCCCGTTCGACGCAGCGGGCGCGCCCTGAACCTGCACAAACCGATGGGTAGGAATTCGCCATGGCCGTCCCCTTCGAAACTGCAAAAGACGCGAGCCTCAAAGCCTATCTGGCGTTCCTGGAAGCGGAGTTCGGGAGGCCATTCTCGCCTCTGACGCAGCCCCATATGCTGGAAGCGGTCGCCGTCATCTTCGAGGAGCTCCTCCTCGATACCGCCGCCGGCGAGATTGGCGATACCGCTCCTGGCAATGCCTTCTCGGCCGGCGCCGATCAGGTAAGCCGGGCGGAGGCGTTGATGCATGCGCAGTTCGATGAGCCGATCACCATCGCCGGGATCGCGCGCCAGTTGGGGGTTGGCCTGCGATCGCTGCAAATCGCCTTCCGCGAGCATCGGAGATATTCACCGCGGGAGGCCCTCAATCGCATTCGCCTCGGCGAGGCCAGAAAGCGCCTGGCGCGGGCCGAAAGCGGCGAGAGCGTCAGCACCATCGCTCTCGATTGCGGCTTCACGCATCTGGGACGCTTTTCGGCCCTCTACCGTCGCACCTACGGCACGCTGCCATCCGATGAGCTTGCCCGGGCACGCCTCAGGCTGTCCGGCGGCCGAGCGACGCCGACGGCGATCCCCATCGCCTTGTCGGAGGGCCAGCGCACCGAGAACCGGGTGTGAAGCACCGACAACCTCACATAGGACGATCAGAACCCGGGACGATCAGAACCCGGCGCCATCGCAACTCCTGGAACCCGTCCGCCGGCCTGGCCGGCAGACCCATGCCAGCAAAGGATTGAGACATATCGCATGCGTGATCATTTCAGCCGACGCCAATTCATGGCGACTTCTCTTCTGGCCGCGGCCGCGCTGTCACCGATAGCGGTTCTGGCCCAGACGCTCAAACCCGCGGCGGAGCTGAAGCCCGGCGAATGGTCCTGGTATCCGGAGCGCTCCGAAAGCGGGCCCGTCGCCGTCATCGTCTCGCTCGCCGAGCAACTCGCCTTCGTCTATCGCAACGGCATTCGCATCGGCGTGTCGACGATCTCTTCCGGCCGGGCCGGCTATACGACACCGACCGGCGTCTTCACGGTCCTGCGCAAGGAGAAGATGCATTACTCCTCCAAGTACAACAACGCGCCGATGCCTGACAGCCAGTTCTTCTTCGGCGGCTGCGCGCTGCATGCCGGGGGCCTGCCCGGCTATCCGAGTTCGCATGGCTGCGTGCACCTGCCGCGCGCATTCGCCGATCTTCTCTTCGGCGTCACCCATCACGGCACGCCGGTCATCGTCACCAACGAACGCTCAGGCGTCGGCACGCTCCGCCATGCCGGCCTCGTCCTGACCGATTCGGACCTGAAACAAGTGGAAGAGATGGTGGGCCACGTCGCCGGCAAGAGCCTGCCGAGCGACGAGGACGGCGACGACGCGCACGCCCTGTCCATGCTGGTCAGCGGGGCCGACCGCAAGCTCATCGCCCTGAGGAACGGCGAGATTTTCCTGGAGAGCCAAATCGGCATCGCCAATCCGAGCTGGCCGCTCGGCACGCATGTCTATCTCCTGCACGACATCGATGCGGCCCGCACCCATTTCAACTGGGTCGCCGTCGGCCTCGGCACGGGCCATGAGGACAATGTCGCCCAACAGCGCGAATTGGCCGCGACGACGCGGCTGCAGATCCCGCCCGAGGTCTATGCCGCGCTGGCGCAGAACCTGCATCCGGGCGCCACGATGATGCTGACCGACCTGCCGGCGCATCCCGATACGCGCAGCGGCACCGATTTCGTCATCATGCGCGACGCGCCGGTGGCCTGAAGCGGTTCGGGCAGAGCCCGTGGCTTTTCCACCCTCGTCTCAGAGGCCGTGGCTGCGGCTGTAGCCGTTCACCTCCGGCGATTGCCAGCCGGGGGGCGCTTCTTTCGGGGCGAAGACCTCCACGCGCAGCGGATGGCAGGCGGCCTCGTCGCTGGAATGGCTGGAGCTGCAATCGCCGCCCGGACAGGCCGAGAGCGCGGCCAAGAGGTCGATCTCGGCGAAGAACTCAACATAGTCGCCCGGCCGAACCGGCGTCGCCTTCATGAAATACTGCCCCGTATCGCGGGTGAAGCCGGTGCACATGAAGACGTTGAGAACATCGTGCACCTGCATCTCCGCCTCCTGGGGCGGTAGCTCCGTTGCGGCCGCGAAGGCGCGCGTCAGGTTGGAGTGGCAGCAATAATGGTAGTCGGCCCCAGTCAGAAGATTGTTGGTGTAGGGGTCGCAGCGCGTGCCGATGACGTCGTGCACAGCGCCGCCATATTCGTCGAAACCGTACCAGTCGAGCGTGTCCTCGGTGATGGTCGCCATCGGCCGCAGATAGGGCAGGCAGGACCATAGCCGGTCGCCGGTGGAAAGATGCGTGCCGTGCAGGGCGCGCGTCTTGCCGGAGAAGAAGCGCTCGGCCGTGTTCTTCGCATGCCAGAGATTGAGGTCGCCGACCTGTGGGCCCTCCACCGAGACGATGCGGAAGAAGTGCCCGGCAGGCACCTCGAAGCTGCTGGCATCGCGCGGTGGTACGAGGATTTCTGAGACCTTGCTCCAGCCTTGGCGCGCGGCCCGGTAGGCGGCAAGGTCGGGCGGCTCCAACGTGTCGGGCGGATAGACGATGACCGGCGCAACGCGCCGACGCTCGGCAGCATCTGCAGGTGGGGGCGTTTGCGGGTTCTGCGGCTTCATTTCTCTCCTTCCGTCTTGTTCGCGCGGCGTGTCGTCGGCGACGGCCGCCCCCCTTCGCCCAGCGCCGCTTTGTGGGACATTGTCCAGACAAGCGTATTGCGGCTGGCCGATGCAACCCGCGGCGCCGTAGCTGAGAGCCGTCTTGCGATCGAGGGACCTGACCGGCACGAACCAGACAAATCCCGGACGATATCAAGGCCGAGCGCCGTCGACTTGGCGCGGTCGCGACGATCAGATCGCCTCAGAGCGCCTCAGCCGTTCCAGTGCGTCCGCGCCCACGCCCCATTCGGCGAGCACGGCCTCCGTATCGGCGCCCGGCCGCGAGGGCGGGCGCGGCGGCGGGGGCGCCGTTGCGCTGAAACGCGGGGCGGGCGCAGGCTGAGGTACGCCCTCGATGTGGAGAAACGTGCCGCGCTCTTCGTTGGCCGGATGGGCGAGCGCCTCGTCGAGATCGAGCACCGGCGAGACGCAGGCATCGCAATCGGCGAAAAGCTCCGCCCATTCGTCGCGCGGCTTCTCGGCGAAGACCGCCGCCAGCTTCTCGCGCAGCTTCGGCCAGGCGCGCTGATCTGCCTGCGCAAACTCGGCCGGATCGAGGCCGAGACGCTGCAGGAGGATGGCGTAGAATTTGCCTTCGATGGCGCCGACGGCGATCGCCTTGCCGTCGGCGCAGGCGTAAGTGCCGTAGAAATGCGCGCCGCCGTCGAGAAGATTGGCGCGCCGGGCGTTGTGCCAGCCGCCGCCCGCCTTCAAGCCGTAGATCATGGCGCCGAGGAGCGCGGCGCCGTCGGTCATCGCCGTGTCGACCACCTGACCCTTGCCGGTCTCGCGCACGACGAGAAGAGCGCAGACAATGCCGAAGGCGAGAAGCAGACCTCCGCCGCCGAAATCGCCGAGAAGATTGAGCGGCACGCTCGGCGGCCGGTCCGCCTCGCCGATGGCGGCAAGAAGCCCTGTCAGCGCCACATAATTGATGTCGTGGCCGGCGCGCGCGGAGAGCGGCCCTTCCCGGCCCCAGCCGGTGACGCGGGCATAGACAAGGCGCTTGTTGCGCTCCAGGCAGGCGTCCGGCCCGAGGCCGAGCCTTTCCATGACCCCGGGGCGGAAGCCCTCGATGAGCCCGTCGGCCTGGGTCACGAGCGCCAGCAGAAGATCGCGCCCTTCCGGCTTTTTCAGGTCCACCCCGATGGAGCGGCGACCGCGGGCGAGAACGTCGAACCTGGTATTGATGAAGGGGATGTCTGAGCTTGCCTTGCGCGGATGCACGCGCACCACCTCCGCGCCCATATCGGCAAGAAGCATGGCGCAGAAGGGCGCCGGGCCGAGGCCGACCAGCTCGATGAAGCGCAGCCCGGCGAGCGGGCCGCCCTGCGCCTGCGGCGGCGTCTCGCTCATCGCCTCACCCCGTGCACCCGCAGCTTGCGATACCGGCGCTCGCGCGAGGCCTCGGCACCGGAGCGGGCATGTCTCAGGAAATCCGTTCCACGGCGATGGCCGTCGCCTCGCCGCCGCCGATGCACAAGGTCGCCACCCCTTTCTTGAGGTCGTAGGCTTTCAGCGCCGACAACAGCGTCACCAGGATGCGGGTGCCGGAAGCCCCGATCGGGTGGCCGAGGGCGCAGGCGCCGCCATGCACGTTGACCTTGTCGTGCGGCAGGTCGAGTTCGCGCATCGCCACCAGGGCGACGACGGCGAAGGCCTCGTTGATCTCGTAGAGGTCGACCTCGCCTGCCTTCCAGCCGGTCTTGTCAAAAAGCGTCTGCAAGGCCCCGACCGGTGCGGTGGTGAACCAGGCGGGAGCGCGGGCATGGCCGGCATGGCCTTTGACGACGGCGAGCGGCGTAAGACCGCGCCGTTCCGCCTCTGACAGGCGCATCAAGGTCACCGCCGCGGCGCCGTCGGAAATGGAGGAGGCATTCGCCGCCGTCACCGTGCCGTCGGGCCGGAAGGCGGGCTTCAGATGCGGGATCTTCTCCGGCCTTCCCTTGCCCGGCTGCTCGTCGAGGTTGACCTCGCCGCCGTTGACCGCGACCGGCACCACCTCCTCGGCAAAGCGCCCGCCGGAGATGGCCGACTGGGCCCGGCTCAGCGAGGCGAGCGCGTAGGCGTCCTGCGCCTCGCGGGTGATCTGATAGTGCTGGGCGGTATCCTCGGCGAAAGTGCCCATGAGGCGGCCCTTGTCGTGCGCGTCCTCCAGCCCGTCGAGGAACATGTGGTCGGCGAGCCGGCCATGACCGAGCCGGTAGCCGCTCCGCGCCCGCTCCAGGAGATAGGGGGCGTTGCTCATGCTCTCCATGCCGCCGGCGACGACGATATCGGCGCTGCCGGCGGCGATGAGATCGTGGGCGAACATCACCGACTTCATGCCGGAGCCGCAGACCTTGCTCACCGTCGTGCACGGGGTCGCCTCCGGCAGGCCGGCACCGAGGGCTGCCTGGCGGGCCGGCGCCTGGCCGAGCCCGGCGCTGAGGACGTTGCCGATGAGCGCCTCGTCGACCTCCTCCGGCTTCAGGCCGGCGCGGGTGACCGCCGCGAGGACGGCCGCCGCGCCAAGTTCCGGGGCGGTCTTGGATTTAAGCTCGCCTTGAAAGCCGCCCATGGCGGTGCGCGCCGCCGAGGCGATTACGATCGGATCACCCATCAAGCCTTCTCCCGGCCCGGCCGCGGGATGCCGCCATGGCGCCCGTTCTCGCCGGCCGGTCAGGCAAGCAGCCACGTGCGTTGACGTCAAGTTAGACGATTTCGCCGTCTCCGCGGTGGGGCCGGCGCAGAAGATAGGTGTCCATGATCCAGCCGTGGCGGGCGCGCTCGCGCTCGATGGTGGCGGCGATCTCGACCGCCTTGTCGCGCAAAGGACCGGCGATAAGGATCTCCCTCGCCATGCCGAGATAGGCGCCCCAGTAGATATCGAGATCGCTTTCGGCCAGATGGCGGAAGCTCGCCCGGCCGTCGAGGACAACAAGAGCGTTGGAAATGGCCGCCGGGTCGGCCTTCACCAGACGTCGGGCGGTCATGACGGTAATGTCCTCGCCGATGCGATTGAGCGCCAGGCGATGGCGGGCGGCAAGAAGCTGCAGGCTGGAAATGCCCGGTATGACCTCAAAGTCCAGTTCCAGGCCTTCGCGGGCGAGCTCGTTGAGGATCTCCGCTGTACCATCGTAGAGGCAGGGATCGCCGATGATGAGGAAGCCGCCCCGTTCCTGCGGCCCCAGCTCTTCCATCATCCGCCGGAATATCTTTCGCCGCTCGGCCCGCCAGGCGGCGATGCCGGCGCGGTAGGCCGCCGCCTCCCCGCTCTGCGGCCGCTCCGGGCTTTTCGCCTCCACGACCCGGTAGCCGCCCTCCGGCCGTGCCCTGGCGAGGACCTCGCGGCGAAAGCCGGTAAGGTCGTCCTTGCCCTGCCCTTCCTTCTCCAACAGGAAGAAGACGTCGCAGCGGCGCATCGCAGCAACGGCGCGCAACGTCAGAGCGTCCGGATCGCCGGCGCCGATGCCGATGACGGAGAGCCGCTTCACGCCCGTTCGCCTCCGGGCTCTGCCCGCGCTAGCGGTCGATGCGGCGGCGAACCGGCCGCCTCGTTGGCCGTTTCGGGCCCGGCGGAGACCCCCGCCTCGGCGAGTAGCTTCACGTATAGGTCCAAGGTCTCGGCGACGACGATCTCCTCGGCGAACTCCGCCTCTACCACTTCCCGCGCCCGCGCCCCGAGGCGGCGGCGCAGCTCCGCGTCGCCGGCAAGGCGGGCGAGCGCCTGCGCCAGGGCCTGTGGGTTCTTCGCCGGCACCAGCAGCCCCGTCTCACCGTCGCGGCAGATGTCGCGGCAGCCCGGCACATCGGTCGCCACCAGGGGCCTGGCGCAAGCGGCGCCTTCCAAGAGCGATTTGGGCAATCCCTCGCGATAGGAGGGCAGAACGGCGATGTGCCCCTCGGCATATTCGCGGGCGACGTCACCGGAGGGGCCGGCGACCTCCACGACGCCCTCCCGCGCCCAGGCCGCAAGCTGCTCCTCAGAGATGCTCGCCGGGTTGGCGTCGCCGCCGCCGACGAGACGAATGCGCAGGGCGAGGCCGCGCGCCCTCAACAGCCGCGCCGCCTCCACCAATTCGCCAATGCCCTTGTCCCACAACATGCGCGAGACGCAGACGGCAACGGGCGTGCCGGCCGGCTCCGGCGAGGGCGCAAAGGCATTGGTATCGACCCCGGAGCCGCGGATGGTGACGATGCGCTCCCCCGGCAGGCCGAGATGGACAAGCTCGGCGCGGTCTTCCTCATTCTGGACGATCATGCGCATCTTCGCCGAAGCCGCCGCCCGGCGCAGCGCCCGGCGAAAGCCGGCCCGCAAGAGGCGCGCCTTGACGCTTTCGGAAGCGTAGAGGAAGCCGAGCCCGGCCATGGCGTTGACGACGACCGGAACCCCGGCGGCGCGGGCCGCCAGGCTGCCATAGACCACCGGCTTGACGGCAACGTTGTGCACCAGGCTCGGGACGAATGCGCGGAAAGTCGCGCGAATGGCCGCAATCGTGCGCGCGTCGCGCCAGGGATTGGTGCCGGAGCGGTCGAAGGGGATATCAACCGGCTCAAAGCCCTCCGCGGCGATGCGCGCGCGATCGCCGGCCATGCGGGCGGCGACGACGACCCTCGCCCCCTCCTGCCGCGCCGCGCGCACCAGCGGCAGGCGATGGGAGCAGAAATACCAGTCCTCGGTGACGAGATAGAGGATCGTCTGCCCTTCAAGGCGGCGCTTATGCGTCATCGTGGCTTTCCGTTCTGGCAGCGCCCTGGCGCCGGCGACGGCTTTGGCTCGTGGCGTCGTCAACGACCTAGCTCCGGCCGCGGGAAAGGTCAAAAGGCCGGGCGCGGGCGATGCAAGCCGATCCTGGCGGCTTTTCATGCCGGCCTTTGTGGAATACTAGCAGGCCGCCTGCGCCTTCGCCCATCCGGCCAAGGCGCGCCCGCAGGAAAGGTCCGCCAACTCATGAGCGAACGCATAGGCATTCTCGGGCTCGGCTATGTCGGGCTTCCGGTGGCGCTGGCATTTGCCGGGCGCTATGGTCAGACGGTCGGCTTCGACATATCGGGCGAGCGGGTTGCCGCGCTGAAGGCGGGTCGCGACG
>NZ_JHZK01000038.1 GCF_000688515.1 Afifella pfennigii DSM 17143 | reverse complement strand
CAAGGGCTACCGCGGCCACGATGCGCCAAGGCCGCTCGGCGTCTTCCGCTCCGGGCAGAAGCGGGGCGTGTTCGGGGCCATCAAGAAGGAGCTCAGAAGACGATCCGCCATCGAGGCCGTTATCGGACACTTCAAGACCGACGGCCACATGGGCCGCAACTTCCTCAAGGGACGCCACGGCGACCACGCCAATGCCGTCCTCACCGCCGCCGGCTACAACTTCCGCCTCATCCTCCGCTGGCTGAGGCTTCTCTTGCGCCTCATCCTGGAGGCCTTTGCCAAAGCCATTGGCCCCAAAACCGCGCTCCAGACGGCTTCTTAACAGTCAACGGGTCAGGCCCGGCCATGACGACAACAAGGGCTGAGCGCGGCGACCTCCCCGAGAAGGGGAGGAGGAGCCTGCCTCCCCGCCTAGGCCTTCTCGCCCCCCGCCACCAGCCGCGGCTTGTTCGCTCCTTCCTCGGCCTCCTCGCCGAAGCCCAGGCCTTCGATTTTCGCTCCGCGCTTTTGCAGCTTGTCGGTGGAGATGAGGATCTGGTCGATATCCTTGTTCGCCTGGCCGAAATGCGTGGCGAGCTTTCTCACCCGCTCGTCGAGGCGGGAGAGGTCGACCATGAGATGCATCACCTCCTCCTGGATGACATGGGCCTGCTCTCTGAGGCGCGCATCGCGCAACAGCGCCTGCACCACCTGGATCGACAGCATCAACAGCGAGGGCGAGACGATGACCACCTTGGCGCGGTAGGCCCGCTGCACCACCGCTTCGAAATGCTCGTGGATCTCCGCAAAGACCGCTTCCGACGGCACGAACATGAAGGCCGTGTCCTGCGTCTCGCCGGGGATGAGGTAGCGCTCCTTGATGTCGGCGATGTGCTTCAAAAGGTCGGTGCGAAAGCGCGCCTGCGCCGCCTTGGCCGTCTCAGGCGTCTCGGCCGCCTTCAGGGCATGATAGCCCTCCAGGGGAAACTTGGCGTCGATGACGAGCGGCGGCGCCTCGTTCGGCATCGTCACCAGGCAGTCCGGCCGCGCCCCCGATTTCAGCGTCGCCTGGAAGAGATAGGCGCCCTTGGGCAGGCCGTCTGCGATGATCGCTTCCATGCGCGACTGGCCGAAGGCGCCGCGGCTCTGCTTGTTGCCGAGGATGTTGGAAAGCGTCGTCACCTGGCCTGCGAGCTCGGAAATGTTCTTCTGCGCATGGTCGAGCACGGCGAGCCGCTCGTGCAGGCGGCGAAGGTTGTCGGTGGTGTTCTTGGTCGCCTCCCCGACCGACTGATTGAGGCGATGGCCGATCCCGTCGAGCCGCTCCGACAGATGCTTGTTGAGCTCCGACTGGCGCGAGCCGAAGATCTCAGCCATCGACTGCATGCGCCCGGACATCTCCGCCTGCGTCTTCAGAAGTGCGGCGATTTCGGCGCGCATCTCCTCGGCGCGTTCGCCTGCCTCGGCGGCAAGGCGCCGGCCGCGCCGGGCGCCGAGGACAAGCACGGCGAGGGCGAGAAGAAGGAAAAGCCCCAGCGCGCCCGCGCCGAGGACGAGCGCCGGATCGGCGGCGGCAAGGCGGGCGAGAAGGTCCTCATAGGCGGCTTTCAGCGAGTCCATTTCATGAACGTAGCTGATTCGCCGCGCCATCCGGGCGCGCGATCGGCGTTGACCGGAGGCCGCCGAAACCCTAAGTCGCGAGCGCCATGGCCGAACTTGACATCATCACCTTGCCCGATCCGGTGCTGCGCGAGGTCTCAAAGACCGTGGAGGGCATGGATGCGGCGACGCAGAAGCTGCTCAAGGATATGCTTGAGACGATGTATGCGGCGCCGGGCATCGGCCTTGCCGCCATTCAGGTCGGCGTGCCACGGCGGCTCATTACCATCGATGTTTCCCGCGACGAGGAGAACCGTCAGCCGCTCTTCCTGGTCAATCCGCAGATCGTCTGGCGGTCCGACGAGCCGAATATCCACGAGGAGGGCTGCCTATCCATCCCGGAATATTTCGCCGAGGTGGAAAGGCCGGCGCGGGTGAAGGTCGTCTACCGCGACTTCGAAGGCAAGGAGCAGGAACTGGAGGCGGAGGGGATCCTCGCCACCTGCATCCAGCACGAGGTCGACCATCTCAACGGCGTCCTGTTTATCGACTATCTCTCCAAGCTGAAGCGCGACATGGTGGTCAAGAAGTTCACCAAGATCGCCCGCGAGAAGGAGCGGAGCCGCGCCGCGGCGATGTGAGCCGCCGGCCCCGGCATCATTGCCCGACCTTATTCGCCCCTTTGCGAGCCGGACGCCGGCGCGCTAAAGCCGGGCCATGCTTCGCATCGTTTTCATGGGCACGCCGGATTTCGCCGTGCCGACCCTTCTGGAGGTCGTTGGCCAGGGCCACGACATCGCCGCCGTCTACACCCAGCCGCCCCGGCCGGCCGGGCGGGGCATGGGCGAGCGCAAGAGCCCGGTGCACGGCGCGGCGGAGCGGCTCGGCCTTGAAGTGCGCACCCCGAAAAGCCTCAAGGGCGAGGACGCGAAGGCGGCGTTCGCCGCGCTCAACGCCGATGTCGCCGTGGTCGTCGCCTATGGCCTCATCCTGCCCAAGCCGGTTCTGGACGCGCCGGAGCTCGGCTGCCTCAACCTGCATGCCTCGCTCTTGCCGCGCTGGCGCGGCGCCGCGCCGATCCAGCGGGCGGTGATGGCCGGCGATGCGCAGACCGGGGTGATGGTGATGCGCATGGAGGAGGGGCTCGACACCGGCCCTGTCTGCCTGGCCGAGAAGACGCCGATCGGGACGGACGAGAATGCCGGCCAGCTGCACGACCGGCTCGCCCGCCTCGGCGCCGATCTGATGGTGCGGGCGCTTGGGGCATTGGAGCGCGGCGCGCTCGCCTGCACCGAGCAGTCACGCGAGGGTGTCACCTATGCCGCCAAGATCGACAAGGCGGAGTCGCGCCTTGATTTTGCGCGGCCCGCCGAAGAGCTGCACAATCTCGTGCGCGGCCTTTCGCCCTTTCCGGGCGCCTTTTTCCAGATCGAGACCGGTGGAAGGCGCGAACGGGTGAAGCTGCTGAAGGCGGCGCCCGCCGAGGGCTCCGGTGCACCGGGCACCCTTCTCGACGGGGGCGCGATCGCCTGCGGCGAGGGCGCGCTGAAGCTTCTTGAGGTGCAGCGCGCCGGCAGGAAGCCGATGGGGGCGGCGGAGTTCCTGCGCGGCCTGCCCGCCGGCTTCAAGGTCGTGGCGTGAGAGCCGGCAAGGCGCCCGCCCGGCGCAGCCTCTGATGCCGCGCTACCGCATCATCCTGGAATATGATGGCGGACCCTTCATCGGCTGGCAGCGCCAGAAGAACGGCCCGTCGGTTCAGGCGGCTGTGGAGGCGGCGATTGCGGCGCTTGCCCGCGAGGAGGTGACCATACGCGGCGCCGGGCGCACCGATACCGGCGTGCACGCGCTCGGCCAGGTGGCGCATTTCGACCTTGAGAAGACGTTCCCGCCCGACACCGTGCGCGACGCGCTCAACGCCCATCTGAGGCCGGCGCCCGTGGCCGTTCTTGCCGCGGCGCGGGTGGCGGCGGATTTCGATGCGCGTTTTTCGGCGGTGAAGCGGCATTATCTCTACCGCATCGTCAACCGGCGCGCGCCGCTCGCCCTGGAGCGCGGGCGGGCCTGGCAGGTGCCGGTGCCGCTCGATGCCGAGGCGATGCACGAGGCCGCGCAGCTTCTTCTCGGCCGGCACGATTTCACCACCTTCCGCGCCGCCGAATGCCAGGCGAAGAGCCCGGTGAAGACGCTGGACAGGCTCCAGGTTCGCCGCGCCGGCGAGGCGATCGAGATTGACGCCTCGGCGCGCTCCTTCCTGCACAGCCAGGTACGCTCCATGGTGGGTTCGCTAAAGCTCGTCGGCGAAGGCAAATGGCGCGGACGCGATCTGGCGGCGGCGCTCCGAGCGGCCGAGCGCAAGCGTTGCGGTCCGCTCGCCCCGCCGCAGGGCCTTTATCTCGCCCGCGTCGATTATCCTGACGAGGCAGACGGCGCCGGTTAGATCGGCAGGGCGAAGGCGCGGCTGAGGCTGAGTTCGATGACGATGCCGATGAGGAGCTCCAGGAGCACGATCGGCACCGCCATCATCGGCGGCACGGCGAGCGCCACGCGCACGACGAGATAGGCGAAACGCAGCGCCACCACGAACAGCGCAAAGAGCAGGAAGGAGAGCACCGGCAGCGGCACCAGGCCGAGCGCGTGCAGGGCGTGCGGCAGAGCGAAGATGCCGGAGATGATCACCGCGCTCCAGTTACGCGCCACGATGAAGGGCACGTAATGGGTGGAGACGCCGAGCGGGCGGGCGAGGAAGGCGAAGAGGATCGGAAAGGCGATCCAGTCCAGGCCGAGACCGAAAAGCCGCAGGGTGAAGAAGCCGGTGCCGGGCGCCTCGGCCGGCATGTCGGTGGCGGCGGAAAGGGCGGCCTGTTCGGAAAGGACGGCGATCGCCGTAAACGGCACGATGAGGAAGACGGCCCCGAAGGAACGCCAGAAGCCCTCCAGCGTCAGGTCGAACTCCGACAGGCCCTCCACGCGGCCGTTCATCACTTTCCAGGCACCGGAAAGCTGGCGAAGGATGCTTGAAAGGTTCATGCGGCCTTGAAGATGCGGTCGAGGAAGGCTTCGTAGACGCGGGCAAGCTCGCCGATCTCCGCGAGGGGCACGCGCTCGTCGGTCTGATGCATGGTTGCGCCGACGAGGCCGAGCTCCACCACCGGGCAGTAATCCTTGATGAAGCGGGCATCCGATGTGCCGCCGCCTGTGGAAAGCTGCGGCCGCGCGCCGGCGATCGCCGCCACCGCGTCGGAAAGGCTCTCAATCAGCGCCGCGTCGCGGGTGAGGAAGGAAGCGGAAGCGGCGGGGCCTTCCTCCAGTCGCCAACGGATTTCGCCATGCCCGGGCAGGCTGGCGGCCGCCGCCAGGCGTCGCTCCCATTCCGCCCTCAGGCTCTGTTGCGTCCACAGATCGTTGAAGCGGCTGTTGAGGCGGGCCCATGCCTTGCCGGGGATGACGTTCCAGGCCTCGTTGCCGGTGGCGATGTCGACGATCTCAAGCGTGGAGGCTTCGAAGCGCTCGCTGCCCGCATCGAGGGGCGTCGCCGTCAGGGCGGCGAGGAGGTGGAGGAGCCCCGGCACCGGATTGTCGGCCAGATGCGGATAGGCGGCATGGCCCTGGCGGCCTTCCACGACGAGGGTGGCGGAGAAGGAACCGCGCCGCCCGACCTTGATCTGGTCGCCCACCCTTGCCGCCGAGGTCGGCTCGCCGACGAGGGCGGCGGAAAAGCGCTCGCCCCGCGCCTTCGCCCATTGCAGCAGCTTGTTCGTGCCGTTGATGCAAGGTCCCTCCTCGTCGCCGGTGATGAGAAAGGAAAGGCGACCGTCGAAACGCGGCCGCCGGGCGAGAAAGCGCGAGGCGGCGGCGGCCATCGCCGCGATCGAGCCCTTCATGTCGACGGCGCCGCGCCCGTAGAGGATGCCCTCCTCGCTGACGCCGGCGAAGGGCGGATGCCGCCAGGCCTCCGCCTCGCCCGTCGGCACCACGTCGACATGGCCGGCGAAGGCGAGATGGAAATCGCCCTCGCCGATGGCAGCAAAGAGGTTCTCCACGTCCGGCGTGCCCGGCTCGCTGAAGACCGGGCGCTCGATGTTGAAGCCGAGCGGCGCCAGCGCCGCCTCCAGGACGTTGAGCGCCTCGTCGGCCATGGGCGTTACCGAAGGCGCCCGGATGAGCGCGGTGGCAAGCTCGGCCGGGTCGATCTCGTTCACGAGATGGGCCGCGGCGTCGGCGGCGGGCCCCATGCGTTCTCGCTCGGCTGGCCTTCCAGAATGCCAAGGTCGACGATCGCCCAGATGATGCCGATGAACGGGATGAGGATGATGAGGGACCACCAGCCGGATCGGCCGCGATCGTGGAAGCGCTTCACGTGGCAGGCGAGGCCGCCGATGAAGATGAGCACGGAGATGACGAAGGGAACGAGCCCGTCGGTGCCGAACAGGATGGTGGCGACAACGGAGATGAGGAACAGGCCGATGACGCCGATCCACCAGTCGCGGCGGCCGATGCGGCCTTCAAAGCTCGTATAGAGATATTTCCAGTCCATGTGGGCCTCCTTCGGACGGGTTTTCAGCGCGGCGGCAGGTTGGCCGCCTCGCCGAAGCGGTTGCGGCCATGGGTGCCGCGAACCACGCCGAAGGCGATGGTAGCGAAAATCGACAAAATCGGAATGAGCAGTACCGCTGCGAAGAAGCCGGGGGCGTTGAAATCGTGCAGCCGCTTCACCCCGATGGCGATGGAGGAGATCATGCCGACGATGAGCGCCATGGTTCCGAGCGCCCCGCTCTGGAAGGCGACCTCGGATGTCTGCGGGTCCACGGCCGGCTGCAGGATGAGGACGAGCAGCGCCACCAGGCCGAAATTGGCCAGCCAATAGACTTCCCGGCCGATGCGGCCGTCGAAGCGGAAGAAGAGCCATAGGAAGCGGCTAACCATTCGGGCGGTCTCTTGCGGGCTATCGGTCCACGGCCCGGCGCGGGCGAGCGGGGCCCCGGGTCACGTTCATCTCCGACATAGGGTGCTCCTGGCGGTTTCGCCATGCGGCGCGGCGCGGCGGCGGCGCCCCGATCTCCGACTTAGCTGCGCAAGAGCTCGTTGATGGAGGTCTTCGCCCGGGTGCGCTCGTCGACCCGCTTGACGATGACGGCGCAGTAAAGGCTCGGCCCCCAATCTTCGCCGGGCAGGCTCTTTCCCGGCAGCGTGCCTGGGACGACGACCGAATAGGGCGGCACCTCGCCGATGAACACCTCGCCGCTGTTGCGGTCGACGATCTTGGTGGAGGCACCGAGATAGACGCCCATCGATAGGACCGATCCCTCGCGCACGATGACGCCCTCGGCGACCTCGGCCCTGGCGCCGATGAAGCAATTGTCCTCGATGATCACCGGGCCGGCCTGCAGAGGCTCCAGAACCCCGCCGATGCCGGCGCCGCCGGAAAGATGCACGTTCTTGCCGATCTGGGCGCACGAGCCCACCGTCGCCCAGGTGTCGATCATGGCGCCTTCGTCGACATAGGCGCCGAGATTGACGAAGGAGGGCATCAGCACCACGCCCGGCGCGATGAAGGCGGAGCGGCGCACGATGCAATGGGGCACGGCGCGAAAGCCCGATCGGTCGAAATCCGCCGCGTCCCAGCCGGAGAATTTCGACGGCACCTTGTCCCACCAGACGGCGCCGCCGGGCCCGCCCTCGATCACCTCCATGGCGGTGAGGCGGAAGGAAAGAAGCACCGCTTTTTTCAGCCATTGATTGACGTGCCAGGCGCCGTCCGGGCCCTTCTCGGCGACGCGTTCCTCGCCGCTGTCGAGCAGCGCCAGGGCCGCATCCACGGCCTCGCGTACCGGCCCCCCGCTCGTGGGCGACAGCTCCTGGCGCGCCTCGAATGCCTCGTCGATCGTCGCTGCCAGCGCGCTATGGTCGGCCATCGTATCTCCCCTGATTGAGCCCAGAGGCTGCCTAAGCCGGCGGGCCGGGCCCGTCAATCTGGCGCGCCGCAGGAGAGACCTGCAACGGCCGGGCTGGCAAAGGCTGGGCTGGGGGCAGGAGGGATGCTAGAGCCGGGCGCCATGAAAAGCTTTGCCCTCGATTCTCGGCTGGAAGCCGACAGCGTGCCGCTCACCTCGCTCGACCTTTGCGAGGTGCGGGTGATGCGCGATGCGACCTATCCCTGGCTGGTGATGATCCCGGCGCGGCCGGATCTTGCGGAGATCATCGACCTTTCCGCCGACGACCAGGCGCTGCTGATGCGCGAGATCGACCGCGTGGCCCGGGCGCTCAAGTCGGTGACGAATTGCGACAAGCTCAACATCGCCGCGCTCGGCAACCAGGTGCAGCAGCTGCATGTGCACGTGATCGCCCGCTTTTCCACCGATCCGGCCTGGCCTGGCCCGGTTTGGGGCGCCTCAGAGCCCCGCGAATGGCGTGCCTCGGAGCTTTCCGACCTGGCGCGCCGGCTCTTGTCGGAGCTGGGCGAGCCGGAGCCCGAATGAGTTTCTTCGCCCGGCCCTATCGAGAGACAAGCGCGCAGAACGGCTTTGCCGGCGGGCGGCTCGATCGCCAGGCCGAGCACCGCAGCGAGGAAAGCCTGACGCAAGCGCTCGCGGCGGGCGAGGCTCGCATCCATCTTCTTGCCGAGGACCGGGCGCTCGTCCGTTTAGCCTCCTCACCCGAGGCGAGTTACACCGCAGCGGAGGCGGAAGCGCTCGGCCTCATCGCCGGCAGCCTCGTCCTGCTCGGCTTTTCGCCCGCCGGCCCGCGGCTTGCCGGCCTCGTCGCGCCGCGCGAGACCTGGCCGGAGCCGATGAAGGCCATCGAGCTGCGCTCCCTCGCCGTCCAGGCGCTGCTTCCGGCGGAGGAGTTGGGCGCCCTCGCCCAGGCCCGCTCCATGCTCGCCTGGCACCGGAACCATGCCTTCTGCGCGCGCTGCGGCGGGGCGACGCACATGCGCGGCGGCGGGGTGAGACGCCAATGCCCGGCCTGCGGCGCGGAGCATTTCCCGCGCCTCGATCCCGTCGTCATCATGCTCGCCATCGACCCGGCCGATGGTGGCGGGCGCTGCCTTCTCGGCCGTCAGCCGCGCTTTGCCCCCGGCGTCTATTCCGCGCTCGCCGGCTTCATGGAGCCTGGCGAGACCATCGAGGCGGCGGTGCGGCGCGAGATCGGCGAGGAAGCCGGCATCGAGGTCGGGCGGGTGCGCTATCATTCCAGCCAGCCCTGGCCTTTCGTCTCCTCGTTGATGATCGGCTGCCATGCCGAGGCCCTCACCACCGAGCTGACGCCCGACGCGGCCGAGCTGGAGGATTGCCGCTGGTTCGCCAGGGCCGAGGTGAGAAAGATGCTCGCCGGCACCCACGCGGAGGGGCTGGCCGTGCCGCCGCAGATGGCGATCGCCAACCGGCTGATTGCCGAATGGGCGGAATGGGAGGCGGGCTAAGGGCGCCATAGGCTCCTCATCGCCGCGCTCCGCGCCGCGATCCCCGCACTCTCCCTCAAGGGAGAGGAACGGGCCCTCAAGGGAGAGGAACGAGCCTAGACGCCGCGCGAGGGACGCAGATCGCGGTTTTCCGCCGGCTCGGCCTGGGTGACGCGGAAGGGATGCGCCGGATAGACGCCGACGATGCGGAACTCGGCGGAGAAGAATTCCAGCTCCTCCAGCGCCAGGGCGAGCGAATGATCGTCCGGATGGCCTTCCACATCGGCGTAGAACTGGGTGGCGAAGAAGGTGCCGCCGAGCTGGTAGCTTTCCAGCTTGGTCATGTTGACGCCGTTGGTGGCGAAGCCGCCGAGCGCCTTGTAGAGCGCCGCCGGCACGTTGCGCACGCGGAAGATGAAGGAGGTGACGGCCGGGCCCGCCTCCACCGCGGGCCGCCGCGGCTCGCGCGACAGCATGATGAAGCGCGTCGTGTTGTGGGCCTCGTCCTCGATATCGCGGGCGAGTGTGTCAAGGCCGTAGATCTCGCCGGCGAGGCTGGTGGCGATGGCGGCGCGGCGCGGCTCGCCGAGTTCGGCGACATGGCGGGCCGAGCCGGCCGTATCGGCGGCGATCTCAGCCTTCAGCCCGTGTTCGCGCAGGAACTTGCGGCATTGGCCGAGCGCCATGACATGGCTCTGGACGACCGCAATATCGTCAAGGCTGGCGCCCTTCACGGCGAGAAGCTGGTGGCGCACGGGCAGGAAGTGCTCGCCGATGATCGACAGGCTGGAGGCAGGCAGGAGGTGATGGATATCGGCGACCCGGCCGGCGACGGAATTCTCAATCGGGATCATGCCGAGATCGGCCTCGCCGCTCTCGATCGCCTGGAAGCAATCCTCGAAGGTGGCGAGCGGCACCGCCTCTGCTTCGGGGAACACCTCGCGGCAGGCCAGATGCGAATTGGCGCCGGGCTCGCCCTGAAAGACGATGCGGCGGGCCTTGATGTCGTTCATTCTGCGGCTCCTGCGATGATCCGGCGTGCCCGCTCAAGATCGGCCGGCGTGTCGACGCCGAGCGGTACGGTGTCGACGAGGCCGACATCGATGCGCATGCCCGCTTCCAGGGCGCGCAGCTGCTCCAGCTTCTCGCGCTTCTCCAGCGTGCCGGGGGCGAGCGCCACGAAGCGCTCCAGCGCGGCGCGCCGATAGGCGTATAGGCCGATATGGTGGTAGAGCGGGCCCTCGCCATGAGGGGCGGTGGCGCGGGTGAAATAGAGCGCTCTGAGGCGGTTGGGCCCGCAGGGGGTGCCGACCACCTTGACGACATTGGGATTGGTACGCTCCTCCTCGCGCACGATCTCCGCGGCGATGGTGGCGATGTCGGCGGGCTCGCCCTCTGCGAGCGGGGCAGTTACGGCGGCGATAAGCGCCGGATCGAGCGTCGGCAGGTCGCCCTGCACGTTGACGACGACATCGTGGACCCTTTGGGGATCGAGGCTGGCAAGCGCCTCGGCGATGCGGTCGGAGCCGGAGGCATGGTCCGGCCGCGTCATCACCGCCATGGCGCCGGCCGCCTCCGCCGCCGCGGCGATCGCCGGGGCATCGGTGGCCACGACGACGGGGCCGAGACCTGCCTTCAGGCCCTGTGCCACGACATGGGCGATCATCGGCCGGCCGGCGATGTCGGCGAGCGGCTTGTCGGGCAGGCGCGTGGCGGCGAGGCGAGCGGGTATGAGGATGAGAGGATTCATGAAATAGGGCCGATATGCGTCGAAAAACGCACTTGCGCGGGCGCTTATACGCCTTGATGAGGTCCGTCAAACCGGATAGTCGATCCCGGGCGCGGTCTTGCCAACTGCCGTCCTGCCGCCCTACACGTCCCGTGCCATCAATCCGGAGTTGGAAATCCTATGCATTCGCCCGCCTGGAACACCTATGCAATGGCCATTCTCGGGGCCGTTCTGGTCATGTATGGCCTCAGCTTCGTCGGTGACGTCCTGCTGCGCACGGGCGAGGCGGAGACGCCGGGCTATGTCATAGCCGTGCCCGAGGCGGAGCCGACGGGCGAGGAGACGGCCACGGCTGAGGCTGGCGAGGCCGCCGAGGAGACGGCCGCGGCGCCCGCCGATGCGCCCGCCGATGCCGGCGCCGCCATGCCGCCGGCCGTGGCGATGATCGCCGACGCCTCGCCCGACGCTGGCGAGAAGGTCGCCGCCCAGTGCCGCGCCTGCCACACCTTCGATCAGGGCGGTGCCAACCGCATCGGCCCCAATCTGTGGAACGTCGTCGGTCGCCCCGCCGCCGCGCGCGAGGACTTCAACTACACCGACGCGATGAAGGGCTACGCCGCTGAGATCGGCGATTGGAACTACGATCACCTAGCGACCTATCTCGCCGATCCGCGCGGTGAGGTGCCGGGCACCAAGATGATCTATCAGGGCGTGAAGAAGGACGCCGACCTTGCGGCGCTGCTTGCCTATCTGCGCACGCTCGCCGACGAGCCGGCGCCGCTGCCTGAGGCGCAGGCAGCTCCGGCCGCCGCAGCCGAGCCGGCGGATGCGGCCGAGAGCGCGGAGCCCGCGGCAGAGACGCAGACCGCCGCAGCGCCGGCCCAGACGGAAACCGCGGCCGAGTCCGCGCCGGCCGCCGAGCCGGCGCAGGAGAGCGCGTCCGCCCCGGCCGAGACGGCCGAAACCGAGACGGCCCAGACCGAGACCACCCAAACCGAGACCACTGAGCCGGCTGCAGCCGAGCCGGCCGCCGAGGAGACGGCACAGGCCGAGGCGCCCGCCGCGCCCGCCGATGCCGGCGCCGACATGCCGCCGGCCGTGGCGATGATCGCCGACGCATCGCCCGAAGCCGGCGAGAAGATCGTCGCCCAGTGCCGCGCCTGCCACACCTTCGATCAGGGCGGCGCCAACCGCATCGGCCCCAATCTCTGGGACGTCGTCGGTCGCCCCGCCGCCGCGCGCGAGGACTTCAACTACACCGACGCGATGAAGAACTACGCCGCCGAGATCGGCGATTGGAGCTACGATCACCTGGCGACCTATCTCGCCGATCCGCGCGGCGAGGTGCCGGGCACCAAGATGATCTATCAGGGCGTGAAGAAAGACGCCGACCTTGCGGCGCTGCTTGCCTATCTGCGCACGCTCTCAGACCAGCCGGCGCCGCTGCCGGGGCAATAGGCGGCTCGCGCCCCGTGCGGGGCCGGGCACCCGCACGTTCTTCACGCGCGGCTTTTGTGCCTTAAATTTTCGTCAGATGGTGGTGCGGCGGGGTGAATCCCCGCCGCGCTATGCCTATGATTGGCCAGAGCCTGTCAACAGCGAGAGACGTGCCTTTGATGAAGCGACGCCTTTCCGGTCTCACCGCCCCCGCCGCCGCCCTTGCCTCAGCCCTTTGCGCTCTGGCGCTTGCCCCCGGCGTGCCGGCCGCCGCCCAGGAAGTGCAAGAGGGCACGCAGTGGCGCCATGCCGCCTCGCTCATCGAAGCGCCGAAATACGGTCCCGATTTTGCGCGCTACGACTACGTCAATCCCGACGCGCCGAAGGGCGGCACCCTCAACCAGGTGGCGCTCGGCACCTTCGACAGCTTCAATCCGTTCCTCATCCGCGGCACGCCTGCGGCCGGGCTCGGCCAGATCGTCAATGCCCGCGGCGGCATCGGCTACGACAGCCTGATGGAGCCCTCCACGGAGGAGCCGTCCACCTCCTACGGCCTCATCGCCGAGGCGATGACCTATCCCGACGATTATTCCTCCGCCACCTTCCGGCTGAATCCGAAGGCGCGTTGGCACGACGGCGAGCCGATCACGCCGCAGGACGTCGTCTGGTCGTTCGAGACGCTGAAGGAGATCAACCCGCAGTACAATCAGTACTACCACAACGTGGTGACGGCCGAGGTGACCGGCGAGCGCGAGGTGACCTTCACCTTCGATGAGAAGGGCAACCGCGAATTGCCGCATATCATGGGCGACCTCGTCGTGGTGCCGAAGCATTGGTGGACGGGCACCGACGCAAGCGGCAAGGCGCGCGACATCTCCCAGCCGACGCTGGAGCCGCCGCTCGGCTCCGGCCCCTATCGCATCGGCTCCTGGGACGCCGGGCGCAACGTCGTCTGGGAGCGGGTGCCCGATTACTGGGCCGCGGAGCATCCGCTGCGGGTCGGGCGCTACAATTTCGACGCGATCCGCTACGAGTATTTCCGCGACCTGAACGCCGCCTGGGAAGCCTTCACCAAGGGCGGCATTTACGATTTCCGCGCCGAGAACCGGGCGCAGCGCTGGGCGCAGGGCTACGACTTTCCCGCCGCTCAGCGCGGCGACGTGAAGAAGGATACCTTCGCCACCACCTCCGGCGAGCCGATGCAGGCCTTCGTCCTCAACACGCGGCGCGACAAATTCGCCGACCGCAGGGTGCGCCAGGCGCTCACCTACGCCTTCGATTTCGAGGCGCTGAACAAGAACCTCTTCTTCGACCTCTATACGCGCACCGATTCCTATTTCGAGGGCACCGAGCTCGCCGCCAGCGGCCTGCCGGAGGGCAAGGAGCTGGAATATCTGGAGAAGGTCCGCGGCGAGGTGCCGGAGGAGGTCTTCACCGAGGAGTTCAAGCTGCCGGTCAACGACAGCCGCGAGGCGATGCGCGCCAATCTGCGCGAGGCGGTACGGCTCCTTGGCGAGGCGGGCTTCGAGCAGCGGGGCGGCCAACTCGTCGACGGTGAGACCGGCGAGCCCTTTACTGTCCAGTTCCTCGGCAACGATCCGAGCGACGAGCGCATCTTCGGCCCTTATGCCGCTTCCCTGCGCCGGCTCGGCATCGACACCTCCATCCGCATCGTCGACGCCGCCCAGTATCAGGCGCTGAGCGACGAGTTCGACTACGACATCATCAGCGGCGTCTTCGGCCAGTCGCAATCGCCCGGCAACGAGCAGCGCGAGTTTTGGGGCTCCGTCGCCGCCGACCAGCCCGGCAGCCGCAACGCCGCCGGCATCAAGAGCGAGGCCATCGACAAGCTCATCGACGACGTCATCTACGCGCCGGACCGCGACAGCCTGGTGGCGGCGACGCGGGCGCTCGACCGGGTGCTTCTGTGGGGCTTCTACATGGTGCCGCAATGGCACAACCCGGAGATTTGGCTCGCCTATTGGAACAAGTTCGGCATCCCCGACGAGCAGCCCTCCTATTCCGGCGTCGACATCTTCTCCTGGTGGGTCGACCCTGAGAAGGAGCGCCAGATCGAGGTCGGCGGGTGAGCGGCTTCACCCGGCGCACGGTCCTGCAAGGCGCGGCGAGCCTCACCCTCGCAGCGCCCGGCCTTGCCGGCCTTTGCGGCCTGTCGCGGGCAGAGACGCCGGCCGGCGCACGCCACGGCATGTCGCTCTTCGGCGATCTTGGCTACGCGCCGGGCTTTTCCCATCTCACCTACGCGAACCCGAATGCGCCCAAGGGCGGGCGCATCGTCATGCTGGCGCCGAACGCCGCCTACAACCAGAGCTTCTACACCTTCAACACGCTCTCCTCCTTCTCCACCAAGGGCGACGCGCCGCCGCGCATGGAGCTGACCTTCGCTTCGCTGATGAAGCGCGCTCTCAACGAGCCTGACGCGCTTTACGGCGTCGCGGCGGAGAGCGTTTCCGTCTCCGACGACGAGAACGTTCTTGTCTTCACGCTGCGCCGCCAGGCGCGCTTTCACGACGGCAGCCCGATTCTGGCCTCCGATGTCGCCTTCTCGCTGACGACGCTCAAGGAGAAGGGCCATGCCAGCATCGTCCTGCCGCTGAAGGAGATGGTCTCGGCGCAGGCGAGCGGCGAGCGCGAGGTGACCGTCACCTTTTCCGGCCGCCAGTCGCGCGAATTGAAGCTCATCGTCGCCTCGCTGCCGATTTTCTCCGCCGCCTGGTACGCGGGCCGCGATTTCGATGCCTCGACCCTGGAGGCGCCGCTCGGCTCCGGCCCCTATAGGGTCGGCAACCTCGCCCAGGGCCGCTTCATCGAATACGAGCGCGTCGCCGATTGGTGGGGCGCCGACCTGCCGGTCAATCGAGGCTTCTACAATTTCGACGTCATCCGCCTGGAATTCTTCCGCGATCGACAGACGGGCTTTGAGGCCTTCAAGAAGGGCGCCGTCACCTTCCGCGAGGAATTCACCTCCAAGAGCTGGGCGACGGAATACAATTTCCCGGCCGTGGAGGAAGGCAAGGTCGTCAAGGAGCTGATCGCCGAAGAGGCGGTGCCGGATTTCCAGGCCTGGTATCTCAACACCAGGCGCGAGAAATTCGCCGATCCGGCGACGCGCGAGGCGATCGGCCTCGCCTTCGATTTCGAATGGTTGAACGAGAACCTGTTCTACGGTTCCTACCGGCGCACGCATTCCTTCTTCGAAAAGTCGGTCTATGCGGCGAAGGGCGAGCCTTCGGCCGAAGAGCTCGCCATCCTGGAACCCTATCGCAGCGAGCTTCCAGAAGCGGTCTTCGGCCCGGCGGTGACGCCGCCGACCTCGGACGGCTCGGGCGCCGACCGGACCAATCTGCGCCGCGCCGCCGAGCTGCTTGATGAGGCCGGCTGGCGGCGCCAGGCCGGGCAACTGGTCTCCGCCGGCGGCGAGCGGCTCAGCGTGGAGTTCCTGACGCGCGCCGACCCGACGGCGGAGCGTCTTCTCGGCCGCTATGTCGGGGCGCTGAACCGCCTCGGCGTGGAGGCCTCCATCCGCCCCGTCGATTCGGCGCAGTTTCAGGCGCGGCTCAACGATTTCGACTACGACATCGTGGGTCTGCGCTTCACCGCCTCGGCGACGCCCTTGGAGGGGCTGAGGGCCGCCTTCACCTCGGAGGCGGCGGGTCTCGCCTCCTCGCGCAACTTCGCCGGCATCCGCCATCCGGTCGTCGACGCGCTCGTGGAACAGGCGCTGACGGCGCGCGACCGCGACAGCCACCGCCTGACGCTGACGGCGCTCGACCGCGTCCTGCGCGCCTATCACTTTGTCGTGCCGCAATGGTTCCAGAATAGCCACCGGGTGGCGCGTTGGGATCTCTTCGGCTGGCCGCAGGCCAAGCCCGACTTCGGCTTTCCCGTCGAGACGACCTGGTGGTACGACGCAGAAAAGGCGCGAAGAATCGGCATGACAGGCTAGCGCGAATCAAACCAGCCGGCGGAGAGGCATGGCCGCTTACATCGCAAGACGCCTCTTGTTGATGATCCCGACCATCCTCGGGATCATGGCGATCAGCTTCGTCGTGGTGCAATTCGCGCCGGGCGGGCCGGTGGAGCGCGTCATCGCCCAACTCCAGGGCACCGACGTGTCGGCGACGGCACGCATCGGCGGCTCCTCCGGCGGCGATTTCTCCGCCAGCGGCGGCAGCCAGTCGGGTGGCGGCTCCGATGCCGCCATCACCTCCAAATACCGCGGCGCCCAGGGGCTGGACCCGGAATTCATCCGCCAGCTGGAAGAGCAGTTCGGCTTCGACAAGCCGCCGCTGACGCGCTTTGCGCTGATGCTGTGGAACTATGCCCGCTTCGATTTCGGCGAGAGCTATTTCCGCGATATCTCCGTTATCGACCTCATCAAGGAGAAGCTGCCGGTCTCCATCTCGCTCGGCCTGTGGATGACGCTGATCTCCTACGCCATCTCCATCCCGCTCGGCATCCGCAAGGCCGTGCGCGACGGCTCCACCTTCGATGTGTGGACCTCCGCCGTCGTCGTCGTCGCCTATGCCGTGCCGGGCTTTCTCTTCGCCATCTTCCTTATCGTCTTCTTCGCCGGCGGCTCGTTCTTCGATTGGTTCCCGCTGCGCGGCCTGTGGTCGGAAGAATACGCCAAGATGGGCTTTTGGGAGTGGATCACCGACCCGAAGGCGATGGCGGACTATTTCTGGCACCTCGCCTTGCCGCTGATTTCCATGGCGCTCGCGGCCTTCGCCACGACGACGCTTCTGACCAAGAATTCCTTTCTGGACGAGATCCGCAAGCAATACGTGGTGACGGCGCGCGCCAAGGGGCTGAGCGAGGGGCAAGTGCTCTACGGCCATGTCTTCCGCAACGCCATGCTCATCGTCATCTCCGGCTTTCCGGCGGCCTTCGTCGCCGCCTTCTTCGCCGGCTCGCTGCTGATTGAAACCATCTTCTCGCTCGATGGGCTCGGGCTCCTCTCCTTCGAGAGCGTCATCAACCGCGACTATCCGGTGGTCTTCGCCACGCTCTATATCTTCTCGCTGATGGGCCTCATCGTGCAGCTCATCTCCGACCTCACCTACACGTGGATCGATCCCAGGATCGATTTTGAGAGCCGGGAGGTGTGAGCTCCGTGGACGCCAAGGTCGATCCGAAGAAGCCGACCGCGCGCACGCCGGGTAGCGAGCCGAAAGCGCCGACCCCGCCGCATGCGCCCGATGGCGGTCGCCGAGAGGCGCCGATGGAGGCGCCCGGCCCGCTCCCCGGCCAGGAGGCGGCGCCGGCCCGCCGGCTATTCTCGCTCTCGCCGATCAACAAGCGCCGCTGGGACAGTTTCAAGGCCAACCGGCGGGGCTACTGGTCGCTCTGGCTCTTCCTTCTGCTTTTCGTCCTGTCGCTCTTCGCCGAGTTCCTCGTCAACGACCGGCCGCTGCTTCTCTCCTATAAGGGCGAGCTCCATTATCCGGTCTTCGTCGACTATCCGGAGGAGACCTTCGGCGGCTTCCTGGCGACGACGGATTACCGCGATCCCTTCATCGCCGAGGAGATCGAGGCCAATGGCTGGATGATCTGGCCGCCGATCCGCTATTCCTACCGCACCGTGAACCGGGATTTTCCCACCGGAGAGTTGCGCGAGGCGCTGGGCCGGCCGATCGGCTTTCCCGCCCCGCCGACCTGGCGCATCGCCGGCGCCGTCTGTCCCGGCGACACCGAGCAGCTTGAGCGCTTCTGCGCCAAGGGCAACTGGAACTGGCTCGGCACCGACGATCAGGGCCGCGACGTCGTCGCCCGTCTCGTCTACGGCTTTCGCATCTCCGTGCTCTTCGGCCTTCTCCTCACCTTGTTTTCTTCGGTGATCGGTGTGGCGGCGGGCGCCGTGCAGGGCTATTTCGGCGGGCGCATCGACCTTTTCTTCCAGCGCTTCATCGAGATCTGGACGGCGATCCCGGCGCTCTATCTCCTGCTCATCATCTCCTCTGTGCTGCCGCCCGGCTTCTGGGTGCTTCTCGGCATCCTTCTGCTGTTCTCCTGGGTGGCGCTGGTGGGCGTGGTGCGCGCGGAGTTCCTGCGCGCCCGCAACTTCGAATACGTCAAGGCGGCGCGCGCCCTCGGCGTCTCCAACCTCACCATCATGTTCCGCCATCTTCTGCCGAACGCCATGGTGGCGACGCTGACCTTCATGCCCTTCATCCTCAATGGCTCCATCACCACCTTGACCTCGCTCGACTTCCTCGGCTTCGGCATGCCGCCGGGCTCGCCCTCGCTCGGTGAGCTTCTCGCCCAGGGCAAGGCGAACCTGCAGGCGCCCTGGCTCGGCATCACCGGCTTCATCGTCATCTCGCTGATGCTCTCGCTGCTCATCTTCGTCGGCGAGGCGGTGCGCGATGCTTTCGACCCCAGGAAGACTTTTGCGTAAGATGGGCGGTATGAACCGAACCGAGAGACGAAAGGTGCCGACACGTCACGAGATGGCGTGTCGACGTGAGGAGAAGGCTGATGTCGTCACGCTCCGCCTGATGCAGATCGCGCGCGGGAGCGGGCCGCGGGGATCTGGAGAGACGAGCGATCATCGCGACCTCTATGACGAGAACGGGCTGCCCCGGTGACCGCTACGGTGATTGAGCGCCCGCGCACGCATGTGGAGCCCGACGTCCATGGCGAGTGAAGGCGCCCGCCCCATCCTTTCCGTCCGCGATCTGTCCACCGACTTCACCCAGGGCGGCGACGTCACCCATGCGGTGAGGAACGTCTCCTTCGATATCGGCGAGAAGGAGACGGTGGCGCTTGTCGGCGAATCCGGCTCCGGCAAGTCGGTCACCGCGCTTTCGGTCCTGAAGCTCCTCACCTATCCGCCGGCGAGCCATCCTTCCGGCGAGATCCGTTTCCGCGACCGCGAGCTTCTTTCGGCCGGCGAGAAGACCATGCGCGAGGTGCGCGGCAACCAGATTTCGATGATCTTCCAGGAGCCGATGTCCTCCCTGAATCCGCTGCACACGGTGGAGCGGCAGGTGGGCGAGGTTCTGGACGTGCACCGGGGCATGAGCGGGGCGGCGGCGCGCGCGCGCGTCCTGGAGCTGCTCGACCAGGTCGGCATCAAGGACCCTGAGGCGCGACTGAAATCCTATCCGCACCAGCTTTCCGGCGGCCAGCGCCAGCGCGTCATGATCGCCATGGCGCTTGCCAACGAGCCGGAGCTTCTCATCGCCGACGAGCCGACGACGGCGCTCGACGTCACCGTGCAGGCGCAGATCCTGGAGCTTCTGGCGCGCCTGAAGGAGGAGCGCGGCATGGCCATGCTCTTCATCACCCACGATCTGGGCATCGTGCGCAAGGTGGCCGACCGGGTCTGCGTCATGACCGGCGGCGAGATCGTGGAGACCGGCCCGACGGAGAGGATATTCACCGCGCCTCAGCACGAATATACGCGCCATCTTCTGGCTGCCGAGCCGAAGGGCAGGGCGCCGGCGACCCGGCCCGACGCGCCGATCGTGGTGGAGGCCGACAACCTCAAGGTCTGGTTTCCCATTCGCCGCGGCTTTCTGCGCCGCACCGTCGGCCACATCAAGGCGGTCGACGGCATCGACGTGAAGGTGCGCGAGGGCGAGACGCTCGGCGTCGTGGGCGAATCGGGCTCCGGCAAGACGACGCTCGGCCTCGCCCTTCTGCGCCTTATCTCCTCGCAGGGCCGCATCGCCTTCCTCGGCCGCGATATCGACGGCGCCCGCTTCAAGGATATGCGCAGTCTCAGGAGCGACATGCAGATCGTCTTCCAGGATCCCTACGGCTCCCTGTCGCCGCGCATGGTCATCCGCGACATCGTCGGCGAGGGGCTGGCCGTGCATGAGCCCGGCCTCAGCGCCGGCGAGCGCGACACCCGCGTCGTCAAGGCGCTCCAGGAAGTCGGCATCGACCCTGAGACCCGCTTTCGCTACCCGCACGAATTTTCCGGCGGCCAGCGCCAACGCATCGCCATTGCGAGAGCCATGGTGCTGGAGCCGAAATTCGTCATGCTCGACGAGCCGACCTCCGCCCTCGATATGAGCGTGCAGGCGCAGGTGGTCGATCTGCTGCGCGAGCTGCAGCGCCGGCACGACCTCACCTATCTGTTCATCTCGCACGACCTCAAAGTGGTGCGCGCGCTCGCCAACGAGATCATCGTCATGCGCGACGGCAAGGTGGTGGAGGCGGGGCCGGCGGAGGAGATTTTCGAGCGGCCGAAGACCGATTACACCAAGGCGCTGATGGCGGCCGCCTTCGATCTTGAGGTCGCCTATGGGGGAGCCGTCAGCGCATGACCACCGTTCTTCTTTCGCTCGCCGACTGGAATCCGTCGCGCTGGCTCGCCTCCCTGCGCGAGGTTCTGCCGGAGGAGAAGGTGATCGCGCTGGAGCCGGATGGCCGCTTTTCCGGCGAGGCGGACGAGCTTGAGGCGACGGAATATCTCGTCGCCTGGAAGCCGCGGCCGGAGCTCTTCGCGCGCCTGCCGAGGTTGAAGGCGATCCTCTCGGTGGGCGCGGGCGTCGATCATCTGCTTAACCTGCCGCAACTGCCGCAGCTGCCGATCGCGCGCATCGTCGATCCGGATCTGACGGCGCGCATGGTCGAATACGTCACCTGGCAGGTGCTGCATCACCAGCGCCTCGGCCCCTCCTACCAGACGTTGCAGAGGGCGTCGCGCTGGCGCCAACTGCCGCAGCCGGCGGCGCGCGAATTGACCGTCGGCATCATGGGGCTCGGCGTCCTCGGCATCGCCTCGGCCGACATCCTCATCCGCCTCGGCTTCCGCCTGACGGGCTGGAGCCGGCGCGCCAAGGAGGTCGCCGGCGTCGTCACCTATCACGGCGACGGCCAGCTCACGGCCTTTCTGCGCGAAACCGACATCCTCGTCTGCCTTCTGCCCGATACGCCGAAGACCCGCGGCATCCTCGGCCACCGGGTCTTCTCCGAGCTGCGTCGCGAGGGACCGCTCGGCGGGCCGGTGCTGATCAACGCCGGACGCGGCAAGCTGCAGAACGAGGCCGAGCTGGTCGCCGCGCTCAAGGATGGCACCTTGCGCGCCGCCAGCCTCGACGTCTTTCAAGAGGAGCCTTTGCCGGCCTCAAGCCCGCTCTGGAACATGGAGAACGTGGTCATCACCCCGCATGTCGCCTCCATCTCCGATCCGGCGACGCTGCCGCGGCTCATCGCCCGTCAGGTGAAGCGGATGGAGGCCGGCGAGCCGCTTCAATTCGTCGTCGATCGCGCCGCAGGATATTGAGGTGGCGGAGGCGGCGGCAGCGGCGTGAAGGCGGTGTTGGCGGCAAGAACGGTGCGCCCGTCGACCTGATCGAGCCTTTGGAAGCGCATCACCTGCAGCGCGTTCTCCACTTTTTCCAACAGGCCCTGGCGGATATGCGCCGAGCCCATATCGATGGCGATGATCCGGGTGCGCTTCAGGGTTCTGACCGCGCCGGCGAGGATTTCCGGTTCCACGCCCTCCGCGTCGATCTTCAGAAAGTCGATCGCCGGCAGAGCGGCGATCTGCGGCAGCGCGTCGAGCGGCCAGGCTTCCACGGAGACCGATTGGCGCTTCTGCTCGGGCGGGCGAATGAGCGAGCTCGCCGCCACGTCCGGGGCGAGATAGAGCTTCAGCGCTTCGCGGCCCTTCCAGGCGGCGCAGGCGACGAGCCTTACCTGGTCGAGATCGGCGACGTTCTGGGCAAGGCAGGCATAGGCGCGCGGATCCGGCTCCAGCGCCACCACGCTTGCTCCCGCATCGGCGCACAGCAGCGTCACCTCGCCGATATTGGCGCCGACATCGATGACGACATCGCCCTCGCGCGGCAGATAGGCTTGCCCGATGCCATATCTGTCGCCGATGCAGTGCAGCCGCGCGCCGATTCCCTGACGATAGCGCGGCACCCGCCCGAGATGCGGCAGGACGAGCTGGCGCAGCCCGTCGTCGATGACGACCCGTTCCGGATCGGCCACGAGCTCCACCGGCCGCCCGCGTCCGTGACGGCGCGCCTGAAAGGCAAGATGCAGCTGATAGTAGCGGCGCAGCGCCGCTTCCGGCACCAGCGACAGGACTGCATTGCCGAGCCGCCGGGCAGGCATGCGCAAAGGAGCGAGACTCAACGTGGCGACCATGGTGTTTTCGCCAACTAAGGAACGATGACAGGCGCGCGATTACAAGCGCCGAATTGCGGTGATCGTGAGGCCCTTTTCGCCGAGGCGCGTTTGCACCGCCGCGAGGGGCTCGCTGGCGACCGCCATATGCAGGACGTTGGCGTGCACCAGGCGGCTCTCGTCGCGCATGATGCCGACATGGCCTTTCCAGAAGACGATGTCGCCGCGCCTGAGCGCCGGAAGGCCGCCCGAAAGGTCTAGCGGCGCGCCGATTGCCTCCGCCTGCATATCGGAATCGCGCGGACAGTCGTGGCCGGCCATGTTGAGCGCCACTTGCACGAGGCCGGAACAGTCGATGCCGCCCCAGCCCTTGCCGCCCCACAGATAGGGCACGCCGATAAGGCGCTCCGCGGTGGCCGTAAAGTCCGGCTCCACGACGCTGCCGACGGCAACGAGGTGCTGCGCCACGATGGCGCCCGCCGGCGTCAGCGTCAGGTAGCGGGCATTGTGGTCCCTGGCCTCGCCGGTGACGGCGACCTCGGCGCCGAGCGGCAGGCTGGCGAGCGGCGGCAGCTTGATGTCCGGGCCGGGAAAGACGAGCGTGGAGGGCACGCCGACGACGTGCGTCGGCTCGTGCAATTGGCGCCTCAGCGCATTGGCGGGCAGGTAGCCGACATAGCGATCGCGGGCAAGCTGGCCCCAGACCCAGCCCTCCGGGGTCTCCTGGAAGACCCGCACCACCTCGCCGCAGAGCGCCTCCGTCTCCAGGGGGGCGTCGGGCATCGGTCGGCGGCGCAGCGGCGCCAGCGGCTCTGCGACCTGGAAGAGGGTGGCATCGACGAAGCGCTCCGCCTCCACCTGGCCTTCAAGCCGGATATCGGCGACATCCGGCCGGAAGGCGTTCAGCCGCGGATCGAGGTGTCTCACCCCACCACCTCCTTCGCCTTGTCGACGACGAGGTCGCCGAAGCGTTCCAAGAACAGCGCCCCTTCCACCGTGCGCTGGACGAGGACGTTGCGCATGTCCTTCGGGTCGCGCTTGCGGGTGAGAAGGCCGTGGCGGCCGAGCGTGTCGAGGGCGCGGGTAATCACCGCCTTGGTGACGCCGAGCTTGGCGGCGAGGCCGCGCACGGTATGCGGCGGCGCTTCCAGATAGACGGTGAGCAGCACCGTCATCTGCCGGGCGGTGAGATCCGGTTCCTCGGCCCGCACCAGCGCCAGCGTCGCGTCGTGCCAAAGGCGTAGCGCCTGGCTCGGGCGGAGCGCGCTCATCCTCGCCGGCCCGGCTCAGCCACGCCCGTAGCGCTCGGCGAGATAGGTGAAGAGCGCGCGGATCGCCTGTGCCTCGCCGCCCTTCGGTCCGAGCGGGCGCGCTTTCGGCGCCCAGGCGAAGATATCGAAATGGGCGTAGGCGCTTTTCTCCACGAAGCGCTTCAGAAACAGCGCCGCGACGATGGCGCCGGCATAGGCGTTGCTGGCGATATGGTTGACATCGGCGATATCGGAGGCCAGCCAGGAATCGTAGTCGGGCCAAAGCGGCAGGCGCCAGAACGGATCGTGCTCGGCGCGCGCGGCGGCCTCAAGCGCCGAGGCGAGGCCATCGTCGGTGGCAAAGAAGGCCGGCAGGTCCGGGCCGAGCGCCACGCGGGCGGCGCCCGTCAGCGTGGCCATGGAGACGATGAGCTCCGGCGTCTCCTCCTCGGCAAGAGCCAGCGCGTCGGCCAGCACCAGCCTTCCCTCCGCGTCGGTATTGCCGATCTCCACATTGAGACCCTTGCGGCTCTTGAGGACGTCGCCGGGGCGGAAGGCGCGGCCGGAAATGGCATTCTCCACCGCCGGCACCAGGACGCGCAGGCGCAGCTTCAGCCCCGCGCGCATCACCATGCGCGCCAGGCCGAGAACGTTCGCCGCCCCGCCCATATCCTTCTTCATCAGCAGCATGGAGCTCGGCGGCTTGATATCGAGCCCGCCGGTATCGAAGACGACGCCCTTGCCGACGAGCGTCACCTTGGGCGCGTCGGCCTCGCCCCATCTGATATCGACAAGGCGGGGCGGGCGGTCGCTGCCGGCGCCCACCGTGGCGATGAGGGGAAATTCCTTCTCAAGCTCCGCGCCTTCCACCACTGAGATGTCGGCGCCGCAGGCCTCGGCGAGATCGCGGCAGGCGGCGGTAAGCTCCGCCGGGCCGAGATCGTTGGCGGGGATATTGATGAGATCGCGGGCGAGCGCCACGCTATCGGCGGTATTCTCCAGCTCGCTGGCATCGAGCTCCGGCGGGACCGCAAGGCGGGGGCGCGTCTTCTCCTCGCCGCCCTCCTTGCCGCCGCGATAGCGCGCGAAGCGGTAGCCGCCGAGGGCGAAGCCGAGCGCGGCCAGGCGCGCATCCTTGACCTCGCCGGCGAGGCGGTAGGTGCCGGCTGGCAGCGATTGGGCGAGCCGTCCCGTCAGGAAGGGCTTGTGCGCCTTGTTCTTGCCGAGGCCGAAGAGAACGCGGGCAAGCGCTCCCTCCGTATCCGGCACGAGCGCGATCTCCGCCTCGCGGGCGGCAAAGCCCGATGCCTCCACGAAGCGGCGCTGCATGCCGCTCAGCTCAGAAAGGGCTGCGTCCAGGCCGTCGGCGCCGACCAGAAAGACCGGGATGGCCGGCCCGTCGCCGGGCAGCTCGGCGGCTGAGATCAGAAGGCTCATATCGTTCACCCATCCTCCTCAGCTTTCCCGTAGGCGGCGAGGGCCGGCTTGGCAATCTCCGGATTTCCGCGCGCCGGGCCTGCCGCCACAATTAGCGTTAACGAAGCGTTAGCCAGTCATGCCTAAGGCTTGTCGCCAACGTGCCAGAACGGGACAGGCCATGCAGATGAGGCGAGCGTATCGAACCGACTTCCGCAGAGCCCTTGCCCTTTCGGCGGCCCTCCTGGCCGCCGGGGCGCTGGCTGGCTGCCAGAGCAGATCTTCCGACGGGCCGCGCCATACCGGCTCCATCGGCTCCACGGGCTCGCTCCAGACCTCCGATCTCAGCAGGCCGGAGGCCTTGCAGGCCGTGCAGAGCTGGGGCGCCGCCTATTCGCGCGACGAGACGGACAAGGCGGCCGCGCTCAATTATGCCGCCGCGCTGCGCGCCGCCGGGCAGACCTCGCAGGCCGTGGCGGTTCTGCGCAAGGCGCTGATCTACAATCCGAAGGATCGCGAAGTGCTGGCCGCCTTCGGCAAGGCGCTGGCCGCGAACGGCGAGTTCGAGGAGGCGCTGGCCACCGTGCAGCGGGCCCAGCACCGCGACAATCCCGATTGGCAGCTTCTGGCGACCGAGGGCGGCATTCTCGATTCGGTCGGCCGCACCGAGGAGGCCCGCAAGGTCTACCGCCAGGCGCTCGTCCTGGCGCCGGGCGAGCCGCAGATCCTCAACAATCTGGGTATGTCCTATACCCTGACCGGCGAGCTTTCGGAGGCGGAGAAGGTGCTGCGCCAGGCAAGCCAGCATCCGCGCGCGTCCGCTAAGGTGCGGCAGAACCTTGCCCTCGTCCTCGGCCTTCAGGGCCGCTTCGGCGAAGCGGAGGAGGTGGCCACGCGCGATCTGTCGCCGGCGCAGGCCAAGGCCAATATGGATTATCTGCGCACCATGCTGAGCCAGAAGGATACCTGGCGGCAGTTGAAGGACGCCGGATAGGGCTTTGCCAGCGCCGACATTACGCCAAGCTTGAGCGTCGCTTGCGCAAAGAGGAATAAGTTGACTGTTAAGAAGCCGTCTGGAGCGCGGTTTTGGGGCCAATGGCTTTGGCAAAGGCCTCCAGGATGAGGCGCAAGAGAAGCCTCAGCCAGCGGAGGATGAGGCGGAAGTTGTAGCCGGCGGCGGTGAGGACGGCATTGGCGTGGTCGCCGTGGCGTCCCTTGAGGAAGTTGCGGCCCATGTGGCCGTCGGTCTTGA
>NZ_JHZK01000037.1 GCF_000688515.1 Afifella pfennigii DSM 17143 | reverse complement strand
CCGGCCTCGAGGAACTCCTTCGACCAGCTGTAGTAGAGGCTCGTCGCAATGCCTTCGCGCCGGCACAGCTCCGCGATGCTCTCCTCGCCACGCAGGCCCTCGAGCACGATACGGATCTTCTCCTCCGCCGAATGATGCTTGCGCGTGCGCCGACGGATGTCTTTCACGACACGATCGGCCGGCAGCTTGGGCGTTCCGGGTTTCTGTCTCATCTCCACTCCTTGGCGGTTACGATGAGCCAGAAACCCTCCTTTACGAAATCACCTCAGATGGCCCATGGGCGCTGATCCCGGACACACGGTAAGGGTCGACGCGCTTGTCGGCTTCGAGGCACTGTTCAGCTTCTACGTCACCGACAGCGTCGACAGGGACGATCTCAGTCTCGGGTCGGAGGAAGCCTATGTCGAACGGACGCTGCCGTTCGAACTGACCATCACGGCCGAGCGATCTCTCGAGGACGGCCCCGTGTTTCATGAGGTCGAGGTCGCGAAGAAGCGCTTCGAAGTCGACTTCGGCTATGTCGAGGCCTTCCCCAACGAAGATCCGACGCACGAGAAATACTGAGCGCTCCGACTCCGGCCTGCCTTCGTGCGCCGCTGCACTACTACGCCCACGCCACTGTTGCTGACGACGCGATAACGGTCTTCTTGATCGACCCCGTAACCAGATGCGGGGCCGCCAGTGACCGTCCACACTTTCAAATCAGAAGCGATCGAGCGCGGCTCCCGCATGCTCCGCACAGCGCTCGGACCGAACGTGGCCTCCTGGCTCGCAGACCCGGCGGTCGTCGAGGTCATGCTCAATCCCGACGGTCGGCTCTGGGTCGACCGGCTTGGAGACGGGCTTTCGGATACAGGTGAGCGGCTCTCGGCGGCGGACGGCGAGCGGATCGTCCGCCTCGTCGCGCACCATGTCGGCGCCGAGGTCCATGCCGGCTCGCCTCGCGTCTCAGCGGAACTGCCCGGGACGGGAGAACGCTTCGAAGGACTCTTGCCGCCCGTGGTCGCCGCCGCGGCCTTCGCGATCCGCAAGCCCGCCGTCGCGGTGTTCACGCTTGCCGACTATGTCGCCGCCGGGATCATCGACGAGGCCGCAGCGGAGGCGCTGAGCAAAGCCGTTGAGTCCCGCGCTAACATTCTCGTCGCCGGCGGCACATCGACCGGCAAGACAACGCTGACCAACGCGCTGCTCGCCGAGATCGCCAAGACCCCGGACCGCGTGGTCCTGATCGAGGACACGCGCGAGCTGCAATGCCTGACCCCCAACCTCGTCGCGCTTCGCACCAAGGACGGCGTCGCGACCCTCTCCGACCTCGTGCGCTCCTCGCTGCGTCTGCGTCCCGACCGTATCCCAATCGGCGAGGTGCGCGGCGCCGAGGCTCTCGATCTCCTGAAGGCGTGGGGGACTGGACACCCCGGCGGGATCGGGACGATTCATGCGGGCTCCGCCCTCGGCGCGCTCCGCCGCCTCGAACAGCTCATCCAGGAAGCCGTGGTGACCGTACCGCGCGCGCTCATCGCCGAGACCATCGACATCGTCGCCGTCCTCACGGGTCGCGGCACCGATCGCCGCCTCGCTGAACTCGCGCACGTCATCGGCCTCGATGATGCCGGCGATTACGCAATCGAACCTCTCCTCAGCCACCCGAAAGGACACAACAAGTGACCCGAACCACGACCCTTTATCCCCGCTGGCCCTACTATGTGAGCGCATTTGCGCTCGGCCTCCTGCTCGCCGCCGATCCCGCCCATGCGGCGGGCTCGGGCATGCCCTGGGAAGCGCCGCTGCAATCGATCCTGGAATCCATCGAAGGGCCGGTCGCGAAGATCGTCGCCGTGATCATCATCATCGTCACCGGCCTCACACTCGCCTTCGGCGACACGTCGGGCGGCTTCCGTCGCCTGGTGCAGATCGTCTTCGGCCTCTCGATCGCCTTCGCGGCGTCGAGCTTCTTCCTGTCCTTCTTCTCCTTCGGTGGCGGGGCGCTGGTCTGATGGATGGGCCCGATATCCCCGGCTTCACCGCGCCAGTGCACCGCGCGCTGACCGAGCCGATCCTGCTCGGCGGCGCGCCGCGGACATGGGCGATCGCCAACGGCACGCTCGCTGCCGCGGTTGGCCTCGGATTGCGCCTCTGGCTGGTCGGGCTCGCCGTCTGGCTGGTCGGTCATCTGCTCGCTGTCTGGGCGGCCAAGCGCGACGCGCAGATCGTCGATGTCGCGCGGCGGCACCTGCGCTTCCCGACCTGGTTCGGAGTGTAGCTCTATGATGCGCCTCGCCGAATACCGTTCCAAGGCTTCGCTCCTCGCCGACTTTCTGCCCTGGGCGGCATTGATTGGCGAAGGCGTCGTCCTCAACAAAGACGGCAGCCTGCAGCGCACGGCGCGATTCCGTGGGCCAGACCTCGATTCCTCGACACCCGCCGAACTGATCGCGACCGCCGGCCGTCTCAATGGCGCGCTGAGGCGGCTGGGTTCGGGATGGGCGGTGTTCGTCGAAGCGCAGCGCGCACCCGCGCGGGACTACCCGCTCTCGACGTTCCCCGATCCGGTCTCGGCGCTGGTCGACGCCGAGCGCCGCGCACAGTTCGAGGAGGCTTCGAGCCACTTCGAGAGCCGCTACTACCTGACGCTCGCCTGGATGCCGCCCGCCGACGAAGCGAGCCGCGCGGGCAAATGGCTCTACGAGGACGCACCGGCGAAGGGGGCCAATCCGCGCGAGCACCTCGCGAGCTTCACCTCGCGCAGCGAGCGGCTGCTCGACCTTCTTGAAGGGTTCATGCCCGAGGCGGAATGGCTCCCGGACGAGGACACGCTGACCTATCTGCATTCGTCGGTGTCGACCCGGGCGCAGCGCGTGCGCGTTCCCGAGACACCGATGCATCTCGACGCGCTCCTGGCCGACGAGCCGCTGGTCGGCGGGCTGGCACCACGCCTCGGGGACGCGCATCTGCGGACGCTCTCGGTCATCGGTTTCCCGACCGCCACCTGGCCAGGGCTGCTCGACGAGCTCAACGGACTCGCTTTCGAGTATCGCTGGGCGACCCGAGCGATCTGCCTCGACAAGACCGACGCGACAAAGATCTTCGGCCGCATCCGCCGCCAGTGGTTCGCCAAGCGCAAGTCGGTCGTCGCGATCCTCAAGGAGGTGATGACCAACGAGGCCTCGACGCTCCTCGACAGCGACGCCGCCAACAAGGCGGCCGACGCCGACGACGCGCTGCAGGAGCTCGGCTCCGATCTCGTCGGCGCGGCCTACGTCACCGCGACCATAACTGTCTGGGACACGGACGAACACAGCGCCGACGCGAAGCTCAAGGCCGCCGAGAAGGTCGTCCAGGGCCGCGACTTCACCTGCATCCCCGAGACGCTGAACGCGCTCGAGGCCTGGCTCGGCTCGCTCCCCGGCCATCTCTACGCCAATGTCCGGCAGCCGCCGGTCTCGACGCTGAACCTTGCGCACATGATTCCGATCTCGGCGGTCTGGGCGGGTCCGGCGCGCAACGAGCACCTCGACGGTCCGCCGCTCTTCTATGCCGAGACCGAGGGCTCGACCCCGTTCCGGTTCTCGACCCATGTCGGTGATGTCGGCCACACGCTCGTCGTCGGACCGACCGGCGCGGGCAAGTCGGTGCTCCTCGCCCTGATGGCGCTACAGGTCCGGCGCTACAAAGGCGCGCAGGTCTTCGCCTTCGACTTCGGCGGATCGATCCGCTGCGCAACGCTGGCCATGGGCGGCGACTGGGAGGATCTCGGCACCGCGCTTTCAGAGGACGAGGCGGCAGTGCAACTGCAGCCGCTTGCGCGGATCGATGACGCGGCCGAACGCGCCTGGGCGCAGGACTGGCTCGCCGGACTGCTCGCCCGTGAAGGGGTGACCGTCGATCCGGTCGCACGCGACCATCTGTGGTCGGCGCTCACCTCGCTCGCCTCGGCGCCCGTGGAAGAACACACGCTGACCGGCCTCGCTGTGCTGCTGCAATCGACCGAGCTGAAACGCGCGCTCGCCCCGTTCTGCCTCGGAGGCCCGTTCGGGCGGCTGCTCGACGCCGAGGGCGAGGCGCTCGGCAGCGCCGACGTCCAGGCCTTCGAGACCGAGGGGCTGATCGGCTCGGCGGCGGCGCCCGCCGTGCTTGCCTATCTCTTCCACCGGATCGAGGCGCGGCTGACGGGGCGGCCGACGCTCATCCTCGTCGACGAGGGCTGGCTCGCGCTCGACGACACAACCTTCGGCGGGCAGCTGCGCGAATGGCTGAAGACGCTGCGCAAGAAGAACGCGTCCGTCGTCTTCGCCACCCAGTCGCTCGCCGACATCGATGGGTCGCCTATCGCACCCGCCATCGTCGAGAGCTGTCCGACGCGGATCTTCCTGCCCAACGAGCGCGCCTTCGAACCACAGATCGCGGAAATCTATAGGCGGTTTGGCCTCAACGACCGCCAGATCGAGATCGTCTCGCGCAGCCTGCCGAAGCGCGACTATTACTGCCAGTCGCGGCGCGGCAACCGGCTGTTCGCGCTCGGCCTTGGCGATGTGGCGCTCGCTTTCACCGCCGCCTCGTCCAAATCCGACCACGCCGCGATGGACGATACGCTCGCCGAGCACGGCCGTGACGGGTTCGCCGCCGCCTGGCTCAAACGCCGCGGTCTCGACTGGGCCGTCGAGCTGCTTGGCCCCGCAGACGCCGTGATCGAGGCAACACCCCCGCACGCATCCACCACCCCAGAAGCAAACCAAGAAAAGGAGACTTCCCATGACCAGAACCCGTAAGCTCGCCGGACGCGCCGCCGCAGCGCTCCTGCTGTCGAGCGCCATCGCACTCTCGCCCGCCACCGCGCCGCCCGCCCACGCGCTCTTCGGAGGGTTCGGCGGCATCGTCTACGACCCGACGAACCACGCCGAGAACCTGCTGACCGCGGCAAGGACGCTGGAGCAGATCAACAACCAGATCGCCCAGCTCCAGAACGAGGCGCAGATGCTGGTGAACCAGGCGCGCAACCTCGCGAGCCTGCCTTATTCCTCTCTGTCGCGGCTACAATCGTCGGTCCAGGAGACACAGCGCCTGCTCGGCGAAGCGCAGCGCATTGCCCATGACGTCGCCGAAATCGACCGCGCCTTCACCGAGGACTATGGCGCCGCCGCCGCGCGCGGTGACTTCGACCAGATGATCGCGGGTGCGCGGGGCCGCTGGGAGACCTCGGTTGCGGGGCTCGAGGATTCGCTTAAGGTCCAGGCCGGCGTTGTCGGTAACATCGAGACGGCCCGCGCCGAGATGGGCGCGCTCGTCGCCGAGAGCCAGGCGGCGACCGGTGCGCTGCAGGCAACCCAGGCCGGTAATCAGCTCCTTGCGCTGCAATCTGGCCAGATCGCCGACCTCACCGCCGCGATCGCCGCGCAGAACCGCGCCCAGGCGCTGGAGTCCGCGCGGCGCGTCTCGGCCGAGGCGCAGGGCCGCGAGAACCTCGCGCGCTTCCTCGATTACGGGTTGGGCTATGAGCCGACCACCGTGCGCATGTTCGGCGGCTGAGACCATGCGGACCGGTCCTGAGAGAGTCCTGAAGTTCGTTGCCATTGCCATGGGCGGCCTCGTCGTCGTCATGGCGGCGATAGAGCTTCAGGACGCCATAACGGACGAGCGGGCATTACCCGTGGCGGCGACACCGGACGAACCGCTGCGCGCCGAGCTCGCGCGCTGCCGGGCGCTGACACCAGACGAACTCGTGACCGACACCGCCTGCCGCGAAGCCTGGGCCGAGAATCGTCGCCGCTTCTTCGACGGCGTGCCGCCGCGCGACCTGGACAAATAGACCATGGGCGGCGTCGGCGTCATCGACCGGTTCCTGGAGGTCTTCGCCTCCTACATCGATTCAGGCTTCGGCCTGCTCGCAGGCGATGTCGCCTTCCTCGCGACCACGCTGATCGTCATCGACGTGACGCTCGCGGCGCTCTTCTGGGCCTGGGGCGCCGACGACGACATCATCGGCCGGCTCGTCAAGAAGACGCTTTTCGTCGGGATCTTCGCCTACATCATCGGCAACTGGAACGCGCTCGCCCGGATCGTCTTCGAGAGCTTCGCCGGGCTCGGCCTCGTCGCCACCGGCGGCAGCATCAGCGCCGCCGAACTCCTGCAGCCCGGCCGCATCGCCGAGGTCGGGCTCGAGGCGGGACAGCCGATCCTGGCCTCGATCGCCGACCTCATGGGCTTCGTCTCCTTCTTCGAGAACTTCATCCAGATCGCCATCCTGATGTTCGCCTGGATCGTTGTCGTCCTCGCCTTCTTCATCCTCGCTGTCCAGCTCTTCGTCACGCTGATCGAGTTCAAGCTCGCGACGCTCGCGGGCTTCATCCTCGTGCCTTTCGGGCTCTTCAACAAGACAGCCTTCATGGCCGAGCGGGTGCTCGGTCTCGTCATTTCGTCCGGCGTCAAGGTTCTCGTGCTCGCCGTGATCGTCGGCATCGGCTCCACGATCTTCGGCGAGTTCACCGCCGGTTTCGCGGCCGAGCCGACCATCGAGGACGCCATGGCCGTCGTGCTCAGTGCGTTGTCGCTTCTTGCGCTCGGCATCTTCGGCCCCGGCATCGCCAACGGCATCGTCTCGGGCGGCCCGCAGCTCGGCGCGGGGGCTGCGGTCGGGACGGCCGTTGCTGCAGGCGGCACGCTTGTCGCTGGAGCGGCAGGCGCAAAGATGGGACTTGCCGCAGTTGGCGCCGCCGCCAGGGGCGGAGCCTCGGTCGCCGGCGGCGCTTCAACCGCCTACCGGATCGGTGCGGCCTCGGGATCGACCACCACCGGCAAGGTTGCGGGCGGCATAGGCGCCGTCGGTCAGGCCGGCATGAACGCCGCGATGAGCCCGCTGAAGAAGAGCCTCGGCGAGAGTTACAAGTCCGGCTCGCGCGCCGCCTTCACCGCGACGGGAGGCCGGTTCTCGAACAGCCCCTCCGCCATGCCCGCACCCGCCAATGACGGCCCTCCCGCCTGGGCGCGCCGCATGAAGCGTCAGCAATCCCTCCATCACGGCGTCGCCACCGCCGCCCATGTCGTCCGCTCCGGCGACCATGGCGGCGGCGGGACCGCCGTCAGCCTCTCGGAGAAACCATGAGCCTCTTCAAGCGCCCTAGCGTCCGCTACGCCAAGACACCCGAGCCGGTCACGCCTTACCAGAAAGCCGCGCAGGTCTGGGACGAGCGCATCGGCGCTGCGCGGGTCCAGGCCCGCAACTGGCGGCTGATGGCGATGGGCTGCCTGATCCTCACCACCGGCACCTCAGCCGCGCTGGTCTGGCAATCGACCCGCAGCACCGTCGTTCCTTACGTGGTCGAGGTCGACCGGCTCGGCGCGGTGCAGGCCGTGGCGCCTGCGACCGAGAACTACCTACCGACCGATCCGCAGATCGCCTTCCACCTCGCGCGCTTCGTCGAGAACGTCCGCCAGGTGCCAGCGGACCCGATCGTGCTGCGGCAGAACTGGCTGCGCGCCTACGACTTCACCACCGACCGCGGCTCGGTCGCGCTCAACGACTATGCCCGCGTCAACGACCCTTTCGCCCGCGTCGGCGACGAGCAGGTCGCGGTCGAGATCTCCTCGGTGATCCGCGCCTCGGACTCGAGCTTCCGCGTCGCCTGGACCGAGCGGCGGTATCTCAATGGCCAACTCGCCCGGACCGAGCGCTGGACCGCTATCCTCACGGTCGTGATCCAGCCGCCACGTACCGCGGAGGCGCTGCGCAAGAATCCCCTCGGCGTCTTCGTGCACGCCATCAATTGGTCACGGGAGAACGCCCAATGACAGACACCGTCCGTGCGACACTTCGCATCTCAACACTGCTCTTCACCGCAGCCCTCGCGGGCTGCGCCACGAACCGCCCGCCCGAGATCGCCTATGACGATCCGGTTGCCGCCACCCTGATCACCGAACCGCCGCACCCGGTCGAGATCGTCGAGCGCCCTGTGCCGCTGCCCCTCCCGGGTCAGCTCATGCGGGTCGATGCCGACGACCGCCCGCCAGAATCGGCGGAGCCTGCCGAGCGGATCGATCAGGCCAACGCAGCCGCGCGCATCGAGCCTGTACGCGACGGGTTCATCAACGCTGTCCAGCTATATCCTTACTCGGCCGGCGCGCTCTATCAGGTTTATACATCGCCCGGGCAGATCACCGACATCGCGTTGCAGCCCGGCGAAAGCCTCGTCGGCTCCGGTCCGATCGCCGCAGGTGACACCGCGCGCTGGATCATCGGAGACACCGAGAGCGGCTCCGGTGACACCCGCCGCATCCACATCCTCGTCAAACCGACCCGCCCCGACCTCACCACCAACCTGGTCATCAACACCGACCGGCGGACCTATCACCTCGAACTGCGCGCGACGCCGTCCGCCTATATGGCCTCGGTTTCCTGGACTTATGCCGAGGACGCGCTGATCGCGCTGCGCCGACGGAACGCAGAGGCGGAAGCGGCGCTGCCGATCTCGCGCGAGGTCGCATTGGAAGATCTGAACTTCCGCTACCGGATCGAGGGCGACCGGCCGGCCTGGCGCCCGCGCCGCGCCTTCGACGACGGTCGGCAGGTCTTCATCGAGTTCCCGCGCGGCATCGGCCAGGGCGAGATGCCCCCGCTCTTCGTGATCGGACCCGAGGGCGAAGGCCAGCTCGTCAACTACCGAATCCGCCGCAACTACATGGTCGTGGATCGGCTCTTCGCCGCCGCCGAGCTGCGCCTCGGCGACCGCCAGCGCGTCGTGCGGATCGTACGCACGGACGGTGTGCGCCGAACGTCTGGGCGCCGTGACGAGACGGTGGTCTCGGCCTGGCGGCCGGACGATGATCGGTGAGCGTCATGAGCGAGCAAGAGAACGACCGGGAAGTGAGGGAGGCGGAAGGCGAAGCCGTCCGCGAGACGCCGCGCTCCGAAAAGGACATCGCCGCAGAACTGCGTCTGCGGCCCGATCCGCCGCGCGTGATGCGCCTCTCGCGCAAGGCGATGGCCGTGCTCGCGGGCGCCGGCGGCCTTGGGCTTGCCGCAATCCTGATCGTCGCGCTCCAGGACGGCGGCTCGATCGACGGACCGGCCGAACTCTTCTCGACAGAGCGCGTCCAACAGGCCGAAGGCCTGATCGGCCTTCCGCGCGACTATGGCGACGTTCCCCAGCTCGGACCGCCTTGGCCGGGCGAACTCGGTCGCCCCGTACTCTCGGCGCAGCGGCGTGGCGACCCAGTCCCACCTGTCCTCACGCCGGCGGCGCCGACGGTCGATCCGGCGGAGCAGTTGCGCCTGCAGGAGGAGGAAGCCGCGCGGCTGAGCCGGCTCTTCGCCGAGGCCAATACCGCCGTCGCCACGGCTACGCATTCAGCACCCGCGGTCACACCCCCGGCCGCGGACTTCGGCGCACGGTTTCCGTCAACGGCGCAGCAGGCGAGCCAGCCCGATGCGACCGACCGGCGGGAAGACTTCCTGAACCGAGAGGTGGATCGCCGCACCACCAATGCGGATCGACTTCAGCCGCCGCCGAGCCCCTACGTGCTGCAGGCGGGTTCGGTGATCGAGGCGGCGCTCCTCACGGGTCTGCGCTCCGACCTGCCGGGCCAGATCAGCGCGCAGGTCACCGCCAACGTTTATGACAGCCCGACGGGGCGGTTCCTGCTCATCCCGCAGGGATCGCGCCTCCTCGGCGAATATGACAGCCGTGTCGTCACGGGACAGTCGCGGCTACTGCTGGTCTGGACGCGGCTCATTCTGCCCGGCGGCCGCTCGATCGTCCTTGAGCGTCAGCCCGGTAGCGATGAGGCGGGTTATGCCGGGCTCCAGGACCGCGTCGACAATCATTGGGGCCGGGTGTTCCTCGCCGCGGGCTTGGCCACGGTGCTCAACATCGGCCTCGAGACCGGTCGAGACGATGACAGCGACATCGCCCGCGCCATCCGCGAGGGGACCCAGGACACGATCGGCCGCACGGGCGAGGAGATTGTGCGCCGCCAGCTGCAGATCCCGCCGACGCTCACGATCAGGCCGGGTTTCCCCGTCCGGGTGATGGTGACGCGGGACGTAGTCCTCGAGCCCATAGGAGAAAGACGATGACGAAACTGAAACTCGGCGCGATCCCCGACGACAAGCCCGTCAAACTAACGGTCGAACTGCCCGCCGACGTCCATCGCGATCTCGCCGCCTATGCCGAGGCATTGGCGCGCGAAACCGGGCAGAACCTTGAGCCGGCGAAACTCATCGCGCCGATGCTCGCGTGCTTCATGGCCACAGATCGCGGGTTCGCCAAACTCAGGAAAGAACGCCGTTCCGCTTCGCCTCGGTCCGCGCCAGGCTGATGAATCGGCGGAGCGCGGGGTTGTCGTTTTCAGGCCGCCAGACAATTGAAAACCGCACACATTCACCCGGTTCGCCCACCGGCCGAAAGATCACGCCGGGATAGCTCACACCACACCAGTGCTCGGCGACTAAACTGACCCCGAATCCCAGCCCTACAAGGTTCATGATCCCCTCTCGCCCGAGCCTATGGTGAGTCACCTGCGGGCGCCGTCCGAGTCCCGCCAACCGGCGGATGAGGTATTCGTGTATTTCGGGACCCGGTTCTGCGGCGCTGACCAGAAAATGCGCATCCCGGACGTCGTTCCATGTCAGACGGCTCATCCGCGCGAGACGGTCATCTGCTTCAAGTGCGATGTAGATCGGTTCTTTGACGAGCACGGCACTGTCACCGTACATCTCTCCGAAATCACCTGACGCCACGACCACGTCCAACAAACGATGGCTCAGCAGCGTTAAAAGCTCTCCCCGTTCGGATTCGACGAAAGCCACCTCGACCTCGGAATTCTCGGCTGCAAAACGGTTCACCACGTTGCGCAGTACGCCATGGGAAAGTGAGGCGATGAGCCCGACATTCAGTGTTCCGATTCCGCCAAGGCCCGCATAATGAGCGGCGTCGAATGCGGCATGAAGCTCGTTGAGGATCAGTCGCGCCCGCTCCGCAAACGACCACCCGGCATGAGTCAAGCGGGCTCCGTCAGGGCGTCTCTCGAACAAGGAGACGCCGAGCGAATCCTCCAATTTCTGTATGCGCCGCGTCACAGCGGATTGTCCCACGACCAACGCGCGACCCGCTTTCCTGAAGCTGCCAGTTTCTGCGACGGCCAAAAAGGTCTTGAGGTCTCGCGTTTGGACCAAATCGGTCAGCCGTCCGATGTTCAGTGTGAGATCAAATCCATTATCCCCAGACATCGCGCGCAAACCACCTAACCGATCCGCACATCGCCGGTCTCAGGAATCCGGGGCGTGTCGCCCTGACCAACTCGGTGACCGAGATCAGGCACGCAAAGCCGCACAGAAATCTGCGGCCCACTCCTTCCGAAAAATGAAAGACATGTCTTGGTGTGCGCCCCATCACGGCCAGGATCGAGTAAACGTTTTGGTGCAAGTCGGGCCGCCCATGAAGGGCGGTAGGGAAGTTCGTCAGTGGACCCAGCGCGAGTATGCTGATGCGGCCGCGCGACAGTGCTGCGCGGAGTTCAACGACCACGGGGTTTGGTCGATTGATGTCGATATCCTGAAGCGGCCCCGCCGCACCCCGATGTACCAGAACCGACCCATGCCCCTCCACCCCTGCAGTTCGAAATAATAGCCGGGCGGTCCTGTCCGTATCCGACACTTCCGCATTGCCGAACACGGTCGAAATCCCGGTCAGTTCCGGACCAGCGGCCCGAAACAGCCGAAGTATTGCCCAGCAATCGTCGGGATCGTGCTGCCCTCCCACACCGCATGCAAGATCGCTATCGATCCAAATTGCTCGAGGCGGCTCTTCCGGCACACCTTCCGAGGCTGCAACAAGTGATCTTGTCGGAGATTCCCCAGTCCGCCAAGAGTGCACTGGGAGAACAAGAGGCTCAATTCCTGCCGCCAAGATGGCGATGCCAACACCGCGTAAGCGCGTGAGGGTGATCACTGCCCTGACGTTCAAGCCCGACCCCCTCGCATCTTTGCTTGGGCAATCCATAGGCGGGCCTGATCATGATGTGTCGACCAGGCGTCCCATGCCGAACGTGCCCATATCCAGACTGCGGCGGTGTAGTCGCTGGCGCTCTCGATATGTGCGACATCCAAGATCGTGACTTCGCCACGAGCCTGCGGAACAGGGGGTTCGAGTCTCTCAAAGGATTTCTGCCCGTCCACCATGTTCTTGAGCGGCAGTGGCAGATTCCGGGAAAGCCCGCATTCGAGAGACCAGCACATGGCCGCGAGATGCGTCGCCGCGGACTTCGTGGAGACCATGAAACGTTCCGGATGCTGGAGGCTGTAGCTGTCGACTGTCAGCCTGTGCACGGCGAAACGCTCGGGGCTCTGAAATTCTTTACCGATAACGCCGTCGAAGATCTCGAGACAACCGTCCAGGCCGCCGACCCCGCTCGCGCCGCAAAGTGGACAGGCTACACTCGACACCTCCGGCTCCTGCTTGACTGGTCGGGGCATCATCGACTCCCTTCGGAAATCTGCCCCGCAATGCCGAGTTCCCGAGCAAATCTTGCGACGGCATCGACAAATGCGTCTGGCTGCTCGAAGGGAATGTTGTGGGCAGAGTCCTCAAACCAGATTATTCGTCCAGACGGCACCTCGATCTCTGCTGCGAACGCCTCTGCGAGGCTTGGTGGAAGTATGTGGTCGTATCGCCCAAGCATCAGTACCAGCGGCACGTTTAGGCGTTGCACGCTCTGCCGCAGGTTCAGCTCTGCTAGATCGTCCGCCATCGCATCCAGGCTGGCTTGGTTGGCTCGGATGATTCGGACGATACCCGCGGGGCTTTCGAAGCCTCGGAACAATCCATTCAGGGTCGCTCCAAGGAAGCTGGGACGGTTATGAAACTCGCCGCCATAGCTGCCTACAAGCGCCTGCAAGGCGAGCGCTTCCGAACCGGAGAACGGTGGTGCGCCGATTTCCTGAACCTGAGTCAAGATGCTCGTGTGGCCGTGTCGCCGTGCTTGCTCGGCCACGAAGACCGATTGTGCGGCCTGGCTTGCCTGCAAGTCGATTAGTGGATTTACGGCGATCACGGCCGCGATATCACTGGGATAAGTCGCCGAAAAAAGGATCCCGAGAGCAGCGCCCCAGGAATGACCGACGAGTAGCACCGGTCGGCCAGGATATGTGCCGTTCAGCGCGGCAACGACTTGCTCGACGTCCGCCAGGTGCCGATGGATCGTGAGTGTCTCTGGGTCGGCGTCAGGATCCCACGATCGACCTGCGCCACGCTGGTCAAGATAAGCGACAAGGAAGTCGTCTTCGAGACCGCTGTTGTAGAGCCGAAAGAGTGGTCTTTCAGCGGCACCCGGACCCCCGTGCAGCCACAAAAGCAAAGGAGCATCGCAGGTCGGACCGCGCACCAGAAGGTACAACCTGGCCCCATCGACGTTGATCCTGTACTCGTCGTGAACGCGCGCACCCGCCGCGCAAGTGTTGGCGATATGCAGCTCAGAGCCGGTCGTCGAACAGGCTGCCACTGCGATGACGAACGCAACAGCGAGAGCCGAGCATATTCGGAAGGCGGCCGTCATCGGTCAGTCTCAGTAGCTTTCCAACGCCTGGTAGGTCGCCAGATCAGCCTCCACGCCGAGGCGGCGATAGGCGGAGCTGGGGTCTTCTCCCCGGGCCGCATAAGCGCGGACAAGCGCATCACGCGCCGAGCGGAGAGCTTCGACGCTCCCCCATCTGGCTAGGTTCACGATGGTGAATCGACCGGGGCCATCCACCTTCCTGTAGAGAGCGCCGTCAAGAAAGCCGGGCTGAGCGGCGAGCAGATCGCGATGGGCGCGGAATTCGGCGAGGAAGGCATCGATCGCCTCCGGCGATATTGCGAACTTGTTGATGACGGTGACCTCCGTCGCGACCTCTCTTGTCTGTTCCTTGGCAGCGATGCATTGCATGACGTCTTCTCCGGGAATCCCGGAGCAAGTCCTATCCGGTGCGCAGGCGTCTTTCTTGAACGAATCCGACTTCAGTCGATTAGAACGACGTGGTGTGCCGAGCCTGTTCGTCCGCGGAGGTAGCGGCGTGGCGTCATCCCGGCGAAGTCCTGAAACTCTCGCGTCATGTGCGACTGATCGGCATAGCCGAACTGCGCAGCGACATCTGCAAGTGTAACATGAGGATTGCTCTGGAGGCGCGCGATTGTCTGATTGAAGCGTTTCAGGCGCAGGTGGGCTTTCGGGGGAACCCCGACAGCCTCGGTGAACCTTCGAACCGCGTGTCGTTCGCTGTAGCCTGTTTCCCGGGCAGCCTCAGCCACGGAAAGGCCTGCGCCAAAGCGGAACAACATGTACGCAATCATCGGGTCTATTCCGGGGAGGTCAGGCAATCGACGCTCGAGTGCATCCTCGAAGAGATCGAGGCGTCGTTCGAGTGACGGCAGCGCGTCAAGGCGATCTCTGATTTCCGAAAGCAAGGCGGGTCGCCATAGATCTTCGAGCAGGACGTGCCGCGCCGAAAGGGCGACTGCTGGCGTTCGCGACAAGAGCTCGCATGCTCCTGGCCGAAGCACTGCGCCGACGCTCGGCGCGGGGTCGTCCACTTCCTTGCAGAATGCGCCGGTGCGTACGCCGCAGAGCACTCCCGAGCCGACCCGATATCCAACAGTATCGGTCGAGCTGTCAAAAAGCCTCAGCGGATCGTCGGAGAGCCGGATCGCGATATGCATGACTCCAGTCGGCAGCACGAACTCCCGCGCGCCGGTGACATCTGCAGCGGGTGTCCTCTCCTTGGCCCAGATCATCGAGACATACGGACTTAGATGTCTTCTTGGTGCCCGCCTGACAATCATGCAGATAGCGCCTGAAGAGCACACGTATGCAAGAAAACGAAAGACAAATATCCAAGTTGCCGGGGATTAGAACCGGTGTTCGACAGGAATTTTAGGCGGAAACGATCAGTTAACGGAAGAAAGCGCGTAATAGACCTGTGTTGTTTGTCCACAAAGCATCCCAACCCTCACCCGCGCCACGCATTTGCAACCTGCCTTGGCGTTGAATGGCAATTTGCGAAGTGACCTGAAGCGGATGCGGCCGTCGATGACGGCCAGCGTCCGCCCCCCTTTGCCGATGTCGGATTTGTTCAAGAACGTAGCCCCACACCGGCCGTATAGATAGCTGAAACCGATCCCAGAGCCCAGCGCCAACAGCGCAGGGGGCACCACGACGTTGCTCGAACGCCGGGGCCGCGTCCAACTGCACGAGCACCTGATCCAAGGAAAAACCATGCTTCGAATTGTGATCCTGCTCTTCGTTACCACTTCGGCAGCCTACGCCCAGACGGAGCCGACCGGTGCGTATGCCGAAGCCAATGGGATGCGCATGTACTACGAAGTCTCCGGCGAGGGCGAACCGGTCATCGTGCTGCATGGCGCCTACATGAACATTCCAGCCATGGGCGAGATCATCCCCATGCTGGCGCAATCCCGGCGCGTCTATGCGATCGAGCTCCAGGGACACGGGCGGTCCGACGACATCGACCGACCGATAACATACCCGGCATTGGCGGACGACGTGGCGCTTCTGATGGACAGGCTCGATCTGCCGCGGGCCGACGTCTTCGGTTATTCGATGGGCGCCGCTGTCGGCTTCCATCTAGCCGTTCGGCATCCCGACAAGGTCGATCAGCTTGTCGCCGCTTCGCTCGCTTTCGAACTCGAGGGGATGCAGCCCGAGTTCGTCGCGATGGTGCCTTCCATGTCGCCCGAGATGTTCGAAGGAACACCGATCGAGGCTGACTGGCGCGCGCTTGCACCGAATCCTGATGGGTTCCGTGATTTCGCCGAGCGCATGATCGCGCTCGAACACGAGCCCATGGACTGGCGCGCCGACGTCGAACGCCTGGAGGCGCCGGTTCTTCTGATCGCGGGAGATGCGGACGTGACGACCCTGGAACACCAGGTCGAGTTCTTCCGTCTGCTCGGTGGCGGCCGGATGGGTGACCTTGGAAATCCTTTGCCCGGTTCGAGACTGGCCATTCTTCCGGCCACCTCTCACACGGCGGTCATAGGACAGCACGGTCTGCTCTATCGAGTGATCGATCAATTTCTTCGCGAGGAGACGCCGCGAGGGATGTTTCAAGAAGCGCAATAACTCTTACAACACGGTCATGCTTTGCAATGACCCGAAAAACGCCGGTCGCGACCTGGTTAGTTCAAACTGCGGCAGCTCGATGTCTAGAATACCAAAGCGTTACGGGCGAGAAGGACAATCTACGTACGACGGAATTGATTTCAGGGCGCGGAAAGCGTTTCGACCAAGCGCACATGTCTCCCGTCCGATAGACGGAATCGTGTCCACGCAAATCGGGCTCGAGGAATGTCAATCACTTCGGTGACATGATGGTCCGTTTCGAACTCAAGGACCGGTGCAACGGCATCATACCAACCAAGCTCTCCGAGACGTCTTTCGGCCCCCACGATTTCTTCGCTTGCAGATGCCCATAGGCTCATCCCTTCGATATCACTTGCCGGCGCACGGAATTCCTTGGCTCGCGCCTTCGAGTAAGCAAGAAGCTTGTGGGATATGTCGCAAACCAGGTGGATCGGCGTTGACGCTTCCGTCACAAATCGGGCAAGCCGCATGTCGGCCGCGCTGCTCAGCCGCGCCGAAAGCAATTCCGCGAGAGCGCGAGCCTGGCGTTCGTTCGGCCGTTGGGTCCCGCTTTCCCAACGGGAAACCTGGGCCTGAGAGACCCCCAAGATTTCGGCCGCGTGGGCTTGCTTCACCCGATGGAGAGCTCGCCAGCTCCGCAGAGCGGGCCCAAGCATCTGAGCGCTCGGTGTAAGGTGGCATTCGAACATGTAGGCAGAATATCTTATTCCTGTCGCTCTGACGAGCACTACCGCTATGTGCGGGCATGGCAAAAAGCTTCAGAAACAGGATTCGGTTGCCGGTCATCTTCTTGTCGGGCGTCTTCGCGGCAGCACAACTTGGGAAGATGCCACCGCTCATCCCGCTCGCCTCAACCGATCTCGGTCTGACTCTTGTTGCAAGTGGCCTCGCGGTTTCCCTCATCGAGTTGTCGGGGGCGTTATTCGCGCTTCCAGCTGCCAAACTCGCCACTCGTATCGGCCTTTCGCGCGGACTGATGGCGGGAGTTGCCTTGCTTGGCATTGGTGGCCTCGTGGAAGCGTTGGCCAACGGTGGCGGTCTCTTTCTGGTGGGCCGTACCGTAGAGAGCGTAGGCTACCTCGCAGTCATCGTCTCGGCCCCTGTCCTGATGGCGGTCGAAGCGAAGCGACTCGGCAGCAGCCTCGCGCTGGTACTTTGGAGCGCCTTTCTTCCATTGGGGTTCACGATTGGGTCTGTCTTCTCTGGAATAGTTGGCGACGCTCTTGGCTGGAGAGTTCCTTTGCTCGTCTGGGCGTTGGTCGCGCCGGTTCTTGTCCTGACGTACGCCACCGGATCTTCGTCGAAGGAAATTCATGGAAATGGATCGGACAGAGGGCGACCTTCAAAAGGTTCAATAGTGCTTGCATTCGCTTTCGGCTGCTTCACCTGTTTCCAGGTCGGAATTTTTGCACTCTATCCACTATATCTGGTTGAAACAAAGGGCTCTACAGCCACGTTCGCCGGCGTGGTTACTGGTATCGGTGGCTTCGTAACGATTAGCGGCATTCTCGTGCCGTTTTATTTCGCGAAAATGCACCCGGGGCGGCAATTGCGGATGTCTCCACAAATGCTTTTCGGCTCGCTGTTGCTCCCCGCGGTCCTCCTGTTTCCGACCCTGAATGCTTCAGCAAGCGCCTCTGCATCGGCAGCTTTTTTTATTGCGTTGAACATCGCCTCAGGCATGCTTCCGGCGCTCGTCTTCTCATCGATCCCACGATTTTCCGGATCTTGTGGGATTGCCTCTGCGAATGGAGCTGTCGCACAGACCGGGGCGTTGGGATCGCTGATTGGGCCACCGGCGTTCGCTTTCACTGCCTATCATATGGGTTGGACCAATGCCGCAACTCTGGGGTTCGCAATATCCATGCTGGCGTTGCTCGTTCTGCACGTGCTCGAGAGACAAACCTCCTCGAACGTGGAAGCCTAGAACGCATGACGGGCATCTTGCCTTTCCGCTTACGCGGTAAAGTACGGATCGCTATTCTAAGGGAGTACTCAAAATTGATCGATACTGTCGCCTTTGATGCCGACGACACTCTCTGGCAGAACGAAAAATTCTTCCAGATAACTCAGCAGTCGTTCGAATCTCTTTTGAAAGATCATTCGAATACTGACGATCTCGGTGCGCGCCTCCTCGCGGCCGAGAAGCGCAATCTCGAGGTTTACGGCTTTGGGATCAAGGGGTTCGTGCTTTCGATGATCGAGACTGCGATCGAAGTCACAGATGAAACTCTTCCGCCGGCGACTGTACGCCAAATATTGGAGATCGGTCGAGAAATGATGGCGCATCCAATTGAGTTGTTGCCGGGGGCGGGGGATGCGGTGGAGGCCGTGTCGTCTAATTATCGAACTGTTCTTCTCACCAAGGGCGATCTGTTTGACCAGGAGCGGAAAATCGCCCAGTCCGGATTGGCTAAGCTGTTCGATCACATCGAGATCGTTCCCCAAAAATCCATGCGAACCTACGAAGAGGTGTTCGGGCGTCTGGGGAGCGGAGCGTCACAAGGACTCATGGTGGGGAACTCGCTCAGATCCGACGTGAATCCAATGCTCGAGGCCGGTGGCTGGGCCATTTACGTGGCGCATCCTCTGACCTGGGAAGTTGAGCATGCCGAGGTCCCGAACTCAAATGAGCGCTTTCGTCAGGCGAAGGAGCTCCGCGAAGTTCCGGACCTCATCAAGAGTCTGACGGTTGAAGCAAGGAAGCCTGCGGGTGCTTGATACGGGAAGCGCTCGACTGGCTCGCGCACTAGTCGTAAAGTAAAGCCCACGCAGAAAGCGTCTTTCGGCCTAACTAATGGTGAACTTCAAATGAATTGGGCAAACGCAATATTTCCGTTCCGCAGCCACAGTGTCGGTTCGCCAATGGTATCCCACGTTTGGCGAACTCGAAGTGTGCCGGAGAACAAGTTTCTTTCCGTCGCTGTTCCAAACTGGGAAATGGTTTTTGTAAAAGGCGAACAGGGGGTTCAGGTTATAGCACGCGGGCCCGAAAGCCATGCGTCGGAGGCCGAAATCCCCCGGAACTGTGAATTCTTCGGCATTCAGTTCAATCTTGGCGCGTTCATGCCGGATGCCGCGTTGTCCCGCATGGCCGATAAGGCCGTTTCTTTGCCTGTCGAGCGAGATAGCCGTTTCTTCTTGTGTGGACAGTTCTGGGAAATTCCGTCGTTCGAGAATTCCGACGTGTTCGTCAATAGGCTTACCTCACGCGGCCTGCTTATATCGGATTCTCTTGTCGCTGACGTTATCAGACGAAGCGGCTGGGCGGTCTCGGACCGGACAGTCCAGCGTCGCATGTTGCGCGCGACCGGTCTGCAGCCCGGCCTTCTTCGCCAGATCGAACGCGCCAAGCGCGCTTCGGCACATCTCACGTCAGGCAAATCAATTCTGGATGTCGTCGACGCCGAAGGATTTTCGGATCAAGCCCATCTGACGCGATCGCTGCGGCGTTTCGTCGGTCGCACGCCGAAGCAGATCCTGGTGGCTTCCGGTCATTGATCAACGCGACGCCTTCGGAGTTGTCGTTCTTGTTCAAGACTCTGTGCGGCCATCGGCCCAATGTCTCGGTGTACCCAAAGGCACGGAGAAAGATATGGGCAAGCTGATTGTCACGGAATTCATGACCCTCGATGGAGTAGTCGAATCCCCCGAACTCTGGTCGCTCGACTTCTGGAGCGACGAGGCGGCGCAATTCAAGATGAAGGAGCTTGAGTCTGCCAGCGCGCTGCTTCTCGGCCGAAAGACGTACGAGGGGTTCGCGGAGGCCTGGCCGCAGCGAAGTGGGGATCCCTACTCGGACAAGTTCAATGCGATGCCAAAACACGTCGTGGCCTCCGGAGCGCCAGACCTGAGCTGGAACAACTCGCATCTGGTCGAACCGGAGTTCCACGAAGCCGTGAAACATCTGAAGGAGAATGAGCCCGGTGATCTTGTCATTCACGGCAGCATTACCCTGGCGCGAGAGCTGATGAGGACCGCACTGGTCGACGAGATCTGCTTGCTTATCTACCCGATCATCCGGGGTGAAGGCGCGAAGCTCTTCGACGGCAGTCTGCAACTGTCTCTGGACTGCAAGTCGGTCACTACCTTCGGCAACGGCGTGATTGCCGGAGTTTATGCTTCCAAGCCGATCGGTTAGCAACCACTGGTGCAGTGAAAACGGGGAGGGTCTCAAAGATCAACCCCACGGCGCTGCGCGACGCTCGTCACGGGCCACGGCGAAAACGATGTCGGGAATGCCGACCTGCGCAGCATAGGCCACAGTCCAGGCGCCGAGAATCGCGGTCGCTATTGCCGGCAAGCCTCACTTTGCAATTGCGTCAGTCACCATCGGCTCTGCTCAAGCGGCAGCTTCGTGTGCCAGCGCCAACAGATGCGCCAGGTCGGTTTCAGTTGTGCAGCCGAGCCTGATCGTCGACCATCCACGGTCGCCCCACTTGTTGTCCACGCGCTGCAACACGTGTGGGAACCGATCGATCAGGTCGACCTGCCGCTCGGGCGGCAGGCGCATATTCGCGGTGGCCCCATCCCTTGCAAGCGACGCGAAGATCACGCGCCGCCGGTAGGCAAGCCGGTCGAAATGCGTGATCTCGATGGTTCCGGGCAGCGCCAACGCGAGCCTGCGGAATGCGGCGCTGTCAATCATCTCGCACTGTCCCAGCCGTGACATAGGCGGGTGTCAATTGGGTGAGTTCGCATTTCCAGGCGCCGTCGAGCCGTCGGTATACATCGCAGACCCATTCGTCGGCCTCGATTGACGCGCCCTGGAACTGACCCGTGTTGCGGCCTCGTCCGATCATGATCGCGACGTCGTTCCACACACGCGCAAGGTGGGTGCGCTTGGTCATTGTGTCATGGCTAAGCGTGCCGTCTGCAATAAGCGATAGTATGGTGTCGCCCGGGATCGGTCCGCGTTCCGGGGTCACGAGCACCCAGTTATCCGTGATACAGGCGCGGATGCGCTGGACATCGTTGCTGACCATCGCGGCGTTGAACGCTTGTTCCGCTGCTTCGAGAGCAATTTCGTCGGCCGTCATGCGCCGGTTTCCTCGTTCCAGCGCGCCTGCATCTCATCGGGCGCCACCTCTTCGATCTTCTGCGCGAGCATCCAGCGGTGTCCGAACGGATCGAGCAGCAGGGCGGTTCGCTCTCCAAAGCTTTGGTTGGTTGGTGGCCGGAGAACGGTTGCGCCGGCCTCAGCCGCGCGCGCCACGTCCTCATCGACGGCCTGGGTCGCCATGTGCAGCGTGACCGCACTACCGCCAAGCGCATCGGGTGAGACCGCCCCGAAATCGGGATACTCATCGGCCAGCATGACGACGCTGCCGGCGATGGTGAGTTCTGCATGGCCGATGCGGTCGTCCGAGGGATCCGTCATCCGGAACATCTCGTCCGCCCCGAAGGCGGTGGTGTAGAAATCGATTGCGCGGGCAGCGCCTCTGACCACCAGGTAGGGAGTTAGTGTCACGGGAGGCCCCTTGATCATCTTGGATGTTTACGTTACGACTCGTAAATAAATGAGTCAAGTATCCTCACATCCCCGCCCGCGCGGCCGACCGCGAAGCCCCGCAGCGCGCCGGAAGGCACTCGTTGCTGCACAGGATATCTTGTCCGAGAAGGGCTTTGGTCAGGTTACGATCGAGGCCGTCGCGGCAAAATCGGGCGTCGGCAAGCCTACGATCTATCGGCATTGGGCGAACGCCGGCGAGTTGGTGATGGAGGCGCTGATGAGCGACCTGCCGGAGGGATCTTCCCCGAAGCAGGGCCAGCTGCTCGCATCGTTGCGATCACAGTTGCAGCGTCTCGTCTCGACTTTCGCGACGACGCGCGGTCGGCAGATCACCATGGCGCTTGCCGCGTCCGATCCCGAGAGCGAGATGACAAAGGCGTTCCGCCACCGTGTGATCCTGTCGAGCCGGGCGCACGGGCGCGCCCTGATCGAGGCCGCCGTCGAGCGCGGCGAGATCGCGGCGCCGCACGACGTGGATGTCGTGCTGGACATGATCTACGCGCCGCTCTTCTTCAGACTGCTCGTCGGCCATCTGCCGCTCGATCATAGGTTCTCAGATGGCATTGTCCGCCATGTTGAAGCGATGCTGACTTGGCCCAACGGATGATGACGCGCCGATCCTTACCGTAGACGCACGAGATACTCCGACCACAATCCAAATTTGTTTGGCAACCTCGCTTTCATCAGTTGGACTCATGGGGCTGCCATACTGCGGCAAGTCATGATGCGTCCGCCCTCCTGATTTGAACCTCTTTGCTGCTTCAGAAGCGTCCCGGCAGGAGATCGACCTTGTGCTATCTGAAGGTAGGAGGTGCGCGGCGCCGAGAGATACGTCGCTGAGTCGCACCGATCAGGTAGAACCCCCATTTGCTAGGACGGATAGTCGCGGGCAATCAGGTCCCGGGGGAACAAAGTGCCATTCGCCCGGCAGACTTTTGTTGCGCGCGTCCGGAACCCGACGCGCGGCGGCCGCGGCAGAGCCTCTGAAGTTGTCGCTACTCCCGTCGCTGTCGAGGATCAGCGTCGGCACAGTAAAGGCCCTGAGGACAGACGGACTCCCCGCTTTGGCCTTTACCCGATTGGGCGATGACATCGCAATGTCTTGCAGCGACGATGTGTTTCCTTACGCGAAATACCCGCGCAAGCACTGAGTTGTCAGAGGCGCTGCAGCCTAAATTTCTGAGATTACAGTATTATTGGCGCACCCGACAGGATTCGAACCTGTGGCCTTCGCCTTCGGAGGGCGACGCTCTATCCAGCTGAGCTACGGGTGCATACCGTTCGCGAGATGCTTACGCCATGCTTACGCGAGATTTTCGGCCTCTTGAAGAGCGAACCCGACATCCGCTCAAGCCGTTGTATAATCACTTTTTTCTTCCAGCGCCCTTCGCGATCGCCAGACTTGACATCCGCCTTCGGAGGGCAGCGCTCTATCCAGCTGAGCTACGGGTGCCGCGTCGACAGCCCATGTAGCCGATGAAGCCGGCGCCTGCAATGTCCAGGCGGCATGGCGAGGCGGCCGGCGCGAGGGCCGGCCCGCGCCGAAGATGGCCGCAAGAGCGCTCGCCGCGATTGCCGATCGCCCCGGCCGAACCCGCCTGCCCGGCCACAATTTGCCATCGCCGCCCTCCCTGCCTATGGCTGGAGGCAAGCAAATAACGACAAGGAGGGATGCAAGATGGGCGACAATCCGCTCTTGAAGCGCGCCTATGCGCTCGACGGAGATCTGGACAAGACGCGCAACGTCTACGCCGACTGGGCCAAAAGCTACGACAAGGACACCATCGCGGGCATGGGCTATGTCGCCCCGGACATCGCTGCCGCGGCGCTGGCGAGCCGCGTTGCCGACGACGCGCTCATCCTCGACGCCGGTTGCGGCACCGGCCTGGTGGGCGAGGCGCTCAGCCGGCACGGGGTCACGGCGATCGATGGCCTCGACCTTTCTGAAGAGATGCTTCAGGTGGCGGCGGAGAAATCCGTCTACCGCAACCTCGCCGTCGCCGATCTGACGGCGCCCCTGCCGATCGCCCCCGATACCTACGATGCGGCCATCAGCGTCGGCGTCTTCACCAGCGGCCATGTCGGGCCGGACGCCATCGCCGACCTTGCCCGGGTGGTGAAACCGGGCGCGCCCATCGTTCTCACCGTGCACGAGAATGTCTGGGAGGCGGATCTTTATCCGGAATATCTCAGCGACATGGAGGCGGGCGGCCAGCTTCGCATCGATGAGGTCGTGGAGGCGCCCTATCACGAAAAGGAAGGCTATCGCTGCCGCCTCTGCCTTCTCCTCGCCGCCTAGAATCTGGGCCGAGCGAGCCTGCGGCGCATCGGCCTCGGGGCCGCGTGTCGCAGCTCTTCTTGACCTCCATCAACGCCGCAAGGGCTGGCCGGAGCCGATCATCGGCTCCGACCGGATTGCTGTGCGCGCGGCAGGAGGAGAAGAAGCATGAGCAAGGACTACACCGATATCGCCACGCAGGTGATGGAAGGCATCGAACTCCTGCAGGGAGCCGCGCCCGACATCATGTCGGCCTTCGGCGCGCTCGGGCAAGCCGTCGGCGAGGATAAGGCGCTCTCCACCAAGACCAAGGAGCTGATTTCGCTGGCCATCGCCGTGGCGGTGCGCTGCGATGGCTGCGTCGCCTATCACGCCAAGGCGGTTCTCGATTGCGGCGCCACGCGGGCGGAGGTCGCCGAGGCCATCGGCGTCGCCATCCATATGGGCGGCGGCCCCTCCGTGGTCTATGGTGGCGCGGCGCTGCAGGCTTTCGACGCCTTCGTGGAGGACAGGGCCTGAGGCCGCCGCCGATGTCGCTTCGGGCCGGGACGCGGCTGGGCGCGCCTGGCTGGGGCTTTCGCCAGGTGGCCTATCCCGGCCGGCGCCCCGCGCCGCGCCTTTCAAGGCAGGCTCGTGGCGGGCACCAGCAGAAAGAAGCGAGCGAAGCACCGCCAGATGATCCGCATTTCGCCCGCCATCGTCCTGAAGGAAGACGAGATCGAGGAGCGCTTCGTCCAGGCTTCCGGACCCGGCGGGCAGAACGTCAACAAGGTGGCGAGCGCGGTGGAGCTGCGCTTCGACCTGGCGGGCTCCTCCAGCCTGACGGCCGACATCAAGCAGCGTCTTGCCCGCCTCGCCGGCAGGCGGCTCAGCAAGGAGGGCGTCCTCGTCATCCGTTGCGAAAGCCACCGCACGCAGGAACGCAACCGCGCCGAGGCGCTGGAGCGGCTCATCGCACTTATCCGCCGCGCCATACCGGCGCCGAAGAAGCGCCGCCCGACCCGCCCGACGCGCGCCTCCAAGGAAAGGCGGCTCAAGGCGAAGAAGGCGCGCGGCGCCCTGAAGCGCGAACGCAGCGCCGACCTTTCCTCGTGAAGCGGCCTTCGCGCCGCCTCTGCCTCTCACGGAAGTTGGAATTCCTCCATTCCCCGCTTGCCCGGCCGGAACGAGCGGGCTAGCCCTTGAGGATGCCCACCACAGCCACCCCCACCGCTTTTCTTCTCGACGAGAGCTGCTTTTGGCATGGGGGCGGCAATTACGCCTTCCTTGCGCCCGTCGGCGGCCTCGTCCAGCCCATCCAGGGCGGCCTGCCGGAAAGCCCCGAATCCAAGCGCCGCCTGAAGAACCTGCTTGAGCGCACCGGTCTCCTCGCCGAGCTCGTGACCCGCTCGGCCGCGCCCGCCCATGAGGAGATGCTGCGGCGGGTGCACGATGGGGCCTATCTGAAGGAATTCAAGCGCCTCAGCGACGCCGGTGGCGGCGAGCTCGGCGAGCGCACCCCCTTCGGCCCTGGCGGCTACGAGATTGCGGCGCTCTCCGCCGGGCTCGCCGTGGAGGCTCTGCGCATGGTTCTGGCGGCCGAGGCGCACAACGCCTACGCGCTCTGCCGCCCGCCAGGCCATCATTGCCTGCCGGCCCATCCGATGGGCTTCTGCCTGATGGCCAATATCGCCATCGCCGTGGAGACCGCCCTTGCCGAGCGGCGCGCCGAGCGCATCGCCATCGTCGATTGGGACGTGCATCACGGCAACGGCACGGAGGCGATCTTCTGGGAGCGCGGCGACGTTCTGACCATCTCGCTGCACCAGGAGAACAACTATCCGCGCCCTTCAGGCGGCGTGGAGGCGCGCGGCGCGGGCGCCGGCGAGGACTACAACATCAACGTTCCGCTCCTGCCGGGCGGCGGCCACGACGCCTATCTCTATGCCTTCGAGCGCATCGTGCAGCCGGCGCTGGCGCGCTTCCGTCCGGACGCCATCGTCGTCGCCGCCGGCTTCGACGCCTCAGGCGTCGATCCGCTCGGTCGCATGCTCGCCTTTGGCGCCACCTTCAAGGAAATGACGCGCATGCTCATGCAATCGGCGCGGGAGCTTTGCGGCGGCCGCCTCGCCTTCGCGCATGAGGGCGGCTATTCGGAGCTGCACGTTCCCTTCTGCGCCCACCAGGTGCTGGAGGAGCTGTCGCACTCCACCATCCATGCGCCCGATCCCTTGGAAAGCCGTATCGGCGGCCAGCAGCCGACGCGCCGCCAGATCGCTTTTCAGCGCGGCCTCATCAACGAAATGGCGGAGTTTTTTCTGCTCTGAGCGGCCTGCCGAATTGGGCGGCTCGGGGGCGCTGAGCCAGCGCAGCGCCTCCTCTGTCTCTATGCGCCGCTCAAGCGCCAAGGCATGGATGGCCGGGTCAAAGCCCACGGCTGTCCGGTTTAATTTCACGCCCATTGCAGGAGCATTTGGTTGGGGTCCTTGGACGGCTCTGGGGGTGGCTCGATCAGGCGGTCGATGCGCTTTTTGTGCATGAGGTTGGCGCGCACGAGCCTGGCGAAGGCGAGCGGGCTTTGAATGGCGTTCTGGGCGGCCTGGGCGAGGCGCAGGATGAGGAAGGCGATGAGCGCCACGGCGATCTGGATGCGCACGGCGTTCTCGCCGCGCCCGAGAAAATGCCTGATCTTGAGCGTCTGCTTGACCCACCGGAAGAACAGCTCGATGGCCCAGCGCCTTTTGTAGAGGTCGGCGATCTCGCGCGCCGGGGCGTCAAG
>NZ_JHZK01000036.1 GCF_000688515.1 Afifella pfennigii DSM 17143 | reverse complement strand
TCCTTTTCCGGCCGCGCCTGCGGTCCGCGCGCGGCGAGGATGCGGGTTGCCCACGCCATGGCGCGGTCGGTCGATTTGCCTTGCGCCGCCGATCGCCCCTCGGCGAGCTCGGCAGCCGCCACGGCGTCGAGCTTCTCGCTGTGCCGCTCTGCGACGGATGCCAGAAAGCGCCGGGCCTCGTCCCTCGTCAGCATGCCGCCTCCCGCACTCGCCCTCAGCCACTCGCTCGCCATCGTCACGGCCGGTGCGATCCTGCGTGCGGCCTGCGGGCATCTTGTGCGCAGGCTCACCTCGATCGCCGCCCGGCCGTCATTGATACCGACAAAGGGTAAACGGCGACGCCACCAATATACCGCCCCGCGGCGATGCACGTGCTGGATCATTGTCACGCCCAAAAGTCCTCCGGTTGAGGACGGGAGCGGTCAGACATCTCTGTGAGACAGGTCCGTGTGAATCGGCCTCTTGGCTCAGAATCACACTGTAAGATCAATCACTTAGGGGTGATTGGCTGGGGAACCTGGATTCCAAGAGAGGCCGATAACCTATTGAAATAAAATAATTTCCCGTCCGATGCTCTGTGGGGAGCATACACTTCTGTGAGACAGGATCCAAGTCGACGCCGCAACTTCAAACGACGCGCCGTTGAACGGTGACGCTGCAGCGGCCTCCGCGTGTTCGACTTCACTGAAAGGCATGCTGCTTTCGTCGCTGTCGTTCTGCGATATGTCGTGGTCTGTGCCCCTTGCGATGGGGCTGCACGACCGGCGCGTGGCCGAGCCGCGCTGATCACCTCACGCGCCGTCCTTCGGCTCCGTCTCGTAATAGTTCTGTCCGATGACGATACGCGGTCGGCCCTGGCTTTGGCGGTGGGCATTCGTGTCGCGCAACGAATAGATGCAGCCGCAATATTCCTGTTGATAGAATCCTTCGCGTTTCGATATCTCCACCATGCGGGCTGCGCCCCCGCCCTTGCGCCAGTTGAAGTCCCAGTAGGAGAGCCCCTCGTAGGACGCGGCAGCGCGCTGGCCGCAATCATTGATCTGCGCCATGTTCTTCCACCGCGAGATGCCCAGCGAGCTGGTGATGACGGGAAATCCATGCTCGTGTGCGTAAAGGGCGGTGCGGGCGAGGCGCATGTCGAAGCACATGGTGCAGCGGATGCCGCGCTCGGGCTCGAACTCCATGCCCTTTGCCCGTTCGAACCAGTTCTCCTTGTCGTAATCTGCGTCGATGAACGGAACGCCGTGCTGATCGGCAAACCGGACGTTCTCCTCCTTGCGCAAGAGGTATTCGCGTTCCGGGTGGATGTTCGGATTGTAGAAGAAGATCGTGTAGTCGATGCCGGAGGCGAACATCGCTTCCATGACCTCGCCCGAGCAGGGCGCGCAGCAGGAATGCAGGAGCACCTTTCGGTGTCCCGCCGGAGGGGTAAGGATCGGACGTGGCATCTCGTTCATGGCGGGACGCTAACAGCGGTGCGGGCGCGCTTCCATCCCCCGGCAATCCCTATGCCGGCTCCGGTACCACCGTCGCGACGATCGAGGCGTCCAGTCTCTCGTACTCGGCAAGGCCGATCGTCTCGTAGAGCTCGGCGCGCGTCTGCATGTCCCCGGTCAAGCTTCTGGTCGAGCCCTCCCGCTTCAGCGTCTCGTAGAGCCTTTCCTGCGCCTTGTTGGCGACACGCAGCGACGACACGGGCCAGATCACCATGCGGTAGCCCATCGCCTCGAATTCGCGCGCCGTGAAGAAGGGCGTGCGGCCGAACTCCGTCATGTTGGCGAGAAGCGGCACGCCCGGCATGCGTCTTACAAACTCGCGAAACATCTCGGCCGTCGTCAGGGCCTCCGGGAAGATCGCGTCGGCGCCCGCTTCCATATAGAGCCTGGCCCGTGCGACGGCCCCGTCGAGCCCCTCGCTTGCCGCTGCATCGGTGCGCGCGATGAGATAGAGATGGCGGCGGGCATTCGCCGCCGCTGCCACCTTGGCGGCCATGTCGCGGGCGTTCGCCAGCTTCTTGTCGTTCAGGTGCCCGCACTTCTTCGGCAGGAGCTGGTCCTCGATATGGACGGCGCCGGCGCCCGCATCCTCGAATGTGCGCACCATATGCATGACGTTGAGCGCTTCGCCGTAGCCCGTATCGCCGTCGACGACGAGGGGAAGCCTGCTCGCCCGGGCGATCTGGCGGATGAAGAAGGCGACCTCGTCGACGGTGATGATGCCGAGATCGGGCAGACCCATGGAGGCCGTCATCGCCGCGCCGGAGAGATAGAGCGCCTCAAAGCCCGCCGCCTTCGCCTGCAGGGCGGCCATGCCATTATGAGCGCCCGGCAGCTCGACAATGCCGCCGCCTTCGACGAGGCTGCGGAAGCGTTCGCCGGCAGGCAGCCGGGGAAGGTCCTGGGAGGTCAGATACGTCATGGGCCTCACGCGGCTCTGGAGCTTTCAGAAAGGGCTTCGCGCCGTTCCATCGGCACGAAGACACGGTTCTCGGGCCCGACATAGTGGGCGGAGGGACGGATGATCTTTCCGTCCTGCCGCTGCTCGATGACATGCGCCGCCCAGCCCGAGGTGCGGGCGATCGTAAAGAGCGGTGTGAACATCGCCGTCGGCACGCCCATCATGTGGTAGGAGACGGCGCTGAACCAGTCGAGGTTGGGGAACAACGCCTTCGTCTCCGCCATCGTCCGCTCGATGCGCTCGGCGATTTCGAACATGCGGGTCGATCCCGCCTCCACCGACAGCTGCCGCGCCACCTTTTTGATCGCATCGTTGCGCGGATCGGCGAGCGTGTAGACGGGGTGACCGAAGCCGATCACCACCTCCCTCTCCGCCACCCGGCGGCGGATATCGGCTTCCGCCTCGTCGGAATCGGCGTAGCGCTTCTGGATCTCGAACGACATCTCGTTGGCGCCGCCATGCTTCGGGCCGCGCAGGGCACCGATGGCTCCGGTGATGGCGGAATGGATGTCGGAGCCCGTGCTGGCGATGGAGCGCGCGGTGAAGGTCGAGGCGTTGAACTCGTGCTCGGCATAGAGGATGAGCGAAATGTGCATCGCCTCGATATGCGAGCTCTTCGGAGCCCGGCCGTGGAGAAGGCGGAGGAAATGCGCGCCGATGGAATCGTCCTCCGTCTCGACCTCTATCCGGCGCCCGTTCTGGGCAAAATGATGCCAGTAGAGCAGCATCGAGCCGAGCGAGGCGATCAGCCGGTCGGCGATGTCGCGGGCGCCCGCCGCGTTCTGGTCGACGGCCTCCGGCAGAACGCAACCGAGCGCGGAGACGCCGGAGCGCAGCACGTCCATCGGATGGGTGGCGGCCGGGAGGAGTTCGAGCGCCCGCTTGACCGCCGCCGGCAGGCCGCGCAGCGCCTTCAGCTTCACTTTATAGCCGACGAGCTCGGCGCGCGTGGGCAACGATCCGTGGATCAGAAGATATGCGACCTCCTCGAATTCGCAGCCCTCGGCGAGGTCGACGATGTCATAGCCGCGGTAGTGCAGGTCGTTGCCGGTGCGGCCGACCGTGCACAGCGCCGTGTTGCCGGCTGTCACGCCGGAGAGCGCGACGGATTTCTTGGGCTTCTGCGTGCTCATCCTTTCCTCCCTTATGCGTTCTTCCAGTCGAAGATGCCGTGCGCCGGGGCGGGGCCGAGCCGGTCCGCCTCGACCGCGAAGCAGAGGCCGCCGAGTTCTTCGGGCCGTAAGTCGGTCAGCCGCTCGACGGTGGCGATGAAGCGGTCCTGTTCGGCGGGACCGACGATCCCCTCCGTAAGGCTGCGGAACTTGCGTACGTAGTCGGGGCGGGCGAAGGGGCGCGCGCCGAGCGGATGCGCATCGGCGACGGCGATCTCGTCGGTGATGGTTGAGCCGTCGGCGAAGGTGACGACGACGCGGCCGCCGAAGGCTTTCTCCTCAGGCGCGCGGCTGTGGTAGCGCCGTGTCCATTCGGGGTCTTCCAGGGTGCTGATCTTGTGCCAGAGGGCGACTGTCTCGGGCCTGTGGGCGCGCTCCGGCAGATAGGAGCGCTCGTGGTGCCAGCCGCCGTCCTCCAGCGCCGCGGCGAAGATGTACATGATGGAATGGTCGAGCGTCTCCCGGCTCGCCTGCGGATCCATCTTCTGCGGGTCGTTGGAGCCCGTGCCGATGACGTTGTGGGTATGATGGCTGGTGTGGATCACGATGTCCGTCACCGCCGAAAGGTCGCCTGCCTTCTGGCGAAGCCGGGGGCCCAGACGCCGGGCGAGGTCGATGAGGGCCTGGCTCTGATACTCCGCCGAATGCTCCTTGGTGTAGGTGTCGAGGATGGCGCGCTTGGGCTCCCCCGGCTCGGGCAGGGGAACGGCGTATCGCGCCTCTGGGCCACCGAGGAGCCAGGCGATGAAGCCGTCCTCGCCCTCCCAGGCGGGCGAGGGAGCGCCTTCGCCGCGCATGACGCGGTCGACCGCCTCGATGGCCATCTTGCCGGCGAAGGCAGGGGCATAGGCCTTCCAGGAGGAAATCTCGCCCTTGCGCGACTGGCGCGTCGTCGTGGTGACGTGCAGCGCCTGCTGGACGGCCTGGTAGATCGTCCCGACCGGCAGGCCGAGTGCGGCGCCGATGCCCGCCGCAGCGGAAGGGCCGAGATGGGCGATATGGTCGATCTTGTGCTCGTGCAGGCAGATGCCTTTGACGAGGTCGACCTGGATTTCGTAGGCCGCCGCGATGCCGCGGGCGAGACGGGCGCCGTTTAGACCGCAATGCTGCGCCACGGCGAGAACCGGCGGGATGTTGTCGCCGGGATGTGAGTAGTCGGCGGCCAGGAACGTGTCGTGGAAGTCGAGCTCGCGTACGGCGACGCCATTCGCCCAGGCGGCCCATTCCGGCGCGACGCGATCGGTGTCGGCCATTCCGAACACGCTCGCCCCCGGAGAGAAAGGATGCGCCAGCGCCTGTGCGCGTGCGCTCGCCACCGGGCGCCGCGCCAGCGAGGCAGCGGCGACGGCAGCATTGTCGATGATGCGGTTGCCGATCATCTCGACGACTTCGGCGACGAGCGGAACGTCGTCGGCCGCGACCTCGGCGATCTTGAAGGCGAGCTGATCCTCGCGGGCAAGGTTCTCGGCGGATCGGTATGTACGGACTTCGTGCAGCTTCACGCTGGGGTTTCCTCCGGGCAGGCTTGACGGGAAGCGGTAATCGGGATGGGCGTGCCGTCGCTGTCGACGGCGAGCATCATGAAGCGGCCGGTCATGGAAGGTACGTGTTCCCGCTTACCCGGATCGTCAGGCACGATCTCGACGATCACCGTCATCGACGACCGGCCCTGGAAGACGATCCTGGCCCTAACCTCGACTACCGAGCCGACGCGAATCGAGCGCAGGAAGTCGATCTCGTCGGCCTTGGCCGTGATGACCGCGCAGCGCGCATGCCTGGAGGCGCAGACGGAAGCGGCCCTTGCCATGATCTGGAGTGCATCGGCCGCGCACAGCGTGCCGGCATGTCCGCCATGCTGGGGCAGGATCATTTCCAGAAAGCGCGCTTCGCCTTGAGGGGATCGCTCAGCCGCCATGCCCGCTATGCCTCCCTGTTCTCACGATCTCTCTTGTTACTCCGCAATATCTGCATAGAATGCGCCGGGTAAATCACTGAAAAAGTAGAGATTTGCGAAGCTGATCGGCCGTTTTTGCAAAGTTTGCGAATGAGTGAGAAACCGTTGAAAAAGCTGTTCGTCGGCGTCAGGCTGAAGCGGTTGCGCGAGGAGCGTCGCCTGACCCAGCAGGGGCTTGCAGATGCGATGGGGATTTCGCTCAGTTATCTCAATCAGATCGAGAACAATCAGCGTCCGCTGACCGTGCCCGTCCTCTTGAGGCTCAACGCGGCTTTCGGTGCCGATGTGCAGCTTTTCTCAGACGAGGACGAGGCGCGTCTCGTCGGCGAGCTGCGGGAGGCGCTTGCCGATCCCGGCGTGAGCGAGGAGATCTCGAATGCGGAGCTCAGAGAGATCGCCACCAACATGCCGGCGGTCGGCAGGGCGATCGTCGGCCTCCACAAGAATCTGACCCGTGCCCTCGACCAGGCGACCGCGCTCGCCGCCAGGCTCGGGGACGACCGTCACGAGGGCGCGTCGCCTTTCATCACCGCTCCCTTCGAGGAAGTGCGCGACTTCTTCTACGCACGCCACAACCATATCGATGCGCTCGACCGGGCGGCGGAGGAGATGGCGGCCTCTCTCGGCCAGCCGCTCGGACGAATGGCACCGGCGCTTCGGGCCTATCTCCTAGAAGGCTGCCAGGTCCGTGTCGTCTCCCAGCCGGACGGGGCGGCCGCGGCTGCCCAGAGATCGTTCGAGCCCGCGAGCCGGACCCTTCGCCTGTCGGAGCGCCTGAGCGACGGCCAGCAGGCCTTCCAGATGGCGACCCAACTTGCCTTTCTCAGATTCGACCAGCTTCTGGAGGACGAACTCGCCGGGGTCGCCTTCGCGACCGTCGAGGCAAGGGCGCTCGCGCGCATCGGGCTCGCCAACTACTTCGCCGGGGCGCTGATCCTGCCTTATGGCGCCTTCCTTCAGGCCGCGGAGGATCTGCGCTACGACATCGATCTCCTCGGACAGGGGTTCGGCGTCGGCTTCGAGACCGTGTCACACCGGCTCAGCACCCTGCAGAGGCCGGGTGCGCGTGGCGTGCCGTTCTTCTTCATCCGCGTCGACCGTGCCGGCAACATCTCCAAGCGCCAGTCGGCGACCAATTTCCATTTCTCGCGCGTCGGCGGCACCTGCCCGCTATGGAACGTCTACGGAGCATTCTCGCAGCCGGGCCGCATCCTCACCCAACTGGCGGAAATGCCTGACGGGCGAACCTATCTGTGGGTAGCGCGCACGGTGAGCCATGCGATCGCCGGCTACGGCGCACCGGACAAGACCTTCGCCATCGGGCTCGGCTGCGATCTGCATCATGCCTCGCGCCTCGTCTATTCCAAAGGCCTCCGGCTCGATGACGTGGAGGCGCGGACGCCGATCGGCGCCGGCTGCAAGATCTGCGACCGGCCCGCATGTCCACAGCGGGCGTTCCCACCTGTTGTAAAGACGTTCGCGATCGATGAAGCTCGCAGCTCCTTCTCTCCCTATTCGTGAATCGGGATCATCCGTGCCGAGGGTGCTTCGAAGCGTTGCGAAAGAACTCCCTGACGTCGACTACTCCGACAAGCAGAACGGTGAGGAGACCGCTGGAGAACCGAGTGTTGCAGACTACGTCGTGCTTCAAGACCTCGGCGACCGAATAACCATAAGCCTCGTTCCTCCCGACGATTTTCGAAGAAGGCTCACCGGGCGGATGAGTGGGGCGCGGCGCTCCTTCCGCCGCAGCATGCGCAGGCTTAGTGGCGAGGACATCTCAGCCGGTCGGGGGCTGCCGGCCTTCCAGTTCGATGCGATCGCGCGTGGTCAGGTCGAGGAGGCGCTCCACACGCTTCGCCGTCGCCTCTCTGCCATCTTCGATGCACCGATTCCTGCGGGTGAGGTGAGCCGCATCCTGAGGATCACCTCGCAAGAGCGTCGTCGCTGGATGAAGGATGGTCGCCTGCCGTCCGCCCCCCGCCAGCGATCTGGCCGGGCGGAGAAGGGGTTCAACGTGCACGTGTTTTCGGCCGCTCTTGTGGCTCTGCTGGAGCGGAGCCCAGGCACGATCGAGGCATGGCGGGAAGAGGATCTCAAGAGGCCGGGCAGGACCGCTTAGGTCGGCGGTGCCGATACGGTCGCCTGGACTTGCGCAACGATCTCAGGAAGACGTCGTAGGTCGCGAAGGCGAGCGTGGCTTCAAATCTCCGCTTGCCGGCGCCGGTATCGATCCGGAATCGCCGCATCGGTGCCGAAGAAAGCATGCTTCGACATATCCGGAGAATAGCGGCTGCCAGGCGCGGCCCGCCCGAGGGCCTCCGCAACAGCACGGATATGGTGGGGGGACGCGCCACAGCACAGCCCGACATAGCGCACGCCCATTTCGTACGCCTCGCGCGCGAACTCCGCGCATTCGTAGCGATTGCAGGTGAAGGGATCGAGCGCCGTCGGGAACGGCATGTCGCCGGGCACACATCCGCAGGCGGTATCAGTGAGCGACTGGAACGTCGGTTCTGCTTCCGTCGTACGGTATGGCACGGGAAGGGCGGCGACATGGCATGAGACCGCCTCGCGCACTCGCTCAACGACCGGCATAAGCGTTTTCGGGCCGCGCTGGCAATTGAGGCCGACCACATCGGCTCCAGCCGCTTCGAGCCTGAGACATGCGTCCACCACCGGCACGCCGTCGAACATCTCCTCGCTGCGGTGCACGGAGAGCGTGACGACCGTCGGCAGGCCTGTCTGGCGCATAACGTCAAGCGCGATCTCGGCCTCGCCGCACCAGTCGAGCGTCTCGGCAATCAGGAAGTCCGCGCCTTCTTCGACGGCCCAGCTCACCTGTTCCTCGAACATGGAGCGCACGGCGATGTGCGTGGAAGCGTCGTCGGTCTCAAAAACGTTGGTGTTGCAGATGTTGCCGGCCATCAGGCAACCGTGGCGCACGGCAACGTCCTTGGCGATCCGCAACGCCTGGCGGTTCATCTCTTCCATCTCTTCTTCGCGGCCAATGACCTTCAGCTTCTGACGATGCGCGTAGTAGGTGAGCGCCTCCACGATGTCACTGCCGGCATGGACGAAGTCCTCGTGCAGCCGTCTCAACACTTCCGGATGCTCAATCACCACCTCGGGGACGAAAGGGCCCGCCTGCAGGTAGCCGCGACGTTCCAGTTCGAAGAGGTAGCCCTCGGCGCAGATGACCGCTCCCTTGTCGAGCCTGGGGAGGAGACCGAGGGTTGCCGAAGCGGCAGAGGCATCGCTCATGGGAATTGTCTCACTGTCTTTTGTCTTGTGCGTCTGTGTCAGTGCAGCCTTGGCGGCGCGGCGCCATTTCGCTTGCCCCTACGCCTCGATCTCGACGGTGCAAAGCGGCCGTGAGCAGCAGGCAAGAATGAAACCCTGAGCGATCTCGTCTTCAAGGATGCCGCCATTGTGGGCCATCGCCACCTCGCCGGAGAGCTTTCTCACCTTGCAGGTGCCGCAGAGGCCGGATTCGCAGGCGGCAGGGATGCGCACGCCACAGGCCCGCGCTGCCTCGAGCACGGTCTGATCGCCGAGGCATTCGCCTGCCGCGTTCGATAGGGAGAAATGCACCGGCAGGGCGGTTTCGCAGGGAACGCCGCTGCGCGCTTCGGGCATGCCGCCCAATGTGGCCGCGAGATCGGCCGCCGGCCCGACCGAAAAGCTTTCCTGATGATAGCGGCGCATGTCGAAGCCGGAGGCGTCGAGCGTCTCGCGCACCACCTGCATGAAGGGCTCCGGGCCGCAGCAGAACACTTCGCGATCGGCAAAATCTGGCGCAAGCAGGTTGAGCCGCAGCGTGTCGAAACGGCCAAGCGGGCCGGACCAGCTCTCGCGCCGGGACCGTTCCTCCACCAGGAAGGCGAGGGCGACGCCCGGCATGCTGGCAGCGATCAGCTCCAGTTCGCGGCGGAAGAGAATGTCCTCCGGTCGCCTGGCGCAGTTGATGAAGGCAACGTCGGCGGAGGGCGAGCAGTCGTTGAACCAGCGCAGCATCGACATCATCGGCGTGATGCCGGAACCGGCGGAAAGGAAGAGATATTTCTCTGCCGGGTGGTCGTGATGGGAAAAGCTCCCCGCCGGACCGAAGGCCTTCAGCCGGTCGCCCACCTTCAGGTGCTCGAACATCCAGCGCGTACCGATGCTGCCCGGCTGCGCCTTGACGGTGACGGCGGCCGAGAACGGCCGCGAGGGGCTCGACGAGAGGGTGTAGGTCCGCATCAGCGGGCCCTCCGCCGTTGGCAGTTCCAGTGTGACGAATTGGCCCGGCTTGTAGCGGAACCAGGTCTGTGCCTCGGAGCGGAAGGTGAAGGTCTTCACCTCCGGCGCCTCGTCGGTGACGGCGATCACCTCAAGCACCTGCAGCCGGTCGTTCCAGGGCACCGTTTCGTCGAGCGGCTGGTAGCGGCCGATATCGGTGAGAGCATTCATGCCGGCCTCCTCAGGCGACATTGCGCCAATGCGACGTCGCGCTGTCGGCGAGGCGCGATTCCATGAAGGCGGCGTACCAGTCGACGAACTGGATGACGCCGCCCTCGTGCATCTCCGAGTATGGCCCTGGCTCGTAGGCGGGAGAGCGGATGCCGAAGGCGTTCTCCTCGACGATGCGGCGGTCCTCGTCGTTGGTTTCCGTCCAGACATGAATGAGGTTCTGAAGGTGGTAGTCGCGTCCTTCGACGGCATCCTTGTGCACGAGCCATTTGGTCGTAACGGCCGTCTCTTGGGGCCCGACCGGCAGGACACGAAAGGTGACGGCGTGGTCGCCAAGCACGTGGTTCCACGTCGTTGGGTAATGGTAGAGCAGCAGCGTGCCGATACGATCGAGCGCAACCCTGTCGGAAAGGTCGCGGGCGACGGCCCGTTTTCCCGTGATCGTGTAGCTGACCGCATCGCGCAGGAGAGGCGCGCGTGTCGCACGGTACTGCCCGGCCGGATCGATCCGGAAACGCGAAGGGAGCCCGGCGGCCTCGCATTTCGCCCAGTGGGCGAGCATTTCCGGATCGCTTTCGGCGCCGTTGACGCCCGTCACGGTGGGGGCCTCGGGAAAGGTCTTGCACAGCTCCGGGTGGTTCGCCGCGCAATGATAGCATTCGCGGTTGTTCTCCCAGACGAGCTTCCAGTTGCCCTTCTCGATGATCGTCGTCTCGTGCGCGACCCTGGCTTCACTCAGGTTGTGCGGGGCGAAATAGGGCGCCATCAGCGTGCGGAAGGGGGCGAAGTCGGCCGGCTCTTCCGCGAGGCAGATGAAGATGTAGCCGCCCGTCGTCTCGCAGGCGACCGGCTTCAGGCCGAAGTCCTCCTTGCGGAAGCCTTCCGCCATCTGCCGGGCGAAAACGAGGGCGCCGTCGAGATCGTAGGTCCATTGGTGATAGGGGCAGACCAGCCGGGCGGAGGTGCCGCGTTCGCCCGCGCACACACGGCTGCCGCGATGCCGGCAGGAATTGTGGAAGGCGCGGATCTCACCGTCGCGGCCGCGCACGATGACGATAGGATAGTCGCCGACCTGAACGGTAAAGTAGCCGCCGGGCTTGGCGACCTCGCAATCGTGGCCGACGAACAGCCAATCGCGATACCAGATGAGATCCAGATCGAGGCGGAAGAAATCCGCATCCGTGTAGAAAGGCTGTTCCAGGCTGAAACCTGCCCGCCGATTGCGGATCAGGTTCAGCATCTCTTCGCGCACATCCATGTCCTGCCCTCGCAAGGACTGAACTTGGTGGCTGTTGTGGAGGCCACGCACCTAGCCAGGGCCGCGCGGCCCGCCCGAAGCGCTTCCCCTCCAGACCGCCCACCGCGATCAGTCGGTTCAAACCGGCTCAAGGCTGGTTTCCGGGCTCCGGAGCTGTCCTTCTAGGACCGTCCCGTCACCTTCCCGGGCATCGCCCAGTGGTTTTCGGCGGGACTTCAAACTCCGCTACCGTTGCGGGGGCAGCGCCGGACTCGCGCGAACGCTCACCGGCTTCCCAATTATCCGTCCGCTTCCTCCTGCAGACGGCACCTCAAGCGAGGAAGATGATGTCAGTGGCTTTCGCGTGGTGGTCTTGCGAAAGCGACATACGCATGGTCGTTCTAAGACATGTTCTAACGATGCCATGGCGGGACCGGCACCGGCGTTTGAAGCCGTTGGCTGGAAGTGCTCTCTGTGCCGCTGCGAGCCCGCTCTCAGTCCCAGCTCAGCGCGCCGCCGTTCTGGTATTCGATGACGCGGGTCTCGAAGAAATTCTTCTCCTTCTTCAGGTCCATCGCCTCGCTCATCCACGGGAACGGATTTTCCGTCTCGGCGAAGACAGGCCCGAGGCCGAGCTGGGCACAGCGGCGGTTGGCGATGAAGTGCATGTATTTTTCGCACAATCCCGCATTCAGGCCGAGGAAGCCGCGCGGCATCGTATCCCTGCCATAGGCCGCCTCGAGCTCGGCCGCGTCCTTCAGCATGGCGCGCACCTCGTCCTGGAAGGCTTTCGTCCATAGATCGGGGTTCTCGATCTTGATCTGGTTGATCACGTCGATGCCGAAGTTGAGATGGATGGACTCGTCGCGCAGGATGTACTGGTACTGCTCGGCGATCCCAACCATCTTGTTGCGCCGCCCGAGCGACAGGATCTGCGCAAAGCCGGTGTAGAACCACATCCCCTCGAAGACAACATAGAAGGCGACGAGGTCGCGCAGGAACGCCTGGTCGGCCTCCGGCGTGCCGGTTGCGAAGGCCGGGTCGTCGAGGTGCTTCGTGTAGTCGAGCGCCCAGGCCGCCTTGTCGGTGATCGACGGCACCTCGCGGTACATGTTGAAGAGCTCGCCCTCGTCGAGGCCGAGGCTTTCCACGATGTACTGGAAGGTGTGCGTATGCACCGCCTCCTCGAAGGCCTGCCGCAGCAGGTATTGCCGGCATTCCGGGTTGGTGAGGTGGCGATAGATCGCCAGCACGATGTTGTTGGCGACGAGGCTTTCCGAAGCGGCGAAGAAGCCGAGGTTGCGCTTGACCATGCGCCGTTCGTCCTCGCTGAGGCCCTCGTTCGACTTCCACAGCGCAATATCGGCCTGCATGGAGACCTCGGTCGGCATCCAATGGTTGTTGCAGCCGGACAGGTATTTCTCCCAGGCCCAGCGGTATTTCAGCGGCAGGAGCTGATTGACGTCGGCGCGCGCATTGATCATGCGCTTGTCGTCCACCGAAACGCGCGCGGCGCCGCGGTCGATCTCGCCGAGCCCGGTTGCATCGCCAAGCGTCGCATCGCCAACCGTCCCATCTGGGGACGGCGCATCGGTGGCCGGCATGTCGGCAGCGGGCGCTTCGGCGCGCCCCGCCGGGTTGGCAATTTTCGGGCTGGTTCTGGGTTCAGACCAGTCAAGCATGCGTTTCTCCAATCCTTGCTTCGGGCCGCTCACTGGCAGGCTTCGCATTCCGGGTCGTCGATGGCACAGGCCTGGACCCGGGCCCCGTTCAGAGCGGAGGGTACGGCAGCGACCTCCGCGACCGAGACGGCGTTGAGCTTGCCGTCAGTGCCCTTCAGGGTCGATTTCTCCACATGGGTGGCAGAGCGCGAGCGCAGGTAGTAGGTCGTCTTCAGCCCCCGCTTCCAGGCGAGCCGGTAGGTTTCGTCGAGCTTCCGCCCCGAGGCGTTGGCCATGTAGATGTTGAGCGACTGGGCCTGGTCGATCCATTTCTGCCGCCGCGACGCCGCCTCGATCAGCCAGGCCGGGTCGATCTCGAAGGCGGTGGCGTAGAGCGCCTTGATGTCGTCGGGCAGACGGGCGATCTCGCCGACACTGCCGTCGTAATATTTGAGGTCAGATACCGTCACTTCGTCCCACAGGCCGCGGGCCTTGAGGTCGCGCACGAGCGCGGCGTTCACCACGGTGAAGTCGCCGGACATGTTCGATTTGACGAAGAGGTTCTGGTAGGCCGGCTCGATCGACTGCGAGACGCCGCAGATGTTGGAGATCGTCGCCGTCGGCGCGATCGCCATGCAGTTGGAGTTGCGCATGCCGACGGCCATCACGCGCTGGCGCAGGCTCTCCCAGTCGAGACGGGCGCTGCGGTCCATCTCAAGCGAAGGCCGCTCCGCCTGAAGCCGCTCGATGGAATCGACCGGCAGGACGCCCTTCGACCATAGCGAGCCTTCGAAGGAAGAATAGCGCCCGCGCTCGGCCGCAAGATCGACCGAGCCGGAGATCGCTTCGAAGCTCAGCGCCTCCATGCTCTCGTCGGCGAAGGCGACGGCTTCCTCGGAGGCGTAGGGCAGGTGCAGCACCTGCAAGGCATCCTGGAAGCCCATCAGGCCAAGCCCGACCGGACGGTGGCGCAGGTTGGAGCGGCGCGCTTCGGGGATAGTGTAGAAATTGATGTCGACGACGTTGTCGAGCATGCGCATCGCGGTCCGCACCGTGCGCTTCAGCTTCTCCCGGTCGAGGCCTTGCGGCGTGACATGGGCGGCCAGATTGACTGAGCCGAGATTGCACACGGCCACCTCGTCGTCTGAGGTATTGAGCGTGATCTCGGTGCACAGGTTGGAGGAGTGCACATTGCCGACATGGCCCTGCGGCGAGCGCAGGTTGCAGGGATCCTTGAAAGTGATCCAGGGATGGCCCGTCTCAAACAGCATGGTCAGCATGCGCCGCCACAAATCGACGGCGTTCATCCGCTTGAACACCCGGATCTCTCCGGCCTCCGCCTTGGCCTCGTAGGCCTCATAGGCAGAGCGGAAGGCCGCGCCGGTGAGGTCGTGCAGATCGGGCGTCTCGTCGGGCGAGAAGAGCGTCCAGGTGGCGTTCTCCTCCACCCGCTCCATGAACAGGTCCGGCACCCAGTTCGCCGTGTTCATGTCGTGGGTGCGGCGCCGATCGTCGCCGGTGTTCTTCCTGAGGTCGAGGAATTCCTCGATATCGATATGCCAGGTTTCCAGATAGGCGCAGACGGCGCCCTTGCGCTTGCCGCCCTGGTTGACGGCGATCGCCGTGTCGTTGGCCACCTTCAGGAACGGCACGACCCCCTGGCTCTGGCCGTTAGTGCCCTTGATATGCGCGCCGAGGCCGCGCACCCGCGTCCAGTCGTTGCCGAGCCCGCCGGAATACTTGGCGAGCAGGGCATTGTCCTTCACCGCCTTGAAGATGCCGTCGAGATCGTCGGCCACGCTGGTCAGGAAACAGGAGGAGAGCTGCGGGCGCGGCGTGCCGGCGTTGAACAGGGTGGGGGTGGAGGCCATGAAGTCGAAGGAGGAGAGGAGGCGGTAGAACTCGATCGCCCGGGCCTCGCGATCGACCTCGCGCAGCGCCAGCCCCATGGCGACGCGCATGAAGAAGGCCTGCGGCAGCTCGAACCGGTTGCCGCGCGCATGCAGAAGATAGCGGTCGTAAAGGGTCTGCAGGCCGAGATAGTCGAAGGCGAGGTCGCGTTCCGGCTCGATCGCGGCGGCGAGCCGATCAAGGTCGAAACGGACGAGCTCGGGTTCGATCAGCTCCTCGGCGATGCCCGCTTTCACATAGGCGCGGAAATACGCGCCGTAGCGCTCTGCCATCTCCGCCTGGGTCGCCTGCTCCGGCCGCCCTGCAAGGAAGGTGAGTGCCTCGCGGCGCAGCTTGTCGAGCAGCAGCCGCGCGGCGACCTTGGAATAGTTCGGCTCCGTCTCGATCAGCGTGCGCGCCGAAAGGATCGGCGCCAGCGCCAGCTCGTCGACGCTGATGCCGTCGTAGACGTTGCGGTGCGTCTCCGCCAGGATCGCCTTGGCGCTGACGTCCTCAAGCCCCTCGGTGGATTCCTCGATCACCGCCTGCAGCCGGGCTTCGTCGAGCGGCACCAGCGCGCCGTCGGCGGCCTTCATCTTCAGGCTGGAAGGGGCGGCCTCCTCCGCCTTGACGGCGGCGCGCTCGCGCGCATGCGCTTCGCGGTAGAGCACGTAGGCGCGGGCGACCTTGTGATGACCGCCGCGCATCAGGGCAAGCTCGACCTGGTCCTGGATGTCCTCGATTTGGAAGGCGCGGCCGGTCTCGCCCCGCCGCGTCAGGCTGGCGACGATCTCGTCGGTGAGCTCGGCGACAATGTCGTGCACGCGGCGCGAGGCGGCGGCGCTGTTGCCTTCGACCGCAAGGAAAGCCTTGGTGAGCGCAACGGCGATCTTGGCGGCGTCGAAGGGCGTCACGGCGCCGTTGCGGCGGATCACCTGATAGCCGGGTGTGCTCTCAGGCTTCCGCGCCCGCTCCTGTGGCGGCAAGTGCTCCGGCTCGATCCGCAGCGCGGCTTCGGCGGTTGATGACATCGGCTCGTGACCCCGTAGCGGTTGGGGCGGGAGCGGAGCGGACGCGCGCGTGATCGGGCCGGAAGGCGGCGAGACGGCATGCGACCACCAGGACACCCCGCCCGAGGACGTTGTTTGCTGTCACGGCAGGTCTCCTGGCTCGCGGCTCGGCGCCTTGGCCCGTCTTCCCAAAGCCGGCAGGCTTCAGTGACATGGGTGGGCAAAGGCTCGCCGCTGACAGTTGCGGGGGCAGCGCCGGACTTCCACCGGCTTCCCTCTTAGCGCAACATCTCGTATGTATGCTGCGACCGTAACACAAGGTGATGTAAATGCGACCCGGTGCCGCGGTCAAGCGGAAATGTGCGTCATCCCCAATCCCGCGCCGGCGACCAGCTCGGGATCGACGCAGCCCTCGCGCCGGAATTTCTGCAGGACATGGCCGCGCACGCCACGCCCGGCAAGATCCTCCTTGAGCCACGCGAGGGCGGCCTCGTCGAGGAGCGACGGGTGGACGGTGGTGCGCACCTGATAGGCGACACCGCTCTGCAACAGATGCCGCAGGCTCTCCGACGCCTTCTCGCCGCTGCCTGCAGCCTTGGTGATCCTGGCATAGTCTGGAAAGGGGGCCTTGATGTCGAAACCCACCCAGTCGACCAGCGGCAGGACGGCCTTGAGCCGTTCAGGGTAGGGGCCGGCCGTGTGCAGGCCGATCTTAAAGCCCATCGCCCGGACCTCGCGGATCGCCTGCGGCAGGGCCGCCTGCAGGGTGGGCTCGCCGCCGGAGAAGACGACGCCGTCGAGAAGCGCCCGGCGACGGGCGAGGAAATCGACGATCTCCGCCCAAGGAATGCGCTGCGGCCCGCAAGCAGGGCGCAGCGACTGGTTGTGGCAGTAGCGGCAATCCCAGGGGCAGCCCTGGCAGAAGATCGTCGCCGCCAACTCTCCCGGCCAGTCGCAGGAGGAGAGGGGGCTGAGGCCGCCGACGCGCAGCTCAGTCAAGATGCGCCTTTTCTTCGGTGAAGCACACGCGCTCGGCGAACTCGCCCTGCTTGCCGCGGTTGAAGGACGAGACAGGGCGGTGATAGCCCATGACGCGGGTCCACACCTCGCAGGGCTGGCGTTCCTCATCGCTCAAAAGGGCGGCGGGATCCTGAGCGGCGGTCTGGCAGGGGGTCTTCATGACAATTGTCCTTTTCTGAGGGTTAGGCAGCCGCCACAAGCTCTCGCTTGCGGGCGATCAGCTCGGCGTCGCATTTCGGGCAGAATGTGTGCGCACCGGCGATGTAGCCGTGCTTGGGACAGATCGAGAAGGTCGGCGTCACCGTGACGTAGGGCAGGCGGAAATTCTCCAGTGCCCGGCGCACCAGCTTCTTGCACGCCTCCGCCGAGGATATCTGCTCGCCCATGTAAAGATGCAGGACGGTGCCGCCGGTGTATTTGCGCTGCAGCTCCTCCTGCCGTTCCAGCGCTTCGAACGGGTCGTCGGTGAAGCCGACGGGAAGCTGGCTGGAGTTGGTGTAGTAAGGATGGTCGGGCGTCCCCGCCTGCAGGATGCCGGCAAAGCGCCTGGCGTCCTCGCGGGCGAAGCGATAGGCCGTCCCCTCGGCGGGCGTCGCCTCCAGATTGTACATGTGGCCGGTCTCTTCCTGGAAGCCGACGATGCGCTCGCGCACATGGTCGAGGAACCTGACGGCGAAGGCATGCCCCCATTCGGTGGTGATGTCCTCCGCATCGCCGGTGAAGTTGCGGATCATCTCGTTGACGCCGTTGACGCCGGCCGTGGAGAAGTGGTTGCGCACCGTACCGAGATAGCGCTTCGTGTAGGGGAAGAGGCCGTTGTCGATGAGCTGCTGGATGACCTTGCGCTTGATCTCCAGGCTGGTGCGGGCGATGTCGAGAAGCGCGTCGAGCCGGGCGAAGAGGCCGGCCTCGTCGCCCTTGTGGACGTAGCCGAGCCGGGCGCAGTTGATGGTGACGACGCCGAGAGAGCCCGTCTGCTCGGCGCTGCCAAAAAGGCCGTTGCCCCGCTTCAAGAGCTCGCTCAGATCGAGCTGCAGCCGGCAGCACATCGAGCGGATCATGTTGGGCTTCAGTTCCGAATTGAGGAAGTTCTGGAAGTAGGGCAGGCCGTATTTCGCTGTCATGGCGAAGAGCCGCTCGGCGTTCTCGCTCTCCCAGGGAAAGTCGGGCGTGATGTTGTAGGTCGGGATCGGGAAGGTAAAGACCCGACCCTTGGCGTCGCCCGTCGTCATCACCTCGATATAGGCGCGGTTGATCATGTCCATCTCGGCCTGGAGATCGCCGTAGGTGAAGGCCATCTCCTCGCCGCCGATGACCGGCACCTGATCCTTGAGGTCGTCCGGGCAGCTCCAGTCGAAGGTGAGGTTGGTGAAGGGCGTCTGCGTGCCCCAGCGCGAGGGGACGTTGAGGTTGTAGACGAGCTCCTGGATGCACTGGCGCACTTCTTCGTAGGACAGGCCATCCTTGCGGATGAAGGGTGCCATATAGGTGTCGAAGGAGGAAAAGGCCTGCGCGCCTGCCCATTCGTTCTGCAGCGTGCCGAGGAAATTGACGATCTGGCCGACGGCGCTGCCAAGATGCCTCGGCGGCCCCGCCTCCACCTTGCCCGGAACGCCGTTTAGGCCTTCCAGAAGCAGCGTGCGCAGCGACCAGCCGGCGCAATAGCCGGACAGCATGTCGAGGTCGTGGATGTGGATGTCGCCGTCGCGATGCGCCGCACCGACCTCAGGCGGATAGACATGCGACAGCCAGTAATTGGCCATCACCTTGCCCGACACGTTGAGGATCAGCCCGCCCAGCGAATAGCCCTGATTGGCGTTGGCGTTGACGCGCCAGTCCTGGCGCTCGAGGTATTCGTTGATCGAGGAGGCGACGTCGACCACGGTCTTGCGGTCGCGGCGCAGGCGCGCATGCTGCTCGCGGTAGACGATATAGGCGCGCGCCGTGGCAAAATGGTTGGCCGAGATCAGGGCCTGTTCGACGACGTCCTGAATCTCCTCGATTTGCGGGGTCTGACCGGCGAAGCGATAGGAAAGGACCTTGACGGTCTGGATCGCCAGAAGCGCCGCCTCCTCCTCCCCGAACTCGCCGCTCGCCCTGCCGGCTCGGGCGATGGCGGAGCGGATCTTGCCGCCGTCGAACGGCACACGGTCGCCGCTGCGCTTGACCACGGCCGCAGGAGGAAGGGCTGAAGGCGCCACTGACATCTCAATTCCCTGTCTAGATTAGGGACGGAGGTCAGAGCGGACGGAAAGCGGAAGCATGACGGCCTGACGGGCCACGCACCGACAACCGCACCACCGGGACACCCCGCCCGAGGACGTTTCACTTCGGCCACGGCAGGTCTCCTGGCTTGCGGGTTGTCGCCAGCATCCAACCTTCCCGAAGCCGAGGCTTCAGTGGCACATCATGGATGCAGGCTCGCCGCCTACAGTTGCGGGGGCAGCTCCGGCTTTGCGTCTTGGCGCACCGGCTTCCCTCTTAGCTCTCGATCATGCGATTCGAAAGACCGTGACCGCTATATCTAGTATGCGGTTTGCTTTCGCTGTCAATCGATAGAATCACGATAACTCGCCGCGGCGGGAATATGCAGTGTCATCTGGATATTGAGGCGTCACATGTTGCCGTCTTGGGGGCGTCTGCATGGATCGCGATCCGCCGCCGGCTGAGAAGGACGACTGCGTTCGCGCTGCGCAGGCCTGCCATCTCGAGGATAGCGCAGCTGAGGAGCCCCTGGCCTCAGTGGAGAAGGCGATCACCGCGGGCCCGCGGAAATGATTTCCACTCGCAGCTGTGACCGCTGAAGCGTGGAGGCACCGTCGCTTTCAGCATCCAGGCACTTGTCTTACCGGCGTCGCTCCAGAACGGATCGGCGATATGTTGACATAAAGATATCTTTATGCAGTTCTGCTCCGGTTGCGCACTCATATGAAGAACGTTGTTCATGTCCTCAATCGATGATTCCCTCCGGCCGGCGGCGGCCACGTCGGACGGCTCGGAGATACTTGCCGCTCTGCAGGCCGCAGCGCGCGAGCGCATCCTGATCCTCGACGGTGCGATGGGCACGCAGATCCAGGACCTCGCTTTTCAGGAGGACCATTTCCGGGGCGATCGCTTTGCCTGCTGTTCCTGCCATCAGCAAGGCAACAACGATCTTCTGATCCTGACGCAGCCGAAGGCGGTCGAGGATGTCCATTACGCCTATGCCAAGGCAGGCGCGGATATCATCGAAACCAACACCTTTTCCTCCACCTCCATCGCCCAGGCCGACTACGGTATGGAGGAGATGGTCTATGAGCTGAACCGCGACGGCGCGCGGCTGGCGCGGCGAGCGGCTATGCGGGCGGAGCAGGAAGACGGCAGACGCCGCTTCGTCGCCGGCGCGCTCGGACCGACCAACCGGACGGCCTCCATCTCGCCGGACGTCAACAATCCGGGCTTTCGTGCCGTCACATTCGATGACCTTCGCATCGCCTATAGCGAGCAGTTGCGCGGCTTGATCGAGGGTGGTGCCGATATCGTTCTCATCGAGACGATCTTCGACACGCTGAACGCCAAGGCGGCGATATTCGCCTGCGAGGAGGTCTTTGCGGAGAAGGGGATCCGCCGGCCGGTGATGATCTCCGGCACGATCACCGATCTGTCGGGCCGCACCCTTTCCGGTCAGACGCCGACGGCCTTCTGGCACTCGATCCGTCATGCCAAGCCTTTCACGGTCGGGCTGAACTGCGCGCTCGGTGCGACCGCCATGAGACCGCACCTGGCTGAGCTTTCCGGTGTCGCCGACACGTTCATTTGCGCCTATCCGAATGCCGGTCTGCCGAACGCCTTCGGCCAGTACGATGAAAGCCCCGAATTCATGGCCGAGCAGATCGAGGGGTTTGCGCGCGAAGGCCTGGTCAACGTTGTCGGCGGCTGTTGCGGTTCGACACCGGAACACATCGCCGCTATCGCCGAGGCCGTCGGCCGTCACGCGCCGCGCAGCGTGCCCGACCCTGCCCCGGAAATGCGTCTTTCGGGGCTCGAGCCGTTCGCTCTGACCAAGAACATCCCCTTCGTGAACGTCGGTGAGCGCACCAATGTCACGGGCTCCGCACGGTTCCGCAAGCTGATCACCGCCGGCGACTATGCTGCGGCGCTGGAGGTCGCGCGCGATCAGGTGGCGAACGGTGCGCAGGTCATCGACGTGAATATGGACGAGGGCCTGATCGATTCGAAAAAGGCGATGGTGGAATATCTCAACCTTATCGCCGCCGAGCCCGATATCGCCCGCGTGCCGGTGATGATCGATTCCTCCAAATGGGAGGTGATCGAGGCAGGCCTCAAATGCGTGCAGGGCAAGCCCATCGTCAATTCGATCTCGATGAAGGAAGGGGAGGAGGCTTTCCTCAACCAGGCCAGGCTGTGTCGTATGTACGGCGCCGCCGTGGTCGTCATGGCCTTCGACGAGATCGGCCAGGCCGATACCAAGCACCGCAAGGTCGAGATTTGCACCCGCGCCTACAAGCTGCTTACCGAGAAGGTAGGCTTCCCGCCCGAGGACATCATCTTCGATCCCAACGTCTTTGCCGTGGCCACGGGCATCGAGGAGCACGACAATTACGGCGTCGATTTCATCGAGGCGACGGGCGAGATCATCGGTTCGCTGCCTCATGTTCACATTTCCGGCGGCGTCTCCAACCTTTCCTTTTCCTTCCGCGGCAACGAACCGGTGCGCGAGGCCATGCACGCCGTGTTCCTCTATCATGCCATCCAACGCGGTATGGATATGGGTATCGTGAATGCCGGCCAGCTCGCCGTGTACGACACGATCGACCCGGAATTGCGGGAAGCATGCGAGGACGTGATCCTCAACCGGATTCCGAAGGCGGGTGGCACGGCGACCGAGCGCATGCTGGAGATCGCCGAGCGGTTCAGGGGCTCTGGCGGAAAGGAAGCGAAGGAGAAAGACCTCGCCTGGCGTGAATGGCCCGTCGAGAAGCGGCTGGAGCATGCGCTGGTCAACGGCATCACCGAGTTCATCGAGCAAGACACCGAAGAAGCGCGACTGAATGCCGAGCGGCCGTTGCACGTCATTGAAGGGCCGTTGATGGCCGGCATGAACGTCGTCGGCGATCTGTTCGGCGCGGGAAAGATGTTCCTGCCGCAGGTGGTGAAATCGGCCCGCGTGATGAAACAGGCCGTCGCCGTTCTCCTGCCCTACCTGGAGGCCGAAAAGGCCGCGAGTGGCGGCTCGCACCGGCGGGCCGCGGGCAAAATCCTGATGGCGACGGTGAAGGGCGACGTCCATGACATCGGCAAGAACATCGTCGGCGTCGTGCTCGCCTGCAACAACTACGAGATCGTCGATCTCGGCGTCATGGCCCCGGTTACCAAAATACTGGAGACGGCTCGGCGCGAGAACGTGGACATTGTCGGGCTTTCCGGCCTGATCACCCCGTCGCTCGATGAGATGGTGCATGTCGCCTCCGAGATGGAGCGCGAGGGCTTCGACATCCCGCTCCTGATCGGCGGCGCGACGACGAGCCGCGTGCACACCGCGGTGAAGATCCATCCGCAGTACGAGCGCGGCCAGGCCGTCTATGTGACCGATGCCAGCCGCGCGGTCGGCGTGGTTGGCAGTCTGCTGTCGCAGGAGACGAAGCCTGACTATGTGGAAAAGCTGCGCGCCGAATACAGGAAGGTGAGCGAGGCGCATGAGCGCTCGGAGCGCGAGAAGCAGCGGCTGCCGCTGGCCAGGGCGCGCGCCAACGCACACAGGATCGACTGGGCCGACTACACGCCGCCGCGCCCGTCCTTCACCGGTGTGAGAGCGTTCGGGACCTGGGATCTGGCCGATCTCGCGCGCTACATCGACTGGACGCCATTTTTCCACGCCTGGGAGTTGAAGGGCCGCTATCCCAAAATTCTCGAAGACGACAAGCAGGGGCCTGCCGCCCGTCAGCTCTTTGAGGAAGCTCAGCTGATGCTGGCGAGGATCATCGACGAAAAGTGGTTCGCGCCGAAAGGCGTCATAGGCTTCTGGCCCGCCAACGTGGTCGGCGACGACATCCGTCTGTTCACGGACGAGACACGCAAGACAGAGCTCGCCACGCTTTTCACGCTGCGCCAGCAACTGGCCAGGCGCGGCGACAGGGCCAATGTCGCCCTTTCCGATTTCGTCGCGCCGGTCGAAAGCGGAAAGCCGGATTGGGTCGGTGGATTCGTGGTTACCGCCGGCATCGAGGAAGTCGCCATCGCCGAGCGGTTCGAGCAAGCCAACGACGATTACAACTCCATCTTGGTCAAGGCGCTTGCCGACCGTTTCGCCGAAGCCTTTGCCGAGCGAATGCATGAGTGTGTGCGCAAGGAGTTCTGGGGATACGCGCCGAACGAGGGCCTGGCGCCGGACGAGCTCATCGGCGAGCCCTACCAGGGAATCCGGCCCGCTCCGGGCTACCCCGCCCAACCGGATCACACGGAAAAGGCGACCCTCTTCAGGCTGCTCGACGCGGAGAAGAACGCGGGCGTCAGCCTCACCGAAAGCATGGCGATGTGGCCGGGCTCGTCCGTCTCCGGAATCTATCTGGCCCATCCGGAAAGCTATTATTTCGGCGTAGGCAAGGTCGAGCGCGATCAGGTCGAGGATTATGCAGCGCGCAAGGCGATGAGCGCGCCAGAAGTCGAACGGTGGCTGGGGCCAATACTGAACTACGTGCCAGCGTCGCTCGCTCAGGCTGCCGAATAGCGGCAGGAAATCCTTGCGATGACCCTGGCGGCCTGGAGGAACGGCCGCCGGTGCAGCGTCCGTTGCCGGGTACGTCGGTCACCGACCTCTGCTATCTTCCTCGCGTGCCTGCCAGGAGCATGCTCGAAGGACGGTCGTAAAGCCGAGGGAGGGGCGATGCTTCAGGATCCCTTATCAGACGTGATCCGCGCGCTCGATCTGAAAGGCGGGGTGTTTCTGGAGGCGCGCATGAGCGCGCCTTGGGCACTCGCGGCGCAGGTTGGGCCGGAGGATTGCAGGCCGTTCATGGACGTGCCGGCACAGATCATCGCCTATCACGCCGTCACCTACGGCCGGATGTTTGTCGCGGCCGGGAGTACTGCGCCCCTGGAGGTTGGTGCCGGCGAGATCGTCCTTTTGCCGCGAAACGATCCGCACACGGTCATGAGTGCGCCGGGCCTCACCCCGGTGGCCGGCGAGGATCTGCTGTCGCCGCCGGGTCCGGACGGCCTCGTGCGCATCGAGCACGGCGGCGGCCGCGAAGAAACCCGCCTGTTCTGCGGCTTCCTCGCCAGCGATGGGGCATCCCATCCTGTCCTTGAAACGCTGCCGCTGCTTCTGACAGTGCCTCTGGCTGATGTCGCCTCACTGGCCTGGATCGAAGCTTCTGTGCGGGTTGCCGCACAGGAGCTGGCGCGTGGCAGGGTCGGGTCCGCGGCGGTGATGTCGCGGCTGTCGGAACTCCTGCTTGTCGAGGCTCTGCGCCGCCATTGCGAGAGCGAAGCCAGTCCGGCGGGGTGGCTCGGCGGCATGCGCGACCCGCAAATCGGCCGCGCTCTGGCGCTGTTGCATGGTGACCTCGCTCGCCCATGGACCGTGGAGGACATCGCCGGAAAGCTGCAGATGTCGCGGACGGCTTTCGTCGATCGCTTCGCCCTGTTCCTCGGTGCGCCGCCGATCCGCTACCTCGCCCAGGCGCGGCTTGCCGCAGCGCGATCGCTCCTGCGCGAGACCCGGCTGACGGTGCGCGAGATCGCCTATCGCGTCGGCTACGAGGCACCGGTCGCCTTCAACCGCGCCTTCAAGCGCCAGCATGGCGTGCCGCCGGCGGCCTGGCGCGACCGACATCGCGCCGCGACCGGCTGAGACATCAGAAATACTGGCAGTGATCGGCCTTAGTGGCCTTCTCGGCGAGGAACCAGCCCGGGTTGACAATGCCATCGGCCGCCTCGCTCAGATCGCCGTCGACGACAGCGAAGGTCGATGCGGCAAACCTGCAGCCGTACAATCTGGCATTGCCGGTGTTCTTGATCAGCTTCAGGAAGTCGGCGATCGCGACGGGATCGCCCTCGGCCTTCAGCCGGCGCTTCAGCCAATCGGCTTCATGGGCGTGCGCGGCGTCGACCTGCAGCGCCGCCGCGCCCTCGTCGGTGAGCGCACGCACCGCCCAGAGCACGAAGAGGAGGTCGACCTCAACGCCCGCCGCGGCCTGGGTATACGCGAAGGTGAGCAGGGTAAGGATGCGGTCATAGGCGTCGTCGCGCACGACAATGGCAAGGCTCTTCATCTCGGTGTCACCGTTCATGGATGTCATTGAGGGAGGCGGCCATCGCCGCCCCGCCGCCGGCTGCGCTCAGGCAGCGGCGGCGGCGGCCGTTCCGGCAAGGCGTGCCCTGCCCAGGAAGCCGCGGTTGATGGGGCTGTGGGGCTTCAGCGCCCGCCGCTCGTTGGCGAGCGCTTCGGCCATGCCCGACATGCCTGCGCGGATGGCCGCTTCCGTCACCGTCCAGTCGATGATGTCACGCTGCGCGTGGCTGGCGCCGAAACTGTTGGCGATGAAGCGCGCGCCATGCAGCCTCTCGACGGCGGTGGCATAATCCCCACGCCAGAAGGCGGCGAAGCCTTCCACGAGCGGGAGCGCGGTCCGCCGCCCCCATTCGCAGACTTCGGCCGGAACGCCCTCAGCCTGCCGCAGCGCCGTGGCGATCCGCTCGACATCGGCCTGCCTGCCAGCGCCGAGATAGGCCATCACCGCATGCCAGTCGTTGAATGGATAGGTCCTGCCATCCGCATGCGCGTCCCAGGCCTTCGCCGCCTCGATCCAGCGATCGCCGACGTCGTGGCCGCAGAGCTGCAGCCGCCAGAGGATCGCCGACGCGTCGAGTGCGCGGTCGAACGCAGCGGCTGCCTCCGGCGAAGCGCCCGGGAGCGCATTTCCCTGTCTGTCCGATCGCATCACGCCGTCCTCCTGAATCAGAGACAATTCCAGATATGACGCCACGCCGATCGGATCGGCGGCGTCTTCGGTGCGATTGTGGCGAAACAGCCGGGAAGAGAAATGATCGAGCAATCGGAAACGTTGACCGGCTGCCCGAACAAAGCGCTCTGAAGGCAGACCGATGGCCGATCGGACTGGCAAGCAGTTGCGGCCGCCGGCGTCCTTTAGCGCTGCGGGGCGGAATTGCGCTCGCCACATTATATAAAGACATAAAGACACCTTTATATCTCTTGACAGGGGCGCTGCGCCTATCGCACACGTGGACCGTCGAGGTGCCCCGGCTTGCGAGCCGAGGCTAAGAGGGAATCCGGTGCGCCGAGAAGCAAGGCCGGAGCTGCCCCCGCAACTGTAAGCGGCGAGCCGAAGTCCACCAAAAGCCACTGAAGCGGCAAGCTTCGGGAAGGCCGGACGAGGCGCCGAGCCGCCAGCCAGGAAACCTGCCCCGACGAATGTGCAATGTCCTCGGGCGGGGTGTCCCGGAGGTCGCGGCCCGCTTTCAGCGTTCCCGTCCCGTCCCCCGTCCGTCCAGCCAACGGGGGTTACTCTTGGAAAAATTTCCGCTTCCCACAGCCACTTTGGGCGTCCCGCGCATCGGGTCGCGCCGCGAGCTGAAATTCGCACTGGAGAGCTACTGGGCCGGCAAGTCTGGTGCCGGCGCGCTCTTGAAGAAGGCCGCCGAGCTCAGAGCCGCGAACTGGGCCTATCAGGATACGATCGGAATCGACGACATCCCGTCGAACGATTTTTCTCTCTATGACCATGTCCTCGACACGGCCGTCATGGTCGGGGCCATCCCCGACATCTATGGCTGGGATGGCGGCGAGGTCTCGCTCGACACCTACTTCGCCATGGCGCGCGGCGGTGAGATCGACGGGCGGAGCGTGCCGGCCCTTGAGATGACGAAGTGGTTCGACACCAACTACCACTACATCGTCCCGGAGCTTGCGCCCGACCAGCGCTTCACGCTGGCCACCACCAAGCCGCTCGATGAATTCGCCGAGGCGAAGGCGCTCGGCTTTGCGACGCGTCCGGTCCTCCTCGGCCCGGTCAGCTTCCTGAAGCTCGCCAAGGCCAAGGAAGATGGCTTCGACACGCTATCGCTCCTGGAGGGCCTTCTGCCGGTCTACGGCCAGCTCCTCGACCGCTTCCGCGAGGCCGGGGTAGAATGGATGCAGATCGACGAGCCCTGCCTGTCGCTCGATGCCGATCCGGCGACGCAGAAGGCGCTGAAGCGCGCCTATGACGTGCTGGCGCCGACGCATCCCTATACGCCCATCATGCTCAACACCTATTTCGGCGGTTTGGGCGACAATCTCGATACGGCGCTCGGCCTGCCGGTCGGCGGTCTGCATCTCGACCTCACCCGCGGCGGCGACGAACTCGACCGCATCGTCGACAAGGCTCCGCCCTGCATGGTCCTCTCGCTCGGCGCCATCGATGGGCGGAATATCTGGCGCACCGATCTGGAAAAGCTGGTGGAGAGGCTGGAGCCGGTCATCGCCACGCGCGGCCGAGACCATGTGGAGATCGCTCCTTCCTGTTCGCTCCTGCACGTGCCGATCGACGTCGAACTGGAAGAAGGTCTCGATCCGGAGCTGAAAGGCTGGCTGGCCTTCTCCCGGCAGAAGATGGGCGAGATCGTCACGCTCGCCCGTGCGCTCGGAGAGGGCAGGGAGGCCGTCGCCGAAGCTTTGGCCGCTTCCAGCGCCGCCGTTGAAAGCCGCCGC
>NZ_JHZK01000035.1 GCF_000688515.1 Afifella pfennigii DSM 17143 | reverse complement strand
ACCAGCAGCCCGCAGCCTAACGTCAACCCAATCGAGCCAGACCCTCCAAAGCGTCATGGCCTCCGAAGTCCCGAAATATCTGACGACGGACAGTCTTTGTCGCGGATTTCAACCGTGTCGACGAAACGTTTGGTGAGCTTTGCCATCTGAAGGGCGGACCTTTCTGATCGGCCCTCAACCTTGCTTCTCACGTAAGCACTACGTAAGCAGTCGGATGAAAGCTGCGACCTGTTTCTGGATAGAAGCTTCGGAGTGGCGATCTGAAAAGGCAACGTAGATCAGTCGGTTATCGTGCTCCGTCGCGCTCTATCGTGCACTTAGGAAAGGTATCGGTAGCGCCTCCGAAGCCGGCGCTCCGGCCCTTCGTCTCGCTTCTCTGGGCGAAGAACGCGGCGACGGTGCTGGCATGACGCTTGAAGTCTCGCAGGCAGCCGACGATAGCGGCTGGTCCAGGCGAAGGTTCGCTCGACCACCCAGCGCTTGGGCAGGACGACGAAGCGGTGGGCGTCGGTGCGCTTGACGATCTCGAGCCGCCAGTAGCCGGTCTCGGCGACCGCGGCGGTCTTCGGGCCCTGATAGCCGGCGTCGGCGAAGATGCGCTCGATGAAGGGGAAGCTGCGGCGGAGCTTATTCGGCCACACGGAGACGATCTGTTTACGTGACGCAGAATCCCATGTGGATCAGAGCGGACTGGCCGCATCGGCTATCGCGCAGCAGGCGCTTTGATGCATATCGTCGTTGTTGAAATACCGATGCCGCATGCTTTGCGGCACACGGTTATCTCTATCTGCCCAAATCTGGCCGGTTGGAGCCTCCGGCCGTCATTGCGGCCGGTAAAGGCTGAAGACATGCGTGATTGTTGCCAACCATAAGGCTAAAATGCGAAACATTGTTTCTGTGACGGGAGGGATCGGTGGGGCCAAGCTGGTTCGCGGGTTCTCGCTTGCCGGCGTGTCGGAACGGCTGGTTGTCATTACCAACGTCGGAGATGATTTTGACCATCTGTCGCTTCGCATCTGTCCCGACATCGATCCGATCCTGGCTGTTACAGCCATGACGGAAGCGCTACGCCGGCCCGGCGCCCCGGTAATCGCGGTTACGCCGATCGTCGCCGGACAGGCGCTCAAGGGACCGACGGCAAAAGATCGTGAACGAGCTTGGGATCGAGGCGAGCCCGGTCTCGGTGGCGCGCCACTATCAAGGGCTCATCGACGCTTTCGTCTTGGACTCCAGGGACGAGCATCTCGCCGATCATATCCGCGCCCTTGGCGTGGAGTGTTTCGTAACCGACACAGTGATGATCGAGGACCGGTCTCGGGCGCATCTGGCTAGGGAAAGCGTCGAATTCGTCCATGAAACAAGGATCGGTCGGAAAGTGAGAGCGGCAAAGAGACCATGGCTCGAAAATCCATCGCTGAACAGACAGAGCACCTGAATCAGACATTGGCGCGTGGCCTCTCGATTCTCGACGCATTCACGGGTGGGAAACGGGAATGGGGCATACGTGAACTTGGCCGGGCGTATGGCATCAATCCCACGACCGTCTATCGTCTGACCACGACGCTCTGTGATTTCGGTTACCTTGAACGGAGCAGTTCGACACAGCGTCTGCGCCTCGGTCCGAGGATCTTGCAATTGGCCAACGCCTATAGCGCTCAGAACGATCTGGCCACGGTCGCGCGCACCGTCTTCGAAAAATACTCCCATCGTTTTCAGCACGCATTCTTTCTCGGAGTTAAGAACGAGTTCCAGGTGGCCTACATAAGCGTCCTCGAAAGCCGCGCACCGCTTCGCGTATCAATCGAGGCCGGGGGCACTTTCACCCTCTATTGCACGGCGATGGGCAAACTGCTCCTCGCGTCGAGCGAAGATGAGTTCATCATCCGCTACCTGAAGCAATTCCGTCTCCAGGCGCTGACGGAAAATACAATCACCGAAAAACGCCTGCTGCGACGGCAACTCGCCGAGATCCGCGAACAGGGATATGCCGTGAACCGGGGCGAACTGCACGAGGATATCGGCGGCCTGGCAGTGCCCGTATACGATACTGCCGGCGGCGTGATCGCCGGCATGGGTTTTGGCTTCCCGCTGCACTACGTCGACACAGGCCGGATCTCGCTTGACGATTTAATCACACTGGGTCGCGAAATCTCGGCCGAAATCACTGAGCGTTACCAGGGTGTGGCGCCGCCGACCTGAGCCAAATCGCCCTTGACCCCGCCAGGCCGATGGCGCCAGACAAGAGTTCCTTCATGCCGGAGTCCTCGCTCACAGCGCTGCGGACCGGGACACCGCATCCGGCTCGCCAATGATTGGCAGTTCCGGTGCGGCCGCATGGCGCCCTGATACCTCAACGGTAGCGTCCGTCCGCGTTGACAGCGATACCGGGCGGTGCGAGCCTCGATTCTGAAACAGTGTTTCTCTATATATCCGCTGCAACAATGGGCAGGTGTGATGAGCATGCGTACGGGACGACGCGAAGACACACGGTTCCTAACGGGTACTGGACGTTATGTCGGCGATATCCGGTTGCCCGGAGAGGCATACGCCGCGGTTCTGCGTTCACCCGTCGCGAATGCCCGATTAGGCGGTTTCGATTTTGGTGCGGCGCTCGAACTGCCGGGCGTGCTCGGAATATTCACTGCGGACGATATAGGGGCTGATCTCGGCCACATGCCATGCCAGGTCAAATTGCCGGGCGTCAGTCATTTCGATGCACCACGCCCGGCCCTGGCGCGCGGTCAGGTTCGGTTCGTTGGCGACAGCGTGGCGCTAGTCGTCGCCGAGTCGTCTGAGATTGCGCGCGACGCCTGCGAACTAATCGAGGTCGACTATCACGAACTGACGCCCGTTGTCGGCATTGACGCGGCGCTCGCTCCAGGAGCACCCGAAATCTGGCCCGGCTGCGAGGGAAACAAATGCTTCGACTGGTCGGTCGGCGACAAGGACGCGGCCAACGCAGCTTTTGACGACGCCGCCCACGTCACGCACCTGACGCTTGGCCAGAACCGGATCGTCATGAACTCCATAGAAACTCGACTGGCGGTTGGCGAATGGGACGAGGCATCGGAGACCTACACACTAACCGCCACAACGCAGGGACCTGACCTTATCCGCCGTCTGCTCGCAGAGCCGGTATTGGGAGTGGCGCCGGACAAATTGCGAGTGCTGACGCCGGATGTGGGCGGCGGCTTCGGTCTCAAGCACTACCTCTATAACGAGTATGCTCTGGTTCTGTGGGCGGCGCGGCGTCTCGGCCGTCCGGTAAGTTGGACCAGCACGCGGCTGGACGCGTTCCAGACTGACACGCACGGGCGTATCCAGGTGGCGGACGCTGCGCTCGCCCTTGATGAAAATGGGCGGTTCTTGGCGCTGCGCGTATCCACAGTCGCCGATCTCGGCGCCTATCTGTCGACGATGGCGCCGCTCGTCCCGACAGTTGCCATGATGGTCGCACTGGCCAATCTCTATACGACCCCGGTGATTCACTTCCGATCGCGAGGGGTTTTCACCAACACGACGCCGGTCGATGCCTACCGTGGCGCCGGGCGACCCGAAGCAGTCTATATCGTGGAACGCCTGATAGACGCTGCCGCGATGGAAACTGGAATCGACCCGATCGAGCTTAGACGGCGCAACCTGATCCCGGAAGCGGCAATGCCCTATACCACGCCGTCCGGCCACGTTTATGACAGCGGCCGCTTTGCCGAGAACATGCAGCGTGTGCTGGACGTGGCGGGCCACGCAAAATTCGAAGAGCGGCGGCGCGCCAGCGAGGCACGTGGGCTCCTGCGCGGGTTTGGCATTGCGAACTATGTCGAGAACACCGGCGGCGCGACCCAGGAGAGCGCCGAGATCCGCGTCGGGGGTGACGGGCGGGTGCGGCTCGCTGTCGGCACCCAGTCGACAGGCCAGGGGCATGAGACCACGTTTCCACAAGTGCTCGCCGGATATCTCGGCCTGGCCGAGGACAGCATTGATTTTGTCCAGGGAGACAGCGACGACCTGCCGTTCGGCGGCGGAACCGGCGGCTCTCGCTCGCTGGCGATGGCGGGCAGTGCGATCCGGATGGCCGGCGACGAGACAGTCGCCCGAGCCACGGAGATCGCCACCCACCTGTTCGAATGTTCGGCCGATGACATTCAGTACGAAAAAGGAATCCTGCGTATCTCCGGCACTGACCGCGAGATCGGGCTATTCGAGCTTGCGCGCCGGGCGGAGGCAGGAGACGGCGTGCCAACGGGCATCGCCGGCCCGCTGATGGGCCATGCCCATTACGAGTGCGAGGCGCCCACGTATCCCAACGGGTGCCACGCCTGCGAGGTCGAGATTGACCCTGACACCGGTGTCGTGAAGGTCGTCGCCTACTGCGCGATCGACGACTTCGGACGTATCATCAACTCTCAGGTGGTATCGGGTCAGGTCCACGGCGGCGTCGCCCAGGGCATCGGCCAGGCAATCCTGGAAGAGGCGATCTACGACAAGTCCGGACAACTTCTGACCGCTTCGTACATGGACTACCCACTGCCGCGCGCGTCCGACATACCTGCCCTCGTCAACGACTTCAACGAGGTCCCCTGCACGACCAATGCGCTCGGCGTTAAGGGCGCCGGGGAGTCCGGCGCCATTGCCGCTCCGCCCGCCGTCATGAATGCTATTGTCAACGCCCTGCGGCCGCTCCGCATCCGTCATCTGGACATGCCGGCGACGCCCGCAAAGGTGTGGGCCGCGATCCGCGCGGCCCGCGCCGGCGGATCCGGTCAGGCTGCCGGGTAACGCGTTGCAAGCAGGCGATAAAGCGCACGCAACCCCGCCGCCTCGCCGCCGACCGGCCGTCCGGGTCGCGCCGTGTCGTTCCAGCCGAATATGTCGAGGTGCAGCCACCCCTCCGCACCCTCAACGAATTCCTGGAGAAACAGGGCCGCGGTAATCGCGCCGGCCGTGTCGTTGGGCGCCAGGTTGAGTATGTCACCCACCGTGCTTTCAATGCGGCGCCGATAGCCGGCCCAAAGCGGAAGCCGCCATAACGGATCCTGGCTCTTATGCGACGCCTCGTCCAGTTCCCTGGCCAGACTATCGGAGGAGCTGAAAAAGGCGGCGATCTCGGGTCCAAGCGCTGCCCGCGCAGCGCCTGTCAGCGTCGCCACGTCAATCAGCAGCTCAGGCTTTTCCTCCGCTGCAGCCGTGAGCGCGTCGGCCAGAATGACTCGACCCTCGGCGTCGCAGTTCGCGACCTCGATGCCCAGCCCCTTGCGTGTCGGCACGATGTCGCCAGGCCGATAGGCACTCCCCGATGTACTGTTTTCTACCGTGGGTATGAGAACGCGCAGGCGGACGCGCAACCCGGTCGCCATGATGAGATGGGCCAGTGCCAGCACGGTCGCGGCGCCCCCCATATCCTTCTTCATGTTACGCATCCATGCCTCAGTCTTGACCGTGAGGCCTCCGGTGTCGAAGGTCACGCCCTTGCCAACCAGCGTGACCTTTGGATCCCGCGGTCGACCCCAGCGGATATCGACGAGCGCAGGCGTCCTGGGGCTGCCGGCGCCAACCGTATGGACGGCAGGGAAATTCGCCTTCAGCAGTGCATCGCCCACGATCACTTTGCATTCCGCCTTGTGGCGGCGGGCCAGATTGCGCGCGGCTGTGGCCAGTTCGGTCGGGCCAAGGTCGTTGGCCGGACGGTTAATCAGATCGCGCCCCAGGAATTCGGCCTCGGCCGCGGCCGTCATGAAGTCGAGGTCTGCGCCGGTTGGCAGCACGAGCTGAGCGGAGGCGGCCTCCTTCTTCTGGGCACGAAACCCGTCGAAACGGTAGGTGCCCAGCGCCCATCCGATGGCTGCTGTTGTCGCCGCGGCATCATCCAGCTTGGTGGCTACCGCATAATCGTGAGCCGGCAGCGATGCGGCAAGATCCGCCCACGCCCAGAGATCGTCCTCATCGCCAAGACACAACAGGACGGACTCGATTGCGCCGTTTTCGCTCGGCAGGGTCTGCCACGCGCCCGGCTTCGCCGCGAAATCATGATCTGCAAGCCAGCGACGCCAGACCGGCTCCTGTGCCTCAAGCCAGGGGCCGTATTCAGCAGCGCGCACGGCGTGGATCGAACGCGCGGCCTTCGAACGCCGTTTCTTCAGGCCGGAAATCATTCTCTATCCTCCCAGTTCGACGTCGGTCGTCAGTTCCGGACCAAGGGCAGAACCCTTTCCGCGAGGCGCTGCAGATTGACTTCAAAATCGTAGGTCCTGGCGATCGCATATGGCATGCGCATGCCCATCATGGTGACGCCGGCAGCCTCGAATTCCTGTATCCTGCGAGCCAGCGTCTCGGCGTCGCCGATCAGGGTAAGCCGGTCGACTAGCTCGTCGGGAACCAGTTCCGCCGAAATGGGCTCACTGTTGCGGAACGCATCTCGGACCGCCTTGCCGCGATCCGGCTCAATTCCGAGCGATTCGCGCGTGACCTTGTGCATGGTGCCGATTGTCGGTCGCATCACATGCTCGCGCAAAAGGCCGCGGACATGTGCTGCCTCTTCCGTACTCTCGACGCAGACAGTGGCGACCCAATCGACCACCTGAACTTCCGCCGGGTCGCGACCGGCCGCTTCGGCCCCTTCGCGCATCGCGCCGATGGCCACGCGCAGAGCGTCCGGTTCGGCGACGTCGCCGATGATGACGCCATCGGCCATCTCGCCGGCCAGACGGAAGGCATCGGGATGGGTCGAAGCGATAAAGATCGGCACGTGATTGATCGGCTTGAACTCCATTGCCGCATCACGAAGGACGAAGGATGGCGCCTCGACATCCAGACGTTCGCCTGCGAACAGCGCGCGTATCGCCCTTATCATCTCACGCGCCGACTCGACGAAGCCCCCGGCAGGCGCGCCAAGGGCATCCCGCATGGACTTCTCGCCAGCGCCGATGCCCAGCACAATCTGACCGTTGCGCAGGTCAGCCAGCGCACCCATCGCCCGGGCGACCTGCATGGGATGACGCGAGAATGGATTAGTCACACCGATACCGAAACCGATTCTCTCGGTTGCTGAGGCAACATGGGCCAGCGAGACGAAAGGGTCGCGCACGAAACCCTGGTCGGGAATCCAGACTAGATCGAATCCCCACGCCTCGGCACGGCGGATGATCTTGCCGAACTCGCGCAGCGGCAAAGTCGGAACGAGAGAAAAAGAGAACTTCATCGTCCATTATTCCAATCGATCGCTGAGGGCGCTCGGTGCAATCAGGTCACTTCAGCAGGTGATGCATGCTGCCATAGCGCGCGACCATCGCGTTGAAGTCGCCCTCGTAGAACAGGTGGCAGTCGCCGTTGCCGTATGCCGTCGCAACTTCGATGCAGTACCGTCCGGTCGCCTCCAGCACGTTGGTCTGATAGACACCGGTGGCGGCCGGCACGACCGCAACGTCTGCAGTGACCGGCACGCCGACGACGGGCGCGTTTGTGAACTGCGCCGGCAGCATCATTCCGCACACATGGTGGATGCCGTTGTGAAATGGCGTGATGTCCTGCATCGTCAGTGGGAAAACGACGGCGGGATGCGTCGTCACCATCTCCATCGCATGTAGCAGCGACGCATGAGGGCGCAGGATGTATCCCTCCTTGACCGGGGGCGTAACGGCGAAACCGGTGCGGCTCATCATCTTGTTGCCCTTGCACGTCTCGGGCGCCAGAATCGCCTCCATCTCATCTTCGATCAGTGTCCGGTACTCGTCGTCGACCGGCATCGGAGGCATGACGAAGGGAAGCGGATCGTGCGGTTCAGGGTGTGCGGCCTGGCAGATATGGGTAGTCACAACGACGTCACCCTTAAGCACCAGTCCGCGCTCCCACATATGAGCGAGACGCAGCGCGCATGCGAGAGCGACGATGCAGCCATCGGCGTCGGAATTGAGACCTGGATAGTCGCCAGGGAGTCGAAGACCGCCGAGGGATCCGACAATGCCCATGGTTCGGGACTCACCGCCCGATTGGCGGCCAGCCCTGCCCTTGAAGCGGTAGGCGACAAACTCGGTCTTGCCGAGTTCGCCCTCGAACGGCGCAACGGAGGCGTCACAGACACCTTCGGGCAACAAGGAATTGAACTCAGCGGCGCCCGCCGCGGGATCGTCGAGGACGTCAAGGACGTCGAGGACCTCTCTAAGCATTCTCTTTTCTCCTTTGTTTTGCTGAGGACGCTTCGACGGCGCTACACGCTCGGTCTTCCCGTCTGCCGCATCAGCCCCCTATCTCATCATTGAGGGCAGGACGAGGACGAGCCAAGGCACGTATACAAGGGTCGCCAGCCTCAAGATGTCGCTGACGACAAACGGCAGCACGCCCTTGAATATTGTCGTGACCCTGACATCCGGCAGCAGTGAGTTAATGACGAAGACATTGAGCCCGACCGGCGGGGTTATCAGCGCCAGTTCAGTGACCACGACAACGATCACGCCAAACCAGATCGGGTCGAAGCCGAGGCCGATAACCACAGGAAAAAAGGTCGGCACCGTGAGCAGCACCATCGAAAGGCTCTCAAGCACGCATCCAAGAACCAGGTAAATGCCCATCAACGCCAGTATGACGAGCCAAGGAGAGGCGTTGAGCGAGCTGACAGTGTCGCTCAGGGCTTCGGGCAGTCCGGCAATATTGATGAAATTCGAGAAGATCAGCGCGCCGATCACGATGAAGAAAACGAGCGCCGTCGTCTTGCCACTTTCGACAAGGACATCGTACAGCACAGCCCAAGTCAGCTTCCCGCGCAAAAAGGCCAGGATGAAAGCACCGCTGGCCCCGATGCCTGCCGCTTCGGTCGGTGTGAAAACGCCACCGTAAATGCCGCCCATGACCAGCCCGAAGATCAGCAGGATGCCCCAGACCTTGGAAAGTGCGCGCAGACGATCTGGCCATGCCACGCGCTCGCCCGGCGCGCCGAGATGCGGCCAAACGCTAGTCATGACCGTAACGGCTGCGAGATAACCGAGAATGCCGAGGATACCTGGAATGATTCCGGCTATGAATAACTTGCCGATGTCGCTCTCTGTGATCAGGCCATAAATGATCATGATCACGCTGGGTGGAATCAGGATACCTAGCGTGCCGCCCGCCGCCACGGAGCCGGCAGCGAGACTGTCGGCATATTTGTATTTCCGCATAGATGGCATTGCCACCTTGCTCATCGTCGCCGCGGTGGCAATGCTGCTTCCAGAGACGGCGCTGAAGCCGCCGCAGGCCACAATGGTCGCCATTGCCAGCCCGCCCCTGCGGTGGCCGAGAAAGGCATAGGACGCGGTATACAGCTCTTCGGAGAAGCCGGCACGGGTTATGAAGTTCCCCATCAAAATGAACAGGGGAAGCACGGAGAAGCTGTAGTTGAGGCCACTGCGATATGCGATATCAACAGACATTGACAAAGCGGGCCCCCAATCGACCAAGAGGCCGAAGCCGACGAAGCCCACGATCGCCATCGCGATGGCGACGGGAATTTGCAGGAAGACAAGAAGAAGAAGGGCGGCGAGGCCAATCAGCGATTCTGCCAAGACTCAGGCTCCCGTGGACCCGCTCGTCCCGTCAAGCGAGCGGGACGGGCGCGGCCAAAGAAAATTGATCACAAGGACCCCTGCGGAGAGAAGCAGAGTAAGAGTCATGAAGTAGACAATCGGCGCCATGGGAATCCGCAGCGATTCCGTATAGTCGCCGTATTCCAGTACACGTCCGGCCTTTTCCCACATCAGCCAGCCGAGGATTCCGTAGACCGGGATGCAAACAAGGTCGACTGCACGGTCGCGGAGGCCGCGAACACTCGCTGGAATTGCCTTGTCGAACAGGTCGATGGTGATGTGCTCGTTGTGCCGGGTAACGATTGGCAGGGCAGCAAATATGAGAGCAGCCAGCATGAGTTGGGTCAGTTCTGAACCCCCCGGCATCGGTGTGTTGAAAAAGTAGCGGCCAACAACGTCAAAAAACGTGAAGACCATCATTGCAAACAGGTCGACCGCAAGCAGCAGGCCAAGGCACCGGTCCAGCAAACTGCCGAACCGGTCCCTCTTTACGAATTCCGGAACAGTACCGTCGTTCAAGAGATTTCAATGACGATGTCTGGTCAACGCCTGCCTGCCTACTCGAGTGCTTCGACCTGCTCAACGTAGTAGTCGATCATCGCCTGTGCGTCGGCGCCGCGTTCGGCTTTCGCCTGAGTCGTCCATTTTTCGATGATCGGTTCGGCGGACTTGCGCATTCCCTCAAGGAGCTCCTCGCTGCCCTGGTCAATCTGACCGCCGTCACGAATGAATGCGGCTTCTCCCTGCGCGTCGAGCCGATCCCAGTAAAGACCCTGGCGTCGGGCAAAGGCCTCTCCACTGAGGGCGTCAAAGGCAATCTTGTCTTCCGCCGAAAGACTATCGTAGCTGCTCTTGTTCATTACGAACATCAGCGGAGTTGCGGAAAAGCCACCCGGGATTTTGGTGCCGTACTTCAGTACCTTCGTCAGGTTGAAGCTCTCAATGGTCTCGCTGGGGAATACCACGGCATCGGCGACACCGTTGGACAGCAATTCATAAACCTTGTTGACTGGCTGGAGCAGTGGCGTCATCCCGAGTGCGGCCGCAAGGTCAGACTCAAGGCCGCCCGACGCACGCATCTTGAGGCCGTTGAAGTCGGCAACGCTATTGATCTGGCGCTTTGCGTTCCAGAAGTTACGGGCCGAGGTGGTGAAGATGCTCACCACATGAACGTCCTTGTATTCTTCCTGGAGCGTTGGAAACTTCTTGAAAGTGCGCCAAAGTGCAACAGAGCGCGCAACAGACGTGTCACCGACGAAGGGTAGCGAGCCGACGTCGGTCAGCAGGAACCGGCCCGGTGTGTAACCCTGCACGCCCAGCGTGATGTCCGCAACACCGTCGCGGGCCATATCGTAGTGTGCGGGGCCGTCGCCAAGCGCCTGCTTAAGCACGCGGACTTTAACCCGGCCGTCCGTGGCCGCTTCAATGTCGCGACCCCAGTTTTCGATAGTCTGGCCTACCAGCCAGAACTTGTACGACGTGTATGTCGAGACGGTTAATGTTGTTTCGGCCTTTGCCGCCGCCACGAAGCCCAGCAGCGCGGCGCCGGCAACCAGACCAGTCAATAACTTCTTCATACCCCTCCTCCTCCGAAGTTTGAGCGATAGGACGCTCATTGGAGTATCACCGCCAAGGACGGCAATGTCCGTTCACACCCCTCATTTTCGAAGGGATACGGTCTCTTAAGCTTCCAGGTTGTCCCTCCGCGATTGCTCCCCTCATAGCATTGTTGCAGAATTCTGTCACGCTGTTTCGGTGAACGTAACACTACGGACGCGAACCCATGACCCGTTATGGTCAGCTTCGAATCGGAATTGATGTCGGCGGAACCAACACCGACGCCGCACTGCTTGACGGGGCCTCAATTCTCGCATCGTGTAAAACGCCGACGACGGAGGATGTGACAGCGGGCATCCGCATCGCGTTGCGCCAAGTCATGAATGCTGCCGCCGTCGAGCGCACCGCCGTCGGTGCAGTCATGATCGGCACCACGCACTTCACCAATGCCGTCGTCGAACGACGCGGCTTGGCGCGGGTGGCGGCGATTCGCCTCGGGTTGCCCGCGGCAACCGCTCTGCCGCCGCTCACTGACTGGCCGGACGACCTCGCCGCCGCTGTCGACGGGGGCTGCTACATGTTTGGCGGCGGGCACGAATATGACGGCCGGCCAATTGAGAAAATCGACCTTGCGGCACTCGAGAGGATCGCGTGCACACTGGCCGCCGATTCGCGCCATGACATCGAGGTAACTGCGATCTTCTCACCGCTCTATGCGACCGGTGAGAACCAGACGGCCGAACTGCTGAAGTCAGTCGACAGCCGGTTTCGCGTGACCCGTTCGCATGAACTCGGCCGGCTCGGTATACTCGAGCGCGAAAATGCGGCGATCCTCAATGCAGCCCTGCGTCCGCTTGCCGCCCGGACCACCGCCGCCTTCCGGCGCGCATTGGCTGAAGAACACATCGATGCGCCTCTCTACATCAGCCAGAATGACGGCACCGTCGCACATGTCGACGTGGTCGAACGTTTCCCCGTCTCGACCTTCTCGGCAGGTCCAACCAACTCGATGCGGGGAGCCGCCATTCTGACCGGAGTCGACGACGCAATCGTTATCGACATCGGCGGCACTACGTCGGATGTCGGAATGCTGCTCGGCGGCTTTCCGCGCGAGGCACCCGTCGCAACCCAGCTCGGCGGCGTGCGCACGAACCTGCGCATGCCTGACATCGTCTCGGTCGGCTTGGGCGGCGGCTCGATCGTCCGCGATGGAGGAGAAAGTATTGGCCCTGATTCCGTTGGCTTCCGCCTCCGGGAGCGCGCCCTGGTTTTTGGGGGCGATACCCTCACCGCGACTGATATCGCGGTCGCTGCGGGGCGCAGCCAGATTGGCGATCCTGCGCGGGTCAAAGATCTCGACAGCAATGTCGTGACACGCGCCCTACACCGGATGTCAGAGATACTCGACGATGCAGTCGATCGAGTGCGTACGTCGCGAGGTTCGTCCACCGTCATCCTTGTCGGCGGCGGCGCCGTGCTGATCGACGCCGACCAACTGTCCGGCGCCGACATCCGCTGCCCCGACCATGCGGGAGTCGCTAACGCGGTCGGCGCGGCGTCGGCCCAGGTCGCGGGCGAGTGCGATCATATCTACGCCTACACACGAACGCCTCGCGCCGAGGCGCTCCGCCAGGCGCAGGCGCTTGCCATCGCCAGGGCGGTCGATGCAGGCGCCGAACCCGGCTCGGTGGAGATCGTGGACAGCGACGAGACACCGCTCAGCTATTTGCCCAACGAGGCCATGCGGGTACGTGTCAAGGCGGTTGGCCGGCTCATCATTGCAGCGGGCGACGGGGAACTGAAATGAGCCCGGGGCGATCGCGTCGCATGATCGGCGTCGACGAAATCGACGACATCTGCTTGGGCGCGGCAATTCTCGGCACCGGCGGCGGTGGCGACCCCTATATCGGCGGGCTTGTGGCCAAGCGTGCAATTCGCCTGAAAGGGGCGGTTGAAATGCTCGACGTCGGCGATGTCCCCGTCGATGACCTTGTCGTCACCTGTGGCAATCTTGGGGCGCCGACCGTCTACATCGAAAAACTGGTCGGCGAAAGCCAGCCGGTAGACGCGCTGCGTGCCCTCGAACACCATCTTGGCAGGAAAGTGAACGCCGTCATGGCCTTCGAGGCGGGTGGCTCGAACTCGGCAATCCCGATCTGGGTCGCTGCGGCCACTGGCCTGCCGCTGGTCGACGCCGATGGCCAGGGCCGCGCCTTCCCTGAACTCCAGATGGTGACCTTCGGCGTCTACGGCGTGTCCGCCTGTCCAATGGCCATGGCCGATGAACACGGTGGTACGGTGGTTCTCAATGTCGACGAGAATTGGCGCGCCGAGCGCATCGCGCGCGCCATCACGGTCGAAATGGGTGCAAGGGCGTCTATTGCGGCCTACCCGATGACCGGCGCACAGCTGCGCAAGGTTGCTATCGCAGGAACGATGGGGCTTTCCTGGTCACTCGGGCGACGCGTACGCATCGCCCGCGAGCAGTCCACCGACGTCTTTGCCACCATCCTCGAGGCGTTTACGGGCACCGGCTATAACGGCGCCCGGATTCTATTCGAAGGCAAGGTCGCCGACGTCCGCCGCGAGACCCGTGGAGGCTGGGCGGTTGGCGAGGTTCGCATCGCAGAGCCGGCCGGCAATGCCGATGACCTCGTCGTCACCTTCCAGAACGAGAACCTGCTCGCCCGCTCCGGCTCGCAAGTGCGCGCAATCGTGCCCGATCTCATCTGTATTCTCGATTCCGACCAGGGCCTTCCCATAACAACCGAACGGCTGCGGTTTGGGCTGCGCGTAACCGTCATCGTCATCGGCGCGCCCGACATCATGCGGACTCCCGAGGCGCTTGCCGTCTTCGGGCCACTTGCTTTCGGCCTTGATACGGAGTTCGTACCGCAGGAGGATCTTGCCTGACGACCGGGACCCCGGTCGTCAGGCGAAATGAGGGCCGTCGCCCGTCAGGCAGTGTTGCAGCCTGTGCCGGTTGGCCTTCCAGTCATTGAGCTTCTCCAGGAGCGGCGAAAGGTGATTGATGGCGATTACGTCTTTACCGAAGCCTGGCAGATCGTCGTCCCAGACGACGTAGTCCTTGTCGCGTATCTCGACCGCGTCGACGAAGCGTTTGGTAAGCTTTGCCATCTGAAGGCGGGCCTTTCCGATCGGCCTTCGGCCTTGCTTCTCACGTAAGCACTACGTAAGCAGCAGGGAGAAGGCTGCGACCTGTTTCTGGATAGAAGCTTCGGAGCGGCGGTCTGAAAAGACAAGACAAATCCGATGTTTATCGTGCTCCGTCGCGCTCTATCGTGCACTTGGGAAAGGCCTCGGTATCCCCTCCGAAGGCAGAGGTCACAGGTTCGAATCCTGTCGGGTGCGCCACTTCCGAACAAAACTGGGCACTCCAGCCGGAGCTGCCCCTCCTCCCATCACAAGACGTTCGAGAACGGTCCGCCGACCGTGAATGCGGATTTCCGCGTCATCGACTTCCACGTTGTCGATCATGGCGCGCAACCAGGCACGACGGAAGGGAATTGGCCCGTCCGTCACATTAACGCGCATGACATCAACGAAGGCCGCGATCTTGTCTTCCGTGATCCGCGCCTCCGGCCGTAGTTCCGCGACCGCGCGGTCAAACGCTACCTGAGCAATGTCGCGTTCGGTCTTGATCGCCTCGATCCTCTCCTTGAGCGTCGGATCGGCAGGGTCGGCTATGCCGGTCTCGATCGCCTGATAGAGCCGCTTGAGGCGGTCTTCGGCATCGGACAGCTTGCCGCGCAGCATTGTCAGCCGTTGCCCGTGGTCTGCGTCGCGTGCCGTTTGCCGTTCCACTAACCCCGCAAGCAGCTTTTCGACGCGCTCCGGCGTCAGAAGCTGTTCAGCCAGCCGGTCGGTGACCGCAGCGTCGAGCTTGTCCATCGGGATTGATCGACCCTTGCAGGCTGACTTGCCCTTCTGTGCACAGGTCGCACAGGCATAGTAGCGATAGCGTCCTGACTTGCCGGTGCGCAGTGTCATGCCGCCGCCGCAACTCGCGCAGGTCGCAAGCCCAGTCAGCAGGATTGGCCCGGTGACTGTACGCGGTGCGGTGGACTTGGGATTACGGGCCTTGAGCTGCGCCTGCACGGCGTCAAAGGTTTTCGCTTCGATAATAGGGTCGACCGGCACGATGATTTGCTCGGAAGCCGGCTTGTCTTGCTTCGTCTTCCAGACCTTGCGGTTAAAGCAATGCTCGCCCTTGTAGGTGGTGCTGGTAATCAGCTTGTGCAGCGGGCCAATGCCCCACCGCGCACCGCGCCGGGTGCGGTGGCCGTGATCGTTCAGCCAAGTCGCCGCCGCCTTCACACCCATGGGGCCGGAGGTGCCGTCCCCTTCCCTGATCAGCTTGAAAATCAGGCGGACGACCTCAGCCTCGACCGGGTCGATCGCGAGCTTTTTCTTGGTCTTCGTGCCGCGCTGTTCGGCATCGACGATCGTATAGCCAAAAGGCGCCGCTGCCCCGTTCCAGAAGCCCTGCCGGGCATTCTCCTGCATGGCGCGCAGCACGTGCTTGCCGTTTTCCTTGGATTGGTATTCGTCAAAGAGCGCGAACACCTGCCGGACCATGACGCTCATCGGATCGTCGCCAAGGTCCTGCGTAATGCTGACGAGCCGAATGCCATGTTTTCGGAACCGCCGCACATGGTATTCCAGCGCAAAGTGGTCGCGGGCGAAGCGGCTGAAGCTGTGCACGACAACGGCATCGAAGGGCGCATCGCCCGCCGTTGCCATGTCCAAGAGACGCTGGAGCTGCGGTCGGTTGTCATCCGTCCCGGACAAGCCGGCATCGACGAACTCCGCGACAACCTCCCAGTCTCGCCCGGCGCAGAACGCCGCCATCTGCCGCCGCTGATCCGGGATCGACAGATCGCTTTCCGCCTGCCGGCCCGTCGATACGCGCAGATAGAGCGCGGCGCGTTGCGTTGCATTTAGCGAATCCGGCGGGGCAGCGCGGTCAGGACGGGCCATCGCAATCACCTTCGGCTAACAGTCTTGGCGGCGGGATGACTTAGCTTAGCGTGATTATGGCAAGTCGTTAAGCCGGCATTCGACGCACCGCTGCGGACGTCCGGCTGATCGCTCAGGATCGCGCGTATCTGCGCGCCGAGAAATGCTTCGATGACATCCAGCTCGGCATCGGTGACCGGCATGTCTTCCGGCAAATCATCGACAACGCGCCGGCCGGCTTCATCCGGTGGCGGTGGTCCAGGACTGTAATGGTCGGTGCGCATGGTCAGACCATGCGGAACCGCCGTCCAGAACGATTGCCCACAAGCTGGTCACTCTGCACGGAACCGCCGTTAAAGCCGGCGGGCGAAGCGATATAGCCGGGCTTCCTCCTCCTCCCGATCGCGCTTTCGGATCAATCCGCTTATGGCTGGCACGGCCACCACCGCAACGGCCGGCCCGCTCCATTCGGCCCCTGGCCTCCCGTGTAATCCGTTTCCCTTTGGTGCAGCGGCGTCTTGGCGCGCCAGCCCTGTCCAGCGTCTCGAAAACGCATCAACGACAGGAGTTAGACATGAGCCAGACAATACCGCTTCGCAACAAGATCGTGCAGGGTGACTGCATAGACATCATGGGCAACATGCCTGCCCGATCGGTGGATTTCATCCTCACCGATCCGCCTTACCTCGTCCGCTATCAGGACCGCACAGGCCGCCGCCTGATTAACGACGACAACGTCGAGTGGCTGGCGCCGGCCGCCGCGCAGATGTATCGAGTTCTCAGGAACGACAGCCTCTGCGTCAGCTTCTATGGCTGGACCCAGACAGATCGTTTCATCACCGCATGGCGCGCCGCCGGTTTCCGCATCGTCGGACATCTCGTCTTCCGCAAGCGCTATGCGTCGAAAGCCCGCTTCGTCAGCTACACACACGAATCTGCCTATGTGCTCGCCAAAGGCCGCCCGGCATTACCGGCCCATCCGCCCGCCGATGTGATCGACTGGGTCTACACCGGCAACCGCCTGCACCCGACGCAGAAGCCCACGGCGATCCTGAAGCCCCTGATCGAGGCTTTCTGCCCGCCCGGCGGCATTGTGCTGGACCCGTTCTGCGGTTCCGGCTCGACCCTCGCCGCCGCCCGCGCCTCCGATCGTTCCTATATCGGCATCGAGCTGGATCAGGGCCATTTCCACACGGCAGGCAACCGAATGGCGGCATGAGCCGCCAGCCTTTGCCGAGGATCGTTGGTGATGCCGTCTCGCGCTGGCCCGGCCGAAACCATCCCCTGAAAAGCAATACCGCACTCTCCGCCCCGCAAACGGGCCGGAATCGCCATCGGTGTTGCCAAGATGATCGTCAGGAAAGCGCGATCGGCGGTAGTCCAGCGAGCGGGTTGGTTTTCATAAAGGAGCGGAAGACGCCATCCATGCAACGCATGGCCCATTGTCCGACCGGGATTTGTGGGCACAGACCCTTGGTATAACCTCTGAAGCTATATTTCTGTGACTCCGCTGTCGCCCCTGGCTTCCGGGCGCTGTCAGGCCATTTCTCCCGATGGTGGCGGGCAATCAGCCGGTCGCACAGACGCACGACCAGCCCGACGCACAGGCGCGAGCGCGCACCTGCTACTACGTTGACCGCGATGTATCCCTCCCGCTCCAACTGGCGCAGATAGCGCTGCACCGTCCGCCGGCAGCGACCGAGCGCACGCGCCAGGTAGGTCACCGTCACGACAAGCGACCGCTCTTCCCGGTTCCGGCGATAGGTGATTTCCGCGAGCTTGCGGGCACAGCGCCGCGCACCATCGCAAAGGTTCGGATCGTTCTCCAGGCGCGCCGACAGTTCAGGCACATAGGCGCCGGTATCAATCGGCGCCGCATGGTGCTCCGTTCGTGGCGCCGCGTAGCGGTGGCAGGTTTGCAGTGAGCGGCGGCGCCGCTCCTGATCGACAGTTCGTACCGGCGCCGGCCTTGGCGGACGGCCCTCGACGATTCGGCTCTTCAGCTTCTGGTGCGCCTCCATCAGAGCGCGTTGTTCGGCAGATTGCGCAGGCACGGTTTTTCTCCTCTTCATTGCAGAGAAGCCGCCGAAAATCAGGACGCACAATATCATCGCAAAAAAGACTTGCGGTGATCATCGTATTCTGAGATATTTGGAGTGTTCAGATCACAAATACCAAGTTTTTAGTGCGACCCGCCTCTGGCGGGTTTCTCTTTTTTACAGCATTATTTTCCTCATTATTATGAAAATAACTTTTGCGGCCTGACAATAGGCCGACCTGAATTGTCGGCAATGTGCCGCCGCATGGCAAGTCTATTATGACAGCGCCCTGATTGTGCGGCTTCACCGGTTCGATTTATGACGTGCAGGAGCGGCAAGGTGCCGAATCGATAGGGTTTTCAGTGCCTGGCGCATCGTCTTGCTAGCTGATAGCTAGTCGATAGTTATCAAGTAGCTATCGGATATGGTTCAAATAACTTTTTGTTATCGGCTAGCTATCTGGTACTTTTACAGGGAAGTATTGCTAAACATCTTTCCCTGTGAGGCATTCATGCCTGTTATTTCTTTTGCCAATCCCAAAGGCGGTGCTGGAAAAACCACATCGGCCCTGTTGCTTGCCGGCGAGCTTGCCGCCAAAGGCGCGCGTGTCGCCATCATCGACGCCGATCCCGAACGCTGGATATCCCAGTGGGCGAAGCTGCCGGGCAAGCCGGCCAATCTCGATATCTTTGCCGACGTAACCGAAGACACGATCGTTGATCACATCGAAACAGCCGCCGCGAAGGCGCAATTCGTCATCGTCGATCTGGAAGGCACGGCCAGCCTGATGGTCGCCAATGCGATCGGCATGTCCGACCTCGTGCTTATCCCGACGCAGGGGGCGTCTATGGACGCAAAGGGCGCCGCCAAAACGATCAAGCTCATCCGCAACCAGGAGCGCATGGCGCGCCGCTCTATACCACACAGCATCCTTTTGACCCGTACCAGTGCGGCCATCGCATCGCGGGCGCTGCGCAATGTCCGGGAACAGCTCGACAAGGCCGGCATCGACGTTCTTTCGACCTCGATCGTTGAACGTGCGGCTTTCCGGGATCTGTTCGATTTTGGCGGGTTGCTCGCCGACCTCTCATCCGATCAGGTCAGCAACATCGAAAAGGCGCGTGAGAATGCCCGCGCCTTCGCCGGCGAGGTGATCGCGAAGCTCAAGGCGGGCGGCGTGACCGCAAAGGTGGCCTGACATGGACAAGCAACGCGCTGATCTGGGCTTTGCCGACACGCTCGACGACTTCGATCCGGCCGACTGGGCGCCGCGTGCGGCAACGGCCAATGACAAGCCGGCCAAGGCCGAAACGAGCCGCGCTGCCGAGGCGGCCGGTTTCCGCAGCCGCGAGCCCAGAGCCACCGCCAACGAACCGCCAGTGCCGGCCGATCCGCCGCGCCGCCGCCGCACCGGGCGCAACGCCCAGTTCAACCTCAAGGCCCGGCCGGATACGATCGAAGCCTTCTGTGCCGTCGCCGACAGCCAGGGATGGGGGCTCGGCGAAACCCTTGAATACGCCGTCGCGCTGCTGGAGCGTGAATATCCGCCGAAAGGCAGGGGCTAACGCCCCCGACCCGGTCCCGCTGCGATTGTGCGGGATATGTTCTCCAGCGTGGCCAGACCGTTGCGGCGCTCCGGTGTGCCGGTGGCCGTCCGCGCCAGGGCCATGGTCGCCTGCCGGAACAGGGCACGCAGTTCGGCTTCGGTGCGGAATTGCAGTTCTGCGACAGTCATCAGCTTGTTCATCTTCGTTCCTCCTTGTTACGAGGCCCCGGTCATCAGAGCCATTCCGTGCTTGCCCACACACACAATCGGCACAGGAATGGATCGCCATGGCTGGCGGTCGAAATGACATGAGGAAGAGAAGGGACGGGCAGTGATCCGTCGCCGGTTCTGAAATTCCCCTGAAGCTGTAAATGCGGGCGCATCCTGCAGGCCGGACCGGGCTCTAGGCGCTATGGCGCCCCGAACCCCGGAAGCCGGGTTTCGGCCATGCGGTCACTATCCCTTGCGCGAAAGAGAAGGAGGCCGGGCGGGTTTTGTCCCGCCTTCGGCCGGCGGTGCGGGCGTTGCCCGCGTCATTCATCAAAAGAGAAGGGGCCTGCGGCCCAGGGGCCGTCAAGGCTTTCATCCTCCGCTGCGCTGCGGACGCCGCCGGGGCGTTCCCCGCCTTCCGCGCCTTCAGCTTGTGCAGGCCGGGTGATCCCCCTTTCCCCAGCGGCGGCCCTGACAGCCGCCACCCCGCTCATTGCCGCTCCGGCTAGTCGGGTTGCATGCGCAACCCGCTTTCAAAGGAAAAAGGCAAATGAAAACAGATATTTATCAACGTGTCACCGATCAGATTGTGTCCGAGCTGGAGAAGGGCGTGCGGCCATGGCTCAAGCCGTGGAACGCCGAACATGCCGCCGGGCGGATCACGCGCCCGCTGCGCGCCAATGGCATTCCCTATCGCGGAATCAACATCCTGATGCTGTGGGCGGCGGCCACCGGTAACGGATTCGCGGCGCCGCTCTGGCTAACGTACAAACAGGCGCAGGAACTGGGCGGACAGGTGCGCAAGGGCGAGAAGGGGAGTCTTGTCGTCTATGCCAACACCATAACCCGGACCGAGCAGGACACCGAAACCGGCGAGGATTTGGAGCGGCAAATTCCGTTCATGAAAGGCTATACCGTCTTCAATGCCGAGCAGGTGGACGGACTGCCGGCGCACTTCTATGCCTTGCAGGAACCGGCCCTTGATCCCGTGGCGCGGGACGAGAGGGCGGAAGCGTTCTTTGCCGCGACCCGCGCCGATATCCGCCATGGCGGCAATCAGGCTTACTATGCGATCGGCGAGGATCGCGTGCAGATGCCACCGTTTGAGGCTTTCCGCGATGCGCAAAGCTACTACGCAACGCTGGCGCACGAGCTGACCCACTGGACGCGCCACCCGTCCCGCCTCGATCGTGAGTTTGGCCGCAAGAAATGGGGCGATGAAGGCTATGCCAGGGAAGAACTGGTCGCCGAGCTGGGCGCCGCCTTCCTGTCGGCCGAACTGGACCTGACCCCGGAACCGCGCGCCGATCACGCCAGCTATATCGCCTCATGGCTGAAGGTGCTCAAAGATGACAAGCGGGCCATCTTCACCGCTGCCGCCCACGCGCAGCGCGCCGCTGATTACCTGATCGGCTTGCAGCCGGCAGCCGAGACGGCAGAACCGCAAGAGCAGGAGGCCGCCGCGTGAGCGGCGGCCCATGCCGGTCGGGTGAGGGGGCAAAAATTCGGCGTCCGCCGTGGCGGACGCCGGGTCGCTTGCAGGCAAGCGGGAAGAAATTGACGTTTGACGTACAACGTCAATTTGGTGTATGCTCAAGGAAGCATGATCCAGAGCTATCGGGACAAAAAGACGGAGCTGTTTGCGGCAGGGGAGTTCGTCAAAGCCTTCCAGGGCTTTGAAGCCCAGGCCGCGCGCAGGCTGTCGGTTCTCAATGCCGCGCCGTCGCTCGATACGCTTCGCGCCCTGCCGGGTAACCGGCTGGAAGCGCTGAAAGGCGATCGTGCCGGGCAGTATTCCATTCGCATCAATCAGCAATGGCGCATCTGCTTCGAGTGGCCGGCCGGCGAACCCGGACCGAGCAATGTTGAAATCGTGGACTATCACTGAGGAAAGGAGATCAGGCCATGTTTATGAGAGCTGTTCACCCCGGCGAAGTCCTCAAGGACGAGCTGGACGCCGCCAATATCACGCCGACCGAGTTCGCGCGCCAGATCGACGTGCCGCCGAACCGTGTCTCGCAGATCATTGCCGGCAAGCGGGCGATCACCGGCGACACGGCGCTGCGCTTCGGTCACTGGTTCGGCACGGACCCGCAGTTCTGGCTCAACCTGCAAGCCCAACACGAGCTGGCCCTCGCCGACCGGGAAACAGGCGATGCCATCCGGCATCTGCCCACCAGGACCGTGCAGCCGTCAGGAAGCGACCAGCCGCCACTCGGCTAGGCCGTGTGGATAGACAAGAAGAAGCTCGATCCGCTCGTCACGATACTACGGCGCATCACTTTCCACGTTAAGCGCCAGCAAAAGGCCCACAGAAAGTTTGACAGCGCTGACTCGAAATGGGACGGTGATGTAAGGTGCTGCACTGTGCAGCATTATGGAAACAGTACGTCAGCATCGACATGACCTCGAAACATCGCGTCTCCGTCAACCTGTCGCCCGATGAGCATCGGGAGCTGGATGCGCTTGCGCAAGAGGCGCGAATTTCAAAGGCATGGCTCGGCAGGCAAGCGATCATCGAGTTTCTCGACCGATACCGCGACCGCAAGCTGCAGCTCCCGCTCGACCTTGGCCAGCCTCGAAACAAGAGGCGCTCGGAATGACTTGGGATGCTCGGCCACAACAACTTTCATCCGCTCTGCCGTCTGGCGGAACCCTACCGCTTGAGACCTTGGAATCCGGCCGGATCATGGCTCGCGCCCTAGCCGACAGCACTGACGGGGCCGAGCGCCTGGCGTTAGCCCGCGCCTTTGGCGCCGAGCTAGTTGCAGCTTGGTGGCGCTCGCTAGCAGCGACCGAGAACACGTCCACGCCCCTTCGGCCGCCACTGCAGTTCCTCAATACCGTTGAGTTGCCGACGTCGGCCGCCGCCCTTGCCGAAAGCCTAGGGGAGGCGGCCGCCCAGCTCGACGCGGAAACCGCCGCCTATCAGATCGGCCTCACCTACACCTGCACGCTTCCCCGCGAGCACCGCGCGGAGCTAGGTATATACTATACACCCCCGTGCCTTACGGCGCGATTGATCGCCCAAGCGACTGCAAGCGGCGTGGACTGGACGACATGCCGCGTACTCGACCCGGCTTGCGGTGGCGGCGCTTTCCTTGCGCCCGTCGCGCAGCGGATTCTCGATGAGCTGCGCGACTGCAGCCCCCGAATCCTGATCGAAAATATCGCCAACCGGCTTCGTGGGTATGAGATCGATCCATTTGGAGCCTGGCTTTCTCAGGTCACGCTCGACGCCGTGCTCTTGCCTATCACCAAGGCATCCGGCCGCCAGCTTCCGGTCGTCGTTACCGTCTGTGACAGCCTCCAAAAGAATCCGCCGCGCGACCGCTTCGACCTGGTGATCGGGAATCCGCCCTATGGCCGCGTGCGGCTTGAACCGGCCGTCCGCGCCCGGTTCAAACGAAGCCTCTTTGGTCACGCCAATCTCTACGGTCTCTTTACGGACTTCGCCCTTCGGCATGTTCGCGCGGGCGGTGTCGTCGCCTATGTGACCCCGACGAGCTTTTTGGCGGGGGAATACTTCAAGAATCTCCGCACCTTGCTCGGCCGGGACGCGCCGCCGGCGACTCTGGATTTCATATCCGTTCGCAAGGGCGTCTTTGATGATGTCCTGCAGGAAACGCTGCTCGCCACCTACAAGCGCGGCAGTGACCCGGCTCCTGTCGCCGTCCATGAGATCACGCCCACGACCGGCTCCGGCCTCGCCGTCGAAGACGCCGGCTCGTTCGCGCTACCTCGTGACCCGGCGACGCCCTGGATTTTGCCGCGGTCCGCGCTGCAGGCTCCCTTGGTTGCGACCCTTGCCCGGATGAAGCATCGGCTCGCCGATTGGGGCTACACTGTTAGCACCGGACCGCTCGTCTGGAACCGCTACAAGGACCAACTCGTGAGCCGTCCCGGCCGGCAAAGATACCCACTGATCTGGGCCGAGGCCGTCACGTCCGACGGCCGCTTCATCTGGCGAGCCGAGAAGAGGAATCACACACCGTGGTTCCAGACCAGGCCCGGCGACGAGTGGCTTGTCACCAGCACCCTCTGCGTCCTTCTGCAGAGGACCACCGCGAAGGAACAAAGCCGCCGGCTGATCGCCGCAGCCCTTCCGGCGGATTTTCTAGAAAGCCACGGCGCGGTGGTTATCGAAAACCATCTGAATATGCTGAGACCGCTGTCGGATCGTCCGGCGGTTCCTCCCGCCACGCTCGCCGCCTTCCTAAACAGTGCCGCCGCTGATCGCGCCTTCCGCTGCGTCAGCGGCAGCGTCGCCGTGTCCGCCTATGAGCTGGAAGCTCTGCCGCTTCCGGCTCCTGAAGATCTGCAGACCCTGTCCAGGCTCGTTGCCAAACAGGCCAGCCGGGCCAGAATCGAGGCCGCCTGCGCGCAGCTCTACGAAGGAGCTGCGTGAAGCATGTCCGATCTACCGCCCTACGTTACTCGTGATCTCGTTGCTGAACGTCTCCCCCTGATCTTCCCCGAAGGCACGCCAAACCGGACCTACTGCGTCCGCGAGCTCGCCGCGAGCACCGTATTCGCCATGCTCTACATAGGGGCTGTTGAAGGGCAGGGCCGCTATCTTGGACCAGTCCACGTCTACCGCATGACAGAAGAACAGGCCGCCGAGGGCGATACTGCCGCACGCCTGGACTACGCCAGCGCAGTCTTCAAGAAGAAGTACGTGCCGACGGGATCACGATGGTACGCCGACAACACCCGTGAGCCGATCCGTGACGAGACGCTGCGCGAGGGGTTGGTCGCTATCGGCGCGGTTTTCGCCCGCACCGATCTTCCGACCACATCCGGCCTTCCCCGCTATGCGCTGAAGCCGGATTTTGCAGCGCTCTTTGATCCTGCCCACGACGGGGAAGCACTTGAGGCCGCCATTGGTGCGTTTCAGCAAAAGCATCTGTCCAAGAGCGCCCTCGCGCGCGTCTCGATTGTGCGCGCCGGCGCGGCCGCCGGGGCCAGCGGCGTTCTCGTTACCTTTCCGAACGGCGAGACCCGCCAGCTCGCCCCAGGCCCCAGCTCGATCATTACCCAGGCGGTCATTGAAGTCTTCGCACGGGAATTTCTACAGGACTCCGCCGTGCTGTGGCTCAGCGAGAGCGGGAACAAGGTTGTCGCCCGCGACGACAAACTCGCCGCAGCGATCGGCCTGAAGATCGAGGCCGACAAGAACCTGCCCGATATCATTCTTGCCGATCTTGGCCCGGACGAACCCCTCATCGTTTTTGTGGAGGTGGTAGCAACGGACGGCGCTGTGACAGCCCGTCGCCAGAAGGCCCTGTTTGCGCTCACCGACGAGGCCGGATTTGCGCGCGGGCAAATCGCCTTCCTCACCGCTTATCAGGACCGGGAGTCGGCTGGCTTCAGGAAGACCGTATCGGGGCTCGCTTGGGGATCGTTCGCCTGGTTCGTCTCCGAGCCGGACAAGATCGTGATTCTCCGCGACGGTGCAGCCAGCCCGGCCCGTCTAGCGGACTTACTCCACGCGGGGGCAGACGATGGTCTTTGACCAGAATGCCATTATCGTCGTTAACGTCGCGCTGCGAGTTCCACAGCAAATAAGCTGGCAGCTCGTCAGGGATCATTTCCAGCGTCCCGGCGCGTCCGGCGATGTGAGCATCTTGGCACGGGCCGGCTGTGGCAAATCCGGGCTGACAGCGATCAGCCAACGCGCTGCAACGCCTGACGAATAGCGGAGCATGAAATTGACAGTAGAAGACGCCGCGTCAACGGAGCCGCCAAGCAACAGCGAGAGAATGCTGAAGCACCTGAAGGAGGGCGCACTTTCCACGCAGCTCGTGCAGGCGCATGGCACGTCAAACGGCGACATCGCCGCTCTCAAAAAGGTCCTAGCTGAGCGACTGGAACAGGTGAGGCAGGACCTTGTCAGCCAAGATTAGGTCGCTCGCCGTCAGAGGCTTCCGCGCATATGGCGGAACCGAGCAGGTGTTGAGCCTGCCTGGCGATATTGCTGTTGTTTGGGGTCCGAACAGCAAAGGCAAAACGAGCCTCGGAGAGGCCTTCGAGTTTCTTCTGACCGGCTGCATTTCTCGCCGCGAACTGATGGCAAGCAGTCAGGATGAGTTCGCCGATGCGCTCCGCAACGCGCACCTTGCCGGAGGGCGGGATGTCTATGTCGCCGCTTCCATCATAGCGCCCGACGGAACGCAGCACGAGATCAAGCGCGTTTTGACCGCCGATTACGCAAAGCGTCAGGACTGCGCCTCCCGTCTTGAGATCGACGGTGCCATTGCGCAGGAAGCCGACTTGGCCTCTCTGGGTATTGCCCTGTCGCAGCCGCCGCTACAGGCGCCAGTGCTCGCCCAGCACACGCTCAGCCACATCTTCTCGGTGAAGCCCACCGATCGCGCGACCTACTTCAAGGCGCTGTTCGAAGTTACGGACCTGGACGATCTGCGTAATGAGGTCGCCAGCCTTGCGGGAGAGCTGGCGGAACCGGACGACGCGCCCCTTGCGAAGTTCGATCGCTGCCTTGAGCACCGGCTGCTGAAGCCTCTGCTGTCAGGCATCCAGCGCAAGATGCCCGATGAGGCTGGAATAACGAACAAGCTAGACGAGTGCGTAAAGGCGCTGCTCGAAGATGCAGGAAGCCCCGTTCCAGACACGCCGGACGAGCGTCACACTGCCTTGGCAGGGCTGCTTGCGGACATGCGCAGCAAGTCGTTCCCGGTGCGCGGATTTGAGCGCGCCGCGCTTGCCGGCTGGAACGCGCCCGGCGCGCCCGCGTGGGGGCAGCTGCGAAATTACGCCACCGAGAAGACCAAGGTGGACGAGCGGACGCGCCAGCTGTCGGCCCTCTTCGTGGAGGCCCTGAAGTTGCCCGGCATGGACGAGCTTGCGGAAACGGTGGAGTGCCCACTGTGCGGAACCGAGAACACACTGACGCCGGCACGGCTCCAACTCATCAAGCAGCACGTCGAAAATACTAAGGAGTTTCAGAAGGCCGAGAGGGAGGCAAAGGCGGTCATCGCCCAGCTGGTGACTTCCGCCAACAACCTTGCCGACGGCGCTGCGGCGGCGCAGCCCTCGTTCCTAAAGGCGGCCGCCGGACAGCGTCGCAAGGAGGGCTTTACCGTCGCGCGCCTTCGCGACCTTCTCGGCGACGAGGCGGAGGCGGTCGTGGAGCCGTGGCTTGCCACCCTGCGCCCCGTTGCACGGCTGTCGGCCGCGCTGCGCCGCCGCTCCGCTGCCCTCCATGAACAGCTTCAAGCGATAGCGGCGGATGTTGGAGGTGCCACGATTAAGACGGAGGTGATTGAAACGGAGTTTGACGCGCTCTCCGAACAGCGGACTTCCTTCGCAGCAGCTCTCGATACCTATGACACCGCCGCATCGAATCTTCGCGCGGCGCTGAATGCGGCCCTTGATGAGCAATCGGATACCGCCGGCTGGCAGGACCTTCTCGACTTGGCGTCTGGTCCGGCGGGCCTGTTGTCGCTCCTGATCGAGCGCAGGGCTCGCGCAACTGTGACGAAAGAGCTGGAGACAGCCCTTAAACAGATCGACTCAGCGAAAGAAAAGGTACTTGAGGAAAAGTTCTCTGATTATAGCGGCGCCATTCAGGCTTGGTGGGAGCGCTTGCGCCCCGACGAGCACACGTTTTTCTCCGCCGTTCAGCCCCGGAAGGGCGCGAAGCGCACGATCGATTTCAAGGCCGGGCTGAGTACCACAGCTGACAGAGAGACTGCGAAGTTGCGCGACGTGATCGCTATCTTCAGCCAGTCCCAACTGCATTGCCTTGGCCTTGCGCTATTTCTCGCGCGCGCAGAGCACGAAGGCGCCGGATTCGTCGTGCTCGACGATCCGGTTCTTTCGAGCGACGAGGACTACCGTGTGCACTTCAACTCGACCGTGCTAACCGAACTCCTTGCGCTCCCGATGCAGGTGATCGTACTGACGCAAGATCATGACACTTGGGAGGAGCTTGAGACACGCTATAGACACGCCGGCATTTCGACCGCGCAGCTATACATTGACTCTCCCGCCGAAGGGACAATCATCGAGAACACAAGCGATGCGTTAATTGCCAAATTGAACCGAGCGAAATCTCTGGCGCGAGGAGGGCATCCCGATAGCCGCAAAGAATGCGGAATCCAATTGCGCGATGCTGGTGAGCGGTTTTGCAAGGAAATGCTGGTGAATGAGTTGACTGTGAAGAACGCATAAGCGGCTGATAGTCGACGGATTTCGGTCTCTCGCAAGGTTTCGGTTTTGCAGGATTCGGTGGCTTGAGCCTGCGGAACCTTGCGATTTCGCATGCGGTTTGGGGATTCCCGGCGGCGCCTTTCCGTGATTCGATTGAGAGGATCACGAGAGGTGACGATGCGACCGAGAGCGCCCAATCGCGAGCTCACCGATGACCTGTTCCGCGCCCGGCTCGACCAGATCATCAACATGCGACACGAGCTCGTCCGGCTGGGCGAGCGGATCGACTGGGCGTGGCTCGATGCGGAGATCGCGCCCTGCTTCGCCAGGGAGGGC
>NZ_JHZK01000034.1 GCF_000688515.1 Afifella pfennigii DSM 17143 | reverse complement strand
CAGGCTCAAGCCACCGAATCCTGCAAAACCGAAACCTTGCGAGAGACCGAAATCCGTCGACTATCAGCCGCTTATGCGTTCTTCACAGTCAACGCGTCAGTGCACGCTGAGCGGCTCCAGGTCGTTCTCGCGGGCGTTGGCGAGCGCCGCCGCCCTGGAATCGGTCAACAGGATCGGCGTGCCGTCGGCGTTCAGAAGCGCCCACAGCTCCAGGCCCGGCGCCAGCGCCGGGGCCGAGGGAAACAGGTTCGGCACGTCGTCGGACCTCACCGGCCGCACATAAGCGATCTCGCCGCCTCCCAGCTGGGCAAGCGTGCCGGAGGGGATTTTCCTCTCCACGCAATTGGTCATCGTTCACTCCTCTCAACCGCGAGCCCGAAGACCCGCGACGGCCCTTCGTTGGAAGCGGCCTTCCTTGATGCCCGACCCCTAGTGGCAGCCGGCGCTTTCGGCCCTGCATATGGGGGCTTGGAGCGGCCGCTACAAGCAATCGCGTCGCGCCCGTCAAGCTCGGCCCGGCCCGGGCGCGAAGCCGCCAGGGCGTTGAAATTTCGGGATTGTTAAGGAAGTTCGGGCCTCATTAGGCGAGCGCGGTCGCAGCGGCATCCATCACCTGAGAGCTGGTGCGGCCCTTTGGCAACACCGAGCTCTCGCAGCTCTTTCCACGACTGTTGCCCCTGTCGGCGATCGGGTAGTTTAACGGGCGCCATGCGCCAATTGTGTCTGGAGTAGATCGCACCGTGCAGGGGATGGAAAGGCAGGAACCTCTTCCGTCGCGCGCGGCGGGCAGACCCTGCCCGCGGCGACCGCGCCACCTGGCGCGCCCTCTCCTGTTGAGCCTGCTGCTGGCCGGCTTCTTCCTGACGCAGTCCGCCAACGCATTCTCCCTCTTCGGCTACCATCTCTGGGGCGAGAAGGAGGAGGTGGAAGACACCATCATCGAGCCGCAGACTTACCAAATCGATCTCGTCGTGCGAGGCGAGGAAGACGATGTCGTGGATGCGGTGGAAGGCGCCTCCAAGCTCTATCGCGACCGTGACACGCCGGCCTCCGGCACGGCCGGGCTGATGGCGCGGGCCAGAGGCGATTATGCGCGTATCCTGACCGCGCTCTACGGCCAGGGGCGCTATGGCGGGGTGATCACCATCGACATCGCCGGGCGTCCGCTCAAGGCCTACAACGCCAGCGATTCGCTGCCGCCCGACGTCCCCGTGACGCTTACCGTCGATCCGGGGCCCGTCTACAGTTTCGCCGAGATCCGCATCCTCGGGCGGCCCGACTACGATACGCGCGAGACGCGGCGGCTGGAGAGGCCGGAGGATCTCGGCCTGGTGCGCGGACAGCCGGCGCGCTCGGGCATCATCCTGAAGACCGAAACCAGCCTCATCGCCGCCTGGCGCGAATTCGGCTATCCGAAGACCGCGGTTCAGCGCGAGATCGTCGCCGATCACGCCAGCCGCACCGTCGACGTGACGCTCAACGTCGATACCGGGCCCTATGCGCGCTTCGGCCCGGTCACCGTGGACGGCACGGAACGGATGGATCCCGGCTATGTCGGCTATATGACCGGCGTGCCGCTGGGCCAGGAATACGACCCTGATGTTCTGAAGCGGGCGCGCGAGAGGCTGCGCCGGCTGGAGGTCTTCCGCTCGGTGACCGTCAGGGAGGCGGAGGCGGTCGGTGCCGACGGGCTCCTGCCGATCGGCGTCGACGTGGCGGAGCGCAAACGCCGGGTCATCGGCGCGGAGGCCAAGTATTCCACCATCGACGGAGCCGAGCTCGGCGCCTATTGGGTGCATCGCAATCTTTTCGGCCATGCGGAGAGGCTGCGCCTGGAAGGCCGGGTGGCCGGCATCAATTCCATCGATTACGAGGATTTCGACTATCTCTTCGCCACGACCTTCACGCGGCCGGGCGTCTTCACGCCCGATACCGACCTGTCGGCGCGGGCGCAGGCCAAGCGCGAATTCGTCGATACCTACGAGGAGAAGAGCATCTCCGGCCGGGTCGGCCTGACGCATCGCTTCAGCGAGGAGCTCAGCGTTTCGAGCGCGGTGTTGGTGGAGCGCTCGCGCATCGACGACGCCCTCGGCACCAACAATTACCTCCTCGCTGCGCTGCCGAGCAATCTCGACTACGACAATCGCGACGACAAGCTGGACCCGCATGAGGGCATCCATGCCTTGCTGGAAGCCGAGCCCTTCCACGATTTCTACGCCGACAATTCGGCATTCAGGGCGCGTGCCGGGCTTGCCACCTATTACGCCTTCGACCGGCAGGGGCGCATCGTCATCGCCGCACGGGCGGCCGCCGGCTCGGTCCTCGGACCGTCGCTGGCGGCGATCCCGGCGAGCCGGCGCTTCCTCGCCGGCGGCGGCGGCTCGATACGCGGCTACGGCTACGAGACCGTCGGCGTTAATCTGCCCAATGGCGAGACGACCGCCGGCAAGTCGCTCCTGGAGGGCTCGCTGGAGCTGCGCGCCAAGGTGACCGACAATATCGGTATCGTGCCCTTCATCGATGTCGGCACGGTCGGCGCGGAGACGATCCCCGATTTCTCCGAAGACCTGAAGATCGGGGCCGGCGTCGGGCTGCGCTACTACACCTCGCTCGGCCCGATCCGGGTCGATGTCGCCATGCCGTTCGATCCGGGACCCGACGATCCCGACTATGCTTTCTATGTCGGAATAGGGCAGGCCTTCTGATGCGGCGCCGTCACCTCTTCCTCATCGTCCCCGGTCTCGCCCTCGGCCTTGCCGCGGCCGGCCTCACCCTGCCGATCGCCAAGGCGCAGGAGGAGGCCGACAAATCCTGGCTGCAGAACTTCCTGCAAAGCCGTCTTTCCGCTCCCGGCCGGCAGGTGTCGATCGGCCAGATCGACGGGCTTTTGTCCTCCAGCCCCTCCATCGCCTCTTTGACGGTCTCCGACGAGCAGGGGCCGTGGCTGTCGCTGCAGAACCTCTCCGTCACCTGGAGCCGGGCGGCACTGTTGCGCGGACGGCTTAATATCGACAGCCTCGGCGTGGCCTCCATGCAGGTAACGCGCCGGCCCGTGCCCGCCCCGGAAACGGCCGACGCGCCGGCCGAGGACGGTGGAGGCGGCGGCTTCTCGCTGCCCATCGACGTCACCGTGGACCAGGTGGAGATCGCGCAGATTCAACTGGCCGAGCCGGTGATTGGCCAGGCCGCCGAGCTCGCGCTCGCCGGCTCCGTGCGGCTGACATCGGCCGAGACGGCGGCCTCGCTGGACGTGCAACGGCGGGACCAGCCGGGCGAGATCACCGCCGAGTTCCGCCTCGCTCCGGGAGAGAACGTCCTGACGCTGGATGCGCGCCTCAGCGAGCCGGCAGGCGGGCTGGTGGCGACGGCGGCGGGCATTCCCGGGGCGCCGCCGATCGATTTCTCCATCGATGGCAGCGGCCCGTTGAGCGATTTTTCCGCCGAGATCGCCCTGGCGAGCGGGCAGGATGCGCGCATCGCCGGCACCGCTGAGGTTATCCGGGCCGACGAGGCCTATCGCATCACCGCCGATCTCGCCGGCTCGCTCGCCGGCCTCGCCCCCGGCGACAGCGCCGCCCTCCTGTCCGGGCAAAGCCGGCTGGCGCTCGACGTCACGCGGCGCGACGACGGCTCCCTCACGATCGCGCGGGCCGAGCTTGAGAGCGAGCGGGCCCAGCTTGCCGCCAGCGGCGAGATCGCCGCCGATTTCTTTCCCGAGCGCGGCGAGGTCTCGCTCAGCCTCAACGAGGGCGGCGCGGCGCCCATCGCATTACCAGGCTTTGGCGGCGAGGCCGCCATCGGCAGCCTTTCCCTCAGCGCCCGCCTCGGCGAGGGCGAGGGCGCAGGCGAGGCGCAATCCTGGCAGGCGGAACTGCGGGCGCAGGGCCTTCGCCACCCGCTCGGCGATGTGCAGAGCCTTGCCGCCAGCGGCAACGGCTCGGCCGCCTCGCTCACGGAGCCGGCCGCACGCCGGCTCACCTTCACCGCCTCGGCGGAGGCTTTGGGGCTTGCGCCGAGCGATGCCGATCTTGCCCGCGCCCTCGGCCAGAGCCTGTCGGCGAGCGCCTCCGGTGCCTGGCAGGCCGGCAATCCGGTGCGCATCGAGGAAAGCCGCGTGACGGGCGAAGAAACGCAGCTTGCCTATTCCGGCGCCGCCTCGGCCCGCTCGCTGCTCGGCCGGCTGGAGGCGAGCATCGGCTCGCTCTCGCGCTTCTCCGGGCTCGCCGGCCGCGAGCTTGGCGGCGCCGTGGAACTGACGGCGGAAGGCAGCGTCGATCTTGAGGCGGCCGGCTTCGACCTCACCATCGATGCTGAAGGCACCGACATCGCCAGCGGGACGGCGCAGCTCGATGCGCTTCTGGAAGGCGACACGCAGGTACGCGGCGGCATCGCCCGCGACGGCGAGGGCGGGCTGACCTTCCGCGATCTGACGGTCAATTCGCAGGCGCTGCAGGCGAGCGCCGACGGCGCCTATTCCGCCAACGCGGTCGATCTTGCCGTGCGCGCCACAATCGACGAGCTTTCGCGCGCCACCGCGCGCGCCAGCGGCTCCGTCACGGCGGAAGCCGACCTTTCCGGCACGCCCGAGGCGCCGCAGATCGAGGCTCTCGTCACCGGCGAGCGGCTGGTCTTGATGGGCAGGCAACTGACCGGCGCAGAGGCGCGCTTTGAAGGCACCATCGCCGGGGACGTCGCCGGCGCCTTCTCGCTCACCGGCAATCTCGGGGGCGTGCCGATCGAGGGTTCAGGACGCCTGGCGCCCGGCGAAGACGGCGCGCGGCGGCTGGAAGCCCTTTCCGTCACCGCCGGCGCCGCGGAGCTTTCCGGCGCGCTCGCCATTTTGCAGAGCGGCCTTCTCGACGGCGATCTGACGCTGCGAGCGCCGAACATCGCCGAAATCGCGCCGCTCTTCCTGACCGAGGCGGAGGGCGCCATCGATCTTGCCGTGGCGCTTTCGGCGGCGGGCGGCGAGCAGGCGGCGCAGGTGCAAGGCACCATCGAGGCGCTCAAGGTGGAACAGGCGCGTATCGAAGCCGGCCGCATCGACCTTGCCGGCTCCGACCTCTTCGGAACGCCGGCGCTCCAAGGCTCTTTCGGCTTTCGCGGCGTTGCGGCCGCCGGCTTCGACATCAACAGCGTGGAAGGCACCGCGGAGCGCAGCGGCGAGGCGACGCGCTTCACCGTCGCCGCCGACATGGCCGAAGGCGATGCCCGCCTTATCGGTGCCCTGGCGCCGGTTGCCGGCGGCCTTGCGGTGGAGCTTGAGGAGCTTGCCTTTTCGCATCAGGGCGTTGCGGCACAGCTGGCGGCGCCGACGACGATCCGCATCGCCGATGGCGGCGCGAGCTTTGAGGATCTGCGCCTCAATGCCGGCGGCGGCAGCCTCGTCCTCGACGGCAGCGCGGGCGAGGCGCTCGACCTGCAACTGGTCCTCGATAGCGTCAATGCGGCCGTCGCCAATGCCTTCGCCCCGAGCCTCGATCTTGCCGGCAGCATCTCCGGCGAGGTTTCCGTCGCCGGCACCTCCGCCGCGCCAGAGCCGGTCTTCGACCTGCGCTGGCAGGATGCCAGCGCCGGCGCCCTCAGGCAGGCCAATGCAGGTCCTTTCGATATCGCCGCCAAAGGCGACTATGCCAACGGCCTCGTGGAGCTCGACGCCAGCATCACCGGCGGGCGCGGCGAGAGGGTCGAGGCGCGCGGCACCGTGCCGGTTTCCGGCAGCGGCAACCTCAATGTCACCGCCGACATCGTCGCCTTGCCGGCGGCGGCGATCAACGCCATCCGCCCCGATCTCGGCGCCGAGGGTACCGTCACCGGGCGGGCGGAGGCTTCCGGCTCGCTGGCGGCGCCCCGCGCCAGCTTCGAATTGCGCTGGCAGAACGCCTCGCTGGCGGCGACCCGCAATGCCGGTCTCAGCGCGCTCAATGTCGTCGCCGCCGGCCGCTACGACGACGGGTCGGTGCGCCTGGAGCGCGGCTCAATCGGCAATGGCGCGCTGGAGCTCTCCGTCACCGGCACGGCGCGGGTGACCGGCACGCAGAGCCTTGATCTGGCCATCACCGGCACGGCCCCGCTGGCGCTCGCCAATGTGCAGCTCGCCGATCGCGGCACGGCGCTTTCCGGCACCGCCCGGATCGACCTTTCGGTGGGCGGCAGCGTGTCGAGCCCGCAGATTTCCGGTACCGTCACGACCTCAGATGGCGGGCTCGCCGATCCCGATACCGGAATCATCCTGCGCAACATCGCGCTCACCGCGCGTTTCACCGGCGAGCGGATGAGCCTGGAGAGGCTGAACGCCAACTTCGCGCCCTCGGGCAGCCTCACCGGCTCCGGCTCGATAGGCCTTTCCGGCGCGATGCCGATCGATTTGACGCTGAACGTGGTGGAGGGGCGCTACGCCGACGGCGATCTCGTCAATGCGCGCTTCGACGCCGATCTGGCCATCACCGGTTCCATCTCGGCCGGTCCCACCATCGGCGGCACGGTGCGCATCAACCGGGCCGATATCACCGTGCCGGAGACCTTGCCGGGCGGCGCCTTGACGCTCGACGTGGAGCACGTCCATGCCAGCGGCGCCATCTTGCGAACGCTGCGCCAGGCCAAGCCGCGCAGCCGGCCCGAGGAATCCTCCGGCGGGGATATCAACCTCGATCTCGTCATCGACGCACCGGCGCGCATCTTCGTGCGCGGCCGCGGCCTCGATGCGGAGCTCGGCGGGCGCCTGCGGCTCTCCGGGCCGTCCTCCAACGTCGTCGCCTCCGGCGGCTTTCAGCTCATTCGCGGGCGTCTCGACATCCTGACGCAACGCATCACCATCGACAGGGGCGAGCTCAACTTCGTCGGCGATCTCGATCCCTATCTCGATTTCTCCGCTTCCACCCAAAGCGGCGAGACGACGGTGACGATCACCATCTCCGGGCAGGCCTCCGATCCGGCGGTGGAGTTCTCTTCCGTGCCGCAGCTGCCGCAGGACGAGGTGTTGGCGCAGCTTCTCTTCGGGCGCTCCATCGCCGATCTGTCGCCCCTGCAGGTGGCGCGGCTGGCCGCGGCGGCGGCTGAGCTCGGCGGGCTTACCGAAGGACCGGGGATCTTCGGACGTCTGCGCGCGGCCACCGGTCTCGACGACCTCGACATCATCACCGACGAGGAAGGCAATACCGCCGTGCAGGCGGGCCGCTACATCAACGACAATATCTATCTCGGCGTGCAAAGCGGCACCGCGGAGGAATCGAGCCGCGTCACCATCGACCTCGACATCACCAAGGGCGTCAAAGCGCGCGGCGAGGTCGGCGCGGAGGGCGATTCCAGTCTCGGCATCGTGGTGGAGCGCGAATACTGAGACATTCGCGAGCCGGGCGAGAGGGCGAAGCCCATCCCGATCTCTCCACGAGAATGGGTATGACATTCTCCAATTTTCGATTCGACAGCGTACTCGTTTCTTACATCGGGTGAAGAATCCGGTTTTGATGGAATGAGATTTCATTCCATGAGGCTGACAAGTGCGTCATCCCCAGAATTGGTCGGCCCAGAACAGGCCGGCCCCAAAGCCCCCGGCCCGGTACAGGCTTGATGTCTTCCCCGCCTTTCACAAGGTGGCCGGCAGACGCGTTGTCGTCGTCGGGGGCGGCGAGGAGGCGGCCGCCAAGGTCCGGCTCCTCGGCGAGAGCAGTGCCGAGATCCTTGTCGTGACGCCGCGGGCCGAGCCCGTGCTGCACGAGGCGATCGCCGAGGTGGGCGCCACCCATGCCGCCCGCGCCTTGCGCGCCGACGACCTTGTGGGCGCCGTCCTCGCCTTCGCCGCCACGGGTGAAAAAGAGGCGGACCGGAAGGTCGTGCTCGCCGCAAGGGCGCGCGGCGTGCCGGCGAATGCCGTCGACCGGCCGGATCTGTGCGATTTCTACACGCCGGCGCTGGTCAATCGCGCGCCGCTCGCCGTCGCCATCACCACCAGCGGGGCGGCGCCGGTTCTCGCCCGGCGCCTGCGGGCGCGGATCGAGGCGATGCTGCCGGCGGGCTACGGAGGCTTCGTCGCCTTTGCCGATGCCCTCAGGGCGCGGGTGCAGGCCCATCTCGCCGGCGCCGAGGCGCGGCGCCGCTTCTGGGGGCGCTTCTTCGACAGCGCGGCCGCTCCCCTCTTCTTCGCCGGTGAGGTCGCCGGCGCGAAACGCGAGGCGGAGCGGCTGATCGAGGAGGCCGCGTCACCGTCTCGGGGATTCGTCGCGCTCGTCGGTGCCGGTCCGGGCGCGGAGGATCTTCTTACCTTGCGCGCCCAGCGGCATCTGCAGGAAGCCGACATCATCTTCCACGACGCGCTGGTGCCCGCCTCGCTGGTGGCGCAGGGGCGGCGCGACGCGGAGCGCGTTGCCGTCGGCAAGCGCAAGGGCTGCCATTCCAGGTCGCAGGAGGAGATCAACCGGCTCCTGATCGACGCGGCGCGGGCCGGCAAGCGGGTGGTGCGGCTGAAGGCCGGCGATCCGATGGTTTTCGGCCGGGCGGGCGAGGAGCTCGCCGCGCTGAGGGCGTGCGGCATCGCGCATGAGGTGGTGCCCGGGGTGACGGCGGGTCTGGCGGCCGCGGCCGAGCTTCAATTGCCGCTGACCTTGCGCGGCACCGCCTCCTCGCTCGTCTTCACCACCGGCCACGGCATGCATGGCGAGACGCTGCCGGATTGGGCGCGGCTCGCCACCGCCGGCACGACGCTCTGCGTTTATATGGGCCGCTCGGTGGCGGCCGGCCTCGCCGCGCGGCTCGCCGAGGCCGGGCTTGCCGGCGACACCCCGGTGGCCGTGGTGGAGAATGCCAGCAGGGCCGAGAAGCGCCTCCTCGTCGGCACGCTCGCCGATCTGCCGGCGCTGCAGCGACGCGACGACATCACCGGTCCGACGCTGGTCGTCATCGGCGAGGCGGTTGCCGCCGCCGCGCTGGAGAAGGCCGAGCCGCTTATCGCCGAAAGAAAGATCGCAGAAAGGCTTGCCGCATGAGCGCGAAATTCACGCACCCGAAGGTCCTCACCGCCAACCGGCTCGCCGACGGCGCCGTCGTCTGGCTGGGAGAGACCGGCGCCTGGGTGGAGGCGATCGAGGCGGCACGGCACTTCGGTGCGCACGACATCGATGCGGCGCATGTCTCGGCGGCGGAGGCGGTGGCCGCCGGCCTTGTGGTCGATCCCGACGCCATCGAGGTCGTCGTCGGCCCGCAGGGCATCGTTCCGGTGCGGCTGCGCGAAAAAATCCGTGCCCTCGGCCCGACGATCCGGCCCGATCTCGGCAAGAAGGCCTGTGGACTGAAGCACGCGGCCTGAGAAGCGAGCAAGCGGCAGAAAGGCCCGGCAGGAAAGACATGTACCGCTACGACGAATTCGATCAGGGCTTCGTGGAGGCCCGCGTGGAGCAATTCCGCGGCCAGGTGGCGCGGCGGCTCAAGGGCGAGCTCTCGGAGGACGAGTTCAAGCCGCTGCGGCTGATGAACGGCGTCTATCTGCAGCTCCACGCCTATATGCTGAGGGTCGCCATTCCCTACGGCACGTTGTCGTCGCGGCAGATGCGCATGCTGGCGCATATCGCCCGCACCTATGATCGCGGCTACGGCCATTTCACCACCCGGCAGAACGTCCAGTTCAACTGGCCGCGCCTGATCGACGTGCCCGATATCCTCGCCGATCTCGCCAAGGTGGAGATGCACGCCATCCAGACCTCCGGCAATTGCATCCGCAACGTCACCGCCGATCATCTCGCCGGGGCGGCGGCCGACGAGATCGCCGATCCGCGGCCTTATGCGGAGATCTTGAGGCAATGGTCGTCGCTGCATCCGGAATTCTCCTTCCTGCCGCGCAAGTTCAAGATCGCGGTCACCGGCTCTTCGCGCGACCGGGCGGCGATCAAGGTGCATGACATCGGCCTGCAATTGAGGCGCGATAAGAGCGGAGCGATCGGTTTTGCCGTCTATGTCGGCGGCGGCCAGGGACGGACACCGATGATTGCCAAGAAGATACGCGACTTCCTGCCGGAGGCGGAGCTTCTGGCCTATGTGACGGCGATCCTGCGCGTCTACAATCTCTTCGGCCGGCGGGACAACAAGTACAAGGCGCGCATCAAGATCCTTGTCCATGAGACCGGAACGGAGGAACTGAAGGCCGCCATCGAGCGCGAACATCAGAGCCTGAAGGACAGCGAGCTCAGCCTGCCGGCGGAGGATGTGCGGCGCATTAGGGCCTATTTCGGGCTGCCGGATCTCAAAGAGCGGCCCTCGCCCGCGCCCAACTTCGATGCGGCGCGCCAGGCAAGCCCCGCCTTCGCCGCCTTCGTGGAGCGCAATGTGGAGGCCCACAAGGTGCCCGGCTATGCCTCGGTGACGATATCCTTGAAGCCGATTGGCGGGGTTCCGGGCGACGCTTCGGCCGAGCAGATGGAGAAGATCGCCGATATCGCCGAGAAATGGGGGCATGACGAGCTGCGCGTCAGCCACGAACAGAACCTCATCCTGCCGCATGTGGCGCTAGACGACGTTGCCGCCGTCTATGAGGCCCTGGCGGAGATCGGGCTCTGCGAGGGCAATGCGGGCCTCGTCACCGATATCATCGCCTGCCCGGGGCTGGATTACTGCGCCCTCGCCAATGCCCGCTCGATCCCGATAGCGCAGAGCCTTTCGGCCCGTTTCGGCGATGCAAAAAGGCAGCGGCAGATCGGCGAATTGAAGATCAAGATTTCCGGCTGCATCAATGCCTGCGGCCATCACCATGTCGGCCATATCGGCATTCTCGGCGTGGAGAAAAAAGGCCAGGAATTCTATCAGCTGACGCTCGGCGGCTCCGGCGACGAGAAAACGTCCATCGGCGAGATCGTCGGCAGAGGCTTCGCCTCCGAAGAGGTGGTGGATGCGGTCGAGACATTGGTGGATCGGTACCTCGATCTGCGGCTGGATGAAGCGGAGAGCTTCCTGGAAGCCTATCGACGGCTGGGCGAGGAACCGTTTCGGGAGGCGCTTTATGGCACTGCCTGAGGGAGCGGATCCGGAAGTGGCGGGCAGGGCCGCGGCGCTGGAGGCGCGTTTCGGCGACAAGAGCCCGCAAACGATTCTCGCTGCGGCAATCGAGCGGCACGCAGAGGTGGCGGCGGTGACGAGCTTCGGCGCCGAATCGGCCGTCTGGCTTCACATGCTGGCACAGGTGGATCGTAACGTGCCGATCCTGTTCCTCGATACGGGCAAGCATTTTCCGGCCACCCAACGCTATCGCGAGACGCTGACGGAGGCCTTCTCGCTCGGCGATGTGCGCCTCATCCGGCCGGACCCGGCCGCGCTCGCCGCCGAGGACGCGAACGGCATGCTGTTTGCCGCCGATCCGGACCGCTGCTGCCATCTGCGCAAGACCGAGCCCTTGAAGCGCGCCCTTCAGCCCTTCTCGGCCTGGATGAACGGGCGCAAGCGCCATCAGAACGCCATGCGGGCAGGCCTGCCGGCTTTCGAGGCCGATGGCAGCCGCCTCAAGGTCAATCCGCTGGCGCGTTGGGGGCGGGAGGAGATCGCCGCCTATTTCGCGCGCTTCGATTTGCCGCGACACCCGTTGGTGGCGGAGGGTTATGCCTCCATCGGCTGCATGCCCTGCACCTCGCCGGTGAAGCCCGGCGAGGATCCGCGCGCCGGGCGCTGGCGCGGACGCGGAAAAAGCGAATGCGGCATCCATGTCGGGCCCTGAGCGGCCATCCGCCACGACAAAACCGGGAATGAGAATATGAGCGAGACATTGCGCCTGTGGCGCCCCACGGGCTTTGCAGAGGATGCATGGAGGCTTCTGCGCGAAGACGAAACGCCGCCGGAAGGGGCAAGCGCGATCGTGCCGGCGGCAAGGTTCGCAAAGGCCGTTGACGATGGCGGCCCGGCGGCGAAGGCGGTTTGGCTGCAAGCGGGGGAGAGCCTCGAAGCGGTCCTGCCGCATCTGGCGGCGCTTGAGCTCGTGGCGCTCGATTTCCCGCGCTTTTCTGACGGGCGATCCTTCTCCAAGGCGCAGATACTGCGCGGCCAATATGGCTTTGCGGGCGAAATGCGTGCCATCGGCGATGTCATCCTCGATCAGATCCCGTTGATGCTGCGCTGCGGCTTCGACGCTTTCCAGATCCGTCACCTGCCGACGATTGCGGCCCTGGAGCGGGGGGAGCTGCCGGCGATCCATCTCTATTATCAGCCGGCGAGCGGCGAAGAGGCGCCCGCGGCCGGCCGCGCCTGGGCCCGCCGTCCCGCCATCCCGCGCCCACAGGCAGCCGGAGAGCTGGCGTCATGAAAATCCACGTTGTCGACGAGAAGGGCGTACGCCATGCCCTGGAGGCGCTGCCCGGCTGGCGGGTGATGGAGATCATCCGCGATTGGGGCCTGCCGATCAAAGCCGAATGCGGGGGAGCCTGCGCCTGCGCCACCTGCCATGTCTATGTCGAGCCGGAATGGCAGGAGAAGGTGGCGCCGCCGCACGATGAGGAGGTCGACCGTCTCGACGAGGCCTTCGCGGTGGAGGAAAATTCGCGGCTTTCGTGCCAGATCCTGATGTCGGAGGAGCTGGACGGGCTCACGCTGCGCCTGGCGCCGAACTTCGATTGAGGTGATGATGCGCGGCCGGACGGCGGCCCGCGCATTCTCCACGCCCGGCCCTTTCGGACGCTTCCCGCTCTCAGCAGCCATCCTCTTCTAGCCTCACCCGCCCAACTGCATGTAGGAGATCGGCCGCGTAACGATCGGGGAAGAGAATGGGCGTGGACGTACTTGCCATCGGCGAATGCATGGTGGAGCTATCGACGGAGGACGGTCGCTGCTCGCTCGCCTATGGCGGCGATACCTTCAACACCGCCATCTATTGCGCCCGAGAGGGCGTTACGAGCGGCTTTGCCACGGCGCTCGGGGCGGGCGATCCTTATAGCGCGGCGATCCTGGAACTGGCGCGCTCGGAGGGCGTCGTCACCGATGTCGCGCTCAGCGTCGCGGGCCGCCTGCCGGGCCTTTACGCCATCGACATCGACGCTGCCGGCGAAAGGCGCTTCTTTTATTGGCGCGAGAGCTCGCCGGCGCGCCAGCTCTTTGAGCTGGCGGAGGCGGAGAAGGTGATTGCGGCGATGCGCGCGGCAAAATGGGTATATTTTTCCGGCATAACGCTCGGCATCTATTCCGACGATGGCCTGTCGCGCTTTCACGCCGCGCTTGAGGCAGCGCGGGCGGCCGGCACCAAGATCGCCTTCGACGGCAATTGGCGGCCGGCGCTGTGGGGCGGCGACATCGACCATGCCCGCGCCGTCTATCGCCGCTTCCTGTCGCTGGCGCATCTGCTCCTGCCCTCCGCCGACGACGAAAAGCTGCTCTGGGGTGTGGCAAGCGAGGCAGAGGCGCTCGATGCCCTTAACGAGCACGGCGTTACGGAAATCGTCATGACCTGCGGCGCCGGGGACGTTCTCCTGCGTGCCGGCGGACGGCAAGCGCGCCTGCCGCTGCAAGAGCGCGTCCAGCCGGTCGATACCACCGCGGCCGGCGACAGCTTCAACGCCGCCTATCTGGCGGCGCGCATCAAGGGCCTATCGCCGGAGGCGGCGGTGGAGCGCGGCCAGGCGCTCGCCCGCCACGTCATCGGCCACCGCGGCGCCATCGTGCCGCGCGGGGCCGTCGTGCCGCGCGGGGCCTGAAGCCTCAGCCGATGGTGGAGAAGGCGGGGAAGGTCTCCAGAAGCCAGAACGACAGGTTGGCCATGTCGCCGGTCAGGAAGAGAATTCCGGTGAGAACGAGCATGCCGCCCATCACCTTCTCCACCGTGCCCATATGGCGGCGGAAGCCGCTCGCCCATTTCAGGAACGGCCCGGCGAAGGCGGCCGCCAGAAGGAAGGGAAGGCCCATCCCCATGCCGTAGATGAAGAGCAGGACCGCTCCGTCCTGCGCCGAGCCCTGGCTGCCGGCGAGCGCCAGGATGGTGCCGAGAACCGGGCCGATGCAGGGCGTCCATCCGAAGGCGAAGGCAAGGCCGATAAGATAGGCGCCGAAGAGGCCCGGCGGCTTCTCGCGAACGTTGAAACGCGCTTCGCGGTAGAGAAGGCCGATGCGCAAGAGCCCCAGGAAGTGCAGGCCGAACCCTATGATGACCACCCCGGCGACGACGGAGAGCCAGTCCTTATGGGCGGCGAGCGTCTGGCCGATGCCGGAGGCCGTCAGCCCGAAGAGAACGAAGACCGTGGTGAAGCCGAGAACGAAGGCGAAGGCGGCGGCAAAGACCTTCTGCGTCAGCCCGGGCGGCACCTTGCCCTCTTCGGTCAGCTCTTCCAGCGAGACACCGCCGATAAAGCCGAGCGAGGCCGGCACGATCGGCAGCACGCAGGGCGAAACGAAGGACAAAAGCCCGCCGATGAAGGCGCCGATGAAGCTCACTTCGAGCACGGTTTCTCCTTTTCGGGCCCGTCGACGCCATAGCTGGCGCGGCCCGTCCCCGCCCTTTGGCGACGATCGAAGTCGCCCTAGATATGCGCAAGATAGTGTATGGTGTGTCTCAACTCATTGTGACACCCCCGTGCCGCTCTGTCGCAGCGCGGCATCGCCGGCACAGTCGAAACGATCCGTCGAGAGAGCGAGCCATGACGCCCCAAGGTCAACTTGCCGAAGCAGACGCCGACGCAGCCCGAATGGGCGAGGCCGAGCTCCCCGGCCTCGCCGAGAACGCCAAGGCGGCGAGCGATTTCCTGAAGGCGCTGTCGCATGAGAGCCGGTTGATGATCCTCTGCCATCTGGCGGAGGGGGAGAGGTCGGTGACGGAGCTGGAAAATCTCTTGGACTTGCGACAGCCGACGGTGTCGCAGCAACTGGCGCGATTGCGGCTGGAAGGGCTGGTCGCCACCCGCCGGGAGGGCAAGGCGATCTATTACAGCCTCGCCTCCGGCAAGGCGCGCCGGCTGATCGAGGTTATCCACGACATGTTCTGCGGCATCGACGAGGAAGAGCCCGGTCAGGCTCAGGACGGCTCGGCCAAGAGCCGCCGCAGCGCTTCCACCACATCCTGAAATCCGCTCTCGCCCCGATGCGCCGGCAGGCGCGGCAGCGGCGCGGCGTTCAGCACCTCGCCGAGGATGCGGCCGGGCCGTGGCGAGAAGACGAGAATGCGCTCGGCCAGGAAGGCGGCCTCGTAGAGCGAATGCGTGACGAAGAGGACGGTGAAGCCGAGCTCGCTCTGCAGGGCCGACAATTCTTCGCCGAGGCGGAAGCGGGTCATCTCGTCGAGGGCGGCGAAGGGCTCGTCGAGAAGCAGAAGGTCGGGCTCGGCGACGAGCGCCCGGGCCAGCGAGGCGCGCATGGCCATGCCGCCGGAAAGCCGGCTTGGCAAAGCATCGGCGAAATCGGAGAGCCCGACCCTGGCGAGGGCGGCGGCAACGGCCCGGTCGGCCTTTTTGCGCGGCAGGCCGCGCAGCGTCAGCGGAAGGCGGATATTGGCGGCAAGGCTCGCCCAGGGCATCAACGTCGGGGATTGGAAGACATAGCCCGTTTCCGGCCGCTTTCCGCCGCGCTTGGCGACCTGGAGCGTGCCGGCGCTCGGCGTCTCAAGCCCCGCCGCCAGCCGCAGGAAGGTGGTCTTGCCGCAGCCGGACGGGCCGAGAAGGGCGACGAACTCGCCCGGCTCGATCGTGACGGAGATGTCCCGCAGCGTCTCCAGGCCGTCCGGAAAGGTCTTGCCGATGCTCTCGGCGCGGATCAGCGCCCCTTTTGTGAGCGCCGACGTCTCGCTTCCCGCCGCCGTCCCGTGGCCGGGTTGACCCGCCGCGCCGCCCGGGGTGATGGTGCCGCAACCGTCGCGCAAAGCCTTTCCCTTCCTTCTTCGCAGAGCAGCCCTTCATGACCTATCGCGTCATACCGGTCGAGCCTTTCGACTATGTCGTCTTCGGCGGCACGGGCGATCTTGCCCGCCGCAAGCTCCTGCCGGCGCTCTATCATCGCATGCTCGACGGCCAGCTGCCGCCGGAGGGCAGGATCATCGCCGCCTCGCGCCGACAGATGAGCGACGCCGAATATCGGGCGATGACGGAGACGGCGCTGAAGGAATTCGTGCCGCAGGATGCGCGCGAGGAAGAGGCGCTGCAGGCGTTCTTGAAGATGCTCTCCTATCGCTCGCTCGATGCGCAGAAGGAGGAGGGCTGGGATGCGCTCTGCGCCGAGCTCGACGAGGATCCGGACCGCGTGCGGGCCTATTATCTCGCCGTCGCGCCGACCCTCGTCGACGAGCTCTGCCGGCGACTGGCGCACCATTGCCTGGTGACGCCGAAATCGCGCGTCGTCCTGGAAAAGCCGATCGGGCGCGACCTCGCCTCCGCACGGAAGGTCAACGATGCGGTCGCCATGGCCTTTGAGGAAAGCCAGATCTTCCGCATCGACCATTATCTCGGCAAGGAGACGGTGCAGAACCTGATGGCGCTGCGCTTCGCCAACACGCTTTTCGAGCCCTTGTGGAACTCCGCCCATATCGACCATGTGCAGATCACCGTCGCCGAGACGCTCGGCGTCGGCTCGCGCGGCAGCTATTACGATACGTCGGGTGCCCTGCGCGACATGGTGCAGAACCACATCGTCCAGCTTCTGTGCCTCGTCGCCATGGAGCCGCCCGATTCCTTCGACGCCAATTCGGTGCGCGACGAGAAGCTGAAGGTGATCCGGGCGCTGAAGCCGATCGACGAAAGCAATTACGACAAGCTGACGGTGCGCGGCCAGTATCGCGCCGGGGCGGCCGATGGCGGGGCGGTGCCCGGCTATGGCGAGGAAATCGGGGCGGCAAAGAGCCGGACGGAGACCTTCGTGGCGCTCAAGGCGGAAGTGGCGAACTGGCGCTGGGCGGGCGTTCCCTTCTACTTGCGGACCGGCAAGCGGCTGGCGGAGCGGGTCTCGGAAATCGTCATCACCTTCAGGGCGATCCCGCATTCCATCTTTCCCAAGGATTCCGGCATCATCTCGCAGAACCGGCTGGTGTTGCGCCTGCAGCCCGACGAGGGCGTCAGGCAATGGATCATGATCAAGGATCCGGGGCCGGGCGGCATGCGTCTCAACTACGTGCCGCTCGATATGAGCTTCGCGGAGAGCTTTGCCGAGCGCTATCCAGACGCCTATGAACGGCTCCTGCTCGACGTCATCCGCGGCAACCAGACGCTTTTCATGCGCCGCGACGAGGTGGAGGCGGCCTGGGCCTGGATCGATCCGATCCGCGAGGCCTGGGACGGGGACGGGGCGGCGCCGGCGCCCTATACGGCCGGCACCTGGGGGCCCTCGGCGGCGATCGCCCTCATCGAGCGCGACGGGCGCACCTGGCACGAGGACGCGCTTTCATGAGCATTCATCGGCACGACTTTTCCGGCCGCGAAGCGGTGGCGGAGGCGCTCGCGGAGCGGGTCGCGAACGAGCTTGTCGCCGCGATCGAAGCGGATGGCACGGCCTCCCTCGCCCTTTCCGGCGGCACGACGCCGAAGCTGTTCTTCCAAAAGCTCGCGTCGAAGGACCTTCATTGGAGCGCCGTCACCGTGACCCTGGTCGACGAGCGCTGGGTGCCGCCCGACGATGCACGCTCCAATGCCGGGCTTCTGGCGCAGAACCTTCTTCGCGCCAAGGCCGAGGAGGCCCGCTTCGTGCCGCTGTTCACGGGCGCGCCGACGCCGGAGAAGGGCGTTGGGGCGGCCACGCTGCAGGTTGAGACGGTGCTCTTGCCCTTCGCCGCGGTCGTTCTCGGCATGGGCGAGGACGGCCATACCGCCTCCTGGTTTCCCGGTGGCGACAATCTGACGGCGGCGATCGATATCGCCACCGACATGCCGCTTCTGCCGATGCGCGCGGAGGCCGCCGGCGAGCCGCGCATCACCTTCACGCTGACGCCGCTCTTGAAGACGCGCGCCCTCATCTTGCATCTGGAGGGGCAGGCGAAGCTCGCCGTCCTTGACGAAGCGCTCGGCGAGGGCCCGGTCGAAGACATGCCCATCCGCGCTATCCTGCGCCAGGAGGTGGTGCCGGTCGATATCTATACCAGCGCCCTGAAGCGAGGAGAGCCGATGTCCGTTCGAGCCGAGATTGCCGCCGTCACGGAAAAGATCGCCGAACGTTCGGCGGCAACGCGCGCGGCCTATCTGGCCCGCATCGCCGCCGCGCGCGAGGCCGGCCCGAGGCGCGGGTCGCTCTCTTGCGGCAACCTTGCCCATGGCTTTGCCGCCTGCGCCGCTTCCGACAAGGCGGCGCTTGCCGGCGAGGCGGTGCCGAACCTTGCCATCGTCACCGCCTACAACGACATGCTGTCGGCGCATCAGCCCTATGAGCGCTTCCCGGATGTCATCCGCCAGGCGGCGTCGCAGGCGGGCGGCGTCGCCCAGGTCGCCGGCGGCGTGCCGGCCATGTGCGACGGCGTCACCCAGGGCCAGCCGGGCATGGATCTGTCGCTGTTCTCGCGCGACGTCATCGCCATGTCGGCGGGGATAGCGCTGTCGCACAATATGTTCGATGCGGCCGTCTTTCTCGGCATTTGCGACAAGATCGTGCCGGGGCTTGTCATGGCCGCGCTCGCCTTCGGGCATCTGCCGGCCGTCTTCATCCCCGCCGGGCCGATGCCGTCGGGCCTTGCCAATGACGAGAAGGCGCGCATCCGCCAGCTCTACGCGGAGGGCAAGGTCGGCAGGGAGGAGCTTCTTGCCGCGGAATCGAAATCCTATCATGGGCCCGGCACCTGCACCTTCTACGGCACGGCCAATTCCAACCAGATGCTGATGGAGGTGATGGGCCTGCACCTGCCGGGGGCTTCCTTCGTCAATCCGAACACGCCCTTGCGCGACGCGCTCACCCGCGCGGCGACCAAGCGCGCCCTCGCCATCACCGCGCTCGGCAACGATTACACGCCCGTCGGCGAGGTGATCGACGAAAAGGCCGTCGTCAACGGCATCGTCGGCCTTCATGCCACCGGCGGCTCGACCAACCACACGCTGCATCTCATCGCCATGGCGCGGGCGGCCGGTATCCTCATCACCTGGGACGATTTTGCCGCCCTGTCGGAGAAGGTGCCGCTGCTTGCCCGCATCTATCCGAACGGGCTTGCCGACGTGAACCATTTTCACGCCGCCGGCGGCATGGGGTTCTTGATCGGCACGCTGCTCGATGCGGGGCTTCTGCACGAGGATGTGCGTACCGTCGCCGGCGGCGGGCTTGCCGCTTATCGGCGCGAGGCCGTGCTGGGTGCGGACGGCGAGGCGGCATGGCGCCAGGCGCCGCAGACAAGCCATGACGAGACGGTGCTCAGGCCGGCCGAAAATGCCTTCCAGACGACGGGAGGCCTCAAGCTTCTTGCCGGCAATCTCGGCCGGGCCGTCGTCAAGGTCTCGGCGGTGAAGCCGCAGCATCGGGTGGTGGAGGCGCCGGCGGTCGTCTTTGCCTCGCAGGAGGAGCTGATCGCCGCCTTCAAGGCGGGCGAGCTTGACCGCGATTTCGTCGCCGTCTTGCGCTTTCAGGGGCCGCGCGCCAACGGCATGCCGGAGCTGCACAAGCTGACGCCGCCGCTCGGCGTCCTGCAGGACAGGGGTTTTGCCGTCGCCCTTGTCACCGACGGGCGCATGTCCGGCGCCTCCGGCAAGGTGCCGGCGGCGATCCATGTGACGCCGGAAGCGGCCTGTGGCGGCCCCATCGGCAAAGTGCGCAGCGGCGATGTGGTGCGCCTCGACGCCGCGTCGGGCACGCTCGCCGCGCTTGTGGAGGAAAGCGAATGGGCGGCGCGCCAGCCGGCCCGGGAAGACCTTTCGGGCAACCAGTGCGGCACGGGCCGCGAGCTTTTTACCGCCTTCCGGGCGATGGCGGGGCCGGCGGAAGAAGGCGCCGGCGTCATCTCCTTCGATGCGCCGGAGCGCGCGGCGTGAGGGGCGGCGTGCCTCTGGCGCGCTCGAAGTCGTGGGACTGGCAGGTGCGTCGCGGCGCGCCCACTTGCGCCGGGCGCTGCCATCGTTGCCACCCGATTGGGAAAATTCTGACCGATTGAGATCATGATGGAAAAGACCGAAGAGCTGGAAGCCATTCTGCGCGGGACGCCCGTCCTGCCCGTCGTCGTTCTGGAGGATGCAGAGGCGGCCGTGCCGCTTGCCCGCGCCCTCGTTGCCGGGGGCGTTCACGCCATCGAGGTGACCTTGCGCACGGAGGCGGCCTTTGAGGCGGTGCGGCGCATCGCTGAGGAGGTCGAAGAGATCGCCGTCGGTGTCGGCACGGTGCTCGCCCCCGATCAGCTGCGGCGGGCCGAGCGTGCCGGCGCCCGCTTCTGGGTCTCGCCCGGCATGAGCCCGCAACTCCTGGAGGCGGCGAGGTATTGCGTGCTGCCGGGCCTGCCGGGCGCTGCCACCGCTTCGGAGGCGATGGCGCTGGTGGAGGCCGGCTATCATCTGCAAAAATTCTTCCCGGCCGAGATGGCCGGCGGCGCCACCTATCTGAAGGCGCTCGCCGGGCCGCTGCCGGAAATCCGCTTCTGCCCGACCGGCGGCATCAGCGCGCAAAGCGCCTCGGCCTATCTTTGCCTGCCCAACGTCTTCGCCGTCGGCGGCTCCTGGCTCGCCCCGCCGGAGGCGGTGGCGGGCGGCGACTGGGCGAGGATCGAGGCGCTCGCCCGCGAGGCGGCGGCGCTTCGCCCGGCTGGGTAGGAGGTTGTCATGAAGCCGGGGGCACGAACCGCGCTCGAAGCCCTGAAGGCGCACGATGTGAAGCTGAAGGATCGGCATATCGCCGATCTCTTCGCCGAGGATCCGAAGCGCTTTCAGAACTTCTCGGCCAGCCTCGACGATCTGACGCTCGACTATTCCAAGAACCGGGCAACGGCCGAGACGATGGCGCTGCTCGTCGAGCTTGCCCGCGCCGCCGAGCTGGAGGAACTGCGCGAGGCGATGTTCTGCGGGGAAAAGATCAACACGACGGAAGACCGCGCTGTCCTGCATACCGCGCTGCGCGCGCCGGAAAGCGCCGAGATCGAGGTGGACGGCGCCGACGTGATGCTCGCCGTCCACGACGTTCTGGAGCGGGTGGGCGAGTTCGCCGACGCCGTGCGCTCCGGCCGCGTCGCCGGCTTGAGCGGGAAGGCTTTCACCGACGTCGTCAATATCGGTATCGGCGGCTCCGATCTCGGCCCGGCGATGGCCGTGGCGGCGCTTGCCCCTTACCGGGGCGGCGGGCCGAAGGTGCATTTCGTCTCCAATGTCGACGGGGCGCATCTTGCCGATACGCTTGCCGGGCTCGACCCGGAGCGCACCCTTTTTCTCATCGCGTCGAAGACCTTCACCACGCTGGAGACGATGACCAACGCCCATTCGGCCCGTGCCTGGCTGGTGGAGCGTCTCGGCGAGGAGGCGGTGGCGGCGCATTTCGCCGCGCTTTCCACCAATCTTGAAAAGGTCGCCGCATTCGGCATCGAAGAGGACCGCGTCTTCGGCTTCTGGGACTGGGTTGGCGGGCGCTATTCGGTCTGGTCGGCGATCGGCCTGCCGCTCGCCATTTCCATCGGCTCCAGGAACTTCAGGCGGTTCCTTGCCGGGGCGCGGAAGATGGACGTGCATTTCCGCTCCGCCCCGCTGGCTGAGAACCTGCCCGTCATCATGGGCCTTCTCGGCGTCTATCACCGCAATGTCCGCGGCTATGCCACCCAGGCGGTGATTGCCTACGATGAACGCATGAGCCGCTTTGCTGCGCATCTTCAGCAGCTCGACATGGAATCGAACGGCAAGCGCGTGACACGCTCAGGACGGCCGGTCGACTATGCCACCGGGCCGGTCGTCTGGGGCGAGCCCGGCACCAACGGCCAGCACGCCTTCTTCCAGCTCCTGCATCAGGGGAGGGAGATCGTGCCGGTCGATTTCCTCGTCGCCGCCGTGCCGGCTGAGGAGATGGGCGACCACCATGCCAAGCTCCTCGCCAATTGTCTCGCCCAGTCGCAGGCGCTCGCCTTCGGCAAGAGCGAGGAAGAGGTGCGCGCCGAGCTCGCCGCGGAGGGGATGCCGCAAGCGAAGATCGACCGCCTGGCGCCGCACCGCACCTTTCCCGGCGACCGGCCTTCGAACACCCTCATCTACAAGCGCCTCGACCCGGAGACGCTCGGCATGCTGATTGCGCTCTACGAGCACCGCGTCTTTGTCATGGGGGCCGTCTGGGACGTCAATTCCTTCGACCAATGGGGGGTGGAGCTCGGCAAGGCGCTCGCCGGCAAGCTCCTGCCGGTGATCCGCGACGGTGAAGACGTGCAAGGGCTCGACAGCTCGACCGCCGGCCTGGTGGCGCGCTACCGACAGCTTTCAGGCTAACGGGCCGCGACAAGCCGGCGCCGCCATCGCCCAAAGCGGCGATTGACGCCGGCGCGCCGCCTCTCTACCACCGGGGCGGGATGGTCGCCCTTTTCCCAAGGGGCTGAAAGCGATCCCGGTGCGGTTGACCCCAATCGGGAGCCAAGGCCGGGGCCGTCCGAGCGACCGGCAAGGCGCTGCGCCCTGCCGGCGGGCCTCTCCCGTATCGTGAGAGAAGCGAGGCCCTTCATGATCCCTTCCCCGAGCAACGGCGCCGAGAAGATCGGGCTGATGATCTGCGGTCATGGCAGCCGCAACCGCGCCGCCGTCGCCGAATTCGCCCGTCTCGCCGAAGAGGCGCGCAAGCTCTTCCCCGACTGGCCGGTGGAATATGGCTATCTGGAATTTGCCGAGCCGGTGATCCGCACCGGCCTCGACAAGCTGGTCGCCGCCGGCTGCACCCGCATCCTTGCCGTGCCGGGCATGCTCTTTGCCGCCGGCCACGCCAAGAACGACATTCCCTCCGTCCTCAATACCTATCAGGCGGAGAAGGGGGTGCGGATCGATTACGGGCGCGATCTCGGCGTCGATGCGCGCATGCTGAAGGCGGCGGCGACGCGCATTGAGGAGGCGCTTTCCGCTGCCGCCGAGGTGCCGCTTGACGAGACGCTGCTTGTCGTCGTCGGACGCGGCGCCTCAGATCCGGACGCCAATTCCAACGTCGCCAAGGTGACGCGCCTGTTATGGGAAGGTTTCGGCTTCGGCTGGGCGGAGACGGCCTATTCCGGCGTCACCTTTCCGCTGGTGGAGCCGGCGCTCACCCATGCTGCCAAGCTCGGCTACCGGCGCATCATCGTCTTTCCCTACTTCCTGTTCACCGGCGTCCTCGTCTCGCGCATCTACCAGGCGACGGATGCCGTGGCGGCGCGCCACCCGGAGATCGAGTTCCTCAAGGCCTCCTATCTCAACGACCATCCGCAGGTGATCGCGACGCTGAAGGAACGGGCGGAGGAGATCCTTTCCGGCGGCAATTTGATGAACTGCCAGATGTGCAAGTATCGCGAGCAGATCCTCGGCTTTGAGGCGGAGATCGGGCTTGCCCAGGAAAGCCATCACCATCACGTGGAAGGCGTCGGGGCGGGCTGCGACCTGTGCAATGAAGACGGCACCTGCAACGGCAGATGCCAGGAGGAGGCGCACACCCATCACGGCCACGATCACCATCACGCGCATGGCCATGATCACGCGCATAGCCACGATCACGGGCACCACCACCATCCCTATCCCCATGCCGACCACCCGCTCGGGCCGCGCTCCATGCGCAAGGGCTAGACGGCCGCGGCGATGGATTATCTGAAAGACGGGGCGGAGATCACCCGGCGCTCCTTCGCCATCATCGAGGCGGAATGCGATCTTGCCGGCCTGCCGGAGGAGCTGAGGGCGCTGGCGAAACGCATCGTGCATGCCGGCGGCATGACCGATCTTATCGGCGATCTCGTCTTCTCCAAGGACGCCGGCGCGGCCGGGCGCGCGGCGCTTGCCGCCGGAGCTCCGATCGTCTGCGACGTCGCCATGGTGGCCGCCGGCATCGCGCGCCGGCACCTGCCGGCGGACAACGCCGTTGAGGTGGCGGTGGCGCAGCCCCAGGCGGCGGAGCTGGCAGAGCGTTTGAGAACGACGCGCTCGGCCGCCGGTCTTGTGGCGCTGAAGGAAAGGCTCGGCGGCGCCGTCGTCGTCATCGGCAATGCGCCGACGGCGCTTTTCCAGCTCCTGGAGCTCGCCGAGGCGCCGCCATGCCGGCCGGCGCTGGTCCTCGGCTTTCCGGTGGGCTTCGTCGGCGCGGCGGAATCGAAGGCGGCACTTGCGGCCAACGCGCTCGCCATCCCCTTCGTGGCTCTCAAAGGCAGGCGCGGCGGCAGCGCCATGGCGGCGGCCGCGCTCAACGCCCTCCTCATCGGCGAGGCGCCCGCATGAAGCCGTGGCTTTCCGTCATCGGCATCGGCGAGGACGGGCTTGCCGGCCTGTCGCCGGCGGCGCGCGCGCTTCTCCAGGCCGCCGAGCTCGTCGTCGGCGGCGAACGGCATCTCGCCATGCTGCCGCCCCAAGGCGGCGCGGAAATCGCGCAAGAGCGGCTTTCCTGGGCGAGCCCGCTATCGGAGCTTGTCAGCCGCCTGACCGAGTATCGCGGGCGCGACGTCACCGTCCTTGCCACCGGCGATCCGATGCATTTCGGCATCGGCGCCACGCTCGCCCGCGCCTTTGCCGCGGAGGAGATGACCGTCCACCCGCATCTTTCCGCCTTCTCGCTGGCGGCGGCGCGGCTCGCCTGGCCGCTCGACGAGGTGGAGACGGTGACGCTGCACGGGCGCCCGCTCGCCAGGCTGGCGCTCCGCCTCTATCCGGGGGGAAGGCTCCTCATCCTGTCGCATGACGCGGCGACGCCGGCGGCGGTGGCGGCGTTGCTTTGCGAACGCGGCTTTGGGGAGAGCCGCATGGTGGCGCTGTCGCATATGGGCGGGCAGAAGGAGGCGCGGCTTGAGGCGAGCGCCGAAAGTTGGGCGGGCGAAAGCTGTGCGGGCGAAAGCCGGGCGGGCGAGGTCGCCGACTTCCACACGCTGGCGGTCGCATGCATCGCCGGGCCGGAGGCGGATTGGCTGCCGCGCGCGGCGGGCCTGCCGGACGAGGCCTTTCAGCACGACGGCAAGATGACCAAGCGCGAGGCGCGGGCGCTGGCGATTGCCAAGCTGGCGCCATATCCGGGCGCGCTCCTGTGGGATATCGGCGCGGGGGCGGGCTCGGTCGCCATCGAGTTTCTGCGCGCGGCGCCGCAGGCCAAGGCGATTGCGCTGGAGCCGAGGCCGGAAAGGCGGGCGATGGCGGCGCGCAACGCCGAAGCGCTCGGCGTGCCGGAGCTCGACATTCGCCATGGCGAGGCGCCGGGCGCGCTCGCCGGCCTTCCGGCGCCCGATGCGGTCTTCGTCGGCGGCGGGGTCACGGCAGCGACCCTTGAAGCGGCGAGCGCGGCGCTGAAAGCCGGCGGGCGGTTGGTCGCCCATGCGGTGACGCTGGAAAGCGAGGAGGTGCTGCTTGCCGCCGCCGCCGCGCATGGCGGGGAACTCACGCGGCTTGCCGTCTCCAGGGCGGAGAAGGTCGGGCCCTATCGCGGCTGGCGGCCGGCCATGCCGGTGACGCAATGGGCTTGGCGGAAGGGATCGGGGCGGAAAGGGCAGGGCGGATGAGCGGCACGCTTTACGGTATCGGCGTCGGGCCGGGCGATCCGGAGCTGATGACGCTGAAGGCGGCGCGGCTGATTGCGGCCGCGCCCGTCATCGCCTATCCGGCGCCCGATCCCGGCGAGAGCTTCGCCCGGCGGATCGCCGCGGCGCATATTCCGCAAGGGTGCGAGGAGATCGTCATCCGCATCAAGATGCGGCCGGGCAGCGTCCCGGCGGAGCCCTACGACCGGGCGGCGAAGGCCATGGCGGCGCATCTTGAGGCCGGGCGGGACGTCGCCGTCTTGTGCGAGGGCGATCCCTTCTTCTACGGGACCTTCATGTATCTACACGACCGATTGGCGCCGCGCTTTGCCGCTGAAATCGTGCCGGGCGTCTCCTCGCTGACGGCGGTGGCGGCGGCGGCCGGCAGGCCGCTGACGCGACGCACCGGCACGCTGAGCGTCTTTCCGGCGACGCTTGAGGACGAGGTGCTGAAGGAGCTCCTGTGCGGCGCGCAGGCGGCGGCGATCCTCAAGGTCGGCCGCCATCTGCCGCGCCTCAAGCGCCTCATCGCCGAACTCGGCCTGACGGAGCGGGCCGTCTATGTGGCGCATGCCAGCCTCGCCGAGCAGCGCGTGGAGCCGCTTGCCGGGCTTGAGGCGGACGAGGCGCCATATTTTTCCATGATCCTGATTGGGGAGCGAGGATGAAGGAGCCGGTTTTCCTGGCGCTGACGGGCGAGGGGCTGAAGACGGCGCATACCGCGCGCGCCTCGCTCGGCGGGGAGGTGCATGCGGCGCGGAGGCTGGTGGAGACGGGCGCCGGGGCGGCGCATGCGGTCTTCGACGAGGCCGGCTCGCATATCCGCGAGCTCTTTGCCGCCGGGCGGGCGATTGTCGGCATCTGCGCGGCCGGCATCCTCATCCGGGTGCTGGCGCCGCTCCTTGCCGACAAGCGGGCCGAGCCGCCGGTCCTCGCCGTCTCGGAGGACGGGACGAGCATCGTGCCGCTTCTCGGCGGCCATCGCGGCGCCAACGAGTTTGCCGAACGGCTCGCCGGTGCGCTCGGCGGGCATGCCGCGCTCACGACGGCCGGCGAGACCCGCTTCGGCATCGCCCTCGACGCGCCGCCGGAAGGCTGGTCGCTCGCCAATCCGCAGGACGCCAAGGGCGTGATGGCGGCGCTGCTGGAAGGCGAGGCGGTGCGGCTTGAGGGGACGCTGCCCTGGCTTGAGGCGAGCGGGCTGAAACGTGCGGAAGAGGCGCGGCTCCGGCTTGTCGCCACCACGCGCAAGGTCGCCGGCAATGCGCAGAGCCTCGTCTATCATCCACGTTCGCTGGCGCTCGGCGTCGGCTGCGAGCGGGGGGCGGAGACGGCAGAAGTTTTGGGGCTGATCGAAGCGAGCCTTGCGGCGGCCGGCCTGTCGCGAGGCGCGCTCGCCTGCCTCGTTTCCATCGACTTGAAGGCCGACGAGACGGCGATCCTGGAGGCCGGCAAGGCGCTGGAGCTTCCCGTGCGGTTCTTCTCCGCGGCGCGGCTTGAGGAAGAAACGCCGCGGCTTGAAAATCCTTCCGAGACGGTCTTTTGCGAGGTCGGCTGCCACGGCGTCGCGGAGGGGGCGGCGCTCGCCGCCGTGGGGCCGCAGGGAAGGCTCGTCATGGCCAAGCGCAAGAGCGCGCGGGCCACCTGCGCCATCGCCGAGGCGCCGGCGCCGCTTCGGCCGGAAAGGCTCGGCAGGGCGCGCGGCCGTCTCGCGGTTATCGGTATCGGCCCCGGAACGGAAGACTGGCGGACACCGGAAGCGGCGCGCCTTATCTCCGATGCCGACTATATTATCGGCTATCATTACTATCTCGACCTTATTGTCTCACTTATCGCGGACCAGAAACGCATCGATTCGGAGCTCGGCCAGGAGCGGGAGCGTTGCGCGCTCGCCCTGAAGCTCGCCGGGGAGGGGCGCAAGGTGGCGCTCGTCTCCTCCGGCGATCCTGGCATCTACGCCATGGCGAGCCTGGTCATGGAGCTTGTGGAGGCGGCGCCGGCTGCCTCGCCGGAGAAGCGGGCCGAGATCGTCGTCGCGCCCGGCATTTCCGCCTTCCAGGCGGCCGCGGCGCGGATCGGCGCGCCGATGGGGCACGATTTCTGCCTCATCTCGCTTTCCGACCTTTTGACGCCCTGGGAGGCGATCCTTGAGCGCGTCAAGGCGGCCGCCGCCGGCGATTTCGTCGTCGCCTTCTACAATCCTGTCTCCAAGCGGCGGCGCCACCAGCTCGCCGATGCGCGCGACATCCTGCTTCAGCGCCGGCGGGCGCAAACGCCGGTCCTCATCGCCCGCCAGCTCGGGCGGGCCGAGGAACGCCTGCATCTGACGACGCTCGGCGCGCTCAAGGTGGAAGACGTCGACATGATGAGCCTCGTCGTCGTCGGCTCCTCGCAAAGCCGCGTCTTTCGGGCGGGCGGACGCGATTTCCTGTTCACGCCGCGCGGTTACGACCGCAAGGAAGAACCCGTCGAGGCGATGGCCGAGGGGGCCGCGACATGAGCTCTTTTCTCGGTAAGGTGCATTTCATCGGCGCCGGGCCCGGCGCGCCGGACCTCATCACCCTGCGCGGCCTCAGGCTCATCGAAAGCTCGCCCGTCTGCCTCTATGCCGGCTCGCTGGTGCCGCCGGAAGTGGTCGCGGCGGCGCCGCAGGGCGCGCGGGTCCTCGACACCGCGCCGATGGCGCTCGACGACATCGTGGCGGAAATGGAGGCGGCCTGCCGCGCCGGCAAGGACGTGGCGCGCGTGCATTCCGGCGATCCGTCGCTCTACGGCGCCATCGCGGAACAGATCCGCCGCCTGAAGGCGCTTGGCATCGATTACGACGTGACGCCGGGCGTGCCGGCCTTCGCGGCGGCGGCGGCGGCGCTCGGCCAGGAGCTCACCATCCCGGAAGTGGCGCAATCGGTGGTGCTGACGCGCACGGCGATGAAATCGTCGAAGATGCCGGAGGGTGAGGATCTCGGCGCCTTCGCGCGCACCGGCGCGACGCTCGCCATCCATCTTTCGGCGCGCAACCTCCTCGCCGTGGAGCGCGAGCTCATCCCGATCCTCGGCGCCGACTGCCCGGCCGTCGTCGCCTACCGGGTGGGGTGGCCGGACGAGGCCCTGGTGAAGACCGAGCTTGCCGGATTGCGCGAGGCGGTGCGCGCCGCCAAGCTGACGCGCACCGTCCTTATCTTCGTGGGAAGGGCGCTCGGGGCGGCCGATTTCCGCGACAGCGCCCTCTACGACGCGGCGCATGCGCATGTCCTGCGGCCGAAACGGGCCAAGGGTGGCGCCCGCTAGAGCAGATTCGACTTAATCCGGGTCATACCCGGCGGCCTTGAAATAGTGGCGGCATTCCTCGGCGGTGAAGGCTGGCAGGCAATCGGCAACGACGGACCAGAGTTCGTCGACGGTTCTGGCGGCGGCCTTTCTGAGCAGGGCCTTGAGCTTGGAGAAG
>NZ_JHZK01000033.1 GCF_000688515.1 Afifella pfennigii DSM 17143 | reverse complement strand
CGACACCCCGGGCCGGCCCTCCCTGGCGAAGCAGGGCGCGATCTCCGCATCGAGCCACGCCCAGTCGATCCGCTCGCCCAGCCGGACGAGCTCGTGTCGCATGTTGATGATCTGGTCGAGCCGGGCGCGGAACAGGTCATCGGTGAGCTCGCGATTGGGCGCTCTCGGTCGCATCGTCACCTCTCGTGATCCTCTCAATCGAATCACGGAAAGGCGCCGCCGGGAATCCCCAAACCGCATGCGAAATCGCAAGGTTCCGCAGGCTCAAGCCACCGAATCCTGCAAAACCGAAACCTTGCGAGAGACCGAAATCCGTCGACTATCAGCCGCTTATGCGTTCTTCACAGTCAACTCTGACAGGCGACAGGCGGTGCGCCGGATAGCGGCGCACCCTCCTTGCGTTCAGTGCCTGGCCGGCTGGCGATAGAGCCAGCTTGCGCGGGGCGGAGCGACGTGCGCGGCCGTCTCGCTCGGCTTTTCCTCGCCATTGGCTTCTGGCTGCGGTGCGGCGGCCTGCGGGAAAAGCCAGCTATTGCCATTGGCATAGGCCGAGCCGTTTGCCCCGGCATGGCCGTTGGCCCGCGCGCCGTTCATGCCGGCGCCATTCATGGTGGCCCCGTTTGTTCCGGTGCCGTTCATGGGCGCGGCATGATGCGAGGAGCCGTTCATGGGGCCGTTCATGCCTGCCCCGTTCGCCCGTGCGCTTCCGTTGGCGGGGGCCGTGGGCCGCATGAAGATGCCGCCGGCCGGCTGCTGCCGCTTGATCTCGCCATTCGCCTGCGGGGTGTCGGGCTTAGGCTGTGGCGATCCGCTGCTCGTCGCCCCGTTGGTGACGCCGTTGGGGCGGAAGAGCCAGCTGGAGCGCGTTTCCGGCGGCCGTCCCACGGCCTCGGGAGCGGCGGCCTTCTCCGCGCTCGGCTTTGCCGACTGCGGCGCCGCTGCCTTAGCGGGTGCCGGCTTGGTCGGCTCGGGCTTGGCGGGTGCAGGCTTGGCCGGGGCGGCGCGGAAGAGCCAACCGGATTGCGCAGCCGCGGGCTTTTGTGGCGCCGAGGTGGGCTGCGGCGCTGCGACCTTGGCCGGCGCGGGCCTGGCCGGAGTGGGCTTGGCCGGAGCGGGCTTGGCCGGTTCGGGTTTGGCGGGAGCTGCGCGGAAGAGCCAGCCGAGTTGCGGCGCGGCGGGCTTCTGCGGCGTCGGGGCGGTCGCTGCCGGGGCAGCTGATCTTGCCGGTTGCGGGGCCGGTTGCGGGGCCGGTTGCGGGGCAGCGGCTTTCGCCGCGGTTCGCGCGGGTTTGGCCGTCGCGGTGGCAGCAGCCGCGGAGCGGAAAAGCCAGCCGGACCGCTGGGGAGGCTGGGCCGCAGGCTTGGTGGGCTCGGCGGCGGCGCTTTGCGGTGCCGGTGCGAGCTTGCTCGGCGCCGGCGTGGCCCGGAACAGCCAGCCGGATTGCGGCGCGGCCGCCTTTTGCGGGACAGCAGCCTGCGGCATTGCTGCCTTGGCCGGTGCCGCCGCCGGGGCTGCCTTGGCCGGCGCGGCGCGATAAAGCCAACTCGCGGGCCGTGCTGCGGGCTTTGCCGCTTCGGCCGGCTTGGCGGCGGGCGCCTGCGGCGCAGGCGTGCTGGCCGCGGGCTTGGGGGCGGAACGGTAGAGCCAGCTCTGGCGAGGCTGCGCGGGCGTGGCGGCCGGCTCGGCAGCCTGGGAAGGCTCCGCCGGGGCGCTGGCAGTCGGGAAGAGCCAGCTGCGCGCCGGAGCGGCCTGCGGCTTGGCGGCAGGCTGGGCCGGCGCGGCTGATCCCGCCGTGGCGCCAGAGCTGCGGCCACCGAAGACCCAGCTCGATGCGGCGGTGACAGGTTTCGTCTCGGTCGCGGGCTTGGCGGCTGTCGGTGCCCGGTAGAGCCAGCTTGAGGAAGAGGGCGCCTTGGCGGGCGTGGCCTGGCGGGCCGGGGCCGCAGCGGGAGCCGGTGCCTGGCGAGCAGGCGCCGGGCGAGCAGACGCCGGGCGAGCAGGTGCCGGGCGAGCCGGCGTCTGCCGGGCGACGGGAGCCGGCGCGGCGGCAGGCTTCTCCGCCTCGCCGTTGCGGGCGAAAAGGCTCTTCACGAAAGCGGCGGCGCGGGCCGCGGTTTCCGTCGGCTCGGGGCCATTGGCGATCTCGGCCTCGGGGCGCGGTGCGGCGACGCTCGAGCCCGTCTGCTCGGTGGCGGTGTTGCCGTTGCCGGCGAACTTGCCGTTGGCAAACACCCAGCCGAGGAAAGCGGCGGGGCCGGAGGACGGGTTGGCGCTCACCTGACGTGGCTTTTCGTTGGCGGCCGCGGCGGCGTTGCCGCCGCGATCCGCCGGCTGGCGATACAGCCAGGCCGATGGCGCGGCAGGGGCTTTCGGCGCGGCGGGTTGGGGCGCGGTGGCCATCGGCTTGGCCGCCGAATTGGCCGGGCGCTGCGCGGGCGTGCGGTAAAGCCAGCTAGAGGTGGGCTGGGCCTGTTCCGCCGGCTTGGCGGTGTTCTTCGGTGCCGCGGCCTTGGTGGCTGCGCCGTTGGGCTGCGCCGGTGCGCGGTAGAGCCAGCTGGTTTGGGGCGCCGGGGCTGGGGCCTTCGTCGCGGCGTTGCCGGCGGCGGCCGGCGCGGCGTTGCCAGAGGCGTTGTTTGCCGGGAACAGCCAACTGGAGCCGGTGTTCCGGCCGCTATCGCCGGAGGCCGCCGCCGTTCTTCCGGCAGAGGCGTTCTGGTTGGGCTGGGGCCGACTGGCGCCGTTCGTGGCGGCCGGCCTCGGGAAGAGGTAGCCATGGGAGGCCGCCGGCGTCCCGGAATGGGCGGTATTGTGTTCAGGCATGCGAGTTCCCCCACTTAGGAGCGCCGCGTTCAGGAGCGGCGGACGGTTTTCAGCTGAGGCGAACAGCGGCTCGCCGGTGCGCCGTGGATTGGCGCGCGGGCCGGGCCGCTGCGAAAGACGATCGGAGCGGAACCATTCCTGCCGGGCCGGAAGAGCCTCGCCACTCTGCCAGCGCCGGTCGAGCTCAAGGAGCGCCGAATAGTTCCTCTCCTGCCGGAAGCGCGACGAGCAGACCTTGCGATAGAGCTCGGTGACCCTATGCACGTCGTCGCGCAGATGCTCGGCGAGGATCTCATCGACATAGACGTCTTGGCGGATGCCAATCGCCATCGTGTCGAAGAATTTCAGCAAAGCGGAAATGTCGCGATAAAGGACCCCATCGCCCCGACGGCCGGCGCTGGAGATGTAATTGCCGACGGCGTCGGAGGCCTTCTCCAAAATCGGATCGCAGTCAAAGCGCTCGCACAGGGCCAGGCTCGCCCGCCGCTTCTCCTCCAGCCGGCCGGCGCGCATCTGCTCGCGCAGGAGCGCAAGTTGATAGAGACCGCCAACAGCAACAACGGTGAAGAGGATCACCGAGATCAGCGACGCTGCCGCACCGATCATTGCTACGGTCATTGAAATCATCCTTCCTGAAGGCGCCAATAAGCGGTTTGACTGTCCGTGAGTGACACCCCCCCTTCTGGGTTGTCAAGAATCCTGGGGACAGCTCTCCTACTCTCTTGACTCTCCGTCGGCATGTTTAACCGTAAGGTAATCACCGTTAAAAAACCCTTAACGAAAAGTAATCTCCTCAAAATTACTTCCGGAGCATTTTAGCCATCAGAGTCGCCTAGCCTCCCGTAGTAGACAAACCAAAGAGGGCGGAAATGAGCCGGCTCGTGCGGCAAATCGTTCGAGGGCCAAAGGGGCGCGGAGATGCCGGCGACTATGCTGTCTCTTGAGGGGCCGAGAAATTTTCCCAAGCCGCGGGCCGGCCTCGCGCAAAGCCGCCGTCGCAGCGTCTTCCCAGGCCCAAAAACCGCCGTCTAAGTGATTCGAAATGCGCCTGAGGCGCGGCGCAATCTGGGGCCGTGGCGGCATCGCAGCGGCCTGTGGAAAGGTGCGGAAAAGCCATTGAGAGGGCGATGAAAATCGAACCGAAGGCCCAGCCGCGGAAAGACCCGACGAGCGAAGGGCAAACGGCGAGGCGCCCTATGGCTGACGGCCCGGGCGCGAGGCCCACGCCGATCCGTCGAAGGAGGGCTGCTGTGCGGCCGCGCCAGGCCAGCGCTGTCGGACGAGCCGCCATGTCCTCCTGCTCGCTTGAGGCGGATAGGAGAGCGAGACTTGGCTGCAGGCCGAAGAAGAACGCGGCGGGGGCGAGGCGCTCCGGTGCTGTGCTTCCGGCTTTCGCGGCACAGCCGGCGAAGCGGCGAGCAAGCCCGCCATGAACGAAGAGTCAGTCGTCCGCCTGAAAACGGCAGGCTGGTCTAGCCGAGCACTGCTTCGCCGCCGTCGGAGGGCCTGAAGACGAGCGCCACACCGTTGATGCAATGGCGCTTGCCGGTGGGCGGCGGGCCGTCGTCGAAGATGTGGCCGAGATGGCCGCCGCAATCGGCGCAATGCACCTCCGTGCGGGGATAGACGAGCTTATAGTCGACCGAGGTAGCGACGGCGCCGTCATCGACCGGCTGATAGAAGCTCGGCCATCCGGTGCCGGATTCGTACTTCGTGTCGGAGGAATAAAGGGCGTTGTCGCAGCCGGCGCAGTGGAAGGTGCCGGCGCGCTTCTCCTCGTTGAGCGGCGAGGTATAGGCGCGTTCCGTGCCCGCCTCGCGCAGCACCGCATATTGCTGCGACGTCAGCTTCGCCTTCCATTCCTCCGGCGTCATCGTCACCGGAAAATCGCCATCGGCAGCGTCCGCCCGGCCGAAAATGCTGACAAGACCGGCCGAGCCGGCAAGCACAGCCACGGCGCTGGCGCCGCCGAAAAGCATTTGGCGTCGTGAAAGCATGGTGTTCCTCCACCTGGAGATTCTTCCGCAAGGTGGGGCTGGGCGAAAGGCAGGAAAAGCCCTCTCACCCTCTCGTGACGGATGGTGAAAGGGCGGCGGCGCGCGCGCCGCTCAGCGGCCGACGCGCTTCGGCTGGCCGGTGGAGAAATCCGTGGTGATCAGGGGCAGTTCTGCCTGTTTCCAGGCGGCGAGCCCGCCGGCAAGATGCGCCACGCGGTCAAAGCCAGCCTCTACCGCCTTGCGGCTTGCCGCTTCCGAACGCTTGCCCGTGCCGCAATGGAAAACCACCCGCTTGCCGGTCTGGGAGGGCAGGCTGATCACATCGAGCTCCGACAGGGGGGCAAGCAGGGCGCCGGGAATGCGCTCGAAGGCGAACTCGGCCGGCGTGCGCACGTCGATCAGGACGATCTCGTGCGCGTCGAGGGCGGCGCGTACCTCATGAGGCGTCATCATGTCGAAGGGAACGCCGTTGATGCTCTCTTGGGTGCTCATTTCGTCTCGGCTCCTGCCGTGAAAGGTCTGTCGGTGTCCACTGCGAGATCGTGCACGCAGTAGCTCTGGAGCTGCGCGGTCAGATGCGCCGCATCGCCCTCCAGAGCCTCGTGCGAGATAAGTGGCCCGAAATCGATCTTGAAGGTCTTGCCGCGCTTGTTGAGCAGCTCGTGAAAGACCGTCATGTCGCGCAACTCGGTCAGACCCTGGTTGCCGAAGAGATAGAAAAGCCAGGAATTGCGCGCCGTCACGCGGCAGGGCAGGACAGGCACCTTGTGCTTCTGGGCAAGGGAGACGGCCGAAAATTGCCAGGGCCGCTCGTTCAGACGGCCGTCGCGCCAATAGGCGATGCGTCCCGCCGGGAAGAGAACAACGGCGCGCTTTTCCTTGAAGGCGTGCGAGGAAAGGCGCAGCGTTTCGCGGGTCTTCGTCAGGCTGCGATGCTCCTCGCGCCATTCCACCGGGATGAGATGCTCCACCAGGCGCTCGTTGACCCGCACGGCGTCGCGGTTGGTGAAAATGGAGATATCCTCGCGCACCGGGCGCAGGGCGTTGTAGACGGCAACGCCGTCGGCGATGCCGGTCGGGTGATTGGCGGCGATGATGAAGCCGCCCTCGCGGGGGATACGCTCCGCTCCGCTCACCTCAAGGTTCAGCGACAGAAGCTCGCTGATGTAGGACATGGCCGCCGTGCCCGGCAGCGGCGCCAGGGCCTCGGCCATTTCCACGGCCTCGGCATAGTGCAGGATGCGGTAGAGGAAGGGCCGGTAAAGCGGCCAAAACGGATTGGCGACCAGCTTGATGCCACGCTCGGCAATCAGCTGATCGACGATATGGCCGCGGCGTTGGCGAACGGCCGATCGCAACGCGCGCTGGCGCGCCTTCTGCATCCAGCTGAGATCCGTCACCGCCATGCGCCGCCCTTCGTGACAATTCGCGTAGGACGTGCCAGAAGTCGGGTCAAGTCGAACCTCCATTCCGGGACAAATGGCCCGGAATGTGTTGCATCCTCACCAATGGATCCCGCCATGTCGAGCGCCACGCCCCCCATCTCCGCGCGTTCCCTTTTGCCCCTCGTTATCCTGGCGGGGGCACTCTCGGCCTGCCAGTCGGCCTATTTCGGCAACGCGCCGCAGCCCGCCGCGCCGCCGCAGCCGCTGCCGGCCGCGCCGGTCGGCAGCGTCGCGCAATCAGAGCTGCCGCCGCCGGGTGGCCAGCCCGGCGTTGCGCAAAACCCGACCGGCATGCCCGGCGATCCGGCCGTGGCCAGCCAAGGCGCGCCCGGCGCCGACGGCACTCAGGTCGCCTCCGCGCCGCCCACCGGCGGGGAGCCGATCGGCCGGACCGACCTCCTCGGCGGCTGGACCGTGGCCTCCGGCGCCGATCGCTGCCAGCTCTTCATGTCTCTCACCTCCTGGTCGGGCGGCTATCGCGCCTCAACACGCGGCTGCAGCTCGCCGGCTCTGCAGAATGTCTCCGCCTGGAACATCTCCGGCAACCAGGTGAGCCTCCTCGACCAATCCGGCGCCACCGTGGCGAGGCTCTATCCGAGCTCCAAGACGCAGTTCAACGGCCAGACCGAGACCGGCTCGGCCATTTCCGTCATGCGCTAGCGGCAAGACCCCTTCGTCCCCGGCGGCCCACCCCCTCGCCTGTTGCACAAAGGCGGCAGGTGCGGCTTTCCTTTGCCGGCGGAGCATGCCGCGCTTTCAGCGGCTTGGCGATTCAGCTTAACTTCGGTGACGGCTTGATGACGGCGGCCGCCATGGCCGCCACGGGCATGCGGCAGCGCATGGAGGGGAATATGAGTCAGCCGACTGACGGGCGGATTTCGCAAATCCTCGGGAGATGCCTTCGCGGGCTCGGCATCGCCCTTGTAGCCGCCAGCCTCGCCACGCCTGCCCAAGCCGCCAGCGCGGTGATCTCCGTACCGCAATGCGCCGATCACGAGAAGATGGTCGATATCCTCGCGAAAGAGTATCGCGAGCTGCCGAAGGCGCTCGGCATCGTGCGCGGCGAACGCGTCATGCAGCTCTTCGTTTCCGCCGCCGGCACCTGGACCATCGTCGTCACCAAGACCTCGGGCGCCAGCTGCATCGTCGCCTCCGGGCAGGATTGGGAAGAGGTGCCGGCCGAGGCGCAAAGCCTGGAGCCGCGCGCCTGAGCAAGAGCGATTGCGCCATCTTCGGCCCGCCGCAGTCGCTTACGCGGCAGGTTTGCCGGCATGGATGACTTGCGGCCGCGCCCGCCGCGTTGCACATCGCCGGCATGAAAGATCCCGTGTCGCGCCGCTACGAGGCGTTGGCGGCCGAAGGCGGCCTCGTCCCAGATCCGGAGCAGATGGCGCTCGCTGCCCGCCTCGACCAGCTCCTTTCCGACCTGTCGGCGGCGCGCACCAAGTCCAAGCGCTCCTCGCTCGGCTGGCTGTTCGCCCGCGGCAAGGCGCCGGAGCCGGTGCCCGGCCTCTACATCTGGGGACCCGTCGGGCGCGGCAAGACGATGCTCATGGACATCTTCTTCGAACTGGCGCCGAATGCGCGCAAGCGACGGGCGCATTTCAACGATTTCATGCAGGACGTGCAGGAGCGGATCGCGCTCTTCCGCCGCCGCCTCAAATCGGGTGAGACGGAGGCCGACGATCCGATCAAGCCGGTGGCGGAGCAAATCTCGCAGGAGACCCGCGTCCTGTGTTTCGACGAATTCGTGGTGACCGACATCGCCGACGCGATGATCCTCGGAAGGCTGTTCCAGCGGCTGTTTTCCTCCGGCCTCACCCTCGTCGTCACCTCCAACGTGGCGCCGGACGAACTCTATGCCGGCGGTCTCAACCGGGCGCTGTTTCTGCCCTTCATCGATCTCATCAAGGAAAATACCGAGGTCTTTCATCTCAATGCGGCGCGCGACTTCCGGCTTGGGCGCGAGGAGGGGGAGCCGCTCTATCTGGTGCCGCCGGGGGCGGAAGCCGACAGGATACTCGACCGGCATTTCCTGCGCCTCACCGGCCGGCCGAGGGGCGAGCGGCAGGAGATCGCCCTCAGGGGACGGCGCGTTGAGGTGCCGGAAGCCGCGGAGGGCGTTGCCCGCTTCACCTTCTCCGAACTCTGCCAGCGGCCGCTCGGCAGCGCCGATTATCTGAAGCTGGCGGGCGCGTTCCACGCTTTCATCGTCTCCGACATCCCGGTCCTCGGTCCACAGCGGCGCAACGAGGCGCGGCGCTTCATCCAGCTCATCGACACGCTCTACGACAAGCGCCGACGCCTCATCGCCTCGGCCGCGGCGGAGCCCGATCGGCTCTTCATCGGCAAGGGCGGCAGCGAGGCGGCGGAATTTGCGCGCACGGCCTCAAGGCTCGCCGAAATGCGCTCCGAGGCTTGGCCGGACGGAGGGCAAGGCTGATCGCGAGGAAAGCCTGGCACGGGCCACGCGCTTGCCTCCGTCACCCATTCGCGCTATCGGCGCGGCACCCGCAAGGGATGTCCTCATCCAGTTTTTCACCGCAACGGAAGGTAGCTCATGGCCCGCAACAAGATTGCGCTGATAGGTGCCGGGCAGATCGGCGGCACGCTCGCTCATCTGGTCGGCCTTAAGGAGCTCGGCGACGTCGTCCTCTTCGACATTCAGGAGGGCATTCCGGACGGCAAGGCGCTCGATATCGCCGAATCCTCGCCGGTCGACGGCTTCGACGCCAAGCTCGCCGGGGCGCAATCTTACGAGGCAATCGAGGGTGCCGACGTGGTCATCGTCACCGCCGGCGTGCCGCGCAAGCCGGGCATGAGCCGCGACGACCTCCTGGAGATCAACCTCAAGGTCATGGAGCAGGTGGGCGCCGGCATCAAGAAATTCGCTCCCGACGCCTTCGTCATCTGCATCACCAACCCGCTCGATGCCATGGTCTGGGCGCTGCAGAAATTCTCCGGCCTGCCGCCGGCCAAGCTCGTCGGCATGGCGGGCGTGCTCGATTCGGCCAGGTTCCGCTACTTCCTCGCCGAGGAATTCAACGTCTCGGTGGAGGATGTCACAGCCTTCGTGCTCGGCGGCCATGGCGACACGATGGTGCCGCTCATCCGCTATTCCACCGTCGCCGGCATTCCGCTGCCCGATCTCGTCAAGATGGGCTGGACCACGCAGGAGCAGCTGGAGAAGATCGTGCAGCGCACACGCGACGGCGGCGCGGAGATCGTCAGCCTCCTGAAGACCGGCTCGGCCTTCTACGCCCCGGCAGCCTCGGCGATCGCCATGGCGGAGAGCTACCTGAAGGACAAGAAGCGCGTCCTGCCCTGCGCGGCCATGCTGTCTGGCGAATACGGCGTCTCTGACATGTATGTCGGCGTGCCGACCGTGATCGGCGCGGGCGGCGTGGAGCGGATCGTGGAAATATCCCTCGATCGCGGCGAGCAGAGCGAATTTGAGAAATCGGTCGGCGCCGTGCAGGGCCTGGTGGAAGCCTGCCGGAAGATCCAGCCGGCGCTCAGCTCGTAAGCGGCGGAGGGAAGCCGGCATGAACATCCACGAATACCAGGCGAAGGCGGTGCTGAAGGAATTCGGCGCGCCGGTGGCGGCCGGGGTGATGATCACCTCGCCGGAGGAAGCGAAAGCGGCGGCGGGGAAGCTGCCGGGCCCGCTCTATGTGGTGAAAAGCCAGATCCATGCCGGCGGCCGCGGCAAGGGCCGCTTCAAGGAACTCGGAGACGACGCCAAGGGCGGCGTCAGGCTGGCTAAGAGCCTCGAAGAGGTCGCCGCCAACGCGGCCGAGATGCTCGGCCATACCCTCGTCACCAAACAGACGGGGCCGGCGGGCAAGGTCGTCAATCGGCTCTATATCGAGGACGGGGCTGACATCGCCCGCGAGCTCTATCTTTCGCTGCTGGTCGACCGCGGCAGTGGCCGCGTCGCCTTCGTCGTCTCCACCGAGGGCGGCATGGATATCGAGGCGGTGGCGGAGGAGACGCCGGAGAAGATCCTCACCTTGCCGATCGATCCGCTTGCCGGCGTCACGGAGGCGGATGGCGAGAAGCTCGCCGAGGCCTTGAAGCTCGACGGGCCGGCGCGCGAGGAAATGCCGGGGCTTGCGAAGCTCCTCTACGAGGCCTTCACCGGCAAGGATATGAGCCTCTTGGAGGTCAACCCCCTCATCGTCATGGAGGACGGGCATCTCAGGGTCCTCGACGCCAAGGTCTCCTTCGACAACAACGCCCTCTTCCGCCATCCCGACATCGCCGAGCTGCGCGACGAGAGCGAGGAGGACGCCAAGGAGATCGAGGCCTCCAAATACGACCTCTCCTATGTCGCCCTCGACGGCAATATCGGCTGCATGGTCAACGGCGCCGGTCTCGCCATGGCGACGATGGACATCATCAAGCTCTACGGGGCGGAGCCGGCGAACTTTCTCGATGTCGGCGGCGGCGCCTCGAAGGAGAAGGTGACGGCGGCCTTCAAGATCATCACCGCCGACCCGAACGTCAAAGGCATCCTCATCAACATCTTCGGCGGCATCATGCGCTGCGACGTCATCGCGGAAGGCGTCGTCGCGGCGGTGAAGGAGGTCGGCCTCAAGGTGCCGCTGGTGGTGCGCCTGGAAGGCACCAATGTTGAGATCGGCAAGACGATCATCAACGAGAGCGGCCTCAACGTCATCGCCGCCGACGATCTCGACGACGCGGCGCAGAAAATCGTCGCGGCGGTGGCTGCGGCCGCCTAGCCCGCCTTCGAACGCGCCACCCGCACAGGCCGAAGCCAAACGGATCACAAACGCATGTCCATTCTCGTCGACCAGAACACCCGTGTCATCGTCCAGGGCCTGACCGGCAAGACCGGCACCTTCCATACCGAGCAGGCGCTCGCCTATTACGGCACCAAGATGGTCGCCGGCGTGCATCCCAAGAAGGGCGGCGAGACCTGGGAAGCGGGCGTGGAGGGCCTTGCCGAATTGCCGATCTACGCCTCCGTCGCCGAGGCGAAGGAGAGGACCGGCGCCAACGCCTCCGTCATCTACGTGCCGCCGGCTGGCGCGGCAGCGGCGATCGAGGAGGCGATCGACGCGGACATGCCGCTCATCGTCTGCATCACGGAGGGCATTCCCGTCCTCGACATGGTGCGGGTGAAGGCCAAATTGGAGACATCCACCTCCCGCCTCATCGGGCCCAACTGCCCGGGCGTCTTGACGCCGGAGGAATGCAAGATTGGCATCATGCCGGGTTCCATCTTCAAGAAGGGCTCTGTCGGTGTCGTCTCGCGCTCCGGCACGCTCACCTATGAGGCGGTTTTCCAGACCTCCAATGCGGGGCTCGGCCAGACGACCGCCGTCGGCATCGGCGGCGATCCGGTCAAGGGGACCGAGTTCATCGACGTCTTGGAGATGTTCCTCGCCGATGAGGCGACCCAATCGATCATCATGATCGGCGAAATCGGCGGCTCGGCAGAGGAAGAGGCGGCCCAGTTCCTCGCCGACGAGAAGAAGAAGGGCCGCTTCAAGCCGACCGTTGGCTTCATCGCCGGTCGCACCGCCCCGCCGGGACGCACCATGGGCCATGCCGGCGCCGTCATCTCCGGCGGCAAAGGCGGCGCGGAGGACAAGATCGCCGCCATGGAGGCGGCGGGCGTCACCGTCTCGCCTTCGCCCGCCAAGCTCGGCCAGACCCTGCTTGAGGTGCTCGGCCGCTGAAGCCGGTCGGCGGACGCGGCCGCGCCGGATTTCCCGCCCGTTTCCCGCCGCTGCGTGTTCGTCTTGCGAGCGGTTCGGCGGGCGCATAGCTGCCCCGAGCCGCCAAACGCCGATTTTCCGCACTTTGAAGCGATTCCCGGTTGGCGCCGGGCGGCAATTGCACTAACTCCGCCTTTGCATACGGGCACGTAAATTGCGGCAAGCCGTCGCGGAGGGGGCGCGGCGAGCGGACCGGGAAAGGCGCGGGCGCGCGGGCACCCGCGAGATAAAATGGCAAGGCAGGTCTCCAACCAGGCCCTCAGGCAATCTTCCTTCCTCTATGGCGGTAACGCGGAGTACCTGGAGCAGCTCTACACGCGCTACCAGGAGAACCCCGGCTCCCTCGGCGCCGGCTGGCAGGAGTTTTTCCGCGAGCTGAAAGACAACAAGGAGGACGTCATTGCCGCGGCGCGAGGCGCCCCCTGGCAACGTTCCGACTGGCCCATCCTTGTGAATGGCGAGCTCGTCTCCGCGCTTGACGGCAACTGGCAAGAGGCCGAGCGCCATGTCGAGGCGAAGGTGCGCGGCAAGGCGCAGGGCGCCGGCGTCGACCTTTCCGAGCCGGAAGTTCTGCAGGCGACGCGCGATTCGGTGCGCGCCCTGATGATGATCCGCGCCTATCGTATCCGTGGCCATCTGCACGCCAATCTCGATCCGCTCGGGATCGCGGCGCGGCGCGACCACGAAGAGCTGCATCCGGCCTCCTACGGTTTCACCGAGGCCGATTACGACCGGCCGATCTTCATCGACCATGTGCTCGGCCTGGAGTTCGCCACCATCCCGCAGATGCTGGAGATCCTGCGGCGCACCTATTGCTCAACGCTCGGCGTGGAGTTCATGCATATCTCCGAGCCGGACGAGAAGGGCTGGATGCAAGAGCGCATCGAGGGGCCAGACAAGGAGATCTCCTACACCGACGAGGGTAAGCGGGCGATCCTCAACAAGCTCATCGAGGCGGAGGGCTTCGAGAAGTTCCTCGATCTGAAATATACCGGCACCAAGCGCTTCGGCCTCGACGGGGCGGAATCGCTGATCCCGGCGCTGGAGCAGATCATCAAGCGCGGCGGCGCGCTCGGCTTGCGTGAGATCGCGCTGGGCATGGCGCATCGCGGCCGGCTCAACGTTCTCGGCCTCGTCATGGGCAAGCCGCTGCACGTCATCTTCCACGAATTCAAGGGCGGCTCGGCCCAGCCCGACGAGGTGGAAGGCTCAGGCGACGTCAAATACCATCTCGGCGCCTCCTCCGACCGCGAATTCGACGGCAACAAAGTGCATCTTTCGCTGACGGCGAACCCCTCGCATCTGGAGATCGTCGATCCGGTGGTGCTCGGCAAGGCGCGCGCCAAGCAGGATTACTGGGAAGAATCCAACAGCGACGGCATTCGCGAGCGCACCTCGGTGCTGCCGCTGCTGTTGCACGGCGACGCGGCCTTCGCCGGCCAGGGCGTGGTTGCCGAATGCTTCGGCCTTTCCGGCCTGAGGGGCCACCGTACCGGCGGCTCCTTGCATTTCATCGTCAACAACCAGATCGGCTTCACCACCAATCCGCGCTTCTCGCGCTCCTCGCCCTATCCGTCCGACGTGGCCAAGATGATCGAGGCGCCGATCTTCCACGTCAACGGCGACGATCCGGAGGCGGTGGTCTTCGCCGCCAAGGTGGCGACGGAATTCCGCCAGCGCTTCAAGAAGCCCGTGGTCATCGACATGCTCTGCTACCGGCGCTTCGGCCACAACGAGGGCGACGAGCCGAGCTTCACGCAGCCGCTCATGTATCGCGAGATCCGCAAGCACCCGACGACGCTGTCGATCTACGGCGAGAGGCTGGTGGCCGCAGGCCTCGTCACGGAGGAGCAGATCGAGGAACGCAAGGCGGAATGGCGCCAGCAGCTCGACGCGGAATTTGAGATCGGCCAGTCCTACCGCCCGAACAAGGCCGACTGGCTCGACGGGGCCTGGTCGGGCCTGACCACCGCCAAGGCGACGGACGAGCGACGCGTCGGACGCACCGGCATGCGGCTGGAGCGGTTGAAGGAGATCGGCATGGCGCTGACGCGCGCGCCGGAAGACTTCAAGCTGCACAAGACCATACGCCGTTTCCTGGAGAATCGCCGCGTCATGCTGGAGAGCGGCGAGGGGATCGACTGGGCCTTCGCGGAAGCGCTCGCCTTCGGCTCGCTGCTCGCCGAGGGCCACAAGGTGCGCCTTTCCGGCCAGGACGTGGAGCGCGGCACCTTCTCCCAGCGCCATACCGTGCTCTATGACCAGGAGAGCGAGGAGCGCTACACCCCGCTCAACCATCTCGGCGTCTCCCAGGAGCATTTCGAGGTGGTCAATTCCATGCTGTCGGAAGAGGCCGTGCTCGGCTTCGAATACGGCTATTCGCTCGCCGAGCCGAAGGGGCTGACGCTGTGGGAGGCGCAGTTCGGCGATTTCGCCAACGGCGCGCAGGTCATCTTCGATCAGTTCGTTTCCTCCGGCGAGCGCAAATGGCTGAGGATGTCCGGTCTCGTCTGCCTCCTGCCACACGGCTATGAGGGTCAGGGGCCGGAGCATTCCTCCGCGCGGCTGGAACGCTTCCTGCAAATGTGCGCGGAAGACAATATGCAGGTGGCCAACTGCACGACGCCGGCAAACTACTTCCATATCCTGAGACGGCAGATTCACCGCAATTTCCGCAAGCCGCTCATCCTGATGACGCCGAAGAGCCTGTTGAGGCACAAAATGGCGGTGTCGCGGCTTGAGGATTTCGACAAGGATTCCTCCTTCCACCGCCTGCTCTTCGACGATGCGGAGGGCGGTATCGCCCGCGGCGACGGCATCCGGCTGAAGGAGGACGGAAAGATCCGGCGCGTCGTTCTGTGCTCTGGCAAGGTCTATTACGACCTGTTTGAGGAGCGCGAGAAGCGCGGCATCGACGATATCTATCTCCTGCGCCTGGAGCAGTTCTATCCCTTCCCGATGACGGCGCTTACCAAGCAGCTGCAGCGCTTTGAGGGCGCCGAGCTGGTCTGGTGCCAGGAGGAGCCGAAGAACATGGGCGGCTGGGCCTTCGTGAAGCCGCGGCTGACGAAGATCCTGCATACGATCGATGCAAAGGTGAAGAAGCCGCGCTATGCCGGCCGGCAGCCTTCCGCGGCCACCGCGACGGGCCTGATGTCCCGGCATATGGAGCAGCGCGCCGCTTTCCTGGAAGAGGCGCTCGGCGAGCGGTAATCGAAAAGACAAGGCTGGCGCAGACAGGCGCCGATTGGGCGGACAATCCATGACAACTGACATCAAGGTCCCGACGCTGGGAGAATCGGTCACCGAGGCGACCGTCGGCCAGTGGTTCAAGAAGGAAGGCGAGAGCGTCAGCCGCGACGAGCCGCTGGTGGAGCTGGAGACCGACAAGGTGACGCTGGAAGTGCCGGCGCCCGCCGATGGCGAGCTGGCCTCCATCGTGGTGAAGGAAGGCGAGACGGTGGAGGTCGGCGCCCTGCTCGGCTCGATCGGGGAAGGGGGCGGCAAGGCTGCCAAGCCCGCGGCGGCGAAGACGCAGCAGAAGGCGGCCGGCAACGGCGCGGCCAAGGCGGTGCCTGACAGCGGCCCGGCGAAGCAGTCGGGCGGCGAGCTCGTCGATATCGTCGTGCCTTCCGCCGGCGAATCGGTGACGGAGGCCGATGTCGGCGAATGGTTCAAGGCGGAAGGCGAAGCCGTCGCCATGGACGAGCCGCTGGTGGAGTTGGAGACCGACAAGGCGGCGCAGGAAATCCCGGCGCAGGCCAAGGGCGTGCTCGAAGTCATCCTGAAGAAGCAGGGCGAGACGGTGCAGGTCGGCGAGGTGCTCGGCCGCATCCGCGTCGGCGCCAGCGCCGGGACGCGCCCGGCCGCGCCTGCCAAGGCAGAGGCGGAGCAGGGAGCCAAGGCCGAGGCGCCCTCCGGCGAGAAGCGTCCGCCGGCGCCCTCGGCGGCCAAGATGATGCAGGAGAAGGGCCTTGCGGAGGCCGATATCGACGGCTCCGGTAAAAAGGGCCAGGTCTTGAAGGGCGACGTCCTGGAAGCGCTGGAGCGTGGCGGGAACAAGGCGGAGGAAGCCAAGCCTTCCGCGCCGCGGGCGCCTTCGGAGCCGGGAGATGAGGGCCGCGAGGTGCGGGTGAAGATGACCCGCCTGCGCCAGACCATCGCGCGCCGCCTGAAAGAGGCGCAGGACAACGCCGCCATGCTGACGACGTTCAACGACGTCGATATGAGCGCGGTGATGGAGCTGCGAAAAAGCTACCGTGATCTCTTCGAGAAGAAGCATGGCGTTCGCCTCGGTTTCATGGGCTTCTTCGTCAAGGCGGCGGTGCATGCCCTGAAGGAGATCCCGGCCGTCAACGCCGAGATCGACGGCAACGAGCTCGTCTACAAGAACTATTACCATGTCGGGGTGGCGGTCGGCACGGATAAGGGCCTGGTCGTGCCGGTGGTGCGCGATGCGCAGGATATGTCGATCGCCGATATCGAGAAGACGATCGGCGAACTCGGCCGGCGCGCCCGCGACGGCTCTTTGACCTTGCAGGACATGCAGGGCGGCACCTTCACCATATCCAACGGCGGGGTCTACGGCTCGCTCCTGTCGACGCCGATCCTCAACGCGCCGCAATCGGGCATTCTCGGCATGCATCGTATCGAGGAGCGACCCGTTGCCCGTGACGGCCAGGTGGCGATCCGGCCGATGATGTATCTGGCGCTCTCCTACGACCACCGTATCGTCGACGGGCAGGAGGCGGTCACCTTCCTGGTCAGGATCAAGGAGGCGATCGAGGACCCGCAACGCTTGGTGCTCGACCTTTAGAGCCGGGAGGGTCAGGCTGATGGAAGCCGCGGCGGGCCTTTCGACCGAGCTCGTTCTCCTCGGCTGGAGCGTCGTGCTCCTCCTCGTCCATATCCTCGTCCAGTCAGGGGCGATGACGCGCGAGACGGGTCTTTCATGGAACGCCAGCGCCCGCGACGGTGGGCCGAAGGCGAGCAGCGTCATGGCCGGGCGATCGGAGCGCGCGCTGAAGAATTTCCTGGAGACCTATGCCGCCTTCGTCGGCCTTGCGGTGGCGCTTGCGATCACGGAGAAGACCGGCGGCATCGGCGCCCTCGGGGCGCTGGTGTGGTTCTTTGGGCGGGTCCTCTATCTGCCGCTCTATCTCACCGGCATTGCGTACATAAGGAGCATCGTCTGGGCGATCGCCACCGGCGGGCTTCTTCTCATGCTGTGGGCACTGCTTACTTAGGCGCAAGGCAAGGGGGCCGGTCCCTGCCGCGCTTTGATCGTCCGAACGAACGACGAGCGCGGGCGCTCAGACGCCCACCCAATCGAACAAGCAACGGAGATAACAAGCCGATATGCCCGAAACCTACGACCTCATTGTCATCGGCTCTGGACCCGGCGGCTATGTCTGCGCCATCCGCGCGGCGCAGCTCGGCCTGAAGACGGCGGTGGTGGAAAAGCGGGCGACCTATGGGGGCACCTGCCTCAATGTCGGCTGCATCCCCTCCAAGGCGCTGCTGCATGCCTCGGAGATGTTCGAGCAGGCCGGCCACAGCTTCGGCGATCTCGGCATCAAGGTGAAGCCGGAGCTCGATCTTGCCGGCATGCTCGGCCACAAGGACAAGGTGGTGAAGGCGAATGTCGAGGGCGTCGCCTTCCTGTTCAAGAAGAACAAGATCGACGGCTATCAGGGGACCGGCCGCATTCTCGAAGCCGGCAAGGTCGAGGTCACGTCGGAAAAAGGCGACAGCCAGGTCCTGGAAACGAAGGCGGTCGTGATCGCCACCGGCTCCGATTCGGCGCCCTTGCCGGGCGTGACGGTCGACGAAAGACGCGTCGTTTCCTCCACCGGCGCCCTGTCGTTGCCGGAAGTGCCGAAGAAACTCATCGTCGTCGGTGCCGGCATCATCGGGCTCGAGCTCGGCTCGGTGTGGCGCAGGCTCGGCGCAGAGGTGCGGGTGGTGGAATTCCTCGATCGCATCCTGCCGGGCATGGATGATGACGTCGCCAAGCAGGCGCAGCGCCTCTTCAAGCGCCAGGGCATCGATTTCCGCCTTTCCACCAAGGTGACCGGCGTGCGCTCGGAAAAGAAGGGGCTGAGGGTCGCCGTGGAACCGGTCTCCGGCGGTGATGCGGAGACTTTCGACGCCGATATCGTCCTCGTCGCCATCGGCCGGCGACCCTTTACGGAAGGGCTCGGCCTTGAAGAGGCGGGCATTGCGACGGACGAACGGGGCCGGGTGAAGATCGATGCCGATTTCCGCACCAATGTGGAGGGTGTCTACGCCATCGGCGATGTCGTTGCCGGGCCGATGCTCGCCCATAAGGCGGAGGATGAAGGCACGGCCGTCGCCGAGATCCTCGCCGGCCAGAAGGGGCATGTGAATTACGGCGTCATTCCGAGCGTCGTCTACACCGATCCGGAGATCGCCGTCGTCGGGCGCTCGGAGGAGGAGCTGAAGGAGGCGGGCATCGCTTACCGCGTCGGCAAGTTCCCGTTCATGGCCAATGGCCGCGCCCGAGCAATGGGTGCCACCGAAGGCTTCGTGAAGGTGCTGGCGGAAGAAAAGACCGACCGGGTGCTCGGCGTGCACATCCTCGGGCGGGGCGCCGGCGAGATGATCCACGAGGCGGCCGTCCTGATGGAGTTCTCCGGCTCGGCGGAGGATCTGGCGCGCACCTGCCATGCTCATCCCACCATGTCGGAGGCCGTGCGCGAGGCGGCGATGGCGGCATGGTTCAAGCCCGTGCATATCTGAGCGCCCGGGCTTTGAAGACGGGGATGCCGCGGCGGCCGGCGCCGGCGCAAGGTTGCGCCGGGGCTATTTCAGCCTGAGACGGCCGGCGTCAAAGGCCTGGCGGCAATCGGTGGCGTCGTGGCGGATGTCGGAATCCAGAAGCGGCGTCTCTGTCATGCCCGGGCCCTCGAAGCGGGGGTCGTCGCATTCGCCGTCATTGGCCCAACGGCCGGCATCGTCGCCGAAATCGACCGCCTCAGAGGCCGGAGCCTTGCCGAAGACGATGCGGCCGGCGTCAAAGGCCTGCCTGCAATCGGTGGCGTCGTGCAGGATGTCGGAATCCAAGAGCGGCGTTTGCGTCATGCCGGGTCCGGAAAAGCGCGGGTCGTCGCATTCGCCGTCATTGGCCCAGCGGCTGGCGTCGTCGCCGAAATCGATCGCCGCCGCCGGCTGGGAGACAAGCGCAAGGGCGGCGAAGAGCCCGAAAGCCGCCAGCCGCGGCAAGTGCCTCATGGCCAACATCATCGCCCCCAGGTTTCGCACCGCGAAGTGAACGTGGCGCGTAAGTCTACCATAGTTTCGCGTCCTGGGCGCCCGGCGGAAGCTGAGCATGGTGCCGGCAGGCGCAGCGAGGGCGCCTTACCCATTCGCGGGTGCCATCCGCGAAGGCCCGGACAAAAAAACGCCGGCACGAGGCCGGCGCGAATTTGCAGATTGCGCATGGCAACCTGGACTGGAGTATCCCGTTAACGGTCGAACCCCTATTTGGTTCCCGTCGCGCAGGAAGAATCTTCACCGGCGCAGTTCTCGCTCGCCGCAACCGTCTTCTGGACCGTCGGCGCCGTCGCCTCGGTGCCTGTCGTGGCGCCGTCATAGGTGGACATCGCCACCGCCTCTTGTGAAGAAGACGTCTTGGAGGCCATCACCTGCTTGTTGTGGAAGGTGCATTCGGCGCTGGCGGCGCCGGCCAGCAAGAGGGCGGCCGAAACGCCGGCCAGGCTTGCAACAATTCTGCGCATGTCTGTCTCCTCTTATCGGTTTGTCGGTCTCTCCCGGGCAGAACCCAAGTCCCTGCCGCTACAGCAAGGATAGGGCGAGGCTTGCGGGAAGAAAAGCCGCGCGTCTGCTCAAAGGCGCGCCATGACGCATCTGTGATCGCCAAAGCAAGAGCGCGAAGGGCGCTTGCGCTCATCCATCCGGAGCGGCGCCGGCTCTTGGATGGGCCTTGGCGTAGACATCCAGAAGTCGGGCCGCGTCGACATGGGTATAGGCCTGGGTGGTGGAAAGGCTGGCATGGCCGAGCAGTTCCTGAATGGTTCTGAGATCGCCGCCGGAGCCGAGAAGATGCGTCGCGAAGGAATGGCGCAACGCATGCGGGGTGACGCTCTCTTCCAAGCCCAGCGCCGAACGCAGCCGCTCCACTTGTCTTTGCACGATGCGCGGCGACAGCGGGCCGCCCCTGGCGCCGCGAAACAGCCGTTCCTCAGCGTGAAGCACATAAGGGCAAAGCGCCAGATAGGCTTCGATCGCCTCCGATACGACCGGAAGGACCGGCACCAGTCGGGTCTTGCCGCCCTTGCCGGTGATGCGCAGCGTATCGCGCCCGCCGACCGGCGCTTCACCGCGCAGAATGCCGAGCGCCTCGGCGATGCGCAGACCGCATCCGTAGAGAAGAAGCAGGACGGCGCGGTCTCGCGCGGCGATCCACGGCGTCTCCGCAAGGCTTTCCGCCTCCTCTGCCAGAGCCAGGGAATCGTTCACCGTCAAAGCCTTGGGCACGCTCTTCTCCAGCTTGGGCGTGCGCAAGGCGGCGAAGGCGGACGGCGCCTCGTAGCCGCGGCGGGCGAGGAAGCGGGCGAAGGAGCGGCAGGCGGCAAGCTGGCGCGCGAGGGTTCTTGAGCCTGCGCCGCCCGCCCGTCGCCGCGCCAGGAAGGCGCGCATATCGGCCGGCGAGAGGGCGGCGAAATCGCCGAGCGAGGGCGGGGCGCCGAGATGCAAGGTCAGGAAGGCCAGGAGCTGGGAAAGGTCGCGCCGATAGGCCTCCAGCGTCTTTTCCGACAATCTTCGCTCAGCTTGAAGATGCTCCAGCCATTCGCCAAGCGGCCCGGCAAGGTCGGGCCTGGCGGTGAAGAGGAAGGGCGCGTCGGCTGGCATGGCGGGAAGGATGCGCATCCATGGTTAAGCGAAGGTAACGGCGCCCTTTCCGGTTCTTAAGTCAGAGAATCGACTGACCCGTCTTCTTCCAGTCGGAGAGAAAGGCGGCGAGACCCTTGTCGGTGAGGGGATGGTCGATGAGGCCGCGCAGCACGGCGGGCGGCACGGTGACGATATCGGCGCCGGCAAGCGCCGCCTCCTTGACATGGTTGGGGGTGCGAATGGAGGCTGCGAGAAGCTGCGTGTCGATGGCCGGATAATTGTCGTAGATGGCGCGAATCTCCTCAATCAGCTCGGAGCCCTTGAGGCCGATATCGTCGAGCCGGCCGATGAAGGGAGAGATGAAGGTGGCGCCGGCCTTGGCCGCCAGAAGCGCCTGGTTGGCGCTGAAGCACAAGGTGACGTTGACCATATGGCCTTCGCCCGTCAGCGTCCGGCAGGCCTTCAGGCCGTCAAAGGTGAGCGGCACCTTGATGGTCACGTTGTCGGCGATCTCGGCGAGCCGGCGGCCCTCCTTCAGCATGGTCTCGTAATCGGTCGCCGCCACCTCGGCGGAGACCGGCCCGTCGACGATGCCGCAGATCTCCCCGACCACCTCGAACATGTCGCGTCCCGTCTTCATCACCAGCGACGGGTTGGTGGTCACCCCGTCGAGCAGGCCGGCCTCCGCCAAATCGCGGATTTCGGCCACATCGGCGGTGTCGACGAAGAATTGCATGACGTTGACCTTCTTTCCTGGGCCGGTTTCGGGGCGGCCTTCCTTAGAATTCTTCGCCCTCTCTAGAGGCTTCGCCGGCGGGTTTGAAGCCGTCGATCGTTGCCGCGGTCAGAAGACGAGGGCAGCCGCGAGGATCGCGCCGAAATAGATGGCGAGAATCCCGGCGCTCTCAAAGCCGATATTGGCGAAGCCGGAGCGCTCGCGGCGGATGAGGCCGAGAAGTAGCACCGCCGTCATGGCGATGCCGACGAGCGCCCAGAAGCGCGAATCGGGACCGATAGCGTTGTAGATGGAGCCGTCCCGGTAAGCGACGTCGGAGGCGGAGAGGAAGAGGACGTCGAAAGTGTTTCCGCCGATGATGCCGCCGACGGCAAGCTGCAGGGCGCCGCGCCTGACGGCGGCGAGGGTGGTGACCAGCTCCGGCAGGGAGGTGGCCGTCGCCGTCATCAACGCGCCGACGACGCTTCCCCTGATGCCGGTCTCGTCAGCGATGACGGAGCCGGTGCGAGCGACGACGTAGCCGGCCACGGCGACGATGACGACCATCACAGAGAAGGAGAGGGCAAGGCGGGTGGCGGAGGCATTTACATTCTCCTCCTCCGGCGTGTCGTGGCGGGTATCGGCGGTATCGCGCGGCTGCCACATCGGCGCCTCACGGTCGCGGCGGCTGAGGCGCAGTCCCGCCGCATAGATGATCAGCAGAAGAAGGCTCGCCGGATGCACCCCAAGAAGCGTGACCGGCGGCAGGATGGTAGCGATCAGCGGGATGGAAAGGAGCAGGATAAGCAGCGTTGCCTGCGTCAGGTTGGAAGCCTCGGCCGCGGCGTGCTCCAGATTGGCGCGGCGATAGGCGATATCGGCGAAGGCGAGGAAGGCCGTCTGCGCGGCGATGCCGCCGAGCGAGTTGGAATAGGCAAGATCGACCTCGCCGCCGGCGGCGGCGGTGATGGAGGTGACGGTGCCGGCCGCCGAGGTGGTGGCGCCGAGAAGAACCGCGCCGGCGAGCGCCTCGCCAAGGCCGGTGCGGTCGGCCAGCTTGTCGGCGGCGCCGGCAAGGCGCGTGCCGACATAGGCGATGACGCAAGCAGCAAGGACGAAGAGGCCGATGGCGGCGGTGAGCGAAAGTTCGGGCATGGCGGTGCGCGGGGCCAACCCGGCAGCCTTGGAAGGGTTCCGTCCTCTGGAGAGAGCGCGGATGAGCAGCTAGGCTCCACATCGATTCCGTCACCGGTAGAACCCGACTTGCGCCAGCCCGTCCCCGTCGAGGTCCTCCTGCCCTATGCGCTGGAGCGCCCTTACACCTATCTTTCCGAGCGCGCCCTGGCAGCCGGCACCATCGTCGTGGTGCCGCTCGGGACGCGCCAGGTGCTGGGTGCGGTCTGGGAGCAGGCACAGCAGGCGGAGCGGCCGGCGCAGAAGATGCCGACGAGCCGCTTGAAGCCGGTGGAGGAGGTGCTGCCGGCGCCGCCGCTGCCCGCGCCGCTGCGGCGGCTCGTCGATTTCGTTGCCGATTATACGCTCAGCCCGCCCGGCATGGTGCTGCGCATGGTGTTGCGCGTTCCCGCTGCCCTCGCCCCGGAAAAGCCGTTGCGCGCGCTTCGCCTCACCGGCACGGAGCCGGAGCGCATGACGGCGGCGCGCGGGCGCGTCATGGAGGCGGCCGGCGACGGTCTCGCCTGGACGAAGGCGGGGCTTGCCGAACAGGCCGGCGTGTCGCCCGGCGTCGTCGACGGGTTGTTGAAGGCGGGCGTGCTGGAGGAGGTGATTGTGCCGCGCCAGCCCGCAGCCGGCGTGCCGAAGCCGGATTTCAAGCCGCCCCATCTGTCGGCTCAGCAGAAGCAGGCGGCCGGGGAGGTGCGGGATCTGGTCAAGGCAAGGCGCTTCGCCGTGTCGTTGATTGAGGGCGTCACCGGCGCCGGCAAGACGGAGGTCTTCTTCGAGGCCGTCGCCGAGGCGCTCGCGGCCGGACGGCAGGTGCTTATCCTGATGCCGGAGATCGCGTTGACGGCGGCGGCGCTGGAGCGCTTTGCCTCCCGCTTCGGCGCCGCGCCGGCCGAATGGCATTCGGAGATGGCGCCGAAGCAGCGCGAGCGGGTCTGGCGCGGCGTCGCGGACGGCTCCGTCAGGGCCGTTATCGGCGCGCGCTCGGCGCTCTTCCTGCCCTTCTGCGAGCTCGGCCTCATCGTCGTCGACGAGGAGCATGACGGGGCCTACAAGCAGGAGGAGGGCGTCATCTACCATGCCCGCGACATGGCCGTCGCCTACGGTCATCTCGCCGGCTTTCCCGTCATCCTCTCCTCCGCCACGCCCTCGGTGGAAAGCCGCGTCAACGCCGCGCGCGGGCGCTACCGCGATATCCGGCTCGCGGAGCGCTTTTCCGGGGGCGGACCGCCCGCCATCGAGCTTATCGATCTGCGCGCCGCGCCGCCGGAGCGCGGCAAATCGCTCGCCCCGCCGCTGGCGGAGGCGCTGGAGAGCAATCTCGGCCAGGGGCGGCAAAGCCTCCTCTTCCTCAACCGGCGCGGCTATGCGCCGCTGACGCTGTGCCGCCATTGCGGGCACCGCTTCACCTGCCCCAATTGCTCCGCCTGGCTGGTGGAGCATCGCTTTCGCGGCGTGCTCGCCTGCCATCATTGCGGCTACGAGGAGCGCCGCCCCGACGCCTGTCCGCAATGCGGCGCGGAGGAAAGCCTCGTTGCCTGCGGACCCGGAGTGGAGCGGCTGCAGGAGGAGGTGGAGACGCTATTTCCCGAGGCGCGCAGCCTCGTCCTTTCCAGCGATCTTGCCGGTGGGGTGAAGCGGCTGCGCCTGGAGCTCGCCGCCGTGGCGCGCGGCGAGGCCGATATCGTCATCGGCACGCAGCTCGTCGCCAAAGGGCACAATTTCCCGAACCTTACTCTCGTCGGCGTGATCGACGCCGATCTCGGCCTGGCGCAGGCCGATCCGCGGGCGGCGGAACGCACCTTCCAGCTCCTCACTCAGGTGTCGGGGCGGGCCGGACGCGCCGGCCAGGCGAGCCGCGCCGTCCTGCAGACCTGGCAGCCCATGCATCCGGTCATCGTGGCGCTCGCCGCCGGCGACCCGGAGGCCTTCTACCATGCGGAAATCGACAGCCGTCGGCGCGGGGGCTTGCCGCCCTTCGCGCGGCTCGCCGCCATCATCGTCAGCGGCGCGGAGCGGGCGGAGACGGAAGCCTATGCGCGGGCGCTCGCCCGCGCGGCGCCGCGGCAGGCGGGCATCGATCTGCTGGGGCCCGCAGAGGCGCCGCTCGCCCTCATCCGCGGCCGCTACCGGTTTCGTCTGCTGGCGCGCGCCCATGCGGCGAAAAGGCTGCACGCTTTCCTGCGCGCCTGGCTCGCGGAGGGGCCGAAGCCGCGCGGCAGCCTGCGCGTTGCCGTCGATATCGATCCGTTGAGCTTTCTGTGAAGGCGCGGCGAGGACGGCGCCATCACCCGGAATGCGTTACCGGCCAGGAGGCGCCATCAGCCAGAAAGCGACATCAGAAGGTGAAGGCCGCCTCGGCGGTGATGCCGTAGATATCGACCTCCCAGTCGACCGGCTGAGGCCGGGCGGCAAAGCCCACGATGGCATTCTCAAAATGCGTCTTGCCCGATGTCTGCATATGCCAGTAGCGCCCGCCAAGGCCGATGCGGAAGCTCTCTGAGACGCGATAGGCGATGCCGGCTTCCAGCTGATAGCCCCAGCCGGAGCCGTCCTCCTCGATATCGCCGTTGAAGCAGCCGGGCGTCGTGCAGATGCGCAGATGGTGGGAATCGGCGCCATCGAGCCAGGCATAGGGCAGAAAGGCCGCCTCGCCGCTGAAAAGCCAGCGGCCGCCGAGTTCGGCTTCCGCCGTCACGCCGAGACGCACGCCATGCCAGTCGTTCTCCTGCGAAATCACCTTGGTGGAGGCGGGAAGCGCGGGCGCGCAGATGGTGGAGGTCGCCTCCTGCACGCAGCCGAAGGCGTGCACGTTCTGGCGGAAGAAGCTGTAGCCGGCAAAGGCGCCGAAACGGAAATTCTGCTGCTGCCACACATAGCCGCCGGCATCGACGCTGGCATAATAGAGATTGCCGTCTTCCTGGTCGCTGTCGGTGCTGGAATAGGGGTTGATATAGGGCGGGAAATCCTCGTCGCGGAGGGAGCCCTTCAAAACCCAGCCGGCGCCGGCGAGGCCCTTGGCGAAGAGGCGGTTGTGGGTCACCTGGCCGAAGAGCTCGACCGAATGGGCGTTGAGGCCGTCATAGGTGAGGCGCGACACCGGGCCGCCGCCGCCGTAGGCGAACAGATCCTTGGCGGTCTCGCCGGTGGAGTACCAGTAGCGCATGCCAAGGGCGCCGCTCGTCTCCCGGTTCAGCCCGCTCGTCTCTGAAGCGGCGAGCGTGACATAAGGCTCAAACAGGTCGGCCGCTTCGGTGTCGGCCGCCAGGATGAGGCCGGCCCCACCGGCGGCGCCGAGCCATAGGACGAGGCGTTTCAAGGTGTTTGTGGCTTGCACGGCGATTGCCCCCTCTCAAATCAGCAAGCCAAGCCTTGCAGGACGAACGGAAAAATATGGTTAATGGATGGTAAGGGCGGGTGGCTTGCGGTGAACGAAAGCGCGCTTCGATGCCTCGCAGGGCGGGAGAAGCAAGGCGTCGCGATGCGGCGCTTGAGGCGGTTTCCGCTTTCCCGCCCCGGGCCGTGTTGCGCCCCCCAAAACCGTGTGCTAGAGGGGCCCCGGCTTGGCAGAGGGGGCCCTTCGCGGGCCCCTCGCGGTCGTTTGAACCCACCCGCTTCCGGGCCGATAAATCCGGAGCTCAAGAAGAATAGGACAGGCGTGGCGGACACCTCCTCCCCCGTATCCGGTGTGGCTGAGCGCTATGCGACGGCTCTCTTCGAGTTGTCGGTCGAGGATTCGGCTCTCGAAGACGTTGAGGCCAATCTCGACCGCTTCGCCGACCTTCTGGCTGAAAGCGGCGATTTTCGCCGTCTCGTGGAAAGCCCCGTCATCTCGGCGGAGGATCAGGCGCGCGCCCTTGCCGCGATCGCCGAGCGGGTCGGCATTACCGGGCTCGCGGCGAATTTCGCCGGCGTTCTCGCTGTCAACCGCCGGCTCTTCGCCCTGCCCGGCGTCATCCGCGCCGTCAAGCGCATGGCGGCGGAGCGGCGCGGCGAGGTCACGGCCGAGGTCACCTCGGCGAATGCGCTGAGCGAGGCGCAGAAAGAGGCGCTGAAGGCCGCTCTCAAGGAGCGCCTCGGCAAGGATGCCACGCTCGATCTGAAGGTCGATCCGGCGATTTTGGGCGGGCTCGTCGTCAAGCTCGGCTCGCAGATGATCGACAGCTCGCTCCGCACCAAGCTCAACATGATGAAATCACGTCTGAAAGAGGCCAGCTGATGGATATTCGGGCCGCAGAGATCTCCTCGATCCTGAAGGAGCAGATCAAGAATTTCGGCAAGGAGGCCGAAGTCACCGAAGTCGGTCAGGTTCTGTCCGTCGGTGACGGCATCGCCCGCGTCTGGGGCCTCGACAAGGTGCAGGCCGGCGAGATGGTGGAGTTCGAATCCGGCATCCGCGGCATGGCGCTGAACCTGGAAGAGGACAATGTCGGCGTCGTCATCTTCGGTTCCGACCGGGAGATCAAGGAAGGCTCCACCGTCAAGCGCACCGGCGCCATCGTGGAGGTGCCGGTCGGCAAGGGTCTTCTCGGCCGCGTCGTCGACGCGCTCGGCAACCCGATCGACGGCAAGGGCCCGATCGAGAGCGACGAGCGCCGCCGCGTCGACGTCAAGGCGCCCGGCATCATCCCGCGCAAATCCGTGCACGAGCCGATGTCGACGGGGCTGAAAGCCATCGACGCGCTCATCCCGATCGGCCGCGGCCAGCGCGAGCTCATCATCGGCGACCGCCAGACCGGCAAGTCGGCCATCATCCTCGACACCATCCTCAACCAGAAGCCCGCCTGGGACCGCAAGGACGAGAACCGCATCCTTTACTGCATCTACGTCGCGGTCGGCCAGAAGCGCTCCACCGTCGCCCAGTTCGCCAAGACGCTGGAGGAGCGCGGGGCTCTGGAATATTCCGTCATCATCGCCGCGACGGCCTCCGATCCGGCGCCGATGCAGTTCCTGGCGCCCTTCGCCGGCTGCGCCATCGGGGAGTATTTCCGCGACAACGGCATGCACGCGCTGATCGCCTATGACGATCTTTCCAAGCAGGCGGTGGCCTACCGGCAGATGTCGCTGCTCCTGCGCCGTCCGCCGGGCCGCGAAGCCTATCCGGGCGACGTCTTCTATCTGCATTCGCGGCTCCTGGAGCGCGCGGCGAAGATGAACGACGATTACGGCGCCGGCTCGCTGACCGCCCTGCCGGTGATCGAGACGCAGGCCAACGACGTGTCGGCCTATATCCCGACCAACGTCATCTCCATCACCGACGGCCAGATCTTCCTGGAGACCGACCTCTTCTATCAGGGCATCCGTCCGGCGGTGAATGTCGGCCTGTCGGTGTCGCGCGTCGGTTCGGCGGCGCAGATCAAGGCGATGAAGCAGGTCGCCGGCTCCATTAAGGGCGAGCTGGCGCAGTACCGCGAGATGGCCGCCTTCGCGCAGTTCGGCTCCGACCTCGACCGCGCCACGCAGCGGCTTCTGGATCGCGGCGCGCGGCTGACGGAGCTGTTGAAGCAGCCGCAATTCTCGCCCTTGAAGACCGAGGAGCAGGTCGTCGTCATCTTTGCCGGCGTCAACGGCTACCTCGACAAGATCAAGGTCTCGCAGGTGCGTGCCTTCGAGGACGGGATTCTCGTTCTGATGCGTAACGAGCATCAGGAGGTGCTCGACCAGATCCGCACCGAGCAGCAGCTCAGCGACGAGATCCGCGAGAAGCTGACCTCGATCCTGGACAAGTTCGCCAAGAATTTCGCGGCGTAAGGCCCGGGGAGTAGCGGCTCATGGCGAGCCTTAAAGAACTTCGCAATCGCATCGCCTCCGTCAAGGCGACGCAGAAGATCACCAAGGCCATGCAAATGGTGGCCGCGGCGAAGCTGCGTCGCGCCCAGGAGGCGGCCGTGGCGGCGCGGCCCTACGCGGAGCGCATGGAAAGCGTTCTCGCCAATATCGCCGCCTCCGTGGCGGGCAAGGAGACGGCGCCGGCGATGATCGCCGGCACGGGTCGCGACGATGTGCATATGCTCGTCGTCTTCACCGCCGAGCGCGGCCTTGCCGGTGCCTTCAACGCCTCTATCGTGCGCAAGGCGCGCATGGATGCGCGGCGGCTCATCGGCGAGGGCAAGAACGTCAAGCTCTTCTTGGTCGGCAAGAAGGGCTACGACATGCTCAAGCGCGAGTTCGAAGAGCAAATCGCGGAGCGGATGGAGTTCCGCGGCGTGCGCCAGTTCTCCTTCGCCGAGGCCGAGAGCGTGGCGCACAAGCTGCTGGGGCTGTTCGATGAAGGCGCCTTCGACGTCGCCTCCATCTACTATGCGCGTTTTGAATCGGTGATCTCGCAGGTTCCGGTGTCGCAAAGGGTCATCCCGGTAGATTTCCCCGAGGAAGAGGGCTCTGCGCCGGTCCATTACGAGTACGAGCCGGACGAGGAGGAGATCCTCGCCGACCTTCTGCCGCGCAATCTGGCGGTGCAGGTCTTCCGGGCGCTTCTGGAGAATGCGGCTTCCGAGCAGGGGGCGCGCATGACCGCGATGGACAACGCGACCCGCAATGCGGGCGATATGATCGACCGGCTGTCGCTCTCCTATAACCGTCAGCGGCAGGCTCAGATCACCAAGGAGCTGATCGAGATCATCTCGGGCGCCGAGGCGCTGTAGGCGCCGCACACTAGGCGAAACGATACACCAGGCTCGGAACGCGCGAGGGCGGACCGAGACAGGATGAGGACAAAGGCATGGCTGAGACAAACAAGGGACGCGTCGCGCAGGTGATGGGCGCCGTGGTGGACGTGGAGTTCGAGGGCGCGCTGCCGGCGATCCTCAACGCCCTTGAGGTGGACAACCACGGCAACCGGCTTGTCCTGGAAGTGGCGCAGCACCTCGGCGAGAACACGGTGCGCACCATCGCCATGGACCTGACGGAAGGGCTCGCGCGTGGCCAGGAGGTCGTCGATACGGGGCGGGCGATCGCGGTTCCCGTCGGCGACGAGACGCTCGGGCGCATCATGAACGTGGTCGGCGAGGCGATCGACCAGGCCGGCGAGATCAAGACCGCCGAGACCCGCGGCATCCACCAGGACGCGCCGCCCTATATCGAGCAGTCGACCGAGGCGGAGATCCTCGTCACCGGCATCAAGGTCATCGACCTTCTCGCTCCTTATGCCAGGGGCGGTAAGATCGGCCTGTTCGGCGGCGCCGGGGTGGGCAAGACGGTGCTCATCCAGGAGCTCATCAACAACGTCGCCAAGGCCCATGGCGGCTATTCGGTGTTCGCCGGCGTCGGCGAGCGCACGCGCGAGGGCAACGATCTCTATCACGAGATGATCGAATCGGGCGTGAACAAGGATCCGCACAAGGAAGGCTCCGCCGCCGGCTCCAAATGCGCCCTCGTCTACGGCCAGATGAACGAGCCGCCGGGCGCGCGTGCCCGCGTCGGCCTCACCGGCCTTACCGTGGCGGAGTACTTCCGCGACCAGGGCCAGGACGTGCTGTTCTTCGTCGACAACATCTTCCGCTTCACCCAGGCGGGCTCGGAAGTGTCGGCGCTACTTGGCCGCATTCCCTCGGCGGTGGGCTATCAGCCGACCCTCGCCACCGATATGGGCGCCCTGCAGGAGCGCATCACCACCACCACCAAGGGTTCGATCACCTCCGTGCAGGCCATCTACGTGCCCGCCGACGATCTGACCGACCCGGCGCCGGCCACCTCCTTCGCGCATCTGGACGCGACGACGGTGCTCAACCGCGCCATCTCGGAGAAGGGCATCTATCCGGCGGTGGATCCGCTCGATTCCACCTCGCGCATGCTCGATCCGCGCATCGTCGGCGAGGAGCATTACCAGGTCGCGCGCTCCGTCCAGGAGACGCTGCAGCGCTATAAGTCGCTGCAGGACATCATCGCCATCCTGGGCATGGACGAACTGTCGGAAGAGGACAAGCTGACGGTGGCGCGCGCGCGCAAGATCGAGCGCTTCCTGTCGCAGCCCTTCTTCGTCGCCGAGGTCTTCACCGGCACGGCCGGCAAGCTCGTCGACCTTGCCGACACCATCAAGGGCTTCAAGGGGCTGGTCGCCGGCGATTACGACGACCTGCCGGAGAGCGCCTTCTACATGGTCGGCACCATCGAAGAGGCCCAGGAAAAGGCGCAGAAGCTCGCCGAAGCCGCGTAAAGCGGGCGGCAAGCTGCGGAGGCATGAATGGCTGAATCCTTCCGTTTCGAGCTCGTCACACCGGCGGCGCTCCTCATCTCGGAGGATGCCGAGCAAGTGGTTGTGCCCGGCCAGGAGGGCCAGTTCACGGTGCTGCGGCAGCATGCGCCGTTCATCACGACCCTGAAGCCCGGCATCGTGGACGTAACGCGGCCGGGCGGCGAGACGCAGCGCTTTTACGTGCGCGGCGGCTTTGCCGACACCACCCCGGAAGGGCTGACGGTCCTCGCCGATGTGGCGGTGCCGGAAACGGAGCTCAATGCAGAGCTCATCGAGGCGCATATCCGTGAGGCGGAGGAGGAAATGGGGGCGGCCGGCGAGGACATGCACCGCTACGCGGTGGCGCAGAAGCGGGTTTCCGACCTCCACGACGTTCGCCGCTGGATCATCCCGGCCTGACAACAAGGCTCGGACTCGCTCGCTTGGCGGGAGCGCCTCGGCGCGGCCCCGTCCGCGATTGACTCATCCGGCAGAGGCGTCTAGTGCTCCGCGCCAACCGCCCTGCCGACGCTTGCTAGAAAGGGGCCAAAGTGGCCCCAAACGGACCAGAAACAGCGATGGCACTGAAGATATCCGGCAAGAACGTCGATATCGGCGACGCTCTGCGAACACGTATCGAGAGCACCGTCGAGGCGGCGGTGAAGAAGTATTTCGACGGCGGCTATTCCGGTCACGTCACCGTGTGCAAGAATGCGCGCAACTTCCATACCGAATGCGCCGTGCATCTGGACACCGGCGTGGTGTTGGAGGCGAATGCCGACAATCCCGACGCCAATGGCAGCTTCGACGATGCGGCCGAGCGGCTGGAAAAGCGGCTGCGCCGCTATAAGCGCCGGCTCAAGGATCATCACAAGCGGCATGTGAGCCCGAAACAGGCGGCGGCGGAAGCTTCCACCTTCGTCATCGCGCCGCCGCATGAGGAAGAAGAGATCGGCGAGGAATACGCGCCGGCCATCGTCGCGGAAACGACCACCGAAATTAAGCGGATGACGGTCAGCTCGGCGGTTCTGGCGCTCGACATGACGGATGCGCCGGTCATCGTGTTCCGCAATCATTCGCACGGCGGCGTCAATGTCGTGTACCGTCGGCGTGACGGGCATTTCGGCTGGATCGATCCGGTGTTGAACGATTCGGCGGACGAAGCCAGCAGCGACCATTGACGGCAGGCCGTGAGGGCCGGCCGTCACAAGCGGCGGTGATCCACCATGGACCTTAGCGATCTCCTGAAGCCTGATGCGATCGTGCCGAACCTGAAGGCCGTGAGCAAGAAGCAGGTCATTCAGGACCTATGCGCCAAGGCCTCGCGCCTGACGGGCATCTCCGAGCGCGAGCTGTTCGACACGATCCTGCAGCGCGAGCGCCTCGGCTCGACCGGCGTCGGGCAGGGCGTCGCCATCCCGCATGGCAAGCCGCGCTCCATCAAGGAGATTACCGGCGTCTTCGCCCGGCTGTCGAAGCCGGTCGATTTCGAATCGCTGGACGACCAGCCGGTCGATCTCGTCTTCCTGCTGCTTGCGCCGGAAGGGGCGGGTGCGGACCATCTGAAGGCACTGGCGCGCATCGCGCGCGTCCTGCGCGATGCGCAAATCGCCGCCAAGCTGCGTGCCACGACGGATGCTGACGCACTCTATGCGCTGCTCGTCGACCGCGGCAGCTCCTCGCAAAGCGCGGCGTAAGCCTCTGATATTTCGTGGAAATGCTGGCGGGCGCAACAAGGCGCCCGCTTCGGCGCGCGAAGCTGCCTCGCAGCTGCGTCAGTTGACTGTTAAGAAGCCGTCTGGAGCGCGGTTTTGGGGCCAATGGCTTTGGCAAAGGCCTCCAGGATGAGGCGCAAGAGAAGCCTCAGCCAGCGGAGGATGAGGCGGAAGTTGTAGCCGGCGGCGGTGAGGACGGCATTGGCGTGGTCGCCGTGGCGTCCCTTGAGGAAGTTGCGGCCCATGTGGCCGTCGGTCTTGAGGTGTCCGATAACGGCCTCGATGGCGGATCGTCTTCTGAGCTCCTTCTTGATGGCCCCGAACACGCCCCGCTTC
>NZ_JHZK01000032.1 GCF_000688515.1 Afifella pfennigii DSM 17143 | reverse complement strand
GCCATGCAGCTCCACCTCGACGAGATCAGCCGCGCGGTCGCCAAGGGCGCTCACGCCGTGCTCCTCATGGACCGAGCCGGATGGCACACGACATCGAAGCTCGACGTGCCGAAGAACATCACGCCCATCCTGTTGCCCTCGCGGGCGCCAGAGCTCAACCCGGTCGAGAACATCTGGCAATACCTGCGCGCCAACTGGCTCTCCAACCGCGCCTTCGACACCTACGACGCCATCATCGACGCAGCCTGCGAGGCATGGGTGAAGCTACTCGAGGACCCAGGCGCCATAACCTCGATCGGAATGCGCAAGTGGGCACACGTCGGTCAGAAGCTATGACCGCTGGTATAAGTGGATCCTTGCGGCCGACCAGCGCGGCGTGGACGGTGCGGCCTTCCTTGAGCGCTACCGCGGCCTCGTTTCGGAGAGCGTCGACAGCCACGAATATCTGCCCGGTTTGGCGCGCTACACCGCCAGGCAAGAAAAGTAAGCCGCCAGCGCCGGCTGGTGGCATCCGCCCTCGGCCGGCCGCTCGTTGCCGGAAGGACGCAAACCCGACCGTCGGCATGGTCGTCAAAGGCGGTTTGCGGCTGCCGGGCAGGATCCGAGGATGCAGCGAACACTCCGCGCGATCGATAGGCTGAGCAGGTTTTTCGGCGTCCTGTCCGGGCTGGCGATCTTCGTCATCACCATCACCGTCGTTCTGGACGTTGTGTTTCGCGCCGCCCTGAACGCACCCATCCCGGGGGCGACGGAGTTCAGCACTTTGTTGCTCCTGGCGCTGGTCTATCTCGGGCTTGCCTCGGTGCAGGCCACCAAGTCGAACTTCTATGTCGAGATCCTGGTTTCAAGGCTGCCGCCCGCCGCCCGGCGCATCCAGGAAGGCCTGGTTACGCTCCTGGCCGCAGCGGTGATCGGCGTCATGGCCTGGTACACGGGCCAGGAAGCCTGGATTTCGACCCTGCGGGGCGAGATGAGCTTCGGCGCCATCGCCTTTCCCATCTGGCCGGCGCGGATCACGTTGGCCTTCGGTCTGGCGATGTTATGGCTGCAGCTCGTCTGCGACCTGTTGCGCCTCGTGTTGACGGCGCGCCCACAACCGCATCACGGGATCGAGGAGACGGTCAAGTGACGCCGATCGAGCTGGGATCGGTGATCATCGGCACGCTTTTCGTGCTGCTGCTCGTTGGCATGCCGATCGCCTTCGCGCTGATGGCGAGCGGCATGCTCGGCATCTTCATCGCGCGCGGGCCGGCGGGCTTTGAATACGTCCTGGCGACCTTTCCCTATTCCTATGTGGCGAACTTCGCCTTCATCGTCGTTCCGCTGTTCATGTTCATGAGCCAGCTGGCCTTCGCGACCGGCATGTCGCGGCAGGCGTTCAAATCCGCCAGCATCATGACCAACGGCCTTCGGGGCGGCCTGGCGACGGCCACCGTCTTCGCCTGCGGCGTGTTCTCCACCGTCAGTGGCTCCAGCATCGCCACGGCTTCCTCCATCGCCCATGTCGCCATCCCCGAGATGCGGGCCGCCGGTTACAGCGACCGCCTGGCGGCGGCCTGCGTTGCTGCCGGCGGCACCCTGGGCGTCCTTATTCCGCCGAGCAGCATTCTCGTCATCTACGGTTTGGCCACGGGCACCTCCGTGGTGCAGCTCTTCGTCGGCGCTCTCATCCCCGGCGTGCTGACGGCTCTCGCCTACATCGTCGGCATCATCGCCATCAGCTATCTCAGCCCGAAGACCGTCGGCCGCAGCATCGAACAGGGCAGGGTGACGATGGCCGAGCGCTTCTCCAGCCTGCTCATGACCTGGGACGCGGCGCTGCTGTTCCTCCTGGTCATCGGCTCCATCTATCTGGGCCTTGCCACGCCCAACGAGGCTGCAGCTCTCGGAGCTTTTGCGGTGCTGGCAATGGCGCTGTTCAAGCCTGGGCGCTTTGCCATCATCTGGGCTGGCCTGCGGCAGAGCGGATCGATTACCTGCGCCGTCTTCGGCCTGATCATCGGCGCGGGGCTCTTCAGCATGGCGTTGACCACGAGCCGGCTGCCGGTCGAGATCGCCCAGCTGGTCTCCGGCTTCGACTTGCCGGTCCACGTCCTGGTGCTCTTGATCCTGGTGCCTTTCCTGTTCCTGGGCGCGTTCATCGACGGCATCTCGATGGTGCTGCTGACCATGCCCATCGTCTTTCCCATCGTGGAGCATGTCGGGGTGAACCCGGTTCTTTTCGGCATCCTCGTGGTGAAGGCGGTGGAGATCGGCCTCATCACGCCGCCTGTCGGGCTGAACGTCTTCGTGGTGAAGGGCTCGGTGCCCGACCTTCCGCTCAAGGAGGTCTTCATCGGCTGTATCCCGTTCGTGCTGTTGGAGATCGGGCTGATCGTACTGTTCCTGATGTTTCCCGAGATCGTTCTGTGGCCGCTATGAGCTGTGGTGGGGTCAGAGTGCCTGCGACGAGCGAGGCAAGAGCACGAGGCAAAAGAGGAAGTCAGACATGACCAAGCCGTTCGGTGCCGTGCACGGCACGGTGGGCGACGTGCTGCGCACACATGCCGCCGCGCGGGGAGAGAAGACCTTCCTCGCCTTCGAGGGGCAGGCCTACAGTTATGCCTTCGCCGATAGCCACTCCGACCGCGTCGCCAACGGCCTGCGTGACAAGGCCAAGGTGGGAAAGGGCACGCATGTCGGCCTATTGCTCGGCAATTGCCCGCAATTCGTCTGGTCGGTCTTCGGGCTCGGCAAGCTGGGTGCGGTGGCGGTTCCCTTCAACACGGCCGTCAAGGGTGAGCTGCTCAGCTACCTGTTGGAGCAATCCAAGGTGAGCGTGCTCATCGTCGAGGAGGATCTGCTGCCGCGTGTCGCCGCCTGTATGAGCGGCGACGGGCCGATCCGCATCGTCATCGTGGTCCCTGGCTCGAAGGGCACGGCCGAAGACATCGGGGTCTCCACGCTACCCTTCGCTGCGATCGAGGATGCACCCGACGCGCCCGTCGATGCGGGGGTGACCTACCGCGACCCGGTTTTCCTCATGTACACCTCCGGCACCACCGGCCCCTCCAAGGGCGTGGTCGCGCCTCACTCGCAGGGCCTTAGCATCGGCCACCAATTGGTATCGGTCTACGGCTACACCGCCGAGGACGTCCTCTACACCTGCCTGCCGTTGTTTCACGCCAACGCTCTTTGGTATTCCATGATGCCGGCGTTGATCTGCGGGGCGACGCTCGCCGTGTCGCGGCGCTTCTCCGGCTCGCGGTTCTGGCAGGAGATCGTCGATTGCGGCGCCACGCAGGCCAACGCCCTTGGAGCCATGGCCAACATTGCCCTTAAGGAGCTGGACCGTCTCGACCGCAGCCGCCTGAAGCTGCGCCAATGCATGGTGGTTCCGGCCTTGGATGAAGAGGCGGGCAAGCCCTTCCGCGACATGGGCATCAAGCTCACCAGCCTCTTCGCGCAAACCGAGACCTTCGCGGTCACCCTGCACGGGCCCGATGAGCCAGCCGCGAAAGCCGGTTCGGCGGGGCGCGCCCATCCCTATGCCGAGGTGGCGATCCTGGACGACGAGGACTGGGCGCTGCCCGCGGGCGAGGTGGGCGAGATCGCCGTGCGCCCTTCCGTTCCCGGCATCATGATGCAGGGCTATTTCGATATGCCCAGGGAAACGCTCGGCGTCATGTCGTCCTTGTGGTTTCACACGGGCGATCGCGGCTATCTCGATGCCGATGGTTACCTCTATTTCGTCGACCGCAAAAAGGACGCCATCCGTCGTCGCGGCGAGAACATCTCCGCCTACGAGCTGGAGATGATCGTCTCCCGCCATCCGGCTCTGCGCGAGGCCGCGGCCGTGGCGGTGCCCTCGGAGCTGGGCGAGGACGACGTGCTCGTCTGCCTCGTCGCCAATGCCGGCGCCAGGATCGACTTCGCCGAGATCATCGCCTTTTGCGACGCCAACATGCCGTACTTCATGGTGCCGCGATACCTGCACCTGCTCGACGCGTTGCCGAAGACGGCTCCGGAGAAGATCGAGAAGTACAAGCTGCGCGCCTGGGCGGCCGAGAATATGTGCCGCCTATGGGATCGCGAGAAGGCTGGCATCAAGGTGACACGCTAGAGCACGATCAGGGGAGGAATTTGTGAAGAACGAGGCCATGGAGCTGACCTGGCCGGCCGAGGGGGTGGCGCAGGTCACCTTGACCCGGGCGGCGGAGATGAACACCCTCACCCACGCCCTTCTGGACGGGCTGGAAGAGGTGCTCGCTAGCCTGAAGGGTCCAGGCACGCGGGCTCTGATCATCACCGGCAGCGGCCGGGCTTTCTGCTGCGGCGCCCATCTCGACTATTTCGCCGAGGATCGGCTGGGGCGGGATGCCGGCTTTGTGCTGCGCGACACCTATTTGGAGCGCATTGCCCGTATCTTCGACAGCCTGGAAGAGCAGCCCTATCCGGTGATCGCCGCCATCAACGGCTTCGCACTCGGAGGCGGTTGCGAACTGGCCCTGTCGTGCGATTTTCGGTTGATGTCGAAGGCGGCCCGCATCGGCCTGCCGGAGGTCAAGCTCGGCGCCATCGCCGGCGCGGGCGGTGTGCAGAAGCTTGCCCGCCATGTCGGCCGCGGCAAGGCGCTGGAATGGATCCTCCTGGCCAGCCATGTCGACGCCGAGGAGGCCGAACGCCGGGGCCTCGTCTACGCGGTGACGGAGCCCGATCAGCTCCTGCCGGAGGCTCTTCATCTCGCTGACCACCTCAAGGGCCTCAGCCCGCGCGCCATCGCCCAGAGCAAGGCCGCCATCTATCTCGCCGAGGACGCCGACCTGCGCAGCGCCCGCCGCTATGGCCTTGAGGCCCTGAGCCTGCTCGTCGGCAGCGAGGATTGGAAAGAAGGTATCGCTGCCTTCCACGCCAAGCGCCCGCCGCAATTCGGCTGACGCGCGCCACACCTTTTGGTTTCACCTGGCGAAGGAGGTTCAGTCGTGTACCGTTCCGTCTATTTTCCGCCCGAGCTTGAGCAGTTCCGCCAACAGCTGCGCCGTTTCATCGAAGTTGAAGTGGTGCCATCGGCCAAGGCCTGGGAAGCGGAAGGCATGACGCCTCGCCCCCTCCTGCGGCGGATGGGAGAGCTCGGCTTTCTCGGACTTCGCTACCCCGAAGCCTATGGCGGTTCGGGGCTGGATACCCTGGCGACCGCGGTGCTGGCCGAAGAGCTGGGACGCTCCACCTTCGGCGGCTTTGCCATCACCGTGCTGGTGCACACGGACATGGCTTCGCCGCATCTCGCCAATTTCGGCTCCGATGCCCAGAAAGACCGCTACATGCCCGGCATCGTCGCCGGCGATATCATCACGGCCGTCGCCGTCACCGAGCCGGGGGCGGGATCGGACGTTGCCGGCCTGCGCACCCGCGCCGTGCGGGACGGCGACGAATGGGTGCTGAACGGCAGCAAGATGTTCATCACCAACGGCGTGCATGCCGACCTTTACTTCGTCGCGGCCAGGACCGATCCCGATGCGAAGGGTTCGCGCGGCATCTCCATGTTCTGCGTCGAGAAAGGCACGCCGGGCTTCTCCGTCGGCCGGGCCCTCGCCAAGATGGGCTGGCGCTCCTCCGATACCGCCGAGCTCGTCTTCGACGCATGCCGGCTGCCCGCCGATTGCCTTCTGGGCGAGGAGAACAAGGGCTTTTATGCCGTCATGCGCAATTTCCAGAACGAGCGGCTGGTGCTCGGCGCCCAGGCGATCGGCGAGGCGCAGAAGGCGCTGGAACTGACGCTTGACTACGTGAAGACGCGGCCGGCCTTCGGCGGGGTGCTCTGGGACAAACAGGCCATCCGCCAGCGCCTCTCCCAGCGCTGGGCGGAGGTCGCGGCGGCGCGCCAGTTTGTCTACCATGCGGCTTGGCTCGACGCGCAGGGGCATGACTGCGTGAGGGAGGTCTCCATGGTCAAGGCCACCTGCGGCGAGCTGGTGAACCGCGTCCTCTACGATTGCCAGCAGTTCCATGGCGGCTTCGGCTATCTGGAGGACGCCCCGATCGAGCGCATGGTTCGCGACGCCCGCGTCCACGCCATCGGCGGCGGTGCGACCGAGGTCATGCTGGAGGAAGTCGCCAAGCGGCTATGAGGCGTGCCTCCGTGCTCGGCCTTTCAAAGCGGCACGAAGCCGGCATCGAAGAGGTCGAGCCGCGTGCGCCAGTCCAGGATGCGCACATTGGAGAAGAGGCTTTCCACGCCCTGGCGGCTGACCGCGGTGACGGCATAGCGGTGATTGTGCGGCGCTGGCGGGCGGATATCGACGACCTGGGCAAGGCAACCCTGCTGCGGAGGACCGTTCAGTGCGTTGAGGGCGAGCGGCATGTCACCGCGATAGACCGCGCGATAGACGTTGTAGCCGCAGAGCTCCCGCTGAACTTCCATCGGATGGCGCCATTCCAGAAACACCGCAAAGCCCGGCGGCTGCCGGTTGGGCGCGAAGGGTGGCGGGGGCGCGGCCGGGCGGAACTGGGCGAGATAAAGATGCGGCGGCGGCGGCATGGCGAGCGCCGCGGGCTGCGGCACGATGGTGAGCTGGTCGCCCGGCGCCACCGTAACGTCGCGAAAGCCGCTGACGGTGATCTGCGCCTCGATCTTATGGCCCGATTTCGTTTCATGAACGAGGCCGAGCGGCCAGGTCGCGTGGTTGAAGAGCCTCAGATGTCCCGAAGCCTTCGGGGCCGTGACCGTCAGCCGATCGAACGCATCGAAGCGCTGGCGTGCCCCGCCGGCGATGTGCAGCGTGCCGACCTGATCGGCCGCGGTTTGAAAGCGGGCGACGATGACGCCGCCCGCCCCGGTGCCGTTCTCGATCTCGACGGAAGCGCCCTCCATCGCGACCTCACTGCGTTTTTCGACGGCCTGCTAGTTCTGCCCCTGCATGGCACGATCTTCTTCCGGCGGCGCCCATTCGATGTGATTGGCGTGGCGCAGATAGTATTGCATCATGGAAACGGGCACGACGATCAGCCGGTCGCCGACATCCAAATCGTAGGTGCAGTTCGCCCCGGCATGCGGATTGATGAATTGCTGCTGGATGTTGAGGCCGTTGGCCTTCAGCCGGTTCACCTCGTAAAAGCAGACATTGTTGGCCCGGTTCGTCAGCCGCACGGGCGGGTCCTGGTGGATCTGCAAGAACCACATCGTCAAAAAGCTGAAATTCTGGATCGTCTGGTTGCCCTTGGGCGGGATGCGGATGCGCGCCTCCTTGCCGGAATAGTCGATGTTGAGGCCGAGAAGATGGCCGCCCGAATCGAGATTGTGCACATTGAGCGAGTTGTTCAGCATCCGCTCCGGCTGGCACATCTGCGCAAGCGTTTCGATGTCCAGACGCTTCGCCCTTTGCTCCAAAAGGTCGAACAGCAGGTCGGTCTCTGTCGTGCTCGTCATGATCTGCTCCGTTGCCGAGATTAATCTTCCAGTTTCCCCACCGGCACGACGACCAGACCATCGCTGCCATCAAGCCGGATGTTGCGCGTCCGCCCTGGCAAGAGCGAGCGCTGCCGGACGGTTTGCGAGGAGCTGACCCGGTAAAGGTCGAGGCGGCATTCCTCGGAGATGTTCTGAAGGAAGAAGGTCAGAACGATTTCTTCCGGTGAGCGTAGAATGACGATCCGTCCCTCGCCCACGCGCTTGACATGGCCGGGCTGGAGATATGCCTGCACGGAATCCTGAAGATTTTGCAGGCCGATCTCGATGGTGCTGTTACAAGTATTTCTAATATATAAGAATTCCAGATTCCTCACGGGCATCCCGCTCAAGCGCAATCGCGAGTATTTGTAGGTGACCATCTATCATAAGTTTAGCGCAAAAAGACGCTCTGATTGAAGAAAACGGAATGCGATTTTCGATTTTTCGTTGATATTGATCTTGCAGCTCAAGGCTCATTTTTAAGAATCAAGGATTTAAGGCTGATCCGTTCAGGCGATAAGCCTGGGAGAAGGAGCGCGTCGCAGGATGAAGCCGGGCTGCCCAGGAATTTTCTCAAAGGTTGGCGCTGGCTGCGGCTGAGCTCGGCATCCCTGGCCGGCACCGGGCGCGCTGCATCGGCGGCGAGCGGGCTGGAAACTTGGCGCGCTGAAAAGGGAGGAAAGGTCCCCCGCCGTGGCGATGAGCGGATCACAGCAAGCACTTGCGCTTCTGGTCGTCATCATCGGCGCCTTGATCGTGGCGGCGATCATCCTGCGCGCCCTTCTGGAGCGGACCTACGTGCCCGCCCTCATCGGCTTCATGGCGCTCGGCTTCCTCCTGCGACTGGCGGATGATCGCTGGCACTTCCTCAACGCGGAGGGCCACTTCACCTTCGACGTCCTGCAGGAGCTTGGCGTGATTGCGCTGCTCTTTCGCATTGGGCTGGAGAGCAACCTCACCGAGCTCTTGCGCCAGCTGCCGATGGCAAGCGTCATCTGGGTCGGCAATGTCGCCTTGAGCGCCGTTCCCGGCTATCTGGTGGCGTATCATCTGCTTGGCTTCGGGCTGATCCCGAGCCTGGTCGTTGCCACGGCCCTGACGGCGACCAGCATCGGCGTCTCGGTCGGCATGTGGCGTCATCACGGCGCTCTTGGGACCCGCAAGGGCCAGCTTCTGACCGACGTGGCGGAGATGGACGACCTTTCCGGCGTCGCCTTCATGGCGCTTCTCTTCGCCGTTCTGCCGATCCTGCGCCAGGCTGGCGGCTCCGACGGCGAGCTCGTACCGCAGCTTATGGCGACCGGCGGCGTTTTTCTCGTCAAACTCGTGCTCTTCGCCGGCGCCTGCATTGCCTTTGCGCGCTATGCCGAGGAGCGTCTGACAACCACGTTTCGGCGCTTCGGCTCGCGCCCGCAGCTCATCGCGCTTGTGGCCGGCATCGGCATTCTCATTGCCGGCGTTTCCTCCGCGCTCGGCTTTTCAGCCGCTCTTGGCGCTCTTTTCGCCGGCCTTGCCTTCAGCCGCGATCCCGATGCGGTCAAGATCGACGGCGGCTTTCAGGGCCTCTACCACCTTCTGGCGCCCTTCTTCTTCATCGGTATCGGCCTGTCGCTGCCGGCCGATGCGCTCGCCTCTTCTCTCGGGCCGGGCCTTGCGCTCCTCACCGTGGCGGTTCTCGGCAAGGTCTTCGGCGCGGGCCTGCCGGCGCTGCTGGCCACGCGCGCCGCCGGTGCCACGCTTATCGGTGTCAGCATGGTGCCGCGCGCGGAGATCGCCATGATCGTCGTGGAGCGCGCCCGCCAGTTCGGCGATTGGGCGGTCCCGCCCGAGCTCTACGCGGCCTTCGTCCTCATCTCCGCCGCCACCTGCATCCTCGCGCCGGTAACGCTGGAATTCCTCTTCCGCCGCTGGCCAGAGGCGCTCAAAGAGGATTGAGGCGGCCGCGCCAAGCGCCGTTGTGCGCGCCGCGCTGCATCGCTAGTTTCCCGTCCGAGGAGAGGTTCGGCATGCAGAGAGCTTTCGGTCTGGCCGCGGCGTTTGTCGCCCTGTCGCTGTCTTCCCCGGCGCTTGGCGCGGAGGCATCCCCGGCGCATGCCTATGCGGCGGCGGCTCTGACGGAGGATTTCGAGAGCGGCGATCTCGATGCTGGTGGCGCGCTCTTCTACAAGGACAATTTCGAGCAGCGGGCCGGCCAGTTCCGCTTTCTCGACGGCGCCGGCAAGAACGGCTCGCGCGCGATCGAGCTGAGCTTGAGCGAGCATTGCCCGCGCCCGGCCGAGGATTGCTCGGAGCGGGCCGAGCTCTGGGAGGCGAAGGATCGCCGGCTGCCTTATGGCACGCCGGTCTGGTACCGGTTTTCGGTGCGCTTTGCCGGCGAGCGGCCCGCCGACGACCATCGTCATGTGATGGCGCAGTGGAAGCGCACCGTGCCCAAGGGCGTACCCGGCAATTCCAGTCCCTTCCTGGCGCTGCGGCTGCGCGAGGGACAGATGTTCTTCACCGTGGAGACGCATCTTCTCGACGGCGAGCGCGACGGCGACGGCACGGCGAGATTTCCCTGTGCCGGCGAGGAACTGGCGATCTGGTCGCGCCCCTACGATGCGCAAAGCCGCGGCTGGCTTATCGCCGAAGCGGGAGAAAAGCCCGCGCGCCACAGCGAATACGATCTGTGCACGCGCCAAATCCGCATCAAGCGCCATCTGCCCGCCCTGCCTGAGGCGCGGGAGGGATGGTTCGATTTCGCCATCTTCGTCAAGCCGGACCCGGAGGGCGACGGGCGCATCGAGATTTTCGCCAACGATCAGCATGTCGTCAGCGTCGCCGGGCGGATCGGGCATCGCGATCTGGGCCCGGACCAGTATTTCAAGTTCGGCCCTTACCGCGACGCCGACGAGGGCAGCTGGACGCTGATCTACGACGATTTCGCCCGCTCCGCCGATTGCCGCGACATGCTGGCGCAAGCGACCTGCGAGCGCCTCGGGCTGTAATCTCGAAAGAAATTCTAGAGGCCTTCCTCCTTGCGGAAGCGTTCCACCATCGCCTCGTTCACCTCATCGCCAAGGCGCTGATAACGGGTCGTGGCGAGCTCGAAGGCCGGCGCGGCCTCTCCGGTGAGGAAGAGGTGCACCTCCTCAAGGGCAGCGCGCGGATCGGCCAAGACGTCCTCGTAGAAGAGCCGCACCGCCGGCCGGCCGGAGCTTTCAAGCCAGGCCTCCGTCCTGGCCTCGGCGGCGCGATGGCGGGCGAAGGCGGCGGCGATGCACTGCCGGTCATAGGGAACGACCACCTTCGCCGCCTCGTAATCGGGAAGGTGTTCGGGCGTGCGCACATGCCAGATGCGCGTTGCTTCGGCGAGATATTCAGAGACCGCCTGCGCCACCTGGTCCCGCCGCCGGAAATCCACAAAGCGGGCGCGCCTGGCAAGACGCTCGACGGCCTCGCGCTCGCCGGATGTCAGCGAGGGCATCAGTTCCAGGGCGAAATCCTGGATGATCTTGGTGCCGAAGATGCCGTTTTGTGTTTCCTTGCGGATGAGCAGGGCGAGCCAGCGCTGAAGGTTGAGGCCGAAGGCCCTGCGATGCTCGGACAGAAAAAGGATGAAAGGGCGCAGATGCTCTCTCGGCTCGCCGAGGAGGCCGGTGCCACGGATGAGATTGCAGAACCAGGTGGAGCCGGAGCGCGGCCCGCACAGAACGGCGTAGAGGCTTTTCGGCTCCGGCAGGGTGAGGATTTCCGCCTCTTCCTGGAAAGGGTCGGTGCGCGCCGCCGCCATCAGCGCCGCATCTGCGATGAAGCCTTTCACCGTTGCGCCGGGGAATTGATGGGCGGCGTAGCGCTTCAGCCGCGCCTCGTCGACGACGGAGATGGACCAGATATGGGCAAGGTGGGCCCGCTCGCTGCAAGGGGCGTCGCTGGCCAGTAGCAGCGAGGCGAAGGCACCGTCCCGATAGGTCTTGAGGAAATCCTCCATGGCGGCATCGGCGAGAAGCCCGGCATCGCCCCTTTCGGCAAGCCGCTCCAGAAGCCGGAGCTTCTTCACCGCCCGCAGGAGGCTCTTCGGCGTCAGCGCCTCAGCCATCGCCGCCTTCGTCCGCGTTGAGGCGGAAGATCTCCGAAATGGCCGGCATCGCCGCGCCGGGATGTTCGGCGAGAAGCCTGACGAGTTCGGCGCAGAATTCCCAGCACTCTGCGTCGTGGACCAGATGGTGGGTGAGGATGCCGACCGGCTGCCGGTCGCCGGCAAGGCGTGCCTCCGCCTCCTCGGCGAGACGCTGAAAAGCCGCCTCGCGGCCGATGAAGCCGCGCGTTCCCCGCCAGTCGACGATATCGAGATGGGCGTTCCTCTCGCCCCGCACGCCCCGGCTCGGGCCGTAGCGCGACAGGCCGGCGAAGCGGAGCCCGGCGAGCCGCTCGGCGACCGGCGCGGCGATACGGTTCCAGGGCGGCACGAAGACCGGCAGCGGCGCGGCGAACAGGTTTTCCAGCCGCGCCCATCCCGCCTCAATGTCGCCGAGCGAGGCGGCAAGCGCGCGTGAAGCGGGAAATTCCGACTTCTTCTCGCCCGGCCGCGCATGGTTGCGATGGGCGAAGCCGTGCTGCAGGACGGCGACCTTAGGCTCGCGCTTCAGGCGCTGCGCGAGCGCCGGCCGGGCCGGCTCGGGGATGACGGCGAGGCTAAGCGGCGCGCCCTCCTCGCCGAAGAGCGCAAGCAGCTGCTCCAGGGCCGGCGTCGGCTCCACCGCGTCGTCGTCGCGCCAGAAGAAGCGGATCGGCTCTCCGGTCGCCGCGGCGCCTGCCAGAGCGGCCAGGAAGCGCTCCTTTTGTCTCTCGCTTTCGTTCATGGCCGCCCCCCGGCAGCCTGCACAAGGAGCCGCGCCGTCTCTTGCGCGCCGCCAAGGCGGATGGATGCCGTTTCCGGCGTGAGCGCCATCGCCGCGTCGACGGCACGCGCCAGCCTGGACGGGGAAAGCTCCGCCTCGGTGAGCGCGACGGCAAGCCCCTTGTCCGTGAGAAGCGCCGCGCGCTGCGTCTGCTCGGTCTCTGAGCCTTCCGCGAAGGGAACGACGACGGCCGGCACGCCGGCGGCGAGAATGTCGACCACGGTGTTGTAGCCGGCCTGGCTGACGGAAAGGCGGGCCCGGTTGAGCAGTTCGGGGAAATCCGGCCGGGCGCGCTCCACGATGATGCCCGCCGGTGCCGCTTCGGCGAGCCGGGCGAAATCGCTCTGCGGGAGATTGGCGCCGGCCAGGATGCGCCAGGTGAGCTTGCCCGCCTCGCCGCTGAAGGCGCGCGCCTGCAAGGCGGCGGCGAGGATCTTCCGTCCCACCGCGCCGCCCCCGGCAGAGACGATGACTTCGTTCTCGCCGAGGCCGGGCTCGGCCTTCGCGCTGGCGCCATTGGCGATATAGCCGGTGTAGTGGATGAGAGGCGCCAGCCGCTCCGCCGCGCCGAAACTCGCCTCAAGGCGCACCAGCGCCGGATCGGCATGAACGAGGATGGCGTCGTAATGGGCGAGCGCCAGATCGGCCATCGCTGCCTCCTTCGCCGCCGGCTTGCGCACCAGGATGTCGCGAATGGAGGCGGCGATGAAGCATCTGTCGCAAAGCTCTCGGCAGGCGGCGATGAGCGGCAGGAGCTCCGCCGAGAAGGCGCGGCGGGCGAGGGGGAAGGCCTCGGTGAGGAGGATGTCCGGCTTTGCCTGGCGCGCCGCCTGAAGAAGGATGTCGCGCCGGCGCGCCCACCAGGCCTCGTCGACGCGCTCGCCCCTTTCGTCGAGGATGGCGCTGAAGGAGGTGTCGGCGGCGCGCGCCGCCGGCAGGGTTACGATGTCGATATGTTCGGTGCGCATGGAGGCGGGCAGGGGGGAGCCGGTGACCAGCGTTACCTCAGCGCCCGTCCGGCTGAGTGCCTGGGCGATCGCCCCGGCCCGCACGGCGTGGCCGGTGCCGAGCAGGTTCTGCGCCCAAATCAGCGCCCGCATCCGCCGATCCCCCGTTCAAAATTCTCCACCGCGCGGGCAAGCAAGGCCGCAAGCGCCCGCGCGCCGGCCTCAACGCTGTGCTCGGTGATGGCGATCTGCCGCGCCTCCTCGCCCATACGGCGGCGCAACGCCGGCTCGCGCAGCGCTTCCAGCGCGGCGAGGATGCTTTCCGGCTCGCCCGCGTCGACGAGAAAGCCGGTGCGCCCCTCGCGGATGACGTCCGGCACGCCGCCGCTTCGCCCGCCGATACAGGCAAGCCCGGCCGCCATCGCTTCCATGAAGACGAAACCGAAAGGCTCCTTCACCGAAGGCCAGACGAAGATATCGGCTCCCGCATAGATGCCAGGCATCGCCGCGTTGGGCACCTGGCCGAGGAAATCGCTGCGTTCGGGCGCAAACAAGGCCTCCAGCCCCTCCCGCTCCGGCCCGTCGCCCGCAACCGTCAGCCGCCAATCGGTAAGGGTCCAGGCCTTCAGCGCCGTCGCCAGCGCGCGGTAGGTATCGGCCTTGTTGCCCTGGCGCATCATGCCGACGGCGAGGAGCTTGAGCGGCCCGCCATCCGCGCGCTGTTGCGGGGCGGCGGAAAAGGGCGAGAGATCGGTGAAGGGCGTCAGGCGTGTCACCCGCTCGGCCGGCAGAATCTCTCTCAGGCCCGCCTCGTCCTCCGTCTGGATGGCGGCCACCAGCGAGGCCTTCAGCAGCGCCTTTCTGGCATCGGCCGCACCGAGCGCCCAGGCGCCCTCCAGCCGGCGCCGTGCATAGCTTGCCTCGATCGCGGCATAGGGGATGGCGAAGGCGTCCGCCACTTTCGGCCCGATCCAGTCGGGCGCCTTGTGATAGAGATGGTAGGTGAGGAAAAAGTCTGGCGGTGCCGCCCTAAGGCGCTCCACCACCGCATCCGCTTCCGCAAGCCCGGCGCGGCGCAGACCCGCCTGTTCCTCCGGCGCGCCCGTCCAGGAACGCAAGCGCGAGACGATCTCGACCTCATGGCCGAGGGCGGTAAGCGCGGACAGGATGGCGCGCGAGAAGCTGCGGTCGCCGGAAGGCACGGGATGGTCCGGCGGCTTCATCGGCGCGTAAAAGGCGATCTTCATCGTTCCGCGAGCGAGCGCTTCAGCTTGTCGGCCAAAAGATCGATGCCTGGCTCGCAGGAGAAATCCGCCTGCAGCCGGGCGAAAGCGGCAAGCCCTAGCCGCTTGCGGGCGGGCGGATCGTCCATCAGCGCGGCGATCGCCGCCGCCAGCCGTTTCGGATCGCGCTCCGGCACCAATCGTCCCGTCTCCTCCTCGCGGACAAGCTCGGGGATCGCGGAGACCTTGGTGGCGATGATGGGCAGGGCGAAGGCGGCCGCCTCCAGGAGCACGTTCGGCAAGCCGTCCCGGTCGCCCGAGGCGGCGATGCGCGAGGGCAGGACGAAGATATCCGCTTCCTTCAGAGCCTCAAACACCGCCTCGCGCGGCTGCGCGCCGCGAAAGCTGACGCGCTCGGCGATGCCAAGTCTCTCCGCCTCCGCCGAAAGGCGCCGCATCAGCCCGCCGCCGCCGATATGGACGAGCCGCCAGCGTGGATCGGCCCTCAGCCGGGCAAGGGCGCGCAGAAGATCCGAAAAGCCCTTCTTCTCCACCGCTCGCCCGACGGTGAGCAGGGTGATGCGCTCGCGCGCGGGATGCTCGCACGGCCGGTCCGGGAAACGACGCAGGTCGAGGCCGTGATAGACGAGGCTGACTTTCTCCGGCGTGTCCGTCAGACCCTTCAGATAGGCCGCGTTGACGCCGGTGCAGGTGACGCCCCAACGGGCCGAGGCGAGCTTTGCGGAAAGCTCGGCCGGCGGTGTCGTCCAGATATCCTTGGCATGGGCGGAAAAGGACCAGGGAATTCCCGTCATCAGGCTGGCATAGCGGGCGACGGAGGCCGGGGTGTGCAGGAAATGGCAGTGCATCCAGCCGATATCGGCGGGCAGCTCGGTGGCGAGCACGCAGGCCTGACCGAAGCGGCGGCGCCGGTTGGCGCTTGCATCGGCGGCAAGATCGGCGGTGAAGGCCTCATGCGCCGCTTGATAGCCCGGCAGGCGCTTTGCCGCCTGCCGGGCACGCGCAAGCCGCTCCGGCTCGTCCTTCAGATATTCCGGCAGATAGAGCCGCTCCGCCTTAATCTCGCGGTGCAGATCGTGTTCGCAAGGATCGGTCGGATGGCGCAGAGAGACGATGATCTGGGCGATGCCGCGCTTCTCCAGCTCCAGGATCTCCTGGGCAATGAAGGTTTCGGAAAGGCGCGGATAGCCTTTGAGGATCGTCGCAACGCGCATGAGCGGAAAGAGCCGGCTAGAGCGTGTCATGCCTTGCTGGAAGCGGTTCTGTTTTGGTTTCGGCGAGACGAGCGACAGGAGAGACGCGCCGCGCGATGCAGGGCATCGGGCGAGCGGCTCGACGCGGCGAGCGCCCGCCGAGGCAAAACCCGCCCCTTGGAATCTTGACGGCGGGCCGGGGGCTTTTGCGCCAGATCCTCCGGCGCTCGGCTCGTCCGTAGCCCCGCTACGGCCTCGCCGATCCCCTCGCCCTTGCCGCAACATCCCCGCGGCAGAACGCATCCATCAAGGTATGACATGCTCTAGGGGAGGCTGCGTTTGATGGCCGGCGGCTCCAACACCTGTGCGATCCGATCATGGACGGTCTTCCAGCCGTCCAAGAGCCCGGGGATCTGGCTGGCGGAGGGCGGCGAGCGCTCGGGCAGTTTGGCAAGCGCGTCGGTGATCGCGGTGACGTCCGGATAGCGGTCGATGGGCAGATGCGTGGCAAGGCCGAGCGCCTCGGCGCGCTCGGCGCGGATAGCCTGTTCCCGGCGCGGCACGATGCGCGGGATGAGCAGCGTCGGCTTGTCGAAGGAGAGCGCCTCGCAGAAGGTGTTGTAGCCGCCCATGCCCACCAGCGCGATGGCCTTGTCGATCAGCGGCTCCAGCTGCGGAGTAAAGCGAATCATCTTGACGTTCCGCAGGTTGCCGGCCCGCTCCATGAAGGCGAGCTGGTCGTTCTGCGACATGAACGGGCCGAGCACGATGAGGGCGGGATAGAGGGCGCGCTCTTGCGCTTCGTAGGCACGCAGCACCCAGTCGACGAGCTCCATGCCGTCGGCGCCGCCGCCCGGCGTGACGATGATGTAGGGATCGCCCTCGAAGGGGGCTTCGTCGTGCAGGTCGCCCTTCGGCAGATGCCGGCGCAGATAGCCCGTGAAGACCATCTTCTGGCGCACCGTCTCCGGCAAGGGCAGGCCGGCGAGCGGATCGTAGATGGATTTCAGCCCATAGACCCAGATCTCGTCGTAGAGATAGGTGAGCGCGTCATAGGCTTCCTTGCGCGTCCATTCGGTGGCCAGGATCTGCTGGTCGTCGAGAACGTCCCTGAGGCCCAGCACGAGTTGCGTGCCCTGCCGCTTCAGCGCCGAGAGGGTGGGGCGTACCTCGCCGCGCAGCCCGTAAGGCTCCTTGTCGACGATGAAGATGTCCGGTCGGTAGATGGAGGCGGTATGCTCGATGATGGAAGAGCGGATCGACAGCGTCTCGCTGATGTCGATCTTCGGGTTGAGCGAGGTGTATTCGCCGTTCCTCAGCTTGATGACGCCGGGCACGCGCACGAAATCGACCCGCGAGCAATATTCGAAGCTGCCGATGATCGGTGAGCCCGACAGGATCATCACCGAGGCGTGCTCGAATTCGTCGACGATCGCCGCCGCAAGCGCCTGGCAGCGTCTCAGATGCCCGAGACCGAAGGTGTCGTGGCTGTAGATGAGGATGCGCGATCGTTGAATCATGCCTTCAAGGCACCTGCCGCATGCGATGGGACAGGACCACGATCCCTCCAGTCCATTGTCCTGCGAGACCCTATCCTGGCTTTTGGTCCACAGGCAAGCGGGCCGATGCCGATTGCCCTTGTCTGCGCCGCGGCTTATCGCAGCGCTGATGTCTGACGACAAGCATGACTTTCGCGCCAAATGGCGTCGCGGCCGTGAGGACCTGAGCTTTGAGCTGGTCTCCTTCCTGCTTTCGCCGTTTCGCGCCCATCCCCCGCCGAAGAACCGGCTGCTCAATCTCGGCTTCGGCAAGAAGCGGCACGAAGCCTATGTGAACGCAGATTTTTTCCCCTTGGACTTCGCCCGCCGTCTCCTCGGCAGGCCGCCGCGCCAGGTGGATTGGGCGCTCGATCTTCGCCGGCCTTTGCGCTGCCGCGACGATTTTTTCCAAGGGATTTATGCCGAGCATGTCCTGGAGCATCTCAGGATCGCCGATGCCCGCCGCCTGCTCGCCGAGCTTCGGCGGGTGATGGCGCCAGACGCCGTCATCCGCATCATCGTGCCTTCCTTGGAGAAATACGCCGCCTATTACGCCGGCGAGGTGCCGCACGAAAAATTCCTGCAATGGAAGCTGCCGGCCGAGGCGATGTGGAACCTCAACCACAATTGGGGGCACAAATGCGCCTACGACTTCGCGTTTCTGGCCGAGATCATGCGCGAGGCGGGATTTGAGGACATCCGCCGCTGCAGCTTTGGCGAAGGCGCCGACCGGCGGCTGATTCTCGATTCGCCTGAGCGCGCCTGGGAGAGCCTTTACGTGGAAGCGCGCAAGAGCACCCGGTCGAGGGCGAAGTGAAAGCTGTCACCCACCTGTCGTCTTCCTCAAGCATGTCTTGCGTTAAATCTTGCGCGCTTTTGAACTGTTCGCCAAGCTGGCTGCCGTGAATGAGCTTCTACCACCTGCGACGCAACCGGTGAGGCAGGGCGCTGCCGTGAGGCAGGCCGATCCCGCTTTACCGGTGCTCGACATCCGCGATCTCGTCATCGACTTTGCCGGCGATGACGGGATGATGCGTGCCGTCGACGGCGTGTCCCTGCGCGTGCCGCGCGGCTCCACGGTGGCGCTGGTGGGCGAGTCCGGTTCTGGCAAGACGGTGATCTCGCAGGCGATTCTCGGCATTTTGCCGAAGAAGGGGCGGGTCGTCTCCGGCCAGATGCTGTTTTCCGATCCGCAAAGCGACAAGACCGTCGATCTGGCCGCGTTGCATCCTTCCAGCAGCGCCATGCGCGCCATCCGCGGCGATCGCATCTCCATCGTCTTTCAGGAGCCGATGACGGCCTTGTCGCCGCTGCATACGATCGGAGATCAGCTCGGCGAGGTGGTGCGCCTGCATCGCGGCGCCAGCGAGAAAGAGGCGCGCCAGATCTCCGCCGAGATGCTGCGCCTCGTTCAGTTTCCCGATCCGGAGCGGGCGCTCTCGGTCTATCCCTTCGAGCTTTCCGGCGGGCTTCGCCAGCGGGCGGTCATCGCCATGGCACTGATGTGCCAGCCGGCGCTGCTCATCGCCGACGAGCCGACCACGGCGCTTGACGTGACCATCCAGGCGGAAGTGCTCTACCTCATCCGCCGCGTCCAGGCCGAGCTGCACATGGCGGTGCTCTTGATCACCCACGATTTCGGCGTCGTCGCCAACATGGCGGACTACGTGTCGGTGATCTATCGCGGCCGCATCATGGAATCGGGAACGATCGACGACGTCTTTCGCAGGCCGGGCCATCCCTATCTGAAATCGCTTCTCAACGCCGTGCCGCGCTTCGATATGGCGCCTGGCGAGCGGTTGCAGCCCATTCGTCCGATCGAGACGCGCCCGGCGATGTTCCTGCACCAGGCGCGCGAGGCCAAGCCGATCGTCTCCGCCCCGCTCTTGGAGCTGAAGGGCGTTTCCAAGCTCTATCATCTGCGCCGCACCGGGCCCGGCGCCGGCAGCCGCACCATCCGCGCCATGGACGAGGTGAGCCTGAAGGTGGAGCGCGGCGAATGCCTTGGCCTTGTCGGCCAGTCCGGTTCCGGCAAGACGACGACGGCGAAGGTCATTCTCGGCGCCGAGACGCCGGATGCCGGTAAGGTTCTCTACCGCTTCAATGGCGAGGCGCGCGATTTGACCGGACTAACGTCGGCCGAGCGCTTCGCCTTCCGCCGCCGCGTGCAGCTCATCTTCCAGGATCCCTTCTCCTCCTTGAGCCCGCGCATGACGGTCCGCGATATCCTTGCCGAGCCGCTCATCATCCATGATGTCGGCTCCCCGGACGAGCGCTACGAGCGGGTGAAGGAACTCATCCGCATGGTGGGCCTCAATGTCAGCCACCTCCGGCGCTATCCGCATTCCTTCTCCGGCGGCCAGCGTCAGCGCATCGGCATTGCCCGCGCCCTCGCTTTGGCGCCGGAGATGCTGCTTTGCGACGAGCCGGTCTCCGCTCTCGACGTCTCCGTGCAGGCGCAGATCCTCAATCTCCTGAAGGATCTGAAGGCCGAGCTCGGCCTCACTTTCGTCTTCGTCAGCCACAACCTCGCCGTCGTCGACTATATCGCCGACCGCGTGGCGGTCATGTGCGCGGGCAGGATCGTGGAGATCGCCGGCAAGAAGGCGATCATCGAGGATGCCCGCCATCCCTATACGCAGGCGCTGTTGAAGGCGATCCCGACGCCGAGCCTCGATCAGAAGCTCGATTTCGCCGCCTTGACGGAAAGCGGCGCATCCGATCCGGTGCAATGGCCCGAACCCTACCGGCTGCTCGATGGCATGCATCCCGCCTTGCAGGAGGTCGCCCCCGGCCATCTCGTCTGCATGCCGCGGGCGCGGCAGAAGGCGGCCTGATGCGCGCCCCGGCCGTCATCTTCGCCGCCTTTGCCGCGCTTGCCTGGCTCGCCTCGCTGGCCGCTCCGGCGCGCGCGCAGCCGCCGCTGATGGAGACGGAAACGCTCGCCGCCACCCATGACGTCGCCGCCCTGCCGCCGGTCGCCGAGCGGGTGCCGGAGGAGCCGCTCCTCTACGATGATTTTCCGGAAGGCGGCGGTCCTGGTCGGCACGGCGGCGAGCTGCGAACCATCGTCACCCGCACCAAGGATGTGCGCCTCGCCAATGTCTGGGGCTATGCCCGCCTCGTCATCTTCGACCGCGATTTGCAGCTGAAGCCGGACATTCTGAAGGCCGTGGAGGTGGAGGAAGGCCGCATCTTCACCCTGCGTCTGCGCCGCGGGCACAAATGGTCGGACGGCGAGCCCTTCACGGCGGAGGACTTCCGCTATTACTTCGAGGACATCGCCTCCAACCGGGAGCTGACGCCGGGCGGCCTGCCGCGTTTCCTGCTCGTCGGCGGCGAGGGTCCGCGCTTTGAGGTGCTCGACGAGCTCACCGTGCGTTATAGCTGGGATGCGCCCAATCCGGGCTTTCTCGCCAATCTCGCCCGCGCCCGACCGCCCTTCATCTATCGGCCGGCACATTATCTGAAGAGATGGCACCAGCGTTACGGCGATCCCGATTTCATCGCCGCGGAGATGGCCCGCGACAAGAAGCGGAGCTGGGCGGCCGAGCACAATTTGATGGACGACATGTACGGCAACGAGCATCCGGAGATGCCGACCTTGCAGCCCTGGGTCGTCCGGCCCGGTTCCAACCGCCGCTTCACGCTGATCCGTAACCCCTATTATCACCGCATCGACCGCAACGGCCGCCAGCTTCCCTATATCGACCGCATCGTCATGGATGTCGCCGACGCGCGGCTGGTGGCCGCCAAGGTGCATGCCGGCGAGACCGATCTGCAGGCGCGCGGTCTCGGCTTCGCCGATATCACCGTTCTGAAGAACGGCGAGGTGCAGCGCCAGTACCAGACGCTGTTCTGGCCGGACGGCAAGGCGGCGCGCATCGCCCTCTATCCCAACCTCAACATCGAGGACGAGGGCTGGCGCAGGCTCTTTCTCGACCGACGCTTCCGCCACGCTTTGTCGCTCGGCATTGACCGCGAACTCGTCAATCGCGTGCTCTTCTTCGGCCTGGCGAAGCCCAGCAACAATTCCGTGACGCCGCTGAGCCCGCTCTTCGAGCCCGAATACCGAGAAGCCTGGACGCAATACGATCCGCAGCTCGCCAACGATCTTCTCGACCAGATCGGCCTGACGGAGCGCCGCGGCGACGGCATCCGCCTGATGCCGGACGGCAGGCCGCTGCAGATCATCGTGGAGACGGACGGGGAGAGCCCGGAAATCGTCGATGCGCTGGAACTGGTGCAGGAGACCTGGCGGGAGATCGGCGTTGCCATGATGGTGAAGCCCTCGGAGCGCGACAACATTCGCCGCCGCGCCAATGCCGGGCTGTTGCAGATGGTGGCCGATGCGGGCTTCGACAACGGCATTCCGACCGCCGACATGCCGCCGGACGATTTCGCGCCGGTCGTCTATGAGAACTTCATCTGGCCGGTCTGGGGCGACCATTACGCCCATCAGGGAAAGAAGGGAAAGCCCGTCGATTACGCGCCGGCCTTCAAGCTCCTGGAATTGTACAAGGCTTGGCAGCGCACCACGGCGAGCGCCGAGCGCGAGCGCATCTGGCACGAGATGCTCCAGATCCATGCCGCCGAGACCTTTTCCATCGGCATCGTCGCCGATGTCTTCCAGCCGGTTGTGCGCTCCAATTATCTGCGCAATGTGCCGATCGCCGGCATCTACGGCTGGGATCCGGGGGCGCAGTTCGGCCTGCACCGCATGGATGCCTTCTGGCTGGACGACGAGGCCATGGATGTGACGCCGATCACGGTCGGCACGAGCGCGCTGACGGTAGAGACGAACTGAAAGAAAAGCGGCCCGGCCGGGATGCCGGCGCCGAGGCGGGCGCCGCGCGAAGCCGCTGGCGCAATAGAGATTGGCGGGCGGGAGAGGCACCCGCTGTGGGGAAGAGGCGAAGCTGAATGCTGCGTTACACGCTCAGACGATTGCTCGGCATGGTCCCGACGCTTCTCGTCATCAGCTTTTTGATTTTCCTCATCATCGAACTTCCGCCCGGTGATTACCTCACCAATCAGATCGCCGCTTTGCGCGCCGCCGGCGAGGCGGCGAGCGCCGACAAGATCGCCTTCTTGCGGACCGAGTTCGCGCTCGATAGGCCGTTCTTGGAGCGCTACCTCATCTGGATCGGCCTGTGGCCGGGTCCGGCGGGATTTTCCGGCCTGTTGCAGGGCAATTGGGGCTGGTCGTTCGAGTACAATCAGCCGGTACAGACCGTCATCGGCCCGGCCCTGCCGCTCACCATCATCCTCAACTTCGCCACCATCCTCTTTGTCTATGCCGTGTCGCTGCCCATCGGCGTCTATTCGGCCATGCGGCAATATTCCTTCGGCGACTACTTCTTCACCTTCATCGGCTATATCGGTCTGGCGACGCCGAATTTTCTCCTCGGCCTCATCCTTCTTTACTATTTCAACGTCTGGTTCGGCATGTCGATCGGCGGGCTGATGGATCCGCAATATGTCGACCAGCCCTGGAGCCTGGAAAAGGTCGGCTCGGTGCTTTCCCACCTCATCGTGCCGACCATCGTCATCGGCACCGCCGGTACCGCCGGGATGATCCGGCGATTGCGCGCCAATCTCCTCGACGAACTCGACAGGCAATACGTGACGACGGCGCGTGCGAAGGGTCTGTCGGAGAACCGCCTGGTGGCCAAATATCCGCTGCGCATGGCGCTCAATCCCTTCGTGGCCGATATCGGCAACCTCATCCCGTCGCTTGTCTCCGGCTCCGTCATCGTCTCCGTGGTTCTCAATCTGCCGACGGTTGGGCCGATCCTGCTTGATGCGCTGCAGTCGCAGGATCAGTTCCTCGCCGGCTTCATCCTCCTTTTCGTCGCCATCCTGACGCTGATCGGCATGCTGATCTCCGACATCTTGCTGGCGGTCCTTGATCCGCGCATCCGCCTCGGAGGGGCCGTGCGCCGATGAGCGAGACGAGATCCTCCCGCGCCGACGTCCCGCATTACGTCGACACCGCACCCTTCGACCCGCAGGTGAGCGAAGTCCTGACGCCGGAGCAGGAGCGCTTCTACAGTGCCTCCCAGCTCACCATCATGTGGTGGAAGTTCCGCCGCCACCGGCTCGCCGTCGTCGCCGGCTTCGTGCTCTTCCTGTTCTATCTCACCGTTCCCTTCGCCGAGATCATCGCCCCCTATCCGCCCAATCAGCGGCATGTGGAATATCTCTATGCCCCGCCGCAGGGCGTGAACCTCTTCCACGAAGGCCGTTTCGTCGGCCCCTACGTTCATCCCTACGAGGCCTCCGTCAATCTGGAGATGCTGCGCTGGGACTACGAGAAGGACGAGACGCGCGCCGAGCGGCTGCGCTTCTTCTGCCTCGGCGAGCCTTATCGCTTCTGGGGCCTTGTCGAGGGCCGCTTCCATCTCGTCTGCCCGCCCGAAGGGGGCACGGCCTTCCTCGCCGGCACCGATCGGCTCGGCCGCGACGTCTTCTCCGGCCTGGTGCACGGCGCCCGCATCTCGCTGACGGTCGGCCTCATCGGCGTTGCCATTTCCGTTCTTCTGGGCGTCGTCATCGGCGGCGCCGCCGGCTATTTCGGCGGCTGGGTGGATGCTTTGGTGCAGCGGGTGATCGAGGTCCTGCGCTCGCTGCCGGAGCTGCCTTTATGGATGGCGCTGTCGGCCGCCCTGCCGGTCACCTGGAGCCCCATCCTCATCTATTTCGGCATCACCATCATTCTCGGCCTTCTGGACTGGCCGGGCCTTGCCCGGGCGGTGCGCTCCAAGCTACTAGCCCTGCGCGAAGAGGAGTACGCCAAGGCGGCCGTCTTGATGGGCGCTTCGCCGCGGCGCGTTATTGGCCGCCATCTCGTGCCCGGCTTCATGAGCCATCTTATCGCCAGCGCCACGCTCTCCGTTCCGGCCATGATCCTGGGTGAGACGGCGCTCTCTTTCCTCAATCTCGGCCTCCGGCGGCCGACGATCAGCTGGGGCGTCATGCTCAACGAAGCTCAATCTGTGACAATCATCACAGTCTACCCCTGGCTGGTTGCGCCAGTAGTGCCGGTGATCATTGTCGTGCTAGCCTTTTCCTTCTTCGGTGACGGGCTGCGCGACGCGGCCGATCCGTACAAGTAGCGCGTGTGCTCGGCGCGGCCACGGGGGGCGTGGTAGGAAAGAGCGGAAGCTTTGGAACGTAACTTCTTTCGCTACATCTGGCGCTACTCGCGCAAGCAGCAGCTGATCATCCTGGCGATCACGCTGGTCTCCTTTCCTATTCTCTACGCTTCGCTGGAGCTGCCGAAGATCATCATCAACGAGGCGATCGGCGGTAAGGAGTTCCCCAAGAATTACCTCGGCTTCGAGCTCGACCAGATCGAGTTCCTGCTGTTCTTGTCGCTCACGTTCCTGTTTTTCGTCGGGCTCAACGGCGTCGTCAAATACGTGATGAACGTCTATAAGGGGCTGACGGGCGAGCGCACCTTGCGCCGGCTGCGTTATCAGCTGTTTGAGCGCGTCCTGCGCTTCCGGCTTCCCTATTTCTCCCGCGCCTCTTCCGGCGAAATCATCGCCATGATCGCCTCCGAGGTGCAGCCGCTCGGCGGTTTCATTGCCGATGCGATCGCCGTGCCGGTCTTTCAGGGCGGCACGTTGCTGGTCTACATCTTCTTCATTTTCATGCAGGATCCGCTGCTCGGCGCGGCGGCGATCTCCCTCTACCCCATCCAGGGTTGGCTGATCCCGCGCCTGCAAAAGCGCGTCAACCAGCTGGCGCGCGAGCGTGTGCGCAATCTGCGCGAATTGTCGGAGGATGTCGGCACCTCCATCGCCGGCATTCGCGACATCCATGCCAATAATACTGCAGCTTATCATCTGGCCGAATTCACCAGCCGGCTGCAGAAGAATTTTGAAATCCGCTATGCCATTTTCAAGCGGAAGTTCATGATCAAGTTCATCAATAATCTGATGAACCAGATAACGCCGTTCTTTTTCTATTCCATTGGCGGATATCTGGTCATCAAGGGACAGATTTCCTTCGGTGCGCTGGTCGCCGTCCTGGCCGCCTACAAGGACCTTGCCGCGCCCTGGAAGGAGCTTTTGACCTACTATCAGAACCTTGCCGATACGCAGGTGAAATACGTTGCCGTGGTGGAGCAGTTCGATCCGCCCGATCTCTATCCCGTTGAGCGACTGCACGCCGAGCCGGAGCTCGATCTGAGCGCCTGCTCCTGCATCGCCCTCAGCCATGTCAGCTATTCCGGCGAGGGCGCCGGTCAGGAGCTGAGCGATGTCTCCTGCACCATCCAACTTGGTAGCAAGGTGGCGGTCATCGGCGCCGAATCGAGCGGGCGCACGCAGCTTCTTCTGATGCTGGCCGGTCTGCTCTCGCCCACCAGCGGGCGTATCGATATCGACGGCCGGTCGCTTGATACGCTGCCGCAATCGGTTGTCGGGCGGCGCATCGGCTTCGTCTCCGGCCATCCCTACATCCTCAACGACACCATCCGCTTCAACCTCGTCTATGGCCTCCTGCACCGGCCGATCGCCCCCGCCGAGGAGATCGAAGAGGAGGAGTTGCATCGGCGCATGGTGGAAGCCTCGCGGACCGACAACGCGCCCTACGAGTTCTTCAGCGCCTGGGAGGATCTCGCCGAAGCTGGCGTCGACACGGTGCAGGAGCTCGACCGGCGCGCCATCGACCTCATCGAGGCGGCCGGGATGAACGACGAGATCTATCGGCTGGGCCTGCAGGCGCGCCTTCCCGAAGCCGTCGGGCAGCAAGCGCGCGAAACGATCCTTTCGGCCCGCGCCATGATCGCCGAGACGGTGGGCGAGGGGGGTGCGCAGGCCGATTTCGTCGAGTTCTGGAATCCCGATGCCTTCAACCGCAGCGCCAGCCTGGCGGAGAACATCGTCTTCGGCGTGCCGCGCGATCCTGAGATCAGTCAACGCCAGCTGGCGGCGATGCCCGCTTTCGGCAAGGCCATTGCCGCTGCTGATCTGGAGGAGACGTTGCTTGCCGCCGGCCATCGGCTCGCCGAGACCATGGTGGAGCTGTTCTCCGCCGTCAGCGATGGCAGCGACGTCCTGGCCGCCTATTCCTTCATTCCGATGGAGGAGTTGCCGGAGGTCACGGCGCTGTTGCGCCGCGCCAAGGACGGCCTTGCCAAGCTGAAGCAAAAGGATCGCCAACTCCTCATCGGCCTTGCCTTGCAGCTCGTGCCCAACAAGCATCGGCTTGGCATCGTCACGCCTGAGATTGAGGAAAAGGTGGCCGCAGCGCGCCCGCTCGTGGGTGAGACCTTGCGCGCCGAGGACCCGGAAGGCTTCGATTTCTTCTCCCGCGAGGCTTATTCCGAAGCGCTGTCGATCGAGGACAATCTGCTCTTCGGCCGGCTGCGCGCCGACCGTGCCAGAAGCCGCGAGAGGGCCGAAGCCGCCATCGCCGATTGCGTGGACCGTCTCGATTTGCGGCCCGTCATCATGCGCGCCGGCCTCGATTTTCGCGTTGGCATCAACGGTTCGCGCCTTTCGCCCGGCCAGCGCGTCAAGATCGGCCTGTTGCGTGTGCTCTTGCGCCGTCCGGACGTTCTTGTCGTCGATGATCTGATCAAGGGTAGCGGTGATCCGGGCGAGCGCGCGATGCTTGCCAAGCTCCAGGAGATGACCGGTGATCGCACGCTGATCGTCGGCATGGCCGGGCACCAGCTGGCCGAGGCCTTCGACCATGTCATCGAACTGCAGGGCGGAGAGGTCATCTCGGCGGAAAGCCGCGAGGGTACCCCGCCGCAATCAACACGCAAGGGCGACGAAGCCGGCGTCGCCGCGGCCGAGTAAACGGGAGGGCAAGGGCAATGAGCATGGAAGAGGAGGTGAGGGCGCTTTCCGCGGTTCCGATCCTTGCCAATATTGACGTTGCCAAGCTGAAGCTTCTCGCCTTCATCAGCCAGAGGGTGACCTTCCATCCTGGCGAGATCCTCTGCCGGCAGGGCGACGAGGGCGATACCGCCTTCATCATTCTGCGCGGCGCTTGCGACGTTCTGGTCGATAGCGGCAAGGGCGAGAAGAAGGTTGCCGAGCTCGGCAAGAACGACATCGTCGGCGAGATAGCCGTCCTCTTTGAGGTGCCGCGCACGGCCACCGTGGTGGCGACCGCGGCGACCGAGACGCTGAGCCTCTCGCGCGACCAGCTTTTCACTCTGATGCGGGAGTTTCCTGAGATGAGCTTCGATATCATGCGTATCCTGGCCCAGCGGCTGGAGCGCACCACCCAGGATCTGGCGGCGCTGCGAAGCCAGATCGCCAACCACGCGGCATGAGATGACGGAACCGGCAAGCCTTTCCATTCGCTTCTGGGGCGTGCGCGGCTCCTACGCCGTGCCCGGTCCTGCCACCGTGCGCTACGGCGGCAACACGTCCTGCATGGAGGTCTGTGCCGGCGAGGAATGCATGATTGTCGATTGCGGCAGCGGCGTGCACAATCTCGGCGAGGCGATGCTGGAGGAGGGAAAGCGCTCCGCCACGGTGCTGTTCACCCACACCCATCTCGATCACATTTGCGGCCTGCCCTTCTTCCGCCCGGCCTATCGCGAGGATTTTCGCGTCCGGTTCATGGCCGGGCACCTCCCGACCGATATCCGCCTGCAGGATATCTTCGAGCGGTTGATGGATCCCGTCCTGTTTCCTGTGCAGCCGGCGGTGTTCAAGGATTGCGCCTTTCAGGACATCGCCGTCGGCGAGACGATGCGCTTCGGCAACGGCCTTACCGTGACCAGCGAATGCCTCAATCATACTGGCGGGGCGATCGGCTACCGCTTCGATTTCAAAGGCCGCTCGATCGTCATCGTCACCGACCACGAACACGGTAACAAAGCCATCGACGAGGCGCTGGAACGCTTCGTCGCGGGCGCCGACATCATGGTCTACGACGCCACCTACACCGATGAGGAATATCGCAACTATGTCGGTTGGGGGCATTCCACCTGGCAGGAGGCGCTGAAGCTGGCCGAGAAGGCGGGCGTCAGGCAGCCGGTCCTCTTCCACCACCATCCGGAGCGCAGCGACGACGACCTCGACGCATTGCGCGCCACCATCCGGACCCGCTTTGCGATGGCCGAGATCGCCCGCGAAGGCATGCGCCTTGAGGCCGGAAAGCCGACGCCGGAAGCGGCGACGACGTCGACGCCAAGAAGGGAGGCGCCAGTCGGCAGCCGATGAGCCGTGCCCGCGAGGCGCTGCCGCAAAGCCTGCAGCGGCAGATCGACGAACTCGACGAGCGAGCCGAGATCCGCATCGGCTGGGCGCAGCTTGCCCTGATCGCCTTTTTCGGCTCCGCCTATCTGCTCTTGCCGCGCGCCGAAGGGACCGCCGGCTTCAACTTCGTGCCCTATGCGCTCGGCGGCTACGCCGTCTTCACCCTTCTGCGCCTTTTCCTCGCCTACCGCCGCAGGCTCAACGCGCCGCTCCTCGTCGTCTCCATCTTCATCGACGTCGCGCTTCTGACGGCGATCATCTTCTCCTACCATATCCAGTACGACGAGCCGGCGGCCTTCTATCTGAAGGCGCCGACGGTGCTGTATTTCTTCCTTTTCATCGCCCTGCGGGCGTTGCGCTTCGATCCGGCGCTGCTCATCCTCACCGGCGCGCTGGCGGCTGCCGCCTGGTTGTCGCTGGCTTCCTACGCCATCTTCTTCGACGAGGAATTCGTCGGCATCACCCGCAACTACATCGACTATTCCAACGGCAACCGCGTCCTCATCGGCGCCGAGCTGGACAAGATCATCGTCATCACCGCCACCACCTTTCTGCTCGCCTATGCGCTGGTGCGCTCGCGCGAGCTGCTTGTCTCCGCGGTGCGCGATCATGCGACGGTGGGCAATCTCTCGCGCTTCTTCGCGCCTGACGTCGCCCGTTCGGTCGGCGGCGAGGATCCGGATGCGCTGATGCCCGGCAAGGGCATGACGCGCGACATGGCGGCGATCTTCATCGACATACGCGGCTTCACGCCGATGGCCGCAGAGATGCAGCCCGACAGGGTGATCGCGCTTCTGACCCGCTATCAGACGCTGATGAGCGAGGCGATCCACCGTTTCGGGGGCAATATCGACAAGTTTCTCGGCGACGGCATCCTTGCCACGTTCGGCGCCGTGCGGCCTTCCACGACCTATGCCGCCGACGCGCTCGGCGCCTGCTTTGCGGCGCTGGCGGCGGCGGAGAGACTGAACGAGGAGCTGGCCGGCGAAGCCTCCGCAAGAAGGATCACCATCGGCTGCGCGGCGGCCTGCGGGCCCGCGGTGGTGGGCGTTGTCGGCGGCAACGACCGGCTGGAGCACACCGTCATCGGCTCGCCGGTCAACCTCGCCGCCAAGCTGGAAGACGCCAACCGCGCCGAAGGCACGCTCGGCCTGACCACGGCGGGGATGCTGGCGCTGGCCCGAAAGCAGGGCTTTTCCCCGCCGGCGGGCATTGAAGCGCGCGGCAAGCGGGTCATCGTCGGCTTTGCCGAGCCGGTCGATCTCGTCGCGCTCGCCCCGGGGCCCGCGGCTTTGTCCTCCGGCGCGACGCCCGTCCTGGAGCAGCAAGGCCCGGCGGTGACCGAGCCGCGGCTGCCATAGCCTCTCGCCGGCCTTTGCGCCCGCTTGTCGCCGCCGATGCGCCGACTTAACCTTGCGCGCCAGGGAGGGCAGGGCGTGGCGCATCCGCTTGGCATCATGGACGGCATGGAGGAGGGGAGAGGCTTCGTGCTCTCGCCGGGGGCGCGATGAGCGGCCATGCCGTCATCACCGGCGGCGCTTCGGGCATCGGCCTTGCCACGGCGCGGCTTCTTCTTTCTTTCGGCTGGCAGGTTTCCGTGCTCGATCAGAGCCGCGACGCGCTGGCGGGGGCCGACAGAACGCTGCGCGGCGAGGAGGTCCTCCTGGTGGAGACCGACGTCACTGACGAGGAGGCGGTGGAAGAGGCGCTGGACGAGGCGGAGGAGGCCTTCGGCCCGCCTTTCGGCCTCGTCAACGCGGCCGGGATTGCCCGCGACGTGCCGTTTGAGGAGACGGATGCGGAGCTCTTCCGCCAGGTGCTGGAAATCAACCTCACCGGCGCCTTCATCGCCGCCAAGGCGACGGTTCTGCGCATGGCCGATGGCGGGGCGGTGGTCAATGTCGGTTCCGTCTCGGGCCTGCGCGGCAATGCCGGCCGCGTCGCCTACGGCGCCTCCAAGGGCGGGCTGATCACCATGACCAAGGTCATGGCCGCCGAGCTCGGCCCCCGCGGCATCCGCGTCAACGCCGTCCTGCCCGGCCCCATCGACACGCCCCTGGTGCGCGAACTGCACGACGCCGAGCAGCGCCGCATCTGGCGCGAGCGCATCCCCCAGCGCCGCTATGGCGAGCCGGAGGAAGTGGCCGCGGCGATCCATTTTCTGCTGTCGGAGGCCGGCAGCTACGTCAACGGCCATTGCCTTTCCGTCGACGGCGGCTTTCTGGCCGCCGGCATCCTGCGGCCCGACTGAGCCGAGCCAAGATACGCATCATGTCCAATCCTATCCTCGTCGAAGTCACCCGCGGCGCCGTCGTGGAGAGCCGCCACCGCGGCGCCTTCGCCGTCCTCGACGCCAGGGGCGATATCCTGGCGGCGGCCGGCGATATCGAGAGCCCGGTCTTCCCGCGCTCGGCGGTGAAGGCGATCCAGGCCTTGCCGCTGGTGGAAAGCGGCGGCGCCGCCGCCTTCGGCTATGGCGGGGCGGAGCTTGCCCTTGCCCAGGCCTCGCATGGCGGCGAGCCGGCGCATGTGGCGCTGGCGAAATCGATGCTGAAGCGCGCCGGCCTTGACGAAGCGGCGCTGCTTTGCGGTGCGCAGTTGCCGAGCCATGCGCCCGCCGCCGAGGCGCTTCTGCGTCGCGGCGAGGAGCCGGGGCCGCTGCACAACAATTGCTCCGGCAAGCATGCCGGCATGCTGGCCGTCTGCGCCCATCTCGGCTTCGACCCGGCCGGCTATGTGGAGCCGGACCACCCGGTACAGCGCCTGGTGCGCCAAGCGCTTGAGGATGTGACCGGCGCCGGCCATGTTGAAGCGCTCTGCGGCATCGACGGCTGCTCCATCCCCACCTATGCCGTGCCCCTGGAAGCGCTCGCCGCCGGTTTTGCCCGCCTCGCCACCGGCGCCGGCCTTTCCCCGGCGCGCGCGGCGGCGGCGAGCGCGGTCCTTGCCGCCGCTGCGGAGCATCCCTGGCATGTCGCCGGCACCGGCCGTTTCTGCACCGGCGCCATGCAGGCGCTGGGCGCAGGCGCTCTCGTCAAGACCGGGGCGGAGGGCGTCTTTTGCGCCGCTCTGCCGCAAGCCGGACTGGGCATTGCGCTGAAGATCGATGACGGTGCCTCGCGCGCTTCTGAAGCGGCGATGGCTGAAATCCTCGCCCGGCTCGTCCCGCAAGGCTCCAAGGGGCTCGCCCGCTGGCGGCCGCGGATGCTGCGCAACCGCCGCGATATCCACATTGGCGAGGTGCGCGCCGTGGCAGAGGTTTTCGCTGGCCTCAGCTGAGGCGGTCGGCGCCCTCCGCCGGCATCCGGGCTTCGCGGAAGATGGGCGCGCGCGGCCGCTCCACACCTGGCCGCACGCCATCCTCGCTCGCCTCGATCGTGCCGCGCAGGCCGAGCGGGTGTTCTTCCTGGCAGCCGGCGAGCAGCAGGGGTGCGGCGCAAAGCGCTGCGAGCAGGACAGAGCGGGAAAGCAAACGCGGCTGCATCGGCTAAGACTGCCTCATTGCCGGCCTCGGCGCTGCCTCTCGGTTAAGACAGCGTTAACGCGCCAGGCGAGGTTTGAGTGAAACATGCGCAAAAAGCGGATGACCTAGCCGAGCGCGGCGCCGAGCGCGGCGGCAAGCGCCTCTTCGGCGGCGGCGCTGGCGCTCGTCTCGCCCGCCTCCACCGCTTTCTCCAGCCTGGCGATTTTCGCCTTGGCGGGCCCGTGGAAAAGCCGTTCCGTCAGCCGCTCCTGCAAGATGGCGCGAAACCAGATGACCGCCTGACGTCGCCGCCGCGCCTCCAGCGAGCCTCTTTCTTGCGCCAGCGCGCGGAACGCGCCGATCGCCTGCCACAGCGCTTGCAGGCCCTCATTGGCGAGCCCGGAGGTCAGAAGCACCGGCACGCTCCATCCCTCGCGCTCCGAAGCCAGGATGCGCAGCGCCGCCCGCAGGTCGGCCGCCGCGTCTTCCGCGCGCTTCAGGTTGCCCGCCTCCGCCTTGTTGACGCAGATGATGTCGGCGAGCTCCAGAACGCCCTTCTTCAGCCCCTGCAATTCGTCGCCGGAGCCAGGCAGGGAGAGCGCCACGAAGACGTCGACCATATCGGCGACGGCGGTCTCCGACTGGCCGACCCCGACGGTCTCCACGATGATGACGTCAAAGCCGGCGGCCTCCAGCACCAGCATCGCTTCGCGCGTGCGCGCCGCAACGCCCCCCAAAGTGCCGCCGGTGGGGGAGGGCCGGATGAAGGCCTTCTCGTCCTGGGAAAGCTGCGCCATGCGCGTCTTGTCGCCGAGGATGGATCCGCCGGTGCGCGTCGATGTCGGATCGACGGCCAAGACCGCCACCTTATGGCCGGCGGCGGTGAGATTGGTGCCGAAAGTGTCGATCAGGGTCGATTTGCCGGCGCCCGGCGAGCCGGTCATGCCGATGCGCACCGCCTTGCCGGCATCGGGCCGCAGCTTCTCCATCAGCGCCGCCGCCTCGGCGCGATGATCCTCGCGCCGCGATTCCACCAGGGTGATGGCGCGCCCGAGGGCACGGCGCTCGCCGGCGCGAACCTTCCTCGCCAGTTCCTCGATGGATGAAGCCTTCTCGCCCATCCCGGCTTGGTAGCCGGCCGGCTCGCCCCGGTCCATGGCGGCGAGGTGATATGGTCCCTTACTCCACGACTTGGAATCTTCTTTGGTGAGGTTGAACCGTTCTGCCAGAGCGCATCGCCGACAAGGCCAGGACGCCATCGGCGGAGATCTGCGTTATGCTGGGTAACGCCGCAATCAAAGGGTCGCTGATGGAAGATCTCTCCACGCCCATTCGTTACGGGCTGATTGGTGCCGTCGCCGGTTTATTGGGTTTTGGGCTGTCCATGGCTCTTGGCCTCGACCTGGAGGCGCCATGGTGGCTGCTTATGCTCGCCGGCGGAATCGGCGGCTACGTGGGCGGGTACTTCAAGGAAAAGCGACGCAGCAGATAAGGCGGCGTCGACCGAAGCGCTCCTATGCGGATGGGCTTTCCGATGCAGGTTGCGTGTGCGCCGTCACGCCGGCTCCAAGGGGTATGGCCACGGCGCCGCGCCTGCCATCGGCCGCTTATGCTGCCGGCGCTTAGTCCAGAAAGACGGCCGTGCCGGAGGCCGACACCATCATCATGCTGCCGCGGTCGCCGATGGATATGGTCTCGTAGTCGATATCTACGCCGATGACGGCATTGCCGCCGAGCCGGCGCGCCTCCGCCTGCATTTCCGCGATGGCCGTCTCGCGCGCCTCGCGCAGCGAGCTCTCGTAGGCGCCGGCGCGCCCGCCGACGATGTCGCGGATGCCGGCGAAGAAATCGCGGAAGACGTTCGTTCCCAAAATCGCCTCGCCGGTGACCACGCCGAGATAGTCGCGGATGGCCTTGCCTTCGATCGTGTGGGTGGTGGTGATGAGCATGCAGGTGATCTCCTCTTGGCGCGCCGCAATTTGGCAAATGCGCTCCGGCATGGAAAGCCGTTCGCCTGTCCGGAGAGCAAGGCCCGGAGGTGGCCTTTCCTGGTAGGCGATTGACGTCTTCACGCTCGGTCTTGAAGCAAATTCGCAGGCAGGTCGGAGGAGGTTGCCTGTGTAAAATAAATATAAAGCTTTAAATTCTGATATATTTACGAGAATAGAAATAGTTGGTACTGTTAAGCACATGAAAAACAATAAGATTCCGCGTGACTCCCAAGAATATCTATCGTAAGTTGCATTATCCGTTGCATATCAACGGTTGTTTGAGTGAAAGCGTTCAACGGGAGTGCAAAATGGCTGAGTATTCTGTCGTTATCGACATGGACCAGGATACGGTGGCGGCCCTGAAGGGCTCCAACTACTATCTCTACGGGTTCAAGGCCGTGCGCGGCCAATCCTCCGGCGTGCCGACGGTGTGGTTCCAGAGTCAGAATTTTCTCACCGAGACGACGCTGACCTGGGAGGAGAGCTACCAGTCCTACATCTCCAACGACGAGATCGAATCGAACGTCGTCATCCATGCCAGCAACAAGGCGGATATCGATCTCGGCCAGACGATGACGGTCGATCAGTACGGCAACGTCAAGGTGAGCGGCGATGGGACGGCGGGCGCCGTCTCCATCATGAACGCCTCCACCAGTCCCTATACCTGCGGCCTGTCGCAGCAAAGCCCCAGCGGCGACTACACTTCTCTCTGCGCCTTTCCTCTTTACGGCAACGGTCTCGACCTGATCGTCCCGATCGAGAAGGTGCTGCTGATGTTCGCCACCAAGCCGGTGAAGACGGCGACGGTCATCGTCCAGGCCTTCGCGCAGGGCGTTCTTATCGATCTGACCGGCGTGGAATCTCGCGAGCTGAGCTTCGACATCAACAAGGGCTGGAATTTTGGCACCGCCACCTGGGCGCAGACCGTGCCCGCCAACAGCCCGATGCAGCCGCTCCTGATCCTGCCGCAGGTCAGCGAGAGCGTCGCGGCACGGCGGCTCGCCGCCTGAGCGCGCCGCACCGTTTGCCAATCGAGGGGAAGGGGAGACCCCCTTCCCCAGCGGTGGCGTTCTGCGAGCGTGCGTGCCGCGATGTTCGCGCCCGGCAAGGCAGCGGCGGGGAAGCCTTCGGCGATGACTTCCAAGAGCGTCACGATCGTTCTCAATGATGAGACGCTGAAGCAGCTGAAGATGCAGGCGGCGCGGCTTTATGCGTTGCGCGCCGTCACCTCCGCCGACCGAACCGGCCAGCCCACCGTGTGGTACCGCAACGACAATCTGCTCGCCAGCAACTACGTCCAGTGGGATGCCACCTACGAGGCTTACATCTCGACAGATCCGCTGACCCCCTACGAGACGGTCAGACCGCAATCGACGGTGGCCATCGCTCCCTCGCAGATGGCCACCATCTCCGACGCCGGCCTTCTGTCGACGCAGGTGGGCGATTTGGACGGGCGCTTCCAAATCCGCAATGCCGGCGACACCGCCTATACCTGCGGCATCATCGGCGCGCCTCAGATCGGCGGCAATTACTGCGCCTTCCACATCACGGTCGGCGGCCTCGTCGTCATCACGCCGACCGACAAGGCGTTCTTCATGTTCGCCTCGCAGACCTTTCAGGTCGGTACGATCATCGCCCAGTCCTTCGGCGCCGGCATCCTCCTCGACGTTCCCTCAGGAGAGACGACCATCTCCTTCGATGTCGCAACGGGATGGAGTGTCGGTTCGTCTGTCACCTCCGAGGAAATCGAGGCCGGCAAGTCTTTGCAGGATATCCTGATCATTCCGAGCGCCATGGCGAAATGAAAAATATTATAGTTGACTGTTAAGAAGCCGTCTGGAGCGCGGTTTTGGGGCCAATGGCTTTGGCAAAGGCCTCCAGGATGAGGCGCAAGAGAAGCCTCAGCCAGCGGAGGATGAGGCGGAAGTTGTAGCCGGCGGCGGTGAGGACGGCATTGGCGTGGTCGCCGTGGCGTCCCTTGAGGAAGTTGCGGCCCATGTGGCCGTCGGTCTTGAGGTGTCCGATAACGGCCTCGATGGCGGATCGTCTTCTGAGCTCCTTCTTGATGGCCCCGAACACGCCCCGCTTCTGCCCGGAGCGGAAGACGCCGAGCGGCCTTGGCGCATCGTGGCCGCGGTAGCCCTTGTCGACATAGACGCGCCGGACCTC
>NZ_JHZK01000031.1 GCF_000688515.1 Afifella pfennigii DSM 17143 | reverse complement strand
CTACCGCGGCCACGATGCGCCAAGGCCGCTCGGCGTCTTCCGCTCCGGGCAGAAGCGGGGCGTGTTCGGGGCCATCAAGAAGGAGCTCAGAAGACGATCCGCCATCGAGGCCGTTATCGGACACCTCAAGACCGACGGCCACATGGGCCGCAACTTCCTCAAGGGACGCCACGGCGACCACGCCAATGCCGTCCTCACCGCCGCCGGCTACAACTTCCGCCTCATCCTCCGCTGGCTGAGGCTTCTCTTGCGCCTCATCCTGGAGGCCTTTGCCAAAGCCATTGGCCCCAAAACCGCGCTCCAGACGGCTTCTTAACAGTCAACTCTTGGGGGATCGGCGCCCTTGGGGATCGGCGCCCTTGGGGATCGGCGCCCTTGGGGATCGGCGCCTTTGGGGATCGGCTCGGCCGCAGCGGGGCTACGGACGAGCCGAGCGCCGAAGCATTGGGCGCAAAAGCCCCGGCCCTTCAGGTTTGGTTTCGGCGGGGCTCGCCGCGTCGAGCCTCGCCGAAACCAAAACAGAACCGCTTCCAGCAAGGCATGACACGCTCTGGCGCACCTCGCCGCTCCAGGTCTCAGCGGCGGCGCGCGCTCACCATGCCGAGAAGGGCGAGGGTCACCAGGAAGAGGGAGGCGACAACGTTCCAGCCGGCGAAGGAGAGGCCGAGGAAACGCCAGACGGCATCCTCGCAGCTCGGCCCGACATTGCCGGCCTGCAGGGAGTTCAGCATGGAGGTGGCGTCCGACGGCCCGCCCGTGGGGGCGCAGGCGGCCGGGCCCTCCCAGAAATCCCATTCCACGCCGGCGTGATAGACGCCGAGCCCGGCGCTGACGGCCATGATGAGCGCCAGTCCCGCGAAGACGAGGATGAGCAGGGCGGGAGGCGCGGCGCGCCAGGCGGCCCCGGCGGCGAACGCGGCGACCGGCAAGGCGAGATAGTAGGGGACGCGCTCCGTCAGGCAGAGGGCGCAGGGCTCGTAACCGCCGATATGCTCAAAGGCGAGAGCGGCGAGCACCGTCGCCCCCGACGCCAGGAAGACGATGAGGGCAAGGGCGAGCGGGGAGCGCAGGAGGGCGGCCATCAATGGCCTCCCGGCATGGCGTATCTCGCCACCACGAAGCCGCCGAGCAGGAGCGCGAGCGAGACGGTGAAGACGAGGCCGAGGCGACGCTCGATGAAGGCGCGCACAGGCGGGCCGAAAGCATAGAGCAGGCCGGCCACGGCGAAAAAGCGGATGCCGCGGGCGACGATGCTGGCGACCATGAAGACCGGAAGCGACAGGCCGGTGGCGCCCGATGCGATGGTGATGACCTTGTAGGGAAAGGGCGTGACCCCGGCGATCAGCACCGCCCAGGCGCCCCAGGTATTGTAGCGCTCGGCGAAGGCCTGGAACTTGTCGCCATAGCCGTAGAAGGCGAGAATCGGCTCCGCCACCGCCTCGTAGAGGAAGGCGCCGATGAAATAGCCGGCGAGCCCGCCGAGGACGGAGGCGATGGTGCAGACGATGGCGTAGAACCAGGCCCGCGCCCGCTCCGCCAGCACCATCGGGATGAGCAGCGTATCGGGTGGGATGGGAAAGACGGAGCTTTCGATGAAGGAGACGCCGGCGAGCGCGGATGTCGCGTGGCGGCTGGCCGCTAGGCTCATGGTCCAGTCATAGAGGGCGCGTAGCATGGGCATTCCGTTTGTCGGCGAGAGGCTTATCGCCTTCACCCGGCCGCGGCTCAAGCCCTATCTGGCGCTTAGAACGCGTGTGCGGCGCAATGTGCGGAAAGATGGCGGGCGGGCGTGAGATGCAGGCGTGGCGATTGCCGTCTTGCGCTTCGCCAGCCGAGAGCCTAAGCAATCCGGCGGCGCTTCGGGCGAGCCTTTCAAGGGGCAGGCCGATGAGCGCATGCGGGCGTGGCGGAATTGGTAGACGCGCCGGACTCAAAATCCGGTTCTGGTGACAGAGTGTCGGTTCGAGTCCGACCGCCCGCACCACTTCGCCAAGGACATCGGCCAGCGCCTACATAAGCCGGCGATCGGGTGGCGCCTGGGGCGGAACACCGGCATAAGGCCCGCTATCGCCCGACGCCCCGCGGCCTGCATGGCCGTAGACGCGCAAATCGATATCGAGGCTTTTCAGCATCTCTGCGATGGGGCTCTGCGCGTTGCGGCTCAAGGCCCTTGTCAGGCCGCCCGCAAGGGTCGTGCTCGCCCAGGACAGATGGTCGTCGTCGGCAGAGCTCGCCAGAAGGTTGAGGTTGGAGCTCGGCAGCGGCGGCAGGTCGATGTCGCCATGCCAGGAGCCCAGGCTGTTGGATAGATGCGCTGAGACGATGGTTACGCCACCATTGGCCAGCTCGCGAAAAATCTCGCCGAGGCTGAAGAAGGTGAGATGCCGGGTCATGCGATGCTCGGCGCGGCAGAGCGCCTCCGCTGCAAGCCCGGTATAGAAGCAGCCATGCGGGAAGGAGACGACGCGGATATCCTGCGGGCCGGGAATGTGCGGCCGGCAGCCGGCCCAGCTAAGGCCGAAACGCCAGGTCCGCATGGAGTCGGCCAGGGGCTCGGCCGTCTCCGCCAGCCCGAGATGCAAATCGCCCGCATGGAAGGAGCGGATGACGTCGAGCGAGGTCATGGAGACGATCTCAACGTTGCCGGCCTTGAGGGAAGCCAAAGAACTCGCCAGGGCGAGGCGCACATCCTCCGGCATGCCGATCCTGATGGGCTCGCCGGAGATGCGGCGAATCTCGGCGACGCTCGCCTGGAAATCCTCCAGAAGCCGCGTCGCTTCGCCGACGAGACGCTCGCCACGGGCGGTAAAGTGGATGCTGCCGCGCCGGTGGTAGAGGACGGCGAAGCCGACGGCATCCTCGACCGCGGCGATCTGCTGGCTGATGGCGGGCTGGGTGCGCCCCACTTCCATCGCCGTCGCCGACATGCTGCGGGTGCGATACAGCACCCGCAGGGTGACCAGGTGGCGAAACGACAGCTTTTCCAAATAGAACATGCCGCTCTCCTCGCGCCTCCGCCCAGACCTTCTCAATCAGGAGTTATTCTGAAACGTTACCAGCACCTTTAAGGCGATTGAAGTGACGAGTACGAGAACGCCGAACAGCTTTGCCAAGGTTAAAGGCTCGCCGAAGACCAGGCTGCCGAGCAGGATGCCCATGATCGGCGTCAAGAGAAAGAAGGACGCCGCCTGGTTGGCCGTGAGGACGGTGAGCAGCCGGAACCAGATGGCCGTTCCCAGGATCGAGCCGAAAAGAACTAGGTAAGCGAGTTCCGGGATCGCCCGAACGACGCTGGCCAGGCTCGGCATTGCCTCCAAGAACGGGGCCAGGAGCAAGAGGGCCAGACCGGCGGAGAGGAACTGCAAGGCGCAGACCTCCAAGAAGTTGCGCGTGGAGACGATGCGCTTGATCAAGGTGTTGCCGAGCGCCAGCGAGGCCACCGCGACAACCAGGAGGAGGACGGCGAGGAGGTAGGCGCCGCTGGCGGCGCCCATCGTGTCGGCATCGAAGACGGCGATGGCGACACCGGCAACGCCCATGAGCACGGCGAGGATCTCCAGAGGTCCAGCCCGCTCCTGCAGCACCAGAAAGGCGGCCGGGATGGTGAGAAGCGGCAGGGAAGAGACGAAGATGTTGACGATGGAGGTCGGGATGGCCGTCAGCGCCCAATAGCAGGCGCCCAGATAGACGGCTTGCGACAACAGGCCGGAGAGCAGGATGGTCTGCCGCGCGGAGGACGGAGAACTGCGCCAGAGTTCGGCGGCGGCGCGCAGCCGCAGCGCCATCAGCATCGTCCCGGAAAGGGTCAGCCGGATGGCCGCCAGAAGCACCGGCGGGATCTCGTCGAGGGCAAGACGCGTGACGACGAAAGACAGCGACCAGATCAGGGCGAAGAGCGTTCCGCCAAGGACAACCCAAAAGGTGAGGGCGGAGAGGCGTTGCGTGGCCTGGGAAAAGAGCATGAATCAGACCCTCGGCGCGCGGCTTCCGCCGCGCCGCGAAACTGGAGGGCGCGCGCCCGCCGGGGCGGCACGGAAAGGCTTCGCTTGGCGCCCGGCGAGGCATGTGTCCCGCGCCGAAAGCGCCAGGCGGCTATTGTCCCGCCCCACCATCGCCGACATGCCTTCATCCCTCGCTTGCCGATCTTGAGGGCCCGGCCGGCGCCGGGCTCCGCAGCAGCCTGCCCGCCCCAGCCACGAAGACAAATCGAATATCCTTATTCCGCCGTACCCCGCCGAAGCGGAGCGGCGCCGGGCAAGGCCGGCGGGCTGTGAAGCACGGCGAGGGGGATGCGCGACCTCAGCCGAGCGCGGGCTCCGCGACCCTCGGGGCCCTGGCCGCCTGGCAATAGATCTTGGAGAGATACTTGATGCCCATATCGGGCAGGACGGTGACGATGGAAGCGCCGGGATGGCGCCCGGACAGCACCATGGCGCCCCAGACATTGGCGCCCGAACTGCCGCCGCACATCAGGCCCTGAGACCTGGCCAGCAGCCGCGCCGCGCCGAAAGCGTCCTCGTCGGTGAAGCGGACGACCTCGTCGATGAGGGAGAAATCCATGCAGCCGGCAAGATGGTCCTCGCCCACGCCTTCCACCGCATAAGGGGCGATCTCGCTCTCATCGACGGCGTCGGTATAGAAATAGGTGTAGTAGATCGAGCCGACCGGATCGAGCAGCACGATCTTGATGCTCGGATCCTTCTCCTTGAGGTAGCGGCCGACGCCGCAGATGGTGCCGCCGGTGCTGCCGCTGGCGACGAACAGGTCGATATGGCCGCCGGTCTGCTCCCAGATTTCCGGGCCGGTCGTCAGATAATGCGCCTCGGCATTGAGCGGGTTGTCGTACTGGTTGATCATGAAGGATCCGTGCAGGCCGGCGTGGATGTCCCGCGCCCGCTGCACGTAATGATCCGGATCGCCGGGACGGGCCTTGGTCGGACAGACAACGACCTCAGCGCCCATGGCGCGCAGCACCGCCTGCTTCTCGGCGCTGACCTTGTCGGGCATCGTCAGGATCGCCCGGTAGCCTTGCTGCGCGGCCACCATGGCGATGGCGGCGCCGGTGTTGCCGGAGGTGTTTTCCACGATGGTGCCGCCGGGCTGAAGCAGGCCACGCCTTTGCGCGTCGGCGACAATGTAACGGACGATGCGATCCTTGACGCTGCCGCCCGGATTGAGGAATTCGAGCTTGGCCCAGAGGCTGGCACTGTCGCCGAGCGGCAGGTTGTCCAGCCTGACGAGCGGCGTGTTGCCGATCGCCGAAAGGAGCGAATGCTCCAACGCATCAAATCCTTGTGCCATTCCTTGTGCCATTCCTTGTGCCATGAGATGCCCTTTCGCCCTGCGCAGCTTTTCGGCTGAAACCTCGCCGAGCTGGCCGGTCCTGGGCGAAGAATAAGCTTATGGGCCGACGCTCAAGTAATAAGTTTTTCTCATATTGCCGCGTTGGATAGACTGTAAGAATTCAATCTTGGCGCCGGACCGGGAAGCGTTTCGTAGGCGGAATTGAACTTTCTTATTTTGCCGGCGGCGGCGCGGATGCGCACTCTTGAGGCGAGACTTGGAGGGCGGGCCGGCGCTTTCGCGAGCGGCGCGCCCGCGGCCGCCGAGTGCGGCCAGAGAGGCCGCTGAAGAGAGGATCGTGCCATGGATGTTTCCGTTCGCCCCTTGCTTGCGCTTCACGATCTGGCTTCCGTGACGATGCATGACCGGGTCCATCTCGGCCCGCGCATGTCCGGCATCGAGGAGGAGCCGTGCAACGACTGGCTGCATGTCGCCCTTTCGGAGCTGCGCCGGTTGAAGCAGGACCGGGGCGAGAACATCGCGCGCGCCGCCTTCATCGGCAGCGCCAACGGCGTCGACGTCATCGCCGCGCTGCGGCTGTTCCGCATCGGCTCGCTGGTGGTGACGGATATCGTGCCGGAGATCATCCCGGACATCGAGCGCAACATCCGCGACAACACGGTGCCTGAGGATCTGCCGGAGGAGCTTTGCTTCGTCGTCGGGCGCGATTGCGAGCCGGTGCCGTGGGAATGCGACCTCATCTACGCCAACCTGCCGCTGGTGATGGCCTCCGACCAGGAGCTTCAATCCGACCTGGCGACGACGACGCTGACCGATTCCAGCGCCTATCTGAAACTGGCTTACGCAGAGGACGACCCGTTGCTGAAATGGTCGCTCCTGCCCCAGCTCGGCTTTCTCCTCTCAGCCAAGGAGAAGCTGGCGCCGGGCGGCTGCGTCATCACCTTGATCGGCGGGCGCATTCCCGAAGACGCCATCGCCGAATGCTTTCAGCGCGCCGGCATGGCCTTCGAGCGCGGGACGGTCGCGGTCATGCGTCAGAGCGATGAGGAATATGTGGAGCAATATGCGCTCTACGAAGCGCAGTTCACGCACGAGGCCTTCCTGTTCTACGACGAGGCGGCGGCCGCAGGCATCCTTCGCGAATGCGGCTACGCCTACCCTTCCATCGTCGACGTCTCGGCCGAGGAGATGCGGCTCCTTTTGGCGCCGGCGGCCCTGACGGCGGAGCAGGCCAGGCAGCGCGTGAGCGACGGGCACCACGTTGCGCATCTGTCCTATGGCTTCCGGGCCGTGCCCAAGGCGTGAGCCAGACCCTTGGTCGCGCAACTTCATCCCCTTGCGGCGGAGCAAGCCCTGCATGCCGCCGGCGCCGGGGCCGCCGGCCAGGGCCGGCTGGCGCTGCAGCCGACGCCGATCGAGGCAAGCCCGGCGCTTTCGGCGGAAATCGGGCTCGACGTCTGGGTCAAGCGCGAGGACCGGCATGACGCGATCGGTTCGGGCGTGAAGCGCCGCGCCGTCGCCGCCGTGCTCGCCCATCGCGCGGCGAGCGGCAAGAAAGCCATCCTCACCGACGGCGTGCCGCAATCGAACTGCATGCGCGCCATGGCGCATTACTGCCGGCAGGAAGGCGTGCCGATCTCTATCATCCTGCGCGGCCCGGCGCCGTCCTCTGCGCAGGGCAATTACCGCGCCATCCTGCAATCGGGCGCGGAGGTGGTGCAGATCGAGGACCCCTTGCGCTTTGAAGCGTGCCGGCAGGCGAAGCTCGCCGAGCTGGAGGAAAGGGGACTTGCCCCCCTCATCGTGCCGGCCGGCGCGGCCGCCCCTTTCGCTCTAGCCGGGCCGATCGGGCTGGGTTGCGAGATCGCCGCGCAGGAGAAGGCGCTCGGCATCTCATTCGACACGGTTGTGCTTCCAGTCGGTACCGGAGGGACGATTATCGGCCTTTACCTCAGCAGGCATTTCCACGACGCGAGCTGGCGGGTGGTCGGGGTGCGCATCGACGATTACGAGCGCATGACCTATCGGCGGCGACTTGCCGAATGCGCCCAAGCACTCGGCATCGTCCCGCCCCAGGGGGTGGCGCCGGAGCTTGTTGACGAGCTGCCGTTCACGCTGTTCGACGGGGCGCTCGGGAGCGGTTACGGCCATTTCACCGACGCAGACGTCGAGGAGAGCGAAAGGCTGCTTGCCGCCACGGGCCTTTATTTCGGGCCCACCTATATGCTGAAGGCGCTACGCGGCCTGAAGGCAATGGCCGCTGCCGGAGAGTTCGACCGGCGCCACAAAGTGCTTTTGGTGCATACGGGCGGGGTGAACGAGCGCGCCGCCCTGCAGCCAGGGAAATGCCAAGCCGACCGCCTCGCCGTCGGCTGCCGATGAGATGTCGGCGCTCGCCGCGCTCGCCTCCGCGCTTCTGCTTTTCGTCGTGGCGGCGATCGCGCCGGGGCCGAGCAATGTCCTGATCGTGGAGACCTCGCTGTCGCGTGGGGCTCGGCCGGCGCTCGCCCTCGCCTTCGGCGTGTCGACGGGGAGCTTTCTCTGGGCTCTCGGCTCGGCGCTCGGTATCGGCATCTTCCTGTTGGAAAGCGCCGCCTATCCATATCTCGTCGTCCTAGGGGCGATCGTGCTGTTCAAGCTGGCAGCCGACAGTGCCCGGCAGGCGCTGCGTCAGCCGGTTGGGCGGAAGGGGCGGGCAGGTCCGCGCCCCGCCGAAACTGGAGCGGAAGAACGCCTGGAAAGCGATGTGCGCGGGGCAGGCAAGGACGCCGCCCCCGGGGCGCTAACGGAGCGGCCGCTCGCACTGATGGGCAAAGGGCTCGTCGTATCGCTGTCGAACCCGAAATCGGCGCTGTTCTGGATCGCGGTCATGTCGCTGGCCTTGCAGCCCGACGCCGCGCCATCGCTGCTTGCGGCGATCGTCCTCGGCTGCACCGCGCTGGCCGTAGTCATTTACAGCGGCTTTGCCATGGCGGTGCAGATCCCCGCCCTGCGAGAGCTCTACGCGCAGGCGATCGCCGCCTTGCGTTGGGGCTTCGCCGCCCTCTATCTCGTCTTTGCGGCGAAGATGCTGAGCGGCATCGTATGGCCCGGCCCGACGGCATGAAGCGGAGCTCACCGACGCGTTCGGCCCCGACCATTGGGCCGTGCCATCCTTAAGTCTGCCTTAAGCCTGATGGACAAGCACGCTCAGGCTGGCAGGTGATCGGAATGCGGATACTCATCGTGGAGGACGACGCCGTCCTCAGAGACGGTCTCAAGGTGGGCTTGGCGATAAGCGGCTTCACGGCCGACGCGGTGGAGAGCTGCGAGGAAGCGAACGCGGTTCTGAAGAACCACGCATTCGACGCGCTCGTGCTCGATCTGATGCTGCCCGACGGTTCCGGGCTCGACGTGCTCAAATCCATGCGCGAGCGCCGCGACGACACGCCCGTCCTTCTTCTGACCGCGCGCGACGGCGTCGCCGACCGGATCGCCGGCTTGGATACCGGGGCCGACGACTATCTCGGCAAGCCCTTCGATCTCGACGAGGTGGCGGCGCGCCTGCGCGCCCTTGTCCGCCGCGCCGGCGGGCGCTCGCGCACCGTCCTGGAATGGCGGCATCTGCGGCTCGATCCCTCGGCGCAGCTGGTGGAGCGGGGCGGCGAACCGGTTCGGCTTTCGCGGCGCGAATATTCCATCCTGCATGTGCTCATGGCGCATCCGGGGCGGGTCCTTTCCAAGCGCCAGATCGAGGAAAAGCTCTATGGCTGGCAGGAAGAGGTGGAGAGCAACGCGGTGGAAGTCCACATCCATCATCTGCGCAGCAAGCTCGGGCCCGGCCTCATCGAGACGGTGCGCGGTATCGGCTATCGGTTAGGGGAGGAGGCCTAATGCCTTCCATCAGCACGCGCCTTTTCCTGATCCTGGTGATGACGACCGGACTGGTCTGGCTGTCGGCGGTGGTGTGGATCTTCCTCAGCACACGCGCGGAGGTGGAACGGGTCCTGGATGCGCGCCTGATGGAGGCGGGACGCATGGTCAGCTCCCTCATCGTCAGCCAGGACATCAAGGTCGATGCGGACCAGCCGCTCGGCGCCGAGCTTCCGGCGCGCCCGAACCTATCCTACGAGCGCCAGCTTTCCTGCCAGATCTGGTCCTTGCAGGGCGTCTTGATCGGACGCTCCGGCGGTGCCCCCGATCAAGAACTCGCCGAACATGCGGACGGGTTCTCGCAGACGATGATCAACGGCGAGAGCTGGCGCGTCTACGCCATCACCAACGCCGATCTGGGCGTGCGCGTCCTCATTGGCGACAATCTCACGATACGGGACGGGCTGGTCAACGACGTCATCCGCGGCCTGCTCTTGCCCGTGCTTTTGATCCTTCCCGCCCTTGCCGGTCTCATCTGGCTGAGCGTGCGGCGCGGGCTTGCGCCTCTCAACAACATCGCGCGCGACCTGGAAGGGCGCCGGGCTTCCGATCTCAGCCCGATCAAAGGCGTGGAGACGGCCAAGGAAATCGTTCCGGTCCTGGATTCGCTGAACGGACTCTTTGCGCGCGTCACCCGATTGCGCGAGCGGGAGCGCAATTTCATCGCCTTCGCCGCCCATGAACTGCGCACGCCGCTCGCCGGCCTCAAGACACAGGCGCAGGTGGCCCTGGCCAGCGACGAGCGGGCGATACGCGATCAGGCGTTGCGGCAGATCATGGTGGGGGTCGACCGCACCGGACGGCTGGTGCGGCAGCTTCTCGACATGTCGGCCATCGAGGCGCGCGAGCCGGCCGAGCGACGCGGCGCGGTCAAAGCGGGGACGGTGCTTTCCTCGCTGGCGCGCGAACTGGCCGATCCGGCCAGGAAGGTGACGATCGAAATCGCGCCCGGCCTCGATGCGCTGGAGCTTGAAATCGAGCCGGAGCTCTTCACGCTCGCCGCGCGCAACCTGATGGAAAACGCCGTCAACCATTCGCCCGAAGGCGGTGTCGTGCGCTGCCACATGGCGGTGGAGGGCGAGGAGCAATGTATCGTCATCGAGGATGACGGCCCCGGGATCGCGGCGGACGAGTTGCCGAAGGTCACCGAACGCTTCTTCCGCGGTCGCAACAAGGCGCCCATCGGCAGCGGGCTGGGGCTGGCGATCGTGGAACTGGCGCTGGGGCGAAGCGGCTGGCGGCTCAGGCTGCAAAACCGGGTCGCGGGCGGGCTGAGCGCCATCATCGCCTATGCGCCCGCGTCACGGGCGGCCGGAGCTTCCTGAGGCGGCCCTGTGCCGGGCCGCCCGGCGCGCTCGCGGCTGCGAGCATCACCGCCCGGTCATCGTCACCGCCCGCTGCGGTCGGCCCGACGCCCGTCATCCGACGAGGATCTGGCCGCCCGAGGGATCGGGGATGACGAGGATGGCGCTGCCGTCGCGCACATTGTCGGCAAGATGGATGACGTCCTGGTTGAGGAGCCGGATGCAGCCGGACGAGACGGCCTTGCCGATGCTCCAGTCCTCGGCGGTGCCGTGGACGCGATAGATGGTGTCGCGGTTGCCTTCGTGAATATAGAGGGCGCGGGAGCCGAGCGGGTTGTGCAGCCCCGGACCCATGCCGCCATTGGCGATGCTGTAGGGTTCAAGCTCGGGCTGGCGGGCGACCATCTCGTCGGGAGGGTTCCAGCGAGGCCATTCGCGCTTGTAGGCGATATGGCCGCGGCCGGCCCAGGAAAAGCCGTCGCGGCCGACGCCGACGCCGTAGCGCATGGCGCGGCCCTCGGGCCTGACATGGTAGAGGTAGCGATTGGGCGTATCGACGATGACCGTCCCGACCTTCTCCTTGGTCGGATAATCCACCTCCGCGCGCCACCAGCGCTCGTCGACCTTGGAGACGTCGACCTCCGGGATCGGGAACTTCTCATCGGGAATGGCCGCGTACATCAACGGCGTGACGGGGCGGACAGGTTCGGGCGCGACCGGGGCCACCGCAGCCGAGCGCGTGGAGACGCAACCCGTCAAAGCCAAGGCACCGGCGCCAAGCAGGAATGCGCGCCTGGGAAGGGCCGAGATCACTTGCTTATCCAATTGTTTGTCCAACCTTTTTTCGTTGTCGTGGCTCTGACAGGCAGATTTCCCACCTTAAGACTGGCTTAAGGAAGCGCGGGCCCGTCCGGTTTTCGAACCGGAGGGCCCGCAGCCATGTCTTCAAACACGCGTTACCAGGATCGTCGCCAGCCCGCCAAGGAGAAACGCCGCGCGCCATCCTTGCCGAAAGACGTCGCGGCGCCTTCCGGCGGGCTGTCGCGGCGCGCCCTGGTGTTGGGGGGCGCGCTGGCCGTGGCGGCACTCGCCGCGCCCCCGATCGGCTCCGCGCTTGCCGCCCCGCCCCTGACGGTGAGCGACGTGGAGAGCTATCGCCAGGCGCTGGCATCGCTCGCCCGGCAACACCGATACGCTCTCATCGATATTCGGGCCGAATGGTGCGCAGTCTGTCACAGGATCGAGCGGGAGGTTCTCGCCCATCCCTCGGTGGAGCGGCTCTTGCAGCGCGTGCCGCTCGTCAAGGTCGACGTCACGGCCATGGACGACGGCAATCGGCGGCTTCTTTCCTACCTGCGCGCCGACGGGCCGCCCACCTTCTTCGTGGTGGAGACCGCCAGCGGTGCCGAATACGCGCGCACCCGCTCGGTCGGCTCGTTCCGGCGGCGCGATCTCGTGCGGCGGCTGCGCCCGTTCGCGCAAGCCGGCTGAGGCTTGGGTGCGCCGGCGACCCATTCGCCGAGCTCGCGGCAGTATCGGCAGAGCGGGAACGCCCTTAATGTTGCCTTAAGCTTGGACCGGGAGAGGCCGCCGCACACCAGCAAGCTTTCGAACGCTCACACAATCTCACGGCGGTGCTTACCAGATGATACGATACCTTGCCGCGGCAGCCGCGATCCTTCTCCTGGCGGGCTGCAGCGACGACACTTCGGGCCAGGTCACTTCGGCAGAGAACAAGCCGGGCGAGAACAAGGCGGGCGAGAACAAGGCGGGCGCGGGGGCGGCGCTCCTCGCAACGCTTGAGAGCCGCGGCCTCAAGATCCACGGCCCGCTGGAGGCGCCCGGCGGGCTCAGCGCCTTCGCCGCAAGCTCGGGGGCAAGACCGCTCGCCGTCTATATCCTGCCCGACCCCGATTATGCGGTGATCGGGACCCTTATCGACGCGCAGGGCAATCCGGTGCTGGAGGAGGAGCTTCGGCAAATGGTCAGCCTGCCCGTCGATGAAGGGGCCTGGGGCAGCCTGGAAGCGGCGCGCTGGGTGCCGGATGGCGATCCGGAGGCGGCGCGCATCGTCTATACGTTCACCGATCCGAACTGTCCGTTCTGCAACGAGTTCTGGCGCGCCGCGCGCCCATGGGTGGAAGCCGGCAAGGTGCAGCTCAGGCATGTGATGGTCGGGATCATCCGGCCGGATTCGGCGGCCAAGGCCGCAGCCATCCTGGAGGCGGAGGCGCCGGAGGAAGCGCTCACCTTCAACGAGCGCAACCAGGGCGAGGGGGGTATTTCGCCGCTGCCCAGCGTCTCGCGCCAGACGAGCGCCGATCTCGCCGAAAATCTGGAGCTGATGCGAGAGCTGGGCTTCAGCGGAACGCCGGGTATCGTGGCGAGAGGTGGCGACGGCTCGCTCGTCCTTCAGACGGGCGCGCCGCGGGGCTCCGCTCTGGAGACGCTCCTGGGACCGCGCTGAGCCGCCGCGGTCAAGTTTCGCCTTCCGCCTTTCGACAGACGCCCGCCGGCCGTTCCGCGCAGCCGCTTCAGTGAGTTGATGCCGCACATGAATATCCTTCGGCTTCTTGCCAGCCTGCTTTTCGTCCTTCTGCCCCTCGCCGCTTCGGCGCAGCCATCCGATCTCCTGGAAGCGGAGGAGGCCTTCCGCTTCTCCGTCGAACGCGGCGAGGGCGGCGAGGTCGTGCTGCGCTGGGAGATTGCGGAGGATTACTACCTTTACCGCGAGCATCTGCAGGCGAGCGATGCCGGCAGCGGCGAGAGCCTGGCGCTTCAGAGCGAGCCGGGGGTGATGGAGGCCGACGACGCCAATTTCGGTCCGTCGGAGGTCTACTATTCGCAGGCCGTGGCGCGGCTTGGCAGCGACGCGCCGGAGAAGGTCGCGGTCAGCTATCAGGGGTGCAAGAAGAACTCCATCTGCTATCCGCCGCTCACCCTGACCGTTCACACCGAAAGCCTGAAGGTCTCAGAGCCCGTCGTCGGCTTCGCGGTCGCAGCAGCGCAGGAGACGGCGGCGGGCGAGGGCGAGGCTGGGGGCTTCAAGCTCGCCGAGGAAACGCTCGGCGGCGGCATGGTCGGCTCGTTGCTGGCAAGCGGCGGGGCGCTCTGGGTTGTCGCGAGCTTCCTCTTCTTCGGGCTGCTCCTCGTCTTCACGCCCTGCGTCTTGCCGATGTATCCGATCTTGAGCGCGACGCTGGCGCGCGAAGGCGAGGCGCTGACGGCGTGGCGGGGGTTCGTGCTTTCCTCAGCCTATGTGACGGCGATGGCGCTGGCATTCGGCATGCTCGGCGTCGTCGCCGCCTGGTCGGGGCAGAACCTGCAAATGGTGCTGCAATCGCCCTACGCCATCGGCGCGGTCGCGGTGCTCTTCGTCGTGCTGGCGACTTCGATGTTCGGCCTGTTCGAGCTGCAATTGCCGTCCGCCTGGGTGAGCCGCATTTCCGGCGCGCAGGCCGGCACAAGGGGCTCCATAGGCGGCGCGGCGGCCATGGGGTTCGTCTCCGCGCTCATCGTCGGGCCCTGCGTTACCGCGCCGCTGGCGGCCGCCCTGCTCTACATCGCCCAGACGGGGGACGTCTATCTCGGCGCATCGGCGCTTTTCGCGCTCGGCCTCGGGCAGGGCATCCCGCTCATCGCCTTCGGCACGCTGGGAAGCCGCGCCTTGCCCCGCGCCGGCGTCTGGATGGTGCACGTCAAGCATATCTTCGGCTTCGTTTTCCTCGGCGCCGCCGTGTGGATGGTGTCGAGGATCGTGGCGCCGGAGCTCAGCCTGGCGCTGTGGGCGGTTCTCTTGATCACGGCGGCCGTCTTCGTCGGCCTCGCCGACAGGCTGACGGCGGATGCGACGGCCGGCCCGCGCTTTCGCAAGGCCGGCGGGCTGGCGCTTTCGCTCGGCGGCGTCATTCTCGCCATCGGCGCGGCGTCGGGCGGAACCGACCCGCTGCGGCCGCTCGCCCATTTCGGCACGGACGGCGCGGGGCAAGAGGCGAGGGCACAGCTCAGCTTCGTGGAAGCCGATTCCACGGCAGGGCTCGCGGAAAGGCTGGCTTCGGCCGAGGGCCGTCCCACGCTCGTCTATTTTACCGCCGATTGGTGCGTCACCTGCAAGGTGATCGAGCGGGACGTCCTGCCGGCGGCAGAGATCGTCGCCGGGCTCGACGGGTTTCAGCGCGTCAAGATCGACGTGACGAGCCTGGACGAGGCGAACCAGGAATTGATGCGCGATCTCGCCGTCGTCGGTCCGCCCACGATGATCTTCTTCGATCAGCAAGGGGCCGAGCTCAGCGGCTCCAGGCTTGTCGGCGACGTGACAGCAAAAACGCTCAAGGCGTCGATCGCGCGGGTGGGGAGCTAGAGCCAAGATGAACGCCGTTGCGATAGGTCCTCTCGTCTTCGCCCCCGACCGGTTTGCCGCCATCCTGGCGATCGCGGCATTCCTCATCCTGAGCGAGGTACTGTCGCGCAAGGTCGATGCGCGCTTCTCCGCATGGGCGTGGGGAACCACCATCGCCTTTATCGTCGGAGCGCGGCTGGGGCACGTTCTCAGCTACGCGGAAAGCTTCCTGGCCGAGCCGTGGCGGGTCTTCGCCGTCTGGCAGGGAGGCTTTCTCGTGGAGGCCGGGCTCGGTGTCGCGGTCCTCTTCACCGCCTTTCGTTTCCGCCATCATCTGCGCCTGGTGCCCTGGACGGTGCTGCCGGCGGCGGCGGCGGCCTATATGGCCGTCCTCGTCATCCAGCTGACCGCCGGCACACCGCAAACGGCGCTGCCCAGCGATGGCGGCTATTTCACCCTCGCCGGCGAACCGTTCCAGCCGCGCGAGCTTGAGGGCCGTCCCGCGGTCGTCAATCTTTGGGCGACCTGGTGCCCGCCCTGCCGCAGAGAGATGCCGATGATGGTCGATGTGGCCGAAAACAACGACGATGCGGTCTTCGTCTTCGTCAACCAGGGCGAGGGACGGGAGACCATCGAACGATATCTGACGAGCGAAAATCTCCGGCTCGATCACATCATCGTCGATTCCCTGGGCGAATTCGGCCGCCATTACGCGGCACGAGGCCTGCCCGCCACGCTGTTCATCGGGCCCGACGGTCTGCTGCGCTCCATGCATCTGGGCGAGATTTCGCGCGAAGCGCTTCTCGGCGGCATCGAAGAACTGGAGTAGACCGCCCTTCAAAGGCTCGAGCAGGGGGTAGAAGAGGGTCGGCCCGGCAAAGCGGAGGGCGGGCCGCTTCCTCAGCCCGGCCGACCGGAGCACTCACTGACGGGTGTAGCCCATGCCCGTGGAACCGTCGGAGACCATCAGGTTCTGGCCGTCGGGATCGATGCGCACGGTGCCGGTATTGGGAAGCCGGTATCCGGGCTGGTTGGCGGGCAGATAGGTGCGGTTGAAGGCCTGGCCGACATTCGGGGCGGAACGGATCTCGGAGATGACCTCGCCGTCGAGATTGCCGATCTGCTGCGCCTCGCCGGGGTCGAGCGTCACCTCCGGATTGTGGGCGCCGGCCTCAATCCACAGGCCGATATAGAGATTGGTGCGGTTTTCCAGTCGGAACGCCATGGAATGCTCTCCTCTGCGATGATCTACTTATAGTTGCTTTATGAAGGAAAAGTTTCCGTAGGTTGTGTTTCTGGGCGAGCATCCTTTACGCTTAGACTTCGATGATAAGTGTCATCGCTCTTGGCGTGCAGTTGCGCCTTCGGTGCCGACATGCCGGAATATTTCGGCGTATCGCCCATGCCTCTGGCCTCTTGAATAACCAAGCGCGTCACCCGGCCAGGCACTGCGCCGCGTTGCGGCGCGGCACGGGCGGGTCTTGGAAGTCTCACCTAAAACTGGTTTCTTGCGCGCTCACCGCCGGACAAGCGACGCGCCGGCGACAGGCGAAGAGGTGACGGGGCGGCATGGAATGGCTGACAGAGCATAAGCTGCCGATCGGCCCGCTCGCCCGCGACGGCGTCGACTGGCTGACGGCGAACGCCTCCGGCTTCTTCGATGCGATCTCCTTCGCGCTCAGCCATATGATCGAGGCGATCCTGTTTGTCCTGCAGGCGCCGCATCCGCTCATCGTCGTGGCGTTGACGACGGCCTTCGCCTTCGCGCTGTCGCGCAAGATCGGCTTTTCCATCTTCGTCGCCGCCGGCCTCACCCTCATCATCAATCAGGGCTATTGGGAGGAGACGACGGAGACGCTCGCCCTGGTTCTTTCCTCCGCCATCATCTGCATGACGATCGGCGTGCCGATCGGCATCGCCGCGGCGCGGCGGCCCTGGCTGATGCAGGCGCTCAGACCGGTGCTGGACCTGATGCAGACGATACCGACCTTCGTCTATCTCATTCCCGCGCTCATCCTCTTCGGCCTCGGCATGGTGCCGGGCCTCATCGCCACCGTCGTCTTCGCCATCCCGGCGCCGATCCGGCTGACCCAGCTCGGCATCGCCTCCACGCCGCGGCCGCTGATCGAGGCGGCGGAAGCCTTCGGCGCCACCTCCTGGCAGCGGCTGTGGAAGGTGGAACTGCCCTATGCGCTGCCGCAGATCATGGCCGGGCTGACGCAGACGATCATGCTGTCGCTCTCCATGGTGGTGATCGCCGCGCTGGTGGGGGCGGACGGGCTCGGCGTGCCGACCCTGCGGGCGCTCAACCAGGTGAACATCGCGCGCGGATTCGAGGTCGGGGTGGCGATTGTCCTCGTTGCCATCATCCTCGACCGGCTGTGCCGCGGCGGGACCGGCCGGCGCACATGAGCGAGGCGCCAGCGCAGACGGTGGTGCGCTTTTGCGGCGTCGATATCGTCTTCGGCGACGATCCGAAATCGGCGCTGCCGCTCATCGATGCCGGCAAGAGCCGCGCGGAGATCCAGGAAGAGACCGGCCAGATCGTCGGCGTCAAGCAAGCCGACCTTAGCGTCGGCGACGGGGAAGTGGTGGTGCTGATGGGGCTTTCCGGCTCCGGCAAATCGACGCTGCTTCGCGCCGTCAACGGCCTCAACAAGGTGACCCGCGGCGAGGTCTACGTCTTCGACGGCGAGAGCGAGGTGCCGATACATTCCTGCGGCGCGCGCCGGCTTCGCAAGCTGCGACGCAACCGCGTCTCCATGGTGTTCCAGCAATTCGCGCTCCTGCCCTGGCGCACGGTGCGCGAGAACGTGGCGCTCGGCCTTGAGCTTTCGCATGAGAGGCGGCGCAAGCGCCGGGAGGCGGTGGAGCGGCAGCTGGAACTCGTCGGCCTCGCCGGCTGGGGCGACAAGCGGGTGGACGAGCTCTCCGGCGGCATGCAGCAGCGCGTCGGCCTGGCGCGCGCCTTCGCCAACGACGCGCCGATCCTGCTGATGGACGAGCCTTTCTCCGCCCTCGACCCGCTCATTCGCGACCGGCTGCAGGACGAGCTGCTCGACCTGCAACGACGATTGAAGCGCACCATCATCTTCGTCTCGCACGATCTCGACGAGGCGCTGAAGATCGGCAATCGCATCGCCATCATGGAGGGCGGGCTGATCGTGCAGGTGGGCACGCCGCAGGAGATCGTCCTCAAGCCGGCGAGCGACTATGTGCGCGCCTTCGTCTCGCATATGAACCCGCTCAACGTCTTGCGTGCGCAGGAAGTGATGCGGCGCATCCCCTCGCAGGACCGGCGGACGGGCGCGCCAGAGGCTACGGGGCTCGGCGCGGGGCTCAGCATGACCACGGCGGGCGAGGTTGTGCGCAACGGCGCCGTCGTCGACATGGTGCCGCTCGCGGCGCTGGAGGGGGCGGGCGAGAGCGCGAGCGCCGCCTGCATCTGCGTGGAGCGCGAGACGAAGCTGCGCGAGATGATCGATGCGCGCCTGAAGCATCGCGGCCCCTTCCTGGTGCGCGACGCGGCCGGGCTGTGCGGCGTCGTCGGCGACGAGGAGCTTTTTCGCGGCCTCACCCGCAGCGATGGCGGCAGTGGAGGCAGTGGCGGCGAGGAGGCCGGGACGCCGCCGCCGGGTTGAGGCGGGCGCGGCCTCCCGGCAAAGGCGTCAAGATGTCGGGCCGCAAGAGGCCGGGCCGCCCGCAAACGCGATCATTGCTGCTGCCGCAGCACGCATTCAAAGGAGGTGCCGTCCGGGTCGGGCTCGCGATAGGTCGCCTCTTCGCCCTTGATCCAGATGGAGCGACCGAAGCTTCCCTCGTATTTCGATCCGGACGCGGCCGGCTGCAGCGAGCCGGTGTCGACGCTATCGCCGCGCTCAAAGCGCAGGCTGGGAAGCTCGGTGTCGAAGAAGGTGGTGACGACCTCGTTGGCGGGGTTCTCGCCGCACGTCCAGAAGGCAGTTCCCGTCGGCTCTTCAAGCAACCACTGCGCCACCAATGCGCCCTCGCGGCGCAGATAGGCCGCCTCGACGCAGGCCCTGAGGTCGTCGGCCTTCCAGCATTCGTCCCGGCCCTTGATCCAGCCGCGCTGGTAGGCCCGCAATTCGTCGACGGCCTGCGAGGCTCCGACGTCCAGGCCGCGGGCCGCGGCAAGCGCGGCGGCGAAGCGGTCCGAGACGCGCCGGTCCAAAGCCGCCAGAGCCGCGTCCCCGCATATCAGTTTTTCCGCCGAGCTTTCGGCCTTGCCGCAATCGAAGGAGGGACCGTCCTGCGCGAGCGCCGGGCTCGCCACGCACAGGCACAGGAAGATGAGCAGACGGCGCATGGAATTTCTCCTCATTGCGGGAAGCGGGGTCCTGCCGCGCGAAAGAGCAATTAGGCGCGCGAGCGCATCCTGCAATCGCCAGCGGAGCGTTTCACGACATTGCCGACATGGGCGCGTTCTAGAAGCGCCAGGCGAGCAAGACCGCACCGAGAGCGATGGCGGCGATGCCGAGCCAGTTGAGCAAGGTCAGCTCCTCGCCGAGGAAGACGGCGGCGAAGACGGCGACGAGCACGATGGAGAGCTTGTCGAGCGGGGCCACCTGCGAGGCGTTGCCGAGCTGGAGGGCGCGGAAATAGCACAGCCAGGAGGCGCCGGTGGCAAGGCCGGAGAGCACCAGGAAGACGGCGCTCCTCGCCGAGACGGCTGGGAGCGGCTTCAATTCGCCGAGCGAGACGAGCAGGAAAAACAGGCCGACGAACACGACGCCGGTGCGGATGAAGGTGGCAAGGTCGGGCGAGATGTCCTCCACGCCAACTTTGGCGAAGATCGCCGTCAGCGCGGCAAAGAAGGCCGCCAACAGAGCCCAGATCTGCCAGGTGAAGGTGAATGCGGACACGATTCTTGCTCCTCCTTCTTGTGCGGCGACGCGGCGAACCTTGCCGGCCCTGGCGAAAGCTGCGCGCGCCGGCCGCCTGCATTGACAAAGCACCGGACGAGCGCCTATCTCAGCGCCCGAGCAGAATTGGGCGCGAGACAGCGCTGCGAGACAGAACGATGAAGATCCGTAACTCCCTCAAGACGCTGAGACACCGCCATCGCGACAACCGCATGGTGCGCCGCAAGGGCCGCGTCTACATCATCAACAAGACGCAGAAGAAGTTCAAAGTCCGCCAGGGCTGAGGCGCGCCGGCCAGTCTCCGGCCGAGGCCTGCTTCTTGACCACGTCGCTTTGACGCCGGTGCCGGAAAGCCCTAACTTTCCGGCATGACGGTTTTCTTGCGCCTATTTGCCATAGGTCTCGCGCTGACGCTGGCGGGCATGCCGGCGATGGCGGCGAACGATTTCACCAATCCGCATCCGCCCTCGTTGCGCGAGCTCTCCAACGACGAGCTCTACCAAATGCTGGACGTCGCCCCGAGCGAGGAGGCGGCCAAGCCGGCGGAGCGGGAGATCCTCCGGCGCTTCCACGAATCGGGCAGCGACACGATCGATCTTTTCATGTCCTGGGCGATCAGGGCGATGAGCGAGAAGGAATACGGCGCCGCCCTCGACATCCTGGACCGGGTGGTGACGCTGAAGCCCGACTATGCGGAGGGCTGGAACAAGCGCGCCACAGTGCATTTCGCCGCCAAGGATTACGGCAAGTCGGTCGCCGATATCGAAAAGACGCTGCAGATCGAGCCGCGCCATTTCGGCGCCCTCGTCGGGCTCGGCCTGATCCTGAAGGAGATGGAGGAGAGGGAGGAGGCGATGGCCGCCTTCAAGGCGGCGCTCGACATCCATCCGCATCTTCAGAACGCCCAGAAAATCCTGGAAGAGCTGGAAAAGGAAGCGGCCGGCGAAGCGATCTGAACCGCTCGCCGGTCCGCGCGATAGGCTCAGACGCCGGTGCGCCCGTCCGGGCTGACGAAGGCGAGCCGCAACAGGTTGGTGGAGCCCGGGGTGGCGAAGGGCACGCCCGCGGTGATGATCAGCCGCTCGCCGGGCACGGCGAAGCCTTCCTCATGGGCGATCGAGCAGGCCCTATCCACCATCTCGTCGATATTGTGCACGTCCTCGCTGATGACGCAGTGCACGCCCCAGGCAAGCGACAGGCGGCGCGCCGTGGAGGGGATGGGAGAGATGGTGACGATGGGCAGCATCGGCCGCTCGCGCGAGGCGCGCATGCTGGTGGAGCCGGAGGAGGTGAAGCAGACGATGGCGCTCAGCGACAAGGTCTCGGCGATCTGCCGCGCCGCGGCGGTGATGGCGTCCGCCCCGGTTGCCAAGGGCTCGGCGCGCTGGGCGTTGATGATCGTCGGATAGTAGGGCTCGCGCTCCACAGCCTCGGCGATGGCGTTCATCATCCTGACCGCTTCCACCGGATATTCGCCGGAAGCCGATTCGGCCGACAGCATCACCGCATCGGCGCCCTCGAAGACGGCGGTGGCGACGTCGGAAACCTCCGCGCGCGTCGGGGCGGCGGCGGTGACCATCGATTCCAGCATCTGGGTCGCCACGACGACCGGCTTGCCGGCGGCCCGGCCGGCGCGGGTGATGCGCTTTTGCACGCCCGGAACCAGCTCCACCGGGATTTCCACGCCAAGGTCGCCGCGCGCCACCATGATGGCGTCGGCCAGATCGATGATCTCGTCGAGCTGCTCCACCGCCTGCGGCTTCTCGATCTTGGCCAGCACGCCGGCGCGGCCGCGGGAGAGCTTGCGCACCTCCGAAATGTCGTCCGGACGCTGGATGAAGGACATGGCGATCCAGTCGATGGATTCGCCCACCGCCGCCTCCAGATCGCGCCGGTCCTTCGGCGTCAGCGAGCTGGTGTGCAGCGTGGTGTCTGGCAGGCTGACGCCCTTGCGGTTGGAAAGCCGCTTGCCGGTGATGACCTCGGTGACGGCGTGATCGGCCTCGTTGGTCAGCACCTTGAGGGAGACGCGGCCGTCATCGAGCAGAACCCGGTCACCCGGATGCAGCGCCTCCATGACATCGCGATGCGGCAGGTGCACGCGGCTCACGTCGCCGGGCTCGGGATTGCTGTCGAGGGTGAAGTGGGCTCCGGCTTGGAGCTCCACGGCGCCTTCGGCGAACTCGCCGATCCTGAGCTTGGGTCCCTGCAGGTCGACGAGAATGCCGATCGGACGGCGCTCCTCCGTCTCCACCTGGCGAATCAGCTTCACCAGCCGGCGCATCTCGTCATGCGAGGCATGGCTCATATTGATGCGGAAGATGTCGGCTCCGGCCCGGAAGAGCTCCCGGATGGTCTCGACCTTGTTGGATGTCGGGCCGAGGGTGGCGAGAATCTTGACCTTGCGCTTGCGCCTCATTGCGCGCCGCCTCCGCCCGTCTCCTCGGTGAGCTGGACTGTCCAACTCGCCTGCTCGCCGGTATCGACCTCGAAAAAGCCGGTGCGCTGAAAGCCGCGCGCGACGCAATCGCCGACCCCGGTGATGGTAAATTCCTTATCGCGCGTGCACATGAAGGCACGGCCTCCCCATTCGCCGCCGCGATCGTAATCGACCGCGTAGATGTAGTAATAGCGGGCGGACAATGCCCCCGCGAGAAGCGTCTCGCAGACGCCAGGGTCCAGATTCCACCAGCCTTCGGTCCGCCAGTCGCTCGCGCCCTTGTAGCCGATCGCCACGCCGACGCGGCTCGGCGTCTTGTTGCAGAGCCTCAAATCCGCCTTCGCGGTGGCGGCGGTGACGGCGAGAAATGCGCCGCCAACAATCGCCGCCAGACCAAGACGTCGTGGCCTTCTCAAGTCGCTACGACCTTCGTGTTCCGGATGCCCCGGCCGGGTTGTGCGCGAGAGCGGGGCGGCTTGTCAACGATGGCGAGGAGCGGCAAGTGCGTATCTGCCTTGCGGCCGACGAAGGCGGGGAAGGGCGGGACGGCGGGTCTCCTCCGCGCCGCCGAGCGCGCCGCGCATGCTTTCGCTGCGCTCACAGCGGCGGGGGGACGCGGCGGGGCGCGCGCGGGCGGGCGATGCCGATGCCGGCGAAGATGGCCGCCGCGCCGATCGCCTGCAGAACGCCGATCGCCTCCGACAGAACCAGCCAGCCGAGCGCGGCCGCCGCGACGCCTTCCAGGAAGATGACGAGGGCGGAGAAGGCCGCCGGCAGATGGCCGAGGGCGAAGGCGAGAAGGCCCTGACCGCCGGCATGGCTGAGAATGGCGAGCGCCAGCAGCGCGGCGACACCCGAAGCGCTCGCCGGCCAGAGCTGATCTTCCATCAGCAGTGCCTGGACGCCGAGGAAGGCGGCGGTGACAAGGGTGGACAGGAACATGGTGCGCCCACCGCCGGCGCCGCGCCTTGCCAGGCGCACGGCGAGGAAATAGGCGCCGAAGAAGAGCGAGGTAACAAGGCCGTAGAAATCGCCGAGGAGGTTGGCCGGCTCCACGCTGAGGCTCTCGCCCACCAGGAAGGCGCCGCCGAGGAGGCAGAGAAGGAGGCCGATGACGACGTTGCGGCCGACCTCCTCGCCGAGGAAGAGGCGCGAGCCGAGCGCCACCCAGACCGGGGCGAGGGTGGCCATGAAGGTGGCGTTGGCGACGGAGGTGTTGAGGATCGCCAGATGCCAGAAAGTAAGGTCGCCGGCGAAGAAGAAGCCGGCGAGGAAGACCGGCCAGAAAATCGAAGCGAGAGGCGCATGGTCGGGCATGCGCGCCGCCTCCAGGCGCGCCCAGAGCCACAGAAAGGGCAGGGCGAGAGCGACGCGCCAGAAGGCGCTGGTCATCGGCCCGACCTCCGCCAGGCGCACGAAGACCGGCGAGGCGCCCATGGCGAGGGCGCCCAGAACGAGGGCCGACAAGGGCACCCAGTCGCTGCCAGACACGCCGGCGGCCTGGTAGCTTTCCCGATTGCTCACGACCATCTCCGCCCCGCCTTGGCGGAAGCCGCGCGCGGGTCTATGTAAGAGCCACGGCCCTATCATGGGCCGCCCTCTTTGCCAAAGCGTCTCGCCCCATCCCGATGACGGAATTTGCCGCCGCGCGCAGCGACCAGCCGGGCGCGCCCGAAGAAGCCTTGATCAGTCTCGACGGCGACCTCGCCGGCGGGCTGCTGATCCTGTGCGACCATGCCACGCGCAAGATGCCGGCCGAATACGCCGATCTCGGCCTGCCGGAGGAGGAGCTTCAGCGCCATATCGCCTACGATATCGGCGTCGGCCCGCTCGCGGAGGAATTGGCGGAGCGGCTCGGCGCGCCAGCGATCCTGACGCAGTTCTCCCGGCTCCTCATCGATCCGAACCGCGGCGAGGACGATCCGACGCTCATCATGCGCATCTCCGACGGCACGCTGGTGCCTGGCAATCGCGGCGTCGATGCCGGCGAGCGCGAGCGCCGGCTTGAGCGCTTCTATCGCCCCTATCACCGGAGGATTACGGCGACGATCGAAGCCATGATCGCGGCCGGGCGGCCGCCGGCAATCTTCTCCATCCATTCCTTCACGCCGGATTGGAAAGGCATGCGCCGGCCGTGGCATGCGGGCGTTCTCTGGGACAAGGATCCACGCCTCGCCCAGCCACTGCTTGAGCTTCTGCGCGAGGAGCACGGGCTGAGGGTCGGGGACAACGAGCCCTATACGGGCGCGCTCAGCGGCGATACGCTCAACAAGCATGGCACGGCGCGCGGGCTCGCCCATGCGCTCATCGAAGTGCGCAACGACCTCATCGCCCATCCGCCGGGCATCGCCGAATGGGCGGAGCGGCTGGAGGCGATCCTGCGCCAGGTGCTCCAAGACGAGGCGCTCTACAAGACGCGCCAATACGGCTCGCATGCCGATGACGTTGTGAAGGGATGAAGACGATGGCCAAGCACGAGGAAATGCGCACCGAGTTGGAGGCTGCGGCCTTCCGCCGGCTCGTGGAGCATCTGCGCGCGCGCACCGACGTGCAGAATATCGACATGATGAATCTCGCCGGCTTCTGCCGCAACTGCCTGTCCAACTGGTATCAGGAGGCCGCCGAGGCACGCGGCGTGCCGCTCAGCAAGGCGGAGAGCCGGCAGATCGTCTACGGCATGCCCTACGAGGAATGGAAGGCGCGCCACCAGATGGAGGCGAGCCCGGAAAAGCTCGCCGAACTGGCGAAAAACCATCAGCACTAGCTCAGCCTCAGGGCCTTTGCCCTGAGCGTGGAAAGCGTGGATGGGGCAAGGCCGCGATTGACCGTCGGGCCGGACGCCGGCAGGTCAGGAACAACGGGATTTTCAAGGAGAGTGGCATGGCGGGCGAAAGCACGGGCCCTGGCGGCGTGGCTGCCGGACAGCTCAGGGCGTTGATTGAGCGGATCGAGCGGCTGGAGGAGGAGAAGAAGGCTCTCTCCGACGACATCCGCGACGTCTATGCGGAGGCGAAGTCCAACGGCTTCGACACCAAGGTGATGCGCCAGGTGGTGCGGCTTAGAAAGCAGGACACGGCCGAGCGGCAGGAGCAGGAGGCGCTTCTGGACCTTTATATGCATGCGCTCGGCATGGCGCCGCCGGTGGGGGTCGGCGAGGACGAGGCCGCCTGAGCCCCGTTTGGCCAGGGCGCGGCCGCAAGGACGCTTGCGCGGCAGACGAGAAGAAAAAGCCCGGACGAGTGCCGGGCTTTTCAGTTCCTGGAGGTTGTTCAACAGGCGCTTGTGGCGCCTTGCTTGACCTCAGCGCAGCGAGGCGATGAGTAGGTGGACCCGGTCCGGCTCGTTCAGCGCGGCTAGATCGTCGCGAGCGGCGAAGCGGTCGGTGCGCAGCGGTTGTGGGGCGATGACGGCGCGCGCCGCGCCCTCGCTTACCGGGATGGCGAAAAACTCTGCCGCGCCCGCCGGATGCGGCGCCTTCAATAGCGCGAAGATGAAGGTGCGGGTCGTGTCCTTGCCCATGAGGCGCGACAGCGCGCCGGCGTCGGGCCGCTGGGTGACGAGACGGGGGGCGGCGCCATCGGCGACCGGCGTGCCGCTGGTGGCGATGGCGGCGGCGAGGCTGAGCGGCGCGGGCGAGCGATCGAGACGCTCAGCGGCGGCGGTCTTGGCGCCGGCCGCGACGGGCTCCGGCCGGGCTTCCGGCATGGTGGCATAAGCGAGCGTGGCGCCGGCATCGATCTCCTCGGCGGCGGCGGGGCCGGCGGGACCTGCGGCGGCCTCGATGGCCTGGAAGGGATCCTCCGCCGCGATATCGGCGCGGGTGAGGGAGGCGAGGACGGGCCGCTCCACATCAAGGGCGCGCGGCAGGCCGGCGGCCGGCGGCTCGGCGACGGCGCTGGCCAGAACGATGCCGGCGATGGCGCCGCGCTCCGTCGGCGCGGCGGTGGCCGGATCGGCCTCGGCGAGGGCGCGTTCGTAAAGGGCGGTGAGCTCGCGTGCCTGGAGCGGGGCGGCGAGCGGGGCGGCGGTCTCAGGCGCGGCATCGGCCGCGGCGAGGGAAACCGGGCGCGCCTGCGGCAGGCCGGCATAGGCCATGATGGCAAGCGAATCCGACGGGTCAAAGCCGGCCGGCGCGTCGTCCATATCGGCGAGGGCAACGGTGCGGGTGGCGACGGTGCGGATCTCCGCCGGAGCGGCACGCGGCAGCAGCGAGGGCGCCTCGGCCAGAACGGTCGGGCTCTCCGTGGGGAGGGCACGTGCAGGCGCGGCGCCGGTGGCCACATTGGCCGCATCGTCCGCGGCCTCCTCATCGTCGAAGACGTCCTTCAGCCAGGCGACGACGGTGCGACGCTCGCTCGGCTCTGAGCCGCGGCCGGAGGAGACGGTGCCGAGCGAGGCCTTCATGCCGCCGCGCCCGTACTGGGCGAGGACCGTCTGATAGCCGGAGAGCGGCTTGCCGTCGGAAGGGATATGCAGCGTCTTGCCGTCCGGGAAGAGGGCGAGAAGCTGCTTGCGGGTCATGCGCGGCCAATGGCGCACGCTGCCGACATCGAGATGCACGAAGGGCGAGCCGGAAGTCGGGTAGTAGCCGACGCCGCCGACCTGCTTGCGCAGCGCCGCCTTGCGCAGCTTCGCCAGCGGCACGTCGGGGATGTAGAAATCCATCGCCTTGCCGGCGGTGTGCTGGCTGCGCTTGGCCACACCGGAGGAGCGGCGACGCAGCATGTTGTTGGTCTTCAAGGAGCGATAGGCGGAGACGACGTGAATCTCGCCCTTGGCACCGGTCTCCCGATAAACCTCCCAGATGAGGTCGAAGAGGCTCGGATCCATCTGCGCCGGCTCATTTTGGCGCCAGTCGCGCAGAAAATGGTTGAGGCGCTTCAGCTCTTTCTGGTCGTAGCGGCCGTTCTTGCGGAAGGTGAAGGTGCCGCGCTCCTTGGTGTGCGCGAAATAGAGCTTCAAGGTGCGGTCGCCAGAGCGGGCCGCATCGGCGATGCCGGCGCCGCCAACAACGAGCGACAGCGCCAGGGCCGCAGACGCCACAGGACGCCTTAGGCGGGCGAGTTTGAACCCGGCCGTTACCAGCAAGCGGACTTACCTTCCCTTGGGGGAATTGCCCCTTCCCCTTTTAACCCCTCAGCGAAGAGGCGATTATCGCGCCCCTTGCTTAATGCGGCATTACCAAACGAAACCTATGGCGAAAATGCGACTGGCGGGTCATTTTTCCGCCCCGACCTTCGCCATGGTTTACAAATTCAACATCTGACGCATGCGCGCATCGTAGCCGTAGAGGTCCGGGACGGTCAAAAGCGAGCCGTCCTTCTGGGGCACCAGCGTGAAATAGGCGAGATGCACCGGCAGGCGCTTGGACATGTTCACCTGCGTCTCCTGGCCCCCGAACATGCGCTTCAGCCGGTCGGAGTTCCACTCGCCGTCCTCCGCCAGCACCGCGTCGGCGAAGGCGAGCGGGTCCTGAACGCGCACGCAGCCATGCGAATAGGCGCGCGACGTGCGCTGAAACAGGCTCTTGGCCGGGGTGTCGTGCAGATAGACGGCGTGCCGGTTGGGGAACATGAACTTGATGCGCCCGAGCGCGTTGCGATCGCCCGGCGGCTGGCGCACGCGCAAGAGCTTGGTGTCGATGGCGTACCAGTCGATGCGCGTGGGATCGAGATAATAGGTCTTGCCGCGGATATCGGCGAGGAGCTGATAGCCGTTCTTGGCGAAGTAGCCGTAAGGGTCGCGCTGGATCTGCGGCAGCATCTCCTTGGAGACGATGGAGTTCGGCACGTTCCAGTACGGGTTGACGACGATGTGGTCCATCTCGTCGGAGAAGACCGGCGTGCGGTTCGCCGGCTTGCCGACGACGACGCGGGTCTCGAAGGTCGTCTTGCCGTCGCGGTGCACCCTGACCATGAATTCCGGCACGTTGACGAAGACGTAGTAGCGGCCGAGCTGGCGCGGCGCCCAGCGCCAGCGCTCCATATTGACGACGATGGCGGCGATGCGCTCCTCGCGGCGGGCGCCGTTGAGGGCCGCCAGGGTCTGCGGACCGACCATGCCGTCGACGGTGAGGCCGTTCGCCGTCTGGAACGCCTCCACGGCGGCGGTGACGTCCTCGTCGAAGATTTCCAGGTCGGCATGGTCAAGATAGGGGCGCAGCTCCGGATTGCGCATATCCGGCGCCTCCATGCCAAGACGCTGGCGCAGGACAGGCACGCGGGCATCGCGCACGCCCTTTTTCAACACCTTGCCCGGCTCGATGCGCGGCAGCGGCTCGCCGTCGTTGGCGGCGCGCAACTCGGCAAGATGGCGCTTCAGCACGGCGTATTGACGGTGCGGCGGCTCGTAACCGGCAAGCGTGGCGACGACGTCGTCCGTGGTCCCCAACTCATCGAGGGCGGCGGCGATATCGGGCAGCTCCGGCTTTAGAAAGATGTCCCTCGGAGCGACCGAGTTCGGCGCGATGCGTCCGGCGGCGAGGTCGACGAGGAAGCGGGCGGCTGCCTCGGCAATGGCGAGCTCGGCGCGGGCGCGCTCGGCAAGATCGTCGAGGCGCGCAGCCGGAAGTTTCGCATCGGCGTAGTCGGACGGGTCAAGGCCGTCGGCGGCTGCCTCGCCAAGGCGCTCCACCAGGGCGCTCGCCTGGCGGGTGGGCTTGCCGTCGCGCAGGAAGGCCGGTTCGAAACGGTGCTCCTCGTAAAAGGCGCGAATGGCGGCGAAGACCTTCTTCTGGCGTGCATCGGAGAAGGAACGGGCATGGCCGAGCGCGGCGCGCAGCTCCGCCGCAGCCGGGGTGATGACCGGCGGGGAGACCTCCGCCTCGTCGTCCTGCGGCGGCACATGCGCCAATTGGATCGGCGCGGGCGCCGGAGCGGGGCTCGCCGGCGCGGCGGAAGCCGGCCCGACAAGCTGAGCCGCCAGGAGCGTGCCCGCGGCGAGGCCCGGAACGGCCGTCACGAAACTGGAAAGAAGGGTTTTTCGCATTGGCGCCATCGCCCTCATCAACGTCTCTCCGCCCCGTCTCAAGCGGGCCCGTCTCAAGCGGTCTTGCCGCGTTATCGTTTCGGCATTCAAGCCGCGTCGGCGTCGGCGATGCCGTACTCTTTCAACTTCCTGTAGAGCGTAGAGCGGCCGATGCGCAGGCGGCGCGCCACCTCGCTCATGCGACCGCCGTAATGCTCGATGGCGAAGCGAATCGCCGCTTCCTCCAGCGTCCCCAGAGAGCGCATCTCTCCATCACGATCTACCAGTTGGAGCGAACCATAGAGGGAGGGCGAATTTTTGTCAGCGCCAGCGGAAACGCCCGACCGCGTTTCGCCGCGGCGCTGATGCGGGGAGGCAACATCGGGCCGGGGCAGGGCCTCGACCGGCCGCAAATAAGCACGCGCGGCGGGCGGATCGGCGATCGCCGCCAGGTTCGCGGCGACGACTCCTGCCTGCGCCTCGCTCTGCCAGGCGCGCACGAGATCTGAGATGGCGCCGGCATTAAGGGCGGTCTGCACCTGCGGGAAATCCCAGGGCTGCAGGAACTCGCCCTCGCACAGGATGACGGCGCGATAGATGGCGCCTTCCAGCTGACGGATATTGCCCGGCCAGGCGAAGGCCGCCAGGAGAGCCTGGGCATCCGGTGCCACGTCTCGCAGCCGGGTGCGGCCCTCCTCGGCGGCGAAGCGGAGGAGGCAGGCGCGGGCGAGGGAAAGAAGGTCCTCCGGCCGGTCGCGCAGCGGCGGCACCCAGATCGGGAAGACGTTGAGGCGGTTGAACAGATCGTCGCGGAAGCCGCCCTCCGCGACGCGGTCGACAAGGCGCCGGGAGGTCGTGGCGAGGAGGCGGAAATCGGCCTTCTGGGCGCGCTCCTTGCCGAGCTGCGGCAGCACGCCTTGCTCCAGGATCTCGGCGAGGCGGGCCTGGGCGGCGGCGGGAAGGTCGGCGATCTGCTTGAGAAGCAACGTGCCGCCCTGCGCCTCGTGCACACGCCCGCGCCGGGCCTGGCGCGCACCCTTGGCCCGGACGCCGAACAGGACATCTTCCACCGCATCCGGTTCCACGGCGCCGCAATTGAAGGTGACGAAGGGGCGGGCGCGGCGCGGGCTCTCGCCATGGATGGCGCGGGCGAGCCATTCCTTGCCCGTGCCAGGCTCGCCTTCCAGGAGAACGGGGATGGCCGAGCGCGCGGCGCGGCGCGCCAGATCCACCGTGCGGCCCATGACCGGCGCGGCGGCCGTGAGATCGGCGAAGGTGAGGGTGTCGGAGAAACCGTGGCGCAGACGCTCCACCTCTTCCTTCAGCGTCGTCAGCTTCAAAGCGTTGGCCAGGGCGACGCCAAGACGCTCCGGAGCCGCGGGCTTGACGAGAAAGTCGAACGCGCCGGCGCGCATGGCGGAGACGGCGGTGTCGATGCCGTTCTGCGCCGTCTGCACGACGACCGGCGGCGCAGCCGGAAAGCGACGCAGGCGCTCCAGGACGGTCATGCCGTCCAGGTCCGGCATGACGAGATCGAGAACTACCGCGTCGATCCGGCCGCCGCTCGGATCGGCAAGGCGCTCCAGGGCCGCCTCGCCGCCGGAGACGGCCTCCGGCTCATGGCCGAAGACGCGGACCATATTCGCCAGAAGGCGGAGCGTTATCGGATCGTCATCGACGAGAAGAATGCGTGCGGGCATCGGCATCGCTACGGCGAAGTTGTCTCATTCCGCTCCAAGGTGCCCAGACTTGGGTTAAGAGCCTATTACCCATGCGACGAGAAAGACGGGAAAGACCGTGCGACCTTCTCCTGGGGTCGGGGCGCTTGCCGGCGGCGACGAAATTGCCAGACGGCAAGCGCGGCATTAGGTCGTGGAGCGAGGAGCGGGACGGCGAGCCCGCCAACAGCGACGAGGAGAGGCAGATGCCGATAGATGCGTGCCGAACGCCGATGCAACCGAGCCGCGCGGCGGCCGAGGAGGCGATGAGCGCCGCCGAGGGGCTGGGCGAGCTGCCGGAATGGGACCTCAGCGACCTTTACCCGGCGATGGACGCGCCGGAGCTGACGGGCGACCTGAAATGGGCGGAGGCCGCGGCCACGGCCTTCGAGAAGGCGCATAAGGGCAAGCTGGCGGCCATCGCCGCGGCGCCCGACGGCGGCGACCGCCTGGCGGCGCTGATCGGCGAATTTGAGGCGATCGAGGAGAAGATCGGCCGACTGATCAGCTTTTCCAGCCTCGTTTATGCCGGCGACACCAGCGATGCCAGGCGCGCCAAGTTCCACGGCGATTTGCAGGACAAGCTGACCGGCATCTCCACCAAGCTCCTATTCTTCCCGCTGGAGCTCAACCGCATCGACGACGAGGTGCTGGAGAAGGCGCTGAGAAGCGAGGCGCTCGCCCGTTACGGGCCCTGGCTGGAGGATCTGCGCGAGGAGCGGCCTTACCAGCTCTCCGACGAGTTGGAGCGGCTCTTCCACGAAAAGGCGCTGACGGGGCGCTCCTCTTGGAACCGGCTGTTCAACGAGACGATGTCGGCGCTGCGCTTCAAGGTGGACGGCGAGGAGTTGCCCCTGGAGCCGACGCTGAACCTTCTGACGGAGCACGAAGAGACAAGGCGCAAGGCCGCCGGAGGGGCGCTGGCGGCGACCTTCAAGGCGCATCTGCGGACCTTTACGCTGATCACCAACGTCCTCGCCAAGGACAAGTCGATCTCCGACGATTGGCGCGGCTTCACCGACGTCGCCGCCTCGCGCCATCTCGCCAACCGTGTAGAGCCGGAAGTCGTCGAGGCGCTGGTGGAGGCGGTGCGGGAGGCCTATCCGCGCCTGTCGCATCGCTATTACGCCTTGAAGGCAAAGTGGCTCGGCAAGGACAAGCTCGACTTCTGGGACCGCAACGCGCCGCTGCCGGAAACGGTGAAGCGCGTCGTCGGCTGGCAGGAGGCGAAGGAGACGGTGCTTTCCGCCTATGCCGGCTTCGACCCGCGCATGGCGGAGATCGCCGGCCGCTTCTTCGACAAGAGCTGGATCGACGCGCCGACGCGGCCGGGAAAATCGCCGGGCGCCTTCTCGCATCCGACGGTGCCGAGCGTGCACCCCTATGTGCTGCTCAACTACCAGGGCAAACCGCGAGACGTGATGACGCTTGCCCACGAGCTTGGCCACGGCGTCCACCAGGTGCTGGCCGGGCCGCAGGGGCTGTTGATGGCGCAGACGCCGCTGACGCTGGCGGAGACGGCAAGCGTCTTCGGCGAGATGCTGACCTTCCGCTCCATGCTGGACGCGGCGCCCTCGGCCAAGGAGCGCAAGGTGCTCCTCGCCGGCAAGGTGGAGGACATGATCAACACCGTGGTGCGGCAGATCTCCTTCTACATGTTCGAACGCCAGGTGCATATGGAACGGCGTCAGGGCGAGCTGACGGCGGAGCGGCTCGGCGAGGTGTGGATGGATGTCCAGAGCGAAAGCCTCGGCCCGGCCATCCGGCTCGGCGAGGGCTACGAGGTGTTCTGGGCCTATATCCCGCACTTCATCCACGCGCCCTTCTACGTCTACGCCTACGCCTTCGGCGACTGCCTGGTGAACTCGCTCTACGCCGTCTATCTGGGCGCCGAGCCGGGCTTCCAGGAGCGCTATTTCGACATGCTGAGCGCCGGCGGCTCCAAGCGCCACAAAGAGCTTCTCGCCCCGTTCGGGCTCGATGCCTCCGATCCTGCCTTCTGGGCCAAGGGCCTGTCGGTGATCGAGGGGCTCATCGACGAGTTGGAGGAGGTTCAGGGGACGTGAGCGGCCAAGGCAGGCAGGGCAGGAGTTGCCGCGTTTTCCGGCGTGCCCGATCTTTGCGCTTGCCTTTCGCCGGCCAGGCCCCAAAATTCGCATCAATGGCAACAACGCGAAAGGAGGTGATCCAGTGTCGAGTGAGAATGGAAGGCGGGAAATCCCGGCCGATCACGTGACGGTGGAGCAGCCTCTGCCGGTTTCGTGAAAGGCACGAAACAGAGCTTTCAAAAGGGCATGAACCGCCCGTTTCTCGCGGAGGGCCGCCGAAAGGCGGCCCTTTCCTTTTGACGTCGGCGCCCGGCGAAGGAGGCGGCCGCGCGGGAGCCCGGCGACGTTGCAGGGCGGGCGGCTTTGCGCCCAAGATCGGGCATGATCAGCAAGGGAAATGAGGCGCCGCGATGACCGGCCTTCTTGCCGGGATGTGGGGCCTTGTCGCCGGCAGCGCGCTCGTCATCGGCGCGACGATCGGCTTTTACGCCCGCGTGCCGCAGGCCGTCATCGCCGGGGTGATGGCCTTCGGCGCGGGCGTCCTCATCTCCGCGCTCGCCTTCGAGCTGATGGACGACGCCTTCCAGCGCGGGGGCCTCTTGTGGAGCGCTTGCGGCTTTTTCGCCGGCGCGCTCGCCTTCACCTTCGCCAACCGTGTCCTCGCCCGCTTCGGCGCGCGGCATCGCAAGCGCTCGCGGCGCCCGGCCCATGCCGGCGCGGGGAGCAGCGCCGCCATCGCCGTCGGGGCGCTGATGGACGGCATACCGGAATCCATCGTCATCGGGCTTTCCATGCTGGAGGGCGGGGCGGTCAGCCTCGTCACCGTGATCGCCGTCTTCCTCTCCAACGTGCCGGAAGGGCTCTCCAGCGCCGCCGGCATGCGCGGCGCCGGGCGCTCGGCGGCACATGTCTTCTCCGTCTGGGGCGGCATCATGGCCGTCACCGGGCTGGCGGCGCTCGCCGGTTACTTCCTCTTCGACGGCCTCGATGCGCGCATCATCGCCCTGGCGACGGCGATCGGCGCGGGGGCGATCCTGGCCATGCTGGTGGATACGATGATCCCGGAAGCCTTCGCGCAGGACCAGGATTACGCCGGCATCATCACCGCCGCCGGCTTCGTCGTCTCCTTCGCCCTTTCCAAGGGGCTCGGCTGAAGCGCCAGAAGACAGGTGAAGACGCCGCGCCGGCGCCCTATCTAGGCGGTGCCACTTCTCTTGGATGAGGAATATGCCGAGCGATCCGCCGCGCGAGACACCCGACAATCCGCGTCCGAACGCGCAGGACGAGGAGCGCAACCGCTTTTCCGGGCGAGCGGCCCGCTATGCCCGCGTCAGTGCCGGCGTGGGCGGTATCGCCGCCAAGATGATCGGCTCGCGCGCCTTCGGCCTGGAGATCGACCGGAGCCGCAATGCCGCCGAGCTCGCCCGCGCCCTCGGCGGGCTGAAGGGACCGATCATGAAGGTGGCGCAGCTTCTGGCCACCATCCCGGACGTGCTCCCACCGGAATATTCCGCCGAACTCGCGCAGCTGCAATCGGACGCGCCGCCGATGGGCTGGGCCTTCGTCAAGCGGCGCATGACCGCCGAGCTCGGTGCCGGCTGGCAGAAGCGCTTCGCCAAGTTCGAGCATCAGCCGGCGGCGGCCGCCTCGCTCGGCCAGGTGCATCGGGCATGGGCGCATGACGGCACCAAGCTCGCCTGCAAGCTGCAATATCCGGAGATGGCGAGCGCGGTGGAGGCCGACCTTTCCCAGCTCGGCATGATCTTCGCCCTGCACCGGCGCATGGACCCGGCCATCGACACGCGCGAAATGGCCGAGGAGATCGCGGCGAGAGTGCGCGAGGAGCTCGATTACGAGCGCGAGGCCGGGCATATGGCGCTCTATGGCGCGGTGCTTCAGGACGAGAAGCGCATCCGCGTGCCGCAGCTCTACTCAGAACTCTCCACAAGGCGCCTGCTCACGATGAACTGGCTCGACGGCAAGCGTCTGCTGGAATTCAAGGAACACTCGCTGGAGGATCGCAACTTCCTCGCCGAGGCAATGTTCCGCGCCTGGTGGCACCCGTTCAGCCATGTCGCGGTCATTCATGGCGACCCGCATCTGGGCAATTACACCGTCTTTGAGGAAGAGGGCCGGCCGGCCGGCATCAACCTTCTCGATTATGGCTGCGTGCGGATCTTCCCGCCGCGCTTCGTGGAGGGGGTGATCGAACTCTATCGCGGGCTGCAGAACGGGGATCGCGAGCGCATCGTCGCCGCCTACGAGACCTGGGGCTTCCGCGGCCTTTCCAACGAGCTCATCGACATCCTCAACATCTGGGCGCGCTTCATCTACGGGCCGCTTCTGGAGGACCGGGTGCGGGCCATCGCCGACGGCGTGCCGCCGGCGCAATACGGTCGCGGCGAGGCCTTCAAGGTGCATCAGGCGCTGAAAGAGAAGGGGCCGGTGACGGTGCCGCGCGAGTTCGTCTTCATGGACCGGGCGGCGATCGGCCTTGGCGGGGTGTTTCTGCACCTTCGCGCCGAGATGAACTTCTACAGGCTTTTCAACGAGGAGATCGAAGGATTCTCGGTGGAAGAGGTGACGCGGCGCCAGGAGGCGGCGCTCTTGGCCGCAGGGCTGGAAGGGGAAACAATTGGATCGATTCGCCCATAGCAGCATTAGTGCAGCAATGCTGACGGGATCAGGAGGCCTGATGTGAGAACAGGATATTTCGTGGCGGCGCTAGCGCTTGCCGGGACAGCGCTGCTCGCCGGCTGCCAGAGCGGCGGGCGCGAGATCGCTTCGCCGGTGGAGGGACGATGGCGCTCCAGCGACGGCGTCTTCGTCTCCACCTTCCAGGCCGGGTCCATGACGACGCAGGACGCCACCACCGGCGCGCAGCTCGCCACCGGCAGCTACGCCATGGCCGGGCCGAACACGGTGGAAATCAGCTGGTATTCCGTCGCCACCAGACAGCAGCGGGCGGCAACGTGCCGCCTCGCCGGACCTGCGACGATGCAATGCAGCCAGCCGGGAGCTTCCTTCACGCTGAACCGGGTCGGCTAGGAAGGCAACGCCGAATACAGTTTGTGGCGCCGTCCGGCTTTTCAAGCAGGGCGGCGTTGCTCTTCTTGGAACGAGCATGCTAAAGGCGCGGGCACGACGTTTCCGCCAACCGATGCAAAGGTTTCTTGATGGCTGTAGAGGTGACCTCACCGAGGGGTGCGGCGAACGATTTCGAGCCGCACGAAAAGACCTATAACACCTTCCTGTCGCTGACGCTTCTCGGCATCATCCACGTCGTGACCCTGGTCATGATCGTAGCGATCTTCGGGCTGGCCGGGGCGCTCTGGCTCGGCTCCATCGCGCTTGCGCTCGCCCTCGGCACGCTGCTCTTCGGCCTCTTCACGCGCGGCAATTGGAAGCCCGCTGTAGGGGCTTTCGCCGTTACCCTCTTGTTCTTTCTCATCTCTCTCGCCTAATAGGCTGAAAATTCCATGCGTATTGCTGTCCTCAAGGAGCCGAGGGAAGACGAACCTCGGGTCGCCGCCAGTCCCGAATCGGTGAAAAAGTTCGCCGCGCTCGGAGCCGAGATCGTCGTTGAGACGGGCGCGGGAGCGCGCTCATCCTTCTCCGACGAGGCTTTTCAGGAAACCGGCGCCACGATCGCCGCAAGCCGCGAGGCGGCGCTGGAAGGCGCCGACGTCATCCTCGCCGTGCGCCGGCCGGAGGGGCTCGCCGGGGCCAAGAACGGCGCCGCCGTGGTGGCGCTCATGGACCCTTACGGCAACGAGGCGGAGCTGAAGAAGCTCGCCGATGCCGGCCTCGCCGCCTTCTCGCTGGAGCTCATCCCGCGCATCACCCGCGCCCAGTCCATGGACGTCCTGTCCTCGCAGGCGAACCTTGCCGGCTACCGCGCCGTCATCGAGGCGGCGGAAGCCTATGGGCGCGCCTTCCCGATGATGATGACGGCGGCCGGCACGGTGCCGGCGGCGCGCGTCTTCGTCATGGGAGCGGGCGTTGCCGGCCTGCAGGCGATCGCCACGGCCAAGCGCCTCGGCGCGGTGGTGACGGCGACCGACGTCCGGCCCGCGGCCAAGGAACAGGTGGAATCGCTCGGCGGCAAGTTCGTCGCCGTGGAGGACGAGGAGTTCAAGGCGGCCGAGACGGCCGGCGGCTACGCCAAGGAGATGTCGGCGGAATACCGCGCCAAGCAGGCCGAATTGGTGCGCGAGCACATCGCCAAGCAGGACATCGTCATCACCACCGCCCTCATCCCGGGAAGGCCGGCGCCGAAGCTGGTGGACGCTGAGATGGTGGCGTCGATGAAGGACGGCTCCGTCATCGTCGATCTGGCGGTGGAGCGCGGCGGCAACGTGGAAGGCGTTGAGCCCGACAAGGCCGTTCAGAAGGGCAACGTCACCCTCATCGGCATCACCAACATGGCGGGGCAGATCGCCGCCTCCGCCTCCGCGCTTCTGGCGCGCAACATCTACGCCTTCGTCGAGCCGATGATCGACAAGGAGACCAAGAGCTTCAAGCCGAACCGCGAGGACGAAATCATCGCGGCGACGCTTCTCACCCATGGCGGAGCGCTGGTGCACCCGCAGTTCGGCGGCAAGGCGGCCGAGACCGCGGCGCCCGCGGACGGCGAGGCCGCCAAAGCACAGGGAGCAGCACATGGCGGATGACACCGTCAGACAAGCGGTAGAACAGGCGCGCTCGGCGGCCGAGGCCGCGAGCGAGGCGGCCGCACAGGCCCTTTCCGCGCTCGGAGAAGGCGGCGCGGACGCGGCTGGCGCGGCGGCGCACGCCGCCACGGGAGGGGCGATCGATCCCTTCGTCTTCCGCCTGTCGATCTTCGTTCTGGCGATCTTCGTCGGCTATTACGTGGTCTGGTCGGTGACGCCGGCGCTGCACACGCCGCTGATGTCGGTCACCAACGCCATCTCCTCGGTGATCATCGTCGGCGCGCTTCTGGCCGTCGGCGTCGATCTGGTCGGCGAGGGGACCGGGGCGGCGCGCTGGTTCGGCTTCGTCGCCGTGATCTTGGCCAGCGTCAACATCTTCGGCGGCTTCCTCGTCACGCAGCGCATGCTGTCGATGTACAAGCGAAAAGAGAAATAAGATGACCTGCCTGCCGAATGAAACGGCGCGCGCGCGCGTCGCTAAGGGAGCGCGCGCCTGATGTCCGCCAGCCTCACCGCACTTCTTTATCTCGTCTCCGGCGTCCTGTTCATCCTGGCGCTGCGCGGCCTGTCGCATCCGGAAACCAGCCGTCGCGGCAACCAGTTCGGCATGGCCGGCATGCTGATCGCGGTGCTGACGACGCTGATCGGCCATCCGCCGGCCGGCTTCGGTGCCTGGGGCCTCATCCTCCTGGCCATCGCCATCGGCGGCGGCATCGGCGCCATGGTGGCGCAGCGCATCGCCATGACGGCGATGCCGCAGCTCGTCGCCGCCTTCCACTCGCTGGTCGGCCTTGCCGCCGTCCTCGTCGCAGCCGCGGCGCTCTACGCGCCGGAGGCCTTCGATATCGGCGCGGTCGGCGACATCCACGCGGCGAGCCTTATTGAGATGTCGCTGGGCGTGGCCATCGGCGCCATCACCTTCACCGGCTCCATCATCGCCTTTCTGAAGCTCGACGGGCGCATGAGCGGCAAGCCGATCATGCTGCCGCAGCGCCATGCCATCAATATCGGCCTCGGCGTCGCGCTTTTGCTGCTCGTCATCATCTTCACGGCGAGCGAGGCGCATTCGGCCTTCTGGCTGATCACCCTCGTCAGCCTGGCGCTCGGCATCCTCATCATCATCCCGATCGGCGGCGCCGACATGCCGGTGGTGGTGTCGATGCTCAACTCCTATTCCGGCTGGGCGGCCGCCGGCATCGGCTTCACCCTCGGCAACACGGCGCTGATCATCACCGGCGCGCTGGTCGGCTCTTCCGGCGCCATCCTGTCCTACATCATGTGCAAGGGGATGAACCGCTCCTTCATCTCCGTCATCCTCGGCGGCTTCGGCGGCGAGACGACGGCGGCGGCCGGCGGCGATGACGACCGGCCGGTGAAGCAGGGCTCGGCGGAAGACGCGGCCTTCCTGATGAAGAACGCGGCCAAGGTCATCATCGTGCCGGGTTACGGCATGGCCGTGGCGCAGGCGCAGCACGCCTTGCACGAAATGGCCGACATGCTGAAGAAGAACGGCGTGGAAGTGAAATACGCCATCCACCCCGTGGCGGGCCGCATGCCGGGGCACATGAACGTGCTCCTGGCGGAAGCCAACGTGCCCTACGACGAGGTGTTCGAGCTGGAGGACATCAATTCGGAGTTCGCCCAGGCCGACGTCGCCTATGTCATCGGCGCCAACGACGTGACCAACCCGGCGGCGCGCGACGATCCCCAGTCGCCGATTTACGGCATGCCGATCCTGGACGTCGACAAGGCCGGCACGGTGCTCTTCGTCAAGCGCTCCATGTCGTCGGGCTATGCCGGCATCCAGAACGAGCTGTTCTTCCTGGACAAGACGATGATGCTCTTCGGCGACGCCAAGAAGATGACGGAGGAGATCGTCAAGTCGCTCGACTGACGCCGTCATCAAGCCGCGATCTTTCAGCCCTGCCGCCCGTAAGAACCGGGCGGCAGGGTTTTTTTATGCCGGCTTCGCCGGCGGGCCTGGGGCCGCCCGCAAGAACCGGGCGGCAGGGTTTTTTTATGCCGGCTTCGCCGGCGGGCTTGGGCCGCCCGTTAGTTTCGGGGCGGCAGGGTTTTTTCATGCCGGCTTCGCCGGCGGGCCTGGGGCCGCCCGTAAGAACCGGGCGGCAGGGTTTTTTTCATGCCGGCTTCGCCGGCGATTCATCGTGGCGAAACCTTCGGCGGATGGCGGGTTCGGATAAACCGCCGGAGAATCTGCGAAAAATGGCTATTTGAGAATTATTATAACTAGAAATAAGTAATAATTGATGAACACTTGGCATCATTGCGACGAAATGCATCCTGAGACCAATGGACGCAAAGTCCGGAATAAGAATAAAGAAATGAACTAGGGGGGTATCTATGGACGAGAGAGCGGACGAATCCGTCCTTGTGCCGGTTTTCTGGCGCCGGGGCGCTGTCATGCTTGCCATTCTGGCGGCGCTGGCGGTGCAGCCGGCGGCGGCGCAGGACAGCAGCGGCGACGCCAAGGACACGGCCGATGCGGCCGAAGGCGCCGAGGCCGAAGAGGCGCATGCGCACGATGCCAGGCACGACAATTACATCTACGGACGGCCGGCACAGCCGAGCCGGGCCTGGATGCTGTCGATGGGCGGGCGCATCTACGACAATTGGTGGCTGGCGCTGAACGTGCCGGCGCCGCAGGGCACGCATCCTTCCTGGCCGGCCTCCAACACGGAGAAGTCGGGAGACACGACCTGGCGCTGCGCCTCCTGCCACGGCTGGGACTATCTCGGCGTCGCCGGCCAGCGCGCCAGCGACGAGTACAAGACCGGCATCGTCGGCGTGCGCGGCGCCATCGGCATGAGCACGGACGAGGTCGAAGCCATCCTGCGCGACGACACGCATCAATACACACAGGCGATGATCTCCTCCGACGCGACGGAGTGGCTGCGGCTGTTCCTGAGCCAGGGCCAGCACGACGCCAACGCCTATATCAACGCCAAAACAGGGGAGGTGGCCGGAGACCTGATGGGAGGCCGCGACATCTTCCAGAACATCTGCGCCGCCTGCCACGGCTATGACGGCACGGCGCTCGATTGGGGCGACAACGGCGAGCACGCCTATATCGGCACGGAAGCCAACGCCAATCCCTGGGAGGTGCTGCACAAGATCCGCAACGGCCATCCCGGCCACGAGATGGTCACGCTGCGGGCCTTCCCGATCGAGGATTCGGTGAACGTGCTCGCCTTCGAGCGGACGCTGCCGGAAGAATAAGCCGGCTGGCCGAGGTTCCCGGGGAAAAATCGGACCCTGGAAGATATCGGGCCGCGGCCGACAGGCCGCGGCCAGAGGCGCGGGGGTCGGGGAAGCCCGACCTCCATCCGTCGCGTCGCGGTAGGGCGCGACGGCGTAGCGGGCGGAAGGGCCGGGGGGCACGAAACCTTCCGCCCGCGAACCGCCGGAGACTTCCGGCGAGGGGGCGGGCGCGCGGCGACCAGTTGCGGCCGGGGGAGGAAACGGCGAGGGCCGAGAACGGGCCGAGAAGGGCACGCTCCCCGGAAAAGCGGCCAACGGCTGGCGCGTAAAAAAATAGGAAAAAATTCCTTGACCGGCGTACGGTGTTTGTCCGGGATCAGCGCCCATGGGCCATCTGAGGTGATTTCGTAAAGGAGGGTTTCTGGCTCATCGTAACCGCCAAGGAGTGGAGATGAGACAGAAACCCGGAACGCCCAAGCTGCCGGCCGATCGTGTCGTGAAAGACATCCGTCGGCGCACGCGCAAGCATCATTCGGCGGAGGAGAAGATCCGTATCGTGCTCGAGGGCCTGCGTGGCGAGGAGAGCATCGCGGAGCTGTGCCGGCGCGAAGGCATTGCGACGAGCCTCTACTACAGCTGGTCGAAGGAGTTCCTCGAGGCCGGCAAGAAACGGCTGGCGGGGGACACCGCGCGCCAGGCGAGCAGCCC
>NZ_JHZK01000030.1 GCF_000688515.1 Afifella pfennigii DSM 17143 | reverse complement strand
GCGGCGGCTTTCAACGGCGGCGCTGGAAGCGGCCAAAGCTTCGGCGACGGCCTCCCTGCCCTCTCCGAGCGCACGGGCGAGCGTGACGATCTCGCCCATCTTCTGCCGGGAGAAGGCCAGCCAGCCTTTCAGCTCCGGATCGAGACCTTCTTCCAGTTCGACGTCGATCGGCACGTGCAGGAGCGAACAGGAAGGAGCGATCTCCACATGGTCTCGGCCGCGCGTGGCGATGACCGGCTCCAGCCTCTCCACCAGCTTTTCCAGATCGGTGCGCCAGATATTCCGCCCATCGATGGCGCCGAGCGAGAGGACCATGCAGGGCGGAGCCTTGTCGACGATGCGGTCGAGTTCGTCGCCGCCGCGGGTGAGGTCGAGATGCAGACCGCCGACCGGCAGGCCGAGCGCCGTATCGAGATTGTCGCCCAAACCGCCGAAATAGGTGTTGAGCATGATGGGCGTATAGGGATGCGTCGGCGCCAGCACGTCATAGGCGCGCTTCAGCGCCTTCTGCGTCGCCGGATCGGCATCGAGCGACAGGCAGGGCTCGTCGATCTGCATCCATTCTACCCCGGCCTCGCGGAAGCGGTCGAGGAGCTGGCCGTAGACCGGCAGAAGGCCCTCCAGGAGCGATAGCGTGTCGAAGCCATCTTCCTTGGCCTTGGCGAGCTTCAGGAAGCTGACCGGGCCGAGGAGGACCGGACGCGTCGCAAAGCCGAGCGCCTTCGCCTCGGCGAATTCATCGAGCGGCTTGGTGGTGGCCAGCGTGAAGCGCTGGTCGGGCGCAAGCTCCGGGACGATGTAGTGGTAGTTGGTGTCGAACCACTTCGTCATCTCAAGGGCCGGCACGCTCCGCCCGTCGATCTCACCGCCGCGCGCCATGGCGAAGTAGGTGTCGAGCGAGACCTCGCCGCCATCCCAGCCATAGATGTCGGGGATGGCCCCGACCATGACGGCCGTGTCGAGGACATGGTCATAGAGAGAAAAATCGTTCGACGGGATGTCGTCGATTCCGATCGTATCCTGATAGGCCCAGTTCGCGGCTCTGAGCTCGGCGGCCTTCTTCAAGAGCGCGCCGGCACCAGACTTGCCGGCCCAGTAGCTCTCCAGTGCGAATTTCAGCTCGCGGCGCGACCCGATGCGCGGGACGCCCAAAGTGGCTGTGGGAAGCGGAAATTTTTCCAAGAGTAACCCCCGTTGGCTGGACGGACGGGGGACGGGACGGGAACGCTGAAAGCGGGCCGCGACCTCCGGGACACCCCGCCCGAGGACATTGCACATTCGTCGGGGCAGGTTTCCTGGCTGGCGGCTCGGCGCCTCGTCCGGCCTTCCCGAAGCTTGCCGCTTCAGTGGCTTTTGGTGGACTTCGGCTCGCCGCTTACAGTTGCGGGGGCAGCTCCGGCCTTGCTTCTCGGCGCACCGGATTCCCTCTTAGCCTCGGCTCGCAAGCCGGGGCACCTCGACGGTCCACGTGTGCGATAGGCGCAGCGCCCCTGTCAAGAGATATAAAGATGTCTTTATGTTTTTATATCCTTTCCTGGTCGCAGATGCGGAGACGATTGCCGCCACACGAGGCCGCTCTTTGAAAGCGACCGCAATCATGACGCAAAAAGGCGAGCTCTCCGGCCGCTTCAGGCGCGGCGGCGTTCGGCCCCGCTTGCCGATTGCGGCAGCACGAAGGGCGTGCCAGCCCGGGGCACCGACCCGACGGAAAGCCGGCACTCGAAGACCTCGTGCAGGACCTCGTCGCGCAACACCTCGCCCGGCGGCCCGGCCGCCCATACGCCGCCCCGTTTCATCATCACCACCCGGTCGGCGAACATGGCCGCAAGATTGAGGTCGTGCAGGACGGCGATGACGCCGCCGCCGGCGCGGGCGAAGTCCGCCGCCAGCTCCATGATGCCGAGCTGATGCTTGATATCTAGGCTGGAGACCGGCTCATCGAGAAACAGCCAGCGCGGCTCGCCGTCCACGACCGGCGTCCACACCTGGCACAAGACGCGGGCAAGCTGCACCCGCTGCTGCTCGCCGCCGGAAAGCTCCTGATAGAAACGGCCGGAGAAGCCGGCGAGATCGACCCGCCGCAGCGCCTCTTCAGGCAAGCGCTCCGCCTCGCCGGGCGGAAGCCGCGCGCCGTTCCCCGTGAGCCCGAGGCGCACGATTTCCAGCACCGTGAAGGGGAAGGAGAGCGCCGTCTTCTGGGGCAGGACGCCGCGCAGAAGAGCCAGCTCCCAGGGCCGCATGGCGCGGCGATCGCGGCCGTTGATGGCGATGCGGCCGGTGGAGGCGATCTCGCCGTCGACGGCACGCAGTAGCGTCGTCTTGCCGGAGCCGTTCGGCCCGACGATGGCGGTGACTTCGCCCGCCGCGGCCGTGAGCGAGACGCCGGAAAGGATGTCGCGGCGCCCGAACCGCACCTTCAAATCCTCCACCTCGATCATCGCCGCCTCACAGATCGAGCACGCCGCGCCGACGCAAGAGAATCCACAAGAAGAAGGGCGCGCCGACGGCGGCCGTGACGATGCCAATGGGAAACTCGGCCGGGGCGACGATGGTGCGGCTCACCGCGTCGGCGAGAAGCAGGAGCACCGCGCCGAGCAATGCCGAGGCGGGAATGAGGTAGCGGTTGTCCGGACCGATCGCGAGACGCAAGAGATGCGGCACGACGATGCCGACGAAACCGATGCCGCCGCTGACGGCCACCGAGGCCCCCACCGCCGCCGCGACCGAGGTGATGGCGATCATCTTCATGCGCTGCACCGGAATGCCGAGATGGTGAGCGCTCGCCTCGCCGAGCGAAAGCGCGTTGAGGGAACGGGCGAGGAAGGGCGTGGCCATGAGGGCGAGGACGATGATCGGCCCGGCCGCAGCGATCTTGCTCCAGGTGGCGCCGGCAAGCGAGCCCAGGCCCCAGAAGGTGAGATCGCGAAGCTGCGCGTCGTCGGCGAGAAAGATGAGAACGCCCGATAGCGCGCCGGCGAGCGCGGCCAGCGCGATGCCGGCCAGAAGCATGGTGGCGATCGAGGTCTGACCCCGGCGCGTGGCCACGCGGTAGAGGATGAGGGTGGAGAGGAGGCCGCCGAAGAAGGCGGCCAGCGGCAGCGCGAAGATGCCGAAAAGGGCGATGGCCGGGCCGAGGAGAGTGCTGCCGAGGACGATGACGGTGATGGCGCCCAGGCCCGCCCCGGCCGAGACGCCGACAAGGCCGGGATCGGCGAGCGGGTTGCGAAACAGCCCCTGCATGACCGCCCCGGAGACGGCAAGCGCCGCCCCGACCAGGCTGCCCAGGATCGCCCGCGGCAGGCGGATGTCGCCGATGATGATGCGCTCGTGCTGGCTGACACCCTCCCCGCCCGCAAGGAGCAGATCGCGCAGGAGCGGCAACGGCGAGGCGTCGGAAGCGCCGGCCGTCAGGCTGAAGAGAAACGTCGCGGCGAAGGCGACGACAAGCCCTGCAATCGTAGCTTTTGCCAGGAAGGAGCGATCGCCAGCAATGCAAGGGCGGCGTCGAAAGCCTGGCGAGGCGATGGAAAGATCGGCTGACATCGATGGATCCTTCGCTTGCCGCGCCTAGCGGAGCGCCACTTCACCATGGAGGGCGGCAGCGAGGTCGCGCGCCGCGTCGGCGGTGCGCGGGCCAAAGCCGAGGAGATAGAGCCCGTCCATGCGGATGAGCTTGCCCGCCTCGCCCGCCGGTGTGGCCTTCAGCGCAGGGCTCTCGAGGATCTGCGCCGCATCTTCGTCCGCCTCGCCGCGATCCATCATCAAGATGGCGTCCGGCGCGGCCTCAATCAGCGCCTCGTCGGTCAGCGCCTTGTAGCCGGCGTAATCCGTTACGGCGTTGCGGGCGCCGGCAAGCCGGATCATGGCGTCGGCGGCCGTGCCGGTGCCGGCCGCCAGCACCTTGCCGCCCTGCATGGAGAGGATGAAGAGGACGCGCTTGCGCTCCGGGATGGCGGAAACCTCCTCGCCTAAACGGCGAAACTCCGCTTGAACGGTGCGGGCAAGCGCGTCCGCCTTGTCTTCCACGCCGAGCGCCGCCCCGACCTTTTCGATCTTCGCCACGACGCCCTCGGCGCTGTGACCCTCCGGGATGGTCACGACCGGTATGCCGGACCGTTGCAGAACCAGCATCGTCTCCGGGGGACCGCTGCCGGCGATCGACAGGATGGCCTCGGGACCGACGGAGAGCACGCCTTCCGGCGAGAGCTGGCGCATATAGCCGACATCCGGCAGTTCCTTCGCGGCCGCCGGATAGGTGCTCGTGGTATCGCGAGCGACAAGGCGATCCTCCTCGCCGAGCGCATAGACGATCTCCGTCACCGAACCGCCGATGGAAACGAACTTCGCGTCGGCGGGAAGATTGCCTGCCTCCTGCGCCGAAGCGCGCGAGGGCACCCCGGTCCCGGCGAGAGCGGCGATCGCAAGCACAAGCGCCACGGGCTTCAGGCCGCTGGCAATCTTCCCGACAACGGTTCCACCCCTTCGCAACTGATGCATTTCAGCAACTCTCCCTGTGCCTGTCGGCGTCTCGCGCCAGAAATCTTGACTCCAAATATCATGTTTTATACGCCCCTACAAAATATGATTTTTGAAATCATGTTTTTGGCACAAGCGAAAGGAATCGAGGTCATGCGAGGAAGCGGCAGCGTGCTGCATATTGGGGCCGTCATGAACCGGACCGCCGCGCGGAGCGCGCGGCAAGCCCTTCTTCAAGCCCTGCTTGTGGGAGCGGCCGTGCTTGCGCTGGCGCCGCAGGCCGGCGCACAGGAGGCGACCCCTCCGACGCCAGTGCCGGCGAGCGGCGAGGCGGTCCTCCTCGATCCGATCTCGGTCATCAGCCGTACCGGCGAGACGGCGATCGAGAGCATGGCCTCCGTCAGCGTCGTCGACGAGGAGGCGATTGCGCGCAAGATGGCGACGACGCCGCTCGGCCTCTTCCGCGACGTGCCGGGTATCAGCATTCAGGCCGACGCCAAGCGCAGCAATTCCTCCATCAATATCCGCGGCCTGCAGGATTTCGGGCGGGTGCAGGTGATCGTCGACGGCGCGCGGCAGAATTTCCAGCGCTCCGGCCATGGCACGCAGAGCGTCTTTTGGATCGACCCGCTGCTTCTGCAGCAGGCGGAGGTGATCCGCGGGCCGGTCGCCAACACCTACGGCTCGGGCGCGATCGGCGGCGTGGTGATGTTCGAGACCAAGGACGCCTCCGACTTCCTGCGCGACTGGGAGAGATGGGCCTTCGCCGGGACGGGCCAGTACGAGAGCAACGGCGACGGCTGGACGACGAGCGCCATCGGCGCGGCGCGCATCAACGAGAACATCGACGTGCTCGGCAACATCGTCTGGCGCGACTACGGTTCCTACGAGGACGGCGCGGGCATCGCCGTTCCCCATACCGGCTTCGACGTCTTGAGCGGCATGGTGAAGACCTCCATCCGCCCTACCGACAACAGCGAGGTGAAGCTCGGCTGGATCGGGACCGACGACGGCTGGTCGGAGCGCTCAGGCAATTCGGACCTCGACCTTGCGCAGAACACTTTCACCGGCCGCTACCATGTCACCGACGCGCAGGAGAGCTGGCTGGACCTGCATCTCAACACCTCACTCAACATGGCGCGGCTGGAACAGACCTACCGGGCGGCCGTCGGGCAGTTCGACGTCGATACCGGACGGCCGGTCACCATCCCGGCCGGCGCCAAGACGAACTACGACCTCGACACCTATGGGATCGACCTGTGGAACACGTCGCGCTTTGAGACCGGCATGGCCTCGCACGAGCTCACCTATGGCGGCGACTGGTTGAAGGACGAGGTCGTCACCTCCTCGCCGCTCGGCGGCAGCGACTTCTACACCCCCTCCGGCTCGCGCCAGACCTGGGGCGCCTATATCCAGGAAAAGCTCGGCATCGGCTGGTTCGAGGCGATCGCCGGTCTGCGCTACGACAGCTACGAGCTGAGCGGGACGAATGCCGAGAGCTCCGGTGAGCGCCTGTCGCCGCGGCTGACCCTCGGCGTCTCGCCCTTCTCCGGCGAAGCGTGGGGCGGCCTCAAAATCTACGGCACCTACGCGGAAGGCTACCGCTCGCCCACCCTCAGCGAGACCCTCATCAGCGGCCTTCATCCTTCCGGCGTCGTCTTCCCGTTCCTGCCCAATCCGGACCTTGAACCGGAGGTCGGCAAGACCTGGGAGCTGGGGGTGAACTACCGCCGCGACGGGCTCTTCCGCCCCGACGACCGGCTGCGCATCAAGGCCGCCTACTACCGCAACAACGTGGAGGACTTCATCGACGGGCAGCAGCTGTCGCCCTTCGATCCGACGAGCGGATGCCCGCTGCGCGCCGACCTCTTCCGCACCGGCAGTTACGCGCCGATCTGCTTCCAATACCAGAACTTCGCCAAGGCCAAGCTGTGGGGCTGGGAGTTGGAGGGCACCTACGACGCCGGCTGGGTCTTCGCCGGCGCCAATGCCTCCTTCACCGAAGGCTACCGCGTCGCCGAGGGCGCGAAGGAGGACATCACCACCCTGCCCTCCAGCAAATTCGGCGGCCATCTCGGCTTCCGCCTCCTAGAGGAGCGCCTCAGCTTCGGCGGTGAGGTGGAGCACCACGTGGCGCCCGACAGCGCCACCTTCGCCAAGGACTACACGCTTGTGAACGCCTTCGCGCAGTACGACGTCAACGAGAACTTCAGCACATCCTTGCGCGCCGAGAACCTCTTCGACGTGCGCTACGCCAACCCGCTCAACGCGACGACGACCTCCATCGTCCACGAGCCGGGTCTCAGCGTGAAGCTGGCCGCGACCCTGCGTTTCGGCGGCTGAGCGAGGAGCGGGGCCGGCCGCTGCGGCCGGCCCCATCCCGAAAGTTGAGGCTCGGAGGGCTCACCCATGCAGATACGACCTATTGAGGAATTCTTTGCCCGCGAGGACGGCGTGCCGCTCGCCCAAGCCTTTTCGGCAAGCCGGCCGGTGCACCCTTCCGTCGGTATGGTGCCCATTGCCGAAGCGGAGCGCGCCTGCACCTGGCAGGCGCTGAGCCGAAGACCGCGCCAGGGCAAGAGCGTCGCCTATCTCCACATCCCCTTCTGCGAGAACCACTGCCTTTTCTGCGGCTTCTATCGCAATGCCTGGCGGCCGGAGGACGGCGCGCGTTACCTGCGTGCGGTGGCCGAGCACTTGGCGACAGACGGCGAGCGGCCCTACCAGGCACAGGGTCCGATCCACGCCCTTTACTTCGGCGGCGGCACGCCGACGGCGCTGGCCGCCCGCGACCTCGCGCATCTCATCGAGGCCGCCCGACAGCACCTGCCGCTCGCGCCCGATTGCGAGATCACGGTGGAAGGCCGCGCCTACAACTTCACTCCCGACAAGGTGGAAGCGATCTTCGATGCCGGGGCCAACCGGGTCTCCCTGGGCGTGCAGAGCTTCGATACCAGGCTGCGCCGCTCGCTCGGCCGGAAAACCACGCGCGAGGAGCTTCTGCGCTTCATCGACAGCCTCATCCTCGCCGATCGCGGCGCCATCGTCGCCGATCTCATTTACGGCCTTCCCGGCCAGACGATGGAGATGTGGGAGAGGGATCTGCGCATCGCCTGTGCCCTTAGCCTCGACGGCATCGACATCTACTCGCTGAAGCTCATACCCGGCACCCCGCTGCTGACGGCGATCGAAAAGGGCAAATTCGCACCGACGGCGCGCGAGGCTCTTGGCGGCTACTACGCCCGCGCCGTGGAGCTCCTGGAGGATGCGCGCTGGGAAGCTGTCTCCACCACACATTGGCGCTCCACGACCCGCGAGCGCAATCTCTACAACCTCCTCGTCAAGGGCGGCGCCAGCTGCCTCGCCTTCGGCGCCGGGGCCGGCGGCAATGTGCACGGCCATTCCTACAGCATCACCCGCGACGTGACCGCTTTCCAGACGGCCATCGAACGCAGCGAGGCCCCGCTCGGCCATCTGGCCCGCCAGGCCCCGCATACCGACCTCTTCAACCGTATCAAGGGCGGCATGGAACGCCGCCATCTGAACTTGCCGTGGCTGAAGGAGGAATTGCGGCGGCGCGCGGGGCTCAATGCCGACGCCGTTCTCGGCCCCTTGATCGGGCAGTGGCAGCGGGCGGGCCTGGTGGAGATCAGCGAGGACTGGCTCGATCTCACCGTCGCCGGCAGCTTCTGGCAAGCGACCCTGACCCAGAATCTGCTGGATTGGCTTGGGCAGAGCCTGCGCCCTGTCGGGCGGGCGGTGCCGTAGCGCCTTTCCCGGTTCTCTTCCTTTTCGCGATTTTCCACACCCAGCCGCATCACAGGAGAAACGGCATGACCTTGAGTGACAACGACCGCGCCCGCCTGAGGCAAGCAATACTCGACCAACCCGCAGCAGCGCTGGAGGACATCGCCCGCGCGGCAGGCTGCAGCACGGCGGAGGTTGTGGCAAGCCTGCCGGAGGGGCAGGCCGTCATCGTGCCGGGCACGCATTTCGCGCGCGTCATTGAGGACGTCACCGGCTGGGGCGAAGTCACCTTCATCGTCAATACCGGCGACGTCATCTTGGAGGTGAAGGCGGAAGTGCCGAAGGGATCGGAAGCGAAGGGCTTCTTCAATCTCCACGGCAAGCCGCTTGGCGGGCACATCCGGGCAAACGCCTGCGCGACGATCGCCTTCGTCAGCCGCAAGCTCTTCGACAGCGAGACGAAGTCGGTGCAGTTCTACGGCAAGGACGGCGCCTGCATGTTCAAGATCTATCTCGGCCGCGACGAGAGGCGACAGCTCCTGCCTGAACAGGTCGCCGCCTTCGATGCCCTGCGCGCGGAACTTGCGCCGGTCGCGGCGTGACGCCTTCCATAGACGGGCTTCGACAGACCGGAGGGAAGCGCTTGCAGGACACCTGCGCCGATTCCGAACCTGCCGCAGGGGGCGGCAAGGGTGCGCTTCAGCCCGACCTCCGCCTTCGATATGATCGCCGTGGCGGGGGGATTCGACCCGCTCTTTTTCGGCATCTTCATCCGACGGCCGAAAAGTTGACTTTATTTGTCAGGTTATATAGCGACTTCCGCAACAAGGAGGCCGGGAGCTTCCGCGCGGCCCAGGCGGGCGCCTTTTCGACCAAGCACAGGGAGAGCCACCGTGCGCATCGGCCCAGTTTACCCGGCGAGACACGCTTTTCTCGCGGCCGGCCTTTGCCTTGCCGCCGCGACCGCTTCGGCAGCCGATAGCGCAGGCATCGCCGTGGAGCTCAACAGCCTGCAGGCCAGCGGCGATGCCTGCCGCATATCGCTCGTCTACACCAACGGGCTTGAGGTGACGCTTGAGGCATTGGAATTGGAGACCGTGCTCTTCGACCGAGATGGCGGCGCCTCGCGCTTCCTTGTCCTGAAGTCGCAGCCGCTGATCCCCGGCAAGATCCGCGTCTCGCAATACGAGCTTTCCGGCATGGCCTGCGAGGATGTCGGCTTCCTCCTCATCAACGACGTTGTCGCCTGCAAGGGTGAAGGGCTCGACCCGGCCATCTGCCTGAAACACCTTGCGCCCTCCAGCCGCACGCAAGCCGGCCTCGTCCTGACGCAGGCCGACCGCAAGGCTGCCGCGGCGGAGGCGGAGTAGTCCCTATGCCGGAGAGCGGAACGCTTGTTGCGCAACCGCCCTTGAGGCTGGCGCAATCGGAATCGAAGATGCCGACAGATGCCGCGAGCGCCCCCGCGGACGGGGCAGCCACGGCCCCGGAGGCCGCCCCCTCCCCGCCGGCGCCCCCCCTGCCCGACCCGGCCGCCGGCGCGCCGCCGCCCCTGGAGGCGGCGCCGGAGCCGACGCTTCTCTTGGGCTACGACCTGTCCCCGCTCACCGACTTTCTCGCTCTCGGCGGGCCGGTGGTCGTGATTCTTCTCGTCCTTTCCGTTGCCGGCCTTGCCATCATTTTGAAGAAACTTGCCGACATCCTGCCGCTGGGCGGCCGGCGACGCGCCAGGATCGCGGGCGCGGTCGCGCTGTGGCGGCGCGGAGAAAGGCCGGAGGCGCTCGCGGAGGCCGAGCGCCTGGAAGGGCCGACAGCCGCCGTCGTTTCGGCCGCGATGCGCCTTGCTCTCGCCGACATGCCCAGCCCGCTCCTGCGCGAGGAGGTGGAGCGGCTCGGCGGAGAAGCGTTGCATACGCTCCGCAGCTATCTGCGGGGTCTTGAAGCCATTGCACAGGTTTCGCCCTTGCTCGGCCTCTTCGGCACCATCCTCGGCATGATCGAAGCTTTCCGGGTGCTCCAGGATGCCGGCCCTAACGTCGATCCGGCGATGCTCGCCGGCGGCATCTGGGTGGCGCTTCTGACCACGGCCGTCGGCCTTGCCGTCGCCATCCCCTGCAACCTTGCCCTGCATTGGTTCGAGGGGCGGATCGAGGGCGAGCGCCAGTCGATGGAGAGCCTTGCGACATCTGTCCTGGTTTCCAGCGAGGCGGCGGCGCAGGTCGCAGGCGAGAAGGCGCCGGCGCTGAAGCCCCATCTGGGCGAGCTCGCCCATGCGCATTGACCGGCATCGCCCGCGCCGACGCGCCATCAGCATGACGCCGCTCATCGACGTCGTCTTCCTGCTTCTCCTCTTCTTCATGCTCGCCTCCACCTTCGCCCGTTTCGGCGCGGTGGACGTGTCGCTGGCGCACGAAGGGAGCGGGCCGGCGGCGACGGGCGAGCGCAGGAACGTGCTCCTCTCCGTCGCGGAGGATGCCGGCTATGCCATCGACGGCATCGCCGTTGAGAAGGATCGCCTCGCCGAGGCACTGAAAGCGGGCCGCGAGGACGGTTCCTGGCGCATCGTCGTCAGAGCCTCGCCGCGGGCCGTCGCCCAGGATGTGGTGGAAGCGATCGACGAGGCGCGCCGGGCCGCCATCGGCCCGGTCGTGCTCGTTCCCTGAGGCCGGCCATGAAGTTCGCCAGGCAAGCGCCATCCCGAGCCGCCGACGAACTCGTGCCGCTCATCAACGTCGTCTTCCTCATGCTCATCTTCTTCCTGCTGGCCGGCACGCTGATGCCGACGCCGGCCGCCCCCCTGCGCTACATCGAGGGGGCCGGCGAGGCCGCGCCAGCCATCCCGGCCGATGCCGTCTATGTCGACCATGCCGGCGTCATCTGTCTGCGCGACGGTCCGGCCTCCGCACAGGCTCTCAAGACCCGCCTCGCCGAGGCGCGCATGGCTGGGGAGCCGCTGCCGCTCGTCCTCGACCGGGCGCTTTCCATGCAGACCTTGCGCCCGGTACTTTCCCGCCTCAGCGAGGCAGGCGTCAGCAAGGTCGACATCATCACCATCCGCGGGAGCGCAAGGTGAGAGCGGAACGCCTGCGATGGAGCCTCGCCGTCGGCGGCGCAGCGCTTTTGCATCTCGGCGTCCTGCTCTACTTCGCCCACGCGGCGGTATCTGCCGATGGCGGGGGCGGCCGGCCAGAGGCCGTCGCCGGCATTGCGGAGGCCACGCTCCTTCTGCCGACAAGCGAGGACGCCCCAGCCGTTGAGGAGCTCTCGGAGGCCGACACAGCCGAGGATGCCGAAGAGATGCGGGATTTCGCCGAGCTCTCCGAGGTCGCGCCTAGGGACCTCGCCCCCTTGACGCCGGTGGAGGTTCCGGCTGTCGCCCCGGACGACGTCGGGCAGGCGCGCGAAGCGGAAGTCCCCGCCGAGGTGGCGCCGGAGGAGCTTTCGGAGGTCCTGATGCAAGAGACTTGGACGCAAGCCGCCCCGGAAGAGACCGCCCCGATGCCGCCCGTCGCCGACCCGCTTCAAACCGTCACCGAAGCGATCGAGCTTGAACCGCTTGCCGAAACGCCCATGCCAAGGGCGCGGCCGGACGAGGTGCCTGAAGAGGCGCTCGCCGAATACCGGCGGCAGAAGCGCCAGGAGGCGCGCCGGATCGCCGAGATCCAGCGCGCCAAGGCCGAGGCACGCGAACGCCGGCAAACCACCGCGCGGGCCGCCGAGCGCAAGGCGGCCTCCCAGCGCCGCAAGGCGGCTTCCGCCGGTGCCGTCGCCGGGCGGGAAGGGCCGCGCGATCCCGGCCCAAATCGGCGCGCCCTTTCAAGCTATAACAGCCGCGTCTATGCCCATCTCGCCCGCCACAAGCGCTTTCCCCCCGGTGCCCGCCGGAACGGCACGGCGACGGTGCGCTTCACGCTGAGCGCCTCCGGCAACGCGCAAGGCCTGCGCCTCGTCGCCGGTTCCGGCGATGCCGCGCTCGATGAGGCGGCCGTCGCCATGGTGCGGCGGGCCTCGCCCTTTCCGCCCATTCCCGCCGAGGTCGGTCGCAGCTCGATGACCTTCACCGTGCCGATCAACTTCGCGCGCCGGTGAAGGACGAGACCCGCGCCGCAAGAGCCACGTCGTGCGGCGGACGAAGCGGCGCGCCGGGCCGCAGATTCCAGCCTGCGGCGATACCCGATTCGCGGTGGTCTGAGCCCTTTGGCTCCCGGCGCTGCCGCGGCGCAGAGAAGGGGTACTGGGAGAAGGGCGACCATGCCGTCCCGAAAACCGGAGCCTGCGAAACGTCGTCAGTTTCGTTGTCGGTGTCGTTGGCGGTGTCGTTGGCGGTGTCGTTGGCGGTGTCGTTGGCGGTGTCGTTGGCGGTCGATTGTCCGATGACATCAACCATCCGAGAAACGATTTCTTTTCAATGAGTTGAATGGTCGGGGCAGCAGGATTCGAACCTGCGACCCCCTGCTCCCAAAGCAGGTGCGCTACCAGACTGCGCTATGCCCCGAACCCGTGGATGACGGCGGGAAAGTAGGCCCCGGCCGGCCGTGCCGCAAGGTGAAAAGCGGAACGGCATCGCCCTGTCCATGCCAATCGCATCATCGGCGGTGACGAGAGATTTCCGCAGCCGCCTTTCCGCGGTCCCCTCGCGGACGAAAAGGCCGCCAGGAGATTGCGGCGCCGCCCTTTCAGGCGACGCCGCAGCTTTCTTCGGTTCTACCAGGCGCCGCCCTTTCAGGCGACGCCGCAGCTTTCTTCGGTCCTACCAGGCGCCGCCCTTTCAGGCGATGCCGCAGATTTCTTCGGTCCTACCAGGCGCCGCCCTTTCAGGCGACGCCGCGGCATTTCTCCGCCTATTCGGCGGAGGCGGAATAGACCGTCGTGCCTTCCTTGATCGTCTCGACCACCTCCAGGCTATCCAGCGTCTCCGGATCGATGCTCAGCGGATCGCCCGACAAAATCACCAGATCGGCGAGCTTGCCGACCTCCAGGGAGCCTTTCCGGTCGTCCTCGAAATGGTGATAGGCCGGCCAGATGGTCATCGCCTTCAGCGCCGTCATCACGTCGACGCGCTGATCGGGGCCGATGATGTCGCCGGAGCGCGAGCGCCGGGTGACGGTCGCGTCCAGAACCCGCATGGAATCGGGAAAGGCGACGGGGGCGTCGGTGTGGCTGGAGAAGATCATGCCGCGCTTGCGCAGCCAGCCCGTCGGCGAAATGCTGTCAGCGAGCTCGGGACCGACCGTGTGGTCGCGGTGCCAGTCCCCCCAATAGAAGGTGTGCATGGGAAACAGCGAGGAGATGATGTTGTTGCGCTTCAAGGCGTCGACCTGATCCTCGCGCAGGAACTGGCCGTGGATCAGCACCGGGCGCAGATCGCCGGCGTCCTGATGGGATTTCTGGGCCGCCTCGTGCGCGGCGAGAAACAGATCGGAGGCCGCCTCGCCGTTGGAATGGGTGACGATCTGAATGCCGTTCTCGTAGGCCCATTCCACCGCGTCGATGATGTCCTCGTTGGGGGCGGCGGCGTAGCCGACATAGCCCGGCTCATAATCGCCGACCGGATCGTAATAGGGGCGATCGCGCCAGGCGGTGAAGCCCTGGGGCGAGCCGTCGATGGTCAGCTTCGCTCCCGCAACGCGCACGTGGTTCTCGTATTCGCGGCTGACATTTTCCTTGATGAAGTCGCGGTCGACGAGCACGTCCGGATAGGTGAGAACGTCGATCTTGAAGTCGCCCTCGGCACCGACTTCGCGCAAAATCTCGACGATGGCGGGGATGGAGCGGCCTTCCTCGGCGGTCGTGTAGCCGAAGCTCGTCCAAAGCTCGGCGCCGCCGCGGGCCAGCGCCTTGGCGCCCTCCGTGCCGAGCTGGCTCAGCAGTTTCACCAGAACCGGGCCGTGCGCCATCTCCTCAAGCACGCCGTTCGGCTCGCCGTCCGGCCCCTTGCGAATCACTCCGCCGACCGGATCGGGGGTATCGGAAGTGATGCCGGCGATCTCCAGAGCCTTGGAATTGGCTACGCCGAAATGCGCCGATTGGTGGACGATGTAGATCGGAATGTCGCTGGAGATGGCGTCCAGATCCTCCTTCGTCGGATGGCGGTGCTCGGCAAGGATCGCGTTGTCGTAGCCGAAGCCCATGATGAGATTGTACTCCTCGACGACCTCGCCATTGGCCTCGATCCAGTCGCGGATCACCTGCTGCAGAGAGGCGATGTCGGTGAGCTCGCCATCGGGCGGGGCGAGAAGATTGGCCGACAGGGCCTGCAGGCCGCCCAGGAAGACATGACCGTGGGCATCGAAGAAACCGGGCAGAAGGGCGCGGCCGTCGAGCTCCGTCACCGCCGTCGCCTCGCCGCGATGTTGCATCACCTCGTCTTGCGGACCGACGGCGAGAATGCGCCCGTCCTTGACCGCGATCGCCTCCGTCACCGGCAGGCTATCGTCCATGGTGATCACCGGACCGCCCGTAAAGATGCGATCGGCGACCTCCTGCGCGAGGGCGGGGATCGGGGCCACCATGGTCAAACAGCTCGCCAGTCCTGCAAGCCGCACAAGTCGATTCATACACTTTCTCCTTCGCTTCAAAGACAAAACACGCACTCAAGCCGACCTTGACCGTTCCCCAAACGTATTCTTATTTGAAAAGCTAATCTGCTGTAAATTTCCGGCAAATCCACCCATCCACGAACACTCGTTCGCGTAAGCAGGCAACATCGCCATCGCCGCCCTCGCCTCGTCCCAAACCTTTGCCGAATTGGCCGAGAAAACCGGCCGAATCGACGAGGTCAGCCTAACCGGCCTTGCACGCATGGATCAGGAAAAAATCGGCCGGGCGCGATGTTCCCGGCGGCGCCCAATCGCTTCGCCGCGCGCGGGCGAACGGCGCCAGGTGGCGGTCCGTGTCGCCGAGCGCTCCTCATCATCGTGCGGAAGCGCATGCCCGCCACGGTCGCGGACCTTGAACCGGCCACGGCCCCCCAAAAAAGGCGCGGGACGCGCCGAGGTTGAAACCGCTAATGGCTGCAGGGCGTCGTCGCCAATTCCTCGATGCCCTGAAGCTCGCCGGACAGGACGTAATCGCCGTAATCCATGACGAGGTTGCGGGTGACGCCGTTCTCGTAGAGCGTGAAGCTCATCTGGTAGGCTGGCACCTCCTCGCCGAGAGCGTCCGGATCCTCGCTCTCCTCGTTGAAATAGGCGATGGAGACCGGCCAATGCATGCCGTGCATCAGCGGGCTTTGCGGCGCGCCGGGCGCATCCGGACCAGGCCCGCCGGCCTTGCCCGGAAGGCCGATGATGGCGCTCGCCGTATCGGTGCGCTCGCCGGTGCCGGAGCCCTCGTAGATGGTGCTGGACAGAAAACGCTGGTCGGCGCGCGCGGCCGTCAGAAGCGCGTTGAGATGCTGGCCGGGAAACAGCGGCGGCTTCTTGAACTCCACCGTCTTGGCATGCGGCATCGACAGATCCACCACAACCCGGCCATCCTCGCGCCGGGCCACGCCCTCCACATCCTCGATGATCCTGTCGTTGAGATAGGTGCGCGAGGCGAAGCGGTAGAGCTGGCCATCGCCGCCCTCGAAGGTGGAGACGCGGAAATCGAGCAGCCGGTCGCCCTCCTCGCCGCCGATCAGATTGACGACGAGGCGCTGGGTCATGGAAAAACCCTCGCAGGCATTGCCGGAGACCTCGAAGACCATGCGGCCGCGGGCATCGTCGATGCCGGAGGCATCCGTCGACTCCGCCAGGCGGATGTCGTAGACGGCGCGATGCGGCACGGGCGCCGTCTCCTGCTGCGGAGCCGGCAGGGGCGTGGCAGCCGTCAAGAGAAACAGGCCGGCGATGCCGGCAAGAGGGCGGGCGAACGGTATCCTCAGCATCGGAGCCTTCAAATCGAGGAGTGCGGCGAAAGCGCGGCGCAAGGCGCTTGGCTGCCGAGAATGGCAGCGGCGAGCAGAAAATCAACCGGCGAGAGGCGCAAGGCGCATCGCGGATGGGAGAAGAGGATGGGCATTGCCGAAAAACTGAGCCAGATGGGCATCGTGTTGCCGCAAGCGGCGCCGCCGGCCGCCAACTACCTGCCCTGGCGGCGGCATGGCGAGCTTCTTCTCATCTCCGGCCAACTGCCGATGAAGGAAGGAAAGCTGGCGCTCACCGGCAAGCTCGGCGCGGGACTTGATGTCGCAGCCGGCCAGGAGGCGGCGCGGCTTTGCGCCATCAACGTTCTCGCCCAGGCCAAGGCGGGGCTCGACGGCGACCTGGAGAGGCTCGGCGCGCTGTTGCGGATCACCGGCTACGTGGCGAGCGCGCCCGGCTTCAGCGAGCAGCACCTCGTCATCAACGGCGCTTCCGACCTCTTCGCCGAAGTGCTCGGCAAGCGCGGGGCGCATTCGCGCGCGGCCGTCGGCGTCGCCTCGCTGCCGCTCGACGCGGCTGTGGAGGTCGACGCCATCATCGCGCTCGCCTGATGCTTGCCGCCGACGGCCTCGTTCAGCGGCCCATCGCGCATCGGGGCCTGCACGACATGCTGCGAGGCCAGCAGCGCGGGGCGCTCGGCGGCCGGGACCGGGTTCGGCGGCCGGAGAACTCGCTCGCAGCCTTCAAGGCGGCGATGGAGCGCGGCTACGCCATCGAATGCGACCTGCAGCCCTCGCGCGAGGGCGAGCCGATGGTGTTTCACGACGAATCCCTCAGACGCCTGACGGGCGCGGAAGGACAAATCCGCCAAAGCTCACTGGCGGAGATCTCCCTGCTGCGTCTTCTCGGCACGGAGGAAGGGGTGCCGAGCCTGCAGGAGCTGCTTGATCTCGTCGTGGGACGGGTGCCGCTCGTCCTGGAACTGAAGAGCGTGGCGGGCGAGAATGCCGGCTTCGCCGAGCGGGTGGCGGCCGTGCTCGCCGGCTATGACGGCCCCGTCGGCGTCATGTCTTTCGACCCGCTCCTCCTCCAGGATGTGCGCCGGGCGGGCCTTGAAGCGCCTGTCGGCCTGACGCTGACGGGCGAGGCGGAGAGCGTCGCCGCCCATCTTGCCACGATGGCGCGGCTGAAGCTCGACTTCGCCTCCTGCCGTCTCGCCGACCTTGCCCATTTCGCCCCCGCCTACCGCGAGCTCCACCAAGACCGCGCCCTCATCTCCTGGACCGTCAGGTCGCCGGCGGAGGCGGAGGCATCGCGGCGGCATGGCGCGCAGATCACCTTCGAGGGATTCCTGCCGTAGGATCGACCTCAAGTCGGCGGCGCAGGCATTGCGCGCCGGACCTCCCGCCTTACCTTTCAAGAGCATGGAAGAGGCTTCACCCGCCGCCGAGATATCCCTGCGCGCCCTTGCCGGCATCGGCGAGGTGGAACGCGCGGCGTGGGACGCGCTCGCCAATCCCCCGGGCGAGCCGCAGAACCCTTTCCTCTCCTGGGATTTTCTGGAGGCGCTGGAGGCGGCCGGCTGCGCCGGCGCGCGCACCGGCTGGGCGCCGCGCCATCTCGTCCTTAGCGGGCCGGACGGGATCGCCGGCGCCCTGCCCTGCTATCTGAAGAGCCATTCGCAGGGCGAGTACGTCTTCGACTACGGCTGGGCCGACGCTTTTGAGCGCGCCGGCGGGCGCTACTATCCGAAGCTGCAAGTCTCCATCCCCTTCACGCCCGTCACCGGCCGGCGCCTCCTGGTCGAGCCCGGGCCGAAGGCGCAGGAGAACCGCCAGCTTCTCGTCGCGGGCCTGGCGGAACTCAGGCGCCAACTCGACGTCTCCTCGGCGCATGCGACCTTCGTGACGGGGACGGAGGCGGAGGAACTCTCCAAGCTCGGCTTCCTCATCCGCAACGACCAGCAGTTTCACTTCCAGAGCGAAGGCTACGGAGACTTCGGGGACTTTCTCGCCGCGCTCGCCTCGCGCAAGCGCAAGGCCATCCGCAAGGAGCGGCGCGAGGCGCTTTCCGCCGGGATTTCCGTGCAATGGCTCACCGGCGATGCCATCACGGAGGCCGATTGGGATGCCTTCTTCGCCTTCTACATGGATACCGGGGCGCGCAAATGGGGCCGGCCCTATCTCAATCGCCGCTTCTTCTCGCTCATCGGCGAGCGGATGGCCGACAAGATCCTGCTCATCCTCGCGCGCCGCGACGGGCGCACCATCGCCGGGGCGCTCAATTTCATCGGCTCCGACACGCTCTACGGGCGCTACTGGGGCTGCCTGGAGGAGCACCCCTATCTGCATTTTGAGATCTGCTACTATCAGGCGATCGAGTTCGCCCTGGCGCACGGCCTTGCGCGCGTAGAGGCCGGGGCGCAAGGCGAGCACAAGCTGGCGCGCGGCTACCGGCCGGTCACCACCTATTCGGCGCATCTCATCGCCGAGCCGGGCTTTCGCCGCGCCGTCGCCGACTATCTTGAACGCGAGCGTCGACACGTTGCATGGGAAGGGCGCATGCTCGCCGAGCATGCGCCCTTCCGCAAAGCGGAAGGCTGCGACCGCAACGATTGAGACGACGGAGAGCGCCGCATGAGCGAGGCCGCCTACGACAACGACAATGTTTTCGCCAAGATCCTGCGCGGCGAGATCCCGTGCATCAAGCTCTACGAGGACGAGCACACGCTCGCCTTCATGGATATCATGCCCCGCGGCGACGGCCATCTGCTCGTCATCCCCAAGGCGCCCTCGCGCAACATCCTCGACATTCATCCAGAGGATCTGGCGCGGGTGATGGAGACGGTGCAGAAGCTCGGCCGCGCCGCCGTGAAGGCGCTTCAGGCGGACGGGCTGACCATCAGCCAGTTCAACGAGCCGGCCGGCGGCCAGGTCATCTTCCACACGCATTTCCATGTCCTGCCGCGCTTCGACGGCGTGGCGCTGAAGCCGCATTCGCAGCAACAGGCCGACACGAAAGTGCTGGAGGAGCAGGCAACCCGCATCAAGGCCGCGCTTGGCGGGGCCGGATAACGAGCCTAGCGCCAGTCGCGCGCCCGGTGGCCGACTTCCTGACGCAGCGCACCATTGAGTTCGGCAGCAATGTGCTGGACCTCCTTGGCGCGTGTCAGGCCCGGCGCGCGATGTGAGCCGAGGAATTCGCCGCCGCTGATCTTGTCGTAGAACTCCGGCAGCAACTCTTCGGCGGCACTTGCGGAGAACTTCGGGTCAACGACGGTAAGGGCGTTGAATAGCTGGTCCAGGCGCATCTGCTTGCCGATCAAGCGAGGCTCTATAGCGCGGGCCTGTGCGCGCTGGTCGTTCTGTCCAGCATCCAGGAGCCAGTAGCTCGTGGCAAGGTCAGCCACCTCGTTGATTTCGCCGCAGAGATGATCGATCGCCGCGCTGAGGCGATCGATCCGATAGCGCCAGCGTTGCACCAGATAATTCGCAACCGCGACGATGAGAGCGCCGACAAGACCTACGAGCGGCACAAGCCATGTCATGGGCGCGATCTCTCGCGCGCTATGCGGCGACGGGCTGGCGTTTAGCCTGCTTCAGATAGCGCTGGGCCAGACGGGCATAGGTCTCGTAGAGCGGGGATCGTGATTCCACCACTAAGTCGTCGCGGGCCTGAACGTAGCCCTTGCGCACGGCTCCGCCGAACGCCTCTTCCAGAAAGGAGGATCCGTATCCAGGTGCTCCGTCAAGCAGCACGCGAACGGCCTCTCCCTTCTCCCGGGCCTCCTGCAAGGCCGGGCGGAGAATTTCCTCGCGGAACCACTGGCCGCTATAGGGGCCATCCTTGATGTACCTGCCTCCAGGCGCAGGGACATGATCTATCACGCGGATTTCGATCATCGACGTCCCCTTAATCCGTACGTTTTCCTTCAATCAGCGTTCCAGCCAGAGATATAGGATGCGTTTTGATCTCTGGCGATTCCTGCGAGCGAAATGTGACGTCGCCACACAAGGGTCGGAGCCCGTGGCGTCGACGATGACATCGCGTGACTATTGGCCCATCGGGCAAGCATAAGATCGTATGCAGCGGCACACCAGAGATCGTTAGGTGCCGGCGAAGATTGAGGCGGCGGCGATGAGCGCCGCCTCGGCGGCCAGGACGCCGATGAGGACGTTCTTGCGCGCCAGCCAGAAGGCGAGATAGCCGCAGGCCGCCGCCCCGAGGCGGATGGCGAGCGGCACCTCCGCCAGGGCCCCCGACGGGGCGAAAATGAGATTGCCGATGACGGCGGCGACGAGCGCCGTCGCCACGGCCTTCACCCACAGAAGAAGGTCGGAATCCTCCCGCAGCCGCGCCCCGACGAGGACCCCCAGCCAGCGCCAGATATCGGTGGCGAGCGTGCCGGCGAGAAGGATGAAGAGATAGGGACCGAGCGCCTCGCTCATATCGCCCCGCCCCGGCGGTGGATGAGCTTGTGGCCGATGAAGGCGAGCGTACCGCCGACCAACCCGGCCCAGAGAAGGTGGAGCCCGACATCGTAGGCGTGCAGCGCCGGACCGAGCACCACGCCGAGGCCGAGCGCCAGCCGTTCGGCGTGATAGCGGGCAGAGGCGGAGAGCGCCGTCAGAAAATAGATGGGCGTCAGGAAGAAGAGCGCGCCGGCCAGAAGCGGCGGCAAGGCGGCGGCGCCGATGAAGCTTATGGCCGTGACGGCGACGTTGATGAGCGTCAGGGTGACGCCGAAGCCGGCGAAACAGACGGCGCGGCGCTCGCGCGGGACGTCCGGCAGGCGCATGAAGCCCCACACCCAGGCTGTGACGGCGACGAAATGGGAAAGGACGAGAAGCTGCCAGCGCGGCGTTCCCTGCGCCCTGACCAGCGGCACCCAGGCCGCCGTCATCGGCATCAGGCGGATCGCCGAAAGCGTGACGGCGATCGCCGCCACCAGGGCGGAGCTGCCGGTGGCGATCGCCCCGACGAGGACCACCTGGCTCGGCAGCGCCCAGACGAAGGCCGTCATGAACATCGCTTCGCCGAGGCTGAGCCCCGATTCCCGGCACAGAACGCCGAAGCCGATGAAGGAGCCGATCAGGATGAGCGCGGGGACGGAGGCGACGCCCCCCATGCCGCGCAGGAACCAGCGCGCCGCTGTCTGCCTCTCACCCATCCAACCTTGGATAGCTGCCAACCGGAGGTTGATGAAGAGGCTACCCGAAAGAGCATGGCTGCCATGCAGAACACGCAAGGCGGCGCCAGGCGCCGCCTTGCCCATCTCGCCCTGCGCCGAGACGCCGGCATTGAGGCGCTTGTCAGTCCACTTTCAGCGGCACGCTCGGCACGGAGCCACCGCCGCGCTTGGGCGGTTTCTTGGCCGACGCCTTGGAGCCGGAGGCCTGACGCGCCGCGCCCGTCTTCTTGGTGCCCTTGCTTCGCATCGCCGGCTTCGGCTTGGGCCGGGCATTCTCGTCCGGGATGGCCTCCAGCTTCAGGCCGGTCTTGCCGTCCTCCTTCTCCTCCAGGGAGACCTTGACGATGCCGCCCTTCTGCAGCTTGCCGAAGAGGACTTCCTCGGCGAGCGGCTTCTTGATGACCTCCTGGATGAGGCGGCCGAGGGGGCGCGCGCCCATGCGCTCGTCATAGCCATGCTCGGCGAGCCAGGAGGTCGCCGCATCGTCGAGCTCGAAGGTGACGCCGCGATCGCCGAGCTGGGCCTCCAGCTGCAGGATGAACTTCTGCACCACCATGTTGACCACGGCCGGCGGCAGCGAGCCGAAGGCGATGATGGCATCCAGCCGGTTGCGGAATTCCGGCGTGAACAGGCGGTTGATCGCCTCCTCGTCGTCGCCGGTGCGCTTGGTGGAGCCGAAGCCGATGGCGGCCTTGGCCATCTCGGCGGCGCCGGCATTGGTGGTCATGATGAGAATGACGTTGCGGAAATCCACCTGCTTGCCGTTGTGATCGGTCAGCTTGCCGTGATCCATCACCTGCAAGAGGATGTTGTAGATATCCGGATGCGCCTTCTCGATCTCGTCCAGAAGCAGGACGCAATGCGGATGCTGGTCCACCCCGTCGGTCAGGATGCCGCCCTGATCGAAGCCGACATAGCCGGGGGGCGCGCCAATGAGCCGCGAGACGGTGTGGCGCTCCATGTATTCCGACATGTCGAAGCGCAACAGGCCGACGCCCAGCAGCTCGGCGAGCTGGCGCGCCACCTCCGTCTTGCCGACGCCCGTCGGGCCGGAGAAAAGATAGTTGCCGATCGGCTTTTCCGGCTCGCGCAGGCCGGCCCTGGCCAGCTTGATCGCCGAGGCCAGCGCCTCGATCGCCTTGTCCTGGCCGAAGACCACGCGCTTTAGGTTGGCCTCCAGATGCTGGAGCAACTCCGCATCGTCCTTCGACACCGATTTGGGCGGGATGCGCGCCATGGTGGCGACGGTGGATTCGATCTCCTTCACCCCGATGAGCTTCTTGCGCCGGCTTTCCGGCAGCAGCTTCTGGGAGGCGCCGCTCTCGTCGATGACGTCGATCGCCTTGTCGGGAAGCTTGCGGTCGTTGATGTAGCGCGCCGACAGCTCCACCGCCGTGCGGATGGCGTCGTTGGTGTAGCGGACCTCGTGATGCTCCTCGAAGTAGGGCTTCAGCCCCTTCAGGATCTCCACGGTATCGGGCACCGACGGCTCGTTGACGTCGATCTTCTGGAAGCGGCGCACCAGGGCGCGGTCCTTCTCGAAGAACTGCCGGTATTCCTTGTAGGTGGTGGAGCCGATGCAGCGGATGTTGCCGGAGGCGAGCGCCGGCTTCAGAAGGTTGGAGGCGTCCATCGCCCCGCCCGATGTGGCGCCGGCGCCGATCACCGTGTGGATCTCGTCGATGAACATGACGGCGCCGTCGATGGCCTCCACCTCCTTGATCACCTGCTTCAGGCGCTCCTCAAAATCGCCGCGGTAGCGCGTGCCGGCCAGAAGCGCGCCCATATCGAGCGCGTAGATGGTGGCGTCCTTCAAGACCTCCGGCACGTCGCCTTCCACGATGCGCTTGGCGAGCCCCTCGGCGATGGCCGTCTTGCCGACGCCCGGATCGCCGACATAGAGCGGATTGTTCTTGGAGCGGCGGCACAGGACCTGGATGGTGCGCTTCACCTCCGCCTCGCGGCCGATCAAGGGGTCGATGCGCCCGCGCAGCGCCTTCTCGTTGAGATTGACGCACCAGGCTTCCAGGGCGGAGCCGGAGCCGGCCTCCCCGTCCTCGTCGGCCGCGCCCTTGCCGGGCTGCTCGGCGCCACCCTTGGCCGGACGCGGCTCCGACAGCCCCGGCCGCTTGGCGATGCCGTGCGAGATGTAGTTGACCGCATCGTAGCGGGTCATGTCCTGCTCCTGCAGGAAATAGGCGGCGTGGCTCTCGCGCTCGGCGAAGATCGCCACGAGCACGTTGGCGCCGGTCACCTCCTCGCGGCCGGAGGACTGGACATGGATGACGGCGCGCTGGATGACCCGCTGAAAGCCCGCGGTCGGCTTGGAATCCTCGTCGGTATGGGTGACGAGATTGGCAAGCTCGGCATCGACGTAATCGGTCAGGTCGCCCTTCAGCCTCTCAAGGTCGACGCCGCAGGCGCGCATCACCGCGGCCGCGTCCTTGTCGTCGATCAGCGCCAGGAGAAGGTGCTCCAAGGTGGCGTATTCCTGACTCCGCTCGTTGGCGGAGGCCAGCGCTCTGTGCAGGGCGAGCTCCAGTGAGCGAGAAAAAGATGGCACGATGGTCAGGCCCTTCCGGTCCGTTTCAGCCCCTTGGGGCTACTTCTTTTCCATGACGCATTGCAGAGGATGCTGGTGCTGGCGCGCAAAGTCCATCACCTGGGTCACCTTCGTCTCCGCCACCTCGTAGGTGAAGACGCCGCATTCGCCGACGCCATGATTGTGCACATGGAGCATGATGCGGGTGGCGGCTTCCTGGTTCTTCTGGAAGAAGCGCATCAACACATGCACGACGAATTCCATCGGCGTGTAATCGTCGTTGAGAAGGAGGACGCGGTAGAGATTAGGCCGCTGGGTCTTCGGCTTCGTCTTAGTGACGACAACCGTCCCGGTGCCGTTGCTCTTACCGGAATCCTTGCGGTTGTCCTTGGCCATGGGCCGCCTCGATCTCCCCTGATCCTGCCCTCCTGCCTGCCCCTATGTAGGTAGGGACAGGACAAATGTTAGAGCCGTTCGGCGGCGCTGGGTAGGGGGGCGACGGGAAGGATCGCGAAAAAGCTTTATCGCTCGCGCGAGGAGGGCGGGCGGCGCGGCCGGCGCCGGCGCAGCCTTGCCGCCGGCGACAAAAAAGCCCGGCGCTCGGCCGGGCTTGAAGGAAACTCGCTTGGGAACGAACCGGCGCGTCAGGCGCGCTTGGCCAGATCCTCGAAGGGCTTGGCCATATCCTTGGCGAGGTCGACATAGAGCTCGCCGAGACGGCTCGCCTGGGCGACGGCGCCCTCGTAGCTCTTCTTCATGTAATCGCTCTGGGCCTCGATCGCCTTGTCCAGCGACTTCACGGCCAGCATCGATTCCATGTGGGAGGCGGTCGTCTCGAAGGACTTCTTGGAATAGTCCGCCGTCTCCACCGCGATCTCCTGCATGCGCTTGGAAAAAAGCCCGAAACTCTCCATGGCCTTGTCCATGCCGGAGGTGCTCAACTTCTGAAACTCGTCAAAGGCGTTCTGCATAGCTCTCCCCTCAATCGTATGGGTGGGCTTGGCACGGCCCCCGCATGGGGCCCCCTGCTCGATGGGGCAAGATATATGTGCACTGCACAAAAACGCAAGTGTTTTTTTGCGGCGCAGCAAAAGAATCGTCGCAGCGGTGTTGCCAACAACCCTCAAAAGGGTGCAAGCATTACGAGCCACGTTTACCGCGTGGTAACGACGCTCCGCCTAGCTTGGGGCAAGCATAAGCACGGAGGAGCGGGCAGCCGGCGCGACAGGCTACCGTGCGGCTGGCGTCAGTGGGGAAGACATTGAGACAGGCTCGACCAATTCCGGCGACGGCACGGCCGCGTTTCTGCGTCTGGATGATCTTAGCGGTCACGTTCTTCGTCTTCGCGCCGGGCGATTTCGCACTCGCCAATGCCAAATATGCAGGCTTCGTCATCGACGCCAAGACCGGCGAGGTTCTCTACGAGGATCGGGCAGACGCGCAGCGCTATCCGGCCTCCCTCACCAAGATGATGACCCTCTACGTGCTCTTTGAGGAGCTGGAGAAGGGCAATCTGCGGCTCGACAGCCGCCTCAAAGCCTCCCAATACGCCGCTTCCAAGCCGCCGACGAAGATCGGCATCCGCCCCGGCCAGACCATCCGCGTGGAAGACGCCATCAAGGCTCTGGCCGTGCGTTCGGCCAATGACGTGTCCGTCGTCATCGCCGAGGCCATCGAAGGCTCCGAAAAGGCCTTCGCGCGCCGCATGACGCGCACGGCGCACTCGCTCGGCATGATCTCCACGACGTTCCGCAACGCCAACGGCCTGCCCAATAGCGAACAGAAGACGACGGCCCGCGACATGGCCAAGCTAGGCTGGGCGCTGCACGATCGCTTTCCGCGCTATTTCAAATATTTCAACACCCGGTCCTTCACCTGGAAGGGGCGCACCTACCGCAATACCAACCGGCTGCTCGGCCGGGTGAAGGGCGTCAACGGCATCAAGACCGGCTATATCCGCGCTTCCGGGTTCAATCTCGTCACCTCGGTGGAGCGCGACGGGCGCCATATCATCGCCGTCGTCATGGGCGGGCGCAGCGGTGCCTCGCGCAACGCCCATATGGTCGATCTCATCGGTCGCTATCTCGACAAGGCCCGGCCGGGACTGCGCACCGCGCCTCTGCTCGTCGCCGAGGTCCCCGCGCCGGAGCGTCTTCCGGCGGCGCGGCCGATGCTGGCCTTCGCCGCCAATACCGCCCGTGGCGGCCCGCTCGACGCGCAGGCGGCGATCCTGGCCGTCTCCGCGCCGCAGCCGAAGCAGCAGACGGCGGCCGACGACTACGATCCGATCGCCGCACGCATCCGCGAAGCCTCGGAAGTCGCCCAGCTCGCCTATGCCGGCGGCGACGGGCGCAGCGATCCCATCGCCCTTCTGGCGGCACGCGCCGAAGCCAAGGCGGCCGCCATGGCCTCCGCCGAAACCGCCCAGGGCGCGGCCCCGGCGCCGAAGATCCTGCCGGATGCCCGTCCGCGCTACGCGAGCGCCACCGGCATTGGCGTGCGCTTCCCCGAGCCCAAGGCCCTGCCCCGCGGCTGGCATATCCAGATCGGCGCCACCCCCAGCGAGGCGGGCGCGCGCAGCCTTCTCGCCCGCGCCCAGAACGAAGCCGGTAGCGTGCTGAATTCCGCCTCTCCGTTCACCGAGCCTGTGAAGAAGAACGGCGAAACGCTTTATCGGGCACGCTTTGCCGGTTTCGCCGGCAAGAAAGAAGCGCGCGCGGCCTGCGCCCGCCTGAAACAGAAATCCTTTTCCTGTCTTGCTTTGCCCAATTGAGCGCCCGCCCCTCAATGAGCTAGGTTTTGCGTACGGAGTTCATCGTTGTTTGCCCAGAAGCGTTTCCTTGGCCTGATTGATGCGGGCGGCCAAAGCGGCGGAGCCGCCGCGATCCGGATGGACCTGCTTCATCAATCGGCGGTGGGCATCGCGGATTTCCGTCTCGCCGGCGCCCGGCTCAAGCCCCAAAATCTCATAGGCTTCCTGCGCGCTCATTCCGCCCGCGCCACCCGCCGGGCCTCTCCCCCGATCGGCATCAGTCTCCATGTCATCTCGCCATCGGGGGTGCGCCCGGTCGAGATATCCTTCCAAAAGACGGAGTGACTCTTCGTCGCCGGCCAGCTCACCGGCGAGGTCGCGCAGTTCGGTAAAACTCATCTGCGACAGCAACCGGCCCTCGTGACGACCGACCAGGACGCGCCCGTCCAGAGCGCCGGTCTCGTGATCGAGGCTCATTTCTAGCCCGGCGGAACGCACGCTGGAGCGCCGCTGCCCGCCGCCTTTCACCGCGCCGCGCCAGCTGCCGCGGACCAGGGCGAGGCCTGCGACCGCCGCCGGCAGGGCAAAGGCGAATTGCTGCGCCAGGCCAAGCAGCACGGCGATAATCAGCAGGAGCACGCCGCCCCCGAGCTTGACGCTCTCCGCCAGCCTTGCCGGCGAGGTCGTCATCATCACCCGCAAGAGCAGAAACAGCGCCGCGACGCCGGCAATCAGAAGAAAAAGCGGTCGGATCATCGCCCGCCGAAGGCTCCGTCGCGCCGCATGGCGATCCTCACTTCATCGACGGCAAGAGACGCCGCGACGCCGGGCTGCCGAGATCCTGGAGCGCTTTCATGCCGCCGGCGGCATAGGTCGCGACGGCGCCGAGGAGCTCTTTCAGCTCCTTTGCCGAGGCAGCGTCAAAAGGCAGATAGGCCCCGCGCGTCAGCCGGGCGATCTCGCGAAAGGCCCGCTCGGCACCGGGATCGTGGCCCTCATGGAACATGAAGGCGCGCACGCCGCGCAAACCGATCTCGCCGGCGATGGCGCAGAGCGCATCGACATTCTCCTCCATGGCGTCGCCGACATAAACGAGCGCGGCCACCGGCTGCTTTTCCGCCTCGCGGCGGGTATGGGCGAGCACCTTCTTGATCTGCGTCTGGCCGCCGCGGCAGTCGATCTTCACCATGAGATCGCGTAGCGCCGCCGTATCGGCGACCCAGCGCGAGGCGCGGCATTCGCCAAAGCCGCGGAAATAGACGAGCTGCACGGTGAGGCCGCCCACCTCGCCGGCCGCCTTGAACATCTCCGCCTGCAGCGAACAGGCGAGATCCCAGGTCGGCTGGCGGCTCATGGTCGCGTCGAGCGCGAAGATGAGGCGGCCCCGCGCCGCCGGATCGACTGGGCCGAGCGTCTTGGCGGTGCGCAGGAAGGCCTCGATGTCGCCACGCGAGGAACGCGGAGGATCGGTCGGCAGCTCCTGCCTTCCTTCGCCGCTTCCAACGATGTCCTTGCCCTTGGGCATGGGGTTCTCCTTCTCGGCAAGATGTGGGCGCGGCAAGGGCTTGCGCAAGGGAGCCGCGGCGATTACCGCTCCCCGTGAACGTCAAGCCTTCCAGACAGCCGTGTCCCTTCAAACCGTCGCTACCGTCCCGGAATTACGCGCACGCCTTGCCGAATGGCGGCGCGCGCAGGAACGAGTCGCGCTCGTTCCTACCATGGGAGCTTTGCACGAGGGGCATCTGAAGCTCGTGCAGGCGGCAAGAAAAGCCGCGCCGCACGTTCTCGTCTCCATCTTCGTCAATCCGAGCCAGTTCGGCCCGAACGAGGATTTCGCCCGCTATCCGCGGCGCGAGGCGGAGGATATGGCGGCGCTGGAGGCGCTCGGCGTGCCGCTGGTCTTCGCGCCGAGCGTTGAAGAAATGTATCCGCAAGGCTACGCCACCGCGGTCACCGTCGGCGGCCCGGCGCTCGGCCTTGAGACGGATTTCCGCCCGGCCTTTTTCCAGGGCGTGGCCACCGTCGTCGCCAAGCTGTTGATTGCCGCGCTGCCGGATGTCGCCACCTTCGGCGAGAAGGACTACCAGCAGCTGCAGGTGGTCAAGCGGCTCGTCGTCGATCTCGGCCTGCCCACCGAAATCCTGCCGGTGGCGACGGTGCGCGAGCCGGACGGGCTCGCCCTTTCCTCGCGCAACGTCTATCTCGGCGAGGAGGAGCGGAGGGCGGCCCCCCTCCTCTACCGCACGCTCACCGACACGGCGCAAAGGCTGACAGAGGGCGCCTGCGCCGAGGTCGCGCTGGCGAAGGCCGAGAGCCTTCTTGCCGAAGCCGGCTTCCGGGTCGATTACGTCGCCCTGCGCCATGCCGAGACGCTGGCGCCGCTTGCGGCGGTCGGAAAAGAACCGGCACGGCTTCTCGCCGCCGCCTGGCTCGGCTCCACCCGCCTCATCGACAATATCGCGGTATAGCGCCTCAAGCCCTCACAGCAGGCCGAGCTCGGCAAGCTCGCCCCTGAGGCGCGGCGGCAGCTCCTCAAAGCCCTCCGTCCCGGCACCGAGATCGGCCGGCGCGTCCTGCGGCTTCAGATAGCGCCAGCCCTGGAAGGCGCGGCGGGGCTGCCAGGCCGTCGGCACCAGAACCGGCTCCAGCACCAGCTTGCAGCGGGTGATGCCGTCCTCGTCCTCGAAGGTGCGGATATCCAGGAGGCGCTGGCGCGCCTGCACCTGGCCGCGGATGACCCAGTAGAGCGAGCCGCCGTCGGTCAGCTCGGCGGCGCGGCGCGGCACCATGCGGGTGACGTGCCAATGCTCTTCCCGCTCGCCGGCGCGGCGCTTTTCGGCCAGCCGCCGCTCGATCCAGGCCGCCACATCCTCCATGGAATCGGCGCCGACGCAGAGCTTGAGAAGATGAAGCGCCATATCCCCGGTTTAGGGCGCCGATGGCGGAGGGTGAAGAGGAACGTCGTCGCCGTCCCCGACGTTCTCACCCCGCACACCGAAAGAGGAGGACATGCTTATGTCCGTTGCACGCGTTACCGAGATTACCGCCGCATCCAAGGTCAGCATGGAAGATGCGGTCAAGACCGGCCTCGCCCGCGCCAGCAAGACGCTCGACAATATCAAGGGCGCCTGGGTTCAGCAGATCACCGTCGATTGCAAGGACGGCGAAGTCTCCGAATGGCGGGTGAACATGAAGGTGACCTTCGTGCTCAACGACTGACCTCGTCCAAAGCCTCGGCTGGGGCCGTTTGCGCGGCCTGCGCGACCGGCTCCAGCCGCACAATCTCCGCCCCTTCCTCCACCTGCTCGCCCTCGACGGCCAGAAGCGCGGCCACCCGCCCGGCGGCCGGTGCCAGGATGGAATGCTCCATCTTCATCGCCTCCAGCGTGAAGAGAAGTTCGCCCGCCTCCACCCTATCGCCCTCTGCCACGCCAAGGCGTGTGATACGACCATGCATCGGGGCGCGAACGAGGTTCTCGCCGGCGACCTCCGCCAGCGAGCGCCCCAGGGGATCGGGGAAGGCAAGCACCGCCTGATGCCCGTCCTGCAACAGATAGAGGGCGTCTTCCGACGACACCTGCACCAGCCCGTCCGTCGCCCTCGCCGCGGCGACATCGGGCGCGTGCGGGCGGCCGCCGCGCCAGAGAAGACGCACCTCGCGCGCCTCGCCGTCGACAAGGCAGGGCACCGCTAGCTGGCGCTCAAGCCCGCCGAGCTCAAAACCCTCGCAGCCGCTCCAGGGCGAGGCCGGGTCGGGGGCTGGCGCGCGCCGGGCGATCTCCTGTGCCACCAGGGAAAGGGCGAGCGGTGCAAGGTCGGGACGCGCTGTCAGGGCCTCGCCCTTGGCGTCGACGAAGCCGGTATCGACGCCGCCGGCGGAAAATTCGGGGCTGCGCAGGATGGCGAGGAGAAAGGCGAGATTGGTGCGCGGCCCGGCAAAGCGGGTCGCCGCCAGCGCCGCCTCAAGCCGCTCCAGCGCCTGTCGCCGGTCCGCGCCGGAGGCGATCACCTTCGCCAGCATGGAATCGTAGAAGGGGCTGACGCGCGTGCCGGCGTCAACGCCGCTATCGACGCGCACCCCCTCCCCGGCCGGAAAATCGGCGGCGACGATGCGGCCGGTGCCGGGCGCAAAGCCGGAAGACGGGTCCTCTGCGTAAAGGCGGGCCTCGATGGCATGGCCGCGCAGCGGGATGGCCTCCTGCGTCAGGGGCAGGCTCTCGCCCGCGGCAACGCGCAGCTGCCATTCCACCAGGTCGAGCCCGGTGACGGCCTCGGTGACGGGATGCTCCACCTGCAGGCGGGTGTTCATCTCCATGAAGAAGAAACCGTCCGCCTTCAGCCCGCCGGCGCCGTCGGCGATGAACTCCACCGTGCCGGCCCCCTCGTAGCCGACGGCGCGCGCCGCCTTCACCGCGGCCTCGCCCATCGCCGCGCGCAGCTCCTCGCTCATGCCCGGCGCCGGCGCCTCCTCCAGCACCTTCTGGTGCCGGCGCTGCACGGAGCAGTCGCGCTCGTAAAGGTGCACGACATGGCCGTGCTGGTCGGCGAAGACCTGAATCTCGATATGGCGCGGGGCCGTCACATAACGCTCGATGAGGACGCGCGGATCGCCGAAGGCGCCCTGCGCCTCGCGCCTTGCGCTTTGCAGGGCGGCATCAAAATCCTTGGCCTTGTCGACGCGGCGCATGCCGCGCCCGCCGCCGCCGGCAACCGCCTTGATGAGCACCGGATAGCCAATCTCGTAGGCCTTGCGGCGCAAAAAATCCGGCTCCTGGCGCTCGCCGTGATAGCCCGGCACGACCGGCACGCCGGCAGCCTCCATCAGCGCCTTGGCCTCCGACTTGGAGCCCATCGCCCGCATCGCCGCGGCGGGCGGGCCGACGAAGGTCAGCCCCGCTTCGGCGCAGGCTTCGGCGAAATGAGCGTTCTCCGACAGAAAGCCGTAGCCGGGATGGACGGCCTCCGCGCCGGTCTCTTCGGCGGCGCGCAAAATTTTCTCGATCGAAAGGTAGCTGTCGGCGGCGGGCCCCTCGCCGATGAAGACGGCTTCGTCGGCCTCGCGCCAATGCGGCCAGCTTCGGTCGGCCTCCGTGGCAAGGGCGATGGTGCGCATGCCCATGCGCCTGGCGGTGCGGATGATGCGGCGGGCGATCTCGCCGCGATTGGCGATGAGGAGCGAGGCGAACATGGCCGAAGTATTAGGCCGGGCGCCGGCAAGCCGCCAGCGCCGATTCTCGCTCGCCCTTCAGCTTGCGCCGGCGAGCGTGCGGCTCAGCACTCGATGACGTTGACGGCCAGGCCGCCCTTGGAGGTCTCCTTGTACTTCTCGTGCATGTCCTGCCCGGTCTGGCGCATCGTCTCGATGCATTTGTCGAGCGGCACGAAATGCTCGCCCGTGCCGCGCATGGCGAGCGAGGCGGCGGTGACGGCCTTCACCGCGCCGAGCGCGTTGCGCTCGATGCAGGGCACCTGCACGAGGCCGCCGATCGGGTCGCAGGTCATGCCGAGATGGTGCTCCAGCGCGATCTCGGCGGCGTTCTCGATCTGCGCGTTGGTGGCGCCGAGCGCGGCGGCAAGGCCGGAGGCGGCCATGGCGGAGGCGGAGCCCACCTCGCCCTGGCAGCCGACCTCGGCGCCGGAGATGGAGGCGTTGTGCTTGATGATGCCGCCGATGGCGGCGGCGGCGAGCAAAAAGGCGCGCACGCCCTCCGGCGAGGCGCCGATGCAATGATCGAGATAGTAGCGCATCACGGCCGGCACGACGCCGGCCGCGCCATTGGTGGGCGCGGTGACGATCTTGCGGCCGGCCGCGTTCTCCTCGTTGACGGCCATGGCGTAAAGGCTGAGCCAGTCCATCACCCGGTGCGGCTGCAGCGCGTTGGCGCCGGTCTCCGCCTTCAGCTTGTCGTGCAGCTCGGCGGCGCGGCGCTTCACCCTAAGCCCGCCCGGCAGTTCGCCATCGGCGGTCAGGCCGCGTTCGATGCAGGCCTGCATCTCGGTGAAGATACGGTCGAGCCCCTCGTTGAGAACCGCCTCGCCGTGGCCGCGCGCGGCTTCGTTGGCGCGCTTCATCTCGGCGATGGACAGCCCGGATTGCGCGCCCATGCGCAACATCTCCTCCGCGCTCGCGAAGGGATAGGGCACGGCGCTGTGCTCGGTGACCGGCGAATCGTCCTTGGCGGTCTTGGCAAGCTCGTCCTCCGTCAGGACGAAGCCGCCGCCGACCGAATAATAGACCTCGCGCACCAGAAGCTGGCCGTCCTCGGCGAAGGCGGAGAAGCGCATACCGTTGGCGTGGCCGGGCAGCGGCGTCTCACGGTCGAAGACGAGGTCGGCGCCAGGGTCGAAACGGTAGGCGCGATGGCCGGGAGGCGAGACCTCGCATTCCGCCTCCACCTTCTTCAGGATCTCCTCGATCCGGTCCGGGTCGATACCGACAGGCGTCTCGCCGGCGAGACCGAGGATGACGGCCCGGTCGGTAGCGTGGCCCTTGCCGGTAAAGGCGAGCGAGCCGTGCAGGCTGACGGCGATACGGGCTGGCTCGGCGCCGGCCGGGCGCGGCCAGTCGCCCTTCTCAAGAAATTCCAGGAAACGGGCGGCAGCCACCATGGGTCCCATCGTGTGGGAGGAGGAAGGGCCGATGCCGATCTTGAAAATATCGAAGACGGATAGGAACATACGCGTCGTTCTGTCGCCCGGAAGGCACCTGGTCAACGCCCAGGGAGGATAATTCTTCTGCGCTGAGCCGGTAACGACCGGGAATCTCTTCGTCTTTTAGCGTTCGCCTCAACCCCTCGTTTACCCTCTCGCAAGGTCTGGCACCTAAGCTCGTGGCGCACGAGGAGGTGTCCCATGCGCACGCTTGGAATGCGGTTTCTTTCCGAGGAGAAAGGCAGCGCGGCCGTCGAATACGCCACGCTGGTCACGCTTATCGCCGTCATCGCCATTGCCGGTGTGAAGCTCACCGATGTCAGCCTCGACAAGCTGGCGACGGAAGTGGCCGCCAAACGCCTGGAAGCGCAGATGATCCTCGCGGAAAAGCGGCGCGAAGGGCCGGTCCTCACGGGCTCCATCGAGCCCAGCGAGGAGCCGGTGATCACCGGATCGATCAAGTCGCACGATTGAGCGGGCGGGGACCCCCCGCTCAGCCACCCGCCTGCCAGGCGCGGACCGATTCAAGCGGCCAGAGCAGCATCAGGATATTGAGGGCGAGGCCGTCGCGGATAGCGGCCATCACCCAGATTTCCAGTCCGATCGCCAGCGCTATCGTCATCCAGACGGGCAGCCAGGCGGCCAGGAAGAACCCGACCATCATGGCCAGGATATCGGTCATGGAGTTGAGGATGGTGTCGCCGACATAATCGAAGGCGATCGTCGCCGCGCGGTAGCGGTCGATCACCATCGGCGTGTTCTCCGCAATCTCCCAGGCGGCCTCCACGAGCGTGGCAAGGACAAGGCGCAGGCCGAAGGGGCGCAGCCCTGGCACGAAGCGCGCGCCGAGCCAGAGCGCGCCATAGAAGAGGAAGCCGTGGATGACGTGGGAGGGCGTGTACCAATCCGTCAGGTGCTGGGAATTGCCCGGCCCGTCGGCACGTCCGTACCACAGCTCCACGGTGCCGCAGGCGCAGATCGGGATGCGCCCCATGGCAAGGAGCACCGCCGCGGTCGCGGCGAGGATGAGCCCCAGAGCGGCGACGGTCGCAAGGCTGCCACGGCCGTCCAGCGCCAAGGCGCGCGCCACTTCCTGCGGACCTAGACGAGCATCGACATCGGGCTCTCGATGAAGCGCTTGAAGGCGGCGAGCAATTCGGCCCCGAGCGCCCCGTCGACGGCACGGTGATCGGTGGACAGCGTCGCCGTCATCACGGTCGCGACGGCGAGCGCGTCATCGCGTACCACGGCGCGCTTCTCCCCGGCCCCGACCGCCAGGATGGTGGCGTGCGGCGGGTTGATGACGGCAGAAAAGTCGCGAATGCCGTACATGCCGAGATTGGAGACGGCCGAGGCGCCGCCCTGGTATTCTTCCGGCTTCAGCTTGCGCTCGCGGGCACGCCCCGCCAGATCGCGCATCTCGCGGGAAATGGCGGAGAGCGTCTTGGCCTCAGCGCCGCGCACGACCGGCGTGATGAGGCCGCCCGGGATGGAGACGGCGACGCCGATATCGGAGGTCCTGTGCTTCAGCATCGCCTCTTGCGTCCAGGTGACGTTCGCCTCCGGCACCTCCTGCAGCGCCATCGCCAGCGCCTTGATCACCATGTCGTTGACGGAGACCTTATAGGCGGGCTTGTCGTCCCTGGTCGGCGCGGCGGCGTTGATCTCGGCGCGCAGCTTCAACAGCGCGTCGATCTGGCAATCCACCGTCAGATAGAAATGCGGAATGGTCGTCTTCGCTTCCACCAGCCGCCGGGCGATGGTGCGGCGCATGGAATCGTGCGGCACCGCCTCGTAGCTGCCTTCGGCGAACATCTGGCGGATCTGCTGATCGCTCATGCCGGTCGGCGCCGGGGTGGCCGGAGCTTCTCCGGCCTGGGCGCCTGGCACCGCCGCCGGGGCGGCCTTGCCGACACCCTTCTTTGCGGCGTCTTCGATATCGTGCTTGACGATACGCCCACGTGGTCCGGAGCCGGAGAGCGCGGCAAGCTCGATCCCCTTCTCCTTCGCCAGACGCCGGGCGAGCGGCGAGGCGAAGATGCGTTCGCCCTCCCCGCCGCTGCCGTTCTTGCCGTTTGAGCCGGCTGGCGCGTGCAGGCCGGCGCGCGGCACCCCCTCGCCCTCGCCGGCCCGTTCGGGCCTTGCCGGCTCGGGCGGGGCATTCGGCTCCGGCTTGGCTTCGGCGGCCTTTCCGCCGCCATTGGCTTGCGTCTTGCCGCCGGCCGGTGCCTCGATGTTGCCGGCGTCCTCGCCTTCCTCCGCCAGAACCGCGATGACGTCGTTGACGGCGACGTTCTCCGTGCCCTCGCCGACGAGGATTTTGGCGACGACGCCCTCGTCAACCGCCTCCACCTCCATCGTCGCCTTGTCGGTCTCGATCTCGGCGATGACGTCGCCGGCCTCCACCGTGTCGCCCTCCTTGACATGCCATTTGGCGAGATTGCCGACCTCCATGGTCGGCGAAAGGGCGGGCATCAGGATATTGATCGGCATGAACCGTCGTCTCCGAAAGCTTTTTCAGGTGTTGTCGCTTGGCGGCGTGTCGGCCGGCGCATCGAGCGGCCACAGCACGCCGAGCGAGAAGGTGATGGCGTCGAAGGGCGGGGCACTGACGGCGTCCTCGCCGCTGAAATCTCCAAGCAGGGTCCAATTGCCGCCGGTGAGCGCGAAGGTCTCCAGGAGCTTCAGACGCGGGTCGAGAAGCCACAGATGGGCAATGCCCGCCCGTGCGTAGATGCGCCGCTTGGGGCCCCGGTCATAGGCCTCGGTGGATGGCGAGATCACCTCGCATACCCAATCGGGCGCGGTCTCCATATACGGCGTGTCCGGGAGCGCGGTCAGGCGCTCGCGCCGCCAGCCGGCGATGTCGGGCACCACCACGTCCGACCCGAGATGTAGCTCCGGCTCGTCGATAAACAGCCAACCGCCTGGGCCACCTCCACCCATCTGGAACTCGGCAAGCTTCATGCCGAGCGCCGAGGAAGCAGCACCGTGCTTGGGCGCCGGTCGCGGATGCGTGACGAGTTCGCCGTCGATGATCTCGCCCACCAGATGCGGCGGCACCGCCTCAAGGTCGGCGTAGGTCGCGCCCCGCTTGGCCGGCTCAGCCATGGCCCTTCCCGCCCGGAACGCCGCTAGTCAGCATAGCTGACGGCCTTCACCGCCGCCACGACATCCTTGGCGCTCGGCAGGGCGAGCTTCTCAAGGTTGGCCGCGTAGGGCATCGGCACGTCCTTGCCGGTGACGGAGAGGACCGGCGCGTCCAGCCAGTCGAAGGCTTTGGCCATCAGCTCGGCGGCGATGAAGGAGCCGACGGAGCTCTGCGGCCAGCCCTCCTCCACGGTGACGCAGCGATTGGTCTTCTTCACCGAGGCGATGACGGTATCCATGTCCATCGGGCGCAGGGTCCTGAGGTCGATGACCTCGCAGTCGATACCCTCTTCCGCCAGCGCCTCGGCCGCCTGCAGCGCATGCGTCATGCCGATGCCGAAGGAAACGATGGTGGCATCGCCGCCCTTCCTGGCGATCTTCGCCTTGCCGATCGGCAGGACGAAATCGTCGAGCTCGGGCACCGGGAAGGTCTGCCCGTAGAGAATCTCGTTTTCCAGGAAGATCACCGGATTGGGATCGCGGATCGCCGCCTTCAGGAGCCCCTTGGCGTCGGCGGCGGTGTGCGGCTGGATCACCTTCAGTCCCGGGACATGGGAATACCAGGCGGCGAAATCCTGGCTGTGCTGGGCGGCAACGCGCGCGGCGGCGCCGTTCGGGCCGCGAAAGACGATCGGGCAACCCATCTGGCCGCCCGCCATATAGAGCGTCTTGGCCGCCGAGTTGATGATCTGATCCATGGCCTGCATGCCGAAGTTCCAGGTCATGAACTCCACGACCGGCCGCAGACCTGCAAAGGCGGCGCCGACGCCAAGTCCGGCAAAGCCGTGCTCGGTGATCGGCGTGTCGATGACGCGGCGGGCGCCGAACTCGGCAAGAAGCCCCTGCGTCACCTTGTAGGCGCCCTGATACTCGGCGACCTCCTCGCCCATGACGAAGACCTCGCCGTCGCGGCGCATTTCCTCCGCCATGGCGTCGCGCAGCGCCTCGCGCACCGTCTGCTCGACGAATTCGGTGCCTTCCGGAACCTCCGGCTCTTCGGGCGGCTCGGCCTTGTCCATGGCGACGAGCACGGAGACCGGCCCGTCGGCGCGGCCGAGCTTGCCGCTCTCGCTCTCCTCGCTTGCGGCTTTCGCCTCGCCTTGCGCTGGCGCGGCTTCGGCGGCATCGCCATTGGGATGGGCGGCGCCGTTGCTCTTCCTCGCCCCGCCGGCCTCTCGCAGGTCGGCCTCATCCTCGCCCTCCATCAGCAGGAGCGCGATCGGCGTGTTGACCTTCACCGCGTCGGTGCCCTCGCCGATGAGGATCTTGGCGATGGTGCCTTCGTCGACGGCCTCCACCTCCATCGTCGCCTTGTCGGTCTCGATCTCGGCAATGACGTCGCCGGCGGCGACCTCGTCGCCCTCCTTGACCGTCCATTTGGCGAGCTTGCCCTCTTCCATCGTCGGCGACAGGGCCGGCATCAGAATCTCGGTCGGCATCGGCCCCTCACGCTTCTACGTAGATGTCGGTCCAGAGCTCGGACGGATCGGGCTCCGGATCGTTCTGGGCGAATTCGGCCGCGTCGTTGACGATGGCGCGAACCTCCTTGTCGATCTCCTTCACCTCGTCCTCGGAGAGCTTGTGCTCGCCGAGAAGGCGCTGCTTCACCTGCTCGATGGCATCGTGTTCGGTGCGCATCTTCTGCACTTCTTCCTTGGAACGGTATTTGGCCGGGTCGGACATGGAATGGCCGCGATAGCGGTAGGTCAGCATCTCCAGGATGATCGGCCCCTTGCCGCTCCTGGCATGCTCGGCGGCGAAATCGGCGGCCGCCTTCACGGCGCGCACATCCATGCCATCGACCTGATGGCCGGGAATGTCGAAGGACTGGCCGCGCTTGCACAATTCGGTCGTCGCGGAGGCCCGGGCGACGGAGGTGCCCATGCCGTACTGGTTGTTCTCAATCACGTAGACGACCGGCAGGTCCCAGAGCTTGGCCATGTTGAAGCTCTCGTAGACCTGGCCCTGATTGGCCGCCCCGTCGCCGAAATAGGTGACGGAGATGGCGCCGTTGTCGCGATATTGGTTGGCGAAGGCCAGCCCGGTGCCGAGCGGCACGGAGGCGCCGACGATGCCGTGCCCGCCGTAGAAGTTCTTCTCGCGGGAGAACATATGCATGGAGCCGCCCTTGCCCTTGGAATAGCCCCCGCGGCGGCCGGTCAGTTCGGCCATGACGCCGCGCGGCTCCATCCCGGTCGCCAGCATATGGCCGTGATCGCGATAGGTGGTGGTCACCTGATCGCCCTGCTTGAGAGCGAACTGAACGCCGACGACGACCGCTTCCTGGCCGATATAAAGGTGGCAGAAGCCGCCGATGAGGCCCATGCCGTAAAGCTGGCCCGCCTTCTCCTCGAAGCGGCGGATGAGGAGCATCTCGCGATAGGCCTTGAGATCCTCGTCCCTGGAAAAGACGATGGGATCGAAAGCCGACTTCTCGGCCGTCTCCGTCGCCGGCTTGTCGGCCGCCTTGGGCGCCGCCTGCCTTGGCTTCTCAGGCGTCTTGCGCGGCCCGCGCGAGCCAGACTTGCCTCGGTTTTGCGCGTTCGAGCGACGGCTCCTCGTCCTGGACGAGGTATTGGCTTCGGCCATCAACTTCCTCCCCGAAAAATCGGCGACACCCTATTACGGGAAAATGGGCGGGAAAACCCGTTTCGCAAGCGTGCAGAGCTGACCCTCGCGGGGCGGGACGGTCTAGAACGGTTTAAGAGAAGGACGGCTCAGCGCACTGGCGCTCAACGATTTTCCGGAGAATCGTAGACGACGATATCCGTCGGATATGCGAGGTCGAGCGCCTGGCGGGCACGCTCGTCCACCATATCGGGGTCGAGGCTTTCGGGCCGCATCAGCGCCACGCGCCGCTCCAGCCGGGCACGGGTCTCAAGCAGTCCGGCGAGCTCTTGCTCCAGCGCCGCCTGCCGCTCCTCAAGCTCGTTGAGGGCGGTCAGTCCGAAATCGCCCTCAACGGCATGATAGGAAAAATAGGCGAGAACGAGAAGACAGCCGAGAGGAAGGGCGAGCGGCTTCAGTTTCGACTGCTTCTTTTGCCTGGTCGCCATCCGCCGCTCTACCCCAACGCTCACTCGACTGGAGGTGACCGGTGGGAACGTACGCAGAACCCTTCCGTCCCCACGGTTTTGAACCTAGCGGCGCAGGGTAAAGAAACGGTGTGGCCGGCCGATCATCGACGTCTCAATTCGGGGCGGCTTTCTTGCCGATGCGTTAAGGCGTCTGGAGCTGGACCAGACAAGGCGCAGCGGCCGCCGCGCTTTTCTCAAAAGTCCGTCCACCCCCCGGCATCTCGCCTTTGAACAGCCTACATGGAGGCAGGCGAAGCGCCGCCCCGGCGCGGAGCGCACAACCGACCGGAAGGGAAATGATGACAGAAACATCGCGGCGCGCCAGTGAACTCCAGCGCCAATCGGCGCCCATCGATGCCGGCGTGCGGATCGGCCATGTGCATCTGAAGGTCGCCGATCTGGAGCGCGCGCTGGAGTTTTACTGCGGCGTTCTCGGATTTCAGCTGATGCAGCGTTACGGCACGGAGGCGGCCTTCGTCTCTGCCGGCGGCTACCATCACCATATCGGCCTCAACACCTGGGAAAGCCGCGGCGGGCCGCCCCCGCCCCCCGGCACGACGGGGCTTTTCCATCTCGCCATTGTCTATCCGAGCCGCGCGGCGCTTGCCGACGCGCTACGGCGCCTCCTCGCCGCCGATATCGCGCTCACCGGGGCGAGCGACCATGGCGTTTCGGAGGCGCTCTATCTCAACGACCCGGACGGCAACGGGCTGGAGCTCTATCGCGACCGGCCGGAAGCGGAATGGCCGCGCGCCGCCGACGGGACGCTGCAGATGTTCACGCGCCGGATGGACCTGCAGGATCTCTTGGCGACATAGATTTATTGTCGCCGCCCAAGGCGAGGGAGTACGACATGACCGCCACAGAGACGCAGAACCGCCTGATCGACCGTCAGTTCGGCGACCAGGCGGCGGCCTATCTCGACAGCCCCGTCCACGCCGGCGGGCCGGACCTTGCCTGTCTGACGTGGCGCATCGCGGAGTTGCAGCCAGGCGTCGCCGTCGATCTCGGCGCCGGCGGCGGCCATGTCAGCTACGCGATGGCCCCGCATGCCGGCCGGGTGCTGGCCTGCGATTTATCGGAGAAGATGCTGGCCACCGTCGCCGAAACGGCGGCGGCGCGCGGCTTCGCCCATGTGGAGACGCACCGGGCGGACGTGCATCACCTGCCCTTCGCCGACGCCTCGGCCGATTTTCTTGCCAGCCGCTACAGCGCCCATCATTGGACCGATCTCGCCGCCGCGCTGAAGGAAGCGCGACGGGTGCTGAAGCCCGGCGCCACGGCGATCTTCATGGACGTCGTCTCGCCGGGCGCGCCGCTCCTGGACACGCATCTGCAGGCCGTCGAGCTCTTGCGCGACCCTTCGCATGTGCGCGACTACGCGCTCGGCGAATGGCTTTCGGCGTTCGCCCAGGCCGCCTTCGCAATCCGCCATGTCGAGACGTTTCGGCTGCGGCTGGATTTTGCGCCCTGGGTGGCGCGGATCGGCACCGCGCCGGAGCGCGTGGCGGCGATTCGCACGCTGCAGAGCGATGTCGCGGACGAGGTGAAGGCGTATTTCGCCATTGAGGAAGACGGCTCCTTCACCCTCGATACGGCCTTGATCGAGACGGCGGCGGCATAAGCCTCCTCTCAGCGCAGCGCTAGGCCCTCGTGCCTCGAAACTCGGAACGCGGAACGGAATGGATGCCAAGGTCAAGCCTTGGCACGACGAAATCAAAGACGGAGCGCGCCCCGCCTCTGTCGCCGTTCGCCGGGTTCGCTCCCCCGTGTCGTCGTCATGGCCGGGCTTGACCCACGGCTGTCCGGTTTAATTTCACGCCCATTGCAGGAGCATTTGGTTGGGGTCCTTGGACGGCTCTGGGGGTGGCTCGATCAGGCGGTCGATGCGCTTTTTGTGCATGAGGTTGGCGCGCACGAGCCTGGCGAAGGCGAGCGGGCTTTGAATGGCGTTCTGGGCGGCCTGGGCGAGGCGCAGGATGAGGAAGGCGATGAGCGCCACGGCGATCTGGATGCGCACGGCGTTCTCGCCGCGCCCGAGAAAATGCCTGATCTTGAGCGTCTGCTTGACCCACCGGAAGAACAGCTCGATGGCCCAGCGCCTTTTG
>NZ_JHZK01000029.1 GCF_000688515.1 Afifella pfennigii DSM 17143 | reverse complement strand
CGCAGGCTCAAGCCACCGAATCCTGCAAAACCGAAACCTTGCGAGAGACCGAAATCCGTCGACTATCAGCCGCTTATGCGTTCTTCACAGTCAACCCAAGAACCTTGCCGCAAAATCGCCGCGGCAGAACGCATCCATCAAGGCATGACGGGCTCTAAATCGCCAGGACAAGGGCGAGCGAGGCGACGAGCAGCACGGCGAAGGTGACGTTGATGAGGCGGCTTGCCACCGGGTTTCGGAACCAACGCGTCAGCGCTGCGCCGGCGAACAACCAGCCGATGTCCAGCGTGCCGACGATGGCGATCAGCACCGCCATCTTCGCCGCCGCGTCCAGCACCACCGCCTCGCCGATGAGGACGAAGCCGGAGAAGAGCGCCGCCATCGCCGCATAGGCCTTCGGGTTGACCAGCGACAGGAAGATGCCGCCGGCGAAGGAGGGAGGGCGCCGCGTCGTATCGTGCTCGGCAAGCGCCGGCGCCGTGGCGATGCGCCAGGCGAGATAGAGAAAATAGGCGCCGGCCAGAAGGGTCATCGCCGGCGCCACACCCGGCAGCGCCAAGAGGAGGCCGACGACGCCGGCCGCGACGAGGCCCATGACGATGGTCGTGCCGATGAGGATGCCGCCGTAGAAGCGAAGGCCCTGGCGCGCGCCGAAGGCGGCGCCCGTCGCGGCGATGCTGAGCGTTGCCGGGCCCGGACTGCCGATAAGCGCGATGCCGGCCGCGATGAAGGAGATAAGCCCCTCCAAACCTCACCCTCCTCTCTCGCGCCCCCTCAAGGACCGAGCAAAGCGCAGCGGCCTTTCGGCGGCAAGCCCGGCGGGCCTTCAAAAAGGTGGGAAATGCCGTCGGCGGGTCGGCCCCGGCTGGGGGCGGAGCGGCGCCGGCGGGAGAGGATGGTGGGGCGCCTTACGGCTCCAGCTCGGCGTCCCAGTAGAGATAGTCCATCCAGCTTTCGTGCAGATAGTTCGGCGGGAAGCGCCGGCCGTTGCGGTGCAGATCGTAGGTCGTCGGCTCAAACGGCATGTGCCGCGGCCAGATCTTGATCTCTTCGCAGCTCTTGTTGCTCTTCTTCAGATTGCACGGCGCGCAGGCGGTGATGACGTTGGTCCAGGTCGTCTGCCCGCCCCGGGAGCGCGGCACCAGATGATCGAAGGTAAGATCCTCCGGCGAGCCGCAATAGGCGCATTCGAATCGGTCGCGAAGGAAGACGTTGAAACGGGTGAAGGCGGGGTTTCGCGAGGGCTTGATGTAGGTCTTCAAGGATACGACGGAGGGCAGCTTCATGGCGAAGCTCGGACTTCGTACCTGGAAGTCGTATTCTGAGACGATGTTCACCCGGTCCAGAAACACCGCCTTGATGGCGTCCTGCCAGGACCAGATCGACAGGGGATAGTAGCTGAGCGGCCGGTAATCGGCATTCAGAACGAGCGCCGGATGCGCGTTAGGCGAGACGTGTATCGTCATTGCGCGAAGCTTTGACCATCTGAATCGAGCGCCTCCCCCTCAAGGCGCCGCATACTATACGCTCCATGACAGGCTTGTGAAGCAGCCGGAAGATCGCATGTCGCAGCGCTTCTTCTTGGGCGCTCTTCGCCCGGCCAGCCTCACGCTTTCGGCAGGATCCGCTTGAGGAAGTGGCCGGCGATCTCCAGCCCGTCGGGGCCGATCCCGTGCCCGATGCCGCGGCTGATGTGCCATTCCACCGGGATCTGCGCCTGTGACAGGCCTTCCGCCGCCATGAACACGGCCTGGACGGGGATGAGCTCGTCCGCATCGCCATGGATGAGCAGCACCGGCGGCTTGTGCGCCGCCGGCGCCGCCACGGCGTTCTTGTCGGCCAGAAGGCCGGAGAAGCCGATAATGCCGGCAAGCCGCTTTTGCCGCAGCGGGCCGCAATGCAGCGCCATCATCGTGCCCTGCGAGAAGCCGACCAGCACCGTATGCGTCTCGTCGAGCCCGTGCCGCTGCATCTCCTGATCGAGGAAGCGGTCGAGCGAGGGCCGCGCCGCGGCCACGCCCCTGGCATAGACGTCGGCGTCGCGCTGCGTCAGATCGAACCATTGCCGCCCGCCCGGCGCGGCCGCGCATGGCTCCGGCGCATGCGGCGCGGCGAAGGCGGTGTCCGGCAGCGCCCGCCCCCATTCGCGGCCGATGGCGAGGAGGTCGTTACCGTCCGCCCCGAAGCCGTGCAGGAAGACGACGAGGCTCCGCGCCGTTCCTCCGGAAGCGGGCGGCAGGCGGGGTCCGTCGAGAAGGGTAATCGGCATTCAGGCAGCTCCGGTTGGTGTCGCATCGCGTATCGTCACGGCGTAATAGCGCCAGAACAGCCGCGCCGCGACACCCCGCCAGGGCGACCATGAAGCGGCGATGTCGCGCAGCTCCTTCTCGCCCGGCCGCGCCGGCATGGCGAAGGCGTGGCGCACGGCGTTCTGCAGGGCGATGTCGCCGGCCGGGAAGATATCGGCATGGCCGCAGCAGAAGAGGAGATAGACCTCCGCCGTCCACCGCCCGATGCCGTGCAGCGCCGTCATCGCCGCGATCGCCTCCTCCGCCGGCAGCTCGGTGAGCGCCTCGAAGCGAAAATCCGCCGCCGAGGCTTCGGCGAGCGCGCGCAGCGTGCGGATTTTCGGCCGCGACAGGCCGCAGGCGCGCAGCTCCTCCTCGCCGGCTGCGAGCACTGCCTGCGGCCCGATAGGGTCGAGCCGCTCGCCGAGACGCTGCCAGATCGTGTCGGCCGCCGCCTTGGAGAGCTGCTGGGCGACGACGATCTCCGCAAGCCCCTGATAGCCGCCGGCGCGCCGGCGCAGCGGCACCGTGCCGGCGCGCTCCATCACGGCGGCAAGCCGCGCATCCGCCTGGCGCAGATGGGCAAGGCCGCGCGCAATATCCTCCATGGCGTCGATGCGCGGGCTCACGAGCCTCTCGCCGGGTTCTTCATCACCAGGCAGGCGCCCCCCTTCTGGCGCAGGCGCGCGCAGATGGCGCCGGCCTCCTTGCGGCTCGGCGCCCCGAGCCGCACCGCGTAGATCGCCGCCCGCCCGCGCGCCGGACTGCGCGCGCGCACCACCATCGGCGCGTCCTCGCCGATGGCCGCGCCGTAGCGCGCCTTCAGCCGGGTGAAGGCGGAAAGCGCCGCCTGGCGCGAATGGCTTCCGGCCACCTGCGCGCCCCAGGGCTGCCATGCGCCGCTGTCGAGCGCGGCAAGGCGCAAGGAGGTGCGGCGCACCGGCAGCTTCTCGCAGGCTTCCAGGAAGGAGAGTTCTGCATCGAGCCTGAGGTCGCCGAGCTCCGCCCCCGCCTCGCGAAACGTCTCCGCCGGCTCGCCGGTGATGATGGCGACGAAGCCGCGCGTCTCCGCCGGCAGGCCGCTCGTGCCGGCCAGCCAGCGCCGCACCCGGTTCGGCCCGGCATTGTAGGCGGCCGCCGCCAGGCCCCAATTGCCGAAGGCGCTCCAGTGCTCCCTGAGATAGCTGGCCGAATGGTAGAGCGCCGAGGCGATGTCGAAGGGATCGGCGAGCCCCCTTTCGCGCGCCGTCGCCGGCATGAACTGGGCGATGCCCGCCGCCCCCTTGGGGCTGACGGCGTTGGCGTCGAAGCGGCTTTCCTGGAAGATGAGGCGGGCGAAGAAATCCGGGCTGAGGCCGAAGCGCCGCGCCTGCAGGGCGATGGCGCCGCATATAGCCGCCGGCTCGGCCTTCACCGGCTCCAGCTTCGGCGGCACCTTCGCGGGCGGGCCGATGCCGATGACGGCGCCCTCCTCGAAGGCGAGCGCCTGGCCGAAGCCCGGAAGCAGGAACGCCGCCACCAAGAAGGCCCTAGCTGAGCGCGATGCCGCTCCCGCCCTTTTTTGCCTGATAGGTCTCCGATAGCCGCGCATAAACCTTCGCCAGCGCCCCTTGCCGCTCCGCAAGCGCCCTGCGCTCCTCTTCTGGCGCCGCCGCGACGAGCTCTGAAAGCGCGCGCCCGCTCCAGAACGCGTTGTCGCGGCGATAGGCTCCGCCCTCAACGCCGAACACCTCGCGCAGAATGGCAAGATCGTGCGGAATGGAAAAGGCGTCGCGCGTATCCTCATAGGCGAAGAGATAGGTGAAATTGTCGAAGCCCGCCCAGGTGATCGCCGAAAGGCAGAGCGAGCAGGGCTCGTGCGTGGCCAGGAACAGGCACTCGCGCGCCGCCGGCCGAGCCGTCGCCGGGATGGCGAAAAAGGCGTTGAGCGCCGCCACCTCGCCGTGCAGGAGCGGGTTCTCGCGCTCCCGGTTGCTCGCGGCGACGACGAGCGAAAGATCGTCCTTCTTCAGGATGGCCGCGCCGAAGAGCTTGTTGCCGGCGACAACGCCCGCCTCCGTCAGCGGCACGATCTCCTCTTCGATGACGCTGAGATAGCGCGCCGCCACGCGGCCTGGCTCATGCGGCATCGTCTCGGCGCGCCGTCTCCCCGCCATAGCGCCTGGCGACGTATTCCTCCACCATCGCCGTGAAGTCGGCGGCAAGGTTCGGCCCGCGCAAAGTCGTCGCCTTCTCGCCGTCGATGAAGACCGGCGCCGCCGGCTGCTCGCCGGTGCCCGGCAGCGAGATGCCGATATCGGCGTGCTTGGATTCGCCCGGCCCGTTGACGATGCAGCCCATCACCGCCACCGACATTCGCTCCACGCCCGGATACGTCTCGCGCCAAGCCGGCATGCGCTCGGCGATATGGTTCTGGATGTCGCGCGCCAGCTCCTGGAACAGCGAGGAGGTGGTGCGCCCGCAGCCCGGACAGGCCGAGACGATGGGCAGGAACTGGCGAAAGCCCATGGTCTGCAAAAGCTCCTGGCAGGCCTTCACCTCCAGGGTGCGGTCGCCGCCGGGCTCCGGCGTCAGCGAATAGCGGATGGTGTCGCCGATGCCCTCCTGCAACAGGATGCCCATGGCGGCGGACGAGGCGATCAGCCCCTTGGAGCTCATACCGGCCTCCGTCAGGCCGAGATGCAGGGCATAGTCGCAGCGAGAGGCGAGCATCCGGTAGACGGCAATGAGCTGCTGCACGTCGGAGACCTTGGCCGACAGGATGATCTTTTCCTTCGCCAGGCCGAGCTCTTCCGCCCGCCCCGCCGACAGCAGCGCCGAGCGCACCATCGCCTCGCGCATCACCGCCGTCGCCGGCAGCGGCTTTTCCATCCTGCCGTTGTCGTCCATCAAGAGCGTCAGGAGCTCCTGGTCGAGCGAGCCCCAATTGACGCCGATCCTGACCGGCTTGTCGTAATGCAGCGCTTTGTCGATGATGGCGTCGAACTGGCTGACGCGCTTGTTGCGGAAGCCCACATTGCCGGGATTGATGCGGTATTTGGCGAGCGCCTCCGCGCAGGCCGGATGCTCCGCCAGGAGCTTGTGACCGATATAATGGAAGTCGCCGATGATCGGCACGTCGATGCCGGCGGCATGCAGCCTGTCGCGGATATGCGGCACGGCGGCGGCGGCCTCGTCGCGGTCGACGGTGACGCGCACCAATTCCGAGCCGGCGCGCGCCAGCGCGGCGACCTGCTTCACCGTCGCTTCCACGTCGGCGGTATCGGTATTGGTCATGGACTGGACCGCGATCGGCGCCTCGCCGCCGACGGTCACATCTCCGATCTTGACGGCGACGGAGCGCCGCCGCTGGGCGGGGCCCGCCTTGATGGCCAGATCGGCAAGGCTCGGACGATCCTGCATGCCAAGACAGGTGGCGAAGTCGCCGCCCGAAGTCAACGACCTTCCGTTCGCACGGCGCTGTGTCGCAACCCCTTCGGGGGGTTTGGATTGAGCCTCAGGCGGCGCGCTGCAGGGCCGAGACGATATCGTCGACGACCGAGGCGACCACGTCGCTGTCGTCGCCCTCGCCCATCACCCGGATCACCGGCTCCGTGCCGGAGGGGCGGATGACCAGCCGTCCGGTATTGCCGAGTTTGGTCTGCGCCTCGATGATGAGCTTCTGCACCGCCTCGCTGTCGAGCGGCTGATTGCCCTTGTAGCGCACGTTCTTCTTCACCTGCGGCACCGGCTCGAAGCGGTGGCAGACCTCGCTGACGGGCTTGCCCTCCTGGCACACCACGGCCAGCACCTGCAGGGCGGCGACGAGGCCGTCCCCGGTGGTAGAGAAGTCGGAGAGGATAATGTGGCCCGATTGCTCGCCACCGACATTGAAGCCGTGCTGGCGCATATATTCCGACACGTAGCGGTCGCCGACCGGCGTGCGCGCCAGCGACAGGCCGATGCCGGCGAGGAACCTTTCCAGGCCGAGATTGGACATGATGGTGGCGACGATGCCGTTGCCGGCCAGCCGCTGCTCCTGCTTCCAGAAGGAGGCGACCACCGCCATCAGCTGGTCGCCGTCGACCTCGTTGCCCTTGTCGTCGACGATGACGACACGGTCGGCGTCACCGTCCAGGGCGATGCCGACATCGGCACGCACCTCGTGCACCTTGCGCGCCAGCGCCTGCGGCGAGGTGGAGCCGACATCGCGGTTGATGTTGAAGCCGTCCGGATCGTCGCCGATGGCCACCACCTCCGCTCCCAGCTCCCAGAGCGCGGCCGGCGCGGCCTTGTAGGCGGCGCCGTTGGCGCAGTCCACCACAACCCGCAGCCCCTCGAAGGAGAGCTGGCGCGGCAGCGTGCGTTTGGCGAATTCGATATAGCGGTCGATCACCCCGTCGACGCGCTTGGCGCGGCCGAGCTCGCGCGGATTGGCGAGGCGGCGGGAAAGGTCGGAATCGATGAGCGACTCAATGGCGGTTTCCACCGCATCGGAGAGCTTGAAGCCGTCCGGCCCGAAAATCTTGATGCCGTTATCGGCGAAAGGATTGTGCGAGGCGGAAATCATCACCCCGTAATCGGCGCGCATGGAGCGCGTCAGCATGGCCACGGCCGGCGTCGGAATCGGGCCGAGAAGGAAGACGTCAACGCCCACGGAGGTGAAGCCCGCCACCAGCGCGTTCTCGATCATGTAGCCGGAAAGGCGCGTATCCTTGCCGATCACCACGCGCTGGCGATGGCCGTTGCGATAATGCAGGCCGATCGCTTGGCCAACCTTCATCGCCACTTCCGGCGTCATGGGATAGGTGTTCGCGGTTCCGCGAATGCCGTCCGTTCCGAAATAGTGTCGCATCTTGTCCTGCCCTACGGCTGGCCTTCCGGGGGCGCCTTGGCGCGCCTTGCCCTGGGCTCTTTTCTTGCCGCCGGCTGTGCTCCTTGTCATGAGCGCAGTGTGCCGAGCGATTCTCAAAGAAACATAAAGGCCCGGAGCGAACTCCGGGCCTCAAATTATGTATCGAAGTGTATCAGCGGCGCCATAGCATTTCGGCAACAATCCCCGATTGTCGCCCGGCGGCGCCGCGCCTTCCTCAGGTCGGCTGCGGCTCCAGCCCCGGTCCGCTGTCGCTGTCGGGGCGCTGGCGCGGGCCGGTGGAGGGCACGGCCGAACCCTTGGGCGGCGGCGTGTCGTCGCTCGGATCCTCACGCACCGGCCGCTTGCCGTTAAGCAGCGCCTTGATCTCGTCGCCCGAGAGCGTCTCGAACTCCAACAGACCCTGGGCCAGCGTCTCCAGCTGATCGTGATGCGTCGTCAGGATCTCGCGGGCCTTGTCGTAGCCCTCATCGACCAGGCGGCGCACCTCCGCGTCGATCTTCTGCGCCGTCTGCTCGGAGATGTTCTGCTGGCGCGCCACGGAATGGCCGAGGAAGACCTCTTCCTGGTTGTCGCCATAGGCGACGCGGCCGAGCTCGTCGGAGAAGCCCCAGCGGGTCACCATGGCGCGGGCGAGCTTGGTCGCCTGCTCGATGTCGGAGGCCGCGCCGGAGGTCACCCGGTCATGGCCGAAGACGATCTCCTCGGCGACGCGCCCGCCCATCATGATGGCCAGCCTTGAGGTCATCTGCTGATAGGTCATGGAGAGCTGGTCGCGTTCCGGCAGCTGCATGACCATGCCGAGCGCCCGTCCGCGCGGGATGATCGTCGCCTTATGCACCGGATCGGTGGAAGGCACGTTCAGCGCCACGATGGCATGGCCGCCCTCGTGATAGGCCGTCAGCCGCTTCTCGTCCTCCGTCATGACGAGGGTACGGCGCTCGGCGCCCATCATCACCTTGTCCTTGGCGTCCTCGAACTCCAGCATGGTGACGAGCCGCTTGCCGCGCCGGGCGGCGAGCAGCGCCGCCTCGTTGACCAGGTTCATCAGGTCGGCGCCGGAAAAGCCCGGCGTGCCGCGCGCCACGGTCTTCAAGTTGACGTCCGGCGCCAGCGGCACCTTGCGCGCATGCACTTTCAGGATCTTCTCGCGGCCCACCACGTCCGGGTTCGGCACCACCACCTGCCGGTCGAAGCGGCCGGGGCGCAGGAGCGCCGGATCGAGCACGTCCGGGCGGTTGGTGGCGGCGATCAGGATGATGCCCTCATTCGCCTCAAAGCCGTCCATCTCCACCAGGAGCTGGTTCAGCGTCTGCTCGCGCTCGTCGTTGCCGCCGCCCAGGCCGGCGCCGCGATGGCGGCCGACGGCGTCGATTTCGTCGATGAAGATGATGCAGGGCGAGTTCTTCTTCGCCTGCTCGAACATGTCGCGCACACGGCTGGCGCCCACGCCCACGAACATCTCCACGAAGTCGGAGCCGGAGATGGTGAAGAAGGGAACGCCCGCCTCGCCGGCGACGGCACGCGCGATCAGCGTCTTGCCGGTCCCCGGAGGCCCGACGAGCAGCACGCCGCGCGGAATGCGTCCGCCGAGGCGCTGGAATTTCTGCGGATCGCGCAGGAACTCCACGATCTCCTCAAGGTCTTCCTTGGCCTCGTCGACGCCGGCCACGTCCTCGAAGGTGACGCGCCCATGCGCCTCCGTCAGAAGCTTGGCCTTGGACTTGCCGAAGCCCATGGCGCGCCCGCCGGCTCCCTGCATCTGGCGCATGAAGAAGATCCATACGGCGATGAGCAGCAGCATCGGGAACCAGGAGATGAGCACGGAGAGGAAGGACATCTCGTTCTCATATGGCTCGGCGCGGATGGTCACGCCCTGGTCTTCCAGAAGACTGACGTATTCGGAGCCTGACGGAGCGTAAGTGACGAATCGCTTGCCGTCGCGATAGGCGCCCGCAATCTGCTGGCCGGAGATGGTGACGGATTTGACGTTGCCGTCCAACGTCTCGCTACGGAACTGCGAATAGGTGATTTCCTGCGTCGCACCCTCCCGAGACGGGCTCTGGAACAGGTTGAACAGAGCCACGAGCAAGAGGAGGATGACGATCCACAGCGCGAAATTGCGGAAATTCTGATTCATTCTGGTTTCCCCGATGGCGCTTTTGGGCGCCGGAACCCTACGGGCTTCCTTGCGACAATCTCCTAGATAGGTTGCAAGGTTGTTGATGTGAAGGCAAAGACGCCGCCGCGAGGCGATTCCGGCCTTCCTTCTACCGCTCTTTGCGCCGCGTTTGCACGTTTCACGCCTTCGCGAGCGCCGCGCGCCCCGCCGCGCCCGGCAGGCGGTTTTCCACCATCAGCCGGTCGTAGAGGCCGCCGAGATGCCGGTCTTTGAGGCGCGCGGCGATGATCGGCGTCGCCTCAAGATCGCTGCGGCAGCCTTGCGGGGCCTTCGCCGCCAGGCATGGCGGCACGGCGAGGCAGGTCTCGCCTGCAAACAGCGCCGGCAGGCTGCGCTCCGCCTCCCCGCCCCGCCCCGTAACCCCGAAGCCTGCCAGCCGCGTGCCGGACGCGGCGCGAGGATGCGGCGCGACGATATATCGCCCGTCGAAGATGATGGGCGCGCCGCTATCGGCGGCGAGCGGCGCCGGACCCTCGCGTCCCCATTCGCGCCACAGCGAAAGGCCCTCCGCGGCAAGGGAAATCTGCGCCCCGTGCAAGGTATGGCGCGCTGCGCCCTCGCCCGCCATTGCCGCGCCGAGTGCAGCGTCGAGGGCGGCGAGCTTGTCGCGCGTGGGAGCGGAAGTGGCACCGGCGGCCGCTATCACCAGGCGGCGCACCGCCGCCAGCCAGGCCTCCTCGCCAAGACGGTTGCGCCAGCCGCCTGGCCGCGGCAGATGGATCACCCCCGTCTCTGAAACCTCCGCCTCGGCAAGCGCGCCCTCGGCCTCCGCCTCGAACGCGGCGGCGATGGTCCTCTGGCGGTTGGCGAAATCGACAAGCCGCGCCGCGTCGATGCCGATTGCGGCGAGCGCCGGCATCGCCGCGCGGATGCGCGCCCGCTCGAAGGCCGGGTCGCGGTTGCTGGGATCCTCGACCTTCGGCAAGCCGAGTGCGGCGCAGGTCGTGGCGAGCTCCGCCCTGGCAACGCCGAGGAAGGGCCTGCCGATCTGCGGCCAGCCTTCACGGAGAAGAGACGGCTCGATGCCAGCGAGCGCCCGCGGCTCGGAGCTGCGCGCAAGGCGCATCAGCACCGTCTCGGCGACATCGTCGCGATGATGCGCCGTCAGGACGGCGCCGAGCCCGGCCTCTTTCGCCACCCCGATCGCCGCGGCGTATCGGGCGAGCCTTGCTGCAGCCTGCAGGCCGCTCCTGGGCCGCACCGCCGCCGGCCAGCGCCGCACATGATGCTTGAGGCCGAGCTCTCCGCAGGCACGCGCTACCGCCGCGGCCTCCGCGCCGCTTTCTTCTCGCAGCCCGTGGTCGAAGGTGAAGGCTTCCGGCTTGCGCCCACCGCGTTTTGCCGCCAGCCGTGCCGAAAGGCCGAGAAGAGCCATGGAATCGGGCCCGCCTGAGACGGCGATGAGCGCGCCCTTGGCCAGCCAGACAGCCAGCAGGGCCTCTGCTTGCCGCTCGTCGAGCGCCGCCTCAGCAGCCGGCGCGCTGGGCTTCGCTGGCGACACGGTTGGCGAGCGCACCGGAGGCGTCGGGATATTTGCGCGTCACCTCCTCGAAGGTGGCGCAGGCCGCGTCCTTCTCACCGAGCGCGGCCAGCGACATGCCGAGCTTCATCAGCGCGTCCGGCGCTTTGCGGCTGTCGGGCGCCGTCTTGTAGAGTTCCAGGAAGGTATTGGCTGCGGCCCGATGCTTTTCTTGCTGCAACAGGCTCTCGCCGAGCCAGAAGCGGGCGTCGTTCGCCTGCGCCTCGTTCGGGAAACGTTCAAGCCAAGCGGAAAAGCTGCGCTCCGCATCGGCGTAGTCGCCGGTCAGGATATAGCCATAGGCGAAATCGTAATCCTGCCGGGGATCGCCGGAAAGCGAGGCGAGCGCAGCACCGCTCTGGGCCGACCCGTCCATGGACGCGGCGCGCTCGCCCGCATCCATACCGCCGCCAACGGGCGCGGTGCTGCCGGTGGGGGGCTGACCTGCGCTGACGGAACCGCCCATCGCACCGCTTTCTGAAAGGCCGGGCGCCTGCATGGTCGGCGCACCGTTAAAGCCGCCGCCACTGCCTCCGCCGGCGAGTTCCGACAGATCGATCGGCGCGCCCGCATCGAAGCCAGGTCCGGCGCTCGCCGGATCGCCCGCCCCGTCCGGAGCGATGCGCGGATCGTCCGGCGCGATACTGAAAGTGCCGAGATCCTGCGGCGGTGCCCCGGCCATAGCGCTGGAATTGTCGCCCGGCGCGGCCATGTCGCCGCTGCCGAGCTGGCCCGGCATGCCGAAGCCCTGATCCATCGGCTGGCCGCCCGAATCATCCGGCGGGCCGGCGATACCGGCCTGCTGGCGCGTCTGGCGCAGCTCGTATTGCAATCGTTCAACTTCGCCGGTCAGCTCGCGCACGCGCTGCTCCAGCTGCTGGATATAGAGCCGCATCTGCCCAATCTCTTGCGAGCTTTGGGCGCTGGCGGCACCCGGCGCCAGGAGAAGGGCGACCACAACGAGAAGAAAACGTCCGCTCATGGCATCGTCGCTAGCATGATCTGAGGATGGCGCACCACCTCCAGATCAATCGGGCTAAACTTCGACGAAGCTCTGGCAGCAACAAGAAAAGGCGGCCGGGGCCGCCTTTTGCGTTCTGTGTTGCGCCCCGGCGACGGTTATGCGCCGGCGCCGCTCACCACGGTGACGGCGCGCCGGTTCTGGTTCCAGCAGGAGGGATCATCACAGACCGCCACCGGCCTTTCCTTGCCGTAGGAGATGGTCCGCATGCGCGAGGGATTGACGCCGCGCGAAGCGAGATAATCGCGCGTCGCCGCCGCGCGCCGGGCGCCGAGGGCGAGGTTGTATTCGCGCGTGCCGCGCTCGTCGGCATGGCCTTCGACGGTGACCTGGTAGCTCGGATACTGACCGAGCCAGGCCGCCTGGCGGTCGAGCGTGGCGCGCGCCTCCGGCGTCAGCGAAGAGGAATCGACGGTGAAGAAGACGCGGTCGCCGACATTCACCTGAAAGTCTTGCGGGCTGCCGGGCGTCGCCGCCCCGGCGCTGGCGAGATCGACCGCCTTTTGCTGATTGGCGCAGCCGGCCGCTGTGAGAACCACCGCCATGCCGAGCGCGGTAAGGAGAACGCGAAAGTTCAGGCGAGAGGTCATCGCCGCTAGCTCCTGAAATGAGGCTGTCCGGGGTCAATACCCGGTTAGGGTTACGAATGGGTCAAGAGGGATGGTTAACCCGTTGTGAATTGCTGAGGGTCCGGCGAGACCGGCGCCCCGTTGCCTGCGGCGAGCGATGCGAGCCGAATGCGGCGGAAGCTTGGCGACCCACGCCCGGCTCCCTGCGCTTCTTTTGCCGCGTTGCAGCCGCGCCACCCATGCCGCCCGGGCCTACCGCGATCAGCGATCGCCCGTCAGTCGAGCGGCGGGCTCCAGGCCGGATCGGAAGCGAAGTTCGGCGTAGGCACGCGCTGCTCGTTATAGCCGGTGATATCGACCGAGTAGAGCTGCGGTCCGCCGCTTCCCGGCTGATCGCGAAAGAACATCAGCACCCTTCCGTTGGGCGCCCAGGTGGGGCCCTCGTTGTGGAAGCCCTCCGTGATGATGCGTTCGGCGGAACCGTCCGGCGCCATCACGCCGATGGCGAAGCGCCCGCCACCTTGCTTGGTGAAGGCAATGGCATCGCCCCGCGGCGACCAGACCGGGGTGGCATAGCGGCCCTCGCCGAAGGAGATGCGCTGCGCCTGCCCACCCTCCGCGCTCATCACGTAAAGTTGCTGACTGCCGCCGCGGTCGGATTCAAACACGATGCGCCGCCCGTCCGGCGAAAAGGAGGGCGCCGTGTCGATGGAGGGCGAATCGGTAAGCCGCGTCATCTGCCGAGTCCTGAGGTCGAGCAGATAGATGTTGGAATTGCCCCCTTGCGCGAGCGACATCACCACCTTCTGCCCGTCCGGCGAGAAGCGCGGCGAGAAGGTCATATTGGAGAAATTGCCGATCTTCTCGCGCTGGCCGTTCTCCGTGTTGAGGAGATAAACCTGCCATTGATCGCCCGACAGCGCCGCATAGGTGATTTCCTGGCGCGAGGGCGAGAAGCGCGGCGTCAGCACCAGGTCCTGGCCGCTGGTGAGGTAGCGCACATTCGCCCCGTCCTGATCCATCAGCGCCAGGCGCTTGACGCGTGCATCCTTCGGCCCGCTCTCGTCGACGAAGACGATGCGGGTGTCGAAATAACCCTTCTCGCCGGTCAGCCGCTCATAGATGGCGTCGGCGATGATATGCGCCACGCGCCGCCAATTGTCCGCGCTCGCCACGAATTGCTGGCCGGTCAGCTGCTGGCCGGCGAAGATGTCCCACAGACGGAACTCCGCCTGGACGCGCCCGTCCGGCGTTGGCGCCACGCGCCCGGAAACCAGTGCCTGGGCGTTGAGAGGCCGCCAATTGGCGAAGTTCGGCGTCACGTTCGGCGGGATCACCGGCTCGATGAAGGCCGCTGGGTCGACCGGCGCGAACAGGCCGGAGCGCCTCAGATCGGCGGTGATGACGTCGGAGATGTTTTTCGACAGCTCCTCCACCTGGCCGCTCGCGCCGACGAAGGGCGGGATGGCGATCGGCATCGGCTGGATGGTGCCGCGGGTAATGTCAACGCGCAGCTGCGCCGTCGCACTGCTGGCGAACGCCACCAGCGACAACGCCAGCACGGCCAGGAGCGGCAAGGCCGGGCCTTTCAGGTGACGGGCAAAGGACATAAGCAGAATAGCTCCGTGAAATTCCGGTCGTGTGGACCTAGCCGCCGAGCATCTCGCTCGGATCGAAGGTGAACTCGATCTCCCGCCATAGGCTGTATTTTTCCGGCGGAAGCATGTCATAGGGCGCACATAGCTGCACGGCCCGGATGGCACTCTCCGCCGCAATGGTGGAAAGCGGGTCGAAGCCGAGCCCGACCGGCGAGGGCGGGGCGGCGAGACGGCCATCCGGCTCCAGGCGGATGGCGATGGTGACGCGCAGATTGCCCGCCTGCCGCACGCCGATAGGCGGATTCCAGCACTGATAGAGCCGTGCCTTCAAGGCCTCGATCTCGCTCTGTGTCATCGCCGCGTCCGTGCTGCCCTCGCGCGCCCCGAAGGTCTGCGGCTCCGGCTCGGGATTGGGGTCTCCGCCGCCGCGCGGCTCCTGCTTGTTGAGCAGCGCGGCGATGTCGTCGGGGCTGAAATCGCGCTCTTGCTCCTGGCTCTGAGCCACCGTGCGCCGCGGCTCGGCCGGCGCCTCCGCCGGCTTCGGCGGGCGCACATCCTTGGGCGGCGTCGGCCGGCTCTTCGGCAGCGCGGCCAGTGCCGGCGCCTCCGGGGTCGCGGCCGCTTCCGGTGCTTTTTCCGGCTGCGGTTCCGGCTCGGGCGCCGGTTCCGGCTCCGGTTCGGGCCTCAGCGCGGCGACCTCCTCCTCGCGCTGCGGCTCCTGCGCCGGCTTGGGCGCCGGTGCGGGGGCCGGCTCCTGCGCCGCCTCCACCGGCTTTTCGGCCGGTTCTTCGGCGGGCTTCGGCTCTGGCACTTCGGCGAGCGTTTGGGGCTTGGGCTGCGGCGTCTCATCCGGCTGCGGCTCGGCCTGCTTGGAGCCGGCACGCAGATCCGTCACCTCGTCGATCGGCACCAGATCGACCGGCAGCGCCTCGATATCGTCGACCGTGAAGGGCTTGGCGTCCGGAAACGCGAAGAAGCCGAGCGAGACGAGCGCCAGGTGGCCGATGAGGGAGACGCTGAGACCGACACGCATCGCTACCCGTTGGTCTCTTCCAGCGTGACCAGGCCGATGCGCCGATATCCGGCGGCGTTGAGCCGGCCCATCACGCGCATGATGGTGCCGTAGTCGGCCATGCGGTCGCCGCGCACATAGATGCGCTCGTTGAGCCCGTTCTGGGCGATGGCCTGAAGCGTCGTCACCAATTGCTCCGGCGTCACCTCCGCCTCCTGCAGGAAGATCTTGCCGTCGGCGGCGACGGAGACGGTGATCGGCTCGGTGTCGGCGTTGAGAGCCTTCGCCTGCGTCTCCGGCAGATCGATGGGCACGCCCACCGTCAACAGCGGCGCCGCCACCATGAAGATGATGAGCAGCACCAGCATCACGTCGACGAAGGGCGTGACGTTGATCTCCGCCATCGGCGCGTGCCGGCGGCGGATACGGTGCCGGCCGCCGCCGCGCGTCGGCGCGATCATGCCGCCCGCCATCAGGCGCCCCTCCGCTCGTCGATCTGGCGCGACAGGATCGCCGCGAACTCGTCGGCAAAGCCCTCCATGCGGGTGGAAAGGCGCGACACCTGGCTGGCGAACTTGTTGTAGAACATCACTGCCGGGATGGCGGCCAGCAGTCCGAAGGCCGTCGCCAGGAGCGCCTCGGCGATACCGGGCGCGACGACGGCGAGATTGGTGTTCTTGGATGCGGCGATCGCCTGGAAGGAGTTCATGATCCCCCAGACCGTGCCGAAGAGGCCGATGAAGGGCGCCGCCGAACCGACCGTCGCCAGCACCAGGAGCCGGCGCTCCAGCCGATCGACCTCGCGCGCCAGAGTGACATCCATCACCCGGTCGATGCGCTGGGCAAGGCCGGCGAGCGACTTGCCCCCACTCTCATAGGTGCGCTTCCATTCCTTCATCGCCGCCACGAAGAGGGCAGCCATGCCGTGCGCCTCGCGCTGGGAGACCTGGGCGTAGAGGTTCTCCAGCGAGGCGCCCGACCAGAAGGTCTCCTCGAAGCGGTCGAGCTGTCGTTTCAGCCGCGCATAGAGCAGCCATTTGTCGACGATGATCGCCCAGCACCAGATCGACGCGCCGATCAGGCCGAGCATCACCAGCTTCACGACGATATGCGCCTGCCAAAATAGCGAGAGCAAAGAAAAGCTTCCCGCCGGAGCGGCGAGCGCTGTCTGGGCAACTTGATCCATGGAATGAGATCGCTCTTGTTCGATCTCGGCGGCTCTTGACCGCCGAATGTGACCAAAGCGCGACTTCCCGGCCTTGCGAACCGAAGAACGCGCCGCACTGAATGAGAGAGCAACAGGGTTAACGAAGCGTTACCAGGAGGAAACGGTAAGTCGTTGCCAAAAAAGCTTCACAAAGCTGCGGAACCTGATGACTCCAATGGCGTTGTAACTGCGAACTCGCGCCAGCATGAGCAGCGCCCCGAATGAGGATGTCATGTACGCTTTTCACCCCGGCCCGGATGATGGCAACTGGACGGATTTCCTGGTGGCTGGCGGCTTGGCGGCCGGCCTGTTTCTCATCGTTGTCGCCGCCTTCGCCGTCTGATCTCAGCTCGACACCTGCGAGAAGGCGCAGCTGACGGCAGGCGGCAGGCGCCGCGGCCGTCCGGCTGCATCGATCAGCGCAACCTCCACCCGTGCCACCGTGAGCCGTTCCGCCTCCCGCCAGATTTCCTGCGCCAGAACGAGGCGCGCCCCGCCCGTCTTCTCGCTACGCGTTACAATCCGCAACACGTCGTCGATATGCGCCGGCCTGTCGAAGGCGATCTCCATACGCCGCACGGTGAAGGCGAGGCCTTCCTGCGCCAATTCGCGATGATGAATGCCGAGCAGCCTCAAGTAGTCCGAGCGGCCCCTCTCCAGGAAATGCAGGTAGCGTGCGTGGTAGACGAGGCCGGAGAAATCGGTGTCCTCGAAATAGATGCGCTGGAAGAGGACGTGCCCGCCATCTTCGAGCCTTCCCGACAGCCCGTCCGGTGCCTCAGGCATCGTCGCCTCCGGCGAAGAGCCCCATCTGCGCCGCCTTGTCGGGCGGGGGCGCGGCAAGGCCGAGATGGGTAAAAGCCTTCGGCGCCAACAGCCGCCCGCGCGGGGTGCGCTGCACGAAGCCCTTCTGGATGAGGAAGGGCTCCACGATATCCTCAATGGCATCGCGCGGCTCCGAGAGCGCCGCCGAAATGGTCTCGATGCCGACCGGCCCGCCGCCGAAATTCTCCGCGATCATGGCAAGATAGCGCCGGTCGAGGGCGTCGAGCCCGGCCACGTCCACCTCCAGCGCCAGAAGCGCCTTGTCGGCGAGCGCGCTTTCGATGCGGCTCGCCCCGTCGACGGCGGCGAAGTCGCGCACGCGCCGCAGCAGCCTGCCGGCCACCCGCGGCGTGCCGCGCGCCCGCCGGGCGATCTCCACCGCCCCGTCGTCGGAGACCGGCACGCCGAGAATGCGCGCCCCACGCCGCACGATCCGCTCCAGCTCCGCATCGGAGTAAAAGTCGAGCCGCACCGGAATGCCGAACCGGTCGCGCAGCGGCGTCGTCAAGAGTCCGAGCCGCGTCGTTGCCCCGACGAGGGTGAAGGGGGCAAGGTCGATCCTGACGGAGCGCGCCGCCGGACCCTCGCCGATGATGAGGTCGAGCTGGAAATCCTCCATCGCCGGATAGAGGATTTCCTCCACCGCCGGGCTCAGCCGGTGGATCTCGTCGATGAACAGGACATCGCGCTCCTCCAGATTGGTGAGCAACGCGGCAAGATCGCCCGCCTTGGCAATCACCGGCCCGGAGGTGGCGCGGAAATTGACGCCGAGCTCGCGCGCCACGATCTGCGCCAGCGTCGTCTTGCCGAGGCCCGGCGGACCGACGAAGAGGACGTGGTCGAGCGCCTCCCCGCGCGCCTTCGCCGCCTCGATGAAGACCTTCAGGTTCGCCCGCGCCTTCTCCTGGCCGACGAAATCGGCGAGCCTTTCGGGCCGGAAGGAGGCATCCTCCTCGTCCTCCCGCTTGATGTCGCCCGATATCAGGCGCTCCGCGCTCACTGCGACAGCTCCTTCAGTCCCAGCCGGATCAGCTTCGCCGTCTCGGCCCCCTCGCCCGCCTCGCGCATCGCCTTGGCGACGGCGGCGGAGGCCTGCATCTGCGCATAGCCGAGATTGACGAGCGCCGAAACCGCATCGGCCGCCGGCTGCGGCGCCGCCTTCTCGCCGAGCTCCGCCTGCAGGCGGGCAACGGCCGGATCGCCGCCGAGGTCGCCGGAAAGCACAGGCGCCTTGTCCTTCAATTCGGCGCAGACGCGCCCGGCGAGCTTAGGCCCGACGCCGGGTGCCCGGGCGATCATCGCCTTGTCCTGCAGGGCGATGGCGGAAGCGAGCTCGGCCGGCTTCAAGACGCCGAGAATGCCCAGCGCCATGCGCGTGCCCACCCCCTGCACGGAGTTCAGCAGCCGGAACCATTCGCGCTCAAGGTCGGAAGCGAAGCCGAAGAGGCGAATCTGATCCTCGCGCACATAGGTCTCGATGGCGACCGTCGCCGCCTCGCCGGGCGCCGGCAGCGCTTGCAGCGTCTGGGTGGAGCAATGCACGACATAGCCGACGCCGTTGCAATCGACGATCACCCAATCGGGCCCATAGGAATCGATGAGGCCCTTCAGCTTGCCGATCATGCTCGCGCCCCGCTCACGGATCGGTATCCGGTGAGACAATCCTCAGAAGAGGGAAATACCGCCGATAGCGGGCCGGATCACGTGTCAGGAGGACATATCCACCGAGATCGGCATGCGCTCCGATATAGAAGTCGGGCAGCGGCGACCGCCTCGTCCCGCCAGCTTGACGATAGCTCAAGAAAGCGTGCCCAGCGGCAAACGCTGCGTCCCAGGGCAGCGCCTCGCGCCGAAAGATCGCCGGGCTGAGTGCACGATCCACGAGCCGCTGACTGGCATAGCCGCACGAAACCTCCGCATAGACGATCGGATTGATCAGCAATTGGCCCCGCCGCCGACCCTCGCGAAGCTGCCTCTGCGACCAGAAAGCCCAATCGTGATCTTCATGCAGGACGTCGATGAGAACATTCGCGTCGACCAGCGTATCGGTCATTCGCCGCGCAAGAGCTCCATGAAGGCGTCCGTGCTCATGCCGAGCCGCAGCGTGCCACGAACCCGTTCCAGATAAGCGTCGAACTCCGGATCGTCTCCCTTCGCCGCCGCCACCGACGCAGCTCGGCGCAGGACAATCTCCTCCCCGCGCTCGCTGACCTCGAACCTCGTCCCGACAGCCATACCACGACGATCCCGGATTGCCTTCGGGATGGTGACCTGCCCCTTTGCAGTGAGCGTCGTAGCACTTTTTCGCATTCTTACCTCTTCTGGTAAGAATAGAACATTACACAAACAAAAACAAGATTGCAGAGCTACCCGATAACGCTTCTGAAGCTCTCAGGTATCGCCGCGGCCGCGACCTGCGCACTGCCGCGGTGATGGGCGTGGCAGACGGCGATGGCGAGCGCGTCGGCGGCGTCGTCGCTGTCGAAGCGCGCCCGCGGCATGAGCACGGAGACCATGGCGCGGATCTGCTTTTTGTCGGCATGGCCCGCCCCGACGACGGATTTCTTCACCATGTTGGGCGCGTATTCGGCGACCATGAGTCCCGCCTGTGCCGGCACGAGCAGCGCGATGCCGCGCGCCTGGCCGAGCTTGAGCGTCGCAGACGCGTCGCGGTTCACGAAGGTCGCCTCCACCGCGGCCTCCCCCGGCAGGTGGCGGGCGACCACCTCGCTCAGGCCCTCATGGAGCTCCGCCAGCCTTTCCGCCAGGGACAGGCTCTCGCTGGAGCGCACCGTGCCGGAGGCGACGAAGACGAGGCGCGGGCCCTCGCTCTCCACCACCCCCCAGCCGGTGCGGCGGAGGCCCGGATCGATGCCGATGATGCGAATCGCCTGGCGCATGCCGGAAACATACCGGAAACAAGGTGCCGGCAGGCGCCTAATCTTCTCTCACCGGCACCGTGTAATTGAGCGGCAGCCGGCCGCCGTCGACATAGACGGTCTGGCCGGTCATGTAGCTGGCGTCGTCGGAGGCGAGGAAGGCGGCGACGCCGGCGATTTCGGAGGGCTGGCCGATCCGCCCGAGTGGCGTGCGCGACAGGATGCGCTTTCTCGCCGCCTCGTCGTTGGCGACCGCCGCCAGGATGTCGGTCATGATGGATCCCGGCCCGATGCCGTTGACGCGGATGCCGTGCGGGGCCAGCGACAGTGCCATCACCTTGGTCAATTGGTTCATGCCGCCCTTGGAGACCGAATAGGGCACCTGGTTGGCGATGGCGAAGACGGCGTTGACCGAGCTCATATTGATGATGACGCCGGGCGCGCCGCCATTATCGATCTGCTTGACCATGCGCCGCGCCACCGCCTGGGCGACGAGAAAGGCGCCCTTCAGGTTGACGCACAGGACGCGCTCGAAATCCTCTTCCGAAATCTCCAGAAAGTCGCCGGCATGCACGACGCCGGCGTTGTTGACGAGGATGTCGATATCGCCGAAGGCGTCGACCGCCGAGGCAAGCAGATTGCGCACGGCGAGCTTCTCGCCGACATCGCAATGGATAAAGCGCACCGGCCCCAGATCGCCGAGCCGCTCGGCCGCGTCGCTGCCGGCATCGTCGTCGATATCGGCGATGACCACCCTTGCCCCGTCGGAGACGAAGCGCTCGGCGATGGCCAGCCCAATTCCGCGCGCCCCGCCGGTAACGATGGCGACCTTGTTTTCCAGTGACATGATCGAAGCCTCCCCGGCGGACACTGCCGCCGCCCGATGGCGCCGGTCAATCCCTGCCGGACGCCATCAACCGATATCGCGCGCGCTGGCTACCGATCGTGGCGGCGCGCCTGCGAAGAGGGCAATCCGGGCGCGCTTCCTCACCTCTAGCCATTGTCGATAAAGCCGGGATAGAGCGCCATGCCGCCATCGGCGAACAGCGAATGGCCGTGGACGTAATCGGCTGCGTCGGAGACGAGCCAGGCGATGACGCGGGCAATGTCCTCGGGCTCGCCGATGCGGCCGTAGGGGATGAGCGAGCGAATCTCTTCCGCCCCCTCTTCGCGCTCCTCTTCGTTGATGGCGGTGGCGATCGCCCCTGGCGCGACAGAGTTCACCCGGATTTTCCGCCGGCCCACCTCCTGCGCCAGCGAGCGCATCAACAGCGACACGCCGCCCTTGGAGGCGGCGTAATTCGCCCGCCCCGCCCAGGGGATGCGCTCGTGGACGGAGGAGTTGAAGACGATCTTGCCGAGCGCCCGGCTGAGTTCGGGCCGCATTCCCTTCTCTTCGAAGCGCCGCACCGCCTCCCGCGCCACCAGGAAGGCGCCGGTGAGGTTGATGTCGATGACCTTCTGCCAGTCGGCGAGCTCCATGTCGGTGAAGGCCCTGTCGATCTGGATGCCGGCATTGGAGACGACGATATCGACTTCGCCGAGCTCGCCCTCGCACAGATCGAAAAGCCTCCTCACATCGTCTTCGCGCGAGACGTCGCCCCTGGCGACGATGCCGCGCCGTCCGGCAGCCTGGATTGCCGCCAGCGTCGCCTTGGCGCCTTCTTCGTCGGAATGGTAGTTGACCAGAACGTCCGCCCCGGCCTCCGCGAGCGCCTGCGCCGTCGCCGCGCCGATGCCCGAGCTTGCGCCCGTCACCAGCGCGATCTGCCCGTCGAGGGAAATGGCTTCTGTCATACTCATGCCGGCGCAACGTTACGCGGCGAAGCGGGTTCCCTCATCCCCGTCGAGCGCCCGCTCCAGCCAATGCGCGGCCGAGATCAACGACAGATGCGTCAGCGCCTGCGGGAAATTGCCGAGATGCGCGCCGGAGGGGCTGAGTTCCTCCGCATAGAGCCCGACCGTATTGGCGTAGGAGAGCAGCTTCTCAAATAGGAGCCGCGCCCGCGGCACATCGCCGGTGCGCGCCAGCGCCTCCACATACCAGAAGGCGCAGGTGGTGAAGGCGCCCTCGCGGCCAGATAGCCCGTCGACATCCTCCGCTCCCTCCGCCTCGTCGTCGTAGCGCAGCACCAGGCAATCCTTGACGAGGCGCTGCTCCACCGCGCGCATCGTGCGCAGCCACAAGCGGTCGCGCGGATTGATGAAGCGCATCAGCGGCATCAGGAGCACCGAGGCGTCCACCGTCTGGGAGCCCTTGTACTGCACGAAGGCGCCGATCTCCTCGTCCCAGAAATCCTCCATGATGGAGGCGTGAATCTCGTCGCGCGTTTGCCGCCACTCCTCCACCGGGCCGGGCAGGGAATGCTTGTGGGTCATGCGCACCGCCCGGTCGAAGGCGACCCAGCACATCAGCCGCGAGGATAGGAACTCCCGCCGCGGTCCGCGCACCTCCCAGATGCCCTCATCCGGCTGGCCCCAGTTCCTCTGCAGCCATTCCAGCATCACGGTGAGCCGTCGCCAGACCTTCTTGGAAGGTTGTCCGAGCGACTTGGCGGCGACATAGATCGTGTCCATCAGCTCGCCGTAGATATCGAGCTGGAGCTGCGAATAGGCGGCGTTGCCGATGCGCACCGGGCGTGAATTCTCCCAGCCCGAAAGATGTGTGAGCTCCACCTCCGGCAGATGCGCGCGCCCGTCCATGGCGTACATGATCTGCATCTCGCAGCCGCCGCATTCCTCCGCCCGGTCGAGCAGGAAGGTGGTGAAGGCATGCGCCTCCTCGAAGCAATCGAGCCTTGAAAAGGCGTAGATGGAAAAGGCGGCGTCGCGCACCCAGCAATAGCGGTAGTCCCAGTTGCGGCTATGGCCGACCACTTCCGGCAGGCCGAAAGTCGCCGCCGCTGCAATGGAGCCGTATTGGCGCGAGGAGAGAAGCTTCAAAACCAGGCTGGAGCGCACCACGATCTCGCGCCAGCGCGTCGGATAGCGGCCCTTGGCCACCCAATCGTGCCAGAAATCCACCGTCGCCTTGAAGCTGGCGCTGACATATTCATGGCCGACCTTTGGCACTTCCTTGCGGCCGGGACACAGCACCACGAAGGCGTGCTCGCCTTCCTTCAGTCGGAAATCGGCATGCGCCCTTCCCTCGCCGACCTCAAGCGGCGTCTCGGCATAGAGGTAGAGGCTGCGCTCGCCGTCGCTGAAGACAACGCCGCCTTCGATCGGCTCGGCCGCGGGCACGTTGCGCGCGTAGTCGAAGCGCGGCTCGCAGATGAGGCAGAAATCGATGTCGCCCTGGATCGCCTTGGCCCGGCGAATGATGCGTCCGGAGCCGTCCAGCGGCATGAAGTCGGAGACCTCCGCGACGCTGGAATCGCCCTGAAAGCGGGTGATGAGGACGTTGGTGTCCGGCAGGTAGAGCTGGCGCGAGCGCAGATGCCCGTCCGTTACCGAAAGGCGGAAGCGCCCGCCCTTCTCCCGGTCCAGGAGCTCGGCGAAAACCGTCGGCGAATCGAAGTTGGGGTAGCAGAAGAAGTCGATCGTGCCGTCCAGCGCCACCAGCGCGGCCGTCTGCATGTCGCCGATGACGGCGTGGTCTTCGATGGGTGTGGAGCTTGGCTTGTTCATGACGGCGGGACCGGATGCCATAGCCTAGGCCAGTCCCGCCGCGGGTAAAGAGCGGGCATCGACAAAACCCGCCCCCATGCGTCGTCTCAGCGCGCCTGCGCGGCGCGCATCTGGTCGACGTGATCCACGACCGCCTGGATTTCGTCGAGGATCGCCGGGTCATCGATCGTCGCCGGCATCTTGTACTCCTCGTGGTCGACGATGTGGCGCATGGTGGCGCGCAAGATCTTGCCCGAACGCGTCTTCGGCAGCCGCGCCACGACATGCACCGTCTTGAAGGCGGCCACCGGGCCGATCTCCTCGCGCACCTTGGCGATGCATTCGGCCTGGATCTCCGCCGGGTCGCGGTCCTTGCCGGCCTTCAGGACGACGAAGCCCATCGGCATCTGGCCCTTCAGGTTGTCGTGCGCGCCGATGACGGCGCATTCGGCAACGTCCGGATGGCCGGCCAGCACCTCCTCCATCGCTCCGGTCGACAGGCGATGGCCGGCGACGTTGATGATGTCGTCGGTGCGCGCCATGACGTAGACGTAACCCTCCTCGTCCAGCATGCCGGCATCGGCCGTCTTGTAGTAGCCGGGGAACTCGGCGAGATAGGCTTCCTTGAAGCGCTCGTCGGCGTTCCACAGGGTCGGCAGGCAGGCCGGCGGCAGCGGCAGCTTGACAACGATGTTGCCGAGCTTATTGGCCGGCACTTCGTGGCCGGCATCGTCGAGGATGCGCAGATCGTAGCCCGGCATCGCCACGGTCGGCGAGCCGTATTTCACCGGCAGAACCCCGAGCCCGACCGGATTGGCGGCGATCGCCCAAGCCGTCTCCGTCTGCCACCAATGGTCGATCACCGGCACGCCGAGCTTGTCCTCCGCCCAATGGATGGTGTCCGGGTCGGCGCGCTCGCCGGCCAGGAACAGCGTGCGGAAATGCGACATGTCGTACTTGCCGACGTAGGTGCCCTCCGGATCCTCCTTCTTGATGGCGCGGAAGGCGGTCGGGGCGGTGAACAGAGCCGCGACGCGGTGCTCCTCGATGACCCGCCAGAACACCCCGGCATCGGGCGTGCCGACCGGCTTGCCCTCAAAAAGGACCGTCGTGCAGCCATGCAGGAGCGGCGCGTAGACGATATAGGAATGGCCGACCACCCAGCCGACGTCCGAGGCGGCCCAGAAGACCTCGCCCGGATCGATGTCGTAGATGGCCTTCATCGACCATTTCAGCGCCACCATGTGCCCGCCATTGTCGCGCACCACGCCCTTCGGCCGCCCGGTCGTGCCGGAGGTGTAGAGGATATAGAGCGGGTCGGTCGCCTCCACCGGCTCCGGCGGCACCTCCGTGCCGAGGCTCTTCTCCTCCTCCACCAGGCTGGCATAGTCGAAGTCGCGCCCCTCGCTCAGTTCGCACGGCCCCTGCTCGCGCTGCAGGACGAGGCAGAAGTCGGGCTGCGCCTCGGCCTGCTTCAGGGCGGCGTCGAGCAGCGGCTTGTAGGCGACGATGCGCCCCGGCTCGATGCCGCAGGAGGCGGATATGATCGCCTTGGGCGTGCAATCGTTGATACGGGTGGCGAGCTCGTTGGCGGCGAAGCCGCCGAAGACCACCGAATGGATGGCACCGAGCCGGGCGCAGGCGAGCATGGCGAAGACGGCTTCCGGCACCATCGGCATATAGAGGATCACCCGGTCGCCCTTGCCGATGCCCTTCTTCTTCAGCACCGCGGCGAGGGCCTGCACCTCCCCCAGAAGCTCCTGATAGGAGATGGTGCGCTTGGCGCCGGTGATGGGGCTGTCGTAGATGATCGCGGCCTGGCCGGGGCGCCCGCGCTCCACATGCCGATCGACGCAATTGGCGCAGGTGTTGGTCCTACCCCCGGCGAACCAACGCCCGTAGATGCCGGCCTCGCCGTCCAAGATCTTGGCTGGCGGCTTGACCCAGTCGATCTCCTCCGCGGCCTTGGCCCAGAAACCCTCCGGGTCTCTCTGCCAGGATTGATAGACCTCGTGGTAGCGGCTCGTCATCGCTTATTCCTCCCGCCGCCCTCCTAGCTCGCCGCGCGCCCGCCGACAATTGGCCAAGGGTCGATAACCGGCCGCAGAAGTTGTGCGCCCAATCGGCGCAGTCGCGGATTGTCTGCGCCTGTCGGCGTCGGCGCTAGCGCACGACGAAAACGGAAACCTCGCTGTGCGAGGCGAGATAGCCGGCGTTGGAGGCGAAGACGTGGGTCGCGAAGCCCGGCACATGCGAGGCCATGATGACCAGATCGGCACCGGTCTCGTGCACTTGCTCTTCCAGCACCGCGTCGAGGTCGCGCGCCGGATCGTGGCTCGTCACCGCCTTGGCGGTGAAGCTGCCGCCCAATTTCCCGCTCTGCTCGGCGGCATAGGCCTCCAGCTTCTCCGCATATTCGGCCGGATTGTGGGCGACCGAGCTCGGCGCCGCCGCGGAGACGCCAACGAGGATCACCTTGGCGCCGTAATGCTTGGAAAGATCGCCGGCGAGCTGCATCGCCTTGTCCAGCTTGTCCTTATGGCCAAGGTCCGTCGGCACCATGATCGTCTTGAACATCCGCTCCTCCCTCTGTCAGCTCCCGGTTGGCGGCTGCCCCATCACCTTGTGCGAACCCTTGCCGTGTCAACCGAAAACCGGCGCGTCGACCACCGGGTTTCGTTTGCCGGCCGGCGCGCCGCCTCCTATATCTGCCATTCGCGCGGCTGCCCGGTTCGACAGGAGTCATATCCCCGGGGCCTTATCGATCTCGAAGGGAGCTGTCCCTGGCCTTGCCCGTGGGCTTGGCCAAAACGGCGCCCACCTACTGTGTAGGTTTCCCGGGATCGAGCACTCCACCGGCTGCGGTGGCTGCGCATCCGATTGCTGACCCCCGCGCAAGACTGCTTTCTTTCATGGATGTCACCGCCACCAAAGCCGAGATCAGAAATGCGGTCTTGGCGCGCCGCGCCGCGCTCGGCCCGGCGCAGCGGGCGGAGCGCTCGCAGGCGGCGTTGCAGCATCTGCAAGCGCTGCTGGTTCCCGGCGAGACCGTCTCGCTCTTCTGGCCGATCCGCGACGAGATCGACCCGCGCGGCCTCTTTCCCGCCATCGTGGCGCGCGGCGGCCGCCTTGCCCTGCCGGCGATCCTGGACCGGCGCCTCGTCTTCCGCGCCTTCACCGACGAAGAGGCGCTGGAGGCCGGCACTTTCGGCACCCACCATCCCGGCGCCCTCTGCCCCGAATTGACGCCCGACTTCATCGTCGCCCCGCTCGCCGCCTTCGATCGTCGGGGCGGCCGCCTGGGCTATGGGCGCGGCTATTACGATACGGTGATCGACCGCCTCAGACAGAGCGGCCATGCGCCCCGTCTTGCCGGGCTCGCCTTTGCCTGTCAGGAAGTCGATACTGTGCCGATGGAAGCGCACGATATCCGCCTGCCCCTCATCGTCACCGAGGACGGGCTGATGAGAACCGACAGCGGGAAGGCGGCGGATTGAGACTTCTGTTTTTGGGAGATGTGGTTGGCCGTTCCGGCCGCAAGGTGGTGAAGCATCGTCTGCCGGAGCTGGTTTCGCGCTGGCGGCTCGACTTCGTCGTCATCAACGGCGAGAACGCCGCCGGCGGCTTCGGCATCACCGAACCGATTTGCCAGGAGCTCCTGGATGCCGGCGCCGATTGTGTGACCAGCGGTAACCATGTCTTCGACCAGAAGGAGGCGCTGGTCTTCGCCGCCCGCCAGGAGCGCTTCCTGCGCCCGCTCAACTATCCGCCGCAGACGCCGGGCCGCGGCGCCAACATCTTCACCGCCCGCAACGGCGCCCGCGTCCTTGTCGTCAATCTCATGGGCCAGCTCTTCATGCCCGCGCTCGACGATCCCGTCGCCGCCGTAGTGCGCGAGATCGAGGCGATGCCGCTGGGGCGCGAATGCGACGCCATCGTCGTCGACTTCCACGCCGAGGCGACCAGCGAAAAACAGGTGATGGGCGCCTTCCTCGACGGCAAGGCGAGCCTCGTCGTCGGCACCCATACCCATGTGCCGACGGCCGATCATCGCATCCAGCCAGGCGGCACGGCCTATATGAGCGATGTCGGCATGTGCGGCGATTACGATTCCATCATCGGCATGCAGAAGGACGAGCCGCTCCACCGCGCCATGACCAAGATCGCCTCCGGAAGGCTCGGTCCGGCCATGGGCGAGGCGACGCTGTCGGGCATCGCCGTGGAGCTGGACGATACCACCGGCCTTGCCACAAAAGTCTCCGCGCTGCGTCTCGGCCCACATCTGGAAGAGGCCGTGCCGACCTTCTGGGACGAGGATCGCTAGGCTGAGACAGGTCTAAAGGTTCCAAGCCAGAAGCCATGAGACGAAAGGAGCTGCCATGGTCGCCCTTCCCCTGCACGGGCGCTGCTTCTGCGGCGCCGTCGCCTTTGAGGCCCTCAGCGAGCCACTGCAGGTCTCCTGGTGCCATTGCAAGGATTGCCGCCGCCAGACCGGCGCCCCGGCCGTGGTATGGGCCGGCTTTCCCGCCGATCTGGTGCGCTGGCGGGGCGAGCCCAAGCGCCGCCAATCCTCGCCCGGCATCATCCGCTCCTTCTGCGCCGAATGCGGCACGCCGATCGCTTATGTCGATGCGCGGCTTCCCGGCGAGACCTACATCCATACCGGGCTCTTCGAGGAGGCCGACCGGCTCATCCCCGACCGCCACGCCTATGTGACCTCCAAGCTCTTCTGGCTGCATCTCGACGACAGCTTGGCGAAGTACGAGGACGACACCCGCCACCGCGCGCCGTGAACGCCTGCCCTTCCGGCGCGGCGCCGGGCGCTCGCCGGCTGTATCGAGCGCGCTCGGCTTCGCCCTAGCCCGGCGCCGGCAGCGCGTGCACATGCACGTCCCGCCCCGAATGCCGCCTGAGGATCTTTGCGGCACGCTCCTCGTGCGCCTCGTCGCGCGTGTGCACCCAAAGGAGCAGCCCGCCATGGTCGAGTTGCTCCTGCAGATGATCGGCATGGTGCTCCTCGATCCAATTGGCGAGGACGGCGCCGATGAGCCCGCCGGCCCCTCCGGCAAGCGCCGCCCAGGCGATCGCCAGCGCCAGCGTTCCGCCGGATGCAACCACTGCGCCCGCGGCCACGCCCGCCCCGACATACATTAGCCCGCCCATCAGCCCGCCTTCGGCCTCGCCGAGCGATTCCGTCGACACATAGCAGCAGCGCGGCACAATAGGATCGTCCTTTAGTTCGGCCACCTTCTGGTATTTGTGGCCCAGCTTGTCGTCGACGCTCTTCTCGCTGGCGAGCAGGCTGAGCTCGGCCCGGTCGAAGCCGGAGGTCAAAAGCTCGTCGATCGCCGCCTGCAGATCCTGCGGGCTGTCGAAGACCGCGACGGCCTCGCGGATGAGGCGTGTGTTCGACATCTCTTGCATCGGCCTTCCTCCTCTTCGCCGGCGTCGCTGACGGCCTCACGCTTCGCGCCGCTCTTCGCTCTCGCCGGCGCCAGGCACAGGCAGCCCGATGCCGACGATGCCGACAATGCGGCGCCAAGGCCCACCGCCCCTGTCCCATTCTGACACAGCCGAGGATGCGCCTTGCATCTTATGCAGCATTCGCTTCTGCCGCGCGAACCGCGTCGCTCCGACGTTCGGGCGGCTAGCCGCCGGCTTTCGGCTCGTCCTTGACGCCCTGCCTCGCTGCGGCCGCGCTCTTTTGCGTCGGCGCATCCCGGCGCTTCTCGCGCACCTTATCGATGAAGGAGCCGGCGATGATGCCCGACGGCAGCGCCACCGTGCCGAGCCCAATGACGGCGATGAAGCCGGCCGCGATCCGTCCGAAGATCGTCACCGGATAGACATCGCCATAGCCGACTGTCGTCAGCGTGACGACGCTCCACCACATGGCGCGGGTGATGGAGCCGAAGCCGTCCGGCTGCGCCTCGCGCTCCGCGAGATAGAGAAGGAGGGAGGCGAAATACCACAGCATCGTGGCAATCGTCAGCGCCACGAGCAGCTCCTGCGCGCAGGCCCTTAGCGCATCGACCACCAGCCGGAAGGCCGGGAAGTAGCGTGCGATTTTGAGAACCCGGAAGATACGCAGGGAGCGCAGCCAGCCCGGCGCGGGCACGCCGAGGAGCACGAAGGCAAGCTCCGGCGCGAAGGCGAGGAAGTCGACCGTCAGGATGAACCAGTTGTTTCTGGCATAGGCGCGCACGCCGCCCTTGCCGCGGTAATGCGGATCGACGCCGGCCGTCGCAAGCCGCAGCACGAATTCCAGCGCGAAGACGACAAGGATGACGATATTGAGCACCCAGACGCCGCTGCTGCGCACGAATTCGATCTCGCGCTCCGTTTCGGCGGTGAAGAGGACGAGGCTGACGAGAATGAGCACGAGGATCACCCAGTTCGTGAGCGACAGCCCGACCTTCTCCTGACCGCGCGTCTCCAGCTGGCTGTGAATCGCGCGCCGCGCTTCGGCAAGCATCCCGGACGTTGCCATCGGCCCTGTCCTCCTCTGCAAGCGGGCCAAGAATAGCATCCTCTCGCAGCGCCAGGCCCCGGCCGGGGCCAGCTTTCCACCGCGCATTTGCGCGCGGGTCGCAGCGTGACCTGCTGCCCTGGACGGCCATCGCCGCTGCCATTATATGCTGCCCGCCCCAAAACAATCGTCCAAGACCCAGGAAAACCGCGATGGCGGGCCATTCACAGTTCAAGAACATCATGCATCGCAAGGGCCGGCAGGACGCTGCCCGCTCCAAGTTGTTCTCCAAGCTCTCCAAGGAAATCACCGTCGCCGCCAAGGTCGGCGATCCCGATCCTAACGCCAATCCGCGCCTGCGCCTGGCCATCCAGAACGCCAAGGCGCAGTCCATGCCCAAGGACAATATCGAGCGCGCCATCCAGAAGGCGGTCGGTGGCGACAGCGAGGCCTATGAGGAGATCCGCTACGAGGGCTACGGCCCGGGCGGTGTCGCCTTCATCGTCGAGGCGATGACCGACAACCGCAACCGCACCGCCGGCGCCGTGCGCTCCTACTTCGCCAAGAACGGCGGCTCGCTCGGCGAGACCGGCTCCGTCGCCTTCATGTTCGAGCGCGTCGGTGAGATCGTCTATCCCGCCGCCGTCGGAGATGCGGAAAAGGTGCTTGAGGCGGCGATCGAGGCGGGCGCGGAGGATGTGGAGAGCGCCGCCGACGCCCACACGATCACCACCGCCTTTGAGGATCTCGGCGATGTCTCGAGCGCGCTGGAGGAAAGCCTCGGCGAGCCGGAATCGGTTCGCGCGGTGTGGAAGCCGCAGACCCTGACGCCGGTCGACGAGGAGAAGGCCGGGACGCTGATGAAACTCATCGCCACGCTTGAGGACGACGACGACGTGCAGAACGTCTACGCCAATTTCGACCTCGACGAGGAGGTCATGGAGCGCCTCTCCGCCGCTTGAGTCGCGCTCGTCCCTCTCAGCGCAGCGCCCCGTCGAAAACCGGCAGCGCCAGGATCGCCGCCGCCACGATGATGGTGATCGCCACCGCCCGGAACAGGCGCTCCGGCGCCAGCGTGAACAGCCGCTGGCCGAGAAGAATGCCGGCGAGATAAATCGGCGCGGCCAGCGCGGCGCGCATCAGCGCCTCGGCGGTGAAAAGGTCGTTGGCGAAATAGGCCAGTCCCGACACCACCGTGCTGAAGGCGAAGAAGACGATGAGATTGGCGCGCACCTGCGCCGCCGTCTCCGTTCCGCTCATCCAGTAGAGCACCAGGGGCGGCCCGGAGAGCTGCGTCGCCCCGCCGAGGAAGCCGCTGACAAGGCCGACGCCGAAGGCCGAGCCAGGCCGCCGCGGCCCGGTGAAGCGCAGGCCGGAGAAGAGGAGCAGAGCCAGCGCCAGAACGAGGGTCGAGACCCCCCAGCGAAACAGGGTCGGATCTAGGCTGGTCAGTACATGCGCCCCGAGCGGCACCGCGATCGCCGCCGCCGCGGCCGCCGGCAACACCGAACGGTAATCGGCGTGGCGCAGCGCCGGCAGGAGGATCGGCAGGGTCGGCAAGGTGTCGATCGTCCACATGACGATGACGGCAGCGCGCGGCCCGATCAGCGCTCCCCCGAAAGGTAGAAACACCAATCCGGCGCCGAAGCCGGTGAAGCCGCGTACCGTCGCGGCCACGAGCACCACGGCGAAGAGCCAGAGGCTCGCCGGCTCCATGGCAAGCGCCCAGAGCCTGTCCATCTGCCTGCCCCCCGGAAATATCGGCTGCTGCGGCCGGCCCGGCGCGCCCCTCACCCCGCCCGGGGCAGCCGTCTCAGGTCACGTCGCTCGATTTCAGGTTCTTCAGCTTGGCGAAAACCGAATCGGGATCGATATCCGGCTCGCGCTGGCCCTCTTCCTCGCGTGGCTGGAAGCGGGTCGTCTCCTCCGCCGAGAGCAGGCGCGCACCCTCTTCCTCGACCGGCGCCGGGGCGGATTTGGCCGCCTTCTTCACCTCCATGTCGAGCTCAAGCTGCGTGCACAGGCCGAGCGTCACCGGGTCGGTCGGCGTCAGGTTCGGCGAGTTCCAATGCGTGCGCTCGCGGATCGCCTGGATGGTCGGCTTGGTGGTGCCCACCAGGCGGATAATCTGCGCGTCCTTCAGCTCCGGATGGTTGCGCACCAGCCAGAGGATGGCGTTCGGCCGGTCCTGCCGCTTGGAGACGGGCGTATAGCGCGGCCCGCGCCGCTTGGTCTCCGGTACCCGCACCTTCGGCATCTGCATCTTCATGTGGTAGCTCGGCGTCTTCTCCGCCTTCTCGATCTCCCCCCGGCTGAGCTGGCCGGAAAGCACCGGGTCGACGCCCTTGATGCCCTGGGCGGCGTCGCCGTCGGCGATCGCCTTCACCTCCAGCGGGTGAAGGCGGCAGAAGGCGGCGATTTGCTCGAAAGTGAGCGCGGTGTTGTCGACCAGCCAAACGGCGGTCGCTTTCGGCATCAGCGGTGTGGACGCCATGGCATGATCCTCCTGTGTTCTCTCCCGGCTTGTGGCGCCGGAGGAGCGGTATTTCGCGTCGATGGACGGGAAGTTGCGCGACATATACGGCCTGCCGCGGGGGCGCGCAATGCGTCCACGGGCTAATCCTCCTCCCCGATGTTGAGGACGATCTTGCCGATATGCTCGCCCTCGATCGCCGCATGCGCCTTGGCCGGCTCGTCGAAAGGCACGATGGCATGGATGACCGGCGTCACCCAGCCGGCGGCAATCAGCGGCCAGACCGTCTCCTCCAGGTTGCGGGCAAGCTCCGCCTTCGCCTCCGTCGGCATCGGCCGCAGGAGCGAGCCGGTATGGATGAGGCTCTTGCGCATCATCGTGGCCAGGTCGATCTCCGGCCTCGCCCCCTTCAGGAAGGCGATCTGCACGATCCGCCCCTCCGGCGCGGCCGCCTCGTAATTGCGCTTGGTATAGTCGCCGCCCACCATGTCGAGGATGACGTCGGCGCCGCGCCCGCCGGTGAAGTCGCTGACCGCGGCGACGAAATCCTCCGAGCTGTAGTTCACCGCCCGATCCGCGCCGATCTGCCGCGCCGCCTCGCAGCGCGCATCGGAGCCGGCGGTGACGATGACCTGCGCCTTGAAGGCCTTGCCGAGCTGGATCGCCATCGTGCCGATGCCGCTGGTCCCGCCATGCACCAGCAGCGTCTCGCCGGGGCGCAGCGAGCCGCACTCAAAAACGTTGTGCCAGACAGTGAAGGCGGCCTCCGGCAGGCCCGCCCCTTGCGCGAAAGAGAGCGGTGAAGGCAGGGGCAACGCGATCGTCTCCGCCACGGCGACATATTCCCCGTAGCCGCCGCCGGAGATGAGAGCGACCACCTTGTCCCCCTCCCGGTAGCGTGTCGCGCCGCTGCCCGTCGCCGCCACCGTGCCGGAGACCTCCAGGCCCGGTATGTCGGGCGCGCCCTTCGGCACCGGATATTTGCCCATACGCTGCAAGACGTCGGCCCGGTTGATGCCCGCCGCCACCACCTTGATCAGGATCTCGCCCTCGCCGGGCTCCGGCACCGGCCGCTCGGCGATCTGAAGTACTTCCGGTCCGCCATGCTCGGTGATGATCGCCGCGCGCATCGTTGCTGGGATTTGCGCCATGTCGCCTCCTTTGGGGCCGCAGAGCCTAGCGCCTTTCACCGCGGCGTTGAACCGCGCACGAACGCCTTCCCCAGAACCCGCGTGCCGCCAGGCCGCCACTGACAGGCGCGGCGCCTGCCGCTATGCTCGTCCGCGAAAGAGGCCGACCATGTTTAACGATGAAGACCGGCCGGCGAAGAAGCCGGCGCATGCCGTGGGCGAGGATCTCTCGCTCCTGTCCGAACACGAACTGGCCGAGCGCATTGAGCTCTGCGACGCGGAGATTGCCCGCCTCAAGGCCGAGCTGGAACGCAAGAGGGGCGGCCGCGCCGCCGCCGACGCCTTCTTCAAGCGCTGACATCGCGGAAAGGTTGCGATGGCGCTGCCGGCTTAACCGCAGGTTAACCTTTATAAGCTCTAATCGGCCTGTCCAGCGATCTGGACTGAGAGTGGTTCCTGTCCACTCTGTTTGACGCCTCCCTGTAAACGACTTGAGCCGCCTTGCGCGGCTCATTTTTTGCCTGCCCGGCGGCCGCGTGTCACCGTCGCGCGGGGGCGCTTGGGGCACGCCGGGACGATCCCGGCCCGGCCACGATCTTTACTAATTGATTACAAATCGATTGAATTGCCCCCTTCATCGGCTGAAATGGTCGGCGACGTCGAAGCCGGTGGACAAGCCGGACATCGGGCTTGCCCGAGGGCCTTCCTCGGCCTTCAATGGCGAGAAGGGGATTGTGTCATGCGTCGAACCGACAGCCAAGCTGAGCCGCTTTCCTTCGGACGCGCCTACGCGCATTCGGAGACTTTTTCGGAGCTCTTCCAGGCCGGCATGTGCCTGGTGGAAGAGACTGCGGCCTATCTCGATGGCGAAGGCCGTCGCTCGGCGGGCGAACTGGACCGTCCCGCCTCCATCGTCTACGCGACCGAATCCATGCGCCTGACGACGCGGCTGATGCAGCTCGCCTCCTGGCTTCTGTTGCATCGCGCTGTCAATGAAGGCGAGATGAGCCTCGATCAGGCGGCGGAGGAAAAGCGCAAGATCCGCATCGACGCGGCCAGCGCCAATATGCACGGTCCCGGCTGGGAGGAGTTGCCGGAGGCGTTCAAGGAGCTGGTGCGCCGCTCCGTCGCCCTGCAAAAGCGCGTGCAGATGATCGACACCGCGCTGTTTGAGGACGGCACCGAGCCGGCCGAGCAGGCGAGCCCAGTCGCCAGGCAACTCGCAGCCCTCTCCGACGCCTTCGAGAAGAAGGCAGGCTGAAGCCCATCCGGCCACGTCTTCGGGCCTTGCCTTATCTGGACAATCCTCCGGCGCGGATGGGTCGGGCCATGGCGGCGAGGCACCCGACCTCGATGGCGCAATCAGGTCCGAGCGCTCGTGCGAGCCGCTCCATTGGCGCTCCCAAACCGTCCGGCAGCCTGCAAAAGCCTTTCACGGCATGAGAGACGATACCGAATTCCAGCGCTGGCACTACTGGGCGGAAGGCGAGGAACGTCATCTGATCCTTCCCGACGGTTGCCGAGATGTTCTGATCGTTCGCAGGAAAGGCGCGCCCGATCGCATTGTCCTGACGGACTTCGACATCCGTCCGCGGCGCGTCACGCTTGCTCCCGGCACGGAGATAACCGGCTATCGTCTGCGCCCCGGCTCCGCCGTCGGCCGCCGCGTTCTTGCCGCCATCGCGGAAAACAGCGTCGAAGTGGAGGATATCCTTGGCAATGCGCTGGACGGTTCGCATGCTGTCGATAGCGCGATCCTGGCGCTGAGCCTTCCAGGTTCGACCGTGCCATCCGTTGCCAGGGACCATGGCGTCACCGTTCGCACGATGCAGCGGCGCTTTCGGGACCTGCACCTGCCGCCCCCCGAATATTGGCGGCTTCTGGGGCGGGCGCGCTGTGCGGCCGGCATGCTTGCCTCGCATCTTCCGCTGGCCGAGATCGCCTGCCTTTGCTCTTACAGCGATCAGTCCCATATGACGCGAGAATGCGTGCGCTGGTTCGGCAAGACCCCGACGCGGCTGCGCCGCGATGCCAGCCTTCTTAGTCTTCTGCGTCAGCCCGCGCTCGGCAACTGGACCGGTGAACAGATCTCGATGAGATAGCCGTTGGGGTCCCTGACATAGGCTGTCGTCTGCCCCCAGGGTTCTTCGCGCACATCCTGCACCGGTGCGGCACCGGCCTCAACGGCGCGGGCCAGCGCCGCACGGACATCCTGTGTCTCGAACGCCAACTCAAAGACCGGTGCCTCAGGGTTCGGTCTGCCCGGAGCCTTTCCGAGCTGCTGCATCAGGGCGATGGAGGAGAAGGCAAGCTTGGTCTCGCCGGTGGAAAGCTCTCCGTAGTCGCCGCTTTCGTGCAAAAACCGCCGTTGAAGCGCAAAGGAGCGTTCGTAGAAATCGAGCGTGGCGGCAACATCCTCCACATAGAGGATCGCGTATCTGAAAATCACCTTGGTCTCCCCGCATCTGGGTTGCAGGGATCGCCTAGCGCGAGCTTCCGCCCGACGTCTTGAAGCATCGCGACACCGGGGTCGACACCGTCCGGCGGGTCCTTGCTCCCGCGTCTTTACGAATTCGGCAACGTTGCCGCCCCGTCCGGCTTCCGGCGCAAACGCGAAAGGCCGGCACTCGGCCGGCCTTCTGGCGTTCGGTTCACGGCCCCTATGAGCCGGGCCCTTCCGAGCCAAGCCCTTACGAGCCGAGGAAACCCGAATACTTGCTCTTGAAGCGCGACAGGCGGCCGCCGCGGTCGATGAGGTGCTGGCCGCCGCCGGTCCAGGCCGGATGCGTGGTCGGGTCGATATCGAGATGCAACTCGCCGCCCTCCGAGCCATAGGTGGAGCGGGTCCAGTATTCGCTACCGTCCGTCATCACGATCTTGACCGGATGATAATCCGGATGGATGTCCTTTTTCATGTCTCGTCTCGTCGGTTAAGGGCGGTCGCTGTGCCGTCTCTAAGGCGCCAGCGGCCGTCGCCGGCGCGCTGGCGGGCGCGCATGTGGTGCTCGCCGGCGATATACAGACAAGGGCCTGCGCCATCAAGTCCGCAACGAAGGCTTGAACCGTTCGGCGCTTCGTGCTCCCTGAGGCCGAGATGAGTGAGACAGTCGACAAGAAGCCGGCTCGCGCCGGGCGAGCCTCTTTGCGTCCGTTGAAGGCGCTTGTTCCCTATTTCGCCAGATATCGCGGGCGCGTGGCCGCGACGCTCGTGGCGCTTATCGTCGCCACCCTGGCGACGCTCGCCATTCCTATGGCGGTGCGGCGGGTGATCGATTTCGGCTTTTCGGCCGAAAATGCCGGTCTGGTCGACAAGTACTTCACCATGCTCATCGTCGTCGTCGGCGTTCTCGCCGCGGCGAGCGCGGTGCGCTTTTACCTCGTCACCACGCTTGGCGAGCGTATCGTCGCCGATCTGCGCGAGGCGCTCTTCACCCATATGATGCGCCTGTCGGCGGCTTTTTACGACACCGCGCGCTCCGGCGAGATCCTTTCGCGCCTCACCGCCGATACCACGCAGATCCGCGCCGCCGTCTCCTTCAGCGCCACCGTGGCGCTGCGCAACATGATGATGTTCATCGGCTCCGTCATCATGATGGTGGTGACGAGCCCGAGCCTTTCCGCCCTCGTCCTGGCGGCCATTCCCTTCATCATCGTGCCGATCCTCTGGTACGGAAGGCGCGTGCGTCAGCGCTCGCGTTACGCCCAGGACCGGCTTGCCGAAGCCTCCGCCTATGCCTCCGAGGCGATCAGCGGCGTCAGGACCGTGCAGGCCTTCAACCAGGAAGAACCGGCGAGGCGCTTCTTCGGCGCCCGTGTTGAGGAGGCCTTCGGTGCCGCCCGCGCCGCCACCGCCGCCCGCGCCGGGCTGACGGCCTTCGCCATCTTCCTGGTCTTCGCCAGCGTCATCGTCGTTCTATGGTGGGGCGCCCAGGCGGTGATCGTCGGCGACATGACGGCCGGCCGTCTCAGCCAGTTCGTACTCTATTCGGTCTTCGCCGCCGCCGGTCTCGGCGAGATCGGCCAGGTCTGGGGCGAAATTAGTCAGGCCGCCGGCGCCACGGAACGCATCGTGGAGCTGTTGAAGACCAAGCCCGCCATCGAAAAGCCGGCAAACCCCGTCGCTCTGCCCAAACCGCCGCGCGGCGAGGTGCGCTTTGAGCGCGTCTCCTTCGCTTATCCGCAGGCCGATGTCGCCGTCTTGAGCGAGGTCGATCTCGCCGTCTCGCCCGGCGAGCGCATCGCCATCGTCGGCCCGTCGGGCGCCGGCAAGTCGACGGTCTTCGCCCTTCTCATGCGCTTCTACGATCCGCAGACGGGCCGCGTGGAAATAGACGGCGTCGATATCTCAAAGGCCGATCCGGACGAGGTCCGCCGGCTGATCGCCCTGGTGCCGCAGGACGTCGCCATCTTCGCCGCCTCCGCCTACGATAATATCCTTTTCGGCAACGAGGCAGCCGGCCGCGCCGAGGTGGAGGCGGCCGCCCGCGCCGCCCATGCCGATGAGTTCATCCGCGCTTTGCCTCAGGGCTACGACACGGTGCTCGGCGAACGCGGCATCACCCTTTCCGGCGGCCAGAAGCAGCGCATCGCCATTGCCCGCGCGCTGTTGAAGGACGCGCCGATTCTTCTCCTCGACGAGGCGACGAGCTCACTCGACGCCGAAAGCGAGGTCGTCGTGCAGGAGGCGCTGGAGACGCTGATGAAGGGCCGCACCAGCCTCGTCATCGCCCATCGCCTGGCCACGGTGCGCAACGCCGACCGTATCCTCGTCATGGAGGAGGGTCGCGTCGTGGAGGAAGGCACGCATGAGAGCCTGACGGCAAAAAGCGGCCTTTACGCCCGCCTCGCCGAGCTGCAGTTCCACAACGGCCGCGCCGCCGCCGCGGCGGAGTAGAAGCCGCTGCCTCGCGGCCTGCGGCCCGAGGCATTGCGGCAAATCGGAGAGCTGCAGGAACAGCTCCGCGCGCTTTCGCTCGCTCCGGCAGGGGTGCTACCCCGCGCCGGGGTGCCTTAAGCCGAACCAAGCGGAGGTCCCGCCATGACGGAAAGGAACGACGACCCGCCCGCCATCGACCCGGAACGCCTTGGCGGCATCCTCGCTTTCGTCCAGGCCGCCGAGAGGCTGAAGGACACGCTGCGCAGCGGCGTCACTGCCGAGGGCCGCCGCGAGAGCGTCGCCGAGCATAGCTGGCGGCTGTGCCTTTTCGTGACGCTCTTCTCCCGCGAGCTTGCCGGTATCGATGAGCTGCGGCTCGTAAAGCTCTGCCTCGTCCACGATCTCGGCGAGGCGATCGCCGGCGACGTGCCGGCGCCGCTTCAGCACGCCGGGCCGGAAAGGGCCGAGAGCGAGCGCGCTGCCCTTGCCGAGCTCTGCGCCCCGCTGCCTGCGGATCTGCGCGAGGAAATCCTCGCCCTTGCGGCCGAATACGCCGCCGGCGCGACGCCGGAGGCGGTCCTCGCCAAAGGCTTCGACAAGCTTGAGACCATCCTGCAGCACGCACTCGGAAAGAACCCGCCGGATTTCGACTATGCCTTCAACCTCGCCTATGGCGCCGAGGCTACGGCGCGTCACCCGCTCCTGAGGGAACTCCGGGTCTTCGCGGATGCCGCCACACGAGGGCAGATGGCCGGCCAGGCCGGGCCGGCAGATAAGGGCGGGCGGCCCGAGACCTGACGGCAGCGCCGGCCTTCATCCCATGGCAAAGCGCGCTGTTGAGCGTCATTCGCGCTTGCGGAAACTGGTTTTCGTCGGACGAAGGCTTCAATCGAGAAAAGAACGGCTCTAAGCTTGCGGCAAAACGACGCCGCCACCACAAAGACAAGGCGGCCATTGCCCAGGGAGGGCCGCCGTGACGCTATCGCACCAGCCGCGCGCCGAGGAGGCGCGCCTTTATCACGACACCGTCGAGGAGGAAGCGGCTGCGCCGCCGCGCCTGCCAGAGGTTCGGCGCCTCGCCTTCGCCGATATCGGCGCCGCGCTGAAGGCAGGCGGGCGCGATTTCCTCGCCTGCCCCGCCTTCGGGCTTTTCTTCGCCTCCGTCTATGTCGCCGGCGGCCTTCTCATCCTCGCCTTCGTCCTGGCGCTCGACATGCCGTGGATGATCCTCATCCTCGGCGTCGGCTTTCCGCTTTTAGGCCCCTTCGTGGCGGCGGGGCTCTACGAGGTGAGCCGCCTGCGCTCCCTTGGCGAAAAGCCTCGCTGGCGCGAGGTCCTGACCGTCGTCGTCAGCCAGCGCCACCGGCAGCTCGGCTGGATGGCCTTCGTCATCCTCTTCGTCTTCTGGGTGTGGATCTATCAGGTACGGCTTCTTCTAGCCCTCTTCCTCGGCTTCAAGAGCTTTTCCAGCCTCGGCGATTTCCTCATGGTCGTCACCACCACGCCGGAAGGTCTCGGCTTCCTCCTCGTCGGCACGGCGGTGGGCGCCTTCCTGTCGCTGGTCCTCTTCTCAGCCACCGTCATCGCCATGCCGCTGCTTCTCGACCGCGATCTCGATTTCGTCTCCGCGATGATCGTCAGCTTCAAGACGGTGAAGGAGAACCCGGGCCCGATGCTCGCCTGGGGCGTTCTCGTCGCCGCCCTCACCATCGCGGCGATGCTGCCGGCCTTCCTGGGGCTTCTCATCGTCCTGCCGGTGCTGGGGCATGCGACATGGCACCTTTACACGCGCGCCGTCGTACCAGCCGGCGACAACGCGATGGCTGCAAGCGAAACGCCATAACCCGCTGAAGGAAACCTTCCTCGCTCCAGGTCGTGAGGTCTATTGCTGCGTCAGCTTCAGCTCAATGCGCCGGTTGCGCGCAAAGGCCTCTTCCGTCTCCGCCTCGTCGAGCGGTCGGAATTCGCCGAAGCCGGCGGCGACGAGATGCTCCGGCGCCACGCCCTCATCGATGAGATAGCGCACCACGGCGATGGCGCGCGCCGCCGAGAGCTCCCAGTTGGAGGAAAAGCGTCCACCGGTGATCGGGCGTTTGTCGGTATGCCCGTCGACGCGGATGACCCAGTTGATCTCTTCCGGGATCTCCGCCTCCAGCTGCTTGATGGCGTCGGCAAGGCCGTTGAGCTCGGCGGCGAAGGAGGCGCTGATCTCGTCCGTCCCGGTCGGAAAGAGCACGGAGGCCGGCAGGACGAAGCGGTCGCCGACGATCTCGATATCGGAGCGGCCGGCCAGAATCTCCCTGAGGCGCCCGAAGAAGTCGGAGCGATAGCGCGACAGCTCCTGCACGCGTTGAGCGAGCGCCACGTTGAGCCGCCTGCCGAGATCGGCGATCTTCGTCTGGCTCTGCCGGTCGCGCTCCTCGGAGGCCTCCAGCGCCTCCTCCAGCGCCGCGATCTGCCGGCGCAGGGCCGAAAGCTGCTGGTTGAGAAGCTCCACCTGGGCAAGCGCGCGCTGGCTCACCTGCTTTTCCGATTCAAGGTCGCCCTGAAGGTCGGCGATACGCTCCTCGGCCTGCCCGGCCGCCCCGGAGGAGGAGGATAACAGCCCCTCCAGCCGGTCGCGCTCGGAGGCGGCGCTCTCAAGGCTTGCCCGCAGCGAGGCGACCGTCTCGGCAAGGTCGCGGCTGTTGGTGCGCTCCAGCGCCAGAAGCTCCGTCAGTTCGGCGATCTGGGCGTTGAGGCGGTTCAAGACCTCGTCCCGGCCGGAGATTTCCTGGTTGAGGAAGAACTGGGCGATGAAGAAGACGGTCAGAAGGAAGACGAAGACCAGAAGCAGGGTCGCCATGGCGTCGACGAAGCCCGGCCAGTAATCGGCCCTTTGCAGGCGCCGTGCGCGCGCCAGCGGCATGGCTCTAACGCTCCTGCGTCTCGGTCACGCCCGGCATGCGCCGCCGAAAGCGGCCTTCCTCCTCGCCGAAGAGCCGGCCCTGCGGGTCGGGGCCGCGGCCGAGCTTGTCGGAGATGGCGTTCAGCGTCCTTTGCAGATGCTCGCGCTGCTCCGCCTGCCCCTCCATCCAGTCGCGCACCATCTGCTGCTCGTTGCGCATATGCTGGACGAGGCCCTGGATACCCTCGGCGAGATTGGCCATCGCCGCGATGGAGGGTCGCCCGCCGCCTTCAAGGTTGCGCGACAGCCGCTCCACGGCAACGCGGATCTCCTGCACCGTATTGCCGGTCTCCGCGTCCTCAAGATCGAACTCCTCAAGGTCCGTCATGGTGGAGAGCCAGTCCTCCAGCTCGGTGTAGAAGCGGTTCTGCGCCTGGCCGGCCTGCAAGTCGAGAAAGCCGAGCACCAGCGAGGAGGCAAGGCCGAAGAGCGAGGAGGAAAACGCAATCGCCATGCCCGAGAGCGGCGCTTCCAGTCCGGCCTTCAGCTCCTCGAAGATGACGCCGGCCTCGCCGGAGCCCACGCGCAGCGACTGGATGGTCTCCGATACCGAGCCGACGGTTCGAAGCAGCCCCCAGAAGGTGCCGAGCAGCCCGAGGAACACCAGAAGCCCGGTGAGATAGCGCAGAATCTCGCGGTTCTCGTCGAGGCGCGTGGCGATGGAATCGAGGATGGAGCGCCAGGTCTGCGTCGACAGCATGGCCTCGCGCCGGTCGCGCAGGAGCGTGGCCATCGGCGCCAGCATTCTCGGCGTCGGCTCGGAGAATTCGGATTCGCGCCGGCGGAAGGAATTGACCCAGCGCACCTCCGGCATCAGCACGATGACGCTGCGAAAGGCGAGCGCCACGCCAATGACGAGCACGCCGACGATGAGCCCGTTAAGGCCCGGATTGGACATGAAGCCGACGGCGATCTGGCGATAGAGGATAAGCGGCACGAAGGCGGCGATCACCAGAAAGATCACCATCCGCACCAGGAAGACCTGAGGCGAGGAGAGCTTATAGGGATCGAAATCTTTCGCCATGGCGTCCAGGGAATCGCCGCTTTGACGCTAATCTAGCGTGATTTGCCGCAAGGGCGAAACCGTCTCGCCGATGACCCGCCGCCGCGCCGCCTCGCAACCTAGCGCCCGGCCTCGTTGAGAAGCTTCAAGAGCCTGCGGTGCACCGCCTCGTTGCCGGCCACGATGGTGCCGCGCCCCAGCATCTGGTCGCGGCCGGAAAGGTCGCTGACGAAGCCCCCTGCCTCGGTGATGAGAAGGATGCCGGCGGCCATGTCCCAGGGCGACAGCGCCTCCTCCCAGAAGCCGTCGAAGCGCCCGGAGGCGACCCAGGCGAGGTCGAGCGCGGCCGCCCCGCAGCGGCGGATGCCGGCGGTCTCGCCCATCACCTTGGCCAGCTGCTTCAGGAAAACGCCGTGGTCGCCGCGGCCGAAATGCGGAATGCCGGTGGCGATCACCGCCTCGTAGAGCTCGCGCCGCTGCGCCACTCTGAGGCGCCGGTCGTTGAAGAAGGCCCCGGCGCCGCGCTCGGCGGTGTAGAGCTCGTCGGTGACGGGATTGTAGACGACGCCGGCCATGAGCTTTCCCTGCCGCTCCAGGGCGATGGAGACGGCAAAGAGCGGAATGCCGTGCAGGAAATTGGTGGTGCCGTCGAGCGGGTCGACGATCCACAGGTGTTGCGGGTCGCTGCCGCGCGTCTCGCCGGTCTCCTCCATCAGAAAGGAATAGCCGGGCCGCGCCCGCTCCAGCTCGTCGCGAATGATTTCCTCGGCGCGCCGATCGGCGGCGGAGACGAAATCGGCCGGTCCCTTGCGCGAGACCTGCAGCTGCTCCACCTCGCCGAAGTCGCGGGCCAGCACGCGCCCCGCCTTCATGGCGGCGCGCACCATTACGTTGATGAGGGCCGAACCGGCCATGTCTTTGCTCTCGGCCCTAGTCGGCGCGCTTGACGTAGGTGATCTCGCTGGTGTCGACGACGATCCGCTCGCCCGTGGTGATAAAGGGCGGCACCATGACGCGCACGCCGTTTTCCAGCACAGCCGGCTTGTAGGAGGAGGCGGCGGTCTGACCCTTGATGGTCGGCTCCGTCTCGGTGATCGCCAGCACCACCTGGTCGGGCAGGGAGATGCCGATCGGCTTTTCCTCGTGCATTTCCAGCGTCACCGTCATGCCGTCCTGCAGGAAGGCGGCGCGCTCGCCGACGAAATCCTCGGCGAGGTTGATCTGCTCGTAGGTATCGGCGTCCATGAAGACCAGCATATCGCCGTCCTTATAGAGGAACTGGAAGTCCTTGGTCTCAATGCGCGCCCGCTCCACGCGTTCGTCGGAACCGAAGCGGTTGTTGAGCTTACGCCCGTCGATGAGGTTCTTCAGCTCCACCTGGTTGTAGGCTGGCCCCTTGCCCGGCTTCACCTTGTTGGCCTTCACCGCCACCCAGAGCGAGCCGTCATATTCGATGACGTTGCCGGGGCGGATGTCGTTACCGCTGATCTTCATGGGATACCTTGTGGGAAAGATTGGCGGCCTTCCACCACACTTTCCACCCCTTCGCAAGGCGCTCGGCCTTCGCCGCGACGCACAAGCGCGCAAGGCCCTCCGACATCCGCCTCAAAGGCAAGGCCCGGGCTAGCGCGCCGGCCGAAGCGGCGAAAGCCGGGTCACATGCCCCATCTTACGCCCCGGGCGCATCTCGCGCTTGCCGTAAAGGTGCAGGCACGCGCCGGCCTCGCCCGCCAGCTGCGCCCATTGTCCCGTCTCCTCGCCGATGAGATTGGTCATCACGGCGTCCGAGTGGCGCTCCGTGGTGCCGAGCGGCCAGCCGGCGACGGCGCGGATATGGTTCTGGAACTGCGAGCAGGTGCATCCGTCCTGCGTCCAATGGCCGGAATTGTGCACCCGCGGCGCGATCTCGTTGACGAGCAACCGCTCCCCCGCCCCCTCGCCGAGAACGAAGAATTCCACGCCGATGACGCCGACATAATCGAGCGCGTCCATGACGCTCACCGCGATCTGCCGCGCCGCCTCGGCGGTCTGGGGGGCGATGGCGGCCGGCGCGCTGGAGGTATGGAGGATGTGGTGGCGGTGGACGTTCTCCGTCACGTCGTAGACTGCGCTCGCCCCGGCAAGCCCGCGCACGCCGATGACGGAGACCTCGCGCGCGAACGGCACCAGCACTTCCAGGATCGCCGGCGCGCCGCCGATGGCCGCGAAGGCCTCGCCCGCCTCCTCCGGTGCCTCGATCCGCGCCTGTCCCTTGCCGTCATAGCCGAAGCGGCGCGTCTTCAGGATCGCCGGCGCGCCGATCTCCTTCAGCGCGGCGGCAAGCTCCGCCTCGCTGGCGACCGGCCGATAGGCGCCGACCGGCACGCCGATTTGGCTCAGGAAATCCTTCTCCGTCAGCCGGTCCTGCGCTACCGCCAGCGCCCGCGGACCCGGCCGCACCTTGCCATGCGCGGCAAGGAGCTCGGCCGCCGCAACGTCGATATTCTCAAACTCGTAGGTGACGACATCGACCGCCTCGGCGAAGGCCTTCAGCGCCGCCTCGTCGTCATAATCGGCAATGGTGGCATGGGCGGCGACGTCGAAGGCGGGGCTGTCGGGATCGGGGCAGAAGATATGCGTTCTGAAGCCGAGCTCGGCGGCGGCATTGGCCAGCATGCGTCCGAGCTGGCCGCCGCCCAGGATGCCGATCGTGGCCCCGGGCTTAAGCGCCTCTTCCCCGGCCGTCTCAGCCATCGTCGTCGGGACGTTCAGCAACGCTCTCGCTCTGCCTCTGCCGCCACTCTTTGAGCCGCGCTGCAATCTCTTCGTCCGAAAGCGCCAGGATGGCGGCGGCGAAAAGCCCCGCATTGGCTGCCCCCGCCTCACCGATGGCGAAGGTGGCGACCGGCACGCCCGCCGGCATCTGCACGATGGAGTAGAGCGAATCCTGCCCCGACAGCGCCTTCGACTTGACCGGCACGCCGAGCACCGGCAGGCGCGTCAGCGAGGCCACCATGCCCGGCAGATGCGCCGCCCCACCGGCGCCGGCGATGATCACCTTGAAGCCCGCCGCCTCCGCCCCTCTGGCGAAGTCGTAGAGCCGTTCCGGCGTCCTGTGCGCGGAGACCACCCGCGCCTCGTAGGGCACGGCGAGCTCTTGGAGCTTTTCGGCCGCCTTCTGCATGGTGCTCCAATCGGAGCGCGAGCCCATGACGATGGCGACGGGAACGGTGCTGGTGGAAGGCAAGGCGGCTCGTCGGGATAGCTTGCTGAAGCCGGCGGCTTAGCGAAAGCCGCCGCCGCCCGCAAGCCGCAGGAGAACGCCTGCGCGCCTTTGCGTTCAGGCGATGATATCGGGCAGGAGCTTGTCCTCCAGCGCCCGAATGCGGTCTTTCAGCGCCAGCTTCTTGCGCTTCAGTCTTTGCAGCTGCAGGTAGTCCGGCTGCGGGCTCGCCGTGTGCAAGGCCTCGACCGACTGATCGAGGTCGCGATGCTCCTGGCGCAGAAGAGCGAGCTCGGCCCGGATCTCCTTTTGCGTCAGCTCAACGACGTTACCGCCTTCGTCCATCCTCACCTCCCGAAGCCGGCAATCTAGCACGGCGAGGACCCTGGCGCAGCACGGCCGCGCCGGCGCGCCACGTCGCTCTCGCTAGCCTATCTGCGCCCGGCGGCAAAGGCGCCTTCGCGCCACCGCAAGGCGTGCCCGATGCGGCGATTTTGTGCGCCCTTGTGGATGCCTTGGGGCGTCACCATCATTAGACAGTTACGCCCTGCTGTGGCACAGTTTGATGTCTTATTGGAATGGAGACGCGAATGTCGCTTGAAGCGCATCTTGCAGAGCTGGAGCGGCGCCACGAGGCGCTGGAAAAGGAGCTTGAACAAGCTCTTGCCCATCCAGGATCCGATGATCTTGAGATCAACGAGCTCAAGCGGCGCAAGCTGCATATCAAGGACGAGATGACGCGCCTGCAGGCAAACCAGCAGGCCGCAGTTTAAGGCTTCGCCCGGCGTCGCCTCGGCGTCGGGTGGCCTCACGCCGAGCCTTCTCCGGTCAGGTCGGCCGCATATTCTTAAGGCAGCGCCGATCGCCATCGGCTGCCACACATGCAGTTCTTTTGTTGACTGTGAAGAACGCATAAGCGGCTGATAGTCGACGGATTTCGGTCTCTCGCAAGGTTTCGGTTTTGCAGGATTCGGTGGCTTGAGCCTGCGGAACCTTGCGATTTCGCATGCGGTTTGGGGATTCCCGGCGGCGCCTTTCCGTGATTCGATTGAGAGGATCACGAGAGGTGACGATGCGACCGAGAGCGCCCAATCGCGAGCTCACCGATGACCTGTTCCGCGCCCGGCTCGACCAGATCATCAACATGCGACACGAGCTCGTCCGGCTGGGCGAGCGGATCGACTGGGCGTGGCTCGATGCGGAGATCGCGCCCTGCTTCGCCAGGGAG
>NZ_JHZK01000028.1 GCF_000688515.1 Afifella pfennigii DSM 17143 | reverse complement strand
GCGATCTCCGCATCGAGCCACGCCCAGTCGATCCGCTCGCCCAGCCGGACGAGCTCGTGTCGCATGTTGATGATCTGGTCGAGCCGGGCGCGGAACAGGTCATCGGTGAGCTCGCGATTGGGCGCTCTCGGTCGCATCGTCACCTCTCGTGATCCTCTCAATCGAATCACGGAAAGGCGCCGCCGGGAATCCCCAAACCGCATGCGAAATCGCAAGGTTCCGCAGGCTCAAGCCACCGAATCCTGCAAAACCGAAACCTTGCGAGAGACCGAAATCCGTCGACTATCAGCCGCTTATGCGTTCTTCACAGTCAACTGAAAAGCTGCCGCTGCCCATACTGATTTTCTCTTCCTTGGCCTTGCGCGCAGCGGAACGCGTATGAACTTGATCGAGATATTAATTTTAAATCAAATCACTCGCATCATTGTCAGTATAATCGTATTTATATATTGTAATAAAGCCATTATTGGATGCATATACGCAATATATATATGTATGTATGACGCGCCTATCTGCCAAACACAGGGACATAGCAGGACGTAGCCTCACCGGGAGAGCTTGCGTCGGCGGCGGCGACGCTTGACCCTTTTTCTCCTGCGGTAGTTTCAGGTGAGGGCAAAGAGAGAGTCGCGGACGCACCTTTGACAGGCAAGGAAGTCGCGGCGGCGATGCTCTATGATGATCGGCGGCGAGGTCACCACCTGACGCGGGAACTGCTTCGTCTCTGGAAGAAGCCTACGGGGAAGCCGATGGAGCCAAGGCGAACCCCGGCGCGATCGGGGGCGGCCACTCCAGACCTCCGCTGCGCGAGCGCCTGACCTGGCGGCCGACGGCGCGTTTCAGGAGATCGGCAAGCTGGTCGTCGAAGTTCCGGTACCGGATCTCCTGCGTCACAGTCCCGTCCTTGATACTCTGGTGCGTGATCACCCGCCGCTGATTGCGCCGGAACATGAGCTCGTCGACATACCTCTGAAGGTGCTTCCGGCTGATGAAGTGAAAGACGCCGAGCTGCGCCCGCTTCAGGAGGGAGGCCAGGCTCTCCGCCCGGTTGGCGTGGACCGACCCGATGGCGAACTGGTCATCGCCGTGCGTGACCGTCGAGTGCTCCTTGAAAGCCTTGGCGGCACGGGAGATGGCGCGGTCGTCGTCGGACATGATCACCGCGTCCTTGGAGACGAAGCGGTCGAGGAAACGGCCGACGTTCTGCGCGTCACTCTTCTCGATCACCGCAGCGGCCACCCGGCCGTCGCGGCTGGCTGCGACGGCGACCTGCGGGCGTGCGGATCCCTTGCCCGGCGGGTTCCAGACGTATTTGTGGAACCGGCTCTTCTTCTTGCGCGGCGGGGCGCCCATGAAGGTCGTGTCGACCTCGACGATCTTCCCCAGGAGCGGCTCGTCTCCGTCTCGGTCGTCGGTCATCTCGCGGATGGCGTGGGCGATCTTCCAGGCTGTCGGCTGCCGGACCCCCAACTGCTTGCCGAGGATGACGGAAGAGACACCCTTCGAGGAGATCAGAATCAGGTACAGAGCCCGGAGCCACACCTTCAGGGGGAGCTTTGTGGCATGCATCGGGGTCTTGGTGGTGACGGTGAACTGCCCGGAGCAGTAGCGGCATTCGAAGAGACCGGCGCGCGATTTCCGGCCCTTCTTTCGGAAGCGCCAGACCTCCGCGGAGCCGCAGTGCGGACAGTGGGGGCCATGCGGCCAGATGAGGGATTCGAAGAGCCGACGCGCAGAATCCTCGGTCGGATACTTCGCTTCCAGCCACTCCAGGCTGTTGACCCTCGGTGCCCTTTTCCCGGCCATGCCACGACCCACGAAAGAAGGCCTCGCATGTGGGTGGCGCCGGAGCCCGATCAAGCTCCTGAGAGAGACGACCTAAAACCTTGGTTAACCTGTGCAATCAGGTGAATGCACCTGCGTTTGGCAGATAGGCGCGATGTATGATATTAAATAAAGTAAAAAATAACATCTAATACAGCTATCCAGTAGGTTATATTTTTTTATAATATTTCGTGTTATGCCGATTTTAGAAATATGTAAATCGGATGTGCTCATAACATACACATAGCCAAACGGCGCATCTGAAGTGCGTCTGCATAGAGCGTCCCTCTCAGAATAAGAGAGGATTGCAGGCACTCCGTCCCTTGCAAGCCCGTGTCTCACGCCATCCGCAGAGATACGGCTGACTATCAGCTCTCGCCTACCCCGCCTTCACCATCAGCACCCAGTTGTCGCCCTCGCTGCGCCAGCCCTCCTTCACCATTTTGCGCCGCGCCAATTCGCGAAAGCCGCAGCTCTCGTAGAGCCGGCGGGCGCCGGTATTGGCGTCGGAGACGATGAGGGAAAGGCCGGCAGCGCCGGCTTCCTCCGCGAGCCGGTCGGCGATGGCGAGAAGCTCACGGCCGTAGCCCTTGCCGCGGTGCTGCCGATAGGTGGCGAGCACATTGATGTACCAGGTGCGGAGAGCAAGGTTCTCCAGCTCCAGGAGCGGCACGAAGATAGGCGGCACGTCCGGGCCGATCGGCTCCGGCTCGCCGGTGAGGCGATAGCCGATGAGGCAGGCGGCGACCTTGCCGCCCTCCTCGCGCAGGACGGCGTTGCGATAGGAGAAGCTGCCTTCCTCGCGCCGCGCCCGCCGGCGGCCGACCTCCATGGCGTCCTCGCCCGGCTCGGCCATGCCCGACCACAGATAGACCGGCAGGCCCTCGCCGGCGATGGCGACGAAATCGGCGAGCGCGGCGGCGTCCTCCGGCCTCGCCTTGCGGAAGGGCGGCTTCAGCTCCATCCCGGTTCCCTCCCGGCGCCTCTGTCGGCGCGGCCTCTACATGCCCGTATAGATCGGGCCTTCGCCGCCCTGCGGCGGCACCCAGGTGATGTTGCGGTTCGGGTCCTTGATATCGCAGGTCTTGCAGTGGACGCAGTTCTGCGCGTTGATGACGAAGCGCGGCTCGCCGCCATCCTCCGTGACCCATTCATAGACGCCGGCCGGGCAGTAGCGTGCCGAGGGCCCGGCATAGGCGCCCCATTCGCTGTCCTTCTGGATGAGCGGGTCGGCGAGGCGCAGATGCACCGGCTGGTCCTCTTCGTGGTTGGTGTTCGACAGGAACACGGAGGAGGGCTTGTCGAAGGTGAGGACGCCGTCGGGCTTGGGATAGGCGATTTTCTCGCATTCGGCGGCCGGCTTCAGGCTGGCGTAGTCCGCCTTGCCGTGGGAGAGCGTGCCGAAGAGGGAAAAGCCGGCGAGCGAGTTCGTCCACATATCGAGGCCGCCGAGCATGACCCCGAGCCGGGTGCCGAAGCGCGACCAGAGCGGCTTGACGTTGCGCACCTTTTTCAGGTCCTCGCCGATGGCCGAGCCGCGCCAGGCGGCCTCGTAGCCGGCAAGCTCGTCATGGCCGCGCCCGGCGGCGAGGGCTTCGGCCGCATGCTCGGCGGCGAGGATGCCCGACAGCATGGCGTTATGCGTGCCCTTGATGCGCGGCACGTTGACGAAGCCGGCCGAGCAGCCGAGGAGCGCCCCGCCGGGGAAGGAGAGCTTCGGCACCGACTGGAAGCCGCCCTCGGTGATGGCGCGCGCGCCGTAGCCGATGCGCTTGCCGCCTTCAAAAAGCGGCGCGATCTCCGGATGCGTCTTGAAGCGCTGCAGCTCCTGGAAGGGCTCCAGATAGGGGTTGTCGTAGTTGAGATGGACGACGAAGCCGATGGCGACGAGATTGTCGCCGTAATGGTAGAGGAAGGAGCCGCCGCCGGTCCTGTTGTCGAGCGGCCAGCCGAAGGAATGCTGGATGAGGCCGGGCTCGTGCTTGTCCGGCTCCACTTCCCACAGCTCCTTGAGGCCGATGCCGAACTTGGCCGGCTCGCGGCCTTCGTCGAGCGCGAAGCGGGAAATAAGCTCCTTGGCGAGCGAGCCGCGCACGCCCTCGGCGATCAGCGTGTAGCGGCCGAGAAGCGCCATGCCCGGCTGATAGGCCGGGCCGGGCTTGCCCTCGCGCGTCACGCCCATATCGCCGGTGGCGACGCCGATGACCTTGCCTTCCTCGTCGGTGAGGATCTCCGCGGCGGCAAAGCCGGGATAGATTTCAACGCCCAGCGCTTCCGCCTTGCCGGCGAGCCATTGGCACACCTGGCCGAGCGAGCCGATGTAATTGCCGTGGTTGCCCATCAGCTTCGGCATCAGGAAATTGGGCAGCCGCGCCGCCCCTGCCGGGCCGAGATAAAGAAAGCGGTCCTTCTTCACCTCCGTCGTCAGCGGCCTGTCGGCATCCTCGCGCCAATCGGGAAACAGGCTGTCGAGCCCGGCCGGGTCGATGACGGCGCCGGAAAGGATATGGGCGCCGACCTCCGAGCCCTTCTCCAGGACGACGACGGAAATTTCCGCGTTGAGCTGCTTCAGCCGGATCGCGGCGGCAAGGCCGGCCGGCCCCGCTCCGACGATGACGACGTCGTACTCCATGCTCTCGCGCTCGGGCGCCTGCGAACCTTGTCCGTCCGTCATCTCGCTCGATCCCATCTGTCTCTCCCGTTTATCTGCTGCAACGCATAGACTGCCTGGAAGCTTCCATTCAATTGCTGCGGCGCATTATCCTGCCTGCCGCGGCCTTTCAGAAGCCGCCGCTTGATGGCAGAAAGGCTCCGTGAGCCCCGCCCTGTCCAAGCCCGCCCTGAAGGAGCTTCTGCGCTTTTACGTGGAAGCCGGCGTCGATTGCGCCGTCTCGGAGGGCCCGCTCGACCGTTTCGCCGAAAGCCGGGAACGCGCCGAGCGTGCCAATGCGGCGCGCCGCCGTGCCGAGATGGAGCGTGAGGCGCGGCAGGCCGAGCGCGCAAGAGACCCGGGGCGGGAGCCGGGCGGGCGCGCGTCCTCGCCGCCGCCGGCGCCGCTCGCTCCGGCGCAGTTGCCCTCCGAGGAGGCGGTGATGGCGGCGCGCGAGGCCGCCCGCGGCGCCGCTTCGCTGGAAGAGCTGCGCGCCATCCTGGAGGGCTTTGAGGGCTGCAACCTGAAGCGCACGGCGACCAGGCTCGTCTTCGCCGACGGCAATCCGGAGGCAAGGGTGATGCTGGTCGGCGAGGCGCCGGGCCGCGAGGAGGACATTCAGGGCCTTCCCTTCGTCGGCCGCTCCGGCCAGCTTCTGGACCGCATGCTCGCCGCCATCGGGCTTGATCGCGAGACGGTCTATATCGCCAACACCATCCCCTGGCGCCCGCCCGGCAACCGCGAGCCCTCGCCGATGGAGCGGGCCATCTGCCGGCCCTTCATCTCGCGCCAGATCCAGCTCGCCGACCCCGATTTCCTCATCCTTCTGGGCAATGCCGCCGCCAAGGAGATGCTGGAGACCAATACCGGCATCACCCGCCTGCGCGGCCGCTGGCAGGATTTCGACACCGGCAGCCGGAAAATCCGCGCCATGGCGACCTTCCATCCGGCCTATCTCCTGCGCAATCCGATGCAGAAGAAGCTCGTCTGGCGGGACCTTCTGGCGCTTGCCGAGGCGCTGGAAAAAGGCTCCGGGGAGGCCTGAGGCGGGCCGCCAAAAAACCGTGATCGGCAAGGGCTTGACCGCCCATCGGCGGCGGGTCTACGGGCGCTCTTATCGAACGCTTGCGAATCGGCCATGGCACGTCATCTTCTGCCAATCACAGCGCTATTGGTGAGCGTCGCCTTCCTGCTCACCGCCAACGGTCTGCACGCCATCCTGCTGCCCATCCGCGGCGGGCTGGAGGGCTTTTCCTCGCTCTCGCTCGGCCTTGTCGGCACCGGTTGGGCGCTCGGCTTCATCGCCAGCAGCCTGATGGCGCCGCGCATCGTCGGCGCGGTCGGGCATGTGCGCGCCTTCGCCGCCTGCGCCGCTGCGGCGGCCATCATCATCCTTCTCAACGGCATGTGGGTGAACCCGCTCTCCTGGATTGTCCTGCGGGTCTTCTCCGGCTTTGCGCTCGCCTCCAGCTTCATGATCATCGAAAGCTGGCTCAACGAGCGCGCCACCAACGAGAGCCGGGGAATGGTCTTCGGCGTCTATATGACCATCACCTATGTGGCGATCGTCGTCGGCCAGCTCCTCCTTGCCGCTTCCGACCCGAACGACACGCTGCTCTTCATGGTCGGCGCCATCTTCTTCTGCCTGGCGCTGTTGCCGCTCACCCTGTCGCGCGTCGCCGTTCCGCAGCCTTTGACGGCGGTGCATCTCGATTTGCCGGGGCTCTTCCGCAACTCGCCGGTCGCCTTCGTCTCCGTCCTGATGGTGGGCGTTGCCAACGGCGCCTTCGGCACGCTGGGTCCGCTCTTTGGCGTGCGCATCGGCCTTTCCACCGGCCAGATTGCCGGCCTGATGAGCCTTGCCATCATCGTCGGCGCCTTCGCGCAGATGCCGGCGGGGCGGCTGTCGGACCGTATGGATCGGCGCTTCGTGCTCTCCGCCGCCGGCCTGCTCGCGGCTCTGGCGGGGATCGGCCTGGCGGCGGTGCAGCCGCAGGGGCCGATCGCCCTCATCGGCTTCTTCATCGTCTATGGCGGGGCATCCTACGTGCTCTATTCCATCGCCGTCGCCCACGCCAACGACCACGCCTCCGACCTCTCCTTCGTGCAGGTCTCCGGCGGATTGCTCTTGCTCTACGGCGTTGGCACCATGGTCGGCCCGCCGATTGCGGCCGGCGCCATGGAAAGTCTTGGGCCATCCGGCCTTTTTTGGCTGACGGCGGCGGGGCATCTTTCTATCGCCCTTTTCGCCCTCTACCGCACCAGCCAGCGTCCCGCCGTGCCGCAGGAGCTGCGCGAGGGCTACGCCGCCGTGCCGAGCCCGCGGGCGCTCACCCCGCAGACGGCCGTGTTGCAGCCCGACCCGGAGAGCCTGGAGAGCGGCGAGGAGGAGGAAGGCGCCGCCGCGACGCCGCAATGAGCTTGCGCGCGTCCAGGAGCCGCGTCGGAGGGGCATGGAACTTGCGTGCCGTTTCGGGGACAATCGCCGGAACGAAGGAGGTGAGGCGTGGATTTCGGGCTTGACGCAGTGATGCTGGCGCGCATCCAGTTCGCCTTCACCGTCGCCTTCCACATCGTCTTCCCGGCCTTCACCATCGGCACCTCCGCCTTCGTGGCGACCTTGGAAGGCTACTCGCTGGCGACGGGCAGCGAGCGACATCACCTGCTGGCGCGCTACTGGACCAAGGTCTTCGCCGTCTCTTTTGCCATGGGCGTCGTTTCCGGCATCGTGCTCTCCTACCAGTTCGGCACCAATTGGAGCCGCTATTCGGAGGTGCTGGGCAACGTCATCGGCCCGGCCATCGGCTATGAGGTGCTGACGGCCTTCTTCCTGGAGGCCGGCTTCCTGGGCATCATGCTCTTTGGCTGGAACAAGGTGCCGCGCCCGGTGCATTTCGCCGCCTCCGTGCTGGTGGCGCTCGGCACGGCGCTGTCGGCCTTCTGGATCCTCTCGGCCAATTCCTGGATGCATTATCCGGCCGGCTACGAGATGCGCGATGGTATCGCCTATCCGACCGATTGGTGGCAGATCATCTTCAACCCGACCTTCCCCTGGCGGTTTACCCATATGGTCGTCGCCGCCTACCTCACCACGGCGCTGGTGGTGATGGCGGTCGGGGCGCGCTTCATCTTGAAAAACCGCTTTCTCGACGATGCCCGCACCATGCTGCGCATGGGGCTCGGCCTTCTGCTCATCCTCGCCCCGCTGCAACTCCTCATCGGCGACCAGCACGGGCTCAACACGCTGAAATACCAGCCGGCCAAGGTGGCGGCGATCGAGGCGCACTGGCCGCAATCCGGCGTCGCGCCGCTCATCCTCTTCGCCATTCCCGACGAGGCGGCGGAGACGAACCGCTACGAAATTTCCATTCCCAACGTGGCGAGCCTTATCCTGACGCATGAATGGGAAGGCGAGGTGACCGGGCTGAAGGCCTTCGCGGCCGAGGACAGGCCGCCCGTCTGGCCGGTCTTCTTCGCCTTCCGGCTGATGGTGGGCATCGGCCTCTTCATCATCGCGCTCGCCTTCTGGGGCGGCTGGGCCTGGCTGCGCGGCAGGCTGATCGTCTCAGACAGGTTCCTGCAGGTGGCGGCCTATTCCTGGCCGCTCGGCTTCATCGCCATCCTCGCCGGCTGGATGGTGACGGAGATCGGCCGCCAGCCCTGGGTGGCGACGGGTATTTTGCGCACCGCGGAGGCGGCCTCGCCCGTGCCCGCCGCGCATGTCGCCACCTCGCTCGCTCTCTTCGTTATCGTCTACGCCATCATCTTCGCCGCCGGCATCCGCTATATGAACCGGCTCTTGAACAAGGGCCCGGACCGCGAGGCGACGCTGCCGGAGCTCGGCGTGCCGCAGCGCCCGCTCTCCGGCGCCGGCGGCGGCAAGGCGGAGCCTTCCAGCGCGGCGAAGACGGGGTAGGAGATGCAAGCCTGGCTGCCTGAGATTTGGATCGCGCTTTTGGGCGTTGCCGTCGTGCTCTACGTCCTCATGGACGGCTTCGATCTTGGCATCGGCATCCTCTTCCCGCTGGCGCGCGACCGTGTGGAGCGCGATCAGATGATGAGCTCGGTGGCGCCTTTCTGGGACGGCAACGAGACCTGGCTGGTGCTCGGCGGCGGCGGGCTCTGGGTGGCCTTCCCGCAGGCCTACGCCATCATCATGCCGGCGCTCTACATCCCGGTCATCGTCATGCTCCTGGCGCTGATCTTGCGCGGCGTCTCCTTCGAGTTCCGCGTCGTCTCCGAAAATCGTTTCTGGGACTTCACCTTCTTCTTCGGCTCGCTGGTCGCCACCTTCGCCCAGGGGCTTGTCCTCGGCGGCCTCATCCAGGGCATTCGCGTTGAGGACGGCGCCTTCGCCGGCGGTCCCTTCGACTGGTTCGACGCCTTCACCGTCACCTGCGGCCTCGGTCTCATCGCCGGCTACGCCCTGCTCGGGGCGACCTGGATCGTCTTGAAGACGGAAGGCCCGGTGCGCGAGGGCATGCGCAAGCTCGCCGGCCCGCTTCTCGTCCTCGTCCTCGTCTTCATCGCCATCGTCAGCCTGTGGACGCCGGTGGCGGTGGGGCGCATCGCCGAGCGTTGGTTCGACTGGCCCAATGTCGCGCTCCTATGGCCGCTGCCGCTGTTGACGCTGCTGCTCGGCTTGCAGGTCTATCGCGGGATCGAGGAGGGTCGCAGCGTCCTGCCCTTCTTCGGCTCCATGGGCATCTTTCTTCTCTGCTTTCTCGGCCTCGCCATCTCCTCCTGGCCCTATATCGTGCCGCCGCCGGGGGAGGGGCCGGGCGGCGTGACGGTGGCGGAGGCTGCCGCCGCGCCGGAAACGCAGCTCTTTCTTCTCGTCGGGGCCTTGGCGCTGATCCCGGTCAATCTCGGCTATACGGCCTATAATTACTGGACTTTCCGCGGCAAGGTCCGCCCGGGCGACACCTATCACTGACAAGACCTATCATCGAGGAAAGGGAGCAGGGCATGGGCGACAGGCCCTTCATTCCGGTCGCGATCGCGGTGCTGACCGTCTCCGACACGCGAGATCTGGCCGATGACCGCTCCGGCGGGACGTTGCAGGCGCGCATCGAGGAAGCCGGACACCGCCTCGCCGGGCGCCGGATCGTGCGCGACGAGGTGGGCGAGATCCGCGCTGCGGTGAAGGCGTGGATCGAGGATGCGGCGGTCGATGTCGTCATCACCACCGGCGGCACCGGCTTCACCGGCCGCGACGTGACGCCGGAGGCGGTGGAGCCGTTGTTGGAAAAGCGCATGGAGGGCTTTTCCATGCTCTTCCATCGTCTTTCCTTCGACAAGATCGGCACCTCCACCATCCAGTCGCGGGCGACGGCGGGGGTGGCGGGCGCCACCTACATCTTCGTCCTGCCGGGCTCGCCCGGCGCCTGCCGCGATGCCTGGGACGGGATTTTGCGGCCGCAGCTCGACTACCGCACCATGCCCTGCAATTTCGTGGAGATCATGCCGCGGCTGGACGAGCATCTGCGCCGCAGCAAGAATTGAGGCGCTAGAGCCTTTCATGGCCAGGTGGAAGCGATTCTGTTTCTTGGTCGCCGCGGCGATCCGCAAGGAGGGGCTCGCGGCGCGATGCGAGGCATCGGGCAAGAGACCCGACAAAGCGGGCGCCCGGCGAGCGGAAACCCGGCGGGCCAGGCGCCTTGGCGCCAAATCCATCGGGTCTCGGCTCATCCGTAGCACCGCTACGGTCTCGCCGATCCCCAAGGGCCTTGTCGCCAATGCGCTCTGGCAGAACGCTCCCACCTGGCCATGAAAGGCTCTAAGCTCTCACGCTGGCGGCTCCATCCGCGCCGCGATCCGCCGCGCCGCCCGTCCGCGCGCCAGGGCTTCCAGGCATGAGGCGCCGCGCGCCGCCAGCACCGCCTCCTCGCGCCGGATGAGGAGGCCGCGCCTTAGCGCCCGCGGCCGGTCGAACATCGCGGAAAGTCGCTGAAGCCGCGAGCCTGCGGGGGTGAAGCGCGCCGCGCCGCCTTCCGATAGGGCGAGGAATTCGCGCACCTCGCCGATCCAGCCCTCCACGGGCCTGGCGCCGCCCTCCATCAGGAGCAGCCAGTCGCCGCGGGCCGTCTTGAGGGCCGCCTCCATCCGCGCGCAAGCGATAAATTCCGCGCCCGCCTCTTCGGCGACCGCCTGCATCTCCGCGCTCGGGCGATCGCCGACGACGAGCGCCTCGCGCACCATGCCTTCGATGGCCGCCGGGACGAGGGCGGCGAGGCTGCGCGCCAGGTGCTGCGCTTCCTCCGGTTGGGCGATGACGGCGCTGAGCATCGGGGCCTGTTAGCCGAAAGTCGCGCCAAGCCCAAGGCATAGCCGTCGTATCGGTCGCTGCGCCTAAGGCCGCTCGGCTTGCGTCGGCACTGTATGGGAATAAAGTCATATATGTTCTTGTCTTGTTCTCATTATCGCGCTATGTCACGTTGCATGTCTGAGCCGAGCCCCGACACCGCCCTTCAGCCCCGCACCCCGGGCGCCGCTCCCGCGCCAGCCCCGCGCCGGAGCCCCGTCTCCTCTCCAGCGTCTCGCGTCAGGGGGGAGGCGGCGTGGCGGGCGCTCGGCCGGGCAGACCTTTTCCCGCCCGCGGCGGGGCCGGGGATTCTGCCGCAGCGGCGGCGCGGCCGCGGCGCCGCCTCCAACGAGAGCGGGCGCTACGAGACGGAAAGGCGCGAGGCCTTCGACGACGGCTGGGAGAGCCTGGAGGAGCTGCCGCGCCTGAAGACCGAGGTCACCATCGAGCGGCCGAGGAAGATCATCACCCGCAACGCCTCGCCCGACATTTCCTTCGACCGCTCCATCAATCCCTATCGCGGCTGCGAGCATGGCTGCGCCTATTGCTTCGCCCGCCCGACCCACGCCTATATGGGGCTTTCGCCGGGCCTCGATTTCGAGACGCGGCTCTTCGCCAAGCCCGACGCGGCAAGGCTCCTGGAGAAGGAGCTGGCGGCGCCCGGCTATCAGGTGAAGACCATCGCCATCGGCACCAACACCGATCCCTACCAGCCGATAGAGCGGCATTACCGCATCATGCGGCAGGTCTTGGAGGTTTTGGCGGAGGCGAACCACCCCGTCGGCATCGTCACCAAATCGGCGCTCGTCCTGCGCGACCTCGATATTCTCGGTCCCATGGCCGAGAAGGGGCTCGCCAAGGTCGGCATCTCGCTGACGACGCTCGACCGCAAGCTCGCCCGCGCCATGGAGCCGCGCGCCAGCGCGCCGGAGAAGCGGCTGAAGGCGATCGCCGGCCTGGCGGAGGCCGGCGTGCCGGTGGCGGTGATGACGGCGCCGGTCGTGCCGGCCGTCAACGACGCCGAGATCGAAAAACTGCTGGAGGCTGGCTCTGCGGCCGGGGCGAGCTCGGCCGGCTATGTGCTGTTGCGCCTGCCGCTGGAGGTGGCGCCGCTCTTCACCGAATGGCTGCGGGAGAATTTCCCGGACCGGGCGGAGCATGTCCTGTCGGTGATGCGCGGCATGCGCGGCGGCAAGGATTACGATGCCGCCTGGGGCGAGCGTATGCGCGGCAGCGGTCCCTATGCCTGGCAGATCGGCCGACGCTTCGAGCTGGCCTGCCGGCGCCTCGGCCTCAATGTGCGCCGCGACACGCTGCGCACCGACCTTTTCACGCCGCCGGTGCCGGTGGGCGGGCAACTGAAGCTGCTGTAAGGGGGCGCCTTCGGGCAATCTCGGCGCAGTTTCGCTCCCCCGCACGGTGGGGTGGGAACGCCAGCCTCTGCGCCATGCGCGGCGTAAGGGTCATAGGCAGCCCCGCGCTTTGGCTTGCGCGGCAAGGCTCGGCGGCCTATCGCCGAGAGATGGCTGGCAGGACGGCGATTCGAACAAGCGCGGGCGCGGCAAAGCCCGCCGGGCCGCATTTCAAGGCCGAGCGCCGGTTGATGCGCGCCGGCTACAGGCGCATCGCCGGCCTCGACGAGGTGGGCCGCGGCCCGCTCGCCGGCCCGGTCGTCGCCGCCGCCGTGGTGCTCGATCCGAAAAACGTTCCTGCCGGCATCGACGATTGCAAGGCGCTGACCGCCCAGCGGCGCGAGGCGCTTTATGCCGAGCTGCTTCGCTCCGCCGATATCGCCGTCGCCTATTGCTCCACGGCGACGGTCGACCGCATCAACGTCCTGCGCGCTTCCCTGTTGGCGGCGGAGCGCGCGCTTGCCGCCCTGCCGAGCCCGGCCGACGCGGCGCTCATCGACGGGCGCGACCTGCCGGCGGGCCTTTGCGTGCCCTGCGAGGCGATTATCGGCGGCGACGCTTCCTCGCTCTCCATCGCCGCCGCCTCCATCGTCGCCAAGGTCTGCCGCGACCGCATGATGGCGGCCTGCGATGCCAGCTTTGCCGGCTACGGCCTTGCCTCCCACAAGGGATACGCCACGGCCGGCCACCGCGCCGCCCTCGTCAGCCTCGGGCCTTCGCGCCTGCACCGGCAGAGCTTTGCGCCGGTCGCCGCCTGCCTTGCGGCGAAGTAGCGCCCGGATAACGAGACCCCGCGACGAAAAAAGGCGGGCCGCGGCCCGCCTTCGTTCTTGCGAAACATCCTGCCGCGCCTTGGCGGCGTCTCAGTGGCGCTTCAGCCCCTCGATGGAGGCATCGACCAGCCGCGTTCCCGTCTCGCCCTGCGCCTGCTCGCCCAGAATGCTGGCGGAGGCGGCGACGGCGACATCGACGGCGCGGGCCTTCACCTCGCTGACGGCCTGCGCTTCGGCCTGCTGGATGCGCATCTCAACGCTCTTGGTGCGCCGCTCGATATACTCCTCAAGCCGCTGCTTGGCTTCCGCGGCATGGGCGGCTGCCTCGTGCTCGGCGAGCGAAACGATCTCGGCCGCCTCTTCCTCCGCCTCCTGGCGCTTGCGCTGATATTCGGCAAGCAGCGCCTGCGCTTCCTCGCGCAGCCGTCGCGCCTCGTCGAGCTCGTGGCGGATCTTCTCCGAGCGTTTGTCGAGCGCCGCGGTCAGCATCCCCGGCACCTTCAGATAGGCCATCAGCGCCAGGAAGGTGATGAGGCCGATGAAGACCCACAGCGTTGCCCAGTCGTTCGCGCTCATGCCTGCCTCCGCTCGCCGCCCGCCTGGGAGACGGCGCGGGCGATTTCGCCCTCGTTCGGGCTCTCGCCGGAGAGCGAGGAGACGATCGCCTGGGTGGTCTCCTTGGCGATGGCGTCGACCTCCGCGAGCGCCTTCTCCTTCACCTCGGTGATGCGCTCTTCAGCCTCTGCCAGCTTGCCCTCCAGATCGGCCTCGACCTTGGAGCGCTCCGCATCCGCCTCGGCCTTGGCCTTGTCGCGGGCCTCCTGGGCGATGCCGTGCGCTTTGGCGCGCGCCTCCGCCAGCGCCTGCTCGTAGGCGGCGACGGCTTCCTCGCTTTCCCGCTTCAGCTTCTCCGCCTCGGCGAGATCGTCGGCGATGCGGTCGTTGCGCTCTTCCAGGATGGTCGCCACGCGCGGTAGCGCCACCCGGCTGAGCAAGAGGTAGAGCAGGCCGAAGAAGACGGCGAGCCAGATGAGCTGCGACAGGAAGGTGGACGGGTCGAAGGGCGGGAAGACGCCGTGCGCGCCCTCCATCGCCTCGCCATGCTCGGCGGCGACGTCAGCCGCCGTTTCGGCGGCTGTCTGCGCTAGTGCCTTGGTCACCACGTGCTCTTCTCCTCAAAGCCGCTTGCGATGCGCACGGCAAAAACCGCCGGGCGCCACGCGGCCGTTCGGTGCTCAGACGGCAAAGATGAGCAGGAGCGCGATCAGGAGCGAGAAGATGCCGAGCGCTTCCGTCACGGCGAAGCCGAAGATGAGGCGGCCGAACTGGCCGTCCGCGGCCGCCGGGTTGCGCAGCGCGCCTTCCAGGTAGTGGCCGAACAGCGAGCCGAGGCCCACGCCCGCGCCGCCCATGCCGATGCAGGCAATGCCCGCGCCGATCAGCTTTGCAGCATCTGCTTCCATGATTCTTTCTCCATTCAAGCGTTGAGAGGGGTCGGCGCCGTCAGTGCGAAGGGTGCAGCGCGTCGTTGAGGTACATGCAGGTCAGGATGGCGAAGACATAGGCCTGCAGGAAGGAGACCAGGATTTCCAGTGCGGTGATCGCCACGACCATCAGGAAGGGCAGGACGGCGCCGGCCCAGCCGACGGCGCCGAACGCGCCGAGCGACAGGATGAAGCCGGCGAAGACCTTCAAGGTGATGTGGCCGGCCAGCATGTTGGCGAAAAGACGAATCGACAGGCTGACCGGGCGCGACAGGAAGGAGAGGAACTCGATCGCCACGATCATCGGCACCAGGGGGCCGGGCACGTCTTTGGGCACGAACAGCTTCATGAAGCCGAAGCCGTGCTTGGCGAAGCCGTAGCCGACGACGATGCTCATGACGAGCAGCGCCAGCGCGCCGGTGATGACGATATGCGCCGTCACCGTGAAGAAATACGGCACCATGCTGAGCAGGTTGGCGACGAGGATGAAGGAGAACAGCGCGAAGACGAAGGGAAAGAAGCGCATCCCTTCCGAGCCCGCCGCCTCGCGCAGCATGTTGGCGGTGAACTCGTAGAACATCTCCGTGACCGACTGCAGTCGGCCTGGAACCAGGCCGCGTCCGCGCGTCGTCATCAGCATGAAGCCGATGATCAGCGTCACGGTGATCGCCATGAACAGGGCGGAGTTGGTGAAGGCGAAGGTGGAGCCGCCGATCTGGCCGAACTCCACGAGGTTGGTCACCTGGAACTGATGGATCGGATCGACCCGATCCGCATTCGCTGCTGCGCTCGCCAAAGCCTGACCCTCGTTCTCCTCAGCCGTTTCCGGCCCCAGCCTCATTCGTGACGGGCAGGCCCGCCGTCCCTTGCCTTGCCCAGCCGCTCGTCCGGCTCGGCGACTTTGCCGGCGGCGCGCAGGACGTTGAGAACGCCCGCGGCGAAGCCGAGCAGCAGAAAGCCGATGAGGCCCCATGGAGAGGTGCCGGCGACCTCGTCGAGGCCCCACCCCAGGGCTACGCCGACCAGGACCCCGGCGACGAACTCGCTTGCGAGTCGCAGCGCCGCCGCATAGCCCGTCCCGCTGGAGGGCCGCGACGTCTCAGCCACTTCCCGTCCGCGCTTTCCTTCCTCCAGAGAGCGCGACAGCTCGGCCAAGCGTCGGGTCAGGTCGGCATCGGCTGAAGACCCGCCCCCGCCTTCTGTCTTCTTTTCCTCACGCTCCCTTTCGGGGCGGTCATCGGCCATGCCCTGGCTCCCTTGCACAGAAGCCGATATGCGGCGCCATCGGTGAAGACGGGGCGGGTTCAGGCCCCTGCGAAACCGGGCGCACCATAGTTTTGCCTCCACCCCAAGTCAAGGACGTCTCGCAGTGCACTAAGGCGCTGAGATTCATAGAAAAATAGCTTTCGGACGGGTTTCGTCAGAGGCTCGCGGCGCCGCCCTCAGCCGGCTTCGCGAAAACGCTCGGCCGTCTCCAGATCGACCGAGACGAGCTGCGAGACGCCGCGCTCGGCCATGGTGACGCCGAACAGCCGGTCCATGCGCGCCATGGTGATCGGGTTGTGCGTGACCACCAAAAAGCGCGTATCGGTCTTGGCGCGCATATCGTCGAGAAGGTTGCAGAAGCGCTCCACATTGGCGTCGTCGAGCGGCGCGTCCACCTCGTCGAGGACGCAGACGGGGGAGGGATTGGTGAGGAAGACGGCGAAGATCAGCGCCATCGCCGTCAGCGCCTGCTCGCCGCCGGACAGAAGCGTCATGATCTGCGGCTTCTTGCCGGGGGGGCGCGCCATCACCTCCAGCCCGGCCTCCAGCGGGTCGTCCGATTCGGTCAGCATCAGCTCCGCCGCGCCGCCGCCGAAGAGGGTTTGGAAAAGCTCGCGGAAATGCCGGTCGACCTCGGTGAAGGCCGCCAGAAGCCGTTCCCTGCCTTCGCGGTTGAGGCTGCCGACCGCCTGGCGCAGGCGGCGAATGGCGGCGATGAGGTCGTCGCGCTCCGCCGTCAGATTGACCAGCCGCGCCTCCACCTCGCGCGCTTCCTCCTCGGCGCGCAGATTGACCCCGCCGAGCCGTTCGCGCTCGCGCAACAGCTTCTCCTGGCGCTGCTCGGTGGCGGCGAGCTCGGGCAGGGCCGCGCCAGGCTTCAGCCCGGCCAACTCGCGCAATCCTTCGGGCCTGACGCCGAATTCGCTGGATATCTCGGCGACAAGATCGGCGCGCCGGGCGCGCATCGCGCCGGCCCGCTCCTCCTCGCGCGCCTTCGCCTCGCGTGCCGAAGAGAGGGCCTCCAGCGCCCTTCTTGCCGCCTCGGCCAGGTCGCGATGCGCCGTCTCGGCCTTGGCGAGGCTGTCCGCTTCCTCTTTGGCGCGTGTCTCCGCCTTGCCGATCTCGGCAAGAAGCGCGCGCTCGCTTGTGACGAAATCCTCCGGCTGGGCCGAAAGCTTGTCCATCTCTTCCGCAAGGCCGGCAAGGCGCGCCTCAAGCTCGCCGACGCGGCCAGCCGCCCGCTCGCCGCGCCCCTTCCAGGCGCCGCTCTCGCGCGCCAGTGCCGCCAGCCGGTCCTGGCGGGCGGCCGCCGCCTGGCGCAGGCTCTGCGCCGCCGCCCGGGCATCGGCCGCAAGGCGCCGTGCCTCCGCCACCTTTTCGCCGAGCGCCGCGACCTTTGCCTCCGCCTCTGCCTGAGCCGCGCTGGCGGCGAGCGCCTTCAAGGCTTCGGCAAGGCGCTCCCTTTGTGTCTTGCGCTCGCTCTCGTTGCGGGCGAGCGCGGCGGTAAGCGCGCTTTGCCGCTCCGCCTGGCGGGCGAGAGCGCGTTCCGCTTCCGTCAGCGCCGCCTGCGCCCGGTCGCGGCCGGCGCGCTTCTCCTTCAGCGCCGTGCGCGAGGCCCGCTCGGCCTCTTCGCCGGCGCTGCGCTTCTGGCTCGTCTGCTGCAGCGCCGCTTCCGTCTTGGCGGCCGTCTTCTCGGCCTTGTCGATGTCGCGCGCCAGGGCTTCCAGCCGGTTACGCTGCTCCAGCCGGGCGGCCGCCGGCGTCTTGGTGCCGCCCTTGATGATGAGCCCGTCCCAGCGCCAGAGCGCGCCGTTCTGGCTGACCAGCCTCTGGCCGACGGCGAGCTTGCCGGCCAGCGCCTCGCCCTTGTCGTCGTCGACCACGCCGATTTGGGCCAGCCGGGGCGCCAGGCAGGCGGCGCCGGTGACGACATCGGCGAGCGGCTTCACACCCGTCGGCAGCTTCGGCGCGCGGGCAATCTTGCCGCGCTCCTTCCAGGCGATCGGCGCTTCCGCGTCGGTGGAGGCGTCCAGATCCTCGCCGAGGGCGGCGGCGAGCGCCGCCTCAAAGCCCGGCTCGACCTTCACATTCTCCATGACCGGGGTGAAATCGCGCTCGCCGAGCGGCCGCAGCAGCTTCGACAGAGCCTCCGATTCGGCCTTGAGCCCGGTTAAAACGCGCTGCGCTTCGGCGCGCTTTTCGCGCGCCTGCGCCTCGCTGTCGCGCAGCTTGCCGGTTGCCGCTTCCTTCTTCTGTGCCTCCGCCTCGGCCCGCTTCAGTGCCGTTTCCGCCTGCTTCAGCGCCGCCTCGGCTTCGGCGAGCTTTTCCTGCGCGCCGGAACCGGCGCCAAGCGCTTCTGCCTCGCGGGCAAGCTTCGCAGCCTCGCTTTCAAGCCGCGCAAGGGCGCCTTCGGCTTCCTTGCGGCGCATCTCGTGCTGGCGCCGCTCGGCTGCGCGGGTCGCCAATTCGCCCTGCGCTTCGGACAGCGCTTGTTCCTCCGCGGCGAGTGCCTCGGCGGCGGCCTCCGCCTTCTTGGCCGCCTCCGCCTCGCGCTTGGCCGCGCCCGCTTTGTCCCGCTCCAGGGCTTTCGCCTCCGCGTCGAGGCGCTTTGCCGCCTCCTCGGCCTCGCGGCGGTGTTCCTCCTCGCGGGCGATATCGGCCTTGGTCTCCGCCTGGCGAGAGCCGAGCTCGGCGAGCCGCGCCTGGCGGCGTTCGGCCTCGCGCTTCAATTCTTCCGCTTTCAGGCGCAGATGCTGGACCGCGGCCCCGGCGCTGGCCGCGCGCTGGCGCAGAGCCGGCAGGCCAGAGCCGGCGACGGCCTCTTCCTTGGCGGCCTTGGCCTGTTCCTCGGCCGCCTTGGCGAGCGAGACGCTGGCCGCCGTCAGCGCCGCTTCGGCCTTGGTCAGCCGTTCCTCCGTTTCCGCGACGCGGATGAGGGCAAGCTGCGCCTCCGCCTTGCGGATGTCGAAGGAGAGGTTGCGATAGCGCACCGCCTGGCGCGCCTGGCGCTTCAGCGTTTCCAGCTGGCCGCCGATCTCGCCGATGACGTCTTCCAGCCGCTCCAGGTTCTGCTCCGCCGCCCTCAGCTTCAGCTCCGCCTCGTGGCGGCGCGAATGCAGGCCGGAAATGCCGGCCGCGTCCTCCAGGATGGAGCGCCGGTCCTTCGGCTTGGCGGCGATGAGCTCGCCGATCTGGCCCTGGCGCACCAGGGCGGAGGAGCGCGCCCCCGTCGCCGCGTCGGCGAACAGAAGCTGCACGTCGCGGGCGCGCACCTCGCGGCCGTTGATGCGGTAGAGCGAGCCGTGGTCGCGCTCGATGCGCCGGCTGATCTCAACTTCGCCGCTTTCCGTCAGTCCCTTGCCGGTGGCGCCGCGCGCCACGCCCGAAGGGTTTTCCACGATGGCGGCGAGCGAGACCTCGGCGGTGTTGCGGGCCGGCCGGTTGGCCGAGCCGGCGAAGATGACGTCCTCCATGCCGGAGCCGCGCATCGCCTTGTGCGAGGTCTCGCCCATGACGAAGCGCAGTGCTTCCACGAGGTTGGACTTGCCGCAGCCATTCGGCCCGACGATCGCCGAAAGTCCCGGCTCGATGGTCACATCGGTCTGGTCGACGAAGGATTTGAAACCGGCGAGCCGCAGCCGCGTGATCTTCATGCGCGGCCGCCCCCGCGCCGGTTGGCGGCAAGAATCGTCAAGTGCCGGAGCCTGCCCCGCAAGGCCTTCCGGTCAAAGGAACTTTTCGATTTCCTCTTTGATCTGGTCAAAGCTCAGCGCTCCGACATTCATCTCGCCCTCGATGAAGAAGGTCGGCGTGCCTTGCACGCCGAATTCGGAAGAGGCCCGATCCTTCGCCGTGTTCAATCCATCGAAGAGTGCCTGATTCTGCAAGCAGGCTTCAAAGCTTTCCTCAGAAAAGCCGACCTGCTTGGCCAGATCCAGGATAGCCGCGTAGCGGTCTTCGGCCAGACCCCATTGCCTCTGGCGCTCGAAGAAGAGGTCGATGATCTCGAAATAACGCCCCTCCGGCGCGCAGCGCGCGAGCATGGCGACGGCATAGGCGGAAGCGTCGATGGGAAATTCGCGGAAGACGAAGCGCACCTTGCCGGTGTCGATATACTGCTCCTTCAGCTCCGGATAGGTTTCCTTGTGGAAGGTGGCGCAATGCGAGCAGGACATGGAGGCGTATTCCACCACCGTCACCGGCGCGTCTTCGGCGCCGAGCACCCGGTCGCCGAGCGGACCCGGCTTCATCAACTCGTCCATGGAGACTTTGGTGTTGGACTGGGCGAGGGCGGCGGCACCGCCAAGGCCGGAAAAGGCGACGAGCGAGCCAAGGCCGAGAGCGGCGACGAATTGGCGACGGGTGAAAAAGGGCAAGGCATATCCTCCTGACGGCACGAAATGGATGCGGGCGGCGGTATGAACCGCGCGTGAACGCTCCTGGCTAGCGCCCAGCTTGGAGCGCCAGCTTTAGGACGAATGAATGTGGCGGCAAAGAGCCGGAAGGCCCGTGCGCGCCTCACGAGCGCGAGAGCACCGCCCGGCCGAGTTGGCGCAGGGATTCCCGCAAAGGGCCTTCCACGCCGGCAAGCCGCGCCTCCAGGCGTCTTTCGGCTTCCTTGTCCGGCTGGCGCGACATTTTCTCGGCCGGCGTGGGAAAAGGGTGCTGCACGAGCTTGATGGCGCCGACGGCGCGAAAGCCGAGAAAGGCGTTCAGCCGGTCGCGCACGCCCTCGAGCTCGTAGGAGAGGGGGAGCGCGACCGACGGGTCGACATGAAGCACGAGCGTCGCCGCCCGGCCCTCGCCGGAGCGCGGCCAGGAGATGCGCTGCGGCGCCGTCAGCCCGGCATAGCGCGGCCCGACGATATCGGGCCACCAGGCAATCAGCTCGGCGCGGGCGAGGCCGCGCTTGCGCATCAAGGGGTCGAGCGTGCCGCCGACGAGCTCGCCGATGGGTTTGGCGCGGCTCTTTCTGATGGCCTTGGTCACGGCTTGCCGGATGAGCTCGCGTCAAGGCCCCGGCGCGGCGCGGCGTGGCGGCGGGCGGTGGAAAACCTGGCGGTCGGCGCTTGCAATCGGCGTCCCCTTTGGAACGATGCGAGGATGTTTCAGTCTAGTGGAGCCGAGGGCGGGCCGAAAGGTCCGGCCGCTGGGGAAAACGGGGAGGGGGCCGGCGCGGCGTCGGCGCTGCTTGCCTGGTACGACCGCCATGCCCGCATCCTGCCCTGGCGCGTCGGGCCGGCGGCGCGGCGCGGCGGCGAAAGGCCCGATCCCTATCGTATCTGGCTGTCGGAGGTGATGCTGCAGCAGACGGGGGTGAAGGCCGTCGCGCCCTATTTCGCCGATTTCACCGCCCGCTGGCCGAATTTCGAGAGCCTTGCGGCCGCGCCGGAGGAGGAGGTGATGGCCGCCTGGGCGGGCCTTGGCTATTACCGCAGGGCGCGCAATCTCATCGCCTGCGCCCGCAAGGTCGTTGCCGAGCATGGCGGCCGTCTGCCGAACAATTCCAAGTCGCTGGCGGCGCTGCCGGGCATCGGCCCCTATACCTCGGCGGCGATCGCCGCCATCGCCTTCGATGAGCCCGTCGCCGCCGTCGACGGCAATGTGGAGCGGGTGGTGAGCCGGCTCTTTGCGCTGGCAACGCCGATGCCGGCCGGCAAGAAGGAGGTGGGGGCGGCGCTGGCGCCGCTGGTGCCGCGCCGGCGACCGGGCGAGTTCACCGAGGCGCTGATGGATCTCGGCGCCACCATCTGCACGCCGAAGCGCCCGGCCTGCGCCCTTTGTCCGCTAAACGGGCTCTGCCGCGCGAGGGCACGCGGCGATCCTGAGGCCTATCCGCTCAAGGCGCCCAAGCGCGCCCGCGCCGGCAGGCACGCCGCCGCCTTCGTGGCGCTGCGGGGGGAGGAAATCCTCCTCGCCCGCCGCCCGCCGGAAGGGCTCCTCGGCGGCATGACGGAGGTGCCCAATTCTGAGTGGCGCGCCGCGCCGGCGAAAAAGATGCCGAAGCCGCCGCTTGCCGCGCCCTGGCGGAGGCTGGAGGCGAAGGTCACCCACATCTTCACCCATATCGAGCTCGAAGTGACGGTCTATGCGGCAACGGTGCCTGCCGGCACTGCGGCGCCGCAGGGTTTCTGGTGGCAGGATCTTGCCGGCCTCAGAGCCGCCGGCCTGCCGAGCGTGATGCTGAAAATCGTCGAGGCGGCCCTGCCCGGCGCGAGCCGTGGCGCGCGCCTTGCCGCACCTGCCGCCGCGCGAGGGTCGCTGTCATAGTTTTGCCGTCTCCTCTCGGCTATGGCGCCGCATGCTTCAGAAGAACCTTGCGGCGCCGCCTTTGCGCCACGTCGTCTTCGATATCGGCCGCGTGCTCCTGCATTACGACCCGAACCTTGCCTATGCCGATCTCATCGCGGACGCGGCCGAGCGGCGCTTCTTCCTCACCGAGGTCTGCTCGGCCGGCTGGAACGCGGAGCAGGACAGGGGCCGCCTTTGGGCCGATGCGGAGGCGGAGGCGATCGCCCGTCATCCGGACAAGGCCGACCTCATCCGCGCCTTCCGTCGCCGCTGGTCGATGATGGTCCCCTATGCCTACGAGGACAGCCTGGCGCTCTTTCGCGCCGTCATCGCCGGCGGCAGCGACGTGACGCTCTTGACCAATTTCGCTTCCGACACTTTCGCCGAGGCGCGGTCGCGCTTTGCGTTTCTTGACGAGGCGCGCGGCGTCACCGTCTCCGCCGCGCTCGGCATCATCAAGCCCGATGAGAAAATCTATCGCCGCCACGCCGAAATCTTCGGGCTGGAGCCGGCCGCCACCCTCTTCATCGACGACAGCGCGGCGAATGTGGAGGGCGCCCGCCGGGTCGGCTGGCGGGCGGTGCATTTTACCGGCGCCGAGAAGCTCCGCGCCGACCTTGAGGAGGCCGGCGTGCCGCTCGCCTGAGCGCCGGCTTCGCTCCAGACACCGCCGCTGCATGTCTTGCCGTTCTCTTGTTCTGAGAGCGGAACGGCATGGATGCCAAGGCGGGGCCTTGGCATGACGACAATCTCCGGGCCCGACGCCTGCCTCCGCCATATCAGACTCGCCCCCCTGTTGTCGTCATGGCCGGCTAGCCCCCGCGTCGTCCCTATGGCCGGACTCGCTCACCCCTGTTGTCGCCATGCCGCCCCGCTCCCCCGTGTTGTCGTCATGGCCGGGCTTGACCCGGCCATCCATTCCAGGGCGCCCGAGCCGAGGTATCGAGCCGACATAGGCAAGCACCCCGCCCGACGCTCCAGAACCCTCTCCCCGCCGGGAGACCTACCCGCTGCCAGGCTCACGCCGCCTGTGCGCTGCGCACCTGCTCGCGCAGGGAATCGATGGGCTTCAGCCCGTCACCTGCCCGCAGATGCCAGAAGACCCAGCCATTGCAGGCTTCCTGCCCCTGCACCAGGGCGCCGACGCGGTGGATGGAGCCTTCGTGGCGGGTCCCGCCGGCCTCGCACAGAAGCGAGCCGTCGGCGCGCACCAGGGCCGAAAGCCGGCCTTTCGGGTCGTAAAGGCGCGTGCCGGCCTTCAAAAGCCCGCTCTCCAGGAGCGAGCCGAAGGGAATGCGCGGCTGGGCGCGCTTGCCGGCGACGACCTTGAGCGCCGGCGCCTCGGCGGGCTCGGCCGCGGCGATGCGGGCCTTGGCGGCCTCGATATAGGCGCTCTCGCGCTCCACGCCGATGAAGTGGCGGCCGAGCTTCTTGGCCACGGCGCCCGTCGTGCCGGTGCCGAAGAAGGGGTCGAGCACGACGTCGCCCGGCTTGCTGGTGGCCAGAAGCACCCGGTAGAGCAGCGCCTCCGGCTTCTGCGTGGCGTGCACCTTGCGCCCGTTCGCATCCTTCAGCCGTTCCTCGCCGGTGCAGATCGGCAGGCTCCAATCGGAGCGCATCTGCAAGTCGTCGTTGAAGGCTTTGAGGGCGTCGTAATTGAAGGTGTAGCGCTTGGCCTTGGCCGAAGGCACCGCCCAGATCAGCGTCTCGTGCGCGTTGGCGAAGCGCCGGCCGCGGAAATTGGGCATCGGGTTGACCTTGCGCCAGATGACGTCGTTGAGCACCCAGAAGCCGAGGTCCTGCAAGATCGCGCCGAGCCGGAAGATGTTGTGATAGGAGCCGATCACCCAGATGCCGCCCTCCGGCTTCAACACGCGGCGGCAGGCCATCAGCCAGGCGCGGGTGAAGGCGTCATAGGCGGCGAAATCGTCGAACTGGTCCCATGCGTCGTCCACCGCGTCGACCTTCGACTGGTCGGGACGGTGGAGCGCGTTCTGCAGCTGCAGATTATAGGGCGGGTCGGCGAAGATGAGGTCGACGCTCTTCGGCGGTATCTTTTCCAGCGCCGCGACGCAATCGCCCTTGATGATGGTGTCGAGCGGCAGGCTCGGCGTCTCGCTCGCGGATGCGGCCAGGCGCCGGGTGGAGGAAGTACGCATCAACAAATCTCTCCCGTTCCGGTCTGGGCAACGCTCGCAGAACAGGGTGAACGGCGCGTTGACAAACACGGTTAAGCCGGTGTGAAGACGCTTGCCGTGGAGCGCCATCGCGCCCTTAAACTTGTCGGCCGGGGCTGCTATAGAGCCGCGCGCCTTTTCCTCAGCCCATGGGTTTGCCGTGCGTCCTTTCTCTTTCGCTTCCCTCTCCCGCGCCCTCGTCCCGGCGATGGCTCTTTCCCTTGCCGCCTGCACCGGGCTGGGGGGCCTTGGCGGGGGCTCCGGTGGCGGCGGCGGCGCGCAGCTGACGGGCGAGGGCGATGTGGATCTTCGCCGCTATATCGGCCCCGATTACTGCCCGGAGCTGCGCGTCAAGGGCGACACGCAGACCATTCGCCGCTTCGCCCGCGGCCAGCAGGAGACGGCCGAGAACGTCGTCTGGCAGGCCGGGCTCGGCGATACCGCCCGCGAATGCCTTTACGATACGGCCGGCAATCTGACGTTGCGCATCGGCGTTGCCGGGCGCGTTCTGGCGGGGCCGAAGGGCGGGCCGACGAATGTCGAGGTGCCGGTGCGCATCGTCGTCGTCAAGAACGAGGAGGCGGTGCTGGCCTCCGAGCTGCGGCGCGTCCCGGTCACCGTCGGGCCGGAGCTTTCGGCCGTCTTTTCAGAGGTTTACGAGCTGACGGTGCCGTCGCCGGGCGACGATCGCGACTATCTCATCTATGTCGGTTTCGACGAGGAGGCCCGCTGAGGGCGGCGCCCTGGTCAAGATTGTCGCAGCTATTTCCACCGGCTGCGTTGACTCTGCGGCCGCGATGAAGATGATGGCGCCCGCGGGTCGAGTCGCGGCCCGCAAGTGGATGACACGCCACGCGGGAGAGTTCCGCTTTCGGCCTTGCGGCCTTGAGCGGACGCCGAAGGAGCAACCGCCCCGGAAACTCTCAGGCGCCAAGGACCGCGCGGCGAGCGACGCTCTGGAAAGCAGCACCGGCCTTAAGGCTGGAGGCTCACCGAAGGAGTAACCGGCCCAAGCGTTGCCTGGGTTGGGAATCTCTCAGGTCCTGCGACAGAGGGGGCGCAAGCGGGTAGATGCCCGCCTGCGGTTCCATGTCTGATGCAGGAGACCCCGTGGCGGATCCGAGCGAGCTGAAGCATACCCCTCTTTTCGACCTCCATCGGGAGCTTGGCGGCCGCATGGTGCCCTTCGCGGGCTACGCCATGCCCGTTCAGTTCGAGGGCATCATCGCCGAGCATGGCTGGACGCGCGAGAAGGCGGGTCTCTTCGACGTTTCCCATATGGGCCAGCGCTTTCTCCTCGGCCCCGACCACGAGACGGCGGCCAAGGCGCTGGAAGCCGTCACCCCCGGCAATCTTTGCGGGCTGAAGCCCGGCCGCCAGCGCTATACGCTGCTCCTTCTCGACAATGGTGGCATCGTCGACGACTTCATGGTGGCGCGCTCGCCGGATCCCGACGACGAGGGCAGCCTCTTCCTCGTCTTCAACGCCGCCCGCAAGGATATCGACGACGCCTATCTCGCCGAGCGCCTGCCTGAGGGCGTCACGCTCGCCGCGGCAGAGGACCGGGCGCTCCTCGCCCTGCAGGGGCCGGCGGCGCACGAGGTGATGGCGCGCCACTGCCCGCAGGCGGCCGAGCTCTCCTTCATGGGTGTGCGGAGCGCCGCCTTCGCCCTGCCGCAAGGCGCGGTCGATATCCATGTCTCGCGCTCCGGCTATACCGGCGAGGACGGTTTTGAGATTTCCGTTCCCGCCGAGCGGGCCGAGGCCGTTGCCCGCGCGCTGCTGGCGGAGGAGGCTGTGAGGCCGGTCGGCCTCGGGGCGCGCGATTCGCTTCGCCTGGAAGCCGGGCTGCCGCTCTACGGCCACGACATCGACGAGACGACCTCGCCGGTTGAGGCCGGGCTCGCCTTCGCCGTCGCCAAGGCGCGGCGCGAGAGCGCCGATTTTCCGGGCGCTGAGCGCATCCTCGCCGAGCTGGCGGAGGGTCCTTCCCGCCAGCGCGTTGGTCTGAGGCCCGCCGGCCGCGCCCCGGTACGCGAGGGCGCGCAGATTCTCGGCGAGAGCGACGCGCTCATCGGCGCCGTCACCTCCGGCAGCTTCGCCCCCACCGTCGGCGCCCCCATCGCCATGGGCTATGTCGACCGCGCCTATGCCGAGCCCGGCACGAAGGTCCAGCTTGCCGGCCGGCGCGGCAGCGAGCCCGCCGAGATCGTCGCCATGCCTTTCGTCCCCCACCGATATCGCCGCTCCGGCGGCAAGCAATCAGGAGCCGCATGAAATGACCACCCGCTACACCAAGGACCATGAATGGGTGCGCCTTGACGGAGACACCGCCACGATCGGCATTTCCGCCTATGCGGCGGGCGAGCTTGGCGACGTCGTCTTCGTGGAGCTGCCGGAGGCCGGCAAGGCGCTGGAGAAGGGCGCCGAGGCCGCGGTGGTGGAATCGGTCAAGGCGGCGAGCGAGGTCTACGCGCCCGTCTCCGGCGAGGTGACGGAGATTAATGCCGCATTGGAAGAGGCTCCGCAGACGGTCAATGAGGCCCCGGAGGGCGATGGCTGGTTCTTCCGCCTGAAGCTCTCCGACAAGAGCCAACTCGACGGCCTCATGGATGAGGCCGCCTACAAGACCTTCTGCGAAGGATTATGAGTAGCTATTTCGCCAAGATTGTCTGGTCCGGCGAGGCGGAGGACGTGCGCGCCAACCGCCACAGCCGCGCGCATGAATGGCGCCTCGATGCCGGCCTCGTCGTGCCGGCCTCGCCCGGCCCGGCCGTGCTGGCGCCGGAGCTCATCCGCGAGGACGCGGTCGATCCGGAGGAGGGGCTCGTCGCCTCCGTCTCCAGCTGCCACATGCTGTTCTTTCTCGATCTCATCCGCCTGCGGGGTTTCACCCCCATCCATTACGAGGACGAGGCGGAGGGCGAGCTCGGCGAGGTGGCGCCGCGGCGCAAGGCCGTCGTCAAGATCACGCTGCGCCCTAAGGTCACCTTCGACGGCGAGGCGCCCGACCAGGCGATGCTGGAGAAGATCCACAACAAGGCCCACGACCTCTGCTTCATCGCCAATTCGTTGAAGTCGGAAGTCGTGGTCGATTTCCGTCAATAGGGCGCGGGCCTTCACCCCGACGACCCGAAAGGAGCCACATGCGCTATCTGCCCCATACCGCCGAGGACCGTGCCGACATGCTGCGCGCCATCGGCGCCGCCCATATCGACGAGCTCTTCCGCGACGTGCCGGAGGACAAGCTGCTCAAGGCCCTGCCGGAGCTGCCGGGACACAAGAGCGAGCTCGATGTCGGCAGGCAGATGCGCGCATTGGCGGCCAAGAACCGCGCCGCCGGGGAGGGCCCGTTCTTCCTCGGCGCCGGCGCCTACCACCACCATGTGCCGGCGAGCGTCGACCATATCATCCAGCGCTCGGAGTTCTTGACCTCCTACACGCCCTATCAGCCGGAGATCAGCCAGGGCACGCTGCAGACCCTGTTTGAGTTCCAGACGCAGGTCTGCGAGCTGACCGGCATGGAGGTGGCCAACGCCTCCATGTATGACGGCTCCACCGCGACGGGCGAGGCCGTCTTGATGGCCTGCCGCCTGACCAGGCGCGAAAAGGCCGTGCTCTCCGGCGGGCTGCATCCGCAATACCGCGAGGTGGTGGAAACGCTCGCCCTGATGGAGGACGACGAATGCCTCTGCCTGCCGCCCGATCCCCGCGGCACGGAGGACATCCTCGCCGATATCGACGATGAGACGGCCTGCGTCGTGGTGCAGTCGCCCTCCTTCTACGGCCAGCTTATCGACCTGAAGCCGATCGCCGAGCGCTGCCGTCAGAAGGGCGCGCTGCTCGTTGCCGTCTTCACCGAGGCGGTGGCGCTCGGCCTCATCGAGCCGCCGGGGGCCGCGGGCGCCGATATCGTCGTCGGCGAGGGGCAGTCGCTCGGCAACGCGCTCAATTTCGGCGGCCCTTATGTCGGCCTTTTCGCCACCCGCCAGAAATTCATCCGCCAGATGCCGGGAAGGCTCTGCGGCCAGACCCACGACAAGGACGGCAAGCGCGGCTTCGTGCTGACGCTGAACACCCGCGAGCAGCATATCCGCCGCGACAAGGCGACCTCCAACATCTGCACCAATTCCGGCCTCTGCGCGCTCGCCTTCACCGCCCATATGACGCTCTTGGGGGCCAAGGGCCTGACGGCGCTGGCGCGCGCCAACCACGCCAAGGCCTGCCGGCTCGCCGACCTCCTCGCCGCCGTGCCGGGCGTTGAGGTGCTGAACGAGGCCTTCTTCAACGAATTCACTATCCGCCTGCCGGGCGATGCCGCCGAAATCGCCGAGAAGCTGGCGGGCGAGGGCATCCTCGCCGGCCTGCCGGTATCGCGGCTGGAGCCGGGTTGCGGGCTCGACGACCTGCTTCTCGTTTGCGCCACGGAGACGGCGAGCGAGGAGGACATGGAAAGCTTTGCTGATGCGCTGAGGAGGGCGCTGGCATGACGAACGACCTGCCCCATCCGATCGCCGCGCTGAAGCCGAAGCGCGAGACCTTCACCGGCAACCGGGCGCTCGATATCGAGGAGCCGCTTCTGTTCGAGATCGGCCGCGCGGAGATTTCCGGCGTCGATATGGAGGAGCCGGAGGATTTCCGGCCGCGCCTCGGCGGGCATGAGCGCAAGGCGGAGCTGAACTTGCCGGCGCTTTCGGAGCCGGAGGCGATGCGCCATTACGTGCGCCTGTCGCAGAAGAATTACGCCATCGACATGGGCATCTACCCGCTCGGCTCGTGCACGATGAAGCACAATCCGCGCCTGAACGAAGCGATGGCGCGCCTGCCGGGCTTTGCCGACATCCATCCGCTGCAGCCCGTCTCCACCGTGCAGGGGGCGCTGGAGCTCATCCACGAATGCGGCCGCTATCTGTGCACGCTGACCGGCATGCATTCCGTCGCCATGAGCCCCAAGGCGGGCGCCCATGGCGAGCTTTGCGGCATGATGTCGATCAAGGCGGCGCTGAAGGCGCGCGGCGAGGATAGGCGCGTCGTGCTGGTGCCGGAATCGGCGCATGGCACCAATCCGGCCACCGCGGCGCTTCTCGGCTTCAAGGTCGTGGCGGTGCCGGCGCGCGAGGACGGCACGGTCGCCGCCGAGGCGGTGCGCGAGGTGATGGCGGCGCATGAAGGCGAGGTCGCCGCCATCATGCTGACCAACCCCAATACCTGCGGCCTGTTTGAGACCGATATCGTGGAGATCGCCGAGGCGGTGCACGAGGCCGGCGGCTATTTCTACTGCGACGGGGCGAATTTCAACGCCATCCTCGGCAAGGTGCGGCCCGGCGATCTCGGTGTCGACGCCATGCACATCAACCTGCACAAGACCTTCTCCACGCCGCATGGCGGCGGCGGGCCGGGTGCGGGGCCGACGGTCCTGTCGGAGGCCCTGGCGCCCTACGCGCCGCTGCCGCTGATCGAGAAGACGGAGGCGGGCTACCGCCTGGTGGAGACGGATGAGGCGGCCTCCGACGATCCCTTCGGCCGCATGACCGCCTTCCACGGCCAGATGGGCATGTTCGTGCGCGCCTTCGCCTGGATGCTCTCCCATGGCGCCGACGGCATGCGCCAGGCGGCCGAGGACGCGGTCCTCAACGCCAATTACGTGCGTGCCCGGCTCGCCGACGTCATGACGCTGCCCTATCCCGATCATCCCTCCATGCATGAGGTGCTCTTCGACGAGCATTTCCTGGAAGGGACCGGCGTGGCGACGCTCGACTTCGCCAAGGCGATGATCGACGAGGGCTTCCATCCGATGACGGTGTATTTCCCGCTCGTCGTCCACGGCGCCATGCTGATTGAGCCGACCGAATCGGAAAGCCGCGCCTCGCTCGACCTCTTCGTGGCGGCCTTGCGCGATCTCGTCTTCGCCGCCAAGCGCGGCGACAAGGAGCGCTTCACCGAGGCGCCGCGCTTTGCCCCCCGTCGGCGCCTCGACGAGACGGGTGCGGCGCGCAAGCCGGTTCTGCGCTGGACGGCGCCCGGGCCTGAAGAGCAGGCCGAGGCGGCGGAATAGCCTCAGGCGCCTGAAAGCTTCAGGCAAACAGCGGCGTCAGCCCGCGGCGGATGAGGTCGAGGGCCAGCACCGAGACGAGAAGCCGGAAGGCGAGGCGGAAATCCGCCTCGCGCATGCGCGAAAGCCCGTGGCTGCCGGCGAGCGTGCCGAGAAAGCCGACCGCCAGAAGCCCGGCGAGCAGCGGCACCCAGGCGGCGAAGGCGAAGCCGAGCGCGGAAAAGGCGATCACCTTGAAAAGGTGCTGAAAGGTCATCATCGCCGCATGCGTGCCGATGACCTCGCGCCGGTCGCCGAGCGCGGGCGCCACGAAGGCGGCGACGAAGGGGCCGGTGGCGCCCAGAAACATGGTCAGGAAGCTGGTCACGACGCCGATGAGGGCGAAGACGAGCCGCTGCACGCGTAGCTTCAGGACCGGTATCTTCCCCCACAGCATCGCCAGGATGAACACGCCGAGCACGCTCTTCAGGAAAGCTTCCGGCAGGGCGACGACGAAGCGCGCGCCGACGAGCGCGCCGACAAGCGCCCCGAGGAGAAAGGGCCAGACCATCTGCCAGCGAACCATGCGCCGCTGCACGAAGGTGCGGCTGAGGCAGGAGCCGAGCTGAACCACGCCATGGATCGGTATGACGGCTGCGACGGGAAGCACCAGCGCCAAAACGGCGAGCATGGTAATACCGCCGCCCAGCCCGAAAGCGGCCGTCAGCGCGGAGGAAAAGAAGCTCGCGGCGAGGATGAGGAGCGCCGCGGGCAGGCCGAGATCCGCCGGCAGCCAGAAGAGGAAATCCATGGCCATGAGGTCATGCGCCGAAGCCGGCGCCCGATCAATCGCGCCGATGGTCGTCCTGGTGCACGGGCGCAATTCGGTGCATGCACCGCCACGAACGCTTCAAACCCGTCCGTTAGACCCTAGCTGCCCACCTCCTGTTCCGTCCGCCGCCTCTTCGCAGCCTTTGAGGATTTCATGACCGCCTTCGTCACCCTCACCGTCAACCCGACCATCGACGACAGCAGCGAGGCGGAGCTGGTGCGCCCCCTGCACAAGATCCGCACCAGGCAAAGCCACATTGATCCCGGCGGTGGCGGCGTCAACGTCGCCCGCGTTCTGCAGCGCCTCGGCGGCGAGGTGGAAGCCATCGTCTGTTCCGGCGGGGCGACCGGCCTCGTCCTCGGCGAGCTTCTGGAGCGCGAAGGCGTCCGCCGCCAGGAGGTCCGCATCGCCGGCATGACGCGCATGGCGCACACGGTCTTTGAGCGCGCCAGCGGTCAGGAATACCGCTTCGTGCCGGAAGGCCCGATGCTTTCGCAAGCCGAACAGGACGCCTGCCTTGAGCGGGTTGCGGCGGCCGAATGCGACTATTTCGTCGCCTCCGGCAGCCTGTCGCCCGGCGTGCCGGAGGATTTCTATGCCCGCATCGCACGGATGGTGACGCAAAAGGGCGCCCGCTTCGTCCTCGACAGTTCCGGCCCGCATTTGAAGCGCGCGCTCAAAGCGGGGCATGTCGCCCTCGCCAAGCCGAGCCTTGGCGAGCTGGCCGGCGTCGTCGGGCGCGAGCTGCACGGGCCGCGGGCCGCCATGCAGGCGGCGCAGGAGATCGTCGGCGCGGGCGGGGTCGAGATGCTGGCCGTGACGCTCGGGCGCAGCGGGGCGCTGCTGGTGAGCCGGGAGGAGGCGCATTTCTGCCGCCCGCCGGAGGTCAAGACGCTCTCCGCCACCGGGGCGGGCGACAGCTTCCTGGCGGCGATGGTCCTGCGCCTGTGGCAGGGCGAGGCGCCCGTCGATGCGCTGCGCTATGCGACCGCGGCCGGCGCGGCGACGGCCCTCACCCCCGGCACGGCGCTCTGCTACCTTGAGGATGTCGAGCGGCTGTTTGAGGAAGTCGCCGAGCGCGACGGCGACCTCGCCGAATAGAATTGGCGTAATTTTTTCGTAAAATTTGCCTTGGCTTTACCTTGGCGCGCAAAAAGCTGCGGCCTTTCCGGGAACCGAACCTCTCTTTCAGACTTGTGCGGCAATGCACAGCGCTGGGGTTGGACATCCGCCACAAGATGCGGAGGCCCCCAGGGAGAGGTTGATGACAAGGAAAGTTTTCACGCGCAGCTCCACGCGCAGGTCTTTGACGGCAGCCATTGCGGGCACCGCCGTCTTCATGACGCTCGCCTATACCACGCTCGGCGAGGCCACCGGCTCCGACGTGCCGGCCTCGGTCGTGGCGGCGCGCATCGACGGGGCTTGGGAGGTCGTGTGCGCGCGCGACACCTGGCCCAATATTACGCCGGGTTGCGCCGACGGCGCCTCCGCGCAGCCTTCCGCCAAGCGTCAGATTTCGCTGACCCATCCGGCCGACGACCCGCTGGTCGCCAAGCTGCGCTGAACGCGCCCGTGGGCGGGGCCGGCTGGCCGGCTCCGCGCCGCTTGGCGGTATCCTAATCATTTCTTTACCGGTTTCTGGACAATTCGCGCCATGAGGCGGCCGCGTGCGGCCTCGAAGGTCGCGAATGTTTGTATCTCGTCGTTTTCGCAGGCTTGCCTCCTGGCTGACGCTTGGCACCGCCCTGGCGCTCGCCGGCTGTGGTTCGGCCCCCAAGCGCATGTCGTCGCTGGAATGCATGCAGCGCGCCATGTATTTTGAATCCAACCGCTCCAGCGACGAAGGCATGCTGGCGGTCGGCACCGTGGTGATGAACCGCGTCAAGTCGAAGGATTTCCCCAACGACGTCTGTGCCGTCGTCGGCCAGAAGAACCAGTTCGCCAAGGGCTTGCTGTCGAAGCCGATGACCGATTCCGGCCGCCCGCGGGCGCAGCGCATGGCCAAGGAGGTCTTGCGCGGCAAGCGTCATCCGGGCGTCGGCGAGGCACGCTTCTTCCACACCGCCGGCTACAGCTTCCCCTATTCCAACATGCATTACGTGCTGATGGCCGGGGGCAATTCCTTCTACGTCAAGCGCAAGGCGCTGCCCGGCCGGCAGAACCGGCCGCAGGAGGTGGTCATCGCCGCCGCCAAGGCGAAACGTTCCGTGCCGAGAGAGGCGCCGCAGGCAAAGCCGCGCGCGCCGATCATGGTGGCCGATACGCGCTCGCGCGCGCCCGCCGCGCCCTCCCGCCAGGTGGTCTTCGCGCCGGCCGCGCCCGTGCAGCCGCGCCCGGCGCCGGTGCTGGCCGCCATGCCGGCCCCCGCGCCTGCGCCGCGGAGCATTGAGGAATTGATCGCCCTCAACTGAACGAAAAGTTCAGCATAAAATTCAACCTGAAGTTTATGTCGCACGGAAGCTGCGCTAGGCTCGCCCCTTGCACGCATCCAGGCCCGCACGCATTCAGGGCATTCAGGGAGGAAGACATGCGCCGCGCTCCGACCCCCACCTTTGCCTTTGCCGCCGCCTTTGCCCTCGCTCTGCCCGCCGGGGAGGCTCTGGCCGTTTGCGGCTGCACCAACATGACCATGGCCCGCGCCGATCCCGGCACGCAGATCATTTGCTCGGCCGCGCAGCGCCCCGGCTTTCCCGAATGCACCGAGCGCACCGGCGGGGCACGCACGACCTGCACCACCACCTACGAATATGCCTGCCCGACCGGCGTCAACAGCGCCAATTGGGCGGGCGCGGCGCCCTCGCAGAAGACCGGCTTCGGCGCCAACGCGACGCTGACGGGAACGGAGAGCCAATGCACCAGCGGCCAGCTCCTTACCCTCACCATCACCGGCAATGGCGGCGTGGAGCCGAACCCGAATATCAACCCCACCAATGCCACCGGCGCCGCCGGTCAGCTGGTGGGGGGCGTCACCTTCAACGTCGACAACACCGCCACCAACCCCTTCCCGCAATATCCGCGCGGCGGCGGCACCCAGAACAACCCCAATTTCGGCGGCGACAATTACCGCTGGGCCGATAACGCGGCGGTTCTCATCGAGCGCGGCAACGGGCGCACGCGCTGGTGGGACAACACCGATCAGGGCAAGGACAACCAGGCCGAGGTCGCCACCTGGAGCTACAAATTCGTCTCCTGGGTGAAGGGCTCTTCCACGGCGCAATCGAGCTGCGCCTGCGGCTTCGACATCACCGTGAACTGGCCGGCCAACGCCAATCCGGTGACGACCTACACCCAGGACCCCGCCTATTCCAGCAACTGCACCTTCTGAGGGCGGCTGGCGGCAAGGCGAGAGGCGCCCTGCCTAGCGGCGCAGGAAGGCGGGCAGGGAGCGCCAGAAGTCGCGCGGCCGCTCCGGATCGGCAAGGTCGGAATCGGCAAGCGCCTCCTCCTTGGCGGTGAGCTCGCGCATGGGCATGGGCTCAAGGCGGGGCGCCTCCCCGTTCAAGGCATCGATCGCCGCGATCATGGAGCCGCCGGCGCGCGCCAGCGCCGCCTCCACGGTCTGAGGCTCCTGGCCGAGATGCTCGGCGAGGAGCCGGTTGCGGATGGCGAGGATTTCTTCTCCGACCGCGCGGTCGCCGCCGGCTTCAAGAACCACGTCGCATTCGGTGTCGAAGCCCATGGAGCGGTTGTTGAGGTTGGCCGAGCCGATCTTCAGCACTTGGTCGTCGGCGATCATGATCTTGGCGTGCACGTAGATGGGCGTGCCCGCCTCGTTCACCGGGTAGAGGATGCGGAAACGGCCCTGCCGGTCGGCCGCCCTGATGCGCTGCAGCATCTGCGTGCGCGCCGAATCCATCACCTTGGCTTCCAGCCAGCCTTCGGCCGTGTCGGGATTGAGGACGACGATTTCCGGCGGGTCGGGTTCGGCGAGCCGCGCCGCGATCGCCTTGGCGATGGTGATGGAGGCGAAATACTGGCTTTCGATATAAAGGCTCTGCTTGGCGCCGGCGATGATGGCGAGCTTCAACGCCTCGATCTCGCTCACCTGCGCGTGCCCGTCATAGGCGGGGATGGTGCGGGCGATGCCGATCTGGATGTCGCGAAGGTTCGCCTTCAGGCTTTCCGGCCAGGCCTCGTGAGTGGCTTTCACCGGTTGCAGGTCCTCGCCCGTCGCGCGCAGCCAGCGCTGGCGCGCCAGCGCCCCGAGCGCCTCTGCCGCCGGGCCTGAGATGCAGGTCGTGGCGTCGTGCCAGGGATCGAGCCTGAACCCCCAAGGCGAGCGCCGCCCCTTGCGCCCCTCTTCGTGTGCGCAGGTGTCCCAGCGTCCGAGCGTCATGTCGATGCCGCCGCAAAAGGCAACCGCGTCGTCGATGACGATGAGCTTCATATGGTGGGCGGCGAGCGGCGGATGGGCGTGGTCGAGCCTCATCTCGACGCGCCCGGGCGCCAGCCATTGCAGCATGTAGAAGGGCGTCTCGCCGCGGGCGAGCGATTGCATGACGCCGGCGTCCCATTTGAGGATGCGGATCTCCAAATCGGAACGGCGCTTGGCCAGCCAGTTGAGGAAGCTGCCGACGGCGTTCGGCCCCTCCAGCGTCTCGCCTTCCGGCTCCAGCTTGATGCGCGCGTCGAAATCCCAGCCGATGAGCAAGACCGATCGGCGCGCCTTCAGCATCGCCTCCTTGGCGGCGCGGAAGAAGTCGGCGGCATCGACGATCACCGCCAGCCGCTCTGCCCGCGCCTTGCGCCAGCAGGTCCGGTCGTTGAGGAGCGAGACGGGGTCCTTCTCGGGCATCGGGCTTCCCATACGGCTCGGCGCCGGCGGCTAGATGTGGCGCAGCCGGTCGCCGCAGGCAAGGCGGCGTGCCATCGCGGGCGGCGGATCGTCTTCTTCTGGCCGTCATTGCGCAAGCCTAGTATGGGCCCGCAAGATCGTGATGACAGAAGAGGCCCTGATGCTGCTCCCAAGCGCCCGCCATTTCCTTTCCCTGACGCTGCCCGCCGCCTGCCTTCTCGCCGCCATGCCGTTTGCCGCCATCCCCACGGATGCGGCCGCGCAGGAGGCCGCGCCGGTGGCCGAAGTGGCGCTTTCCTCCGGCGGGCTGGCGGAGATCGTGCGCACGGCCCGCCTTGCCGGCGATGGCGAGCTCGTCCTTGCCGTGCCCTCCGATCAGGTGGACGACGTGTTGAAGAGCCTTCTCGTCTCCGACCCCGCCGGCACGGTGCGCGGCGTCGCCCTGCCGGGGCCCGACGGCACGCAGGCCGCTTTCCGCACCATGCCCTTCCAGCCTTCCGACCTTGCCTCGCCGGCGAGCCTGATGGCGGCGCTGACCGGCGCGGCGGCCGAGGCGGAGCGCGACGGCACCACCCATTCCGGGCGCGTTCTCGGCGTTTCCCGCCGCCAGCTCGGCGACGGCGCCGAGGAGATGCTGCTCTCGCTCTCCACCGCCGATGGCGAGATCGTCTCCGTGCCGCTCGATGCCGCCACGCGGCTTTCCCTGCGCGAGGAGGCGCTCAAAGCCAAGCTCGCCGACGCCGTCGACATCCTCGCCGCCGCCCGCACCGAAGGCACGCTACGCCTTGCCGTGTCGCTGAAGGGCGAGGGCGAGCGCCAGGTGGCCATCCGCTATGTCGTGCCGGCCCCCGTCTGGAAGAGCGCGCACAGGCTCGTCCTGCCGCCGGAAGGCGAGGCGGCGGAAGGCGAAGCGATGAAGGCGCGCCTGCAATCCTGGGCGGTGGTGGAGAATTTCTCCGGCGCCGACTGGCGGGGCGTGCGCCTGTCCTTGACCTCCGGCGCGCCGGTGACGCTGAAGCAGAGCCTGCATGCGGCCCATTGGGCCGACCGCGAGGAGGTGCCGGTGGCTATGGCGCCGGAGGAGGAGCGGGGGATGCCGCTCCTTTCGCGCCAGCGCAGCTTTGAGGCGCTCGGCGCCGGCCTTGCCGACATGGCCGAGGCCGCCCCCGCCGCCGCGCCCAAGGCTATCTCCGCCCCGACGGCGGAGGCGCAGGGCGCCGAAGCCAGCCTCGCCGTCACCTATACCGTTCCCTTTCCGGTCGACCTTGCCGAGGGAGGCTCGCTGACCCTGCCGGTCGTCGACCGCGAGCTGGAGGCGGAGCGCTTTTCCGTCTTTGAGCGCGGGGCGGGGGGCGAGCATCCGCGCGCCGCCGTGCGCCTCGTCAATGCCGGCGAGACCTCGCTTTCCCCCGGCATCGTCACGCTCTTCGACCCGGCGAGCGGCTATACGGGCGATGCCATGCTGCGCGCGGTGGCGCCCGGCGAGGAGACGCTGCTTGCCTTCGCCGCCGACCGCAAGGTGAACGTCAAGGTCTCCGACAGGCCGGTCGAGGCGATCATCGCCGCCCGCGTCGCCGAGGGCGTCTTGACCGCGACCCGCCGCCACCGCGCCCTCACCACCTACGACGTCACCGGCGCCGCCGACGCCGGCCGCTCCCTGCGCATCGTTCATCCGCGCCGGCCGGGCTGGGAGGCGAGCGTTGAGGGCGCGACGACGGAGGAAGAGAGCGATGCCGCCCGGCTCTTGGTGCACGCCGCCATCCCCGCCGGTGAGCGCCGGCAGGTCACCGTCACCGAGGACCGGCTGGTGGAGGAGACCTACGCCATCGCCGACGCCGACGCCGATTTCATCCTCTCCATCGCCTCCTCCAAGGGCGTCTCGGAGGAGCTTGCCGGCAAGTTGAAGGCTATCGCCGAGGTGAGATCGCGCCAGCGCCAGGCAGAAAAGGCGCTGCAAACCGCCGAGGAGGAGGCCGAGCGGCTGGCCCAGAACCAGGCGCGGCTGCGCCAGAACCTTGCCGCCGCGCCGCGCGGCAGCGATCTGGCGAACCGCTATCTCGACGATCTCGCCCGCTCCGAGGACGAGGTGCTGGCCGCCATGGACCGCGCCGATGCCGCCCGGCGGACCTTGCGGCAGCTTTCCGCCGAGCTGGAGGAGAAGGTGGCCGCGCTCTGAGAGGGCCCGTTCCCGCCGATGCGAGGGGGCGGCGCCGTGCCGCCGCCTCCCAGCCCCGTCATGGCTTGATCTTCGGCCCGTTCCGTGGTGAAGAAGCGGCGATGAACGAGCGACGCATCCGACCTGTCAGCTTTTATTGGCGCTTCCTCTAGGAAGCGGCAGTCGTCATCTTTTTGACCATTGCCGCCGTGTTTCGGGCGAGCAAGGTCATTTTCCACCACGACATCTCCCGGTTCACGGCGGCCCCATCGGAGGAAGGCCGGTGAAGATTGTGAACAATGTCGATTGGGAGATCGATCCCGCCCGTTCCGCGCTCCTGCTGCACGACCTGGAGGGCGAGGAACTGGCCCCGCTCGGCGGCCGGGAGAGAAAGCGCATCCTTGCCGAGGCGGAGCGGCTCGCCCGGCTTTGCGCGGCAAGGGGCGTGCCGGTCTTTGCCTCCAGGATGCCGCCGGCGCGGCGGGAGGGCGAGGCGGGCCTGCTCTACGACATCTGGGCGAGGCGGCGGGCCCCGGCGGCCTCTTCCGAGGCTGGCGACGGAGAGCCGGCGCCGGCCCTCCGGCTGGACGGCCTGCCGGTCACCCGCCTCGAAAAGCGCAGCTACTCCGCCTTTTACGCCAGCGAGCTGGAGGTGAGCCTGCGCCGTCTCGGCCGCGACAGCCTTCTCATCGCCGGCATCCATACCTCCATCGGCTGCCTGTCGACGGCCATCGACGCCTTCATGCGTGACATCCGCCCCTTCATGCTGGCCGATGCCATGGCCGATCTGTCGCCCGAAGAGCACGAGGCCGGCCTGAAGAAGGCGGCGCAGACCTGCGCCCGCATCGCCCGCACCGCCGAACTGGAGGCGGCGCTGCGCCAAAGGCGTCCGCCGCAGGTCTCCTTCGCCTTCGACGTCTGCTGAGACCGGCGGCGCGCGGGTTGGGGGTGCGGCCGGCGCGGTCTGCTTCAATCGGCGTCCGTGCTGTCGCCGAAGGCAAACGCCTCGCGCAGCCCCGCGACCATCTCCTGCGCGATGGCCTCGGTGGTGCCGTGCCGCGCAAAAAACGCTCCCGGATTTTGGCGCAGCACGCTGTCCGACGGCACCTTCGCGGCGGCGCTTGCCGCCTGGTCCGGCCGGGCCAGCCGCAGCGCGGCCAGAGCGATGAGCGCCTGGCTGTATTGCGATCCGTCCCGCGCCGAGCGCTGGGCCGTCGTCAGCATGGCCTCGTAGTCGCCCTGAAAATAACGATGCATCGCCAAGAGGTGGAAGTACCAGCCCGGCGGGTCGAGCGAGCGTTCTATGGCTTGCTGGAGAAGCGGGATGCCTTCGGCGAAATTGCCGCGCGCCGCCAGCCGCCAGCCGAGCTGCGCCAGCGTGTCGGGATCGTGAGGGTTGAGCTCGGCGCCGCGCCGCGCCAGCGCTTCGGCTTCCTCGTAGCGGCCCATGTAATGGCGGATCGACGACAGCGCCTTCAAGGCGAGAACGTTGTCGGGCTCAAGCTCGATCGCCCTGGCGGCCGCCTCCTCCCCCTGCCGGTAGAGCGATTGCGCCTCGCCGCCGCTGAAGCCGAAGCGGCCATCGTCCATGTAGATCCAGCCCAGCATGGCCCAGGCGTCGGCATAGGCGGGGTCGCGTTCGACCGCCGCTTCCAGGCAGGCGCGCATCGGCGCGAACGCGGCGGCCGAAAAGCTTCGCCTGTAATTGTACGACCTCAGCACGCACAGATAGCTGCCGATGCTTTCCGGCGCGAGCGCCGCGTCCCGCGCGCGCAGATCCTCGCTGATGGCGCCGTAGGGCTGGCCGAGCACGGTGGCAATGCGAGATGAGACGTCGCGGCGAAGCGACATGATCGCGCCGGGAGCCAGAGGCACTTCGTAGGATTCGCTCCACACGACCTCGTTCGTCTCCGCCTCGAGCAAACGCACGGAGATCTCCGTGCGCGTGCCCTCCGACAGCACGTCGCCGCTCAGCAGATAGACGATGCCCGCGCCGATGCGTTCCGAGATCGCCGCGGAGGAGACGGCCTAGCCGGACGGCTGGTAGAGGCGCAGCCCCTCGAATTTGCGCAAATCGACGACGAGCTCCGCGCTCAGACCCGCGGAAAGGGAGGCGGAGGCGTCCGAGGCGTCGATGGCGCGAAACGGAAACACCACCACCTTCGGGTTGCCCCGCTCCGTCGTGGCCGGCTCGGGATCGGCGACGACAAGCTGCCAGAACGAAGACGCCGCGATCGCCCCCGCAATGAGGAGGCCCGCCAGAGCGAGCCAGCGCCCGCGCTTTGCCGAATTTGCGGGCGCGGGGGGCGTGACGACCGGTTGGCCGTCCGTGTCGCGCCTTGCCGGGGCCTCGCTCGACGCCGCATTCGGCGGCCCGGCATCGCCAGCCCTGTCTGCCTCCACGCGCCAGTCGAACCTCGGCGCGTATCCGCCCTTGGGGATGGAGATGCGCACCGCGTCGCGCGCGCCTTCTCCCATATAGTAGCTGTCGAGATCGCGCCGCAATCGCCGTGCCTCGATGCGCACCACCGGATCGGCTTGGGCGTCGAAAGTCTCGTCGCGGCCGAAGACTTTGAGCGCGATGGCGAAGCCCTTCAGGGCCCCGGCCCGGCCTGCGAGGCTTTCCTCCACGACGAAGCGCAGGAACCGCCGACGCCGCTCGCTTGCCTCGAATTCGGCCGCCGCCAGCAGGCGGTCGAGCTCGGCCAGAATGTCTTCCGGCGCCGGCCCTGCGCAAGCATCGCCCCGATCTGTGGCCGCCGCGGGCTGCACGGTCGATGTCTCCGCAACGCTGACTGCGAACGATTTTACACCGGGCGGCGAGTTTTTGCGAGACGGTTTGCTCGCAATCGGGCGGCACACCGCCTGTTTGCGGCTGTATTGGCAAAGGTTCGAACATGTTCGTTGCTTCCAGAAGATCGTGAAAAGACACAAAAACGCCTGAAAGCGCCAGAGGGCGCGGGAGATGAGGCGGGTGACAGTTCGCGTGCTTCGATCTTCGACGACATGCCTTAGGAGAGTGCAGGCAAAGTGCGCGAGACCTTCTTCGTGGCGCGTTGGCCGGAGCGCGAATTTCAGATCCGTCGCAGATGCGCCAGGGACGAGGACTTCCGCGCCATCGTTTCCGACTACGACCAGGCCTGCGCGGCGCTGGCGCATTGGCGTCAGGCGGCCGAGGCCAACTCGGAGAAGATCCGCGAATACGAGGAGATCGTCAAAGAGCTTGAGGCGGAAATCCTGGAGCGCCTCGCCTGCGCGCCGTGATCGTGGCCCCGAGCCAGAAAGGACGAAGGCCGGTTTTCACCAAGCATGAGGGAGATTTCTCGATGCATGAACAAATGCGCAAGCGCGAAGCGTTTCCGTGGCGAGGATTGGCAGCGTTCGCCCTCGGTGCCGCCGTCTTCTCGGCAGGCTTTATCGCCGCCCCGGCCAAGGCGCAGGATTCGGAGGCTGCCGGCAGCAAGCCCAATATCCTCCTCATCGTTTCCGACGATACGGGCTGGGGCGACCTTGGGCCCTATCTCGGCGGCGAGGGGCGCGGCATGCCGACGCCGGCCTTCGACAAGCTTGCCGCCGAGGGCATGACCTTCACCAACTTCTACGGCCAGCCTTCCTGCACCCCCGGCCGCGCCGCCATCCAGACCGGGCGCAATCCCAACCGCAGCGGCATGACCACCGTGGCCTTCCAGGGCCAGGGCGGCGGTCTGCCGGCGGCCGAATGGACGCTCGCCTCCCTCCTCAAGGAGGCCGGCTACAAGACCTACTTCACCGGCAAATGGCATCTGGGCGAGAGCGACTACGCTCTGCCGAACGCGCAGGGCTACGACGTGATGAAATACGCCTTCCTCTATCACCTCAACGCCTACACCTACCCCGATACGAACTGGTTTCCGGGCATGAGCGACGAGGTGAGGAAGGTCTTCCAGGATTCCACCAAGGGCGCTTTGTCCGGCAATGCCGGCGAGGAGGCGACGGAGGTCTGGAAGGTCAACGGCGAGTACGTCGACACCCCCGATCAGGGCGTCGTCGGCATCCCCTTCCTCGACGCCTACGTGGAAGCGGCGGCGATCGAGTTCCTGGAGGACGCGGCACAGGATTCCGACACGCCGTTTTTCATCAACCTCAACTTCATGAAGAACCATCAGCCGAACCTGCCGCACCCCGATTTTGAGGGTCAGTCCATCTCCAAGTCCAAATACGCCGATGCGGTGGTGGAGCTCGACGCGCGGGTCGGCAACGTGCTCGACAAGCTCGACGAGCTTGGCCTCACCGACGATACGCTGGTCTTCTACACCGTCGACAACGGCGCCTGGCAGGATGTCTATCCGGATGCGGGCTATACCCCCTTCCGCGGCACCAAGGGCACGGTTCGCGAGGGCGGCAGCCGCGTGCCGACCTTCGCGCGCTGGCCGGGCAGGATCGCGCCGGCGAGCGTCAGCCACGACATCACCGGCGGCCTCGATCTGATGGCGACCTTCGCCTCGCTCGCCGGTATCGACCTGCCGACGCAGGACCGCGAGAACCAGCCGATCGTCTTCGACAGCTTCGATATGACGCCCGTGCTCACCGGCACCGGAGCCTCCGAGCGCAACAACTGGTTCTACTTCACCGAGGATGAGTTGACGCCGGGCGCCGTGCGCGTCGGCAACTTCAAATACGTCTTCAACCTGCGCGGTGACGACGGTGCCGACACGGGCGGGCTCGCCGTCGACACCAACCTCGGCTGGAAGGGCGCCTCGAGCTATGTCGCGACGGTTCCGCAGGTCTTCGACCTGCTTGCCGATCCGCAGGAGCGCTACGACATCTTCATGACCAACTTCACCGAGAGCACCTGGGCCGTGGTTCCGGCCAACCAGGCGGTGGCGGACCTCATGAAGACCTATGTCCAGTATCCGCCCCGCAAGCTCCAGAGCGAGACCTACAGCGGACCGATCACGCTCAGCCGCTACCAGCGCTTCCAGTATGTGCGCGATGCGCTGGAGAAGGAGGGCGTCACCATTGGGCTGCCCACCGGCAACTGAGCCGTCAATGACGAACTGCCGGGCCCGAATGGGCCCGGCCCTTTCCAGTCTGGGCCGATCCCTGAACGGCCCGCAGCCTGAAGGGTGGACGAAGATGCCGTGCATGCCATCCCGCCTCTTGGCCCTCGCGGCGATCCTTTTCGCCGCGCCCGCCATGGCCCAGGACGATCCCTTGCCGTCCTGGAACGAGGGCGCCAGCAAACAGGCCATCATCGCCTTCGTGGAAGGCGTCTCCAGCGAGGCGAGCGCCGATTTCGTCGACGAAGCCGAGCGCATCGCCGTCTTCGACAACGATGGAACGCTCTGGGCCGAGCAGCCCGCCTACTTCCAGCTCCTCTTCGCCATCGACCGGGTCAAGGCCCTGGCGCCGCAGCATCCGGAATGGCAGACGCAGGAGCCTTATGCATCCATCCTCAAGGGCGATCTGAAGACCGCCTTCGCCAATGGCGAAAAGGACGTCGCCGCCGTCGTCGGCGCAACGCATGCGGGCATGACGACGGACGAATTCGCCGCCGTCGTGGAGGAATGGCTCGCCACCGCCAGGCATCCGACGAGGGATGTGCCCTATACGCAGATGACCTATCAGCCGATGCTGGAGCTTCTCGCCTATCTGCGGGCCAATGGTTTCAAGACCTTCATCGTCTCCGGCGGCGGCATCGACTTCATGCGCGTCTTCACCGAGCGGGTCTACGGGGTGCCGCCCCAGGAGGTCGTCGGCAGCGCCGGCAAGCTGAAATTCAGCGTGGTCGACGGCCGCCCGATCCTGGAAAAGCTCCCCGAGATCGACTTCGTCGATGACGGTCCGGGCAAGCCCGTCGGCATCCAGATGCATATCGGCCGCAAGCCGATCGCCGCCTTCGGCAATTCCGACGGCGACCTGCAGATGCTGCAATATACCTGCCTGCCGCCGGGGCCCGATTTCTGCCTCTACGTGCACCACACCGATGCGAAGCGCGAATGGGCCTATGATCGCCAGGCGACCTTCGGCAAGCTGGACAAGGGCCTCGACGCGGCGGCCATCAACGGCTGGACGCTCGTCGATATGGCCAAGGACTGGAAGACGGTGTTCGCGAAGTGAAGGCGGGCGCGGGGCGCGCGCTCGCCTTCGGCCCGTGCTGAAGCGGCCGGGGCCTCAAGGGGCGGCCGTTCAGGGCCGCCCGCCGTTCTTGGCCAGCAGCGAGGCGACCTCCGCGCCGCTGCGCCCGGCGCGCGCGCCGATGGCGTTCAAGGTCTCGCCGCTTTCTGCCGCAATCGCCGCGCCCTTCAGCACCTCCACCGCCTTTTCCGGGGTGAGGCCGAAGGCGGGCGCGGCATCCTCCAGGCTGGCGCTGGTGACGGCGCGGAACACCGCGCCGGGGCTGACATTGGAGCTCGTGCCGGTCATGCCGGTGATGAGGACGGAGGCTGCGAGGCTGACGGCGAAGGCGGCGACGGCGGCGCTGCGCTTCCAATAGAGCGTGAAGGGCTTCCAGTTGCGCACCAGATGCCAGCCGCCGAGCGCGATGAAGGCGATCGACAGCCATTCGTGCGAGAAGCGCACCAGGCCGCCATACCAGTGGAAGAGCAGCATCACCCCGGTGACGGAGGAGACGACGAAGAGGACGATCATCACCGGGGTGACGATGTTGCGGGCGGAAAGCGCGGACATTTCTTTTCTCCGACAAGTGCTGGGCGGGCCGCAGGGCCGCGTCCGGGCCGGCGGGGCGGGAGAGCGGGGGCCTCCGGCGCCGCTCTCCTGCGGCGCCGGCGGGCGCTTTGAGCATGCCGTCGGCTTTCGCGGCAAGAGCTACGCCCGCGCCTTGCGGGAATCAAATTAAATGAATTTAATCAGCAACTTAGAAGATTTCTAAGGCGGGCGCCGGAAAGCCGATGGTGCCGTAAGCGAGGCCGTGGAATGGATGCCAAGGCGGGGCCCAGGCATGACGACAGTCTCAAACTCGGCATTCGTTGTCGTCATGGCCGGGCTTGACCCGGCCAACCATGCCACAGCCCGTCAGCGGGATTGTGGGCTCTCCACCGCAGGCTACCTGATGGCGGTGTGGCTCCCCGTGGTAGAGAAATGCCCGCCTAAGCGGGCGCCGAACGGCGCGCGGCAGGACGACGAAACGACGCGTTCATCTGTCGTCAGGCCAGGGCCCCACCTTGGCATCCATGCCGTTCCGCCGTCGACAGGCTCTGACTTCGCGGTGTCCATTGAACCACGACATGCTCCGATGAAGCCGCCCCGATCGGCTCGCAATTGTCAGTTTCCGCTTCTATCGCTCAAGTTTCGGCGATGCCCCGTCTGAACGAATGGGGTGGCGTCCCGGCGCCGGTGTTAGAGCCTGCCGCCACGAACACCGGCACCACCAGAACCAACGGACAGGGACCATGACATCATCACCAAAGCTGTTCGGGCTGCTTGCCTGGACCGTTTTTGCGTTTCTTTTTCTTTCCGGCGCGGCATGGGCGCAGACAACGGTGCCCATCGGCACGGTTGAGGCCACCATCGACGGCGTGTCCTATCGCGGCGAGACCTTGCATGTGCCCTCGGAAGACACAGCCACGGCGGAAATCCGCAGCTTTGGCCCCATAAGCATGGTGTCGATCCAAGCACACGACCCTGAAGCCGAAAGCATGATGCGTGGTGTACTGAGTGTCGACATCGGTCCCGTCAGCGGGTCCGACGCAGCGGGCGCCGAAGCGTCGGTGAGTTACTTTCCCGAAGGGATGCGGAATTTCTACGTCAGCGACGAGGACCCCGCCCACGCCTCCATTACCGTAGAGACCTTGGCTATTGAGGGCGAGAAGGGCAGGGCAAGGGGCGCGTTCTCCGCGTTTTTGTGCAAGCGCGAAAGCGCGATGTCTGAACTCGATAGCGAGGATTGCATCACGGTCGAGGGCACCTTCGACACCGTGCTTCATCTCGCGGGCTGAGCGGCGCCAGGAAAAGGAAACGACGCGATGTGAGATGTCAGTGTCGCTCGATCCGTCGGGACCACGACCTCGCCGTTCCTTCTCTTGAGCGTGGCGGTCGATTTCGCGATCACGCTGGCCTTCACCCAGCCTGACGAAACCGGTCGCCACGAATTCCGCTATCTCAACTTCTCCGCTTAGGCGGTGCTCGGCCGCGCCATCAGCGAGGTGGAGGAAGGCAGGCGATACGGTGAACCGACCGGCGTTTGCACAGTTCCGGAGGCATGATGAAAACCCCAGCTGCAATTGCCCTCTTCTCAGGCATGGCGGTAATGACGGGACTTGCTCCATGTCCCGTCCATGCCGATCCATCGGCGCAGTTCGTCAACGCGGGCGGCTACGCTGCGGTGGAGGCGGACCGGTTATGGGACGCCATCAACGAAGCCCTTTCTGAGGCCAGCCCGCAATCGGCCTTGTTGCCTGCTGCCGACATCGGTCCGATGCCGCTGGCCGTTTTTGCCCTCGATATGTCGGAGCCTGGGCTGGAACGCGTACGCTATCGGATACGCTATGGGACCAATTGGATCGACGCCCCGCCGAGCGCGGCTCCCCTTCCGATCAGCTATATCGAAGTGGTCCGTTTCAATCTCGGGCCGGCCATTCGCGACGATCTCATCGGCACGCTCGGTGATGAACACGTAGCGGGAGAGGAAGAATTCGGTGTGGGCCCGCATGTGGGATGGCGGCTGATGACCCGGCCGATCATGGGCAATCGGGCCATGATCATGGCCGCCGGGCGCATGGAAATCGGGGCGACGGCGGCACAAGGCGAAGCGTGCCTTGGTTCACCCTGTCTCGATGTGCGCTCGCCTATCGAAACCGCCGCAGCTTGGGGAGAACTGGAACATGCCGGCGCCGTTTCCCGAGGTCCATGGCCGGACAGGTCGGGCAATGTCGTTGCCCCGGCGGTAGCCACTGATCTGTTGCTGGGCGAGATCGACGACATCGAGACGGATATGGCACCCTCCGAGCCGAAGATCCCCGACTGGGCGATCGAGGCGGTCATCGACGTCAACCTTGGACAGGATGAAGGTCTGGACGCCGTCTATCGGTGGGATGGATTGCTCGATGGTTCGGTTGCTGCGATTTGGGAGCGGTTGGCGTCGTTTTCGACCGGTAGCGGGGAACCAACAATGTTTCGTGCCAGGGCTTATGAATGCGCGCGCGGGCCCGAATTTGCACCGCCAGGCGAGTTTTGCCCCTGAGCCAGTCCTGAGTGATGGCGAGGAGACGGTCCGGCGGATCCTCGAAGATCGACGGCAGACATCAAATTAAATGAAAAAAAAATCAATAATTTAGTAGAATTCCAAGGCGGATGATTGCAAGCCGATGCTGCCGTAGGCGAGGCCGTGGAATGGATGCCAAGGCGGGGCCTTGGCATGGCGACAGTCTCAAACTCGGCATTCGTTGTCGTCATGGCCGGGCTTGACCCGGCCAGCCATGCCACAGCCCGTCAGCCGCCGCCGCATTTTTGAGCTTTCCGCCGCAGGCCGCCCTGACAGGGGTGCGGCTCCCCGTGCTGGAGAGGTGCCCGGGTGAGCGGGCGGTGAGCGGCGCGCGGCGAGACGGCCTGAATAACGCCTCCCGCATGTCTCGTCGTGCTTAAGCGGCAGGACGACGAAACGACGCCTTCATCTGTCGTCATGCCAAGGCTTGACCCACGGCTGTCCGGTTTAATTTCACGCCCATTGCAGGAGCATTTGGTTGGGGTCCTTGGACGGCTCTGGGGGTGGCTCGATCAGGCGGTCGATGCGCTTTTTGTGCATGAGGTTGGCGCGCACGAGCCTGGCGAAGGCGAGCGGGCTTTGAATGGCGTTCTGGGCGGCCTGGGCGAGGCGCAGGATGAGGAAGGCGATGAGCGCCACGGCGATCTGGATGCGCACGGCGTTCTCGCCGCGCCCGAGAAAATGCCTGATCTTGAGCGTCTGCTTGACCCACCGGAAGAACAGCTCGATGGCCCAGCGCCTTTTG
>NZ_JHZK01000027.1 GCF_000688515.1 Afifella pfennigii DSM 17143 | reverse complement strand
CGACCTCTACAAAAGGCGCTGGGCCATCGAGCTGTTCTTCCGGTGGGTCAAGCAGACGCTCAAGATCAGGCATTTTCTCGGGCGCGGCGAGAACGCCGTGCGCATCCAGATCGCCGTGGCGCTCATCGCCTTCCTCATCCTGCGCCTCGCCCAGGCCGCCCAGAACGCCATTCAAAGCCCGCTCGCCTTCGCCAGGCTCGTGCGCGCCAACCTCATGCACAAAAAGCGCATCGACCGCCTGATCGAGCCACCCCCAGAGCCGTCCAAGGACCCCAACCAAATGCTCCTGCAATGGGCGTGAAATTAAACCGGACAGCCGTGGGTCGGGCCCGGCCATGACGACAGCGAGAAAGGCGCGGGGCGGACCGCCCTTGCCTAGCGCATCGTCGGGATGACGAATTCGGCGCCTTCCTTGACGCCAGAGGGCCAGCGCGAGGTGATGGTCTTGGTCTTGGTGTAGAAGCGGATGGAATCGGGGCCGTGCTGGTTGAGGTCGCCGAAGCCGGAGCGCTTCCAGCCGCCGAAAGTGTGGTAGGCGAGCGGCACCGGGATCGGCACGTTGATGCCGACCATGCCGACCTCCACCTTGGAGGCGAAATCGCGCGCCGCATCGCCGTCGCGGGTGAAGATGGCAACGCCGTTGCCGTATTCGTGGCTGGTCGGCAGATCCAGCGCCTCCTCGTAATCCCTGGCGCGCACCACGGAGAGGACGGGGCCGAAGATCTCCTCCTTGTAGATGCGCATGTCAGGGCTCACGCGGTCGAACAGGCAGCCGCCCATATAGAAGCCGTTCTCGTAGCCCTGCATGGTGAAGCCGCGCCCGTCGACGAGGAGCTCGGCCCCCTCCGCCACGCCGAGATCGACATAGGAGCGGACCTTCTTCACCGCCTCGGCCGTCACCAAGGGCCCGAAATCGGCGTCGGGATCGGTGGAGGGGCCGATCTTCAGGCTCTCCACGCGCGGCACCAGCCGCTCCACCAGCCGGTTCGCCGTCTCCTCGCCCACCGGAACGGCGACGGAGATCGCCATGCAGCGCTCGCCAGCCGAGCCGTAGCCGGCGCCGATCAAGGCGTCGACCGCCTGGTCCATATCGGCGTCGGGCATGACGATCATGTGGTTCTTCGCCCCGCCGAAGCACTGCACGCGCTTTCCGGCGGCGCAGCCACCGGCATAGATGTACTCGGCGATGGCGGAGGAGCCGACGAAGCCGATGGCCTTGATGTCGCGGTCCTCGATGATGGCGTCGACCGCCTCCTTGTCGCCGTTGACGACGTTGAGGATGCCAGCCGGCAGGCCGGCCTCCATCATCAGCTCGGCAAGGCGCATCGGCACGCCGGGATCGCGTTCCGACGGCTTCAGGATGAAGGCGTTGCCGCAGGCGATCGCCGGGGCGAACTTCCACATCGGGATCATCGCCGGGAAGTTGAAAGGGGTGATGCCGGCGACGACGCCGAGCGGCTGGCGGATGGAATACATGTCGATGCCGGGACCGGCATTCTCGGTGAATTCGCCCTTCATCAGATGCGGGATGCCGCAGGCGAACTCCACCACCTCCAGGCCGCGCTGGATGTCGCCCTTGGCGTCGGGCACCGTCTTGCCGTGCTCCCTGGCCAGAAGCTCGGCGAGGCTGTCGAACTCCTTGTGCGCCAGATCCAGGAACTTCATCAGGACGCGGGCGCGCTTTTGCGGGTTCTGCGCCGCCCAGCCGGGTTGGGCGGCCTTGGCGACTTCGACCGCCTCGTGCAGCTCGTCCTTGCCGGCCAGCGCCACCTTGGCCTGCACCTCGCCCGTCATCGGCAGGAACACCTCCCCATAACGGCCGCTGCGGCCCGCGACTTGCCGCCCGCCGATGAAATGTCCGATCTCACGCATGCTTCACTCCCTGCAAAGGACTTTGGGCGCAGTTCTTGTCCGACTGCTCGCGCCAGTCAAAGAAAAATCCGCCGCTGGCATGGTAGACCGTGCTCCGCTGGCCCCTTGCCGCGCCCCAAGCTGACAGCGCCGGCCGGCTCGCCTATCGTGCACAAAAGCACGGTTGGGGCGCCATGAGCGAGCTCTTCATCGACTTCTTCGTCACCGATGGCAGCGAGGTGAGCATCCAGCCGGCGCCGCTGGAGCGGGCATGGATGGAGGAGACGAGCGAGCGCTTCGCCTATCGCTGCCTGCCGCTGACCATCGCCAACCAGCATTGCTGGGAGGTGTTGAACCCCGCCGTATTCTCCGCCAGCTGGGACGGCGGGCCCGGCCTCGATGCCGTGCAGATCATCTACGGCGACGAAAAGCGCCCGGCGATCAGCCATTTCGGGCACGGCATCCTCACCTTCACCCTGCCCGTCCTCATCCGAACCCCGCCCGGCTTCGACCTATGGGTGATGGGGCCGCCGAACCGCCCGAAGGCGGATATCCAACCGCTCAACGGCGTCGTGGAAACCGACTGGGCGATCGCCACCTTCACCATGAACTGGCGCTTCACCCGCGCCCATACGACCGTCTTCTTCGAGAAGGGCGAGCCGATCTGCGCCTTCTTCCCGATCCGGCGCGGCGAGATCGAGACTTTCCAGCCGCGCCGCCGCTCGCTTGAGGAAGAGCCGGAGCTCGCCAGCGCCCATCGCGCCTGGGCGCAATCGCGGCGCGCCTTCAACGCCGAGCTGAAAATGCCGCGCTCGGAGGCCGCCGCGCGCAAATGGCAGCGCGACTATCATCGCGGGCCCGCCGAGAAGCTGACGCCGCCGCACCGCACCAAGCTGGGCCTGAAGAAGACGCGCCCGTGAGCCCCGTCACGCATTCTGCCCGCTCCCCGCGCGCCGCAGAGCCGCCGCAGGCCGCAACCTAGTCGATGATGATGTCGTCACCGCCCACAGGCGGAGGTGGCGGCAGTTGCGGCGGTGGCGGCGGCGGAGGAGGAGGTGGTGGTGGTGGCGGAGGAGGAGGTGGTGGTGGTGGCGGAGGAGGCGGCAGCTGACTGTCGGTCTGCGCCTCGTTGAACTTGTACCTCTGGCTGCCGGGGCCCGGCGCCGGCTGATTGAACAGCGACTGGCCGCTCTGGCCGCCGCCGCTGCCCTCAATGGCGAGCGGGTTGACCGGCGGGCCGGAGGGCGTGGAGCGCAGATAAAGGTTGAGATAGGCGAGCATCTCGTCCGGCATGCGGAAGGGCCGCGAGGGCGGCGCTCCGGGACAGGGCGTGTAGACCGCCCAATTGGCCTGCGTCACGGTCTGCGAGCCGGCGGCGTTGCCGACATCCATGATGCCGGAATTTTCCAAGGTGTTGTGCCCGCGGCCGGGACCGCGCAGGACCGAAAGAACCGCCTCGCCGGGCTCGCAGCCGGGCGGCGAGGCCAAGCCGAGCGCATCGGCGATGGCGCGCGCATCGGCGCCGACGATGGATTCCACCACGGTGCCGCGGATGCCGATGGTGGCGGCCGGCGTCTGGATGGAGACATTGGTGGGGTTGTTCTGGCCGATCTGGCCGCTCATGAAGCGGAAGGCGCCCTTGGCAACGCGCGCGCTCATCGCCCCGGCCCCGGCATCGGGATCGTAGACGAAGCGGTCGATCACCATCTCGCAGTTCTCGCCGACGGTGAAGATCGACTGGTCGATGAGGAGGATCTGCAGCGCGCTCTCCTGCTTGGTCAGCACCCGGTCCTCAAGAAAGATGCTCTCGCGCACCTGGGCGCGCCGCTGGTCGCTGGTCTGCCCACCGCGCACGAAGACGTCGCCGCGCACGGCGGCGCTGGTGCCGATCTTGGCCGCCGCGAGCGCCTCGCCGGCGCCGAGCGCCAGGGCGCTGACGCTCAAGGCCAGCGCCAGCTTGCGCAACTTTTCCCTTCCGCCCTTCGGCCTTCTCGCCATCGCCAGCTCCCGCCTCAGAAGGCAAATCGCTTGGTCACCAGCACGTCGCCGGACCAGTTATCGCCATCGTAATTCGCTATGTTGGAATTCTGCCGGTAATACTCGCCCCCAAGCTGAAAGTTCATCTCGCCGATCGGTTGCGGCAGCTCCACGCCAACCGCTCCGAAGGCGGTCTCAAGCGGCAATCCGTAGGCAAGGCGGGCGCGGAAGCGATCGTCCTTGCGCGTCACGCCCGGCAACACCGCCGGATCCGGCCGCTCGTAGTCGACACGCCAATATTGGCCCTCAGCCAGCACGTACTGGCCGCTACCGAGGAGCACGACCTGCCTGCCATGCAGCTCCAGGCCGCGATAGCTGAAGCTGGCGCTGGCGGCGTTCTTGTTGAGGAAATAGGCGGCCAGCGAGGAATTGAGCCGCTGCGACGGGCGGACGAGGAGGCCGCCCCCTGCCCTTATCTCCCAGCCGTCGCGGGCGCTGCCGACGGAGGAAAGCGAGGTGCGATGGTAGTCCTGCCAGAGCGCGGCGCCCTTGGCGAAGACGCTCAGCCGCGGATTGACGACGTAGCTGGCCTTCAGCGTGCCGCCGTATTCGTCGTAGAAGAGGTCGTCGTCGAGCACATAGGCGCCGAAACGCGCCGCCGGCGTCACGGCAAGGTCGCGGAAGACGAGCGTCGCCCCCGCCTCGGCCCGGCCCGTGAGGAAGCTAGCCTGGTCGACATGGAACTGCTCGTTCAGCCAGCCATCGACCTCGGCGAAAACGAAATCGCCCTGCCCTGTCGGCAAGGTGTGCTCCACCCGCATCGTTGCGGCGGCGACGAAGGCGCCGTCGACCCGCTCCCGCGCTGTCAGCGGCACCAGCGTGCCGGCGGTGAAGCCGTTATCGGCGGAAGAGGCGAAGGCGGGATTGGTGTCCACCGCCGCGCCGAAGGAGAGCGCCCCGGTGAACCGGGTCGTCTTCTGCCCCGATTGCGCCAGCGCCAGGTAGCGGGCGACCTCGCTCGCGTCCGCGGCGCTCAGCGGCCGGTCCTTGAGAATGAGCAGCTCGCGCTCGGCCCCCTTCAAATCGTCCAGGCGATAGAGCACGATGGCGTAGAAGAGGCGTGCCGTATCCCAGTTGGGCTCCAGTAGAAGCAGCCTCTCAAGGGCGCCGGCGCTCTGTTCCAGACGGCCGCGATCAGCTTCCTGGCGCGCATAGGCATAGGTGAGCGCCAGATCGTCCGGGCGCGCGAGAACGTCCTCATAGGTGATCGAAGCATTGCCCTGGGTGTCGGCCAGTGCCGGCAGCGCCAACGCAAATACCATTCCCAACAGCGCAAGAGCGCGGATCGGCCTGAGCATGTTGTGCATCAGCTCCGCCATGTCGAACGCTTCCCCGTCTGGAAACATTCGCCGGACATCGGCGGAAAGGCTACATTTCATTTACGAATCGCCCGCATCCACTGGCGAATCCGAAGTCCTGTGACGAAAATGGCACGCGTGCGGAAGATGAGGCAAAGGCGACGTCTGGCGGCGGTCTGGGCCGCCGGCCTCGCCGCGATGGTGGCGGTCATCGCTCTAGGGTCGGCGGGCCCCACCTCCCTGGCGCGGCTGCGCGCCTTGGTGTTCGACGGCTACCAATGGCTGGCGCCGCGCGAGACCGCCGGGGCTCCGGTCGTCGTCGTCGACATCGACGAGGCCTCCCTAAAGGCCCTCGGGCAATGGCCCTGGCCGCGCTCGCTGCTCGCCCGTCTCGTGGAGCGCATCGGCGAAGCGGGAGCGGCGGCGATCGCCTTCGACATCGTCTTTCCGGAGACCGACCGCGCCTCGCTGAAGAACGCGGTCGCCGCGCTGAGGCAGGCGGGCGCCAGGATCGAGCTGCCGCAGAACGCGGACCGGCTCGACAACGACGCCCTCTTCGCCGCCGCCATCGCCCGCAACCCGGTGGTGACCGGCCTCGTCCTCACCCAGGAAAGCAGGGCGCCGCCGCCGCCCCCCAAGACCGGCTTCGCCCTCGCCGGGACCGACCCCCAGGCCTATCTGCCGGCGCTGAGCGGCGCCATCGCCAACCTGCCGCAGCTCGATGCGGCGGCGACGGGGATAGGCTTCTTCTCCTTCCCGCCGGCGGCCGACGGGATCGTGCGGCGCCTGCCGGTGGTGGAGCATGCGGCCGGCCAGCTCTATCCGGCGCTCGCCGTGGAGGCGCTAAGGGTCGCCCAGGGCGCCGGGAGCATCGTCGTGCGCTCCACCGGCGCCAGCGGCGAGGCCGATACCGGCGCCCCGGCGATGACGGCGATCAAGGTCGGCGCCTTGGCGGTGCCGACCGGGCCGGATGGCGGGCTCTTTCTGTATTATTCGGGCGCCGGCCCGGAAGCGACGCTTGCCGCCGCCAGCATCCTTGAGGCGCCCGCGGGCGATGCCGCGCTGCGCCAGACGCTCGAAGGGCGGATCGTCCTCATCGGCACCAGCGCGGTGGGGCTGCGCGATCTCGTCTCCACGCCGCTTGCCGCCGGCGTGCCGGGCGTCTTCGTCCATGCGGAGGCCATCGATCAGATGCTCTCCGGCAGCTTTCTGGCCCGTCCCGACTGGGCGCCGGGCGCGGAGGTGAGCCTTGCCCTTTTCCTGTCGCTGCTGGTGCTTCTGGCCGTCCCCTTCATCGCCCCGGCAATCGGCGCCGTCTTTGCGGCCTTCGTCGCGGCGGCGGCCGTCGGCGTCTCCTGGTACGCCTTCATCCGGCACGGCCTTCTCATCGACCCGATCCTGCCAGCCAGCTCCGTCGCGGCCACGCATGTGGCGGCAACGGCGGTCCTGCTCGTCCTCACCGAGCGCGAGCGCCGCTTCGTCAAGAACGCCTTTTCGCACTACCTCGCGCCTTCCCTGGTGGAGCGCCTGGCGGAGGAGCCCGACAGGCTGACGCTCGGCGGCGAGACGCGGGAGCTGACCATCCTCTTCTGCGACATCCGCGGCTTCACCAGCCTGTCGGAGGGGCTCGATCCGCAGGCGCTGACCAGCCTTCTCAACGATTATCTGACGCCGATGACCGACGTCCTTCTGGCGGAGGAGGCAACGCTCGACAAATATATCGGCGACGCCATCATGGCCTTCTGGAACGCACCGCTCAACGTCGCCGCGCATCGCCGGCGCGCCACGACGGCGGCGATACGCATGCTGCGGGCCCTGGAGGCGTTCAACCAGACGCACCGACAGGAGATACGCGTCGGCATCGGCCTCAATACCGGCCCCTGCTGCGTCGGCAATCTCGGCTCGCGTACCCGTTTCAACTATTCGGCCATCGGCGATGCGGTGAACATCGCCGCGCGGCTGGAAGGGTTGTGCAAGCAATTCTCGCTGCCGCTGATCCTCTCGGAAGAGACGGCCGAGGGCGTTTGCGACCTGATGCTTCTCAAGGTCGACCGGGTGCGCGTCGTCGGCCGCGCCGCCCCTTTGCAGGTCTTCACGCTCCTCGACGAGAAGGAGATGGCGGAGGCGGCCGCCTATCAGCGTCTGCGGCAAGCCCATGAGGAGATGCTGACGCTTTATGCGCAGGCGAACGTCGCTCCGGCCAAGGCCGCCCTTGCCAGGCTGCGCGACCTGGCGCCGGCGCGGCTCGGCGGCTTCTATGACGTCTACGAAGAGCGGTTGGAAGCCTTCCAGCGGCAGCCGCCACCTCCCGGCTGGGACGGCGTCTTCGTCTCCGAGGCCAAATAGCGGCCGGCCCCGGGGGACGCGGATCGGTCGCACCGGGGTGCTGCTTGATGGGCCAAGGCCGGCAAGCCATATCCGGGATAAGGCAAACTAAGTCATTTCGTACAAAGGAAAAGCCATGAACCTGTCGAAGAGCCTGCCCGTTCTTGCCATCGCCGCCGCCTTCCTCATACCCAGCCCGGCGAGCGCCCAGGAGGCGCAGGAGATGGAAGCCCTGTTCAAGGTCAAATGCGCCGTCTGTCACGGCACGCTCGCCCCCTCCAAGGAAGAGATGGGGGCGCTCGACCTTGCCGCCTTCAACACCGGGATCAGCGAGCACCAGCCGACCGGCGGCATGGTGGAGAAGCTCAGCGAGGCCGAATTGGAGGCGCTGCACGCCTGGATGCAGGAGAGCGCGGGCGCGGAGCAGCCCGAGGGCTGAGCCGGGCGGCAATCCCACCAGAGCCGCGAGCGACCTGCGGCCGCACTTCCTGCTTGTGCAGGCGGTCATACCTTTCCATTAGATGTTAGTATCGGCGGGCCGAGCCTTGGGGGGCTCGCTAAGACAAGCTTTAAGCGAGGGCGCGATGAAATGGGGATCCTGGATCGGAGTGCTGGCCCTCGGCGGTATCGCCGGGCTGGCCGTCGCCGGCGTCACCACCGAGGTGGTGCAACGCACCGGCACGAATGAGTTCTGCATCGCCTGTCACGAGATGACCTGGCCGCAGGAGACCTATCAGCAGGAGGCGCATTTCGCCAATCCTTCCGGCGTTCGGGTGCCCTGCATCGCCTGCCATGTCGACGAGCATCCCTGGTATGATCTTCTCTGGGGCAAGGCGGCGGCCGGCACCCGGGACGTGTGGGGCCATCTCACCGGCAAGCTCGCCACGCGCGAGGATTACGAGGCCAAACGCGAGGAGATGTCGCAAAAGGTCATCGACTATCTGACGCGGACCGATTCGGAGACCTGCCGCAACTGCCATGCGGTGGAGGCAATGACGCTGGAGGAGCAGAACCAGGGCGCCAAGATGGCACACGAGCAGGCCGTCAACGCAGGCATCACCTGCATCACCTGCCACCAGGGGGTCGGACACGCACCCGCCGCGGAGGCGGCGAAGGCCGAGGAGGACAAGTCGGCCCGCCTTGCCGATCAGCCCGCCGACATGCGAGCCTTGCAGCGATAGGTCGAGACAACGAGCCCCACGCTGCCAGACCATGCGACTTCTACACATTGAGGCGAGTCCCGACCCAGCGTCGGTCACCCGCCGCCTTTCCAACGCTTTCGTGGAACAGCTGAAGGCGTTGCAGCCGGATATCGGCGTCACCTTGCGCGATCTCGTCGCCGAGCCGCCGCCCCTTCTGGATGCGGGCTGGGTGAAGGCCGACCTCGCGCAGCCGCATGAACGCGACGCCGCGATGCAGGCCGCCATCGCGCCGTCGGAAGCCTATATTGAGGACCTTTACGAGCACGACAGCTACCTGTTCTCCATGCCGATGCACAATTTCACCGTGCCGGCCAACTTCAAGACCTGGATCGACCATGTGCTGCGGGCGGGAAGGACCTTCCGCTACGGGCCCGGCGGGGTTGAGGGCCTGCTGGAAGGCAAGCGCACGTTGATCGTCACCGCGCGCGGCGGCTACTACCTTTCCGCCGACCCCGCCTCCGACTTCCAGGTCCCTTATATGAAGAAGGTGATGCGCTTCATCGGCGTCACCGACGTCGCCTTTGTCCATGCGGAGGGCACGCGCATGGGCGCGGCCGAGCGGCAGGGCGCCATCGCGGAGGCGCAGAGCCAGCTGGCGGAGCTGGCGCGCGCCTGGGCGCAGAGCCGGCCCGCGGCCGAGCCGATGCGCGGCCTCGGCTGACCGACGGAATGGCCGGGCATTTCGACACAAAGCTAACCGTCGAGCTTTCCTGCCAGGAGGTGTTCGACATGGTTTCGGACGTGGAGAGCTATGCGCAGTTCCTGCCGGGCTTCCTGGAGGCGCGCATCGTGGAGCGGCAGGGCAACGATCTGACCGTGCGCCAGCGCGTGGGCATTCCCGGCTTCACCGTCGCCTTCACCAGCTATGCGCATTTCGACCCGCCGGAGCACATCCTCATCCGCTCCTACGACAAGCCCTTCAGAAGCCTTCGCCATGAATGGTTCTTCAAGGCGCTGGAGCCGGAGCGCACCGCCGTGACCATGAGCGTCGATTTTACGCTCGCTCCCGCCTTTCTCGGCGGCTTCCGCGAGGCGCTGGTGCGCCAGTTCTACGTCCGCTCGGTCGAGGCCTTCCGCGAGCGGGCCGAGGCGCGGCGAAAACAGAAGACGACAGGCCAAGAGGAGAGCTCGGCATGAGCGAGACCGATATCGGGCGGGACGGCGATTTCTGGGGTGGCTTCTCGCGCCTTGCCGATCCGAAGATCAGCCTGACTTCGCTCGCCTCCATCTATCTGGGCGCCGCCGTCGCCTCAGTGGAGGGCGGCCTTCACTGGGGCTGGCTGATCGCCACGGCGATAACCGTCTTCGCCCTGGAAGCGGCCAAGAACGCCACCGGCGACATCTATGATTACGATTCGGGCACCGATCTGCGCGTGGCGCCGGAAGACCGCACGCCCTTCTCAGGCGGCAAGCGGGTCTTGGTGGAGGATCTCCTCACCCGTCGCCAGACCTGGGAGATCGCCATCGCCATGACGGCGCTCGCCGGCCTCCTCGGCATTTTCATCGTCGTGGCACGCGAGCCGGCCGTCCTGTGGTTCGGCCTGGCGGGCGCCCTGCTCGGCTGGTCCTATCAGGGCCCGCCCCTGAAGCTTTCCTATCGCGGCGGCGGCGAGGCGGCGGTGATGGTCGTCTACGGGCCGCTGATCGCCCTTGCCACCTATCTCATCCAGACCCATCAACTCTCCGCCGAGGTCTTCCTCCTGTCCCTGCCGCTCGGCCTCATCGTGGCCGCCTTCCTGTGGGTGAACGAATTCCCCGACTACGAGGCCGACAAGGCCTCCGGCAAGCGCAACCTCGTCGTCCAGCTCGGCAAGGAAAAGGCGAGCCAGGTGCTGCCGGCGATCTATCTTGCCGCCGCCCTCATCCTTCTCGCCCTGCCGGCGGCGGGACTTCCCAAGGCCGTCTGGCTCGGCGCCCTCTTCCTGCCGGCCGCCGCCTATGCGAGCTTCGCCATCTGGCGCGAGCCGCAGACTTTCCATCGCAAACGGCCGGCGCAGCCGGCGGCGCTGGTCGCCTTCCTGCTCTATTCGGTCGGGGCCGGCACGGGCGTCCTCATCGGCTGAGGCCGCGCGGAGGCCGCTTGCTCGCATGGCACCGCGGCGGCACCGCCTTGACCGCCCTCAGGCCTGCGCCGGGGCCGATCGGGGGTCGCGATCGCCTCGCTTGACGCCCCAGGCGCCCGACCGTATATCCCTGGCTCGTTCGGGGCTTTGCACCGCTTCGGACATGGCAGAAGGCTCGCTTCGGCCCTTGCCGCAATGGCGCCGGTCGCCAGACGGCGGAGTAGCTCAGTTGGTTAGAGCAGCGGAATCATAATCCGCGTGTCGGGGGTTCAAGTCCCTCCTCCGCTACCACATATCATTGATTTTATTGATAAATTGCCGGGAACGGAAGCTCTACCCACAATCTACCCCAAGTCGAACTGGGGTTCAGGCGTGACGTTTGCCGCGACCGGCACTAAGGTGTAGTCACGAAGAATTCATGTCGAAGCGTCCCATGGCGGTAACAAAAGAAGAAATTGTAGAACACATTAAGCGGATTGCCCGCGCGGAAGGCAGCGCACCCGGTCGGCAGCGTTTCGAGGCAGTCACCGGGGTCAAACGCCATGAATGGTATGGGCTGCATTGGGCGCGGTGGGGTGACGCACTCAAGGACGCAGGCTTAACCGCAAACGGATTTCAAGGGCAGTTCGACAAAGAACACGTATTGAATGCTTACGTGTCCTTGATCGCGAAGCTTGGCCGCGTCCCAACCGAAGGTGATATTCGTATTGAGAGGCGCGCGAACGATTCCTTTCCGTCGCACTCCACTCTGGCCAATCACATCGGCTTAAGGCGAGATAGGCTGGTTGCCGCGTTAGACCATGTAAGACAGCATGGGCTTGGCCAAGAAGCCGCAAAAATTCTGTCCGAAGCAATCGAGGCATTGCCACCGGCAAGCAACGAAGAAGACGTTGTTGAGCGTCTTGGCCCCGTCGCGACCGGCTATGTCTACATGCTAAAATCTGGTAATTTCTACAAAATCGGCAAGACGAATTCTATCGACCGACGGCAGTATGAAATTGGCCTACAGCTTGCCGAAGTTCTTGAGCCAATTCACAGCATAGAAACCGACGACCCTAGCGGCATTGAAGCTTATTGGCACAATCGCTTCAAGGATAAGCGCATGAATGGCGAATGGTTCAACTTGGATGCCAGCGACGTTCGCGCGTTCCGTTTACGGAAGAAGTTCATGTAAAAAGCCGCGCCCGAAGGCGCGGTAGTTGGCACTTAGCCTTGCTCTTGCCCGTAATTGGGCAAGCCCGAGTAAGTTAGACTTCGACCCGCGACGCTTCGGCTTCGGCTACGACGGCGGGGTTGTAGTACGCCCCGTGAATGTCGCCGATAAGTGGTTAGTAGTTCTTCAAGGTCTTCTGCACGTCCAAGCCTTCGTTAAGCGCCTTCCAACCGTCAGGTGCCCACAACCCGGCGATGTTGCCCGCCATGATCGTATGCACGTCTTTGCCAAGCCCCATCATCTGTCGGGGGCCGTTGTAGATCGCGGCGGCGACTTCAAGGTTTTCGCGGTAGGCTTCGTTGATAAGGGCCATGCCTTCGGCGGTGCCTTTACTTTCGCGCAACCGAAGGGCCGAAGCGCAAGGCGCTCATCCGGCGGTGGTGGCGCCCGACTACTTCATGCTCTTTCAGCAGTTCGCTCAGCAGAACGTGCGAGCCGAATCCACCCTGCGTGAACGCGGCCTTGCCGAAGCCTATGAGCGCGGCCGGACGGACGCGCGAGGCGACACGCCTCCCCACCGGCGAAGCGCGATGAGGTCTCACCGGCTCCGTCTGCCGCGTCTTCATCCTCGCTCCCGGATGATGGCACGGCATCGCAAGCCGTCGCGTCAGCGCGTCAGGCTACCGAAGAGCGTTGGCAGCCGTTCGGGCAGGCGGCGGACATGGTCGATCACTGCGAACTCACCGGCACCGAAGATGCGCTCCACATATCGATCGGCCAGCGGGTCGAGGCTGAGGCAATAGGTGCGCACGCCCTCCGCGCGCAGGTCTTCCACCGCCTTCTTGGTGTCCATGCGCAAATGCTGCGGATCGCGTTCGTCGATATCGGCGGGTGCGCCGTCGGTAATCATCAGCAACAGCCGATGGCTCTCCCGCCGCTGCGCCAGGTAGCGGCCGGCATGCCGCATCGCCGCGCCCATTCGCGTCGACAATCCGCCCGACATGCCGGCAAGCCTGGCCTTGACGTCGGCATCGAAGCGCTGGTCGAAGTCCTTGAAGCGGACGTAGCGCACATCTTGGCGGCCGTTGGAGGCGAAGCCGTGGATGGCGAAGGGATCGCCGATGCCGGAGATGGCGGTGGCCAGCAGCGCGCAGGCCTCGCGGGTGAGATCGATCACCGTGCGGGTCGAGCCATGCACCACCTCATTGGTCGATTGAGAAAGGTCGATCAGGATCAAAGCTGCCAGATCGCGGCGGCGAATGAGATTGCGCATGGTGATGCGGGCATCCGGCTGCCGCCCGAGACGCAGCATCACCATGGCGTCGACGGCGGCGCCGAGATCGAGCTCATCGCCGTCCTCCAACCGGCGCACGCGCTCAAGGCCCTGCGGGCGAAGCTGGTCGACGATGCGGCGGATGCGCTGGCCGATGGCTTTTTGCTCTGCCAGCATCTGGTCGATCACGGCGGGGGCTCCCCGGCTCGCAGCATGCTCACGCAGGGTCGTCCAGTTCGGACGGGCGAGCTGCATCTGGTAGTCCCATTCTGGATAGTGCACCGGCGCGGAGACCTGCGGCCGTCCCTCGCGCTGATTGTAGGAGACGCCCTCATCCTCGTAAGGAAAAAGCTCCGAGCCGAGCACCCAGACCTCCTGCGCATCCTCGCCGGCATTCTCCACGTCGATCTCGTTGATGAATTCCATCAGTCCGACCCGGCGGCGGATGGACGCTTCGGGGTCCGGCTCCCCACCGAATTGGTCGAGGCGTTCGAAATGCTCCGGCTCCCACAGGAAGCGATTGTCGTCGCGCCATGGCAGACGCAGGCGCTCCAGCATACGCAGGCTCGGCATCGCTTTGCGTGCCGTGAGCTTGTCGGCCAGCGACCGCCCGAGCATGAAGGAAAGCCCCGGCTCATCGGCACCGATCTGGGCGTGAAAGCCTTCGGCGAAGGCGTCGAGTTCAGCATCGCCGGTCCGGGCCCCCGGTTCCAGCAGCGCCATCGCCAACCGTTCCAGGAGCCCGACCGTGGGGTGGGGCGGAGGATCGGCGAGTTCGGTCGGCATCAGAGCCCGCCATAGCCGGCGCATACCGGGAAAGCGGCAGGCAGCCAGGTGCTCCACGCGCGCGTCCTCCAGGAAACCGATGAGGAAACGTTCCGCCGGCGACAATCCCTCGCCAGACGGCGGCCGCTTGGTGGAGACGAGGTGGGCCGCCATATGCGCAGCCATGGCGCGGTAGGTGTCGAGGCCGCAGACGGCGCCGTGGGCATCGGTGGCGTCGGGCAGATGCAACCGCCCCGCCTCGATGAAGCAAGACGGCCCACCCTCGTGGGAAATGGTCGGCCGCAGCGCGAAATCGCGCCCCCAGAAAGCTCGCAGATAGGCAGAGAGCCTCCTATGGCTGTCCACGAACAAGGTGCCGCGCCGTTCGCGTTCCAAGACGGCGCGACTTTCCTGCGACTGGAGCCCGAAATAGCTGGTCTGGGCCGCGACATCCCGGTGATGGGCCTCCGCGCCGAACTCCGTCCAGGCACGCAGCCCCGACAGCGTCAGCTTGCCGAGCAGTTCGTCGATATGACCGAGCATAGGCCGCAGCCCGCGCGGCGCGCGAGCGGCCAGCCGGTGCAGAAGCTGCAGATAGACCGTCAGCAGGGCGGCGTCGCTCATTCGGCTGGCGGCGATGGCAAGGCTGCGAAAAACGAGCGTCAGAACCTCGCCGGAGGTCATGGAGGCGAGCTTCATCACGGCAAGCCGGCAATCGCGGATCGCCCCCTCGCCGCACTCTTGCGCCACCGTCGGCATGGCGCCGAGATAGGCGGCAACGACGGCGCTGCCTTTGCCGAGCCGGGCGAGGCCGCACGCCCCTTCGAAGAGATCCTCCAGCGCGGCCGGCGACAATTGCCGCACCGCGTCGCTGTAGGTGGCCGCAGCCAGATCGGCGAGCTCAGGCAGGGTGGCAACGAGCTCGGCTTGATACGCCTGCGCTTGGGTGCTCATGCTGATCGTCTTTTGCCATCCGGTGTCATGGGCGCCTACACACCGAAGAAGGTGTCGATCGCCGCATCGAGCGTGTCCTGCATGTCCGGGTCGTCGGTGATCGGACGCACCAGCGCCATGCGGCAGGCGTCGCTTGCGGGAATGCCCATGGCGATCAGCCGGCCTGCATAGACGAGAAGACGGGTGGAAATGCCTTCATCGAGGCCGTGGCCGCGCAGGTTGCGGCTGCGCTGCGCCACCTCCACCAGCTTTGCCGCCGTCTGCGCTTCGACACCGGCCTCATGGGCGACGATCTCCACTTCCGTCTCCGCCGCGGGAAAGTCGAACACCATGGCGCCGAACCGCTGGCGGGTCGAAGGCTTCAGGTCCTTGGTCAGGCTCTGGTAGCCGGGATTGTAGCTGATGACGACCTGGAAGTCCGGATGCGCCTCCACGACCTCGCCCTTCTTCTCCAGCGGCAAGGTCCGGCGATGATCGGTGAGCGAATGGATGACGACGACGGTGTCCTGCCGCGCCTCCACGACCTCGTCGAGATAGCAGATCGCGCCGATTCGCGCCGCCAGCGTCAGCGGCCCGTCGCGCCAGACGGTGCCGTTGATGTCGATGAGGAACCTGCCGACGAGATCGGCCGCGGTCATGTCTTCGTTGCAGGCGACCGTGATCAGCGGCCGTTGCAGCTTCCACGCCATATACTCCACAAAGCGCGACTTGCCGCAGCCGGTCGGCCCTTTCAGCATGACCGGCATGCGCACCGCATAGGCGGCCTCGTAGAGGTCGACCTCGTTGGCGAGGGGACGATAATAGGGCTGGGCTGCGACCCGGTAGGGGGTGCTTTGGATCTCGTTCATCGCATCTGTCCTGTGTGGCCGGCAGGCGGCCGGCGGAGAACGCAGCCGGGCGATGTGGCTGCGCGGACGCCGGCCGCCTGTCGTCAGACGTTGATGGGAGCGCGATGCACCACCATGGAGGTGCCTTGCGTCTGGGCGATGTTGTCGTAGCCGATGAGGCGTATGTGATGGCCCGGATTGGCGGCGCGGCAGGCCTCGATCTCGTCAAGGACACGCTCGATATCCGTCTCGCCGAACATCGGCAGCTTCCACATATACCAATAATGGCCTGTGGCGTGGCTCGGCTCGGTGTGCTCGATGGCCGGGGTCCAACCGCGCTCCACGATGTAGTTGATCTGCTTGCGCAGGGCTTCCGCATCCATCGGCGGCAGGTAGGAGAAGGTCCCCAGCCTGCGGCTGTTCGGGTCGGAGATACGCGAGGAATAGTCTTTCATCTCGGTCATGGTGATCGGTCCAGATTTGGCGTTGCAGGTGAGACAGGCGGCTCAGCGGTGCGGTGCGTCGAGCTTATCGACGACGTCGAACTCGAACCGGACCTCGCGCCAGGTCTCCATCGCCATCTTCAGTTCGGAACTGGTCTTGGCGGCAGCGGTGAGAATGTCCTTGCCCTCGCGCTCCACCTCGCGGCCATCGTTACGCGCCTGAACGCAGGCTTCCAGCGCGACGCGGTTGGCGGCTGCACCGGCGGCGTTGCCCCAGGGATGGCCGAGCGTGCCGCCGCCGAACTGGAACACCGCATCGTCGCCGAAGATCGACAGGAGCGCGGGCATGTGCCAGACATGGATGCCGCCGGAGGCGACCGGCATCACCGGCGCCATTTGCCCCCATGGCTGATCGAAGAAGAGGCCGCGGCTGCGATCTTCCTCAACGTGGCGCTCGCGCATCAAGTCGACCCAGCCAAGCGTCGCCTCGCGGTCGCCTTCCAGCTTGCCGACCACCGTGCCGGAATGCAGGTGGTCGCCGCCCAGCAGGCGCAAGAGCTTCGCCAGCACGCGGAAATTGATGCCGTGGCGCGGATTGCGGTCGATGACGCCGTGCATGGCGCGGTGCACGTGCAAGAGCATGCCGTTGTCGCGGCACCAGCGCGACAGGCTTGAATGCGCCGCCCAACCGATGGTGAGATAATCGCTCATGATGATCGGCGAGCCGATTTCCTTGGCGAACTCGGCGCGGCGGTAGATCTCCTCCATATTCGGCGCGGTGACGTTGAGATAGTGGCCCTTGCGCTCGCCGGTCTCCTCCTCGGCCTTCTCGATCGCCTCCTGGCAGAACTCGAACCGGTCGCGCCAACGCATGAAGGGCTGCGAGTTGACGTTCTCGTCATCCTTGGTGAAGTCGAGCCCGCCGCGCAGGCATTCGTAAACGGCGCGGCCGTAATTCTTCGCCGACAGGCCGAGCTTGGGCTTGATGGTGCAACCGAGCAGCGGACGGCCGTATTTGTCGAGCTTGTCGCGCTCCACCCGGATGCCGTGGGGCGGACCGTCGCAGGTGGTCACGAACCAGAGCGGAAAGCGCACATCCTCCAGCCTGAGCGCACGCACCGCCTTGAAGCCGAAGACGTTGCCGACGAGCGAGGTGAAGACGTTGACGATCGAGCCTTCCTCGAAAAGGCCCATCGGATAGGCGATGAAAGCGTAGAAAGCTTCATCGTCGCCGGGCACGTCCTCGATCGCATAGGCGCGGCCCTTATAATAGTCGAGGTCGGTGAGCAGGTCGGTCCACACCGTGGTCCAGGTGGCGGTGGACGATTCCGCGCACACCGCGGCAGCGGCCTCCTCGCGCGGCACGCCCGGTTGCGGGACGATCTTGAACGCCGCCAGGATGTCGCTGTCCTTGGGCGTGTAATAGGGATCCCAATAGGTCTCCCGATATTCGCGCACGCCTGCTTGATAGCTTTTTAGCATTAGATGCCCCCTTTGCTGCCGATCCCTCCAGGTGAGGTCGGTCACGACCGGCAAATAGGCGCTCGCTTGCATAAACAAAAATTAATTGTTTCAATGGTAATGATTTACTTTTTATTATGATAGAAACGGGGCCATGCATCTCACATTGCAGCAACTTCGCCTGTTCGAGGCCGTGGCGCGGCACGGCCATTTCACCCGCGCTGCGGAGGAATTGCATCTGACGCAGCCGGCGGTCTCCATCCAGCTCAGGCGGCTGGAAGACAATGTCGGCGCCAAACTGTTCGAGCATATCGGCAAGCGCTTCTTCCTTACCGCGGCCGGGCAGGAAGTGCGCGCCGCCAGTGCCGATATCCTCGGCCGCCTGCAAGCGCTGGAGCGGTCGCTTGAGACGCTCGCCGACACGATGGCTGGCCCGCTGCGGCTTTCCGTCGTCACCAGCGCCAAATACTTCCTTCCGCACCTCTTGGGCGCCTTCATCGCCGATCACCCGGCCGTGGTTCCCAGTCTGATCGTCACCAACCGCGAGCGCCTGCTTGAGCGGCTCGTCGCCAATGAGGACGACTTCGTTATCATGGGAAAGGTGCCTGACGACCTTGCGGTGGAAGTGCGTCCGTTCCTGGAGAACCTCATCGTCGTCGCGGCCCATCCGCGCCACCCGATGGCTGCGGGGCGTGGCATCGCACCTGCACAGATCGTCAAGGAACGCTGGCTGGTGCGCGAGGCCGGCTCCGGAACGCGATCGGCGTTCGATCGCTATCTGGCCGAGCATGGCGTGAGCATCACGCCCTATATGGAGCTCGGCAGCACCGAGGCGATCAAGCAGGCGGTGATGGCCGATCTCGGCGTTTCCGTGCTGCCGCTGGCAAGCATGCGCCTGGAGTTGTCCAGCGGACGCCTCGCACTGCTTGACGTGGAAGGCTTTCCGCTAAGCAGGCGCTGGAACGCGGTATGGCTGAAGGGCAAGACGCTGCCGCGTGTGGCTGAGGCCTTCGTGGAGTTTCTGAATGGCGTCTCAGAGGCTCCGGCCTCTCCGCCGCCCCCTCTCGTTTCGAGCCCGCTCGGTTGACGCCCCGGCTAGCGCGCCGCTGAAATCCTCATGCTCGGCGTAGAGGCTCGGCGTCACCACGGTGGCGATGTCGACTTCACCGGCCGAGGAGGGCGGATGGGCCGAGACGAAATGGGCAAGCCGCTCCTCGTCGCAGGCGCCGGCGACGGCGAGAAGCTCGCGGTCGAGCAGCCGGCTCCACGACCAAGGCAGCCCGCCGCGGCAAAAGTCTCGTTGAAGGCCTTTCGGTGCAGCTCCTCGGTTTTCGACAAGGTGCCCTCGGGGTCGAAAATCAGGGCAGCAAGCATCGTCCCCCAGTTGCGCCGCCGACCAGGCCCGCAGCCGCGTCAAACACACAATACATTGATATCATTGAGGAACATTGGTTTCGGGCGTGCCGCCACAATTCCATTGTCTGTCCACCTAACCTTCTTGCCATGCTATTTTGGGCAAGGAGGATCGCCGCATGGGACAATCATCGACAGCGAAGAAGGCGACGCTGCAGGATGCCGCGAGCAAGGTGGCTCAGCAGCGTCTGAGCGTGCTGGAAATGGCCAGGGAGCTCGGGAACGTCGCCGAGGCGTGCCGGCGGCGTGGCCAAGCAATACCGAGACTGATTCCCCGGTCCGGCGATCGCCCGTTCGTGTGGGCAAGCATCGACAGCGCGACCCGGTACGAGCGGCGCAGTCTCACACACCTCCTCGGCGACGGTGGGGGCAAGACGCGTCGGCGTGCCTTTTCAAATTTGCCAGGGCCTCACAATACTTATCCATTCTTGAAATACACAGATATGTTGCATATATCCTCGCATAAAAGATACATGTATATATGAACTACACTTTTCGGTATCGCACATTATGTTGACAATAATGAATAAATCCCCTCCTCCTTGCACCGGCCTGCTCGATCCGACGCAATTCTTCTCCAGGTCCGACCAAGATTGGCAGGCGGAGCCATTTTATTGCAGACGGAGGCCTTCCATTTTGGAGGCGCCGACCGCCACGCACCGGCGCACCTTGCAGACGACGCCGGCGAGGACGGCCGTCGCAATCGGGAGCCGAGCACGAAGGGCGCCCGACCGAGGCCGGCGCCGAGACGGGATGGCGAAGCCGCCGAGATGTCGAGGCAGGCTTAGCGCCAGCGGCGTGCCGCTTGGGGCCGGCCGTCAGACGACCTTCACGGTGATTTCGCCCACGCCTTCGATGCTTGCCAGCATCGTGTCGCCGCGCTCCACGGCGCCGACGCCGGAGGGGGTGCCGCTCATGATGAGATCACCGGGCTGAAGCGTGAAGAAGCGCGAAAGGATCGAGATCATCTCCGGCACCTTCCAGAGCATCTGGTTGAGGTCGCCTTCCTGCCGCGTCTCGCCGTTGACCTTGAGCTCCACCTTGCCGCGGTCCGGGTGGCCGATGCGGCTGGCGGGGACGAGCGGGCCGCAGGGCGCCGACGCTTCGAAGCTCTTGCCCACCTCCCAGGGGCGGCCGAGCTTCTTGGCCTCGCCCTGGAGGTCGCGACGGGTCATGTCGAGCCCAACGCCGTAGCCATAGACATGCTGGAGAGCGTCCTCAACGGCGATATCGGCGCCGCCCTTGGACAGCGCGACGACCATTTCCACCTCGTGATGCACGTCGGAGGATAAGGCAGGATAGGGGAAGGTTCCGTCGGTGATGAGCGCCGCGCCGTGCTTGACGAAGAAGAAGGGCGGCTCCTTGTCGGGGTCGTGTCCCATCTCCACGGCATGGGCGGCGTAGTTGCGGCCGATGCAGAAGATGCGGTTGACCGGAAAAAGCTCGCTCGTGCCTTCGACCGGCAGGGTCGGGACCGGGTTGGGGGCAATCACGAAACCGGCGGTCGGATTGGCGCTCAGTGCGCTTTCGCTCATTGTCAGCTCCTCACATGTGCCTCGTATTCGATGCGCCTTTCCAGCCGCCCGATCAGGTCCGCCATGGTCAAGGCAAAGGTGAACAGGAGGACGATGCCCGCCCAGAAGTGAGCCATCAGGAGATTCTGCTGGTAAAGCGAGAACAGCGCGCCGACGCCGATGATGGAGACCAGCAACTGGCCGATGACCACGCCCTTGAAGCCGACATCCCTGGCGTTGATGGTCGCCTGGTGCTCACTCATCACCTCCACGATCGATTGCATCTGGGCGCACAGAAGCCTGCCTTGGCGGCTCTGCGGATCGGCGTCGCGCGGAGCAAGTTGCCGGCGCTACGGGGCAACCGGTGAGGCAGACCGGCGACGAGGGCGCAGCTGACGCCATGCGGTCACCAAAGCCAAGCCCGCTGCCGTCAAAAGAAGTCCCAGAGAAAGTTCGCTCCCCCAAAGGGCCGTGAGGTCTCCACGCGAGATCAGCATGACGCGCCGGAAATGCTCCTCCAGCAAGGGACCGAGGACGAAGCCGAGAATCAGCGGCGCCAGCGGATAGCGATTGCGCGTCAGGCCCCAGCCCACGACCCCGATGAGGATCGCCAGCAGGACGTCGAAGAGGCTGTTGCGGGCGCTATAGACGCCAAGGAGAATGAAGATGGCGATGACGCCCGAAAGATAATGATGAGGCACGCGCGTGATGCGAGCCCACAGCCCGATAAAGGGGACGTTGAGTGCGAGCAGTATCACGTTGCCAATCCAGAAGCTCGCGATCAGGCCCCAGAAAAAGTCGGGCTGCGAGGTCATGAACTGCGACCCCGGTATGATCCCGTGCAGGGTCATGGCGGCAAGAAGAATGGCCATGACCGCATCGCCGGGGATGCCCAGGCTCAGCGTCGGGATGAAGGCCGATTGGACGGCAGCGTTGTTGGCCGCCTCGGGTGCCGTGACGCCCTCAATCGCGCCCTTGCCGAACTTTTCGGGGGTGCGCGAAATCTTCTGCTCCAGCGAATAGGCGAGGAAGGCCGCGACGGTCGGTCCGGCGCCTGGAAGCGCCCCGATGAGCGAACCGACCGCCGTTCCCCGCACGCACGGACCGTACATTTGCCGCCTTTCCTGACGGTCGGGCAACATGGCACGCAGCCGGTAGGATTCGGCTGGCGCGGAAGGCGCATGGCGGCGGCTGACATTCTCCAGCAGTTCGGAAATTCCAAACAGACCCATCGTGAGGACGAGGATACCGATCCCCTCGGTCATCTCCGGAAAGCCGAAGGTGTAGCGCATCGCGCCCGTGGTCATGTCCATGCCGAAAGTGCCGAGCAGAAGCCCGAAAAAGGTCATCGCCGCGCCCTTGGCCGCGCTGCCAGATCCCATGGAGAGAGCCGCGACAAGACCGAGGACCATGACGGCGAAATACTCCGCCGAGCCGAAGCGCAGCGCCACATTCGCCAGCACCGGCGACACCGCCATGAGCAGGACAATCGCTATGCTGCCACCGACGAAGGAAGCGATCGTCGTGACGAGGAGAGCCGTGCCGGCCTTGCCCTTCTGCGCCAAGGGGTAACCGTCGAGACAGGTCACCGCCGCCGTCGACGTGCCGGGTATGTTGAGCAGGATGGCGGCGGTCGAGCTGCCATATTGGGAGCCATAGAAGATTCCCGACAGCATGATCAGGGCAGTCAGTCCGTCGAGCCCGAAGGTCATCGGCAGGACGATGGAGATGCAGGCGGCGGCGCCGATACCCGGCAATGTTCCGACAAGCGTGCCCAGGAGGACCCCGAGAAAGCAGAAAAGCAGTTGCTCGGGGCCGAGCGCCATCATGAAACCCTGGACGATGTTATCCATCTTTGCGCTTGCTTCTGTTGTCCGGGATGGCGGGGCAGCGCGGCGGCGTCAAAGCGGCAGGCCGAGCAGGACGACGAAAAGCAGATAGCAGATCGCGGTCAGGATGCAGGCGAAGAGGATCGCCCGGAAAAGCGACCTCTGCCCGCCGATCAAGCAGACGAGAGCCACGCACGCCACCGATGCGACAGCAAAGCCGACCTCGCGGAACAGGAACACCCAAGCCACCAGCACGACCACAAGCATGGCGGCGTAATGCTTGCGTTCAGGAGCGCCGCTGTCGGCCGGGTGGGTTCGGCGCGTTTCACCCGAACGTCGGGATCGGGCGAGCTGAACGAGCGGCGACAGCAGCGCGAGGGCCGCAGCCGCAAAAAGCCCCGCCGAAAGCACAAAGGGATATCCGCCAGGCCCGGGCATGCGAAAACTGCCGGTGCCGTAGCCCCAGGCCTGCCACATGGCCCACCCGGCGCCTGCCATGAGCGCCAACGAGACCGCGGCTTCAGGCAACGCGTTTCGATCGCACCGCTGCGTCATGCGGGGGAACTCCTGCAACGCCATCCAAATCACGGCACTGCCGGTGCGGAAAGGCCCGGCGGCCGACCGCGGATCACGCATACCAGCGCTGTTCCGCCTACTCACCCCCCTGTCGCCCTCTTGCGACAGCGATGAATTAATGTCAACAGTTTGACCCGAAAGAGCTCATCCCCGCAGCAACTTCTGCAAGAATCGCTTTTCCTGTCGAGCTTCCAGCCACCGCTCTTCCCAATTCAGCTTCGGCTTTTCTCTCAGACGGAGAAATGTGTTGACAGTTTAGCCGCGCGCCACGACGATTTCGCCAGATGCATCCGGGACCTCTCCCGATGGGCGCGAAGGCGCGCAAGACCCCGGCATAGGCATGAACGAGAAAGAGTATCAATGAGCAGAGCCTTCCCCGCCGCGCATGTTCAACTCGGTTGTCCAGCTTCCGCAGGATGGATCGCGACCGGGCGTGGAGAACATCTTGAGTGAAACGACAGGGCTCAACGCTCCGATGCCCATCGAAGCAGATGTGGAAGTGGACGTACTGGTCATCGGCGCGGGCGGTTGCGGACTGGCCGCGGCCATCGCGGCGCATGAGGCGGGGGCGGAGGTCGCCGTCGTGGAGAAGGGGAACGCCATCGCAGGCAACACCAGCCGGTCGAGCGGCTCCATACCCGGCGCTGGCACCCGCTTCCAGGCCGAGAAGGGCATCGTCGACGATGCCGAACGGTTTGCCGCGGACCTGCTTCGCGTCAGCGGCGAGCACGACGCGCCGCATCTGACGCGGCGCCTGGCGGAGGTCTCGGCCGAACTCGTCGAATGGCTGGCCGATACCGCCCGCGTCGAGCTGGAGCTGATCGACACCTATCGCCATGTCGGGCACAGCGTCCACCGCCTGCACGCACCGCCCGACAAGCGCGGCGTAACCTTGATGGACGGCCTCTTGCGCGAAGCGGAACGACGGGACATTCCGGTCGCCTTCGGCAATCCCGCGACCTCCCTGATCGTGGCCGACGGCGCCGTGCTCGGCGCCGAAACGGAGAACAACCAAGGCGAGCGCGTCAGGATCGCCGGCAAGGCGACCATTCTCGCCGTCAACGGCTTTGGCAGCGACCGGGAGCTGGTGCGCCGCTATTGTCCTGCCGCCGGCGAGGCGGAATATGCCGGCGCTCCCACCTCGGAAGGCGAGGCTCTGCGCTGGGGGCTGCCTCTTGGCGCGGCAACCGGCAATCTGGGCGCCTATCAGGGGCACGCCTCCCTCGCCGATCCGCATGGCGTCCTGGTGACATGGACGCTGGTGGAGAAGGGCGGCATCATCGTCGACAGCGCCGGTGCGCGCTTTGCCGACGAATCCATCGGGTATTCCGCCTTCGCCGAAAAGGAGTTTCTCCGGTCCGGCCCCTTCTACGTGATCTACGACGCGGCCATCTGCGAGGCGGTCGCGGCCAACCAGGAGGAGTTCGGCAAGCTCGTGGAGATGGGCGGGGCCCTCGCCGCAGAGGACGCCGCAACGCTCGCCGCCCGCCTCGGGCTGGATGCGGCTGCGCTGGAGGCGACGCTTCTCGCCGCGCGCCAGGCCGCCGAAGGCACCGCGGCCGACCGGTTCGGCCGCACGGCGTGGGGCAACGGAGCGCTCGGGGGAGAGCTACGCGCAACGCGGATCGTGCCGGCGCTGTTCCACACCCAGGGCGGGCTGGCGGTGGACGCCGATGCGCGCGTCCTCAACACGCAGGGCCGCCCCATACCCGGCCTCTTTGCCGGAGGCGGAGCCGCCGCCGGCATCAGCGGACGAGAAGGCAGCACGGGGTATGTCTCCGGCAATGGTCTCCTGGCGGCTTTGGGGCTCGGTCTCATCGCCGGGCGCGCCGCTGCGGCGGCTGCCGCCGAGACGCGGCGGGAGGCATGTTGATGCGCCCCGACGCCTCTTCGGCTGGCCTTACCTCAAGGCTTTCGACCTTCGCGGCCGTCGCACGCCTCAGCGATCTGGAGCCCGCCGCCCGGCGCGTGGCAACGATGCAGGCCCTCGACGGGATCGCATGCATCCTTGCCGGAAGCACGAGCCCGCGCGTGGCCAAAAGCCTGGAGCTCGCCCAAACCCTGGAAGGCAGGGTGGAAGCGGCGAACGCCGTGCCGGTGATCGGCACCGGCTTGCGCGGCGGCGTAGCTTCTGCCGCCTACGCCGTGGCGGCCGCCTGCCACGCGCTGGAATACGATGACGGCAACCGGGAAGGCTCGGTGCATCCGGGAGCCGCTGTCGTCCCTGCGGCGCTGGCGGTCGGATACCGCAACAATGCGAGCCTCGGCGAGGTGATCGATGCCATCATGGGCGGCTACGAAATCTGCGTCACGGCCGCCGAGATCATGAACCCCCAGGCCATGAGGCGCGGCTTCCAGCTGACCCCGGTCGCCGGGGTCCTTGGGGCGGCGGGGGCGGCCGGGCGGCTCCTCGGCCTCGACGCACAGCGCATGGAGCGGGCGCTCGGACTTGCCGGCAGCGCGTCGTCAGGGACCTTCGCCTATCTGGCGGGCGGCGGCGACGTCAAGAAACTGCATCCCGCGCATGCAGCACGATGCGGCGTGCACGCTGCCTTCGCCGAGGCAACGGAGCTCGCTGTCGGACCCAGGGCCGTTCTCGAGGGGCCCCGCGGCCTTCTCTTTGCCTTTGCGGGCCTAGGCCCGGAAAACGCGGAACGTCCGGTCGGCGGCGAGCGGCCGGCGATCTGCCGCAGCTACCTCAAACCGTATCCCTGCTGCCGCCATGTGCATTCCGCCATCGAAGCGCTTGCCAGCATCGTGGCGGAGCAGCAGGTCGGCGCGAAGGAGATCGCCGGCATCGAGGTGGAGACCTATGCGGCAGCCATGGCGCACGCGCCTCTGGCCTGGGACACGTTCGAGATCGCGCAGCTTTCCTTCCCCTATCTCATGGCAGTCACCGCCACCCACGGCACCGTCGGCCTGGCGCATTTCGATGCCCGGCACCGGGAGGATGCGGAGCTCGCCGCGCTCGCGGGACGGACGCAGATTCGCGAGGCGGAGGACCTTTCCGCCTCCTATCCCGCGGAGAGCCCGGCGCGCGTGCGCCTGCGCACGAAAGACGGTCGCACCTTCGAGGCGGCCTCGCGCCACCCTCCAGGGGCGCCGGAGGCCCCGCTGACCGACGACGCCTTTGCCAACAAGTTCTCAGAATGCGCCCGACTGGCGCCTCGACTGGCCGACCCGGACGGCCTTCTCGATCACCTGATGTCGGCAGCGCCGGATACGCCGTTGCGACGCATCGTCGACGAAAGCCTGGTCCCCCCCTCCTAACGGGCCCGTCGACGGAATGGCTGCGCGAACGCTCCGACAGAACGTCGCCCAGTGAGACACATGAAAGGAAATCACATGAAGCTCAGGCGCCTACTCGCCACGTTCGTGGCCACGTTCGGACTGGCCCACGCCCCGGCGATGGCTCAGGACTATCCGGACGGGGACGTCACCATCATCGTTCCCTTCGCCGCCGGCGGCGCGACGGATTATTTCGGCAGGCTCACCGCCGACTATCTCTCTCGCGCTCTCGATGCGAATGTCGTGGTGGAGAACAGGCCCGGCGGCGGCGGCAACATCGGCTCCGACGTCGTCGCCAAATCGGACCCCGACGGGACGACGCTGCTGCTCGGCGCGGCGGGCAATATCGGCATCAATCCGAGCATCTTCGCCGACATGCCCTACGACCCGGCCAAGGATCTGGTGGCGGTGGCGCCGATCGCCGGCAGCATGAACGTCCTCGTCGTCCATCCCTCAATTCCGGCCGAGAGCGTTGAGGAACTCATCGCATACGCCAAGAACGAAGAAGGCGGGGTGAATTTCGCCTCCTCCGGGATCGGCGGGACCCTGCATCTATCGGGCGAACTCTTCAAACTGCAGGCCGGCGCTGCGATGACGCATATCCCCTATCAGGGAAGCGGCCCGGCGATGGTCGACCTGCTGGCAGGCCGCGTGCCGATCATGTTCGACAACATCCCCTCTTCCCTGCCCCATATCCAGGACGGCGCGCTGAGGCCGCTCGGCGTGACCGGGCCTGAGCGCTCACCGGCCCTGCCGGATGTGCCCACCATTGCCGAAGCCGCCCTGCCCGACTTCAGCGTGGTGACCTGGTTCGGCCTGTTCGCGCCGGCGGGCACGCCGGAGCCGATCGTGGAAAAGCTTCACGCGGCTCTGTCGGAGATGACGAGCGATCCGGCGGTGGCAGAGCAGATCCGCGGCCGCGGTTCGGAGCCGATGTCGATGCCGGCGGCCGAGTTCCAGCAGCTTGTCCGCGACGACATCGCCAAATGGGCCGAGGTCGTCGCCAACGCGGACGAGCCGATCAGCCGCTGATCTCAGCGCAGCGCATCCCGGCCCGCCGGTGCCGGGGTGCGATGTGCGGACGGCGCACGCAGAACCGGATCGCGAGAATTTCCAATGGACGCATTTTCCGCGGGCTTGCTCGAACTTGCCGAAGCCTGCCACGCCACCGCCGCAAACGAGCTGCCGCCACAGGTGCGGCAGCGCGCCGTGCGCGTCATCAGCGACGATGTGGGCGCCATCCTGTCGGCAGCTGGGGAGCCGGAGATCGAAGCGGCCCTTGCCGCCGCCACGAAACGCGACGGCCGTCCTGAAGCGAGCGTGTACCTTACCGGGCTGCCGCGACTGACGTTCGAGGACGCGATCTACCTCAATTCGCTGGCCGGCTGCTGGTGCGAACTGGATGAGGGCTATCGCCCGGTCACCTGTCACGCGGGACTTTACACGCTGCCGGCCCTTCTGGCGGAAGCGGAGCGGTGGGAGCTCAGCGTCGACGACGTCGTGCGCTGTCTCGTGCTCAGCTACGAGATCTGCGCGCGGATCGCGGAATGCTTCCGGTTCGCGACGCCGAAGGTGCATGCCCACGCCCTCTTCGCCCCCATCGGCGCGATGGCCGCCACGCTTCTGGCGCGCCGTGCGCCGGCGCTGACCCTGGCGCAGGGCATTGCAACCGCGGCGACGCTCGCCTCGATCGGGCCGCGGGTTCACCTGGCGCGAGGCTACCTGTCGCGCAACCTCTGGTCGGCCACAGGAGCCGTCGCCGGCTGGCAGGCGGCCGGGATGGTCGAGATCGGCATCCATGCGGGCCAGGAAGCGCCGCTCGATGTGTTCGGCGACCTCCTCGGCGGTGCCGGTCGCACCGAGGCGCTGACGGAAGGTCTGCGGGAGGATTGGGCCATCTGCAAGGGCTATCACAAGCTCTATGCCTGCTGCCAACACGGGCATTCCGCGGTCGAGGCGGCGCTCGCATGCGCCACCGACCCTGCCTTCGAGGTGAACAAGGTCGGCGATATCGAGGTGCAGAGCCATCCCCTGGCTCTCGGTCTCAGCAACCCTCGCCCGCAGACCATTCTGGGCGCCAAATTCTCCATGGAGCACATGGTCGCCGCCGCGCTCCGCTACGAAGAAGGCGGCCAGACCGCCTTCTCCAGCGCCTCCCTCGACGATCCCGTCGTCGCCAGATTGCGCGAGCGCGTTCAACTCCGCCCAATCTCGCCGCCCAAAGACCCGCGCTTCGACCGGGCCTCGCGCGTGATCGTGCATCTGGAAGACGGCGTGGCGCTCGATCAGACCTGCCTGGTATCAACGGGCAGTCCGGACCGTCCAGTGAGCGAGGCCGCCTTCGCGGACAAGCTCAGGAAGGCCGGCGGCGACACGCTACCGGGTCTCGCCGGGTTCGCCGAAGCGGGCGGCGCGGGGATCGGCCAACTCGCCTGGCGCGCCGTCGTGGAGGAGATGCGCCGGCCACCGACCCAGGCGGCAGCCTCCGAAGCCTAGATGTGCTCACACCTTGATGGAATCGTTCCTGGCTAGGTGACAGCGGTTCAGGAGGCTATCTTCCTCAGATCCTTCACCCGGATCGCCTTGCCCTGCGAACGCGGCACCTCGCCCGAAGACTTGATGACGATATCGCAGGTCACCCCGATCATCGATTTGATGTGATGGCGCACCTCGCCGGCCTTCCTGGCGCGAGAGGCTTCATCGCAGGACGCATCGGCGGCAAGCTCGACCTCCACGGTGATGCTATCGAGCGCGTCCTTGCGCGTCAGCACGAGCTGATAATGCGGCGCAAGGTCGGGCAGACCGATGAGCACGGCTTCCACCTGCGAGGGATAGACGTTGACGCCGCGGATGATCAGCATGTCGTCGGTGCGCCCGGTCACGCGCATGATGCGCGTGTGGGTGCGCCCGCAGACGCAAGGCTCGTCGGTGAGGCGCGTGATGTCGCGCGTGCGGTAGCGGATCATCGGCAGCGCCTCCTTGGTGAGCGTGGTGATGACCAGCTCGCCCGTGGCGCCCATCGGCAGCGGCTGCAGCGTCTCAGGATCGACGACCTCGAAGAGGAAATGATCCTCCCAGCCGTGCAGGCCGTCCTGCGCCACATGGCACTCGCAGGCGACGCCGGGGCCCAAAATCTCCGACAATCCGTAGATGTCGACGGCCTTGATTCCGAGACGGGCCTCCAGTTCGCGTCGCATCTCCTCGCTCCACGGCTCCGCACCGAAGACGCCGAAGCGCAAGGGCAGCGTGCGGATGTCGACCCCCATGCCGGCGGCGACCTCGGCGATGTTGAGCGCGTAGGAGGGCGTGGCGCACAAAATGTCGGCCGCGAAATCCTGCATCAGCGTGACCTGGCGCTCCGTGCCACCGCCGGAGACCGGAACCACGGTGCAGCCGAGCCGCTCGGCGCCGTAATGGGCGCCGAGCCCGCCGGTGAAAAGGCCATAGCCATAGCCGTTATGGACGATATCACCCGGTTCCGCCCCGGCGCTGGCGAGCGAGCGCGCCATCAGTTCCGACCAGGTGTCGAGATCGCCCCTGGTGTAGCCGACCACGGTAGGCTTGCCGGTGGTGCCGGAGGAGGCGTGCAGCCGCAGCACCTTCTCGCGCGGCACCGCGAAAAGCCCGAAGGGATAATTGTCGCGAAGATCGGTTTTCACCGTGAAGGGAAAGCGCGCCAGATCCTGAAGCGTCCTCAGATCATCCGGCGCGACGCCGGCCGCATCGAATTTCCGTCTGAAGGCCGGCACCTTGGCATAGGCGTGGGCGAGCGTTTTCTTGAGACGATCGAGCTGCAGCGCGGCAAGCTGGGCGCGCGGCATGGTTTCGATGTCAGGATCGAACATGAAGGCTTTCGCATCCTCAACTGCCGTCGCGATGCTCATGGTTCCCCCCTTCTCGGTCGGACCCGCCTCTATCGAGAGAGGCGCGGCCGAAGTTTGCCTCTTCTACGACGCGGCCGCCGGGATCGGCTCGGCGGCGATGGAAAAGCCGGCCGCCAGCGCATCCAGATTGAGATGGAGGAAGCCGCGCGGCGTCGCCTTGCGAACCGCCTCCTCGATCCGGCCCCGGGCGCAGATGCCGCTCAAGGCGACCAAGGCACCGAGCGCGACCATGTTCGCCACGCGCTCGCTTCCCAGCTCCAGCGCGGTGCGGCTGATCGGCAGGTGATGTCGGCTATCGTCTCCGGGCGGCAGTTTCGGGCACAGCCTTTCATCGGCAATGACCAGCGCGCCCTCCTTCAGCAACGGCCAGGAAGGCTTCACCGCGAGCTGATCGAGCAGCACCAGATGGTCGACGGCCGTGGCGAGCGGGAAATCGACCTCGCCGCTTGAGACCACAAGGTCGGCCTTGCAGAAGCCGCCGCGCGAGGTCGGCTCATAGGTCTGCGACTGGGCCACCCGCCTGCCGTCGGCGGCAAGGGCGGCGGCAAGCATCTTGGCGCACAGGATGAGCCCCTGGCCGCCGGTGCCGCCGATGCGGATTTCGGTTCGCGCGCCTTGCATCACCGCGCTCCGTTTCTCGCCGCCGCGGCGGCGCTTCGATAGGCGGCGCCGTATTCGGGGCGATCGTTCCTGGCGAGGATGCCGGTCGGCAAATCGTTGGCGCGGAAGGGCGTGTCCACCGTGTCGCGGTAGGCGCTGGGGCGCAGCTCGCTCTTCTGGCGCATCATCATCTCCGGCGAGGAGCCCATCTCGTTCTTGCGGCCGAAGATTTCGGTGCAGTCGGAGAGGATCTCGATGAAGGCGAAGCCCTCGTGCCGGAGACCTGCCTTGATCAATTCCTTCAGCTTGGGAACGTGCCGCGTCACCTCGCGGCCGACGAAACCGGCGCCAGCCGCCGTCGCCAGCGCGCAGGCATCGAAATGCGGCTCGGCGTTGCCGAGCGGCGTCGTCGTCGTCAACCGGCTCTGCGAGGTGGTCGGCGACACCTGCCCGCCGGTCATGCCGTAGACCTCGTTGTTGAGCATCAGACAGGTGAGCTTCAAATTGCGCCGGCAGGCGTGGATGAGATGATTGCCGCCGATGGCCAGGCAATCGCCGTCGCCGGTGATGACCACCACGTGCAGGTCGGGCCGCGCCAGCGCCAGGCCGGTGGCGTAGGCGATGGGGCGGCCATGGGTAACGTGAAAGGTGTTGGCGTCGATATAGGCGGAAAGCCTTCCCGCGCAGCCGATGCCGGAGACCACCGCCAGAGCGTCCTTGTCGATCTCAAGGTCGTGGATCGCCCACAAAAGCGCCCGCAAAGCCATGCCGTGGCCGCAGCCCGGACACAGGAAATGCGGCATCATCTGCTTGCGCAGATAGTCGGTGACGTCAAAGGCCGCGGCCGTATCGATACTCATCGGACCTCCTTGGCGAGTGCGGTGATGCTGGCGGCAATCTGTGCCGGCGCGATCGCCTCGCCGCTGAAGAGATTGAGCCCCTTGACCGGCGCCCCGGCGAGCACCCGCTCCACCTCCAGGCGAAGCTGGCCGGTATTCATCTCCGGCACGAGCACCGCCTTCGCCTTGGCGGCGGCCTCGCGCAGCGCCGCTTGCGGAAACGGCCACAGCGTCACCGGGCGGAAGAGGCCGGCGCGCACGCCCTTGGCGCGGCATTCCTCGATCGCGCGCATCGCCGCGCGGGCGCTGATGCCGATGGCGACGATGACGATCTCGGCGTCCTCGCAGTGGATCGTCTCCCAGGAATCGATGGCGTCACGGCGCCCGTCGAGCTTGGAGAAGAGCCGCGACAGGTTGCGGGTGACGGCTTCCGGGTTCTGGGTCGGGAAGCCGTCCTCGGCATGGGTCAGGCCGGTCGTGTGGGTGCGGTAGCCGGCGCCGGGAAGCGGCATCGCCGGAATGGCGTCGCCGTCCGCGGCATAGGGCTTGTAGTCGGCGGCCGGGCCGCTCGCCCATTTGCGCTCCACGCGCCCGCGAGGATGCGCGGCGCCGAGCGCGACGGTTTCGGAGAGCTGCGCGATCACCTGATCGTAGAGGAGCACGACGGGGGTGCGGTACAATTCCGCCAGGTCGAAGGCGCGGATGGTCTCGTCGTAGATCTCGCGCACCGAGGCCGGGGCGAGCGCGATGAGGGGATAGTCGCCATGGCTGCCCCAGCGCGCCTGCATGATGTCGGCCTGCGAGGGGCGGGTCGGCATGCCGGTGGAGGGGCCGCCGCGCATCACGTTGACGATGACGCAGGGTATTTCGGCGCCCGCCGCGTAGCCGAGATTTTCCTGCTTCAGCGAGAAGCCGGGGCCGCTGGTCGCGGTCATCGACTTGAGGCCGCCCATGGAGGCGCCGATCACCGCCGCCATCGCGGCGATTTCGTCCTCCATCTGCACGAAGACGCCGTCGACCTTGGGCAGTTCCAGAGACAACCGCTCGGCGATTTCCGAAGACGGCGTGATCGGATAGCCGGCGAAGAACCTGCATCCGGCCGCGGTCGCGGCGAGGGCGCAGGCATGGTTGCCCGACAGGAGCCTGACATCGGCGGCAGGTGCGGGCATGGCGCTGACGACGTTCATCGCGGGGCACCTTCCGAGGCCGCGTCCGCGGCCATGGCGGAGATATCCTCCAGATGCACCCTTATGGCGAAATCCGGACACAGCCACTCGCATAGCCGGCAGCCGGTGCATTTCTCCGGCTCGGCGAGCTCCGCGATGCGCTCCGCGTTCAAGCGCAGGCAGCGCTCCGGGCAGATCTTGACGCAGATATCGCAGCTCTTGCACCAGGCAGCGACGATGTCGAGACGCACCCGATAGGCCGGGTCGGCGGGAGCGGGCGCCTCCGCGGCGCGCGATTCCACCGCCGGGGTGACGACGCGCGCTTCCTCGATCCAGGCGCGTCCTCGCCGGAAGGCGTCGAGATTGACGCTGACCGTCTTCTTCGGGACGAACTTGGCGACCGTCTGTTCCCAATCGGCGGCCGGAAACCGCAGGGCGGTCGACAGGGCGCCGAGAAGGACGACGTTGGCGGCGCGCTCGTTGCCGAGCTCCTCGGCCATCTGGGTGGCATCGATGGCATAGCCTTCGCCGACCTGCGAAATCACGTCCGCGGGCGTCTCGCGCGAATAGCGCAAGGGCGCGCCGGGGCGGCGATTGAGGCAGGCAAAGGGGGGCACGATGCGCTTGGTGTCGCAGATGAAGATGCCGGTTTCCGGCTTCAGATAGGGCAGCCAGCGCAGGCCCTCGGCCCATTCCAGCGCGATGAGAATGTCGGCCTCGCCCTTCGGTATGGTCGGCGACCAGACCTGACGGCCGAAGCGCACATGGCTGAACACGGCGCCGCCGCGCTTGGCCATGCCGTGCACCTCGCTCTGCTTGACCTGGAAGCCTTGCGCCTGCGCCAGAAGCGCGAGCACCTTGGAGACCATGATGACGCCCTGGCCGCCGACGCCGACGATGAGGACGTTGAGCGGCTCGGCCGACGGTTCGACGGCGGCGGCCGGGCTGGCCGGCGCCGGGGCAGCTTCGCTGGCGGAGTTCGGAGAGCCGCTCATTGCTTCACCGCCGCGGCCGGCTTGATGCAGTCGATGGTGCAGACCTGGGCGCACAAGGTGCAGCCGATGCACAGCGCTTGGTCGATCTTGACCTTGTGGCGATCCTCAAAGGTCTCGTCGCTCCAGGTCAGGGCGGGGCAGCCGAGATTCATGCAGGACTGGCAGGCATTGCATTCGGCGGTGACGACCTGCATCGCCGGTCCCTTGATCTTGACGGGATCGAGCACGCAGGGCCGGTTGGCGATGAGGACGGAGACGCCGCGATGGGCGATCGCCTCGCGCAGCGCCTGGTACATGACGGCGAGATCGTAGGAATCGATGACGCGCACCCAATCGACGCCCACCGCACGCACCAGCGCCTCGTAGTCGACGCTCGGCGCCTCCTCGCCGCGCAGCGTCTTGCCGGTGCCGGGATGCTCCTGACCGCCGGTCATGGCGGTGATGTGGTTGTCGAGCAACAAGACGGCGATATCGGCGCGGTTGTAGACCGCGTCGATCAAGGCCGGCAATCCGGCATGCAGGAAGGTGGAATCGCCGATGGTGGCAACGACCGGCTTGGGCTCGCCGGCCTTGGCCATGCCGATGGCGTTGCCGATCGAGGAGCCCATCGACACGGTGGTATCGATGCCGCGCAAGGGATCGAGGCAGGCCAGGGTGTAGCAGCCGATATCGCCGGAAACGCGCGCGCCGGAGGCGCGCACCGCCATGAAGGCGGAGGTATGCGGGCAGCCGGCGCACAGCACCGGCGGGCGCACCAGCGGCTCGCCCGACCAGCCGCTTTTCTGCGGCTGCGGCGGCAGGATGCCGGCCTCCTGAAAGCCGGCGCGCACCAGCTCGGGCGAGAGTTCGCCGGCGCGCGGGAAATAGCGCTTGCCCTCCACCTCGTAACCGAGCGCCCGGATCTCCTTCTCGATCACCGGCTCCAGCTCTTCCACGACGAAGACGCGCCCGACGGATTCGCAGTAGCGGCGCAAGAGCCCCTCCGGCAGCGGCCAGGAGGCGCCGAGCTTCAAAACGCTGGCATTGGGCAACACTTCGCGCACATAGGGGTAGCAGGTGCCGGCCGTGATCACCCCGAAACTCGCCTCGCCCGGCTCCCAGCGATTGATCGGCGCCTCGTCGAAATACTCCTTCAGGCGCGCTTCGCGCTCCAGCACGGCACCGTGGCGCAAGCGGGCATGCGCCGGGATCATGACGTTCTTGGAGGGCTCCTCAAGGAAGCCGCGCGGCTCCGGCTCGCTGCGCTCGCCCACGGCAACGGTGCTGCGGGTGTGCGACAGGCGCGTGGTGCCGCGAACGATGACGGGCGTGTCGAAGCGCTCCGACAGCTCGAACGCCAGCTTGGTGAAGTCGAGCGCCTCCTGGGCATCGCTCGGCTCCAGCACCGGCAGGGTCGCGAGCGCGCCGTAAATGCGCGTGTCCTGCTCGTTCTGCGAGCTATGGATGCCGGGATCGTCGCAGACGGCGAGCACCAGCCCGCCATTGACGCCGATATAGGTCTGCGACATGAGCGCGTCGGCGGCGACGTTGAGGCCGACATGCTTCATGGCCGCAAAGGCGCGCTTTCCGGCGAAGGAAGCGCCTATCGCCACGTCGAGAGCGACCTTCTCGTTGGTGGACCATTGCGCGTGCAGGTCTTCGGCCGGATAGGTCGCCAGCGCTTCGAGGATTTCCGTGCTCGGCGTTCCGGGATAGGCCGCGGCCACCTTGACGCCGGCTTCCCAGGCGCCGCGGGCGATCGCCTCGTTGCCGGTAAGGGGGCGCACTTCCCTGGCCTCGGCCGGCGTGGGGCCGGCGGCCTCCTGTGATGAACGCATTCGATGTCCCTCCCCGACCGGCTCAGCGATCGTGCGCGAGCGGGCGATTTTGTTCAGTTCGTTTTCAAAGGTAATTGAGCTAAGTCAAAGCGATTGCACATCATGATACGGCGGCGTATTGCCGCCCTCTTCTTTGAAGAATTCCAGCTTTTTGGCTGTATCGACAACGAAACATCAGCGCTTCCCGGCGCCAGAATGCTTGCGGACGAAATCGACGAAGCCGTCATCGGCATGCTTGCGAGGAAGATGCATGGACGGCGCAGTTGCCGCGAGGCGCCCGGATCGCGGATTTTCTTCAAAGCGCTCGATCCCCCGCCTCGATATCCGCATCGGCCCGTCACACGCCGAGATAGGCGGCCCGCACCCGCTTGTCGGCCAGCAGCTCCGCGGCGGCGCCGCTCGCCACGACGCGCCCGGTCTCAACGACGTATCCGCGATCGGCAATGGCCAGCGCGGCGCTGGCGTTCTGCTCCACCAGGAGCACCGTCAGGCCGGTTTGCTTCAGACGTTGGACGGCACCCAAGATCTGCTCCACCAGAATCGGCGCGAGCCCCATCGAAGGCTCGTCGAGAAGGAGGAGGCGAGGCCCCGCCATCAGGGCGCGGCCGATCGCCAGCATCTGCTGCTGGCCGCCCGACAAGGTACCGGCGGCGGCATGGCGGCGTTGGAACAGCACCGGAAACAGCTCGTAGACGGGATCGAGCTCCGCCTTGAAATCGACGTCTCGCCGGGTCCAGGCGCCGAGCTTGAGATTGTCCTCCACCGAGATCGGCTCGAACAATTGCCGGCCCTCCGGCACCTGCGCGATGCCGAGCGCCACGCGCTTATGCGCGGCAAGCGCCTCGATCGGACGATCCTCGAAGACGATACGGCCGGCGGAAACCGCCTGGACGCCGGAAATGGCGCGCAGCAAGGTCGTCTTGCCGGCGCCGTTGGCGCCGATGAGGGAGACGATCTCGCCGGCCCTGACCTCGACCGAGACGCCGTGCAGCGCCTCGATGCGCCCGTAGCAGCTCTTCAGGTCCTCAACCGACAGCAAGGGCCGCCTCCCGCGTCCCGTGCACGCCGAGATAGGCCTCAATCACCGCCGGATTATTGCGCACCTCGGCGGCCGCGCCCTCGGCCAGCGTATGGCCGTCGGCGAGGACATGAATGCAGTCGGAGACGTTCATCACCAGCCGCATGTCGTGCTCCACCAGCACCACGGTGACGCCGTCGGCGGCGAGCGCGCGGATGATCGCCTTGATCTCTTCCGTCTCCACGGCGTTGCAGCCGGCGGCCGGCTCGTCGAGCAGGAGAAGCCTCGGCTCGCTGGCGAGCGCCCGGGCGATCTCCAGGCGCTTGAGGGCGCCATAGGACATGCCGCCGGCAGGCTGGTCGGCCATGGAAGCAAGGCCGACACGCGCCAGGGCCGCCATGGCCCTTTCGCGGCTGCGGCGGTTCTGCTGCAAGACCGCCGGCAGATGCAACAGATCGGCGATGAGGCCGGTCGCCTCGTGGCGATGGCAGCCGACCATCACGTTCTCCAGCGCCGTCATGCGGAAGAATATCTGCAGGTTCTGGAAGGTGCGCGACAGGCCGCGCCGGGCGAGCTTGTCCGGCGGCAGAGCGGTCACGTCCTCGCCGGCGATGAGGACGCGCCCCTCATCGGCCACGTAGAGGCCGGAAATGACGTTGAAAAGCGTCGTCTTGCCGGCGCCGTTCGGCCCGATGATGGAGAAGACGAGGCCCTCCTCGACTTCAAGGCTCACCCTGTCGACGGCGCGCAGCGCACCGAAGGAGATCGACAGCCGATCGGTCGACAGCACGATCATGACCGCCTCGCACCGAGGGCCGCGGCAAGGGTCGGCACGATGCCCTCGCGCAGGAAGATCATAATGCAGATGATGATGAGGCCGAGCACCATGTGCTCGTAGTCGTGCAGAACCGTCAGCGTCTGCGGCAGCACCACGAGGACCGCCGTGCCGACGAGCGAGCCCAGGATCGATCCCATGCCGCCCAAAACCACCATGGCGACCAGTTCTATGGAGCGCAGGAAACCGGCCACATCCGGCGTGATATGGCCATTGAACAGCGCCAGATAGGAGCCCGCCACGGAGGCGTAGACCGCGGCGAGAACGAAGGCGGCGAGCTTCTTTCGCGCCACATCGACGCCGAGCACGCTCGCCGCCACCTCGCCGTCATGGATGGCCCGCAGCGCCCGTCCGGTCGGGCTGTCGATGAGGTTCAGCGCCAGCTTCGCCCCGAGGAGAAAGGTGATGGCGGAAATCCAGTACCAGGTCACCGTTCCCTTCGCCGTCCAGCCGAAGAGCTGCATGCGCTCCACCGCCATCCCGTCCGGGCCGCCGGTGAACTCGGCTTCGTTGGTCAGGACGATGGCGATCAAGAGCCCGAAACCGAGGGTGGCGACGGCGAGATAGTGCCGCTTCAGCCGCAGGATCGGGCGCCCGACGATGAAAGCGACAAGGGCCGATAGCGCCGCGCCGGCCAGAAGGGAAAGCCAGGATGGCAGGCCCAGATGCGCCGGGCCGATGGCCACTGCATAGGCGCCGATGCCCATGAAGCCGGCATGCCCGAGGCTGATCTGTCCGGCATAGCCCATGAGAAGGTTGAGGCCGAGGCAGGCCAGCGCAAAGATCAGCACCAGGGCGGCGATGCGGTAATGATAGCTGGAGGCGAGGAAGAGGGGCGTCACGGCGACAAGCACCGTCAGCGCCGCAGGCAGCGCGAGCGGGTGCCGCCGCAGCGAGGCGAGGCGGCTGCGGATGGGGCGCGCGGCCGGCGTGAGGGTTTCGTCCTGCACGACCTAGACCCGTTCCACCCTCGTCTTGCCGAACAGACCTTGCGGCATGGCGAACAGGACGGCGAGGATGACGAGAAAAGCGACGGCGTCCTTGTATTGGGAGGAGAGGTAGCCGGCGGCAAACGCCTCCAGGAGGCCGAGCAGCAGCCCGCCCACCACTGCGCCGAGGGCGCTGCCGATGCCACCGAGCATGGCCGCGGCGAAACCCTTCAGCGCCAAAAGGGTGCCGACGTCGAAGCTGGTCAGCGTGATCGGCGTAATCAGGATCCCCGCCGCCGCGCCGATGGCGGCCGACACGGCGAAGGAAAAGCCGACGATCTGGCGTGTATCGATGCCGACCAGGCGCGCCGCCAGTCGGTTGGCGGAGGTGGCGATCAGGGCCTTTCCGAACAAGGTGCGGTCGACGAAGGCCCACAAGAGCACCACGATGACGACGGCGCCGGCGAGCACGACCAGGCTCTGGGGCAGGATGGCGGCCCCGCCGATGCGGATCGGCTCGCTGCCGAAGATGGGCGGCAGGGTGTGGAAGCGCTTGTCGAAGACGACCTGGGCGAGGCCGCGCAGGAAGATCGACGCGCCGATGGTGATCATGATGAGGACGATGGGATTGGCGGTGCGCGCCGGCTCGATCGCCAGACGATGGAGCGCCAATCCGACCACGACCGTTGAGGCGATCGCGGCAAGCGCGGCCAGCGGCAGCGGCAGCCCCGCCATGGCGAGAAACACCGTCGTCATGCCGCCCAGCATGACGAATTCGCCCTGGGCGAAGTTGATGACGTCGGAGGCGTTGTAGATCAGGGTGAAGCCGAGCGCCACCAGCGCATAGACGGTGCCCACGGTTAGGCCCGAAAAGGCGAATTGCAGGTTCTCCGCCATGGTCACCTTCATCCTTCTGCGGCGGGCTTCTGCGGCGGGCGCGAGCGATTGGAACCCGCAACCGGGCGGACCGAACGGATCGGCCCGGCCGGCGCCTCTAGATGCCGCCGATCCGATGCAACCCTCGCCGCGCCGCTCCATCGACGAGCCGGGCAGCGCCCTCCCCGCCGGGGAAGGCGCGGCTCACTCCACCAGCGTCCAGTCTCCGCTCTCAATCTCCAGCATGCGGAAGGCGGAGAGATCGAGCCCCAGATGATCGCTGGGCGACATGTTGACGACGCCACCGGTGCCGACGAAGCCGCTGGTCTTCTCGATCTCGTCGCGAACCTTGGCCGGCTCGAAGCCACCGGCGCGCTTTGCCGCCTCGATCAGGATCATCAGCCCGTCATAGGCGTGGCCGCCGAAGGTGGAGACGTCCTGGCCGGTCTTTTCCTCGTAGGTCTGCTTGTAGCTCACCACCACCGGCTTCTGCGGGTCGCCATCGGGCAGCTTGTCGGCGATGAGAAGCGCCGCCGCGGGCAGCCTGACGCCGTCTGCGGCATCGCCGGCGAGCTCGATGAACTGCTTGGAAGCAACGCCATGGCTCTGATAGAGCGGCAGGGAAATGCCGAGCTGGCGGTAGTTGCGCGTGACGATGGCCGGCCCCTGGCCGAAGCCCGGATTAACCACCGCCTGAACGCCATCGGCGTTCTTGATATTGGTGAGCTGCGGGGTCATGTCGCTGTCGCGCGGCCCGTAGGTCTCCTCGTGCACGATGGTGATGCCGTGATCCGGCGCCACTTTCTTGCATTGCGCATGCATCGACTTGCCGAAGCCGCCGGTGCCGGAGATGAGGGCAACGGAGGTCAGATCGCGCTCTTTCAGGTCGGTAAAGATCTTCTCGCAGGCCATGGTGTCGGTATGCGGGGTCTTGAAGACCCATTGGCGCACCGGCTCGACGATCTGGATGGCACCGGCGAGCGAGATGAACGGGATCTCCGCCTCCTCGAAGACGGGGGCCATGGCGAGCGTTGAGCCGGTGGTGCTGCCGCCGACGACGGCGACGACCTCGTCCTGCTCTACCAGGCGGGTCGCGAAGGTGCGCGCGGCATTGGGATCGGCGGCATCGTCGTAGACGACGAGTTCCAGCATCTCGCCATTGACGCCGCCGGCCGCATTGATCGCCTCGACATACATTTCGAGAGTCTTTTTCTCGGGATCGCCGAGAAACGAGGCCGGACCGGTGACGGAAAGCACGGAGCCGATCTTGATCTCCGCGAAAGCCTCACCACCCGCAAGCAACATCGCCAGGCCAGCGCAAACGCCGGCCACCGGCATCTTCCATGACCACATGGCCTCCCCCCTCCCCTTAGAATACAACTCTTCCAGAGTTTTTATTTCTTGGAGACGTTTCCTGCCACGAACCCGCGATTACGGTAATTGACCTAAATCAACGGGATATTCGCCGCGCTTCGCCTTGCGGGCGGTGAGATGAAGGCGGCCCGTTCAAGGGCCTCATCCTTTCGTCGAAGAAGCGGCCCGGCGTCGTCCGAGCCGCGGCTTCGGCTCAGCGACAGAGGAAGAAGGCGGTGGTGCGGCCCTTGCCCTTCAGCGTGATGAAGCCGCGCTCCTCGAAGCTGAAGCGGTGGGCGAGCGCCTCGCGCACCTCCGGCGAAACCTGGATGCGGTTCGGCAGCCCGTTCGCCTCCAGGCGACTGGCCACGTTCACCGTGTCACCCCAGACGTCGTAGATGAACTTGCGCCGGCCGATGACGCCAGCCACGACCGGGCCCGTATGGATGCCGATCCTCACCCTCAGTTCCAGACCGCCATCGCGGTTCAGCTTATGGAGCTTCTCCAGGATGCCGAGCGCGAATTCGGCCATCGCCTCGACATGATCGTGACGCGGCTCCGGCAGGCCGGCGGCGGCCATGTAGGCATCGCCGATGGTCTTGATCTTCTCCACACCGAGGTCGGCCGCCAGCAGGTCGAAGTCGGAGAAGATGCGGTCGAGCCGGTTGACAAGACGCGCCGGCGTCATGGCGGCGGCGACCGGCGTGAAGCCGACGATGTCGGCAAAGAGGATGGAGACGGCGTCGAAGCGGTCGGCGATGATGGTCTCGCCCTCGTTGAGCCGCTCCACGATCGCCGCCGGCAGGATGTTGCGCAGCAGTCGGTCGGATTTCGCCTTCTCCTCGCTGATCTGGACCAGATAGGCCTGCTCGCGCTCGCGCCACCGCTTGCGCTCCAGGCAGGCGTTGATGCGGGCGCGCAGCAGCACGATATCGCACGGCTTCGGCAGGTAGTCGTCGGCCCCCGCCTCGATGCATTTCAGCACGGCCCCGGTCTCGTTGAGGCCGGAGACGACGATCACCGGTATCTGGTACCAGCGCTCGTTCGCCTTCAGCCTCAGGAGCACGTCGAGCCCGTTCATGCCCGGCATCAGAAGGTCGAGGAGGATGAGGTCGAAGGCCTCGTCCTGGAGAACGGCAAGCGCCTCCATGCCAGAGGCGACGGAGGTGACCTCATGCCCATCCTGGCGCAGACGGCGGGAAAGCAGATCGCGGTTGGATTGATTGTCGTCGACGACGAGAACGCGGCCGACCTCGCGCACCCGCGCCTGGCTTTCCTGCGGCGCAAGCGTATTCAGAAGCTTGGCAACGACGGCCTCCCCTTCTGCGCCAGGCACCGGCTCCGGGGCACTGCCGTCGCGGGTGAGGTCGACGATGGTGTCGACGCGCTCAAGGAGCTGGCGGGCCTCGTGCAGGAGCTTGGCGATGTCGGGCAAGAGGTCGACCGCCTCGGGGAATTCGTCGATATCTTCCACCGCCATCTCGGTATAGCCGATGATGGCGTTGAGCGGCGTGCGCAGATCGTGCCGGAGCTTGGCTTCCTCGTCGGCGAGCGCCCTGATGTCGGCGGCGGAGGCTCGAGGCTTGGGATCGCGCAGACCGTCGACGAGCGTCGACAGCGTCGTCGCCGCCTTCAAAACGTTCTCGAAAAAGAACGAGAGCTCATCGACACCCAGCTTGCGGCATTCCTCCAGGATGATCTCCTGGTAGCCGGAGATGCCGCGGACCGGATTGACGAGATCCTCCCAGACGAGGGCAAGTCTTGCCCGTCGCTCAAAGTCGGGATCGGTCGCCAGGCGTTCCATCGCGCACCGTGCCTCAAGCCTCGGAGGGCGCTGTCTTGTCGAGCAGGCGCGAGATTTTCTCAAGCAGACGCGGCAGCTCGATGGGCTTGGTGTCGTAGTCGTCGCAACCGGCGCCCAGCGCCTCCTCGCGATCGGAATCCATGGCATGCGCCGTCAGCGCGATCACGGGAATGCCGGCCGTGGTAGGGTCAGCCTTCAAGCGGCGCGTCGCTTCCCAGCCGTCGAGCACCGGCAGGCTCATATCCATGAGCACGAGTTCCGGGCGGTCGGAGGCGACCTTCGCCAGGCCCTCCGCGCCATCGGCCGCCGTCAGGACTTCGTGACCCCTGCGCGCCAGGCGGCGGGTCAGCATGTCCCGGTTCATCTCGTTGTCCTCGACCAAGAGAATTCTTGCCACCGGCGCCTCCGCTACCGCGTTCGCTACGATTGCGACCCGCGGGACGCCGGCTCTGCCTTGCCGTGTGTCCGCCGCGCGGCCTCAACCATGTTCCTCAGCGTCTCCACCAGCGTGAGACGGTTGTACGCTCCTTTCTGAAAGACCTCCAGCGTGTTGCTTTCAAGCCAGCGCCGTTCCTCGCGCGTCAGGTCCTTGGAGGTGATGATCGCCACGGGCACGTCGCGGGTGCTCTCCTCCTGGCGGAGCGCGGCGAGCAGCTCAAAGCCATCCATGCGCGGCATCATCAGGTCCAGGAGGATAACGGCGGGGCGGGCCCGCAGCGCCTGCGCGAGGCCGTCGACGCCGTCCTGCGCCTCGCGCACGCTCCAGCCCTCGCGCGTCAGGGCGCGGCGGAGCATATCGCGGGTGCCGGGATCGTCGTCGACGACGAGCACGTCGGCGGCCTGCGCCTCCGTCACCAGCCGGCCGAGCAGCCGCTTCAACTCGGAAGCATCGACAGGCTTCGTCAGGTGCTCGGCCGCGCCCAGAGCAAGGCCCATATCGCGGTCGCCAAGAACGGTGGCGAGGATCACCGGGATGTCGCGCAGCTCCGGATCCTGCTTCAGCGAACGCAGCACCGTCCAGCCGTCCGGATCGGGCATGATGATGTCGAGGATGATGGCGGTCGGCTTTTCCTCACGGGCAAGGCGCAGCCCCTGCTTGCCGCCCGCCGCCGTCAGCACGCGGTAGCCCTCGCCCGCAAAGACTTGCGAGAGCGCCTCGCGGGTCGCCGTGTCGTCGTCGACGATGAGGACGGTGCCAAGGGCGCCCTTCTCGCCGGCCTGCTTGGCCTCCTCCACCGGCATCTCGGCATGGCGCGGCAAAGAGAGCGTGAAGGTGGAGCCCTTGCCGTGTTCGCTCTCCACGGTGACATCGCCTCCGAGCATACGGCAGAACTGGCGGGTGATGGTGAGGCCGAGGCCGGTGCCGCCGTAGTTGCGCGAGGTGGAGACATCGGCCTGGGTGAAGGCCTCGAAAAGCCGGCCCTTCTGCTCCGGCGTCATGCCGATGCCGGTATCGGAGACCGCGAACTCCAGCCAGTCGGCACCGTCCGGGCCGACGACCGGGCGAACGTTGAGACGGATCGTCCCCGCCTCGGTGAATTTGGAGGCGTTGCTCAACAGATTGAACAGGCTCTGACGTATCTTCATCTCATCGGAACGCATCTCGCCGAGATCGGCGTCAGCGACAATCTCCAGAACGTTGCCCTTCTTGTCGATCAAGGGCGCGATGGTGGTGCCGACCTCCTCGATCAGGCCCTCGACCTGAAAAGGCTCGATGAGGACGTCCATCCGCCCCGCCTCTATTTTGGCGAAGTCGAGAATGTCGTTGATGAGGCCGAGAAGGTGGCGTCCGGCGCCGCCGATCTTCTGAAGTTCGGGAACGAAGGCGTTCTCGCCAAGGTCTTCCGCCTCTTCGATCAGCATCTCGCTATAGCCGATGATGGCGTTGAGCGGCGTCCTCAGCTCATGGCTCATATTGGCGACGAACTGGCTCTTCGCCTTGTTGGCGGCGTCGGCGACCTCCTTGGCCTCCTCCAGTTCGCTCTGGCGATCCTTCAGCTCAGTGATATCGGCGAAGACGCCGACCGTGTGCCCGTCGGCCGTGCGCCGCTCGCTGACACGCATCCACCGGCCTTCGCCGTAGCGCTGCTCGAAGAAGCCCTCGGCACGACGGTGCCGTTCCAGCCGCTGGCGCAGCCATTCCTCGCGGGGCAGGCCGTTGATCTCGGCGATGCCGTCCGAGATCAGCTTCTGCAGCATCTCCTCGAAGCTTTGGCCGGGCTCGGCGGGCGAGCCATACATGTTCCGGTAGCGGCTGTTGGCGATGATGAGACGGTCCTGCGCGTCGAAGATGGCGAAGCCCTCGGAGATCGTCTCAATCGCCGTCTCCATCATCCGCGCCTGACGTTCCGTCTTCTCCTCCAGGCGCGTTCGCTCGGCGATGCTGTCGCGAAAGAGGGTGAGCGTGCGCGCCATGGTGCCGATCTCGTCGTGGCCGGCCGGCGGGATATCGACGTCGGTATCGCCCTCAATCATCGCCGACATCGCCCGGTCGATGCGCCGCAGCGGCGTGACGATCGAGCGGAAGACGACAAGGGTCAGGAGAAAGCCGAGGAGACCGACGCCGGCGACGATCAAAACCGAGGTGCGGATGGCGCCGTTCGCTCGCGCCACGGCGGAATCGCGGGCGGCGGCGGAATCGGCGTGCAGACTGGCGGTCAGCGCGTTGAGCCGCTCATCGACGACGGTGCTGTGCTGGCGCGCCCGGGCAAGCAGCGTGTTGCCGATGACGCGGTTGTTGTCGGTGTAGGCGTCGACCGCCTCGGAGGCGATCGCCATATAAGCGTCGGTCTCGCGACCGATGACGTCGGCGGCTTGCGGATCGTAGTCGCTGAGCCGCTGCAGGTAGCGGGAGAGCCGCTGACGCGCCTCCCTGGCGTTGCGCTCCGACAAGGTGAGCTGGCTGACGGCCAAATCCGTCATCCAGTAGCGGATGTCGCCGAAGGTCTCGTTGGCGCCGCTGGCGGCCTCCATCTGCTCCAAATAGCGGGTGGCGGCGATATTGGCCTGCGCGCTGCGATAGAGTTCACGAATGATGAGGCCGCTGGTCAGCGCCAGCGCGCCGACGAGGAGGAGGGCGATCGCCGCGAGGCGGAAGCGGATGGAGGGTCGGCGCAGCGCCGACAGCAGCGAGGAGCGCTGCGGGCGCTCGGCAGCGCCGCCGCCCGCCCCCACGCCGGATTTCTCCGCCAGCGTCATTTGAACAGAGTGATGCTGATCGCGGCGCCGAGATCGCCCTCTTGGCCGCCTTCCTTGGGATAGCCGGTGATGTCGACCTCTCCGGCCGGCTCGCCGTGGCAGGAAAGGCAGGAGGCCGTGTAGTATTCCGGCACGAGGATGCGGAAAGCCTCGTTGCCGTTCTCCTCCGTCACCTCGCTGAAGGGCTCCCCCTTCGGCCAGTCGGCCTGGGCGAACTCGTCCTCGATGACGGAAATCTCCCATTGGTCGGGCCGAGCCTTGCGGTTGCGCACCAGCCGCTCCGGCGCCGTCACCTTCACACGAGCCTCCTCGCCGACCTTGTCGGCGAACCTCTCATTGACCAGGCGGGCGAAGACGGCGGGGATGAAACCCTTGAAGCCGACATCCTTGGCGTTGATGGTCGCCTGGTGCTCGCTCATCACCTCCACGATCGATTGCATCTGGGCGCGCAAGAGCCTGCCTTCGCGGCTCTGCGGATCGCTGTCGCGCGGATCTTCGCCGGTGCGCTCCTGATGGAGGGCGAGCGCGTCCTCAAGCACCTTCTCGCCACTCAATCCCTTATCGCCCACCGCAGGGTCGTTGATGAGGTCCTGGTTGCGCGAGACCACCGTGCGCGCCGAGCGCAACAGGTCGGCGAGACGCATGGCGGTCGCCGTATCGTCTGCCTCCGCCGCAGTCGCTACCGGTAACGGCGCCAGGAAAACGCCTAGAACGGAAAGAAAAAACAGGACGAGAAGCAGCCGGCGGCGGAGTACCCGTGGGCCTGCGGTCATGGGTGCCTCCCTGTCTCATTGTCCGTATCTAGAGCAATTCTATCCGAAATCTGCGCTTATCGATACTTTTTGTCGCAGGTCCTATGCGGATCGCTCGCCACGCGCCGGCGGCGGGCGAGGGCTTCCCGTTCTCCGCTCGGATGGAAACCTTCGGCCGATGCGTCTTTTTCGTGTCGGATCGGCGCCGTCATGGTCTCACCGCAAGCGAGCGCTATCTTGCGCTATCTTGCTAGGTCTCGTCCTGCCTTCAGTTTGAACCGCCAAAGAGCGCCCGCCCTTGTCTCCTTTTCTGCGAACCCGCCTCCTGGCGCCGTTGATGGCCTGCGCCATCGTCCTGACCGTGACGCCGCTCAAGGCGCAATCCACGTTTGAGGCTTTGCTTGAGCGCTTCGGCGGCAAGAACCGCTATGAGGATGTCGCCAGCTCCAATGGCCGCATCGAGGCGCAGAGCGTCGACGTGGCCACCAAGTACGCCGGCCGCTTGACCGAGGTGAACGCCCTGGAGGGGGAGATCGTGGAGGCGGGAGCCGTCCTCGCCCAGATCGACGACCGCCAAACCCGCGCCGAGCTTCTGGCCGCGCAGGCGGCCGTGCAGCGTGCGCGCGCCGCCAAGCAGGTCGCCGAGGCGTCGGTGATGCAAGCGGAAAGCGGGCTGGACCTCGCCCAGACGACCTACGAGCGCATGGTGCAGCTGAACGCCAAGGGCCATGCCAGCCAGAGCGTCCTCGACGACGCCACGAATGCGCGCAAATCGGCGGAGGCTTCGCTCGCCATGGCCAAGGCGCAAATCGCCGACGCGGAGGCTTCCATCGCCGCCGGCGAGGCGGATGTGGAAAGGCTCAAAATCGCGGTGGAGGACCTGACCATCCGCGCGCCTATCCGCGGCCGTGTGCTCTACAGGCTGCACGAGCCCGGCGAGGTGGTGCCGGCGGGGGCGGCGCTCTTCACCCTGCTCGACCTCACCGACGTCTATATGACGATCTATTTCCCCGCCCCCGTGGTGGGCGTCCTGGCGGCCAACGACGAGGCGCGCATCGTCCTCGACCCGATCCCGCAATACGTCATCCCCGCGCGCGTGACCTTCATCTCGCCGGAGGCGCAATTCACGCCCAAGACCGTGGAGACCGCCGAGGAGCGCGAGGATCTGGTGTTCCGGGTCAAGCTGACCATCCCGCGCGAGCTGCTGCAGCGCTTCGAGCAATACGTGAAGTCCGGCGTGCGCGGCCTCGGCTTCGTGCGCACCGCGCCGGGAAAGGACTGGCCCGCCGACCTCGCCGTCAAACTGCCGGAGTGAGGCCATGGGCTTCGTCGCCGAACTCAACGGCGTCAGCCACCGTTACGGCCGCGTGGCAGCGCTCCAAGAGGTGACGCTGAAGGTGCCGGCGGGCTGCATGGCGGGGCTTATCGGCCCCGACGGGGTGGGCAAGTCGACGCTTCTGGCGCTCCTGGCCGGCGTTCGTCGCCTGCAGGAGGGCAGCGTCTCCACGCTCGGCGAGGATATCGGCAAGGGCGCGGCGCGAAGGCGCCTGGCGCCACAGCTCGCCTACATGCCCCAGGGACTGGGGCGCAATCTTTATCCGACATTGTCGGTGCGCGAGAACCTTCATTTCTTCGGACGGCTCTTCGGCCAGAGGGCAGCCGAACGCGCCGCGCGCATCGACATGCTGCTGGAAGCCACGGGCCTTGCGCCGTTTTACGACCGGCCGGCGGGCAAGCTGTCGGGCGGCATGAAGCAGAAGCTCAGCCTGTGCTCGGCGCTCATCCACGATCCGGACCTGCTCGTCCTCGACGAACCCACCACCGGGGTCGACCCCTTGTCGCGGCGGCAGTTCTGGGAGCTCATCGATCGCATCCGCGACCACCTGCCCGGCATGAGCGTCGTCGTCGCCACCGCCTATATGGAGGAGGCGGAACGCTTCCACTGGCTCGCGGCCATGAACGAGGGCCGCGTCATCGCCGAAGGCAGCCCGAAGGAGCTGCGCAGCCGCACCGGCGCCGAGACGCTGGAGACGGCCTTCATCCGCCTCCTGCCGCATGGCGAGAAGCAAGAGCCGGTCTACCTGCCGCCACGCGCGGAGACGCAGGATCTGACGCCTGCCATCGAGGCGGAGGGCCTCACCAAGCGCTTCGGCGACTTCACCGCCGTCGACAATGTCAGCTTCACCATCGCGGAGGGGGAGATCTTCGGATTTCTGGGCTCCAATGGCTGTGGCAAGACGACGACGATGAAGATGCTCACCGGCCTGTTGGAGCCGAGCGAGGGCGAGACGAGGCTGTTCGGCGCGCATCTGGCCAGCTCCGACATCAAGGCGCGGCTTGAAATCGGCTACATGTCGCAGGGCTTCTCGCTCTATTCGGAGCTCACCGTGCTGCAGAACCTGCGCCTGCACGCCGCGCTCTACGGCATCGCGGCCAGCCGCCGCGAGGCGCGGGTGCGCGAGGTTCTGGAGGAGTTCGAGCTTGCGGAGGTGGGCGAGATGTTGCCGGCCGGCTTGCCGCTCGGCATCCGCCAGCGGCTGCAGCTCGCCGTCGCGGTCATCCACCAGCCGCGCATTCTCATCCTCGACGAGCCCACCTCGGGCGTCGATCCGATCGCCCGCGACGATTTCTGGCGCAAGCTCATTCGGCTGTCGCGCGAGGATGGGGTGACGATCTTCATCTCCACCCATTTCATGAACGAGGCGGAGCGCTGCGACCGCATCTCGCTCATGCATGCCGGCCGGGTGCTGGAAGTGGGCGCACCGTCCGACATCGTCGCGCGGCGCCAGGTGGCGTCGCTGGAGGAAGCCTTCATCGACTGCCTGGAAGAGGAAGGGGGCGAGGAGGACGCGCAGGAGGGCGCGCCTGTCTACGACGCAGAGAGCCGGCCGCGCTCGCCACGCAACCAGCGGCTCACCCGGCTGTGGGCCTATTGCTGGCGTGAATCGCTGGAGTTGATGCGCGATCCGATCAGGCTGTTCTTCGCGCTGGTGGGACCGCCCCTGCTTCTTCTGACGATGGGATACGGCATCACCTTCGACGTGGAGCGGCTGAGCTTTGCCGTCAACGACCAGGACCGCACGCCGGAAAGTCGCGGCTTGATCGCCGAATTCGTCGAAATCCCGCAGTTCCAGGAGCTTGTCTCATGGTCCACACGCGAGAGGCTCGACGAGAGGATGGGCAGGGGCGAGCTGACCCTGGCGCTGGAGATCCCGGAAGGCTACGGACGGGCGCTGAGGCGCGGCGACGTGCCGGAAGCGTCACTGTGGATCGACGGCGCCATGCCCTTCCGGGCCGAGACCGCGCGAGCCTACGCTCTCGGCGTGCTGCAAGCCTACGCCGCGCGCTACGCCGCCGAGCACGGGCAAGGCGCGGCACCCTTGGTCGAGGTGGAGACGCGTTTCCGCTTCAATCAAGCCTTCAAGAGCGCCAACGCCATGGTGCCCTCCACCATCATGCTCATCTTGATGGTGATCCCCGCGATCATGTCGGCCGTCAGCGTGGTGCGCGAGAAGGAAACCGGCACCATCGCCAATTTCCGTGCCACGCCGGTGCGGCAATCGGAATTCCTCATCGGCAAGCAACTGCCCTATGTCGCCATCGCCTGGTTCTCCTTCTGGGTGCTGTTCGCGATCGGGCGGTGGCTCTTCGACGTGCCGTTCATGGGCAGCCTTTCGGCTCTTGCCGCGGTGTCGCTCCTCTACGTGGTGGCGTCGACGGGATTCGGGCAACTCGTCTCCAGCTTCACCGCGACGCAGGTCGCCGCGGTCTTCGCCACGGCGATCATCTCCATCATTCCGACCGTCAACTTCTCCGGCCTCATCGTCCCGGTCTCCTCCATGAGCGAAGCCGGCCGCATCATCGGTCTCGCCTTTCCCGGCGCGTGGTTCCAGCCGGTATCGGTGGGGACCTTCGTCAAGGGCTTCGGCTGGCCAGAGGTCTCCGCGCAAGCCCTCGCCATCGCGGGGTTCTGCCTCGCCTATCTCGTTGCCGGCTCCCTGGCGCTGCGCAAGCAGGAACGCTGAAATGCAGACGCTGCGCAACATCGGCCGCCTCACCGTCAAGGAGCTGCGCGCCCTTCGCCGGGACAAGGTGATGCTGGCGCTGATGGTCTATGTGTTCACCGCCGCCATCTGGCTGGTGGCGAACGCGGTGACCACCGAGGTCCGCGACCTCTCCGTGGCGGTGGTCGACGAAGACCGCAGCCCCCTCTCCCACCGGCTGACGGACGCGATCCAGCCACCGCTCTTCGATCCGCCCGTGCTGTTGTCGCCGACGCAGGCCGCCGAGGCGCAGAGCCAGGGCGCCTATGTTCTCGTCGTCAGCATCCCACCCGATTTCGAACGCGATCTGCGGGCCGGCAGAACGGCCTCGCTGATGATCCTGGTCGATGCCACCGCGGTGGCCCAGGCAGGCAACGGCGCCGCCTTCCTGAGCCGTCTCCTGAACGAAGAAATCGCCGCCTACATGGCGCCGGGCGAGAGCGCCGCGGCACCTGTCGACGTGGTGTTTCGCGCCAGGTTCAATCCCAATCTTCAGGCGAGCTGGTTCACCGCGGTGATGCAGCTGATGAACAACGTCACCATCCTGACGCTGATCCTGGCCGGCTCCTCGATGATCCGCGAGCGCGAGCACGGGACCATCGAGCACGTCCTGGTGATGCCGGTGCGTCCCTACGAGGTGGTCGTGTCGAAGATCCTCGCCACCGGCGCCGTCATCATCGCCGCCTCCGCGCTCAGCCTCGTCTTCGTCGTCCAGGGCCTGATCGGCGTGCCGGTGACGGGCTCTTTATGGCTCTATCTTCTGGGGGCCGGCATCTATGTGATCGCGGTGGCGAGCATCGGCCTGCTGCTTGCCAGCTTCACCTCGAATATGGGGCAGTTCGGCCTCCTGGTCATTCCGGTCATCATCGTGATGTTCCTGCTTTCGGGCGGCATGACGCCGCTGGAATCGATGCCGGACTGGCTGCGCACGATGATGCGCATCATCAGCCCCTCGCCGCATTTCGTGGCCTTCGCGCAAGCCGTGCTCTACCGCGGCAGCGGCCTTCATCTCGTCGCCGGCAGCCTCGTCGCCATGGCGCTGATGGCGGCGGTGGCGCTGACGGTGGTGCTGGCGCGTTTCCGCAAGGTGCTGGCGGGCTGAGGCGTTCGCGGCGTCCTCGACGGGGAGCCGTGCGAGCTCCAGGCGAGACACGGCATCGGCAGGCGAAAGAGGCGCACGCCACGATCCTGGCGGCGATACGCGAAAAGCGCGCCGAGGACGCAGAGCGCGCCGCGCGCGCCCATATCCGCGCCGCTTTGCGCGTTCGCACGAGCGTGTCTTGAGCCCCGGCTGGAGGCGGTGCCGTTTCAAACGCGAAGCGGCGCGGGCTGGGGCCGCTTTGCGCGTTCGCACGAGCGTGTCTTGAGCCCCGGCTGGAGTTGGTGCCGTCTCAAACGCGAAGCGGTGGACCGGCCGAACGCTCCCCCTTCCAACGGGGGCGTTGCTCACAACCTTTTCGAAGAGGAGGCCGGGGGCGGCTCGGCGGCGCCGCGGCCGGCTTCTACGTAAGTCTGCGTATTGCGGCGAAACGCGCCTGTCTCCTAGAGCAGATTCGACTTAATCCGGGTCATACCCGGCGGCCTTGAAATAGTGGCGGCATTCCTCGGCGGTGAAGGCTGGCAGGCAATCGGCAACGACGGACCAGAGTTCGTCGACGGTTCTGGCGGCGGCCTTTCTGAGCAGGGCCTTGAGCTTGGAGAAGGCCATCTCGATGGGGTTGAAGTCGGGCGAGTATGGCGGGAGGAACAGAAGCCGCGCACCGGCCTTCTCGATCGCCTCGCGCACGCCGCTGATCTTGTGGACCGGCAGATTGTCCATGACCACG
>NZ_JHZK01000026.1 GCF_000688515.1 Afifella pfennigii DSM 17143 | reverse complement strand
TGCTTGTCCACAAGCCGTTCGAACACGCCCCAGGGAACATGCTTCAAGACGTCGTGGAAAACGCTATTGTGGTGCCGCACGGTGTTGCTCCCTCGTGTCCGGAAGACGCGCCAAACGTCTGAACACGAGTAGAATCAACACCGTGCGCTCAGTCCACAAAATTAAACCGGACAGCCGTGGGCCTGACCCGGCCATGACCGCCTCGGCCCCGCTGCGAGGCAGGTCGTCAAGGTCGGCGCAAGCATTGCCCGGCCCTCAGCCGGAAAATCCGCCGCCGTCGAGATAGCGCTTTTCGGCGGCGCTGGAGACGCGGCCGAGGATGGCGTTGCGATGCGGGAAGCGGGCGAAGCGGCGGATGATGTCGCGGTGGTCGAGGGCGTAGGGCAGTGTCGCGTCGCCATCGCCGAGCGCGTGGGCGAGCGCGACGCAGCGATCCTGCGCGGCAAGGCTTTCGGCGTGCATGAAGGGCATGGCGAAGAATTTCCTCAGCTGAGGATCGACCCTTGCGTCATGGCCGCGTGCCAGCGCCGCCTCGGCGAGAAGAAGCGCCTTGCCATCCTCGGCGAAAGCCTCCGGTGTGCCGCGATGAAGATTGCGGGAAAACTGGTCGAGAACGAGGACAAGCGCCAGCGCTCCCTCCGGGGTGTCGGCCCAATGGTCGAGCTCGCCGGCGGCGGCCGCCTTGTGCAGGTCGGCGAAGCGCTCGCCTATCCTTGCGTCGAAGCTGGAATCTGCAGCGAACCATTTTTCCGGTCCCGCCTCAAGCCAGAAGGCGAGAATATCGGCGGGGCCGGTCGACGAAGCCGGCGTTGCGTTGGTGTCGGTCAACGGTCTCTCACAAGCTCAGAAACGCATCTGACCGCTGACAATCGCCTCGTAGAGGCCTTGGTCGAGCGGCACATAGGCTTCCTTGTCGGGATGCAGGACGTAGAGCGGATCGTGGATCTGATCCGGATCGAAGCCCTCGCGCACCAGATCCACCTTGCGCTGCTTGAAGGTGCCGGTGATGTCAAGCGCCTGCTGCACGCGCAGGAAGATCGGCCGGGCATAGCGCGGCAATTGCCGGCTGACATGGTTGTGGAAGCCGGCGAGATCGAAATCGTCCTCCACCACCAGCGCCACCATGCCGGCGCGCCCTTCCGTGCCGGGGATGGCGACGCCGAAGACGTTCGCCTCCTTGACGCCGGGATAGACGGTGAGCGCCTCGGAGACCTCAGAGGTGGCGACGTTCTCGCCTTTCCAACGGTAAGTGTCGCCGATGCGGTCGATGAAATAGAAATAGCCGTGCGCGTCCTTCTTCATCAGGTCGCCGGTGCGGAACCACATATCGTCCTTCTCGAAGACGTCGCGCAAAATCTTCTTTTCCGTCGCCACCGGATCGGCATAGCCCTCGAAGCGTTGGCTCGGCCGGTTCGGATCGTCGAGGATGCGCGAGATCACCTCGCCGACCTCGCCCGGCCCGCATTTGATGGCGTAGCCGTCCGGGCCGCGCATCGGCTCCTCGTGCTCGTAGTCGAAGCGCACCACCTCGGTGACGAAGCGCCGCTCGGCCCATTTGGGGATGCGTCCGACGGAGCCGACCTTGCCGTCGAAATTGAAGAAGACGGCGTTGCCCTCCGTGGAGGCGTACCATTCCAGGATCTTGGGGATACGGAAGCGGGTCCTGAAATCCTCCCAGATATCGGGGCGCAGGCCGTTGCCGCAGGCCAGCCGCAGCTTATGGCGCGTCTCCTTGGGATGCGTCGGGCTGTTGACGAGATAGCGGCAGAGCTCGCCGATATACTGGAAGATGGTGCATTCGAAATCGACGACGTCGTCCCAGAACTGGCTGGCGGAGAACTTCTCGCGGATGACGACGCTGGCGCCAGCCGTCAGCGCCGCCGCCGAGGCCACGCAAGAGCCGGTCGTGTGATAGAGCGGCAGGCACACATAGATGCGGTCCTCAGGCGTCATGTTCATGGCGCCGTGAAAGCCGAGCGAGATGGCGAGCACGCGGTAATGGTTGATGTTCGCCGCCTTGGGCATGCCGGTCGTGCCGGAGGTGTAAATGAACAGGCAGCGGTCGGCGGTGGTGAGGCTCGGCTTCTCGCTGTCGGCGAGGTTGCCGCCATCCATCGTCGCCAGCGCCGTGTCCAGGCGCTGCCAGTTCTCCACCGCGCCGTCGAAGGCCCAGTTTTGCGGACCGGGGTTGAGGTGCCGCTCGGCCGTATGGAAGGCGTCGGCGAGCGCGGCGTCGACGATGACGTGCTTGGGCTCCACGATGTTGACGCAATTGGCGAGCACGGCGCCGCGCAGATTGGTGTTGAGGCAGGCTGTGACGCCGCCGGCGCGGGCGATGCCGAGCCAGGCCGCCATGTAATCAGGACGGTTGGGCATCATCAGGGCGACGCAATCGCCCTTCTTGACGCCATTGGCGAGCGCCCAGCGGGCATATTGGTTCGCCCGCTCGTTGTACTCGCGGTAGGTCCAGCGCTCCTGTTCGGAGATGAGGGCCGGCCGGTCCCCAAAGCGCTCGGCCAGCTCGTCGGCAATGTCAGGAAAGGTGCGGTTCTTGTTCTTGGCTGCCGCCGTCACCTTCTTCAGAGTGCGAAGCGCGCCGCGTAGATAGGCGGCTTCGCTGGCGATCCTTTCGAAAATCCCCATGCGTCTCCCCCGTAGCCCTTCGCAGGCCACGACCATCTTGCTTCTTGCCTTTTGTCTCGCATAGGAGAAGGCAAAGTGGAAGCCATTACGCCGCCGTTGCCCGGCGCAGAAAAGGTGTCTGAAGAGCGCATGCCATCGCCGCAGGACTGGCTGATCGTCGATGTGCGCGGGCTGAAATGCCCTCTTCCCGTCTTGAAGACGCAAAAGCGCATGGCGCCCCTGCCGCAAGGCACCCTCGTGGCGGTGTTGGCGAGCGACCCGATGGCGCGCATCGACATTCCGCATTTTTGCAACGAACACGGGCATAGCCTCATCGCCCAGAGCGAGGAGGAGGGCTTCGTGCGTTACGAGATCAGGAAGGGTGGCGGACGACCCGGCTGAGAGGGCCGCGCCGTGCGATGGCCCGCCGTGAACTCGCCGGCCATTTGCGCCCCACGGGCGACCCCTATGGCTACGGGCCCCTATGGCTGCGGGCGAGGACGCGGCAGGCGCGAGGGCGCGTTCAACAGGCTAGCTGGATCGACGATGGGTTCCGGCGCGGCCTCTCGCGGCGCGAAGGCCGTCGCCAGTCGCGGCGAGAAAGGCTCAATGACGGTGGGACGCGGGCGCGGCAACACACCGATATTGGCGATGACGACGCGCCGGCCGAGCTCCTTCGTTCCCTCGCCCGCCACGCCGCCGGCGGCGACCGCGACCGGCTGCAGACCGGCGTGCCGCTCGCCGATATGCGAGGGTTTGAAGCCCTCGCCGGTGTCGATGAGGATCGGTCCGCCCTTGATCGACTTGTAGATCGGGTTTTCCGGCGAAGCCTGCTTGTTCGCCTTGCCGCCGCCGCACACGATCGGGCGCATATTCGCCGGCTCGGCATAGCCGCTGCCGGAGGAAATGCGGGTGATATCGCCGCGCGTGCCGGCAAACAGGCCGGTGCCGCGCTCAAAGCCCGCATCGAGGAGAATGGCGGCCTGCTCGGCGCGGTCGATGGCGTTTCTGGCGCCGAGCACGACGGCGATCAGCTCGCGCCCCCCGCGCCGGGCCGTGGCGACGACGTTCCAGCCGGAATCGCAGATATAGCCGGTCTTCATGCCGCTGGCGCCGCGGTAGCGGCCGATGAGCAGATTGGTGTTGCGCCGCGTGGCGCCGGAGACCTGGATCGCCGGAATGCCGAAATAGTGCTTGTAGCGCGGGTATCGCGTCATGATCGCCCGCGTCAGAAGGGCAAGGTCGCGGGCGCTCGTTATCTGGCGCGGATCGTGCAGGCCGTGCGGGTTGACGAAGCGCGTGCGGCTCATACCCAGGCGGCGCGCCTCGATATTCATCCGCTGGACGAAATCGTCGTAGCCCCCGCCGACGGATTCGGCGATGGCCGTGGCCATGTCGTTGGCCGAGCGCGTCAGCATCACTTTCAGCGCGTTGTCGACCGTCAGCACCTGGCCGGGCTTGAAGAACTGGCTGGCATAGGGCTCGCCATAGGCGGTCTTGCTCATGATGACCGGGGATTTCAGCGTCAGCTCCCCCGCCTCTATCGCCCGGAAGACCACCCAGGCGGTCATCAGCTTGGTGGTGGAGGCCGGATACCAGGGCCGCAAAGCATCCTGATCGGCGTAGACATCGCCGGTCTTGGCGTCGAGAAGCACATAGGGACCGCTATAGGCGATAGGCTGGGCGGCAAGGGCCGGCGTCCCCACCAGGCTCATCGACGCGAGCAACAAGAATGCTGCGACGGCGGCAAAAAGCTTGCGTCTCAAGGCTCGGCCTTCTTGCTCGGGTGTTGGGCGCTCAGATGTTCGAGGCTCGGTAACATAGATCGCCCGTGCGGCACAAACAGGGCGAGGACGGCAGGACAATGCCGCTTAAGCAGGCTTTGCTTTCCAAGACTTGCACCATAAGTTCTCATTTCGTGAAGAACCAAAAAGGCTTCAAGCCGGGAGGAAACAGCATGCTCTCCAAACGCGTATTTCTACGCTCCTTCGTTGCTTTGGCGGCGGTCGGCGCTTTGGCCGGCAATCTCCTTGCGCCTGGCGAGGCGCGGGCGCAGGAGGAAGAGAATTATCTTCTCGCCACCGCTTCGACCGGCGGCACCTATTATCCGGTCGGCGTGGCGCTCGCGACCTTGGTGAAGGTGAAGCTGCAGCCGAAGGACAAGATCGGCATGTCGGCGATCAACTCCGCCGGCTCCGGCGAGAACATCAAGCTTCTGCGCGACAACGAGGTGCAGTTCGCCATTCTGCAGGGGCTCTACGGCGCCTATGCCAAGAACGGCACCGGCCCGCTGGAGAGCGAGGGACCGCAGGAGGGGCTGCGCTCCATCACCATGCTTTGGCCGAATGTGGAGCACTTCGTGGTCATGAACGATCTGGTGGATAGCGGCAACGTCTCCGATGTGGAGAACGCCAAGGGCGAGGCAGTCAATCTCGGGGCGCAGAATTCCGGCACGCTCGGCTCCAACCGCACCATTCTCGGCAATCTCGGCTACGATATCGAGAACGATTTCGACCTTGTCTATTCCGGCTACAGCGCGGCCGCGGAGGCGCTGCAGAACGGCCAGATCGTGATGATGTCGACGCCGGCCGGCCCGCCGGTGGGCGCCGTCACCCAGGCCTTCGCCAATATGGGCGATCAGATCACTGTGCTCGATTTCACCGACGAGCAGGTGAGCCAGGCGAACGGCGATTTCGGCGAGTTGTGGACGCGCTTCACCATCCCCGCCGGCACCTATCCGGGCCAGGAGAAGGACATCAACACGATCGGCCAGCCGAACTTCCTCGCCGTGCGCGATGACGTGCCGGAGGAGACGATCTACAAGATCACCAAGACGATCTACGAAAACCTGGCCTTCCTGCAAGGCATCCATCCGGCGACCAACAACATGAAGCTGGAAGCGGCGATCGCCGGCCTGCCCTTGCCGCTGCATCCGGGGGCGGCCCGCTACTACGAAGAGCAGGGCATTACCATCCCGGACCGGCTGAAGATGTCGATGCAATAGCCGGGCAAGGCGCGCTCGCGCGGCCCGGCATCGTGAGTGTGGCCGTGCCCTCGCTTGCGGGCATGGCCAACGCGCCTGCGCGACCTCTCGGCCCCGGTGGTGACGCCACCGGCCGGGGTGCCGGGCGATCTCGCGTCAGCTCACACGCGGCACGAAGATGAGCGCCGAGACCCGCAATAGCGAGCCGTGCCCCGATGGCGAAGCGGCGAGGGGCCGGGAGCCGGGCGACCTCGACACGGCGACGGCGGCGAGCCCCGTCGGGCTCGGCCGGGACGTGGAGGGCGAAAGCGAGGCGCATATCCGCAGCCTCGCCGGCTGGCCCGGCCGCGCCTTCGCAGCGCTCGGCATCGCCATTTCGGCCTTCCATATCTGGGCCAATATCGACGGGCGCATCGCAACGCTCTGGCTCGTCGGCCTGCATTTCGCCGGCTTCGCCTTCCTCTGCTGCCTGCGCTATCCCTTGAAGATCGGCCGCTTCGTCGCCCCGCTCTGGCTGGATGCGGCGATCGGGGCGGTGATCGCGGGCGCGACCATCTTCATCGTCGGTTCGGAAAACGCCATCTACGCGCAGGGCGTGCGGCTCTCGCCGGAGCATTGGGCGGCGGCCGCCATCGCCATCTTCGGCGCCGTGGAGCTGACGCGGCGCACCACGGGTCCGATCATCCCAGCACTGATTTTGCTAGCGCTCGCCTATGTGTCCTTTCTCGGCGCGCACATACCGGGCGTCTTCCGCTTCGCCGGACTGTCGCTGGAGACCGTCGTCTTTCGCTCCATCTTCGGCGACGACGCCATGTTCGGCACGATCGGACGCATTTCGGCGACCTTCGTCTTCATGTTCATCCTCTTCGGCGCCTTCCTGGTGCGCTCGGGGGCGGGCGACTTCATCATCGATCTCGCCCGCGCTCTCGCCGGCCGGCTCATCGGTGGGCCGGGCTTCGTCGCCGTCTTCTCTTCCGGATTAACGGGCACGATCTCAGGCTCGGCCGTCGCCAACACCGTCTCCACCGGCGTCATCACCATCCCGTTGATGAAGAAATCCGGCTTTCCGCCGCGCTTCGCCGCCGGGGTGGAGGCGGCCTCCTCCACCGGCGGGCAGCTGATGCCGCCGATCATGGGGGCGGGCGCCTTCGTCATGGCCTCCAATACCCAGATCCCCTATCTCGATATCGTCGCCGTGGCGACGCTGCCGGCACTCGCCTATTTCCTCACCGTCGCCTCCTTCGTGCGCATCGAGGCGAAGAAGCATCACATCACCGGCGTCGACGAGGAGAGCAAGAGCGCCTGGCAGGTGCTAAAGGCCGGCGGGCCGGCCTTTCTCATTCCCATCGCGACCCTGCTTACCCTCCTCATTCAGGGCTTCACGCCGGTCTATGCCGCCGGCTGGGCGATTCTTTCCGTCGTCGCCTCCTCCTGGCTGACGAAGAACCGGATGGGGCCGCGGGCGATCCTGGAGGCGCTGGCGCTCGGCGCCCAGAACATGATCATGACGGCGGTGCTGCTCATCGCCGTCGGCCTCATCGTCAACGTCATCGCCATGACCGGCATCGGCAATACCTTCTCCTTGATGATCGCCGAATGGGCGGGTGGCAATCTTCTCATCGCGCTGGTGCTGATCGCCCTCGCCTCGCTGGTGCTCGGCATGGGGTTGCCGGTGACAGCCGCCTATATCGTGCTTGCCACGCTGTCGGCCCCCGCTCTGCAGGGGATGATCCAGAACGGCTTTCTGGTCGATCTTCTCGCCACCGGCACCTTGCCGGAGGCGGCGCGCGCGCCCTTCATGCTCGCCGATCCCGACGCGCTATCGAAGCTCGCCGAGCCGATGGGGCGGGAAGCGGCGGCCGCTTTCGTCGCGGCGACGCCGATGGAGGTCTTGCGGCTCGTTCACGATCAGGCGCTCGATCCGGCCCTGGTCACTGCCGCGCTCCTGTCGGCGCATATGATCATCTTCTGGCTGTCGCAGGATTCCAACGTCACGCCGCCGGTCTGCCTCACCGCCTTCGCCGCGGCGACGATCGCGCGCACGCCGCATATGGCGACCGGGCTGACGGCCTGGAAGCTCGCCAAGGGCCTCTATATCGTGCCGATCCTGTTCGCCTACACGCCCTTTCTCTATGGCTCGCCGCCGGAAGTTCTCCTCGTTTTCGTCCAGGCGGTGATCGGCTCCTACGCGGTCGGGGCGGCGATGGACGGGCATATGGAGGCGCCGCTCCCATGGCCCCTCAGGTTCCTCGCCGGCGTCGCCGGCGTCGTCGTCCTGTGGCCGGGCCTTCCCGTGGCGACGGCTGTTGGCGCGGCACTGACGCTCGGCCTTCTTGCCTGGAGCGTGCGCGCTGATCGCCGCGCAGCCGCCAGGCTAAGAGCGGCGTGAGCCGTCCTGGCGATCCCGCCCCTGTCGCAGTATCGCATTCGGCGCGGCCGGATCGCGCTTCCCGCCTCCCGCAACGGGGAAGCGGGACGATCACCGCCGGACGACGAGGCCCTGCCCATCATATCGGCTTGTCAGGCGCAGCCGACGCAAACTAGCATGGCTCCAGAACAGTGAGTTCCCATGCCGATCATCAATTCCCTCGCCGAATATGCGGACGACATCGCCCATTGGCGGCGCGATTTGCACCGCAATCCGGAGCTTCTCTACGACCTTGAGCGCACCGCCGGGATCGTGGCGGAGAAGCTGCGCGAATTCGGCTGCGACGAGGTGGTGGAGGGCATCGGCCGCACCGGCGTCGTCGGCGTCGTCAAGGGCCGGGAGGAGGGCGAAACGGTCATCGGTCTCAGGGCCGATATGGATGCGCTGCCCATCCAGGAGGAGACCGGCAAGCCCTGGGCCTCCGAGGTGCCCGGCAGGATGCATGCCTGCGGCCATGACGGGCACACGGCCATGCTCCTCGGCGCGGCGCGCTACCTCGCTCAGACGCGCAATTTTGCCGGCCGCGCCGTGCTCATCTTCCAGCCGGCCGAGGAGGGCGGGGCGGGCGCGCGCGCCATGATCGAGGACGGGCTGATGGAACGCTTCGGCATCGTGGAGGTCTACGGCATGCACAACATGCCGGGCCTGCCGGTCGGCCAGTTCGGCATCCGGTCGGGGCCGCTGATGGCGGCGGCCGACCATTTCTCCATCCAAATCGAGGGCAAGGGCGGGCACGCCGCCAAGCCGCATCAGGGCGTCGATCCGGTCCTCGTCGGCACCGAGATCGTCGGCGCCCTGCAGTCGATCGTGGCGCGCAACGTCGACCCTCTGAAGAACGCCGTCGTTTCCGTCACCACCTTCCATGCCGGCGATGCCTTCAACGTCACGCCGCAGCGGGCCACGCTGACGGGCACTGTGCGCACGCTGGAGCCGGGGATCCGGGACCTTGTGGAGCGGCGCATGAGCGAGATGATTCCGGCGATCGGGGCGGCCTTCGGCGCCACGGCCCGCTTCACCTACAAGCGCAACTATCCGGTGACGGTGAACCATGCCGAGCAGACGGAGAAGGCGATCGAGGTGGCGCGCTCCGTCGTCGGCGAAAAGGCGGTCCTCACCGACAATCCGCCGATGATGGGCGGCGAGGACTTCTCCTTCATGCTGGAGGCGCGGCCGGGCGCTTTCATCTTCGTCGGCAACGGCGACAGCGCCGGGCTGCACCATCCGGCCTACGACTTCAACGACAGCGCCATCCCCTACGGCGCCAGCTATTGGGCCAGCCTCGTGGAAAGGCTGATGCCGGCCTGAACAAGGGGCGCGCGAGCGCTGGAACACGCCGCGCCCGCCCGCGTTGAGGTGACGACGGCCGCCTCCGCAACCGCAGACCTCCAAGAGCTTCCGTGACCCAGCGCTTTGCCACCGATATTCGATGGGGCGCGCGCCTTCTTGACGATGGCGGCGCGCTCTTCCGCCTCTGGGCCCCGGCGCAGAGCGAGCTTCTCCTGCGCATCGGCGGGAGCGAGCGGGCGATGACGCCGGTCGGCGAGGGCTGGTTCGAGCTCGTCGTGGCCGAGGCGCGGGCCGGCCAGGATTACGCCTTCGTGCTCGCCGACGGCTTTGCCGTGCCGGATCCGGCGGCGCGGGCGCAGGCGGGCGACGTGCACGGGGCGAGCCGGCTCGTCGATCCGAAGGCCTATGCCTGGCAAAGCGGCGACTGGCGCGGCCGACCCTTCGAGGAGGCGGTCATTTACGAATTGCATGTCGGCACCTTCAGCCCCGAAGGTACCTTCGCCGGAGTGGAGGCAAGGCTCGACGAACTCAAGGCGACGGGCATCACCGCTATCGAGTTGATGCCGGTGGCGCAGTTCGCCGGGTCGCGCGGCTGGGGCTATGACGGGGTCCTGCTCTACGCCCCGCATCCGGCCTATGGCGGGGCGGAGGGGCTGAAGCGGCTCGTCGACGCCGCGCATGCGCGCGGCCTGATGGTGCTCCTGGACGTCGTCTACAACCATTTCGGCCCGGACGGTAACTACCTGCATATGTACGCGCCGCAATTCTTCGATCCGGAACGCCACACGCCTTGGGGCGCGGGCATCCATTACGACGATCCGGCGGTACGAGCCTTCTTCATCGACAACGCGCTCTACTGGCTCGGCGAATACCAGCTCGACGGGCTGCGCTTCGACGCCATCAACGAGATCAAGGGGCCGGGCGCGGAGAGCCTGTTGCCGGAAATCGCGGAGCGGGCGCGCGCCGCCTTTGCCGGCCGGCATCTCCATCTGACGAGCGAGGACGACCGCAATATCGTGGCGCTGCACGCGCGCGACGCGGCCGGAGAGATCCGGCTCTTCACCGCCGAGTGGAACGACGATTTCCACCATGCCGCGCATTGCCTGGCGACCGGCGAGCACGAGGGCTACTACCGCGACTATGCTGATGATCCGCTCGGCCATCTCATCCGCGTCCTCGCCGAGGGCTTTGCCTATCAGGGCGAGGTCTCCGAGCATTGGAACGGGCCGCGCGGGGTCGCCAGTGCCGGCCAGCCGCCTGCCGCCTTCGTCACCTTCCTGCAAAACCACGACCAGACCGGCAACCGCGCCGACGGCGAGCGGCTGACGCTTCTCGCCGAAGCCGGCATGCTGCGGCTCCTGCAGGCCATCCATCTGTTGTCGCCGCAAATCCCGCTTCTTTTCATGGGGGAGGAATACGGCGAGACGGCCCCCTTTCTCTTCTTCACCGACTTTTCCGGCGATCTCGCCGACGCGGTGCGCGAGGGAAGGCGGCGGGAATTTGCCGCCTGGGCGCGGTTCTCCGACCCGCAAAGCCGGCAAGCCATCGCCGACCCCAACGATCCTCAGACCTTCGAGCGTTCGCGGCTTGACTGGGAGCGGGCGGCGAGCCCGGAGGGGCGAGCCGAACGCGCCTTCGTCAAGGAGCTTCTGGCGATCCGGGGGAGGGAGATCGTCCCGCGCCTTGCCGGCATGCGGGCGATGAACGGCGAGGCGGAACGCCTCTCCGGTGCCGCCTTTCGCGTCGCCTGGCGCATGGGCGATGGCGCTGTCTTGACCATGCTCGCCAATCTCGGAGCGGCGCCGGCGGCGACGAACGGCTTTTCGCCGGCCGCGCCTCTCTACCTTTCCGGTCCCGGCGTCGGCGCGCAACTGCGCGACGGGAAAATCGCGCCGATGTCCGTCGCCGTCTTCATCGAGGCGGCGCATGGCTGAGGCACAAAGTCCCGACGGGCCGCCGCAGGGCACGCCAGGCGCCACCTACCGGTTGCAGTTCCGCGGCGAGATGGATTTTGCGCGCGCCGCCAAGCTCGCGCCCTATCTGAAGCGGCTCGGCGTCACGCATCTTTACGCCTCGCCCGTCTTCATCGCCGTGCCGGGCTCCACGCATGGCTACGACGTGGCGGATTTTTCCCAGATCGAGCCGGCCCTCGGCGGGCGGGACGGCTTTTCGAAGCTGGCGGCGGCGCTGCAAGCGGAGGGGATCGGCATCCTCCTCGACATCGTGCCGAACCATATGGGCGCCTCCACGGCCAATCCCTATTGGGCGGACGTTCTGGAATGGGGCGAGGAAAGCCCCTATGCGAGCGCCTTCGACATCGACTGGTCGGCGCCCAAGCTGCTCGTGCCGGTGCTGGGCGAGCCTTACGGAGAGGCGCTCACGGCGGGCGAGCTGGACCTTGCCTTTCATGCCGAAGAGGGCGGCTTTCGCATTACCTATTACGAGCTCGGCCTGCCGATCGCGCCGCCAAGCTATGCGCGCATCCTCGGCGCCATCGAGGCGCCGCCCTTCCAGGAATTGTCGCTCGCCTTCGCCACGACGGGCGCCGACGGCGCGGCCGACCTCAAGAAGCGACTCGCCGAGCTCGCGAGCGAGCCGGAAGCGCGCCGGCGTATCGAAGCGGCCGCCGCCGAACTCGCTGGCGACCACGACGCGCTGCACGAATTACACGAGGCGCAGAACTGGCGGCTCTGCCATTGGCGCATGGCGCGCGAGACGCTCACCTATCGCCGCTTCTTCGAGATCGCCGACCTCGTTGGGGTAAATGTCGATCGGCCCTCGGTCTTCGAGGCGACGCATGCGCTGACGCGCGAACTGGCCGAGGCCGGAGAGATCGCCGGGCTGCGCATCGACCATATCGACGGGCTGGCGGATCCGAAGGCCTATCTCGCGCGCCTCGGCGAGGCTATACCGGCAGCCGATTACGTGGTGGTGGAGAAGATTCTGGGGCCCGACGAGCGCCTGCCTGAGGGCTGGCGCTGCGCCGGGACGACCGGGTACGAATTCGCCCGTGCCGTCACCGCCATGCAGGTCGCGCCGGACGGTCTTGAGGCGCTGGACGCCGCCTGGCGGGCGCAGACCGGCGAGGAGCGCGACTTCGTCACCATTCTTGCCGGCGCCAAGCGGCGGCTTTTGACCTACAACCTCGCCGGCGAGCTCGCCTTTCTGACCGCGAGCGCGCGCGATATCGCCGAGGGCGATCCGGGAACCCGCGATTTCGGGCCCGATTCGCTGAGGCGCGCCATCGTCGCCATCGCCGCCGCCTTCCCCGTCTATCGCGCTTATGTCGACCTTGCCGGCGCTTCCAAGCAGGATCGCGCGCTGGTCCTGAAGGCCGCGGAGGAGGCCAAGGCCTCGCCCTTCGTGGAAGACCCGGCGGTGGTCGATTTTCTTGCCGCCATCCTGCTTCTGGACATCTCCGATCCGGAGCTTGCGGCCAAGGCGCTCTATTTCGCTCGCCGCTTTCAGCAGACGACCGGGCCGATGATGGCCAAGGCGCTGGAGGATACGGTGTTCTACCGCTTCAACCGGCTGGTGGCCCTCAACGAGGTCGGCGGCGAGGTGGAGGCGGCCGGGCCGGAAGAATTCCACGCGGCGATGCAGGCCCGCCTCAGCAGCCAGCCGGCCGGCCTTTCGGCGACGGCGACGCACGACACCAAGCGCGGCGAGGATGCGCGCGCGCGCATCGCCGCCGTCTCGGAGATGGCGGGCGAATGGGCCGAGGCCGTGACCCGCTGGAACGAGATGCTGGCGCCTCTCGTCACCGAACTGGAGGACGGGCCGGCGCCGGAGCCGAATATGATCTGGCTCTTCCATCAGGCACTCCTCGGGGGCTGGGAGTTCGGCCTTGAAAGGGGCGCGGCGAGCGCGCGCGCGGCTTTCGGCGAGCGGCTTGCCGGCTTCATGCTGAAAGCGGTACGCGAGGCCAAGGAGCGCACCAGCTGGACGGCGCCGAACGCGCCCTACGAGGCGGCCGTGACCGGTTTCGTTGAAGGCGCCCTGGCGCGCGAGGATTATCTCGCCGACTTTCTCGTCGTCTGCCGCCCGCTCTTTGCCGCCGGAGCGGTCAATTCCCTGGCCCAGCTCACCCTCAAACTGACGGCGCCTGGCGTTCCCGACATCTATCAGGGCACGGAGCTGTGGGACCTTTCCTTCGTCGACCCGGACAATCGCCGCCCCGTCGATTTTTCCGCCCGCGAGCGGCTTTTCGGCGAAGCGGCGGCCATGGATTTTACCGAGACGCTGCCGCGCTGGCGGGAGGGGCTGGCGAAGCTTTGGCTGATGCGGCGCCTCCTGGCGCTGAGGGGGGAGCACGCCGACCTCTTCTTGCACGGCAGCTACGAGCCGATCGCCGTGGAAGGGCCACAAGCGCAGCATGTCCTCGCCTTCGCGCGCTGTCATGAGGGCGTTACCATCGCCGCAGCGGTTCCCCGCCTGCCGCTGAAGCTTCTGGAGGGGGACGATGCGCTGTTTTTTCGGGACGATGCGCTGGCGGAAACCATGCTCCGGCTGCCCGAAGTTCCGGGAGATTGGCGTCACATCCTTGCCGACGGACGGTATTCTGAGGGCGGGGCCGTCGACTTGCCGACGCTTCTTGGCGCGGCGCCTCTCGCCATCCTGAAGACCGTCGATTAATAAGGAGCGGACCGCTCGTCACCGCGTTTCGACTTAACCATCCGCTTGGCCCTGGTTGTCGCATATGGAACCCGCCTGCTACAGACGGGTTCTTGAGGGGTGAGGCCGTCGCGCTATTGATGAGATCTCCGCACGATCGGAGACGGGAGAAGACAGAATGAAGATCAGAACCATTGCCATTGCCGGCATTGCCGCCCTCGGCATCACCGCTTGCACCCAGACGGAGCAGAATGCGGCGACGGGCGCTGGGGTCGGCGGTCTCGCCGGCGCGGTGATCGGCGGCGTGGCTACCAATTCGGTCGGCGGTGCCGTCGTCGGCGGCGCCATCGGCGCGGCCTCCGGCGCCATCATCGGCACGGTCGCCAGCCGTCCGGGCTATTGCTACTACCGCGACCGCAACGGACGCCGCTACACCGCCGAATGCCCCGCGGGCTATTGATCGGACAAAGCCGCTCTTGATTGCGAGGCCTCCGGTAATCCGGGGGCCTCTTCGTTTGCGTCGCCTCCAGCCGGCCGTTAAACAACGCTTCCTGCCGTATTCCATTTAACGAGTTCGTCCGTTGCGAAAAGTCTCCAAGCTTCTTGTCGCCAATCGTTCCGAAATCGCCATTCGCGTCTTCCGTGCCGCCAACGAACTGGGGCTCAGGACCGTCGCGGTCTATGCCGAGGAAGACAAGCTCGCGCTGCATCGCTTCAAGGCGGATGAAGCCTATTTGATCGGCTCCGGATCGCATCTGCCCGAGCAGATGGGGCCGATCGAATCCTACCTCTCCATCGACGAGATCCTTCGTGTCGCCAAGCATTCGGGCGTCGACGCCATCCATCCGGGTTATGGCTTCCTCTCCGAGAGTCCCGAATTCGCCGAGGCCTGTGAAGAGGCCGGCATCATCTTCATCGGCCCTTCGCCGCGGACCATGCGCCGGCTCGGCAACAAGGTGACGGCACGCAACCTCGCCGTGGAGGCCGGCGTGCCGGTGATGCCGGCGAGCGAGCCGCTCGGCGAGGACGAGGCGAGCTGGAAGGAGGTCGCGGCCAAGATCGGCTATCCGGTGATGCTGAAGGCCTCCTGGGGCGGCGGCGGGCGCGGCATGCGCGTCATCGCCGAGGAGGAGGCGCTTTTGGGCATGGTGCGCCAGGCCAAGCGCGAGGCCAAGGCCGCCTTCGGCAAGGACGAGGTCTATCTGGAAAAGCTGGTGGAGCGGGCGCGCCATGTCGAGGTGCAGATCCTCGGCGACCGGCACGGCAACCATGTGCATCTGTTCGAGCGCGACTGCACCGTGCAGCGCCGCCACCAGAAGGTCGTGGAGCGCGCCCCGGCCCCCTATCTCGGCGCGGAAAAGCGCGAGGAGCTGTGCGGCTATGCGCTGGCGATCGCCAAGGCGGCCGATTATGTCTGCGCCGGCACGGTGGAATTCCTGCAGAACGCCGATACCGGCGAATTCTACTTCATCGAGGTCAATCCGCGCATCCAGGTGGAGCATACGGTCACGGAGGAAGTGACCGGCATCGATATCGTCAAGGCGCAGATCAAGGCGATCGAGGGCGAGAAGATCGGCGAGCCGGCCTCCGGTGTGCCGGAGCAGGCGAAGATCTTCCTCAACGGCCATGCCCTGCAATGCCGCATCACCACCGAGGACCCGGAAGAGAATTTCATCCCCGATTACGGGCGCATCACCGCCTATCGCGGCGCCACCGGCTTCGGCATCCGGCTCGACGGCGGCACCGCTTATTCCGGCGCCGTCATCACGCGCTATTACGATCCGCTGCTTGAGAAGGTGACCGCCTGGGCGCCGACCCCGGAAGAGGCGATGCGGCGCATGGACAGGGCGCTGCGCGAATTCCGCATCCGCGGCGTCGCCACCAACCTCACCTTCCTGGAGAACATCGTCTCCCACCCGGCCTTCCGGGACGCCTCCTACACGACGCGCTTCATCGACGACACGAAAGAGCTCTTCGACACGATGAAGCGGCGCGACCGCGGCACCAAGCTTCTCACCTATATCGCCGACGTGACGGTGAACGGCCATCCGGAGACGCGCAGTCGCCCGCGCCCGCCGGAAGGTGTGGCGCCGCCGGTGCCGCCGACCTTTGCGGCGCGAGAGTTGCCCGAAGGCTTTCTCGGCACCAAGGCGCGGCTCGACAGGGAGGGCGCGGAGGGCCTCTGCCGCTGGGTGCGCGCGCAAGACAAGGTGCTTCTCACCGACACGACGATGCGCGACGGGCACCAGTCGCTGCTGGCGACGCGCATGCGCACCCACGACATCGCCGGCATCGCCCCGGCCTATCAGGCGGGCATGCCGGAGCTTTTCTCGCTGGAATGCTGGGGCGGGGCGACCTTCGACGTCGCCATGCGCTTTTTGACCGAGGATCCCTGGGAGCGGCTCGCCAAGATCCGCGCCGGGGCGCCGGACATCCTTCTGCAGATGCTGCTGCGCGGCTCCAACGGCGTCGGCTACACCAACTATCCCGACAATGTGGTGCGCTTCTTCGTGCGCCAGGCGGCCGAGGCCGGCATCGATGTCTTCCGCGTCTTCGACTGCCTCAACTGGGTGGAGAATATGCGCGTCGCCATGGATGCGGTGCTGGAATCGGGCAAGATCTGCGAGGCGGCGATCTGCTATACCGGCGACATCAACGATGCGGCGCGCGCCAAATACGACCTGAAATACTATGTCGATCTCGCCCGGCAGCTGGAGGCGGCCGGAGCGCAGATGATCGCCATCAAGGACATGGCCGGCGTGCTGCGTCCCGGCGCGGCGAAGACGCTGTTCACGGCGCTGCGCGAGACGACCGACCTGCCGCTGCACTACCACACCCACGACACCTCCGGCATTTCCGCCGCCTCGGTGCTGGCGGCGGTGGAGGCCGGCGTCGATATCGTCGATGCGGCCATGGATTCGGTCGCCGGCCTCACCTCGCAGCCGGCGCTCGGCTCCATCGTGGAGGCGCTTGCCTCCGGCGAGCGGGCCACCGGCCTGTCGCGCGAGGCCATCCGCCGGCTCGCCTTCTACTGGGAGGCGGTGCGCCACCAATATTCGGCCTTCGAGAGCGACCTCAAAGCGCCGGCCTCGGAGGTTTATCTTCACGAGATGCCGGGCGGCCAGTTCACCAACCTGAAGGAGCAGGCGCGCGCGCTCGGCCTTGAATCGCGCTGGCACGCAGTGGCGCGTGCCTATCACGACGTCAATCTGATGTTCGGCGACATCGTCAAGGTGACGCCCTCCTCCAAGGTCGTCGGCGATATGGCGCTGATGATGGTAAGCCAGGATCTTTCGGTGGAGGACGTGCTGGATGAGAAGCGCGAGATCTCCTTTCCCGAATCGGTCGTGCAGATGATGCGCGGCGAGCTCGGCCAGTCGCCCGGCGGCTGGCCGGAGGCGATCCAGAAGAAGGTTCTGAAGAACGAGGAACCGATCACCGTCAGGCCGGGATCGCTGATGGCGGCGGCCGATCTTGAGGCGGAGCGGGCCAAGGCGGCCGAGGCGACGGGCGTGGAGATCGCGGACCGCGAGCTCGCCTCCTATCTGATGTATCCGAAGGTGTTCACCGATTTCGCCGCCGCGCAGGAGACTTACGGGCCGACCGAGGTGTTGCCGACGCCGGTCTATTTCTATGGGCTTCAGGCCGGCGAGGAGGCGCTCATCGAATTGGAGCGCGGCAAGACGCTGGTGGTGCGCTGCCTCGTCGTTGGCGAGGCGGACGAGGAAGGCCAGGTGCGCGTCTTCTTCGAGCTCAACGGCCAGCCGCGGGCGGTGCGCGTGCCGGATCGGCTGCATGGCGCGGCCGACGCGGCGAGAAAGCCGAAGGCGGAGGCGGGCAACGCCAACCATGTCGGCGCGCCGATGCCCGGCGTCATCTCGCAGGTGACGGTGAAGGCGGGCGAGAAGGTCACGGCGGGCGACGTGCTCGTGTCCATCGAGGCGATGAAGATGGAGACGGCCATCCACGCCGATCACGACGGAACGATCGCTGAGATCTTCGTCAAGCCGGGCGATGCCGTCGACGCCAAGGATTTGCTCGTCACTTACGAGGCGGAGGGCGAGTAGGCCTGCCTCTCACCTGGCGCCGTGGCGCGAGCTTTTGAAAAGGCCGGGCTTTACGGCGATGTCATGAGGATGTGTGGCGGGACAGGCCGCGACGCGGCCGGCACCAGGCGCAGAAGCGCTGACGTCAGACGTCGAGATTGGCGACGTTGAGCGCGTTGGTCTGGATGAATTCGCGACGCGGCTCCACGTCGTCGCCCATCAGGCCGGAGAAGATGATCTCCGCCGCGTCGGCGTCCTTCACCGAGACCTGCAGCAGCGAGCGGCTCTCCGGATCGAGCGTCGTCTCCCAGAGCTGGTCGGGGTTCATCTCGCCGAGGCCCTTGTAACGCTGCAGCGAGATGCCCTTGCGCCCGGCCGCGAAGACGCCCTCCAGGAGCTGGATCGGCCCGAAGACGAGGCTTTCCGCTTCCTTGCGCCTGAGGCGCGAGGGCTTGTCGAAGACGGGGGCGAGCGGCGCGGCATGCTGGTCGATCGCCTTGGCGTCGGCCGAGCCGATGAGGCCGGAATCGAGCCGCACGACCTCGGTGACGCCGCGCAAGGTGCGCTGGAACAACAGCCCGCCTTCGCGCACCTCGCCCTGCCAGCCCTTTTCCGTCTCGTCGGCCATACGGTCGAGGCGCTCCGCCGCGGCGGCGGCGATGCGCGCAGCCTCCGCCGGCACCGCCATCCTCTCCGCATTCAGCGCCCCGGCGAGCGCCGCCTGCTCGACCACGGCGCGGTTGTAGCGCGAATGCAGCCGTTCCAGGGCGCCGCGCAACAGCCGCGCCTCGTCGATGATGGCCCGCAGATCCTGCCCGGCGCGCTCCTCGCCGCTTTCCAGCGTCAGCACCGTCTCTTCCAGGCCGCCGCGGATGAGGTAGTCCTCCAGCGCCCGCTCGTCCTTCAGATACTGCTCGGAACGGCTTCGCGTGACCTTGTAGAGCGGCGGCTGGGCGATGAAGAGATGGCCGCGCTCGATGAGCTCGCGCATCTGCCGGTAGAAGAAGGTGAGAAGGAGGGTGCGGATATGGGCGCCGTCGACATCGGCATCCGTCATGATGACGATGGTGTGGTAGCGCAATTTGTCGGGATTGAACTCCTCAGAGCCGATGCCGGTGCCGAGCGCGGTGATCAAGGTGCCGATCTGGTCGGAGGAGAGCATCTTGTCGAAGCGCGCCCGCTCCACGTTGAGGATCTTGCCCCTGAGCGGCAGCACGGCCTGATAGCCCCGGTCGCGGCCCATCTGCGCCGAGCCACCGGCCGAATCGCCCTCCACGATGAAGAGCTCGGACTTGGCCGGGTCGCGCTCTGAGCAATCCTTCAGCTTGCCGGGCAGGGAGGAGATGTCGAGAGCGCCCTTGCGGCGCGTCAGCTCGCGCGCCTTGCGCGCCGCCTCGCGGGCGGCGGCCGCCTCAGCCACCTTGGAGACGATGATCTTGGCTTCCGCCGGATGCTCCTCGAACCAGGTGGCGAGCGCCTCGTTGAGCACCGATTCCACCACCGGGCGAACCTCGGAGGAAACGAGCTTGTCCTTGGTCTGGGAGGAGAATTTGGGGTCCGGCACCTTGACGGAGAGGATGCAGGAGAGGCCCTCGCGGCAATCCTCGCCCGTCAGCGAGACCTTCTCGCGCTTGGCGATGCCGGAATTCTCCGCATAGCCCGAAACCTGCCGGGTCAGCGCCCCACGGAAGCCGGCGAGATGCGTGCCGCCGTCGCGCTGCGGGATGTTGTTGGTGAAGGCGAGCACCGTCTCGTGGTAGGAATCGTTCCACCACAAGGCCGCCTCCACGGTGATGCCGTCGCGCTCGTGATGCACGGAAATGGGGTCCGGCATCAGCGGCTTCTTGGCCCGGTCGACATAGCGGACGAACTCAATCAGCCCGCCCTCATACTCCATGACCTCTTCGCGGATATCGGCATGGCGCCTATCGGTGAGGCGGATTCTGACGCCGGAATTCAAGAAAGCGAGCTCGCGCAGGCGATGCTCCAGCGTATCGTAGTCGAATTCCGTCATGGAGAAGGTGGCGGTGGAGGGCAGGAAGCTGACCTCCGTGCCGGTCTCTGCGCCCGCATCGCCGGTGACGGCGAGCGGGGCCTCCGCGACGCCGTCGCAAAAGCGCATGGCGTGGATCTTGCCGTCGCGCCAGATGGTCAGCTGCAGCCAGGACGACAGGGCGTTGACGACGGACACGCCGACACCGTGCAGGCCGCCGGAGACCTTGTAGGAATTCTGGTCGAATTTGCCGCCGGCATGCAGCTGCGTCATGATCACTTCGGCGGCCGATACCCCTTCCTCGGGGTGAAGATCGGTCGGAATGCCCCGCCCGTTATCCTTCACGGTGACGGAGCCGTCGGTGTTGAGCGTGACGGAGACCTCCGAGGCATAGCCGGCGAGCGCCTCGTCGATGGCGTTGTCGACGACCTCGTAGACCGTGTGGTGCAGGCCCGAGCCGTCGTCGGTGTCGCCGATATACATGCCCGGCCGCTTGCGCACCGCGTCGAGGCCCTTCAGCACCTTGATGGAGCCGGCGCCGTAATCGGAAGGATTGCGCATGGGCGGGGTTCCGGAAGTGTCCGTCATGAAGAATGTCGAATCGCTGTTGGATATGCGTAACCCCTTATAAATGGGGATTGTGGCGGCGCAAATGAAGGCCGCTCGCCGCTGCGGTGGGGAAAGATTTATCTCATAATCTCAGATACTTGCGACTTCGCCCTCGGAGACCGAGAAAAACTGCGCCGTGCCGGATGCGGCAGCGAAGAGCGCCGCGTCGGTTCCCGTCAGCAAACTCTGGCAGCCAAGCTCGGCAAGCCGTACCAGAAGCGCGGCCCGCCGGTCGGCGTCCAGATGCGCGGCGACCTCGTCGAGAAGCAGGATCGGGCGCATGCCGGCAACGCGCGCGACAAGCTCGGCCTCCGCGAGGATGACGGCAAGCAGCAAGGCCTTCTGCTCGCCGGTGGAAGAGAGCGCCGCCGGCATCGCCTTGGCCGCGAAGGTGACATCCAGGTCGGAACGGTGCGGCCCGTTCAGCGTGCGCTTCGCCGCCCGGTCGCGCCCGCGATCCGCCTGGAGCCTATGGCGATAGGCCTCCTCGGCCTGCGTGGCAGTGCGGCCGGCGACGATCTCAGCCTCGAACTCCCCGGCGAGCGCGAGGCCAGGCACGGGGAACGGCCCCTCACCGTGGCTGGCGAATAGGCCGGCAAGCAGCGCCACGGTCTCCTGGCGGGCGAGCGAAACGGCGAGCGCGGCGGCCGACAGCTCCGTCTCGACCGCCGAAAGCCAGCGCGGGGCGGCATCTTCGTCGAGCAGCCTGTTGCGGCTCGTCAGAAGCCTGTCGAAGGCGCGCACGCGGCCGCCATGGCCGGGATCGATGGCAAGCGTCAGCCTGTCGAGAAAGCGACGGCGCTCGCCCGGCGCGCCGGTGAAGAGCCCGTCCATGGAGGGCGTCAGCCAGAGAATGCGGCAATATTCCAAAAGCGCTTCGGAGCTTTGGGCATCGACGCCGGCAATGCGCACCTCGCGGCTCGTTTCCGGCCCGCCGGGCCTCATTCCGGTGCCGAGCCGCGTCGTCTCGCCGTTCCGGGCTATCTCGGCGGCGACCGCCCAGCAGCCGGCCCCGCCGACGCGGCAGAGCGAGGCGAGCCGCGCGCGTCTGAGGCCGCGGCCGGGGGAGAGAAGGGAGACGGCTTCCAGAAGGTTGGTCTTGCCGGAGCCGTTCGGCCCGGTGAGCACGACGAGCCCCGGCGCCAGATCGAGCCGGGCGGCGGCGTAGTTGCGAAAATCGGTCAGCCGTAATTGGGTAAGGGCGATCTCGGCCGGCGGCCTCGGGAGCCCGGTTTCGGCTCCCATAGCATCAGACGCGCATCGGCATCAGCACATAGAGCGCCTCGCCGCCATCCTTGTCGCGGATCAGCGTCGGCGAGCCGGGATCGGCGAGCTCGAAGCGCGCCTCCTCGGTGGTGAGCTGGTCGGCGATGTCGAGGAGATAACGCGAGTTGAAGCCGATCTCGAGCGGCTCGCCGCTATATTCGACGTCGATCTCATCCGTGGCGCTGCCGGAATCGGGATTGTTGACGGTCAGCACCAGCCGCCCATCGGCCAAGGACAGCTTGACCGCCCGGCCGCGATCGGAGGCGATGGTGGAGACGCGGTCGACGGCGTTCTTGAAGTTCTCCTTGGCGACGGTCATCTCCTTGTCGTTGCCGGAAGGGATGACCCGCTCGTAGTCGGGAAAGGTGCCGTCGATCAATTTGGAGGTGAGGACGATGGAGCCGGCCGTCACCCGGATCTTGGTGTCGGAGAGCTCGACGGTCACTTCCGTCTCGCCGTCCTCCAGAAGGCGCTGCATCTCGCCGATGGTCTTGCGCGGCACGATGATGCCCGGCATCTCGGCGCTGCCTTTGGGCGCGGTCATCTCCGCCTTGGCGAGGCGGTGCCCGTCGGTGGCGACGGCGCGCAGCTGCTCCTCGCCATCTCCGGAGACGTGGAAATAGATGCCGTTCAGATAGTAGCGCGTCTCCTCCGTGGAGATGGCGAACTGGGTGCGCTCGATGAGACGGCGCAGCTCGCCCGCGCCGAGCTTGAAGGAGATCGGCAGGCTGCCCGGATCGAGATCGGGAAAGTCGCTGTCGGGCAGCATCTGCAGCTCAAAGCGCGCCCGCCCGGCCATCAGCTTCATGGTGCCGCCCTCGCCGGTGGAAAGGACGATCTCCGCCCCTTCCGGCGCCTTGCGCACGATGTCGTAGAGCATATGGGCGGGCACGGTCGCCGCGCCCGCCTGCTCGGTCATGGCCGGCACGCGGTTGGAGACTTCGAGGTCGAGGTCGGTCGCCTTCAGCGTCATGCCGTCGTCGCCCGCGCGCAGCAACACGTTCGACAGAATCGGGATGGTGTTGCGCCGTTCCACGACGCGGTGCACGGGGGCGAGGGCTTTCAGGAAGGCAGCCCTCTCGATCGCAACTTTCATAGCGGCATTCCAGACGCTTCAGCGGGGAATAGCGCCGCCCGGCAAGGACCGGCGCCAGGGCGGCGGGCGGTCAAATTGGCGTGCCTGAGGGCAAAAGACAAGAGCGGCCGGCGCCTATCGGCCGGCCGCTCCCCAACCTGCGCGATTCAGTCCTGCAGGAGGCGTCTCAGAAGCTCGATCTCGTCGGAAAGCTTCTGATCGGCTCCGACCATGCCCTCGATCTTGCGCACCGCGTGCAGGACCGTGGTGTGGTCCCTGCCGCCGAATCGCTTGCCGATCTCCGGGAAGGAGCGGGGCGTCATGGTCTTGGCGAGATACATGGCGATCTGTCGCGGCTTCACCACCGTGCGGGTGCGCCTCGCCGAGACCAAATCCTGCCGGCTGACATTGTAGTGCCGGGCGACGACCTTCTGGATGTCCTCGATGCGGATGCGCTTGGGCTCGCGGTCGCCGATGAGGTCGGCGATGGCAAGCTCGCAGGCTTCCACGGTGACAGGATGGTCGGAGAACTGGGCGCGGCAGACCAGCCGGTTGAGTGCGCCGTCGAGGTCGCGCCCGTTGCTCACCACCATCTGCGCCACGTAGTCCAGCACCACCTCCGGGATGAGGAGCCGCGGGTCGCGCTCGCGCGCCGCGCCATAGCGCATCTCCAGGATCTTGCGCCGCATCTGAACGTCGGGGCGGCCCATGCCGACGACGACGCCGCCCTTGAGGCGCGAGCGCACCCGCTCCTCAAGACCTTCAAGCTCGCCCGGGGCGCGATCGGAGGCGACGACGACCTGCCGGGAGGAATCGAGCAGCGCGTTCAGCATGTGACAGAATTCCTGCTGCGTGGAGCGCCCGGTCAGGAACTGCATGTCGTCGACGAGGAGGATGTCGGTGGAGCGCAGCATCTCCTTGAAGTCGAGCGCGGTGCGGTCGCGCAGCGAGGTGACGAACTGCGAGGTGAAGCGCTCCGCGGTCAGATAGACGACCCGGCGCTGGCGATTGATCTGGCGTGATTCATGGGCGATGGCCTGCAAGAGATGCGTCTTGCCGATGCCGACGCCGGCATGGATGTAGAGCGGATTATAGAGCGGCGTGGAGCCTTCCGGCGCGGCGGCGACGGCTCGCGCGGCGCGGTAGGCGACGTCATTGGAGGCGCCCTCGCAGAAGCTGGCGAAGGTCAGGCGCGGATCGAGCGGGGAACCGGCGGAGCAATCCTCCGCAGGCTCGGTCTGGACCGGCGCGAGGGGAGGAGCCGCCTCGGCGCTTACCAGCTTGACCTGCGCCGGCATCTTCAGGGCGCTGCGGCGGACAACCTCGACCCGGCGCACCTCGCCGATTTCCTCTTTCCAAAGGGCGACGAGCCGATCGTTGTAGTGGCTCTTGATCCAGCTTTTCAGAAACTGAGTGGGGGCGGACAGGGTGACGACGCCGGCGACAACGCCCTCGCAGTCGATGCGGCTAAACCAGGAGGAGAAGACGTCGTCGCCCAGCTCGACCTTCAGCCGCTTCTTCACGCGCGTCCAACCTTCCTGGAAATCGCCTTCTCCCGCATCGCCGTCCGCCACGATCTGCTCCTTCATGATCTTTGCCGCCTCTGCAGACATCCGCCACACCTCCTTGCGGTGCCAGGGCGCGCCGAGGGAATCGACGCGCACCAGTAATACAACCTAAGATTGCGACCACGGCAACCCGGTGGCTTTCCATCCGTTCAGATGGCCGCGCTGGCCTTTGTCATCGCGATCGCCTTCAAAGCCGCCAGCAACATTGAAGCAGGGCGAAAACCCCGCTGCCGTCATCGCCGCCGCCGCGGAAGCGCTGCGCGCGCCCGAGCGGCAGATGAAATAGATCGGTGTGCCCTCCTTGATCCCAGCCTCCGACAGGGCCCGTGCAAGTTTCTCCGCGAAGCCGGGGTCAGGTGCGCCCGAGGGAAAGCCCTGCCATTCCGCCAGGAACAATTGCTCCTCCGGCCCTGGAACATCGGGCAGGCCGACGAAGGTCCATTCGGCCCGCGTGCGCACGTCCACCATGACGGCCTCGCCCTGCGAGAGAGCCTCCCAAGCCTCTCGCGGCTCGACATCGCCCTGATAGCCTCCTGCGCGCACACAAACCTCTCCGTTCGCGCGAACGACACGTTCGCCCGCCCCAATACGCCAGACTAAGAAACCCCAGCCCATTCTCGACAAACGAGGCCGAGAGGCCCCGACACGACAGTTCGATCCGGCTCAGCCGGCCTGAGACACAGAAATCCCGCCGCCAGGAGGGATTCCTGGCGTTGGCCGGTTTCGCGTTTTTCTGAGGCTTCGGGTCGCCCCGTCGTCCGACCTAGAAACCATAGCTCGGCGGGGCGGGCAACCGCCCAATTTCCTGCGCTGAGAACGAAGACAAAACGATCGGAAGCGGCCTTGCAGGGGCATCGCGCGAAAGGGCCCCGACAAGCCTTTGGAGTCGCAAGAACTTGGGCAATTTGTGCGCCTTTCGTTGCGTCATCGCGAAACGCCGAAAAAGGATTTTGGCGCCAGGTAGCTTGACGCCCTTCGGTCCGGAAGAATCCGGGTCCCGGCTTCCGTCTTGTTCCTAACAAGTTGTTAACGCGACAAATTTCCTGACAGCAAAAGCCAATCAGACTCACCGCAGCCGCCTTTTCGTGGCGCTTGGCCGGCGATTGAGAATGTCTTTTTGCGGGATGTGGATACCGGGCAAAGCGCGCATGAATGTCTCCGCTCGCAGGAAGCCAAAGCCGTCCCGCCGCGGGGCCGACCGCCCCCCTCGAAAACGAGTGTCAGCCATGCGCGCAATTCCTTCGCGACAAAGCGCGGCGGGCAGGACCGGAGGGGGATGGAGGAATGCTCGCAACGAGGAAAAGCGACAACCGGTAGACGACAAGCATCGCCGCGCCTCGCCCGAAGGAGAGCGCGCCGCTATCGCCGCCGAAACGTCAGAGGATTATCGTCGCTCGCGCGAGAAGCATGGCCGGCTGCGGCAAGGCCGCGCCGGCGGGCGGGCGCATCGCCCGCCGCAAGGCGGTAAACTCAGGCGAGCGCCTTGACGCGCTGCGCCAGGCGGGAAATCTTCCGAGAAGCGGTGTTCTTGTGCATCACGCCCTTGGAAGCGCCGCGCATCAGCTCCGGCTGGGCCACCTTCAGCGCGTTCTGGGCCGCGCTCTGGTCGCCGGAAGCGATGGCTTCCTCCACCTGCCGCAGGAAGCTGCGGATGCGCGAGCGCCGCGCCTTGTTGATCGCCGTGCGCTGCTCGATCTTGCGCGCCGCCTTCTTGGCCGATGGGGTATTGGCCATGCTCGTTACCGTCCGTTCAGTTCGATGATCTCGTCGACCGTGGCGTGGAGCAAGCCGCCACGCAACGGAAAGCGCGGCCGAATGGGCCGCGTCGTTGGCGGCATGCTATAGTTGCGCGGCCCGTGCCAGTCAACGGCCCAGCATCGCTCGCGCGCAACTCGGCCTCCTTGTGACATGACGCACATCGAACCGGCGACGGGCGTTCTAGAAAAGAACCATTCCACAAGGGCCCGAGCCACCGGCCCGGAAGTGGAGACAAGCATCGTCAGGGAGGATCCCCATGAGCCGCTACGCATTGGCCGCTATCGCAAGCGCCGTTATCGCCACCAGCTTCGCTCCCGCCGAAGCGGGTGACCGCTCCCGCTGGGACGGGCCGGACCAGAAGCTGGAGCTGATCGTTCGCGATCCCAGCGCCTATTACTACAACAACCCGATCCGCCGGGCGACGACGCTCGAGCCGACCTGCCGCGATCGCAATGTCGAGGTCTACGATCCGCGCATCGGCGCCGTCGTGCTGCAGCGTCAGCGTGTGTGCAACTGAGCCCGACAACAACGGCCAAGCCCGGGCGGCCGCGACCCGGGGGCCGCGGCCAATGTCTCTTCTCCGCCTCTGATGAGGGCGTCAGATGATGGCTTCGGCCGAGCCGAGGCTGCCGAGGGCACGCCTTGCCATGACGGCGACGAGGTTCGCCCGGTATTCCGGCGAGCCGTGGATGTCGCCCATCATCATGTCGGGATCGACGGAGAGGCCGGCTAGCGCCTCGGCGGCGAAATTGCCCGACAGCGCCTGTTCCGCCTCGCTCCAGCGAAAGACGCCCTCATTGCCGGCGCCGGTGACGGCGACACGCACGGTGCCGTCCTTGTGCCTGGCGACGAAGACGCCCGCCATCGGATAGCGCGAGGCCGGGTTGCGGAACTTGGCGTAGCCCGCCGTCTCGGGAATGCGGAAGCTGACGCCGGTGACGATCTCGCCTTCCTCCAGAGCCGTCTCGTAAAGCGCGGTGAAGAAATCGTCCGCCGCGATCTCGCGGCCGTCGGTGCGGATGGTGGCGGCCAGCGCCAGCGCCGCGGCGGGATAGTCGGCCGCCGGATCGTTGTTGGCGATGGAGCCGCCGAGCGTGCCGCGATGGCGCACCTGGGCATCGCCGATGGAGCCGGCGAGCGCCGCCAGCGAGGGGATGGCGCCCTTCACCTCCTGGGAGCCGGCGACCTCGGCGTGGGTCACGCCGCCGCCGATCGTCAGCCCATCGCCGGAGACGCCGATGCCCTTCATGTCGGCGATGGCGCCAAGGTCGACGAGCACGTCATGGGCGGCGAGCCGCTGCTTCATCGCCGGCAGGAGGGTGTGGCCGCCGGCCAGATAGGCGGCGTCGGAGGCCTCCTTGAAGAGCCGCCTTGCTTCTTCGACGCTGGAAGCGCGCCGGTAGGACAGAGAATACATCTTGGGTCTCCCGTTATTCCGCCGCCTCGCGCAGGCCGCCGCCTGCCGCGTGCAGGGCACGCCACACCTTCTCCGGCGTTGCGGGCATGGAAAGGTCGTTGTTGCCGATAGCGTCGGTGATGGCGTTGATGACCGCCGGCGGCGAGCCGATGGCGCCGGCCTCGCCGCAGCCCTTGATGCCGAGCGGGTTGGAGGGACAGATCGTCTCCGTGGTGGAGACGCGGAAGGACGGCAGGTCGTGCGCCCGCGGCATGGCGTAATCGTTGTAGGTGGCGGTGATGAGCTGGCCGCCCTCGTCGTAGACGCAGCCTTCCAAGAGCGCCTGGCCGATGCCCTGGGCGATGCCGCCATGCACCTGGCCCTCGACGATCATCGGGTTGATGATGCGGCCGAAATCGTCGGCCGCCACGAACTGCACAATATCGGTATGGCCGGTCTCGGGATCGATCTCCACCTCGCAGACATAGGCCCCGGCCGGGAAGGTGAAGTTGGCCGGGTCGTAGAAGGCGCCCTCCTTCAGCCCCGGCTCCATGCCGTCGGGCAGGTTGTGGCCGGTATAGGCGGCAAGGCAGACCTCGTGCCAACCGAGCTTCTTGTCGGTGCCGGCAACCCTCACCTCGCCATCGGCGATCTCGATATCGCCTTCGGAGGCTTCCAAGAGATGCGCGGCGATCTTCTTGGCCTTCGCCTCCACCTTGTCGATGGCGCGCGAGATGGCCGACATGCCGACCGCGCCGGAGCGCGAGCCATAGGTGCCCATGCCGAACTGGACGCTGTCGGTATCGCCATGGACGATGGCGATGTTGTCGAGCGGCACGCCGAGGCGACTGGCGACGAGCTGGGCGAAGGTCGTCTCGTGGCCCTGGCCGTGCGAATGCGAGCCGGTCAGGACTTCGATGGTGCCGACAGGGTTGACGCGCACCTCCGCCGATTCCCACAGGCCGACGCCGGCCCCCAGCGAGCCGACCGCCTTGGAGGGGGCGATGCCACAGGCCTCGATATAGCAGGAGATGCCGATACCGCGTAATCTGCCGCGCCGCTGCGCCTCGGCCTTGCGGGCGGCAAAGCCGGCATAGTCGGAAGCCTCCAGCGCGGCGTTCAGCGAGGCCTCGTAGTCGCCGGCGTCGTAAAGCATGATCACCGGCGTCTGATGCGGGAATTCGCGAATGAAGTTGGTGCGCCGCAGCTCCGCCGGCGAGACGGAGAGCTCGCGCGCCGCCGTCTCCATCATCCGCTCCACGACGAAGGTGGCCTCCGGCCTGCCGGCGCCGCGATAGGCGTCCACCGGCGCGGTATTGGTGTAGACCGCCCGCACATTGCAGTGGATGAGCGGGATGTCGTACTGGCCCGACAGGAGGGTGGCGTAGAGATAGGTCGGCACGGCGGAGGAGAAGAGCGACATATAGGCGCCGAAATTGGCGATGGTGTCGATCTTGAAGGCGGTGATGCGGTTGTTGGCGTCGAAGGCCATCTCCGCCACCGTCACGTGATCGCGGCCATGGGCGTCGGTGAGGAAGGCCTCGGACCGGTCGCCCGTCCACTTCACCGGCACGCCGGTCTTCTTCGCCGCCCACAGGCAGGTGATCTCTTCGGGATAGATGTAGATCTTGGAGCCGAAGCCGCCGCCGACATCCGGCGCGACGACCCGCAGCTTGTGCTCCGGCGCCACATTGTAGAAGGCCGACAGCACCAGCCGCGCCGTATGCGGATTCTGCGAGGTCGTCCACAAGGTGAAATGGTCGTCCGCCGCGTCGTAGCGGGCGAGCGCGGCGCGTGGCTCCATGGCGTTCGGGATGAGCCGGTTGTTGGTCAGATCCATGCGGGTGACATGGGCGGCCTCGCCGAAGGCCTTCTCCACTTCGTCCTTGGTGCCGATCTCCCAATCGTAGATGAGGTTGCCCGGCGCTTCGGGATGGATTTGCGGCGCTCCCTCGGCAATCGCGCCGAGGACGTCGGAGACCGCCGGCAGCTCCTCCCATTCCACCTCGACCGCCTCGGCGGCATCGCGCGCCTGGCTCTTGGTCTCGGCAATGACCACGGCGACGGCCTGACCGACGAAGCGGACGGTCTCGGAGGCGAGCGCCGGCCAGGCGCCCATATTCATCGGCGAGCCGTCCTTGGAATGGATCATCCAGCCGCAGATGAGGTTGCCGATGCCGTCGGCTGCCATTTCGGCGCCCGTCAGAACGGCGACGACGCCGGGCATCGCCCTGGCGGCCTCGGCGTTGATGGCGCCGACCCTGGCATGGGCGTGCGGGCTCCGGACGAAGGCCGCATGCTTCATGCCGGGCACGCTCATATCGTCGACGTAACGGCCCTGGCCGGTGATGAATCTCTTGTCTTCCTTGCGCGCCACGCGGGCGCCGATGCCCTCAACACTCATCTTTCCTCCCTCCGGTCCTGGCGAGCGCGGGCCTTGGCGGCCTTTTTCTTCGCCGAACCTGATCGTTCGCGATGTCGTTATTCGGCCGCCTGCTTCATACCGCCGCCCATCTCGCCGGCAGCGGCGAGGATCGCCTTGACGATGTTGTGGTAGCCGGTGCAGCGGCAGATGTTGCCTTCCAGCTCCAGGCGGACCGTCGCCTCGTCGAGATCGCTGCCGTGGCGGGCGATGATGTCGGCGCCCGACATGATCATGCCCGGCGTGCAGAAGCCGCATTGCAGGCCGTGATGCTCCTTGAAGGCGGCTTGCAGAGGGTGCAGCTCGGCGCCGTCGGCCAGCCCCTCGATGGTCTTCACGCTCGCCCCATCCGCCTGGGCGGCGAGCATCGTGCAGGACTTCACCGCCTTGCCATCGAGATGCACGACGCAGGCGCCGCATTGCGAGGTGTCGCAGCCGACATGCGTGCCGGTCAGGCCGAGATCCTCGCGCAGGAAATCGACGAGCAGCCGGCGGTCCTCCACCTCCTTCGACACCTGACGGCCGTTCACCGTCATCGACACCGTGACCATCAAACTCCTCCCTGAAAAATCGGTTGTTATCTATGTGGCGCGCTGGCCGCCGTTAGGTAGTGAGGGCCCAGACGACGATCATCGCCAAGAGCACCAGAAGACCCCACATGACGGGGCCGCCAAGAAAGCCGCTGGCGGCACGCTCCTCCACGGCCTCCTCCGCCTCCTCTGCGGCATGCTCCAGCTCGTGGGCGGCATGCGCAAAGGCCGATTCGTGCTTCTCCTCTTCCCGCTTCTCGCCTTCGGCCGCCGCGACTTGCGGCTCCACCTCAGGGACACCCGTCGCCTGCGGCGGCACCGTCTCGCCCGGAAGCCCGGCGGGCGCCGCCGCCGCTTCCGCCACGGCCTTGCCGCCCGCCTTCTCGGCGAAGCAGGAGAAGAACTGGTCGGCGAGCTTCTTGGCCGTGGAGCCGACCAGCCGGTTGCCGAGCTGGGCGAGCTTGCCGCCCACCTGCACATCCGCCTCGTAGGAAAGGCGCGTGCCGCCTTCCTCCTCGGCGAGGTTCACATCGGCGTGGCCCTTGGCGAAGCCGGCGACACCGCCCTGGCCCTCGCCCTCGATGCGGTAGCTCTGCGGAGCGTTGATGTTGGTGAGCTCGACCGCGCCGTTGAAGGTCGCCTTGACCGGCCCGATCTTGGTCGTCACCCGCGCCTTGAAGCCGCCTTCTTCCGTCGTCTCCAGCATCTCGCAGCCCGGCATGCACTCCCGCAACACATCCGGATCGTTGAGGAGTCCCCAGACCCGCTCGCGCGGCGCCGGAATCTGGTATTCGCCGGTCAGTTTCATCTTGTCTCCCCGCGGCCCGCCATCCCGGCCCGCCTTTCAATTCGGCGGCGATTGTGCACAGAGGCCTGAAGATACTCAACCGGCAAAGCGTGCGCGCGAAGCGTATTTCGCGCCGAGGCATGACGGGGTAAGAGGCGCCCATGCCGATCACTCAGCTCCCGCCCCTGTTGCAATCTCTCGTTGATGCTTCTCTCGCCGCCGGCCGCAGCGTCCTTGCGCATTACGATGCCGGCTTGTCGGTGGAGCGCAAGGCGGATGAGAGCCCAGTCACGGAGGCGGACCGGGCGAGCGAGAAGCTCATCGAGGGCTTCCTCGCCAAGGCTTTCCCGGGCGTTGTTATCGTCGCGGAGGAGGCTTGCAGCCAGCACGGCCCGCCGCAGACAGGCTCGCGCTTCTTTCTCGTCGACCCGCTCGACGGCACCAAGGAATTCGTCTGCGGACGCGGCGACTTCACCGTCAATATCGCCCTCATCGAGGAGGCGCGCACGGTCGCCGGCGTCGTCTATGCCCCGGCGCGCGGCAGGCTCTATGCCGGCGCCGACGGACAGGCCTTCCTGGCGGAGGCGGATGCAAGGCAGGCGAGGGCGGGCCCCTTCCGGCGCGTCCAGGCGCGCAAGGCGCCCGAGCCGCCGGTGGCGGTCGCCAGCCGCTCGCATCTGTCGCCTCAGACGGCCGCCTTCCTCAAGCGCTCCGGCGCGGTGGAGAGCCGGTCCATCGGCTCGTCGTTGAAATTCTGCCTGCTGGCGGAGGGGGAGGCGGATTTCTACCCGCGGCTGTCGCCGACCATGCAATGGGACACGGCCGCCGGCCAGGCGGTGCTGGAGGCGGCCGGCGGTTGCGTCCTGCGCCTTGACGGCGCGCCCTTCCTCTACGGCCGCGCCCATGAGGCGGGACCGAGGCCCTTCGAGAACCCGCATTTCCTGGCGCTCGGCGATGCCGCTCTCGCCGGCCGGCTGCTTCACCGCCATGACACTCCAACGCCATGACGATTGAGCCGCCCGCCCTTGCCGCGTCGCTGCGGCCGCGCATCCTCGCCACCGCCGGGCCCGACGATTACGCCCTCATCGACAGCGGCAACGGCCGCAAGCTGGAGCGCTTCGGCGACAAGCTCCTCGACCGGCCGGAGGAGCAGGCGATGTGGGCGCCCTCTCTGCCTGCCTCCGCCTGGCAGAAGGCGGACGCCGTCTTCACCGGCGACGTGGAAGAGGAAGGCGCCGGGCGCTGGAAGCAGAGAGCGGAGGCGCCGGACTGGACCTGCCGCCACGGCGCCTTGCGGTTTTCCTGCCGCCTCACCTCCTTCCGCCATGTCGGCGTCTTTCCCGAGCAGGAGGCGCAATGGCGCTTCATCGCCGAAAGCCTCGGCGAAAGGCCGGGCGGCAAGCTTCTCAACCTCTTCGGCTATACCGGCATCGCCTCGCTCGTCGCCGCCGCGGCGGGGGCGGAGGTCGCCCATGTCGACGCTTCCAAGAAGGCGATCGCCTGGGCGCGCGAGAACCAGGCGCTGTCCGGCCTGGAGGAGAAGCCCATTCGCTGGCTCACCGAGGATGCCGGCAAATTCGCCGCCCGCGAGGTGCGCCGCGGCAACGCCTACGACATGATCCTGCTCGACCCGCCGAAATACGGCCGCGGCCCGAAGGGCGAGACCTGGCGGCTTTTTGAGGATTTGCCGCAGATGCTGAAGCTGTGCGCCGAATGCCTGAAGCCCGGCGGCACCCTGGTGCTGACCGCCTATGCCATCCGCGCCTCCTATCTTTCGCTGCATCAGCTCTGCGCCGACATCCTCGGCGGCAAGGTCACTTCCGGGGAGATGGCGCTGATCGCCGGGGAAGGGGACGCGAACGGCACCAAGGCGTTGCCCACCTCGCTCTATTGCCGGGCGCAGAAGCGGCCATGACCTCACGCTCCGCGCCCGGCGCCTTTCACCGCGTCGACAGCCCGGCGAACCCGATCGTGAAGGATCTGCGCGCCCTTACGGCGAAGAAAGAGCGGGACCGCACCGGCCTTTTTCTCGGCGAGGGGCTGAAGCTGGTGCGCGACGCGCTCGCCGCCGGCTTTGAGGTCGTCGATCTCATCGCCGCCGCGGACAGCCTGGAGGGTCCCGTGGGCGAGAGTGCTGCCGAGGTGAAGGCGCGCGGCGGGCGCGTCCTGGCCGTCAGCCACAAGGTGCTGGAGAAGCTGTCGCGCCGCGACAATCCGCAGACCGTCATCGGCGTCTTCAAGAAGCGGCTCGCGGGAGCGGAAGAGATCGGCGCGCGGGGCATCTGGATCGGCCTTGAGCGCATTCGCGATCCGGGCAATCTCGGCACCATCATCCGCACCGCCGATGCCGCCGGCGCCGCCGGCATCGTCCTCATCGGCGAATGCTGCGACCCCTTCTCGCTGGAGGCGGTGCGCGCCTCCATGGGCTCCTTCTTCCATGTGCCGCTGGCGCTGGCACGGGAGGAGGCCTTTCTCGCCGCCGCCCGCGCCAACGGGGCGCGCCTTCTCGGCACGCATCTCTCCGCCAGGCGCGATTTCAGGCAAGCCGATTACAGCCCGCCGCTCATCCTTCTCATGGGCAACGAGCGCCAGGGGCTCACCGAACGCCTCGCGGCGGCGTGCGACGAGCTCCTGCGCATACCGATGCGCGGCAAGGCCGATTCGCTCAATCTCGCCATCGCCACCGGTCTTTTCGTCTACGAGGCCTTGCGCCAGGATCAGCCGCTGTGAGGCCGCTGCCATGCCGATTTGTCGCGGCTGTGGAAAGCAGCCGTTGATGGGCCTTGCCGAGGCGCCCTATATGGGATGCGTAGTCAGCGCTCATCGTGAAAGAGCGCACCTTCCCTCAGGAGATTTCCCGTGCCTGCACCCAGCGAACCGACGCGCCTCGTTACGGTCTTCGGCGGCTCCGGCTTCGTCGGCCGGCATGTCGTGCGAGCTCTCGCCAGGCAGGGCTGGCGCATCCGCGTCGCCGTCCGACGGCCGGATCTCGCCGGCTTTCTGCAGCCGCTCGGCACGGTCGGGCAGATCAAGGCGGTGCAGGCCAATCTGCGCTATCCCTGGTCGGTAGAGCGCGCCATGGAAGGCGCCGATGCGGTGGTGAACTGCGTCGGCATCCTCTTCCAGGCCGGGCGCCAGAGCTTCGACGCCATCCAGGCGAGCGGCCCGAAGACCATCTCCGAGGCGGCGGAGAAGGCCGGCATCGCCGATGTCGTCCATATCTCGGCCATCGGCGCCGACGCCTCTTCCACCATCGCCTATTTCCGCAGCAAGGCGGAGGGCGAGGCCGGCATCCTCCAGCATCGGCCGGAGGCCGTGATTTTGCGCCCCTCCATCGTCTTCGGGCCGGAGGACGATTTTTTCAACCGCTTCGCCGGCATGGCCGGCATCTCCCCGGTGCTGCCCTTGATCGGCGGCGGCGAGACGCGCTTCCAGCCCGTCTTCGTCGGCGATGTTGCCGAGGCGGTGGTGCTGGCCCTTTCGGGCAAGGCGAAGGGCGGCACGGTCTACGAGCTCGGCGGGCCGCAGGTGCTCACCTTCCGCGAATGCATGGAGGTGATGCTGAAGACCGTCGGCCGTCGGCGCAAGCTCGTCTCCATCCCGACCGGCGCGGCCAAGGTGCTGGCCAGTTTCACCGGATTGTTGCCCAAGCCGCCGCTGACACCCGACCAGGTGCGCCAGCTTGAGCTCGACAACGTCGTCTCGCAGGAAGCGAAGGCGGAGGGCAGGACGTTGGAGGGCCTCGGCATCGAGCCGGCCGCGCTGGAGCTCATCCTGCCGACCTATCTGGTGCGCTTTCGCGACCACGGCCAGTTCGCCGCCCGCCATAGCGGCTGAGCGGCAAGGCCGTTGCGCCGCTTTTGAGGCAAGGTTCTAGCCGAACAGCCAGAGCCCGATCAGCCCGGCCGTGCCGACGACGATCCGCCACCAGGCGAAGGGCGTGAAGCCGTGGCGGGAGACGAAATCGAGCAGCGTGCGCACCACGAAGACCGCCGCCACGAAGGCGCACAGAAAGCCGATGGTGATGATGAAGGCGTCGTCGGCGGAGAGAATGTCGCGGTTCTTGTAGAGGTCGTAGGTGAAGGCGCCGGCCATGGTCGGCATCGCCAGAAAGAAGGAGAACTCGGCCGCCGAGCGCTTGTCGCAGCCCATCAGAAGGGCCCCGGCGATGGTGGCGCCGGAACGCGAGACGCCGGGGATCATGGCCAGCGTCTGAAAAAGGCCGATCCGGAAGGCGAGCCAGGGCGAATAGCGCATGGCGTCGTGATGCACGGGCCGCAGATCGAGGCGGTCGATCCAGGCGAGGATGACGCCGCCGACGATGAGCGTGACGCAGATGAGCGCCGGCGCCTCAAACAGCACCTCCTTGATGAAGCCGTGCGCGAAGACGCCGACCACCGCCGCCGGCAGGAAGGCAAGCACGATGGCGATGACGAAGCGGCGCGCCGCCGGGTCGGCGGGAAGCGCCACGGCGACCCGCCACAGCCGGGCGAAATAGACCGACAGGATGGCGAGCACGGCGCCGAGCTGGATCAGGACCTCGAAGGTCTTGCCCGTCGATTCGAAACCGAGGAAATGGCCCGCCAGGAGCAGATGCGCGGTGGAGGAGACGGGGATGAACTCCGTCAGTCCCTCGACAAGACCGAGAAAGGCGGCCTCCACGATGGTTCTCGGGTCCAAGCTGATCCCCCTGGCTTCACCGTTGCCCTACCTTCGCCCGATTGGGCCTCCATGCCATGAAGGCCGCGCGAATCGATAGGGCATGCGGCTCCTACCATGCTCGTCCGTCCTTTCCCATTTCGTTTGCCTTTCTAAGTTAGAAGCCCGCTGATGATCCGGCTCTTCCACCATCCGCTCTCCGCACCTTCCCGCTTCGTCCGCCTGGCCCTCGCCGAATGCGAGCTGACGCCCGAGCTCTTGGAGGAGAGGCCATGGGAGCGGCGGGAGGAATTCCTGCTGATGAACCCGGCCGGGACCTTGCCGGTGATGATCGAGGACGAAGGGCCGGCGATTGTCGGCGCCTGGGCGATCTCAGAATATCTCGACGAGACCCGCGGCTTTGCGCTCGACGAGCATCGGCTTTTGCCGGCCAGCGCGGAACGGCGCGCGGAGGTGCGGCGGCTGCTCGACTGGTTCCTGGTCAAGTTCAACGAGGAGGTGACGGTCTATCTGGCGGAGGAACGCGTCATCAAACGCGAGCTGTCGCGGCTGGGGCAGGATTCGTCGCCCGATTCGGCGCTGCTGCGGGCGGGCCGGGCTAATATCCGCACGCATCTGCGCTATATCGACCATCTTATCGTGGAGCGAAGCTGGCTGGCGGGCGACCGGATGAGCTACGCCGACCTTGCCGCGGCAGGCGCGCTTTCGGTCGCCGACTTTCTCGGAGAGGTGCCGTGGCAGGAAACCGAGGAAGCCAAGGATTGGTACGCCAAGCTGAAATCCCGCCCGTCCTTCCGGCCGCTGCTGGCCGATCAGATGCGCGGCGTGACACCGCCGGCGCATTACGCCGATCTCGACTTCTGAGCGCCGCAAGGCTGAAATCCAGGCTCGCCGAGTTCGCCGCCGAGGAGGGTTTTGCCTGCCTCGGCGTGACGCCGCCGGAGCGCCTCGGCGCCGCCGGTGCGCGTCTTCGTCAGGCCATCGCCGAAGGTCGGCACGGCACGATGGGCTGGCTCGCCGAGACCGCGCCCCGCCGGGCCGATCCGCGCGCGCTTTTCGCCGATCTCGGCTCCATCGTCATGCTCGGCATGAATTACGGGCCGGATGTCGATCCGCTGGCGACGCTCGCGGCGCGCGAGCGCGCGACCATTTCCGTCTATGCGCGCAACCGCGACTATCACGACCTCATCAAGGGGGCGCTGAAGCGCATCGGCTCGCGCTTCGCCGCCGAGGCGCGCCGGCTCGGCCTGCCTGACGAGATCAAGGTCTTCGTCGATACCGCCCCGGTGATGGAAAAGCCGCTGGCGCAGGCCGCCGGGATCGGCTGGCAGGGCAAGCACACCAATCTCGTCTCGCGCGAGCTCGGCTCCTGGCTGTTCCTGGGCGCCATCTTCACCGCCGCCGAGCTGCCGGCCGACGCGGCGGAGAGCGATCATTGCGGCAGTTGCCGCCGCTGTCTCGATATCTGTCCGACCGACGCCTTCCCGGCGCCCTATCAGCTCGATGCGCGGCGCTGTATCTCCTATCTCACCATCGAGCATCAGGGCTTGGTGCCCCGCGCCTTCAGGCCCGCCATCGGCAACCGCATCTATGGCTGCGACGATTGCCTTGCCGTCTGCCCGTGGAACAAATTCGCCGCAACCTCCGCCGAGGCGAAGCTGAGGGCGCGCGCCGATCTTTCCGCGCCGCTTCTTGCCGATCTCGTCCGCCTCGACGATAATTCGTTCCGGCAATTCTTCTCCGGCTCGCCGATCAAGCGCATCGGCCGGGCCAAGTTCGTCTCCAATGTGCTCATCGCCATCGGCAATTCGGGCGAGCCCGGCCTGGCGGGCGAAGCTGAACGTCTTTTGGACGATGAAAGCGCGCTCGTGCGGGGCGCCGCCATCTGGGCGTTGCAACAACTTGCCGCGGACCGCGTTTCGTCATTGGCGGAAGCTTACCTGGCAAAGGAAAAGCTGCCGGAGGTGCGCCGCGAATGGCAGCCCCAGGTAAGCGAGGTGGACCAGTGAGTTGCGAGCTTCATAGGCCGAAGGAAGTCCGTTCGTCTTGCGCGTCGAAAACGGACCGGCACGACGCCGACAGGTAGAGGAAGGCAAGGTTTGAACATCAGTCTCTTCTGCTTCGGGCTCGGCTATTCGGCCCGCTTCGCCATCGCGGATCTGCAGCCGGAGAGCGTCTGGGGCACGACGCGCACCGCAGAGAAGCTGCACGCGCTCGCCGGTCTCGGCGCCATGCCGCTCATCTTCGACGGCGTCGCCGGCGCCCCGCATAACGGCGCGGTGGAGGATGCCGTCGCGGAGGCGAGCCATGTTCTGGTCTCCATTGCGCCGGAAGCGCAGGGCGATCCGGTTCTCGCCGTCTTTCGCGATGCGCTCGCCGAGGCCCAGCCGATGGCCATCTGCTATCTCTCCACGGTCGGCGTCTATGGCGACCATGGCGGCGCCTGGGTCGACGAGACCACTCCATGCCAACCGGTTTCGGAGCGCTCCAAGCGGCGCCTCGATGCGGAGGAAGCCTGGCTGGAATTCGGCGAAGAGGTCGGCGTGCCGGTCTCCGTCATCCGTCTGGCGGGCATCTACGGTCCGGGTCGCGGCCCGTTCCGCAAGCTGCGGGACGGCACCTCGCGCCGCATCATCAAGCACGGCCAGGTCTTCAACCGCATCCACGGGGAGGATATCGGCCGGATCGTCGCCGCCGCGCTCGGCCAGCAGGCGGTCGGCATCTTCAACGGCGCCGACGACGAGCCGGCTCCGCCGCAGGACGTCATCGCCTATGCCGCCAAGCTGCTCGGCATGGAGCCGCCGCCGGAAGTGCCGTTCGAGGAGGCGGAGATGTCGCCGATGGCCCGCTCCTTCTATGGCGAGAACAAGCGGGTGCGTAACGACAAGATCAAGACGGAGCTCGGCGTCAACCTCGCCTATCGGAGCTATCGCGAAGGCCTTGCGGCGACGCTGGCGGCCGAAAGAGCGCCCTCAGGCGGAACGGTCCAGGCGCTTGCCCGCCAAAAGCACATCGGTTAGCGCCAGCTCCTCGTTCAGGACGACGAGGCTCGCCTCGGCGCCTTCGCGGAGCGCCCCGAGACGGGTAAGGCCGAGATAAGCGGCGGGCCGGGCCGAGAGCATCGCCGATGCCTGCCGGAGCGTGAAGCCGATGCCCACGAGATGGCGCAGCGTCTCGTCCATGGTCACGACGCTGCCGGCAAGCGTGTTGTCGCCCGCGAGCCTGACGCAGCCGCAGCTCTTGACGATCGCTTGGCCGCCGAGGCGGTACTGCCCGTCCGCCATGCCGGCGGCGGCCGTCGCATCGGTAACCGCGTAGAGCCCCGGGATAGCCCGTGCCGCCGCGCGGATCATCTCAGGCGCGACATGATGAAGGTCGCAGATCACCTCCGCCGCCGCGCCTTGCGCCAACGCTGTCGCGGCGACGCCCGGCGTGCGGTGGTCGGTGCCGGACATGGCGTTGAACAAATGCGTGAAGCCGGCGGCGCCGGCGGCGAGCGCGGCGCGCGCCTCGTCCGCCGAAGCCAGGCTGTGGCCGATCTGCGCCTTGACGCCGGCCTTCGCCAGCTCCCGCACGAGGGCAAGGCCGCCCGCCATCTCCGGGGCCAGGGTAGCGACGCGGATGGGGAAGCGCCGGCACCAGTCGGCGGCAAGGGCCGGATCGGGAAGCAGCGTTGCCGGCGGCTGCGCTCCGAGCTTGCCTGGATTGATGAAGGGGCCTTCCAGATGCGCCCCGAGCACGGCGGCTTCGCCCGGCCGAGGCCTCGCCCTGACCGCCGCGATGCCGGCAAGCGCCGCCTCGACCTCCGCGACGGGCGCCGTCATCGTCGTCGGCAAGAGCGCCACCGTGCCGTGACGGGCATGGAAGCGCGCCATCGCCCGCACCGACGTCTCGCCCTGCATGGCATCGGCGCCGGCGCCGCCATGGACATGGCAGTCGATGAAGCCGGGCAGGAGGATCGGCGCCGTCGTCTCCTGTCCGTCCAGGGGCGTGCCGCGAATGGCCGCGATCCGCTCTCCCTCCACGAGAAGCGCGCCGGCCACCCAGCCCGATGGCGTCAGGATGGAGCCTTCAAGCCTCATCCGCGCAGCTCCTGCGGCGCGATGCCGAGGGCGACGAGCCGCGCCCCGTGAAGCGCATCGCCTTGCGGCGCGGCGAAAAGCTGGCCGGTCTTCGCCTCCACCAAGGGGCCGAGAACGCCGGCCAGCCCGCCGACGCAATAGACCGGCTCCCGGCTTTCCGGGCCGAGGGCGCGCAACAGCGCCGCCACTTCCTCGCCAGCCGCGTCCAGCAGCGCAAGCGCCGCCTCGTCTCCTTCTCCGGCGGCTTCCACGATCTCCGGAACGAGGGAAGCGCAGTCGCGCGCGCCGGCGGCAAGCAGCCAGGCGAGGATAGGGGCCTCCTCGCCGCCGAGACGGGCGATGATGCGCTCCGACACGAGGCTCGGCGGCGCCGCCCCGTCGAAGCTCCTTAACGCCAATTCGATCGCCCGCCTTCCCAGCCAGGCGCCGGAACCGCGGTCGCCGCCCAGAAACCCCCAGCCGTCGCGCTGGATGGAGGTGCCGTCGGCGAAGAGCCGGTGTCCGACGGCGCCGGTGCCGAGGGCCAGCAGCGTTGCCGGCCGCCCGCCCGAGGCGCCGACAAGCGCCGCATAGCCGTCGGTCATGGCGACAAGGCGCGCAAAGCCGCTAAGCGCTCCGAGGAAGGCGTCGCGCCGGGAAGCATCGACAAGCCCGGCAGCAGCGATGGCCAGCACCATCTCGGCGCGCCGCGGCTGCGGATCGAGCGCGCCGGCAAGCTCTTCGATCAGCGCCTCCAGACTGGCAAGCGCGCCGGAAAGGTCGCTGGAAGGGTTTGCCGGCCCGCCGCTCGCCTTGGCCAGCACCTTTCCTTCCGGATCGGTGAGCCGGCCGCGGCAGGCGCTGCCGCCCGCATCGATGCTGAGAATAAATCCCATGCAAGGGCCTTGGCGGAAGCGCGGCTTCTGCGCAAGAGGCGTTAGCCGGCGCCGACCGCTTCCAGCATGGCCTTGGTCAGCGACTGGCGCGCCCGGAAATAACCCTCCCAGGGGGCGCTCTTCAGGGCCCCGAGCCGCCGCAGGAGGCTCTCCACGTCGTAGCTGCCCGCCGCCTTGACGCCGGAAAGCTCCTCCCAGGCGAGCGGCGTCGCCACCGGCGCGCCCTCCCGAGCGCGGGTGGAGAAGGGCGCAATCGCGGTGGAGCCGCGCTCGTTGCGCAGATAGTCGATGAAGATGCGCCCCTTGCGCTTCGCCTTCGACATGGTGGCGACGTATCTGTCCGGCGCCTCTGCGGCCAGCTTGACGGCGAACGCCTTGCAGAAGGCCTTCACCTCGGGCCATTCGCGCCGGCGCACGAGCGGGGCGACGACATGCACGCCCTTGCCGCCGGTCAGAAGGGGAAAGCTTTCCAGGCCGAGCTCGGCGAGCCGCTCGCGCAGATGGAAGGCTGCCCGCTTGACGTCGGAAAAACCGAGCCCCTCGTCGGGGTCGAGGTCGAAGATGAGCCGTTCCGGCTTCTCGATGGCGTCGATGCGCGCGCCCCAGATATGGAACTCCCTGACGCCCATCTGCACCGCCGCGATCAGCCCGGCGGCATCGTCGATGTAGAAATAGCTGGCTTTCTCGCCGGAGCTCTCGGTGATGGCGAGGCGCTTCATCTCGGCCGGGAAACCGCCGGAATCGTGCTTCTGGAAGAAGCACTCCCCCTCACGTCCCTGCGGGCAGCGCACCAGGCTCAAGGGCCGCTCGGCGATGGTCGGCAGCATCGCATCGGCGACCTTGAGATAATATTCGGCGAGCGCCCGCTTGGTCAGGCCCTGGCCGGGAAAGACGATGCGGTCCGGCGAGGAAAGCCGCACGCCGGCGATCTCAGTCGCCGCGCCTTCCTTGCCGGAGCCAGAGGCCGGCTTGCCGCCCTTGCGGCCGCCTTTCGACGGCTTGGAAGCGCTCTCGCTCTTTGGGGCCGGCATGGGCTCCTCCAGGCTGACCTCGCTCGCCGCCTTGTCCTGACGCAGGCCGAGGAAGGATGGATGGCGCAGGATCATATCGCCGGTGAACTCGGTAAAGGCGATTTCGGCGACAAGATCCGGCCTCACCCAATGCGCGCCCTTGCGCGCTTGCCGCGGCACGTCGACGAAGGGGGAGGTCTTGCGCTCCAGCTTCTTCAGCCGGGCGGAAAGCCGCGCAAGATCGTCCGCGCTAAAGCCGGTGCCGACGCGGCCGCGATAGACGAGCTCGCCGTTCTCATAGGTGCCGAGGAGAAGCGAGGAGAAGCCGGCGCGCCTGTCCGACGGCGACCAGCCGCCGACGACGAATTCCTGCTGTTTCACGCATTTGATCTTCAGCCAGGTGCGGGTGCGGCGCGAGCGATAGGGCGCGAGTGCCTTCTTGGCGATGATGCCTTCGTGACCGCCTTCGCAGATCGCGGCGAGAACCTTCTCGCCCTTGCCGCGCACATGCTCGGAGAACTGGATGGGCGAACTCTTCGGCAGCTTCTTCAGAAGCTCACGAAGCTTCTGCTTGCGCTCCAGCAAGGTCTCGCCGGTGATGTCCTCGCTTTCGACCTGCAAGAGGTCGAAAGCGAAGAAGGCCGTCTCGCCGCCCTCGCCGAGCGCCTGCTGCAGGCAGGAGAAATCCGTCCGGCCGCGATCGTTGAAGGCGACGAGCTCGCCGTCGATCAGCGCCGAGATGCCGTGAAGCGGCGCGAAGGCGGCGGCGAGCTTCGCCAGCTTCTCGGTCCAGTCCTGGCCGGAGCGGGTGTAGAAGCGCGGCCCGCCTTCGCCGAGCGCGACGAGGAGGCGGTAGCCGTCATATTTCATCTCGTGCACCCAGCCGGCACCCTCCGGCACGCTATCGACCAGGGTGGCAAGCTGCGGGGCGCGGAATTTCGGCGCCTTGCCGGGCTTGGCTTGCTTGCGCCTGCCCTCGGCGGCCGTCTTGTTGCGCGCGGCCTTGCGCGCCGGCGCGGCCTCGGCGATCTCCCGCATCGACCGGCCGGTGGCGATGCTGACGACGTTCTTCTCCAGAAGCTTGTCGGCCTCGTCGGCCGTCTCGTCCCGCTCCTTGATGAGAAGCCAGTTCTCGCGCTTCTCCCTGCCGCGCGGGCGCATCCTGACCAGCGCCCAGCCGCCCTTCATGCGCTCGCCATGGAGGCGGAAATGCAGCTTTCCCTCCGCAAGGCCTTTCTGCGGGTCGTGCAGCGGCTCCCAGGTCCCGGTATCCCACAGCATCACCGTGCCGCCGCCATATTCGCCTTCGGGGATGGTGCCCTCGAAATCGGCATAGTCCAGCGGATGGTCCTCGGTGCGCACGGCAAGCCGCTTCTCACCGGGGTCGAGGCTCGGCCCCCTGGTGACGGCCCAGCTCTTCAAGACACCGTCCAGCTCCAGGCGGAAATCGTAATGCAGGCGGCTCGCATCGTGCTTCTGCACCACGAAGGCGCGACCATCGCCGCTGGCCGCCTTGCCGGAAGGCTCGGAGGTCCGGGCGAAGTCGCGCTTCTGCCGATAGGTTTTCAGGAGGTCGGCGGTTGCCATTGCCGCAAGCCCTCAGGCCGATTTGCGCTGACGGCCATTGCCGGAACGGCGCGAGGCGGACTTGCCGCCGGAGGCGCTGCGCTTCTTCCTGCCGCCCTCGCTCTTCTCCAGGCTTTGCTTCAACGCCGACATCAGGTCGACGACGTTGTCGCCGCCGCGCCCGCGCGGCGCTTCCTCTTCCGTCTCCACCACGTTCGGACGCTTCTTCTTCAGCTTGGCGTCGATGAGTTGGCGCAGCGCCTCGGCGTAATGGTCCTTGAAGATGCCGGCATCGAAGGGCGCCGTCTTCTTCTCGATGAGCTCGGTGGCGACGCCGAGGAGGTCCTTGTCCGCCTTCTTGCCGCTCACCTCAGAGAAGAAGGGATCGGATTTGCGGATTTCGTCCTCGTAGTGCAGCGTCTCCAGCAGCAAGCCCGTGCCGCAGGGCTTGATGGCGACGAGGTATTCCTTGCCGCGCAGGGCAAGCTGGCCGAGCCCGACCTTCTCGCTCTGGCGCAGCGCGTCGCGCAGGACGCGAAAGGCGTCCTCGGCGAGTTCGTCCTGCGGCACCAGGTAATAGGGCTTGTGGAAATAGATCGGGTCGATCTCGCACGCGCCGACGAATTGCGTCAGCTCCAGCGTCTTCTTGGTCTCAAGCTTGACCTCCTCCACCTCGTCCTCGGAGAGGAGGACGTAACTGCCCTTCTCGTATTCGAAGCCCTTCAGGATTTCGTCCCTGTCCACCGGCCCGACGCCGGGGACGACCTTTTCGTAGCGGACCGGCTTGCCCGAGGGCTCGTGGATTTGCCGGAAGGAGATCTTGGAGGAGCTCTTCGTCGCCGAATAAAGCTCCACCGGGATGGAGACGGGGGAGAGGCGGAGCTGGCCTTTCCAGACGGGGCGGGCGGCGGGCATGTTGCGACTCAAGCTACTGACGTGAATCGATAATCTTGAACGCCGGCTCCTTGTTCCAAAGCCCGGCCCGCCATCTGGTGTCGTCCTGGCCGGGCTTGGCCCGGCCATCCATTGCTCCGTGTGGCACGACGCCCTGATAAGCAAGGCCGCCCGCCGGGGCCGCCCTTGGCGCTCGCGGAACGGCACGGATGCCAAGGTCGAGCCTTGGCATGACGACCGCCGTGAACGCGGCGCAAATCCCTTGGAAACCGGCGCGCCTTGGCGCAATTACTTGCGCGAGGAACCCATTTTTGGAGATGTGAAGAATGCTGAAGGGCAAGACCGCCGTCGTGACCGGCTCCACATCGGGCATCGGGCTCGGTATCGCCGAGGCGCTGGCCGCCGAAGGCGCCGATATCGTCATCAACTCCTTCACCGACCGCGCCGAGGACCACGCGATCGCCGAGCGGCTGGCAGCGGAACACGGGGTGACGGCGCGCTACGTCGCCGCCGACATGTCGCGGCAGGAGGATTGCCGGCGGCTCATCGAGACGGCGGCGGAAATCGGCCCGGTCCAGGTGCTCGTCAACAATGCCGGCGTGCAGCACGTGGCGCGGGTGGAGGATTTCCCGGCCGAGAAATGGTACGCCATCATCGCCATCAACCTTTCCTCCGCCTTCTTCACCATTGCCGCCGCGGTGCCGGCCATGCGTCAGGCCGGTTGGGGGCGCATCGTCAACATCGCCTCCGCCCACGGGCTCACCGCCTCGCCCTATAAGAGCGCCTATGTCTCGGCCAAGCACGGTGTCTTGGGCCTGACCAAGACCGTGGCGCTGGAGCTGGCGGAAGCCGGCGTCACCTGCAACGCCATCTGTCCGGCCTATGTGAAGACGCCGCTGGTTGAGGGCCAGATCGCCGACCAGATGAAGGCGCATGCCATGGACCGCGAGACGGTGATCCGCGAGGTCATGCTGGAGCGCCAGCCGACGAAAGAATTCGTCAAGGTGAGCGATGTCGCCGCGATGACACTGTTCCTGTGCTCCGACGCGGCGGCGCAGATCACCGGCGTGCCGATTTCCATCGACGGCGGCTGGACGGCGATGTAGCAAGTCGAAGAGCCGATAAATGTATTATTTTGTGCAATTTGTTCATACTAATCGAAGAGGTTTCCCGGTGGTCGAAGGCTAATTATGTAAGTGTTGTGCATCTTTGACGATGCAGCATTTCGCATTTCTGCGCATCTTTGATTTGCATCAATACAGTAGATTGCTTTTTCGGAAATACTTTTGCGGCCATGACTCTTGACGGAGGTTCCTATGGCTCAAGAGAAGAAGTTCGTCCTAGACGACGCGAAGGTAAAGGCGCTGAAAGGCGCCCTGAAGGAGGCGCAGATCGATGAGCTTTTCATCGACCGCTTCATCGACGCGGCATTGATGACTTGCAACGAAGCTTGCTTCAGCGGCTGTGCCGCCTGTTGCTCGTCCGGCACGGCCAATCGGCTGGCTGCCGCCTGAGACGGCCGACCCGGCCGGCGGGCAACTCGCTGGCCGGGCCGACCTTCCGATCGCTCTGCCCTGCCGCCTTCCAAGGAGACCGAGCATGTCCGCGGTTCCTTCGCATCTTTACGGCGCCCTTCATCCCGGCCTGAGGCTCAAGAACGATCTCGACCGGGCGGTGCTCATCACCCGGCCGCAGCCGCTGACGACGCGCAGCTATATCTGCCGCCGGCTGCCGCCTGCCGAAGCCATCGTCCTTTCTCTTTTCGACGGAAGGTGCACCGTCGGCGAGGTTGCGCGTCTGTGGGCGGAACTCACCGACCGCGACGTTGCCTCCGCGGAAGAGGAGGTGCAGTCGCTGCTCGATTTCTACCTGAGCGGCGAGCGGGCGAGGGAGGACATCTTCCGCCTCAGCGAGACGCCGATTCCTGAGGCGCACGCCTACGACCCGGCCGATTTCGTCATCGATGCGCGCCAGGTGAATTTGAAGGAGCGGCGGCTGCGCTTTCCCTACAACGTCTATTTCCTGACGACGCTCTATTGCCCGCAGGATTGCGTCTATTGCTATGCCAAGGTGCGCAAGAGCTGCGAGAGTAACCTGCTTGCCGTGGAGCGGGTGGAGGAAATCGTCGTCGAGCTCGCCGGCCTCGGCGTGGAATGCGTGCAGTTCTCCGGCGGCGACGCGCTGGCGCGGCCGGGCATCTTCAGGATCATCGAGAGCGTCTACGCCAATGGCATGGTGGCCGATATCCCGACCAAGATAGGCGCCGGACCGGCCAAGGCGCGACGGCTGCGCGAGATCGGCGTGGAGGTCGTCCAGTTCAGTCTCGATTGCGTCGATCCTGAAACGCTCGATTTCATGGTCGGCGTCGAGGGCTACCACGCCAAGGCCTTTCGAGCCCTGCACCATCTGCGCGAGGCCGGGCTCAAGGTGCGCGTCAACACCGTGCTGACGCCCTTCAACGCCGCCAAGGCGCGCGAGCTCATCCGCTTCGCCGGCGAGATGGGCAATATCTTCCGCCTGCAATTTTCCGCCTATGGCCGCTCGCTCTTTCGCCATCGCGACGCGCTCTTCGCCCGCGAGGCCGATATCGCGGGCGTGGAAGCGGCGGCGCTCGAGCTTGGCAAGGACTATCCGCATATGGATATCTCGGTGGGCGGCGGAGCCCTGCCGCCGGCCTCCGACCCGCAGGAGCGGCAGATGGAATGGACGCACCGGGCCTTCTGTACCGCCAACCGCGACAGTTTCGTCATCCTGCCGGACGGGCGCGTCACCGTCTGCGAGGAGCTTTACGACCATCCGGCCTTCATCATCGGCGATTTAAGGCGGCAATCGGTGATGGAGATGTGGAACTCGCCGCCGGCGCGCGGGCTGCTGCATCCGCCGCAGCCGGAAGTTCCGGAGGGTCCTTGCGCGAGCTGCGCGTACTTCGCGGAATGCAACGCCGATCGCGGCCGCTGCTGGCGCGACGTCATCAAGAGCTATGGCTGGCAGAAGCATTACTATCCCGATCCGCGCTGCCCGCGCGCGCCGCAGGGCATGCGCCTCGGCTAGGATTGGGATAGGCTGGCGGCATGGACAGCCTGACCATCGGCGAGACCGAGCTTGCCGTCCTTGTCGCCGACATCACGACGCTGAAGGTCGCGGCCATCGTCAACGCCGCCAACGAAGCGCTTCTCGGCGGCGGCGGTGTCGACGGCGCCATCCACCGGGCGGCGGGGCCGGAGCTGTTGGAGGAATGCCGCAAGCTCGGCGGCTGCCCGACGGGCGAGGCGCGGCTGACGCGCGGCTACAAGCTGCCGGCCGATTTCGTCATCCATGCCGTCGGCCCGCGCTGGCGGGGCGGGCAGGCGGGCGAGGCGGAGCTTCTCGCCTCGGCCTATCGCAATAGCCTCGCGATCGCCCGCGAGGCCGGCCTGACATCGCTCGCCTTTCCGGCCATCTCCACCGGCATCTACGGCTTTCCGGCGGCCGAGGGCGCGAAAATCGCCGTGCGCACCAGCGCCGGCTACGCGGCGGATGATCCCGGCCGCCTTCGGCGGATCGTCTTTTGCTGCTTTTCGGAGGATTCGGCCGTGCATCACCGCAAGGCAATGGCGGCTTTGGCAAGGGCGTGAGGCGCGCAAGGCCGGGCCGCTGGCAAGGCAGCGCCAGCAGCGCGGCGGCTCAGCCAAGCCACACATCGAGGAACAGCATGGTGACAAGGCCTATCCCGAGGCCGGCCGTCGCCTCGTTCTGGAAGCCGCGGCGATGCGTCTCGGGAATGATCTCGTGGCTGATGACGTAGATCATCGCGCCGGCGGCGAAGACCAGGCCCCAGGGCAGCATCGGCTCGGAGATGGAGACGACGGCCGCGCCGATGAGGCCGCCGACAGGCTCCACCAGCCCGGTATAGGTGGCTATGCGCACCGCCCGACCGCGCGGATAGCCCTCGCCCGTCAAGGCCACCGCCACGGCCAGGCCCTCCGGCGCGTTCTGCAGGCCGATGCCGATGGCGAGCGGCAGGCCGGTCGCCACATCGCCGGTGCCGAAGCCGACGCCGACGGCAAGGCCTTCGGGGAAATTGTGCAAGGTGATGGCGATGACGAAGAGCCAGATGCGGCGCAGCGAAGGCCGTATCGGTCCTTCCGGCCCGGTCTGGAAATGCTCGTGCGGCATGGTGTGATCGAGGGCGGCGATGGTGCCCATGCCGAGAAGGATGCCGGCGACGGCGATCGCGGCCGGGACGACGCCGTCGCCATAGAGCTCGGCCGAGACGTCGAGCGCCGGGATGATCAGGGAGAAGAACGTGGCCGCCAGCATCACCCCGGCGGCGAAGCCGAGAAGGGTGTCGCGCGCCCGCTCGCCCGGCACGCGGCCGAAAAGCACGGGTATGGCGCCGACGCCCGTCATCAGCCCGGCGGCGAGGCTGCCGAAAAGGCCGAGCGTCAAGGGAGAGAGATCGTCCAGCAAGTAAGCGATCCTTGCGCCTTGGGGTCTGTTGAGGATCACCGCATGGGCTGATCCTCAAGACCTTAACGAAAGCCGCCGCCGCGGCCGGCGAGGAAGCAAGCACGGCCGGCCGCGCGCGTCGAGAAGGCGCTCGGTTTTCATGCGGCGCCGCGGAGGCGCCGCTTCAGGATGTGGGCAGGAAGGTTGCGTCCTTAGAGGCCGAGAAAACCGCCGATACGGCCGAGGAAGCCCGGCTCCTCGCGCACCAGGCGGATGCCGAGATGGGTCGGCGGGGCGCCGACGGAGCAGGCGCCGCTCTTGGGGTCGCGGATGAAGCCGGTGAGATAGGCGCGGTGGGCACCCTCGGCCACGCGCACGCCGCAGTTTTCATGGCGCGTCACCTCGCCGCTCGCCGGATCGGTGCTGTGGCGGAGATAGCAGGTGGAGGTCCATTCCCAGACATTGCCGGCCAGATCGAGAAGCCCGTGCTCGTTGGCGCCGAAGCCGCCGGCGGGCCTGAGCTTCGAATCCTCGGCGCGCTTCTTGGCGCTCGCGGCGTCGTATTCGGCGAGCCAGCGGGTCGCCGGATTGGCGGGGTCGGCCTCCTCGAAGCCGTCGTCGACGAAGCGCGAGCCGGCGGCAAGCGCCCATTCGCGGTCGCTCGGCAGGCGCCATTTCCGTCCCGTCTCTTGCGACAGCCAGGCGGCATAGGCGGCGGCGTCGTGGAAGCTGACGCCGGTGACGGGAAGGGCCGGATCGCCGTCCTGGTCCAAGGTCTTGCAGGCGCCGGCGGCGACGCAGGCCTCATATTCGCCGCGCCTCACCTGCCGCTGCATGATGAAGAAGGGCCTTTCGGGACGAATTTCCACCAAAGGCGCGTTGACCGGCGTCTGGCCGGAAAGGAACTCGCCGGCCTCGCGATAGGTCATTGCCGCCTCGTCGATGCGGATTTGCGCCACGTCGGAAGGCTCCTGCGAGAGCGCCAGCGGCGCGGCCAGGAAGGCGAGGGAAAAGGAGGCTGCGGCGAGAAGGTGGCGTGTCACGCGCATGGCCGGCTCCTTGGAGACGCTCCTTGAGAAAAAGGGTGCGGCCCGTCGGGGGGCGCGACGGGCCGCTGAGCCGGCTTTTCAGCCGACGATGGGGCTGGGCGCGGCGACCTGGGTCATCAGATCGTCGTTCCAATCGCCCTCGACCTTGACATGCGCCGTCGCTCCGAGCTCGGCCGCCTCGATGAGGTTGTGGTTGACGTAGGCGTAGATGCCGGGCTGCAGGAAGGTGTAGAGCGCGGCCGCGGCGCTGCCGCCACGCACGAACCAGGTCTCCTGATGCAGCTGCGGCGCGTTGGCGAATTTTCCGGTCTCCCAGACGTAATCGCCGTGGCCGCCGATGAGATGCGGGCGGCTGTCGCGGTTGGCGCAGGAATGGATGAACAGGACCGTCTCGCCGACCTTGGCGGTCATCGCCGTCTCGCCGGTCAGTGCGCCGACCTTGCCGTTGAAGACGACATGCGTCGGAACGAGGCCGCGCATCACCTCCACCGTATCGGTGTAGGATTCGCCGAGGCTCTCGTAGGTCTTGTAATTGCCCGTCTCGTCCTTGGCGATGTAGAGGTCGAACTCGCCGATCGTGTAGGCCTTGTCGTAGCGTAGCGGGTTGCCCTCGCCGTCCTTCAGACCCTCGCGCGGCAGAACCATGAGCGTGCCGCTCATGCCGCTGACCACATGCCAGGGGACCATGCCCGCAGGGGCGCAATGGTAGACGAAGGTGCCCGAACGCGTCGCCTTGAAGCGCAGGACCACCTGCTCGCCGGGCATCACGTCGGTGAGCTGGGCGCCGCCGAGGGCGCCGGTCGCGGCATGGAAATCGATATTGTGGGGCATGGTGTTGGTGTCTGGATTGACCAGCGTCAGCTCCACATAGTCGCCCTCGTGCACGACCATGGTCGGGCCCGGCATGGAGCCGCCGAAGGTCATGGCCTGGAACTCCGTGCCCTGATCGTCGACGACGATCTTCTTCTCCTCGATCGCCATGCGGAACTCGACGATCTTCGGGCCGCCGGAGGCGACCTGCTCGTGCTTCATCACGGCGGGGGGCGCCACGAGCTCGGCCTTCACCCGCGGCAGGCTGCCGACGGGTGCGGCGGGGGCAAGGCCGGAGCTCGCCTTTTCGGCGGCGCGCGCCGGGGCGCTTGCCATCAGCGCTGCCGTGGTGGCGGAGGCGGCGCCGAAAAGAGCGGTGCGACGGGTGATCATGGCTCTCATCCTCTTCTTCGCGGGTCTGTTCGCTGTGAAAACTGAACACCCGATCGCGCTCCGGCTTGTTGCGAAAACACAAAGAGCGATGAGCTAAGCCCTTATCGAGCCGCGACATTCTGACATCCCCGGCGTCGGTTCGCAGGCTCGCGGCAGGAGGGCCGGCCGAAGGGCGGCCGGCATGCGCGGATGTTGTTTGCGCCCCGACAAGGACGGCCAGTCGATGGGCGGCTAGAGATTGTCTCAGAGCCGATACCGGCGAGAAGGAGAAGCAGATCATGAGCGAGCGAAGCGAGCCGATTGTCCATCTCGACCTGCGCAGCGTTCCCCGCCCGCAGCGGCATCTTTCGGTCTTCGCCGTTTTCGACCGGCTTGCGACCGGCCAGGCCTTCGAGCTCGTCAACGACCACGATCCGATGGGTCTTTTCCATTATCTGCAAACGGCCATACCGGGCGACTTCACCTGGCAATACGTGATGCGCGGGCCTGAGGAATGGCGCGTGCGCATCGGCCGGGCCTGAGCGGCCCTTCTCCCGCGACAGCGCCGAAACGCCATGACCTCCCAGCCTTTCCTAACCGCCGCCCATCGCCAGAGCGAGGCGAACTGGCTGTTCGCCGTCTCTTTCCGGCCGCTGTTCCTCGGCGCCTCCATCTTCGCGGCGCTCGCCGTGCCCGTCTGGGTGCATTTCTACGTCACCGGCGCGGGCGATATCGCCGGCATGCCGGCGCTCGCCTGGCATGCCCATGAGATGGTCTTCGGCTATCTGCCGGCGGTGATGGCGGGCTATCTTCTATCCGCGACGCCCAACTGGTCGGGCAGATTGCCCGCCTCCGGTGGGCCGCTCGCCCTTCTCTTCACGCTCTGGCTGGCCGGGCGGACGGTGCCGCTCGCCGTCCCCCTCCCCCTCTGGGCGGGGGCGGCGGTCGACGCCGCCTTCCCGCTCGCCGTGGCGCTCGCCTTGATGCGCGAGGCGCGGGTGAAGGTCCCGCAGGCCTCGCGTCACGGGCTTATTCTGTTTCCGCTTCTGGCGACCGCTTCCATCGCGCATCGGCTGCTCGCCGCCGATCCGCTGCTGGCGGCGCAGCTTGCCCGGCTCGGCGTCGCCATCGGCGCGTTGCTGATCGCCGCCGTCGGCGGGCGGCTGGTGCCGAGCTTCACCCGCAACGCGCTCGCTGGGCGCGGCGCGGACAAGGTCCCGGAGCCCTATGGGCGCTTCGACCGCTTCTGCCTGCTTGTCGCCTCCGCGGCGCTCATCTCCTGGGTGCTCGCACCGAGCCATTCCGCGACGGCCTTCCTCGCTCTTGCCGCCGGGCTGTTGCATCTCTTCCGCCTGGCGCGCTGGCGCGGCTGGCTCTTGCGGCAGGGCGACGTTCTCGCCCTGCATGCCGGCTATCTCTGGCTGGTCTTGGCGCTGTTCCTGGCGGGCCTTGCGGCCGAGCCCTTGGCGCTGGTTCCGCCGGAGGCGGCGTTGCACGCCTTCGCGGCGGGGGCCATCGGCACGATGACCATGGCGGTGATGGCAAGGCTTGCCGCAACGCGCGGACCCGGACCTCGCGCCGAAGCGGCGCTTTGTGCCGCGGCGCTCGTCATCACGCATCTGGCGGCGACGGCGCGGGTGGCGGCGGTCCTCCTGCCTTCCCTCTATATCCCGCTGCTTCTGACGAGCGCGGCGCTCTGGGCCGTCGGCTTCGCCGTCTTCGCCCTGGCGCAACTGCCCGGCCCGGCGAGCCCGGTAGGTGGGCAAAAGCGGGGATAGGTCACTGCCTCACGCGATTGTGCGCGTTTCGGCCGCCCGCATCGCCGGCGGGAGTGGCGCGCAAGCTGGCCGGCGGCGCGTCGGTACCTATTCTCTCTTCGCATCCATAGCGTTTGATCTTCAGGAGGAGACAATGCATCTCAATCGGCGCGCACTCATCATGTCGTCCGCCGCCGGCGCAGCGGCAAGCTTCACGCTCGGGAGAATCGATATCGCTCAGGCTCAGACAAGCTCCGGTGCAAGCAGCATGGCCATGGCCGGGTCCGGCGAGCAGCTTCCTGGCGCCTATCGCTACAGGCTCGGCGATTTCACCGTCACGCAGATCACCGACGGCATGGCGGCGCGACCGCTGGATGCCGGCTTCGTCGTCAACGCCGAGCTTGAGGATGTGCAGGGGGCGCTTCAGGAAGCCTTTCTGCCGCCGGACAAGCTCTTCATCCCCTTCACGCCGCTGACGCTCAGAAGCGGCGACGAGCTCGTCCTCTTCGATACCGGTTTCGGCGAGAGCGGGCCGCCGACGGCCGGTCAGCTGGCGCGCGGCATGGCGGCGGCCGGCATCGATCCGGCGGCGGTGAGCTGCGTCGTCATCAGCCACTTCCATCCCGACCATATTCTCGGCCTGACGACCAAAGCGGGCGAGCCGATCTATCCGAACGCCGAGGTGATGGTGCCGGAGCCGGAATACGCCTTCTGGATGAGCGATGACAACAAGGCCAACGCACCGGAAGGCCGGCGGGGCAATTTCGACATGGCGCAGAAGATCTTCGGCGCCCTCGGCGAGCGCGTCAGCCAGTTCAAATGGGACGCTGAGGTGATGCCGGGGGTGACGGCCATCGACGCGCATGGCCATACGCCGGGCCATACCGTCTTCGCCATCGAATCGGGTGATGAGCGGCTGATGTTCCTCGCCGACACGACCAACCATCCGGCGCTGTTCGTGCGCCATCCCGATTGGGCGGCCGTCTTCGACCAGGACGCGGAGGCGGCGCGGCAGACGCGGCGCCGGCTGCTCGATATGGCCGCCGAGGAGCGCATGCGCGTCGCCGGCTATCATTTCCCCTTCCCGGCGACGGGGCACATCGCCAAGGACGGCGAGGGCTACCGCTTCGTGCCGGCGCAATGGATGCCGGTGCTGGACGGTCAGGCCTGACCTCAACGGGCGCGTTCCTCGGTCCGGTCAAGAGCCCGTCCCTCTCGCGAGAGGAGGGCGCTGGCGGCCGGCGGCCCGCTTCGTTCCTCGCCCGCAAGCGGGGCCCCGCAAGTGGGGCCCCGCAAGCGGGAGAGGCTGCGCGCCCTCATGCTTTGATGGCGGAACGGCATGGATGCCAAGGCGGGGCCCTTGGCAGGACGATACTTTAAGGGGCCGGCGCCTATCTTCGTCGAGCCAGGTTCACCCTCTGCTGTCGTCATGGCCGGGCTTTGACCCACGGCTGTCCGGTTTAATTTTGTGGACTGAGCGCACGGTGTTGATTCTACTCGTGTTCAGACGTTTGGCGCGTCTTCCGGACACGAGGGAGCAACACCGTGCGGCACCACAATAGCGTTTTCCACGACGTCTTGAAGCATGTTCCCTGGGGCGTGTTCGAACGGCTTGTGGACAAGCACCATGCGGACAAGCATGTGCGTCGGCTGTCGACCAAGAGCCAGTTCGTGGCCTTGCTCTATGGGCAATTGTCGGGGGCTCAGAGCCTGCGCGAGATCGTCGGCGGCCTTGAGAGCCATGCGGCCCGGCTCTACCAT
>NZ_JHZK01000025.1 GCF_000688515.1 Afifella pfennigii DSM 17143 | reverse complement strand
CTACCGCGGCCACGATGCGCCAAGGCCGCTCGGCGTCTTCCGCTCCGGGCAGAAGCGGGGCGTGTTCGGGGCCATCAAGAAGGAGCTCAGAAGACGATCCGCCATCGAGGCCGTTATCGGACACCTCAAGACCGACGGCCACATGGGCCGCAACTTCCTCAAGGGACGCCACGGCGACCACGCCAATGCCGTCCTCACCGCCGCCGGCTACAACTTCCGCCTCATCCTCCGCTGGCTGAGGCTTCTCTTGCGCCTCATCCTGGAGGCCTTTGCCAAAGCCATTGGCCCCAAAACCGCGCTCCAGACGGCTTCTTAACAGTCAACTCTTTTCCGGCGGCCGCTTCCTTCAAGCTCTGGCCGCCGGTTGGTGCTGCGTCCGGCTGTGAACTTCCCTCGCCCGTGGCGACTGCCGGGCCGGCGCCTCAGGCCGCCATCCCCTTTCGGCTGGTGTCGCGATCGCGCTCTTTCTCGCGCCGCCGCCGGTCGGTGACGGCCACTTCGCGCTCGCGCCGCCTGGCGGCGATCTCGCGCCTCACCACCCAGCGCATGATGTCGCGCCAGCGCCAGATGCGTCCCGCGCTCGCCCAATTGCCGTCCGGCACCTCGTTGATGAGGCACCACACCCGATAGGCTTCTTCTTCCGAGAAGGGCGTGCCTTCCGCCGCGAGGATGGCGTTGGTGGATTTCTCCACCAGAGACCGCTTCTTCTCCTCGTTGAGCGCCCCGCCCGGGATCGTATAGGTCAGCCGGTAGCAGGGGTCTTCGGTGAAGCGCCCGCCGACATAGCTGCGGCAGGGGTCGAGCTCCGTCACCTCCAAGCGGGTGATAGAGCGCGCCACCGCGCTGCCCGGCCGGGCACCCTGATGGTCCAGAAGGATCGCGGTCAGATCGCGCGCCAGCATGTCGAGCTTCTGCTCAGAAAGCGCGCCGCGGGTTAAACGCAGTTCTGCAAGAGGCATGACAGCACCTACTGATTACGCAACTTGAACGTCATGCAGGGGGTGCCCTTGCGCCGGCCGCAGCCGCTCCTGGGCACGTACGAGCTTTTCCATCTTCCTGAGATCGGCCTCGCCGACGCCAAGGGCGCAATCGACCCAGATATCGGTGACGTCGCGCAGCTCCTCGAAGCTGAGCGGCGTGACCCGCCGGCGCGTGCGATAGATGCCGACCTGGGCGTTATGTCGGCGCTGCGTGCGCTCGATATAGGCCCTGACCGCCTTCTCTCCCTCACCGTTCTCGACCAGAAGGTCGATGACCCCCTCCTGAAGCATCTCCTCGGCGTGAAAGCTGCGCCCGGAAAGCATCAGCTTCTCGGCCGTGCGCGCCGAGGTCTTGCGCTGCAGGTAGGAATAGGCGCCCATACCCGGGAAGAGATTGAACAGCACCTCCGGCAGGCCGAAGCTGGCGTTCTTCTCCGCCAGGATGAGGTTGCACGACAGCGCCGATTCCAGCCCGCCGCCGAGCGCCTGCCCCTCAACCAGGGCGATAGTTATGATCGGCAGTCCGGCGCTGATGGAATTGAGATAGGTCATCCTCGCGCAGGCATGCGCATAGTCGCGCAGCCCCGCCTCGTCGCGCTCGCGGATGAGCCGCGAGAACAGCTCAAGGTCGCCCCCGAGGCTGAAGATCTGCGGCGTCTTGGAGCGGTAGACGATGTATTTGAGCGGCAGGGAGCGTTGGAAGGCGCCGCCGGAAAGCCGCTCGTTCAACGACGTGAACAGATGGATGTAGTCATCCACCAGCTGACGCGTGAAGCACGGCCGGCCCGGCGGCGTCATCGTCGTCCACAGCGTTCCGGTCTCCGGCTCGAAGCGAAGAGCGATCTCCTTCACCTCACCCTGAAGCTTCTCCAGGATGGCCGTGACATACTTCTGGCTGTATTGCGCATCGGAAAGGCCGGCATGATCCGGCCTCGCCTCGCTCCGATTGGCGTCCCCCTCGCCATGCTCGCACGGCTCGTGGGCACGCGTTTGCCGCATTTCCATCACAGGTACTCCCGCCGCCACAGGACCTGTTAAGATTAATACAACCTTTTGGCGATTGGTTAAGGGAAAGTTTGAATCAAAACGTGGCAACTTCTTGTTAAGGTTAATATTGCGTTAACGCGCGCCCAGAGGCTGCAGCCCTGCCGCCGGCCATTCTTCGCGGCAGGATTGAACCGCCCCAGGCGCGAAATGGCTGAAAAACCGCGCCCCTGCGCCGCCGGCGCCGCGCACCGAGCGCCGCGGAGCGATGCCGCCGAATGCAGCTATCGTCCGCAAGGACCGGCCCCTGCCGCTGACGTACCCCTTCAGAGAAAAGCGTGGCGGGCCAGCCGGATACCGGCGGTCTTCGGGCCGTCGCGGCTCAGGCTGCGGCCTGTGCGTCGATGCGCAGGGCGAAGAGCTTGCTGAGCCTTTCCGGCGGCACCGGCTTGCCGATGAGGTAGCCCTGCACCTCGTCGACATAGCCGTCGGCCATGATGATGGCGAGTTGGTCTTCCCGCTCCACCCCTTCCACCGCCACCGACAGGCCGAGTTCGGCGCTGAGCCGGGCGACGCCGCGCAGCATGATCAGCGATTGCGGATCGGCATCCAGGGCCAGCACGAAGGAGCGGTCGATCTTCACCTTGTCGAAGGGGAAGCTGTGCAGATAGGCAAGGCTCGAATAGCCGGTGCCGAAATCGTCGAGCGAGATGCGGATGCCCATCTCGCTGAGCTCCGAGAGCGCCAGCTTGGTGCGCTCGGTATGCTCCAGAAGCACCGATTCGGTGATCTCGATCTCCAGCCGGTTGGCGGAAAGCCCGCTGCCCGCCAGCGCCGCCTCCACCGAGCGCACGATGTCGCCGCGACGGAAATGGATCGGGGAGACGTTGACGGCGACCCGCGTCTCCCCTGGCCATTTATTCGCCTCGCGGCAAGCTTGCAGCAACGTCCAGTCGCCGATTTCCACGATGAGGCCCATCTCCTCGGCGAGCGGGATGAATTCTGAGGGCGGCACCGGGCCGCGCCGGCCGCCCGGCCAGCGCAAGAGCGCCTCGCAGGTGGAGATGTTGCGTCGTCTGAGATTGAGCAGCGGCTGATAATGCAGTTGCAGCTCCTCGTTGGCGAAGGCGCTTCTGAGCTCCATTTCCAGCGAGCGCCGCTCCTGCGCCTTCACGTCCATCTCCCGCTCGAACAGGCAGAAGGTGCCGCGCCCGTTGGCCTTGGCCCGGTAGAGCGCCATGTCGGCGTTCTTGATGAGGGCATCGGCGTTGCGTCCGTCGGCGGGGGCGAGCGCGATGCCCACGCTCGCCCCGGCGACGATGGAATGGCCGTTGAGGGCGTAGGGCTGGGTCAGCGCCGCGATGATCCGTGTGGCGAAAAGGCCCGCCTCCTCCGCGTCCTCGATGCCGGTCGCCATGAGCACGAATTCGTCGCCCCCGAAGCGCGCCAGCACGTCGCTCTTGCGCGTCATCGCCGAAAGCCGCCGCGCCGTGGCGCGCAAGAGGCTGTCGCCGACCGGATGGCCGAGCGTGTCGTTGACGCTCTTGAAATGGTCGAGATCGATGCAGAAGACGGCGAAGCTCTTATCGGCCTCGATCGCCCGCTTCACCGCCTCCTCCAGCTGTTCCTTCAGCTTGACGCGGTTGGGCAGGCCGGTCACGTCGTCGTGATGCGCCATATAGGCGATGCGCGCTTCGGAGCGCTTGCGCTCCGTCACGTCCTCGGCCACCAGCACCATGCCGCCATCCTTGGCGGCCTCCACCGTGACGGCGATGGTGCGGCGGTCGTTGGTGACGATCTGCACGGCGGTGCCGACCTTGAACTCGCCCTGCAGCCGCTTCAGCTCCGAGCGCGAGATCACGCCCTTGCGCACGCAGGTACGCACCAGATCCTGCATCGTCATGCCTTCCTCGATATCGCCCTCCCTGAGGCCGAGGAGATCGAGGAGGCGGCCGTTATAGACGCGCACGCGCTCCTGCGCGTCGAGCATCATCACACCGTGGGACATGTTGCTGAGGGCAGCTTCCAGCCTTCCTGCGAGCAGCGACATGACCTTCTCCGCGCGCAGTGCCGTGAGCAGCGTGTTGCTGATCGACATGGAGACGCCGCGCATGCTCCAGAAGAAGAAGGCCATCAGGAGCGCAAGGACGATGTAGGAGGCCTCGCCGCGCAGCATCAGGCCGATGACCAGCGGAATGCAGGCGAAGATGATCTGAAGCGAGACCAGCGTCGGCCGGCCGGCGTTGCGGCCGGCGATGCCGGAGGAATAGCCGATGGTGACGGACACGGCGACCAGATGCGCCGCCACGTCGTTCGACATGGTCAGCGCCACCAGGCACCACACGCCCAAAAGCCCGGAATAGGCGCAGGCCCCGATGGCGTAGAGAAGGTCCCAGAAATGCGGGTTCTCCACGCCGCCGTTGCCGCCGCCGCGACGTCGGTAGAGCACCGCCGCCAGAACGCGCGCGAAGCCGATGACCGCGATCGCCGCCGCGGTCCAATAGAGCGCGACGGTACCGGTCTCGAATGCCGTCAACAGCGCAGCCGCCGTCCCGCCGATCGCCCCGGCCACCAGCGAACGCATGGAGCTGAAAAGCGAGGTAACCAGCGAGGCGTAAATGTCCGGCTCGACCCGACGGTCGATGGTGGGTCCGTTCTCCATCACCCAAACAGTCGCGACGTTCCGCGACATCTTGGAAGGAGTAGATTAAAGAAAGCGCTAAACCCGGTCGTTTTCTGTGTTTTCGACGGCAGCGCCTTCACCGGCCACGCTTTTTCACCGATCCTGTTGCGATTTTCGCGATTTCTCCGCAACGGCAAGGACATGCTGCACTGAACGAAATCCTGATCATCTGCATGTGCCTGCTTGCCGGCGGCACGCTCAAGGGCGTGACCGGCATGGGCCTGCCGCTCGTTGCTGTGCCGGGGCTCGCCGCCTTTCTCGGCGTGCCGCATGCCCTGGCTGTCCTGACGTTGCCGATCCTTGCCACCAATGCCTGGCAGGTATGGGTCTATCGGGCACATCGGCGGGGCCTTGTCTTCCTGCCGGCCTTGATCCTCGCCGCCCTTTTCGGCGTCGCCGTCGGCACCTTTCTGTTGACGCAGCTGCCGGGCGAGATCCTGTCCCTGGCCCTCGCCCTGATGGTGCTCGCCTATGTCGCCTTGCGACTGCTGCAGCCGCAATGGAAGCTGGCACTTGCCCCGGCGCGGCGGCTCGCTCCCGCCGTCGGCCTCGTCTCCGGCGCCCTTCAGGGCGCCACCGGCATTTCGGCGCCGGTCAGCGCCACCTTCATCAGCGCCCTGCGGCTGCCGCAGCCGCAGTTCGTCTTCGCCGTCTCCACCCTCTTCACCGGCTTCGTGCTGGCGCAGATACCCTCTCTCGCCCTTGCCGGCATCCTGACGCCGGAGCGCGCCGCCTACAGCCTCGTGGCGCTGTTGCCGACCTTCCTCGGCCTGCGTCTCGGCAACTGGCTCGGGCGCTATCTTAATGCCGCGCATTTCGACCGGCTCATTCTCCTCATGCTGGTGCTGATCGCGCTAAAGCTCTTCGCCGATTCCGGCATCCTCGTCTGAGGCGGCTCAGCCCTCCTTGGCCATCTCGCGCAGCCTGAACTTCTGGATCTTGCCGGTGCTCGTCTTCGGGATCTCGGCGAAGACGAAATGGCGTGGGCATTTGTAATGGGCGAGCCTCTCGCGCGTATAGGCGACGAGCTCTTCCTCGCTCGCCTCCTTGCCCGGCCTCAGTTCCACGAACGCGACCGGCGTCTCGCCCCATTTCTCGTCGGGCCGCGCCACCACCGCCACGGAGGCGATCGCCGGATGCTTGTAGAGCACGTCCTCCACCTCGATGGAGGAGATGTTTTCCCCGCCGGAGATGATGATGTCCTTGGAGCGGTCCTTGAGCTGGATATAGCCGTCCGGATGCATGACCCCGAGATCGCCGGAATGGAACCAGCCGCCGGCGAGCGCCGCTTCCGTCGCCTCCCGGTTCTTCAGATAGCCCTTCATGACGATATTGCCGCGGAACATCACCTCGCCGAGGCTCTCTCCGTCCGCCGGCACCGGCCGCATCGTCTCCGGGTCGATCACCGAAAGCTCCTCCAGCGCCGGATAGCGCACGCCCTGGCGCGCTTTCTTCCTCGCCCGTCCCGCCGCGTCGAGTTCGCTCCATTCGGCGTGCCATTCGTTGACCACCGCCGGCCCGTAGGTCTCCGTCAGCCCGTAAAGATGGGTGACGGAAAAGCCTGCCTCCTCCGTGGCTGAAAGCACCGCCTCCGGCGGCGGCGCCGCGGCCGTGGCGAAGGAGACCTTGTGCGAGAAATCGCGACGTTCCTGCGGCGCCGCGTTGACCAGCACGCTCATGACGATCGGCGCGCCGCACATATGTGTGACGCCGTGCTCGGCGATGGCGTGGTAGATCGATCGCGCCCGCACCCATCTGAGGCACACATGCGTGCCGACCGTCAGCGGGATCGTCCAGGGAAAGCACCAGCCGTTGCAGTGGAACATCGGCAACGTCCACAGATACACCGGATGGTGCCCCAGATCGGCGCTCACCTGGTTGGCGTAGCACATCAGCGCCGCGCCGCGATGATGGTAGACGACGCCCTTCGGATTGCCGGTCGTGCCGGAGGTATAATTGAGCGAGATGGCGTCCCATTCGTCCTGCGGCATCGCCCAGTCGAAATCCGCATCGCCCTCCGCGAGAAGTTCGGCCCATTCCAGGCTGCCGATCCGTTCCCCCTTGGGAAAGGGGGGCGCCTCGCCGCTTGCCGGCCCGTAATCGGGGTCGTCGAAATCGACGATAAGCGGCTTGACCTTCGCCTGCGCCAGCGCCTCGCCCATCACCGCGGCGAATTCCCGGTCGACGATCACCGCCTTGGCCTCTGCATGGTCGAGTTGGAAGGCGATCACCGCTGCGTCGAGGCGGGTGTTGATGGAATGCAGCACCGCCCCGGCCATCGGCACGCCGAAATGCGCCACCAGCATCGGCGGCGTGTTCGCCAGCATCACCGAGACGGTGTCGCCTTGCCCGATGCCGCGCTTTGCCAGCGCCGAGGCGAGCCGCCGCGCATCGGCGTAGAAGTCGCGGTAGCTCATCTGGCGGTGGCCGTGGATGACCGCGATCCTCTCCGGGAAAACGGCCGCCGTGCGCGCCAGGAAGGAGAGCGGCGTCAGCGGCTGAAAGTTCGCCGGCGTTTTCGGCAGGTCGGTGCGATAGGCGTCGTTCATCGGCGTTTTCTCCCTTGTCGCTAGGATCAAAGCCGAAGCCGGAAGCGACCGCAATCGCCTATCGGCGCCGCGGCCCGGTTCAGGAAAGCAGCGCCGAGACGCCGTCGAAAATGAGCTTCACCGAGACCAGCAGCACCATGGCGTAGCTGAGAGCGTAGAAGAAATGCGGGGAGACCATCTTCACCAGCCAGGCGCCGAAGAGCGTTGCGAACGGGGCGATGGGAAGCAGCACCGCGGAGGTCGCCAGATTGGCGGCGGAAAACTGCCCGAGAAAGAAATAGGGCGGAAGCTTCACCGCGTTGACGACGGCGAAGAAGATCACCGAGGTGCCGGCATAGAGCCGCGGATCGAGCCTTAAGGGCAGCATGTACATCTGAAAGGGCGGCCCGCCGGCATGGGCGAGGAAGCTGGTGAAGCCGGCAACCGCCCCCCAGAAACCGCCCTTGGCCGCGTTCGCCGGCCGGCCTTCGCTGCTGCGCTGGCGTCTGAGGTAGTGGTTGAGCGAGAAAACCAGCCCGATGGTGCCGACGATGAGGCGGATCTGGTTCTCCCCGATCGTGCCGGCGAGGAGCCAGCCGATACCGATCCCGAGGACCGCGCCGGGCAACAGGATGGCCAGGCTCTTGACGTCGTAGGTGCCGCGCCAGGCATAAAGCCCGGCGATATCCATGACGACGAGGATCGGCAGCAAAATCGCCGCCGCCCGCACCGGATCGACGGCGAGCATCAATAAGGGCACGCCGAGAATGGCGCCGGCTCCGCCGAAGCCGCCCTTGGAAAGACCGATCATCACGACGGCCGGGACCGCCATCATGTAGAAGAACGGATCCTCGATCACGAAGCTGTTTGGCTGCCGCCCCTCACGAAGCGGCGGTGCCGCGTACGGCGCGGGCGATGCGCGACAGCCGCTCGCTCGCCCGTTCCATCACCTCGCTGACCTCGCCTTCCAGCGCCTCGCAGCGGTCGAGCGCCTCGTTGCGGCCCTCGCGCAGATCGCCGATTTCCTCCTCCAGCGCCGAAATGCGGCCCTCCGCCTCGCTGAGCCGGTCCATGGTCAGCATCGCCGCCATGACGGTGAGGCGCTGGTCGCCCACCTCGCCGACCCCGGCGCGCAGCTCCGTGACGGTCTCGTCGAGCCGCGTTCCGAGCTGGGCGACATGCTCCTCCTGCCCGTCTTCGCAGGCGAGCCGGTAGCGATGCCCGGCGATCGTGACGGTGACCGTTCCCATCCTATCTGTCGCCTTCCCCGAGCGCCTGTTGCAAAACGTCGATCGCCCGCTCCAGGCGGCGGCCGACCTCTTGTCTTGCCTGCTCCAGTTTCTCCGAGCGCTCGCTGGCGGCGTCCAGCGCCTCGGCGAGCCGCGCCCTGTCCTGTTCCAGGTCGTGCAGCTGTGCGCTAAGCGCTTGGCTGCGTTGCTCGCCGGTCTCGGCCTGCTCCACGGCCAGTTCCAGCTCGCCCAGCGCCTCCTCCAGCCGCTTGGCCGCCGCTGCAAGACGCGTCGCGCCGGCACCCGGCTCGGAGCCTGAGTGCATTGGACGCGGATTGGTGAGCTGTTCAGCCGGCAAGGCCCCGTCTCGACATCGGATAAATCAACGGATTGCGGGGAAGAGGTTATGCAGCGCTTCAAAGGGCCGTCAACTGCCTCTTTGCAGGGCGCCCCTCATCGGACGCCCCGCGACGTTGACTCCCCTTGAGAGGCGTGTATGTCTCGCGCGCCTGCCGAAGGGGGCGGACGGCGGGGCATTTCCTCACTTTCACTCTACGACGCGGTTAGCAAGAAGTATTCATGTCAGAGGCCGACAAGCACGCACCCATGGCCAACGCTATTCGGGCGCTCGCCATGGACGCTGTGGAAGCTGCCAAGTCCGGACATCCGGGCCTGCCGATGGGGGCGGCCGATATCGCCACCGTCCTTTTCACCCGCCATCTCAAATTCGATCCCACCGATCCGGCCTGGCCGGATCGCGACCGCTTCGTCATGTCGGCCGGTCACGGCTCCATGCTGGTCTATGCCCTGCTTTACCTCCTCGGCTACGAGGACATGACGCTGGAGGAGCTGAAGAATTTCCGCCAGCTCGGCTCCAGGACGGCCGGCCATCCCGAATTCGGCGAGGCCGCGGGCATTGAGACCACCACCGGCCCGCTCGGCCAGGGCATCGCCAACGCCGTCGGCATGGTGCTCGCCGAGCGCCTGCTCAATGCCGACTTCGGCGACGAGCTCGTGGATCATCACACTTATGTCCTGTGCTCCGACGGCGACCTCATGGAGGGTATCAGCCAGGAAGCCATCGCCCTTGCCGGCCATCTGCAGCTGTCGCGCCTCATCGTCATCTTCGACGATAACGGCATCACCATCGACGGCGACATCGCTCTCGCCGATTCCACCGACCAGGTGGCCCGCGTGGAGGCTTCCGGCTGGAACGCGCTGCGTATCGACGGCCACGACCCCGACCAGATCGACCGTGCCCTCGCCGAGGCCCGTCAGTCGGATCGCCCGACGCTGATCGCCGCGCGCACCACCATCGGCTACGGCGCCCCCAACAAGGCCGGTACTGCCGCCGCCCATGGCTCGCCGCTTGGCGAGAAGGAAATCGAGGCGGCGCGCCAGAAGCTCGACTGGGAGCACGAGCCCTTCGCCATTCCCGAGAATGTTCGCGACGCCTGGCGCATCGCGGGCCTGCGCTCGCGTCCGCAGCGCAAGGCCTGGCAGGAGCGTTTCGAGGCGATGGACGCGGAACGCCGCGGCGATTTTGAGCGGCGCATGGCGGGCGATCTGCCGGCCGAGCTGGAGCGCGCCTTCGCCGAGCTGAAGAGCCGGCTCGCTGCCGAGCCGCAGAACATCGCCAGCCGCAAGGCCTCCGAGCTGACGCTGGAGGCGATCACCCCGGCCGTGCCGGAGATGGTGGGCGGCTCCGCCGATCTCACCGGCTCCAACAACACCCGCGCCAAGGCCATGAAGGCGGTGGCGCCGGGCGATTATTCCGGCTCCTTCATCCATTGGGGCATCCGCGAGCACGGCATGGCCGCCGCCATGAACGGCATGGCGCTGCATGGAGGGCTGATTCCCTATTCGGGCACCTTCCTCACCTTTTCCGATTACTGCCGGCCGGCGATCCGTCTTGCCGCCATGATGGGCCAGCGCGTCATCCATGTGATGACCCACGATTCCATCGGCCTTGGCGAGGACGGCCCCACGCACCAGCCGGTGGAGCATCTCGCCGCCTTGCGGGCGATCCCCAATCTTTGCGTCTTCCGCCCCGCCGATGCGGTGGAGACGGCCGAATGCTGGCAGCTCGCTCTGGCCCGCAAGGAAGGCCCGAGCGTGCTTGCCCTCACGCGGCAGAACCTTCAGCAGCTGCGCCTTGATCTGGAGGAGGACAATCGGTGTCGCCGCGGCGCCTACGAGCTCGCGCCGGCTTCCGGCGATGCGGCCGTCAGCCTCTTCGCCACCGGCTCGGAGGTCGCCATCGCGCTGGCCGCCAAGGAGCTTCTGGACGCCAAGGGCCATCCCGCGCGTGTCGTTTCCGTGCCGTGCTTTGAGCTGTTTGCGCGCGAGAGCGAGATGTATCGCCGGGAAGTGCTCGGCTCGGCGAAGCTGCGGGTGGGCGTGGAAGCGGCCATCCGCCAGGGCTGGGACGCCATCATCGGCGATGACGGGCTCTTCATCGGCATGACGGGTTTCGGTAGTAGCGGTCCTTATCAGGAGCTCTACCGGCATTTTGGCATCACCGCCGAGGCGATTTGCGAAGCCGCGCTCGCCCGGCTGGAAGGCAATGGGACGGACGAGGAGTAGGGAAATGGTTGTAAAGGTCGCCATCAACGGATTTGGACGTATCGGGCGCAACGTGCTGCGCTCCATCATCGAGACCGGCCGCACCGATATTGAGGTGGTGGCCATCAACGATCTCGGCCCGGTGGAGACGAACGCCCATCTCGTGCGCTACGACAGCGTGCATGGCCGCTTCCCCGGCGAGGTGAAGGTCGACGGCGACACCATCGATGTCGGCCGCGGCCCGATCAAGGTGACGGCCGAGCGCGATCCCTCCAAGCTGCCGCATGGCGATCTCGGCGTCGATATCGTCATGGAATGCACCGGCATCTTCACCGCCCGCGACAAGGCCGCCATGCATCTGGACGGCGGCGCCAAGCGCGTTCTCGTCTCCGCCCCGGCCAGCGGCGCCGATCTCACCGTCGTCTACGGCGTCAACCACGACAAGCTCACCGCCGAGCATGTCGTCGTCTCCAACGCCTCCTGCACGACCAACTGCCTGTCGCCGGTCGCCTATGTGCTCAACAACGCCATCGGCATCGACAAGGGCTTCATGACGACGATCCATTCCTATACCGGCGACCAGCCGACGCTGGACACGCTGCACAAGGATCTCTACCGCGCCCGCGCCGCGGCCCTGTCGATGATCCCCACCTCCACGGGTGCGGCCAAGGCCGTCGGCCTCGTCCTGCCGGAACTGAACGGCAAGCTCGACGGTGTCGCCATCCGCGTGCCGACCCCGAACGTCTCGGTCGTGGATTTCAAGTTCCTGGCCTCCCGTGAGACCTCGGTGGAGGAGATCCAGAACGCCATCCGCGAGGCCGCGAACGGGCCGCTGAAGGGCATCCTCGGCTACACCGACGACAAGCTCGTCTCCTGCGACTTCAATCATGACAGCCATTCCTCCGTCTTCCACATGGACCAGACGAAGGTGATGGAAGGCAGCTTCTGCCGCGTCCTGTCCTGGTACGACAACGAATGGGGCTTCTCCTGCCGCATGGCCGACACCGCTGTCGCCATGGGCAAGACGCTCTGAGCTGAAAACGCCTCTAGAAGACGCGACGACGGCGGCGGGCCTCCCGCCGCCGTTTTCGTGTGCGCCGACAGCTTGCTCTCCAGATCGCGCTCTCCGGATCACGCTCCCCGGATCGCGCCCTCAAGATCGCGAAGATGGGCCGTCCGATCCGGCGGATCGCTCGCCCTCTCCTCTGCCGTCTGCAGACGGCGAACCGTGATTCGCTTGCCGGCGCGCCAATCCCCTCAAGCCTCCGCATGCCCCGTGCTGGCGATGACAGCGCCCGAACGGGCCGGCCCCTCTCTTCCGTTGCGGCGGTGCGGAGAACGACCGGGCGATAGAGCGAGAAAATGCCGTCGGGACGGTGCTGGAGGGCGTTTAAGGGCTGCCTGGCGCCCCCTTGGCGCAGGAGCCCTGCAACCGCAAATGCCCGCTTCGGGGGGATCGCCGATAGCCGCTTCGTGCGCCGGTTGTTTCTTAGAGCCATTCTTGAATAACTGTGGCCCCGGCGCAACAGCGCTGCGCTGCCACAGCTGCTAGCAGACACGCGTTAAAGTCACTTATGTAAGGAAATTCAAGCAGCTATGAAGAGAGCGATTGCCCTCACGCTGAGCACATTCTTTCTCGCCGGCACGGCATATGCGGCCGATCTGCCGACCTATGAAGCGGCACCGGCGCCGGTCGCGCCCGCGGCCGCCTTCGACTGGACCGGCTTCTATCTCGGCCTTCAAGGGGGCTTCGGCGGCGACGAGTTCACCTATCCGCTCGATTATTCCGTTGGCGGCACCGGTGTCTTCAACGCCGAGGCCGATTTGGACTCCAGCGGCTTCTTCGGCGGCGCCTATGCCGGCTTCAACTATCAGTTCGGACCTAACTTCGTCGCCGGCATCGAAGCCGACATCAACTGGGCGGATATCGAGGGCAAGCTGGACGTCAGCGGCAACAGCCCGCTCCTCGGCGGGTTGAACGTCACCGCCAAGGCCGGCTCGCAGGTCAACTGGTTCGGCACCGGCCGTCTGAAGCTCGGCTTCCTGCCGACCGAGCGCTTCATGATCTTCGCCACCGGCGGTCTTGCCTTCGGCGAGGTGGAGAGCTCCTACCGTGTCACGGCCGCGGCCGGTGGCGGCTCCGTGGCGTTCCGTGATTCCACCAGCGATACGGAATTCGGTTGGACGCTGGGTGCCGGCTTCGAATACGCCATCACCGATGCGCTCTCCGTCAAGACGGATTACGCCTATGTCGATCTCGGCGATCAGACGCTTTACAACGCGCCCCTGGGTCTCGTCGCCGGCGACAATCTGAACATTGAGGCTGAGACCAGCTTCCACACGATCAAGGCTGGTCTGAGCTACCGCTTCTGAGCCGAGCTCGTTTGCGCAGGCAGCCCCCGCCTATGCGGGGGTTGCTGTCCCACCCTCCGGCGACGGCCCGCCCGCCCCGCCGGGCAGCCGCGAACTCTCGCCCGCCGCACAAGCTTTCCTTATGATTTAGGCCTTACCGGCCTTGCCTTCGCCCCACTCGCCGCAGAACAAGGAAGGGGCATGGCAAAGAGAGGCTTATGGAACAGGCGATCTATCTCGTTACCCTCATCGGCACGGCGCTCGTCCTCGTCGCCGCCTTCTCCAGCGTGATCGCTTTCCGCTTCGGCGCGCCCCTCCTCCTCGTCTTCCTGCTCATCGGCCTTGCCGCCGGCGTCGACGGTCTCGGCCTTGATTTCGACAATGCGCCGCTCGCCTATTTCGTCGGCTCGCTGGCGCTTGCCGTCATCCTCTTCGATTCCGGCTTTCGAACCTCGCTGACCGCCTTTCGTCAGGCGGCCCTGCCGGCCGTTTCGCTGGCCACCATCGGCGTTGTGCTGACGGCCGGCCTCGTCGGCCTCGCCACCTATTACCTCACCGATTTCACCTGGCTGGAATCCTTCCTTCTCGGCGCCACCGTCGCCTCCACCGACGCGGCGGCCGTCTTTTTTCTGCTGCGCGCCGGCAACATCTCCATCCGCGAGCGCGTGCGCTCCACCCTGGAAATCGAATCGGGCTCCAACGATCCGATCGCCATCTTCCTCACCCTGACCCTCGTCTCGGTCCTGGCAAGCGGCGAGGCGGTGAAGGCCGAAGCGCTCGCTGGCGAGGTGCTTGCCGGCTTTCTCCTGCAGATGGGTCTGGGCGCCGCGGCCGGGCTCGCCGGCGGGCGCCTCGTCGTCTGGCTGGTCGGTCGTTTCGAGCTCGATCGCGGCCTTTTGCCGATCTTCGTCCTGGCGCTGTCGCTGATGGTCTTCGGCGCGGCCGGCGCCATCGGCGGCTCCGGCTTCCTTGCCGTCTATCTTGCCGGCCTCGTTGCCGGCAATGCGCGCCTGCCGGCAGCCTCCGGCATCATGCGCTTCCAGGACGGCATGACCTGGCTCGCCCAGATCATCATGTTCCTGGTGCTCGGCCTCTTCGCCACGCCCTCGCAATTCCCCGTCATCGTCGTCGATGCCCTGCTCATCGGCCTCTTTCTCATCTTCATCGGCCGTCCGCTCGCCGTGGCGCTCTGCCTCGTGCCCTTCCGCTACCCGCGCAACGAGACGGTCTTCGTCTCCTGGGTCGGCCTCCGGGGCGCCGTCTCCATCCTCCTGGCTCTGACGCCGCTCATCATCGGGCTGGAGAACGGCCGCGCTTTGTTCAACACCGCCTTCATCATCGTCCTCGTCTCCTTGATGGTGCAGGGCTGGACGGTCGGCACCGTGGCGCGCCGCCTTGGCCTCGTCCTGCCGCCGCGCATGGGGCCTTTGGAGAAGATCGCTCTCGACCTCCCCGGCGCCAGGCATCAGGAGCTTCTTACCTACAAGGTCATCGAGGACAGCCCCGTGGCGCGCGGCGAGCGCATCCCACGCTGGGCGCGGCCTTCCCTGGTCCTGCGCGCCGGCCGGGCCCTTTCCTTCCACGATGCCGGCCGCCTGCAGCCGGGCGACCATGTCTACATCGTCGTGCCGGACCGCTATCCGCCGCTCCTCGACCGCCTCTTCGCCAGCCGCGCCGAGGTCGATCCGGCCGATGTCGATTTCTTCGGCCAGTTCGCCGTCGATCCGGAGCGCCCCGCCGCCGAGCTCGCCGCCGCCTACGGCGTTGCCCTCTCCGATGAGGAGGCGGCCATGAGCATTGCCGAGCTGGTCATGGAGCGCGTCGTCGGCAAGGCCGAATACGGCGACCGCATTCCCCTTGAGCCGGTGGAGCTCATCGTCCGCGACACCGACGCGGAGGGCCGCCCGACGAGGCTCGGCGTCTCCCTCGACCCGCCGGAGCCCTCCGAGAGCTTCATCACCTTGCTGAGCGCCGGCGGCCTGCGCGATCGTCTCGCCCGCCTCGCCGGCCTGAAGCGGCGGGAAGATCTCTCCTCGCGCGCCCCGGCGCGTCCGCCCTCGCCGGGTGCCGCGCTTTCCGCCTCCGAGCCGGCTCCCGCATCCGCCGAGAAGGCGCCGGGCGAGACATGAGGGCCGCTTGCCTTCGTTTTCTCTCTCTGTATGTTCCCGGCCAATCTGAACGCGACTGGGGGGTAAGATGATGAGCGGCTTCAATACGCTCGACGACGCCGGCGATATCGCCGGCAAGCGCGTGCTTCTGCGCGTCGATCTCAACGTGCCGGTAAAGGACGGCCGCGTCACCGATGCCACCCGCATCGAACGCGTCGCGCCGACCATCCGCGAGCTCTCGGGCAAGGGCGCCAAGGTAGCGCTCCTCGCCCATTTCGACCGGCCGAAGGGCAAGCGCATGCCGGAGATGTCGCTCGCCCCGGTGGCCCCTGAGGTCGCCGAAATCGTCGGCAAGCCCGTGGCCTTCGCCGAGGATTGCATCGGCGAGGCGGCAGAGCGCGCCGTCTCCAGCCTCGGCGACGGCGCCATCGTGCTTCTGGAGAACACCCGTTTCCATCCTGGCGAAGAGAAGAACGAGGCGGACTTCGCCGACGCCCTCGCCCGGAGCGGCGACATCTACGTCAACGACGCCTTCTCCGCCGCCCACCGCGCCCATGCCTCCACGGAGGGCCTCGCGCGCCGCCTTCCCGCCTATGCCGGCCGCGCCATGCAGGAGGAGTTGGAGGCGTTGGAGAAGGCTCTCGGCAGCCCCAGGCGCCCGGTCCTTGCCATCGTCGGCGGTGCCAAGGTCTCCACCAAGATCGACCTTCTCGCCAATCTCGTGCAGAAGGTGGACGCCCTCGTCATCGGCGGCGGCATGGCCAATACCTTCCTCTTCGCCAAGGGGATCGCCGTCGGCAAGTCCCTGTGCGAGCCCGATCTCGCCGAGACCGCCCGCCGCATCATGACCGAGGCCGCCTCCTCCGGCTGCGCCATCGTCCTGCCGCTCGACGTGGTCGTGGCCAGGGAGTTCAAGGCCAATGCCGAGAACGAGACCCTGCCGGCCGAGGAAGTGCCCGAGGATGCCATGATCCTCGATGTCGGGCCTCAAAGCCTTGCCGCCGTCAACGCCTGGATCGACAAGGCCGAGACGCTGGTCTGGAACGGCCCGCTCGGCGCCTTCGAGACGCCGCCCTTCGACGTCGCCACCATGGCCGCCGCCCGCCACGCCGCTGAGGTCACCAAGGCCGGCGGCATCGTCTCCGTCGCCGGTGGCGGCGATACCGTCGCCGCCCTCAACCAGGCTGGCGTTGCGGAAGATTTCTCCTATGTCTCCACCGCAGGCGGCGCCTTCCTGGAATGGATGGAGGGCAAGGCGCTCCCGGGCGTGGAGGCCTTGAAGAAGGTTTGAATCGTTCGACTTTTGGAGTAGCCAGCCGCATGGACAACGTTCAGCGCGGAGGACTTCAATGAGCGAGCGTATCGAGGATATCGCCAATAGGATGGTGGCGGAAGGCAAGGGTATTCTTGCCGCCGACGAGAGCACCGGCACCATCAAGAAGCGTTTCGATTCCATCGGCGTCGTCTCCACCGAGGAGAGCCGCCGCGATTATCGCGAGATGCTCTTCCGTTCCGAGGCGATGGCCGAGACGATCTCCGGCGTCATCCTCTACGACGAGACCCTGCGTCAGAAGGCGGCCGACGGCACGAAGCTGGTCAAGCTCATTGAGGCTGCCGGCGCCGTGCCGGGCATCAAGGTCGACCAGGGCGCCAAGCCGCTCGCCCTTTCCTCCGGCGAGAAGATCACCGAGGGCCTGACCGGCCTTCGCGAGCGCCTTGCCGAATATCACGAGCTCGGCGCGCGCTTTGCCAAATGGCGCGCCGTCATCACCATCGATGGCCCGCGCCCGTCCTGGAACTGCGTCAAGGCGAACGCCCATGCGCTCGCCCGCTACGCCGCCCTCTGCCAGGAGGCCGGCATCGTCCCCATCGTGGAGCCGGAAGTCCTGATGGACGGCGACAAGGCCAGGCACGGCATCGAGCGCTGTTACGACGTCACCTTGTGGACGCTGAACACGGTCTTTTCGGAGCTGTTCGACGCCGGCGTCGTCCTGGAAGGCATCGTCCTGAAGCCGAACATGGTCGTCCCCGGCCAGCATTCCGGCGAGAAGGCGAGCGTGGAACAGGTTGCCGAGAAGACCATCCGCTGCCTCAAATCCGCCGTGCCGGCCGCCGTGCCGGGCATCGCCTTCCTCTCCGGCGGCCAGTCCGACGAGGAGGCGACGGCGCATCTTTCCGCCATGAACGCCATCGACGACGTGCCCTGGAAGCTCACCTTCTCCTATGGCCGCGCTTTGCAGGCGGCGGCGCTTCAGGCCTGGAGCGGCAAGGCGGAGAACGTCGCCGCCGGCCAGCGCGCCTTCAACCATCGCGCCCGCATGAACGCGCTCGCCGCCACCGGCAATTGGAGCGAGGCTGAAGAGAAGCAGGCCGCATAGGGCCTGCCTGCGGGCCCTTCCAGCGGGCCTTTCCTTTTCTCCGGCGTAAAATCGCCGGATTTGTTGGCTGAGGAGGCGCTTGGCGCCTCCTTTTTCGTGCGAAATTGCCCGATAAGGGGGCGGTTGGAGCCGCCTTGCGAAAATCATGCAGAACGAGCCTGCCGAAAAGAAGATATTCCTCATCGCTCCGCCCGGCGCGCCGGGCGAGGCTGCCGAGCGCCTTGCCGCCGGCCTTGCCGGTGTCCCGGTCGCCGCCGTTCTCGTCACCGCTTCTGCCAGCGAGACGGAGACGGAGGCGCGCGCCAAGGCTTTGGTGCCGCTCGCCCAGGCGGCGGGCGCGGCCGCCCTGGTGGAGAACTTCACCCGCGCCGCCGGCCATGTCGGCGCCGATGGCGTGCATGTCTCTTCGGGCTTCTCAGAGTTGGCGGAGGCCGCGGAGAGGTTCCGGCCGAAGCGCATCGTCGGCGCCGGTCGTCTGCGCGGCCGCCATGCGGCGATGCAGGCCGGCGAAGTGGACGTCGATTACCTTTTCTTCGGCGAGCCGGAGGGCGACACCCATGCCGGACCGCATCCGAAGGCGCTGGCGCTCGCGCAGTGGTGGGCGGAGCTGATGGAGATTCCGGCCGTCATCATTGCCGGCAACGACCTTGCCACGCTGCCGGAGGCGCTCGCCACCGGGGCGGAGTTTATCGCTCTCGGCCGCGCCGTCTGGCAAGCGCCGGAAGGGCCGGAGGCGGCGCTGCGCCGCGCCCATGCCATGCTTTCATCCGCCGAGGTGCCGGCATGAGGCCGTGGCTCGCCGCAGCTTTGCTCCTCGCTTTCCTCGCCGCGCCGGCGGCAGCGCAGGAAGAAGCCCCGCGCAGCGGCCTGCCGACGCCTGACCTGCCGAGCCCGGTCTCCCCCGAGGCGGCGCCCTTCCTGCCCCCCTCATTGGCCCCAGCCGCGCCTGAAGCGGGCGCGGCGGCCGCCACCGACGGCGAGACGGCGGAGGCGCCGCAAGGCGGCGGGGCGACACAGAAGCTCGATGCCCGCCTGCTTGAGAACCGCATCGACCAGTCGCTCCAGGATGCCGGCGTTCTCGGCAAGGATGCTCCCGATTACGCCTATGGCGCTTTCCAGCGCGGGCATTTTCTTACCGCCTTCGCCATGGCGCTGCGCCAGGCGGAAGCCGGCAGCACCGCGGCGCAGACCCTCCTCGGCGAGCTCCTGTCGCGCGGCGTCGGCGTCAAGCGCGATTACGCCGAGGCCGCCGCCTGGTATGAGCTCGCCGCCAAGGCGGGTGACCGCGAGGCGCTCTACGCCCTTGCCCAGCTCACCCTGGAAGGCAACGGCGTTGAGGAGGACGCAGAGAAGGCGGCCGAGCTCTTCCGCCAGGCCGCCGAGCTCGGCCACGCCGCCGCCGAGCGCGAATACGCCTATCTGCTGCTCCAAGGCCGGGGCTTAACACAGAACCCGATGCTCGCCGCCGCGCATCTACGCAACGCCGCGCGCGCCGCCGACACCGACGCGCAATACGCCCTCGCGGGGCTCTATGCCGAAGGCGTCGGGGTCGTCGCCAATCCGGCCGAGGCCGCTCGCTGGTATGCCGAGGCGGCGCGCCGCGGCCACGCCCCGGCACAGATCGAATACGCTACTCTGCTTTTCAACGGCACCGGCGTGCCGAGAAACCGGCAGACCGCCGCGGCGTGGCTGCGCCAGGCGGCTCTCGCCGGCAATCCGGTTGCCCAGCTCCGCCTCGCCAAGCTCTACAAGGAGGGCGCGGGGGTTCAGAAGGACGAGGTGCAGGCGGCCCGCTGGTATCTCATCGCCCGCGCGGTGGGGCTCGTGGAGGATCCCATGGAGGGCTATCTCATGGGCCTTCCCTCCGGCATCCGCGCCGAGGCGGAAGAGCTCGTCGCCGCCTGGCCGGGAGGCGGCGGCCCGCCCCTGCCGGGAAGCCGGCAGCCGAACGAGGCGGCCTCGCCTGACCGCGCCGAGATTTTCCCGGAACCGGATGCCGACGAAGCGGTTAGCCAAGAGGGTGGCCCGCCTTCCGCCCTGCCTGCCGCCCCGCCTGCAGCAATGCCGCGCCGGACGCAGAGCGAGGCGGGGGAGGCGGCCGCTGCCGCGCCGCAACAGGACGTCGAAAACGGCCGGGAGCCGGGCGCGCCTGAGGTGGACAAGACGGGCGAATAGGTCTATATGGCCCCCGCCCGATCGCAGAGGCGAGAGCGGGCTCCAACTGTTTTCGCGGGCATTTGCGGCGGCGGTCTCATGCGTCACCGAGCCGGCGTGACCGCCGCGCTTGACCGCGATGTGCGAGCGAGAGGAAAGGAACGGGTTCAACGTGCAAGTCGTCGTACGAGACAACAATGTCGATCAGGCGCTGAAGGCGCTGAAGAAGAAGATGCAGCGCGAGGGCATCTTCCGTGAGATGAAGCTGCGCAATTTCTATGAGAAGCCGTCGGAGAAGAAGGCGCGCGAGAAGGCCGAAGCCATTCGCCGCGCCCGCAAGCTGGCCCGCAAGCGCGCCCAGCGCGAAGGTCTCCTCCCCGGCAAGCGCCGCGGCCGCTAGAAGCCGCCTGTCATCCACACCCGAGCGCGTCACGCGAAGGACCGGCGATGAAGCCTCGATCGGCACGTTTCTGGCCTTTTATCGCGCTCCTTGCCTTGGGGCTTGGCGCCTGCCAGTCGGTGGGCAGCGGTGGTCTGTCGAGCCAGCTCACAGTCGATCCGGATACCGGCTCTGAGGCCAACATCGCCTCGCTGACCGCCGTCATCGAGCGCAATCCGCGCGATCCGGCTGCCTACAACGTGCGTGGCGCCGCCTATGGCAAGGCGGGCCAGTACCGCGAGGCGCTGTCGGATTTCAACACCGCGCTGCAGCTCGATCCGGGCTTTGCGCCGGCCTACGCCAACCGCGCCCTCATCCATCGCCAGCGCGGCGACACCCAGGAAGCCTTCAACGACTACAACCGGGCGATCCAGGCCGATCCGAACTACGCCACCGCCTATGTCGGCCGCGGCACGGTCTATCGTCAGCAGGGCCGTTTCAGCGAGGCGCTGGCAGACTACAACACCGCCACACGGCTCGATTCCACCGACGCCCAGGCCTTCCACAATCGCGGCCTCGCCCAGCAGGCGCTCGGCAACCACCAGGCGGCGATCGAGAGCTTCACCACCGCCATCGGCCTGTCGCCGCTGACCTCCGAGCCCTTCAACGGCCGCGGCCAGAGCTATCTGGCGCTGGGCGACTACAAGACCGCGCTCGACGATTTCAACGAGGCGGTGAAGCGCAACCGCAGCTCCTTTATCGCCTGGACCAATCAGGGCCTGGCGCTGGAAGCGCTCGGCGACCGCAAGAAGGCCTTCGCCTCCTTCGCCCGCGCCGCCAACATCAACCCGCAATACGATCCGGCCCGCCAGGGCATGCAGCGCACCACCGGCGCCTAGGGGTCGGCAGGCATCTGCGAAACCGCATGTGTTGACGCCGCTCGCGGCATCATCGCCGCCAGCCTATTCCGCCGCTACGGCGCCGCGGCCCGGTGCGCGCAGGAGCCCGCGCACATCCGTCGCCCCTTCCAGTGCCTCCACCCGCCGGCGCAAGGTCTCCGCCGCCTCGCCCAGCACCGGGCGCGCCAGCGTCATGAATTTCTCCGCCAGCGCCTCCGGCGCCGGAAAGCTCTGCGGCTCGCCGGAAGGCTCGCCCACGCGGCGGGAAAGCCGGCGCCCGTCCTTCAGAAGGATGGCCACCTCCGCCCCGAAGGGATGGGAAAGGCCTTCAAGGCTCTCTTCGCGTACCACGTGAAACCGTGCCGCGAGCGCCTCCACTTCCGGCGCGCCGAGCCGGCGGTAATCGTCCCAGGAAAAGCCCCCTTCAAGCAGCGCCACCGCCCCGACGAAGGGCATGGAGAACTGACCCTCCACGATACTGCCAGGCCGCCGTTTCGCCTCCACCGGCTCGGCGGTCAGCGCGATGCCGTTGCCGTGAAGGCCCACCTGAACCTTTTCGATATCCACAGCCCGAAGCCCCGCCTCGGCGCGCAGCTGAAGGAGCGCATCGAGGGCGGCATGGGTATAGCGGCAGGTCGGATAGGGCTTCACGGCGATATTGAGCGTCTCCCAGGTCTCGCCGAGCCCGGCGACGGCGCGGGCAGGCTCCGCCCCGTCCGAATAGGCCTTCAGGAAGCCGTGCTTGCCCTCGATCGCCTCCGCCGCTCCCAGAAAACCCTCGCGCGCCAGCGTCGCCGCCATCAGCCCGTTCATCGCCGCCGCCCCGACCTGGTAGCGCTTGTTCCAGGCACCGTTGGCCAGGAATTGCAGCGAGCCGGCGGCCTGGCTTCCCGCCACCCCGAAGGCCGCTGCCACGCCTTCCTGCGCTAGGCCGAAGACGCGTGCGGCGGCCGCCGCCGCACCGAAGGTTCCGGCCGTCGCCGTCGGGTGGAAGCCGCGGGCGTAATGCGCGGCCGGGTCGAGCGCCATGCCAAGCCGGCAGGCGGTCTCGTAGCCGGCGACGATGCCGGCAATCAGGCTTTCGCCCTCCGCCTCCACCATCTCCGCCGCGGCGAGCGCCGCCGGCACCACCGGCGCGGAAGGGTGCAGCGAGCTCGCCGCATGCGTGTCGTCGAAATCAAGCGAATGGCCGAGCGCGCCATTGAGCAGCGCCGCCGTCAGCGGTGGATAGAGGTGTTCGTCGCCCGCCACGCTGGCGCAGCATTCCCCGCACCATTCCGGCGCCAGCCCGAGCGCTTTCACCGCTGAGAACAGAGCCGGGGTCGAATCGGCCTCCGCCCGCGCCCGCACGGCGCTGCCCAAAAGGTCGAGGGCCAGCGCTTTGGCCCGCTCGGCCGCTTCGCCCGGAATCTCTGAGAAGTCGAGCTCCGCCACGAAGCCCGCCAGAAGCTCGCTTTCGCCTGCCATCCTCGCCTCCCGATGCGTCTTGAGCTGCGCCGCCAGCGCCCCGCCAGCCATGCTGCCAGACGTGCGGGCGTAGCCTTCTGCGCGCTTGCGCCGCGCTCCGCCGGCGGGCAAGCTCGCCGCTACGCCTCATCGCCGGCATGGCGCGCCCGCCCTTTTCCGCCGCGCCGCTTTGCCAGGAAAGCCCCGATGGCCCTTGAAGACAAGGCTTGATCGATGTCCGCTGATCCTTTCGGCGCCCTCGCCGCCGAATGCCCCGTCACCGATCCTCGGGCGCGGAGACGCTCGCCGAGTTCCGCGCTTTCCTGCGCAGATCGTGCGAGCGCTTCGGCAGTGCATCGTCCACCACCTATGCGGAGTTCGCCGCGCCTCCTTCCGCGCAGACAAGCCGCAGGCAATCGGCGACCTCGCGGCGCACGCTCACCGCCGCCCCCCGCTCGGCGAGCAGATCGCCGAGCGAAGCCAGAAGGCTTTCGTGATGGGCTTTGCAGGCCGCTTCGGCGGCATCTTCGTCGCGCCGGGACATGGCGGCGACGATCGCCTGTACCTCGCCCGCGCACGCCTTGATTCGGCCAGGCCGCGACATGTCGGCGACCCAGAACCGCGTCACGCGCGCGAAGATGGGGCTGAGGGCGGCGGCGGCCGAGCGGTTGCTCGCGCCGGCCAGAAGGACGGCGTAATACTCGCGCATCAGCCGCGCGAAGTCGCAGACATCGAGGCTCTGCGAGCTGTCTGTCATCGCCGCGACGATATCGGCGAGCCGGTCGATCCTTGCCCGGCTCGCACGCTCGGTGAACTGGCGTACCAGAAGACATTCCAGCGCCGCGCGCGTCCTGTAGCTGTCCTCCGCCTCCTCGGCATTCGGCGCGGCGACCACGACGCCGCGATGCGGTATGGAGGTGACGATGCCCTCGCTTTCCAAGATTCGCAAGGCCTCGCGCAGCGAGGTGCGGCTGATCCCGAGTTCCTCGCACAGCACGCGCTCGCGCAGTCGCCTGCCCGGCTCAAGGGCGCCTACCGCGATGGCGCTGCGCAGCATGTCGGCGACCTGGTTGCGCAGGGACGCGGCGTTGGGCTTGACCCGCGTCAGCATTGCCCGGCCTCCGCCGGGCTCGGCCGACGGCCCGGCGCAATGGCGCGGGCGCGGCCGCGAGGGGCATGCGGCCTCGCCGGAAAGACGGCGGGGTGGGGAAGGATTGGACGGCCCCTGGCGGACGATATCCGCATCGGCCCGTCCGCGTCGGCTCTGGCCGGGTCGGACCGTTCGTCTACCGCCTTTGGCATTTGTATCGCCCTGGGAAAGAATACTTTTATATCGATACCTGCATGTGTAGCAGATATTGCCGCCCACTTAGACGGCAACGGCGCCTTTCGGGCGCTTTCGCCGCATAGTTCTTTTGTCTAATGCAGCGCGCAGCGCGGCCGGAGAAGAAAATGACAGAGAGTTCGCAACATCATACCGAAATCGATATTGAACATCTTCGACAATGGCTGGGCCGCAGCGAGACGGCCGAAGATATCGTGACGCCGCGCCTGGCGGCGCATTTCCTGGCGACGTTCGACGAGCCATCGCCAGCGCCTGAAGCCGGCGAGCCCGCACCGCTCGCCATTCATTGGTGCCTCGCCCCCTCGGCGGCGCCGATGTCGTCCCTTGGCCCGGACGGTCATGCCGCGCGCGGCGGCTTCCTGCCGCCCGTGCCGCTGCCGCGCCGCATGTGGGCCGGCGGCCGGCTTGAGCTTCTGGCGCCCCTTCGGGCCGGCGAGACGGTAACGCGGCTTTCGACCGTCAAGGATATCTCGTTGAAGGAGGGCCGCTCCGGGCGTCTGTGCTTCGTCGTCGTGGAGCATCTTTTCGCCAGCGAGCGCGGCGAGCTTTTGAAGGAGCGCCAGGATATCGTCTACCGCGAAGCCGCCAGGCCGAGCGCCGGCTCCGGCGCACCGCCGGCGGGCGCGCCGGAGCCGCTGCCCCGCCCGACTTGGCGGAAGCGGCTGACGCCCGATCCCGTCCTGCTCTTCCGCTATTCGGCCCTCACCTTCAACGGCCATCGCATCCATTACGACCGGCGCTATTGCATCGAGGAGGAAGGCTATCGCGGCCTCGTCGTGCACGGCCCCCTGCAGGCGAGCTGGCTGCTCCGCCTTGCCGCCGAGGCGCGCGGCGCTCCGCCGAAAAGCTTCGCCTTCCGCGGTCTGAGCCCACTCTTCGACGGCACGGAGATCACGTTGAACGCCGCCGAGGACGAAGACGGGCTTCGGCTTTGGGTGGCGGACGCAGATGGCCGGGCGACGATGCGCGCCGAGGCAGGGTGGTGAGGTAGAAGAGCCCGCCCGACAAGCCAAATGCTGGCTTTGGGCGAGCCGGTTCAGGCGACCTGTCGCTGGGCCCTCTCCACCATTTCCGCCCCGTAATCGCCGAAGAGGAAGCCGTTGGAAAAGCGCGCCTCGGGCAACAGCATGCCGAGCCGCGTCACCGCCTCTTCGGCATCGAGCTTCTCCTCCAGCCGCTCGCGGAAGAGGCCCGCCACCGCCACCATGTCGCAATCGTGCGGCGACAGGCGGAACGAGGTCACGCCCGCCGCCTTCAGCGCGTCGAGCTCGCCGAGGACGCTCGCATGGGTGAAGGACATGGTCTGCACGCCGTTGACGGCCAGGAAATCCTCCCCGTCGAGGGTGGCAACGCGCAGCCCGTCGAGATCCTCGCCGCAGACGAACTGGCAGGAATCCTTGGACAAACCGTGGATGCGGGCATGATAGCAGCGCCCGGAGATGGCGAGCGGCACCCGCCCGAAGGCCCAGACCTCCGTGTCGATGCCGGCCGCCCCGCCGGCCTTGGCAAGCGCCGTCACCGAGGCGATGGGCAGCTCCGGCGGCAGGCAGACGAGTTTGGCCCCGCGCCCCGCCAGCCAGGCGAGCGTGCCCTCGTTGTAGACGTTGACCAGGGGCCCGGCGGCGAAGGGCGCGCCGGGCTCAAGATAGCGCAGCATGGTGAAGTCGTTGATCTCCACCGGCAGTTCGGCGCCTTCGGCGAGTTCCTTCATCGCCTTGCGCTCGCGCGGCAGGGTGACGAGGACGAGCGAGGCGAGAAGCACCTCCTTGCCGGCCTTTTGCAGCCGTTCCACCGCCGCGCCGATCCGGTCCTCGCAGAAGGGCGAGCGCTTGGAGCAGACCACCTCGCCGAGGACGACGCGGTCGACCTCCGCCTCATCGGCGATGCGGGCGTAGAAATCGCTCCACTTATCGGCCGGCCAGTTGAACAGAAGCGGGCCGAGGGTGAGGGAGGGGCGTGCGGGCACTTTCTTGAACCTTGGCTGCGGCGCGCTCAGCGCCAGGTCTTGGCATAGGCGCCGGCGGTCGTCGTCTGGCCTTCCGTCAGGCGCTGCAATTCGTTCGCCATGATCGGCAGGCCGGCGGCCTCCGCCTCCACCGCCTTGCGGAAGGAGCGCACCACCGCCTGCGTGTAGGAACGCGAGCGCTGGCGGCCTTCGATCTTCAGCGCCGTCACGCCCGCCTTGGCGAATTCGGCGATCAGCGTCGCCGCGTCCAGGCTGACCGGGTCCTCGAAGACATGGCCCCTGTATTCGCCAGCGCTGAAACAGCCCTTGCAAAGGGTCGGATAGGGCGCCGGGGCGCCGCGCTTCACCCGGTTGATGGTGAAGGGGCCGAGCCGCGACACGAGATCGGTGCCCTCCTCGCGGTAGACGACATGGCTTGCCGGCGAGCAGGCGCCGTTCATGTCGGGCGAGCGCCCGGTGGCGTAGGCCGACAGCGCGCAGCGCCCCTCCGCCATGACGCACAGCCCCCCGAAGACGAAAACCTCCGTCTCGCAGCCGATCTGCCGGTTGATGGCGGAGATCTCCTGTACCGTCAGCACCCGCGGCAGCACCACCCGCTTCACCCCGAACGTGTCGACATAGAAGTTGATGGCATCGGCGTTCGCCGCCGCCGCCTGCACCGAAAGATGCCGGCGCAGCCCCGGATGCTTATCCGCGGCATAGGCGAGAAGGCCGAGATCGGCGAGGATGACGGCATCGGCCCCGAACCGTGCCGCATCGTCGACGGCCGCCCGCCATTTCTCCGGCGCCCCGGCACGCGGGAAGGTGTTGATGGCCACAAGCAGCTTCACCCCGGCCTTGTGGGCGTAGCGCACGCCCTCCTCCATCTCCTCGCGCGAGAAGTTGAGGCCGGGAAAGTTGCGCGCGTTGGTCTCGTCGCGAAAGCCGCAATAGATCGTGTCGGCGCCGGCATCGACCGCCGCGCGCAGCGCCGCGGGCGTGCCGGCCGGGCAGACCAGCTCCAGCCGCTCCATGTCTCAAAACTCCATCATGTCGACGCGGTGCAAGGGCAGCCCCGTCACCCTTTCAGCAATCGGCATTGCCCTTTTCATCAGCGGCTCCACCGCCGGCCGGAACGGGCCGAAGGCGGCCGCCGCCTCCTCCATCAGGTCGATCTCCGCATCGTCGAGCGCGTTGCGCAGGGCGAGCACGGCCTCCGTGTCGCCCTCGATGACGATATCGCGCGAGAAGAACAGCGCGTCGCCGTCGAAGGCGCCGTGGATCATCCCCATCAGCGCCCCGAGCGGGCCGGCCACGCGCGCGTCGTGAAGCCCGCCATCGCCGCGCCGCACCGGCTCCACGCTCGGCCGCTCCGGCCGCGGCTTCAGGCGGAAGGCGAAGGGCAGATCCGTCGGATCGATGAGGAAGGTTTTCTGCGCATGCTCGTCGAGCCTGGAAAACAGCCCCGGCCGGCGGCGGATGAGGCCGGCGACCATGCGCTCCAGGACGAGGCGCAGGGGAAACAGCGGCAACGGCCGCAGGAACAGGCGGACGGGCGCCGGAACGGCGACGATATCGGTGGCAGGCTGCATGGCGCGCGCATTGCGCCCCGAAGAAGGGCGAGCGTCCTTGATCTATCTCAAAGCGGTGCCGGCCGCTCTGCCGCATCGGGGACAAGGAGGTGCGCCTTGACGTTCCGTGATCTGCCGCCGTTCCGCACGCTCGGCGATTTCCTCGCCCATCTTTCCCGCTCCGGCGATCTCGCCGCCATTTCCGAGCCCGTCTCCATGGTGCACGAGGCGACCGAGATCGAGCGCCGGGTGCTGGCCGCCGGCGGCCCTGCCCTGCGCCTCGACCATGCCCTCCACGCCGACGGGCGCCGCGCCGAAATGCCCGTCCTCGTCAATCTCTTCGGCACGGTGGAGCGCGTCGCCGCCGGCTTCGGCGTCAAACTGTCACGCCTTGGCGAACTCGGCGAGGCGCTCGCCGCCCTGCGCGAGCCGCAGCCCGTCCACGGCCTCAAGGACGCGCTCGCCCAATGGCCGATGCTGCGCGCCGCCCTCAACACCCGCGCCGAGAGCGTTTCGCGTCCCGCCGTGCAGGCGGAGGTGCGCCGCGGCACCGACGCCAACCTCGCCCGCCTGCCCATCCAGACCTGCTGGCCGGGCGAGCCGGCGCCGCTCATCACCTGGCCGCTGGTCATCACCCGAGGGCCGGAGGGCGGGCCGATCAATATGGGCGTTTACCGAATGCAGATGCTGGACGAGCACCGCCTCATCGCGCGCTGGCTCGCCCATCGCGGCGGCGCCAAGCACCATCGCGCCTGGGCCAGCGCCGGGCGCGACATGCCCGTGGCCATCGCCATCGGCGCCGATCCGGCGACGATTCTCTCCGCCGTCATGCCGCTGCCGGAAACGCTCTCAGAGCTCGATTTCGCCGGCCTGGTGCGCGGCGAGCGCCCGCGTATCGCCGAGGCTCTCACCGTTCCCCTGCCGGTGCCGGCCGATGCGGAGATCGTCATCGAGGGGCTGGTCTCGGCCAGCGAGACGGCGCCGGAAGGACCCTATGGCGACCATACCGGCTATTACAACGCCGTGGAGGAATTCCCGGTGATGCGGGTGACCGCCATCACCCACCGCCGCGATCCCGTTTATCTCTCCACCTATACCGGCCGTCCGCCCGACGAGCCTTCCGTCATCGGCGAGGCGTTGAACATTCTCGCCAAGCCCATCATCCGCCAGCAGATGCCGGAGATCCTCGACGTCTGGCTGCCGCCGGCCGCCTGCTCCTACCGCCTCGCCATCGTCTCCATCAAAAAGCGCTATCCCGGCCAGGCGCGCCGGGTGATGATGGGGCTCTGGGGCATGCTGCCGCAGTTCAGCTATACTAAGGGCATCGTCGTGGTCGACGACGACATCGACGTCACCGATCCCGCCGATATCGTCTGGGCCCTGTCGACGCGCATGGACCCCTCGCGCGATCTCCTGCTTCTGGATCGCACCCCCATCGATTATCTCGACTTCGCCTCGCCGGAGGCCGGCCTCGGCGGCAAGCTCGGCATCGACGCCACCACCAAGATCGGCGCCGAGACGAGCCGCGAATGGGGCCGCGTCCTGAAGATGAGCCCGCAAGTGGAGGCGCGTATCGACAAGCTCTGGCCGAAGCTCGGCCTGCCCGCCGCCCAGCCGCTGCGCAGGGTCGGATGAAGCCGCCCGTCATCCTCGCCGTCACCGGCGCCTCCGGCGCCGCCATCGGCCTGCGCGCCGCCGAGCTTCTCGCCGAGCTCGGCTTTGCCATCGAGCTCGTCGTCTCCGCCGCCGGTGAGCGCACCTTGCTGGAGGAGGTCGGCCCGCACGCCCTGTCCGGTATCGCCGCCCGCCGCCATGCCGTCGATGCGGTCGGCGCCGCGATCGCCTCCGGCTCCTATCCCGTCGCCGGCATGCTCGTCGCACCCTGCTCCATGCGCAGCCTTGCCGCCATCGCCCATGGTCTTGCCGACAATCTGATTGCCCGCGCCGCCGACGTGCAGTTGAAGGAGCGCCGCCCGCTGGTGCTCGTCGCCCGCGAGGCGCCGCTCAATCTGGCGCATTTGCGGTCGATGACGGCGGTCACGAAGATGGGCGGCATCGTCCTGCCGCCGGTCCCGGCCTTCTATCTGAAGCCGAGAAGCGTTGCGGAAATCGTCGACCAGATCGCCCGCCGCGCCGTCGACGCCTTGAAGATCGCCCCGCCGCTTGCCGCCGCCTGGGACGGCGGCGCGCACTGAGAGGGGGAGCCAGGCTTCCCCTGCACCATGAAAACAAAAGGGGAGGCCACCTTTCGGCGCCTCCCCAGTTTTTCCGGCCGGCCATGACCGGCCGGTGGCCAGCTCAAAATCAGTTGCTGTCGCCGTTTCCGCCATCGGTGGACACGTTCTGGACGCCGACACTGTGGCAGGCCGTGCAATTCGCCCAGGAGCGGGCCTTGCGGATCGCCCGCCGCGACACCTCGCTCCCATGTACATTCACGAACCAGGCGAGACGGGAGACGCGCTGCGGCGCGCCGGAGACGCCGCGGCGATTGTCGGCGTGAGCGACGAGATAGGCTTCAATCTCGCTGCGCACCGGTTCGCCGACGGCGGCGTTGACGCCGAAATGGTTGTCCAGACTGCGCATCATCATCTGCCAGGAAGCCGGCGGCAGAAGATCGGCTGGAAAGGTCATATGGCAGGCGCCGCATTTGGCGGCGGTCGCAGCATGCGTGACGGCCGGAAGCGGTATGTCGTCATCGGCAAGAGCTGGCGCGCCGATCATCAGGGCGATGAGCCCCGCTGCAACAATTCGATACATTCATTCCCCCCTTTACTTTAAAAGAGCGCCGGCTCGTAAGCCGGGGCGCTGTCGACGTCTTCCCTGGCCGCTCAAGGCACGGCCGATCCCTGCTCACGTCGCGGCGGCACGCATCGCTTGCCTCCGTTCGCCTTGGTGCCAGGCGTGAAACGTGCGCCTTGACTTGGTACCGGCCGGCCCTGGCCGGCCGGTCACCAGCCCCATCAATCGTCGTCGAAATAGCCGCGCTCGGCGCCGCGATGGCATTCGCCGCAATTGGCCCAGGAGCCCGCTCTCGCCAATTCGCGGCGCGAGACCTCGTCGCGATGCTCGTCGACGAACCACCTGAGCTCGGAGATGCGCTGCGGCGCGCCGCTGCCGCGCCCGGCATGTGAGACGAGATAGGCTTGGATATCGGCCCGGGTCGCCTCGTCGAGCGCGGCGCTCTCGCCGAAATGGTTGTCGAGATCGCCCATCATCTTCCGCCAGGAAGCGGCCGGCAGGAAGCCGGCGGGATAGGCGATGTGGCAGGCGCCGCATTCGGCCTTCGTCGCCGCATGGGTGACCGCCGAGACGCGGGTATGGTGGTCGTCGCCCCGGCGGCCGCGATCGTCGTCATCGTCGGCAAGGGCGGGCACGGTGAGGATGATGGCGCCGGCCGTCGCCGCCGCCAGTAACATTCGGTACATGAAAATCTCCCTTTCTTGGTTGGTTCACTGGCTGGCGAGCCAGGCGACGACGTCCGCCTTTTCCCCGGCGGTGCAGGAGCGGCCGAGAACGCTGTCGCAATTGCGGCGGAACCACTTCTCCACCTTGGCGAGATCCGTCAGCCGCGCGCCGTTCGCCGAAGGCGCCAGCGGGTCGATCGTCTTGCCCGTGCGCGCCTTGCCGGCGCTGCGCGGGTTTTTGGTGTGGCAGGTCGTGCAGGAGGGCGTATCCGGCTTGCCGCTGCCATGGTTGGCCAGGAAGAACGATTTTCCGCGCCCCGCATCGGCGGCCCGTCCGGCCTCGGCCGAGTAGCGTTGGATGAGGTCCGAAGGCGAGGTCGATTGTGCCAGCGCCGGCGTCGCAATCAGCAGCGCCGGCACGATCAAAAGGTATTTCATCGAATGGTCTCCTGTTTCGGGATGGATATGGACAAGGGGCTGAAGAGCCCGGTCTCCGCGTCGAGGTGGCAGGCGGCGCAATTGCTGGCGCTGCCAACGGCATCGGAAGCGAAGAGCGCCTTGGCCAGATCTTCGTGCTGGTGCTTCCAGAACGGCGTCTCGGTCATGGCCAGCGGCGGCGCGTCGAGGCCGCGCGCCATGCGGTTGGCGGCCTTGGTGTCGGCCGTCTCGGCGGCATGGGCGACGAGATAGGCTTCAAGTTCCGCCGTCAGCTCCGGCCCCAGGCTGGCGTTCTCGCCGAAATGGTCGGCAAGCCGCGGCATCAGCGCCCTCCAGGAAGCGGCCGGCAGAAGGCTTGGATGGTAGACCGTATGGCAGTCGCCGCATTCCTGGGCGTAGGTCGGATCGAGATTGGCCACGGGCATGCCCGGCACCGGCCGCGCCGACAGGCCGGTATTGGCGAGGATGAGGACGGCGCCGACCGCGGCGATCGCGGCCGCCGCGGCAAGGCCACGCGGCCTGGCGATCCGGGGCTGATGGTCGTCCGCCCGCCATTCCTTCTCGCCCGTCACCATGCCGCGGGCGAGGTTCTCCCGGCTGCGAAAGCTTTCCAGGACGACGCCGGCGACGTGCAGGCCGATCATGACGAGAAGCGCCAGGGCGATGAGTTCGTGCACCTCCTCCATCGCGTGACCGCTCTGGAAGGTGAACGCGAAGGCGAGCGGTCCGGTCTTGAAGGCGCCGCCGAGGATGGCAAGGCCGGTAGCGGCCAGAAAGAGGATGGCGAGGAAGAAGGCGAAGACCATGGCCCCGCCGAGCGGGTTATGGCCGCGATGCCGCCCGCCGCCGCCGCGCAGATGCTCCATGACCGCGGAGGGCCGTGGAAAGAAGTCCTTGAAGCGGGCATGGGTCGGCCCGGTGAAGCCCCAGACGATACGCGCCAGCACCAGGCCGGCAGCGCCGAGCCCGCCGGCGATATGCAGGCGCAGCCAGGTGGCGTCGGCGAAGAAGCCCGTCACCGTGGCTGTGGCGACACAGGCGAGAAGCAGCCAGTGGAAGAGCCGCACCCAGATGTCCCAAACGGGAACCGTCAGCCCTTGGCCTTCTCTGGTTTGCTCTGTGTTTTTTTGCAGCATGATATGCCCCGTCCGGTCCGCATCCTCCGCGAACCTTTCGGGGACCATCGCACCGGCGGGCTGACGCCGCCCTGACCGTGGATGTCAGCGAAATGTCAGGAAGTCGGCGGCCGCACCGCCGGCAGGATGAGGCGCGCCTCAAGGCCCGGCTCGACGTTGTGCAGCGACAGCACGCCGCCGAGCGCCTCGGCGATTTCGGAGGCGATGGCGAGGCCGAGGCCGGTTCCGGGGCCGCTGGTATCGGCCCGCGCTCCGCGCGCCATCAGCGCCTCGATCCGCTCCGGCGGGATGCCGGGCCCGTCGTCGCGCACCGAAAGCACGATGAAGCCCGCATCCTCGCGGGCGGCGATCGTGACCTCCTGGCGCGCATAGCGCGAAGCGTTCTCCACCAGCGCGCCGAGCGCCTCCGTCAAATCGTCGCGGTCGACCGCCGCCTGCAGGTCCTGCGGCACCTCCTGGCGCCATGCGATCTCGCCGCCCTCCTCCGTGCGGCGAATGACGCGCACCACGTTCTCCACCACCTTGCCGACATCGGCCTGCGCCGCCTTGCTCCTGAGGGCGATGCGCGCGCGCGTCAGCTCCCGGTCGGTGTGGCGGCGCATGGCGCCGGCGATCTCCTCGATGGCCTTCGCCGCTTCCGCGCGTCCGGCCTGGCGCAGCCGCTCCGCCTCGCCGAGCAGCGCCTGCAGCGGCGTCTTCAGCCCGTGGGCGAGATCGCCCGCACGCGCCCGGGCCCTGACGATTTCATGCTCGCGCTGCTCCAGGAGCGCGTCCACCTCGCTGGCCAAGGGAAGCACCTCGACCGGAAAGTCCTCGCCGAGGCGTTTCGCCTCGCCGGAGCGTACGGCGGCGACGCGCGCCCCCACCGCTGCCAGCGGGCGAAGCCCGATGGCGATCTGCAGACCGCCGGCGATGGTCAGCGCCAGGGCGAGAAGCGCCGTATAGGGGATGAGATCGGCGACGAAGGCGCGCCGCGCTTCCTCCAGCTCGGCACGGTCCATGGCGACGGCTGCCCGCGCCCGACCGCCGCCGAGGCGCTCCGGCAGGGTGACGCTGCGCTCGATGGTCAGGAGCCGCTGGTCCGTCGGCCCGGCGATGTCGTGCACATGCACCGCCCCGTCGACGAGTTCGTCCGTCGGCAGCTCCAGGGCGTCATCCCACAAGGAGCGCGAGCGCAGCACCTCCCCGTCTTGCGAGATCTGCCAGTAGAGTCCGCCGAAGGGACGGGAAAAGCGCGGATCGGCGGGCATTTGCGCCAGGACGAGGCTTCCCTGCGGCCCGCGCTCCAGGCCGGAAAGGACCTGGTCCAGATGCACCGAGAGCTCCGCCACGGCGCGCCGTTCCACATGCGCGGCGAACAGCGCCGACAGGCCGAGCGCGGCCAGCGCCAGCGACACGCTGATGGCGAGCGCGCCGGCGAGGATCAGCCGCAGCCGGAGCGAGCGCTGCATCAGGCGGCGTCGCTCGCCGCTTCCAGGAAATAGCCGAAGCCGCGCCTTGTCCCGATGACGCCGGGCCCGAGCTTGCGCCGCAGCCGCGTCACCAGCGCCTCCACCGCGTTGGTATCGCGCGATTCCTCATCGCCGTAGAGATGCTCCAAGAGCTCTGTGGGCGGCACCGCCCGCTCCTTGTGCAGCATCAGATAGGCCAGAAGCCGGTATTCCAACGCCGTCACCGTCACCGGCACGCCCCTCAGCGCCACCGTCATGCGGTTGGCGTCGAGGCGGAGCTCGCCGGAACTTTGCACCGAGGAGCCCCTTCCCGCCGCCCGCCGGATGAGCGCCCTGGCGCGCGCCACCAGCTCCTCCATGCGGAAGGGCTTGGGCAGATAATCGTCCGCCCCCGCATCGATGCCCTCTACCCGCTCCGTCCAGGCGCCGCGCGCCGTTAAGATGAGCACCGGCATTTCCCGCCCGTTTGCCCGCCAGCGCTTCAACAGCGTCAGCCCGTCGAGGCTCGGCAGGCCGAGATCGAGCACGACGAGGTCGTAATCCTCCGTATCGCCGAGGAACCAGGCCTCCTCGCCGTCGCCGCAGGTCTCCACGCGAAAGCCCGCCGCGCCGAGCGCGGCGGCAAGATCGGCAGCGATACGCGGATCGTCCTCCACGGCAAGCGCGCGCATGTCTTTCTCGTCCTCAGCTGCCCGTGCGCCGGCTGCGGTCGATCTCCTTGCCGATGACGGCGCCGGAGGCGGCATCCACTTCCAGCTCGATGATACGCCCGTCGCGGGTGATCAGCTCCAGCTCGTAGACGATGATACCGTCTTCGCGTTCCAGCTCCACTTCCAACAGGCGGGCGCGGTAGCGCCGCTCGATCTTCGGCAGGATCTCGGCGAGCGGGAGGATTTCGCCCCGGCGCAAGGCGTCGCGGGCACGGTCGTGATCCTTGTCCGCCAGCGCCGCCGGCGAAATCAGCAAGAGGATCGTCAGCAATAGGTTTGTCATGGGCTACATCCTAGGCCGTCCTGCCTGACGCATTGCTGACAAGGCCAGTCAGGGAGGCGTCAGCGGGCCTGTGGCATTCCTCGCTCCATCGAGAGCGGCAACCCGCCGGTCTCACAGCAAGAAAGATGGAGCACAACACCATGAAGAAGAAAATTGCAATCGCCGCCCTTCTGGCCGCCGCCATCGGCGTTTCCGCCCTCGGCACGGCGCAGGCCTCCGCCGACGACAGCCGCTTCTCCCGCGACCGCGGCAGCGTCACCTGGATGCCGATTACCGATCTCGTCAGCCAGCTGGAGGCCCTCGGCTACACCGTCCTGGAAGTGGATCGCGAGGACGGGCGCTACTGGGACGTCAAGATGACCGACACCAACGGCATGCAGGTGGAGGCCGAGCTTGATGCGGCAACCGGCGCACCGATCTCCGGCGCCTGGGAGAAGGCGCTCGACTGATGGTCAGCCTCACGCATGATGAGGATGCCACCGGGCGGGTCCGGGTATGGGACCCGCTGGTGCGCATCGGACACTGGGTGTTGGTGGCGGCCTTCGCCGCCGCCTACCTCACCGAGGGCGAGCCGGAATGGCTGCATAGCTGGTCGGGCTATGCCATCGCCATCACCGTGGCTCTACGTATCGTCTGGGGCTTCATCGGCCCGGAACATGCGCGCTTCGCCGATTTCGTCACCGGTCCCGGCCGTGTCTTTTCCTATCTCGCCGCTCTCGTTTCCGGCCGGGCCGAACGGCATATCGGCCACAGCCCCGCCGGCGGGGCGATGACGCTGGCGCTTTTCGCCGCGCTCGCCGTGACGACCTTCTCCGGCATGGCCACGCTCGCCGTGGAGGACGGCAGCGGTCCGCTTGCCGGCATCATCGTCCAGGCGCCCGCGGAAAGTTTTTCCTCCTTCCCCGCGCTGGAAGGCACGGCCGGAGAGGAAGGCGGGGTGCGGCAGAAGCGCGAGAATGTATGGGAGGAGGTGCATGAGGTGAGCGCCAATCTCTCGCTGGCTCTCATCGTTCTCCATATCCTCGGCGTCGGCCTCGCCAGCCTCGCCCATCGTGAGAACCTGCCCCGTAGCATGATCACCGGTCAAAAACGCGCCTAGCCAGCGCACCACCGGTATGGCGGGCTTCCAACACCCCCGGACGCCCGCCGGCGGCAACGGCAAGCAATGTCGATGCCGCATTTGCCCGGCCCGTCGCCCTGTCGCCTAGCCAGCACGGGAACGAGGGGCCGGGCCTTTTTTGCCCGGCGGCCTTGCCTCTCGCCCCCCGCCCGGCTCAGCCCGCGGCCTTCATCCTCGGGGCGGCCGCAGCCTCCTCAGCCATGGCCGTCCATTGCAGCCCGCCCGCATAGCGCCACGTCATGCGTCCTTCCTCATCGAGCGCGAAGAGATGCATCCAGCCATGTTCGAAGAGCGCCCGCAGCTCCTCGTGCCGGCGCAGGATGGCGGTCATCGCCTCGCGTGGCGCCGCGATGACGACGGAAAGGCGCAAGGGCTCGTGGATGAGCCGCTCCCCGTCATGCACCGATTGCCAGGCAAGACCGGCACGCAGATTGCCGCCGTTCCCTTCCGTAACGCCGATACCGCCGACGACATTGTGCAGCACCTTGTTGCCGCTGCCGAAGGCCTCCGGCGCCACGCTGGAGCCGTAATATTGCAGGCTGATCCAGCTCGCCACGACGACAGGCGCGGTCATGATCAGCTCCAGCACGGAAAAATCCTCGTCTTGGCGCCAGTCGTAATCGTGCAGGAAGGCCCGGCCCTGAAACTCCCTTCCCTGCGTGTGGCCTCTCGGCGCGGCGATGAAGGCGCTGCAGCCGGCAAGGCCCCATTCGGGCCTCGTCTCGGCCCAGTCGCGCCCGCGCCGCGGCAGAGCCGCCTCGCTACTTGCGCGCGGCAACCTCGCCGCCCGCTCCGCCCGCGCCAGCTTGCCCGCAGCGGCGAGCCACCGCTGCGCCTTACCGAGTATTTCCGTATGAGAAGCATGCGGATGATCGTCCGCATAGACCGTCACCGCATCGCTGGTGGTGTCGTGCAACGCGCCGAGGAAGAGCGTGTCGTCGGCAATGGCGATGCCGCGCTTCTTCAGCCCGGCCCGCACGTCCTCGTCGTTGAGGAGCGCGGCCAGGAGCCGGGCATTCGCCTCCCCGGAAAAGCCGCCGCAGGCGCCGCATTGCAGGGCGCTCGCATGCGGGTTGTTGGTCACCCTGGCGCCATGGCCGGCAAGAAGCACCAGGGGGGCAAAGCCCTCCGTGAGCGACATCGCCTTTAAGACCGTCTCGGCCGCCTCGATGCGCTGTGCCAGGTCCGGCGGCGGATCGAGCCTCGGCGCCGGCTCGGCCGGTGCGGCGATCTTCTTCAAGCCGAGCCCGTCGCGCAAAAGCCTGCCGACATAGACCGGTCCGGAGGCCTCCACGAAGGCGAAGGAGGAGACGGCGGCGAGCTTGAAGCGGCCCCAGGCGCGGCTGGCGCGGGCGGCAAGCCGCGCCGCCAGGTCGGCCGAAGCTGCCTCCGCGCCCCCCGAACGGCTCTCCAGTGTGGGATTGAGAAGCACCGGCAGGCGCCGCTCGGCGACATCGGAGGCAAAGCCGCGGTGCGACAGTCCGAGGCCGAAGAAGCCGGCGAAGCCGAGCGTGCGGATGCCGCCATCGAGGCTCTCCAGGCAACGCCGGAAGACCTCCGAACGCACGTCGATGCAGAAGGCGACCTGCAATGTCGGCCGCGTCTCCGTCGGGGCCGCGACCGGCTCCGACAAAGTCGCGGCGAGCCGGCGCTGATGCGCCCGTTCGGCCGCTTCCTGCAAGATGGCGTCGACGACGAGGTCCGGGGATGGCGCGATCTTCTCGCCGTAGAGGCGCCGCGCCGCCGCCCATTTTAGCCTGATCTCCTCGCCGTAAAGATCGAACAGCGCCGCCTCCCACTGGATGCGGATGGCAATCAGCTCGGCGAGTGTGGCATCGCTTTTGCCGCCGAGCTCCGCCTGCCACAGAAGGTAACGCGCATACTGCGCCCAGCCGCCGAGGCTCGCCAAAAGCCGGTGGAAGTAGGTTTCCAGCGCCGCCTCCGGCAGGCCGAGCCGCGCCACCGCCTCGCCGATCGTCCGGCGCGGGCTTTCCGGCGTCTCCGCGACGCGTTGGGCAAAACCCTTCAACCCGATGATCTCGGGCGTCAGGTCACGGATCGCAAAGGCGCGCCAGGCCGCATAGGCGCTCCTTCCCCGCGGTGCCGGCCACAGGGCCTGGCCGGCGTCGAAATGGCCCGCAGCCCAGGCCCCGAAGCGCTCCGCGATGAGCCCCGGCCAGTCGGTGCCGGAAGCCTCGGCGGCGAGATCGGCAACGCTCGGCACGGCGCGCGTATGGGGCGCCGGCGTTTTCGCCGCCGCCTTGAGAGCGGCAAGGCTCGGCGGGCGTAACTCGGCGGGAGCCGCGGCGAGCGCTTGCAAAAGGTCTTCCTCGGCGATCTCGCCGCTCGCGATCCGTTCCGCGTACCAGGTGCGCGGCATGGTGAGCCTTGCCCCGGCGACGCGCGCAAGCCGCGCGCTGGCCTCCGCCAGGCCCTCCCCGGCCTGTCCCAGGAAGGGATTGACGGCAACGCTGGTGGTAAGCGGCCAGAGCGGCGGGATGGCGCGAGCGGCCTTCGCCGCCGCCGCGGTCACGGTGTCGGCGTGCAATGTCGCAATGTCGCGGGTGGTGAACATCTCGTCTCTCCCTTGAGCCGCTCAGGCGGATCTGCCGAGCCGCCAGCCGCCGAGAAGGCGGTCGAGGATGGCGTTGGCGTAAAGCCCGTTGGAAAGATGCACCCTCAGCCCGGCGGCGGCGGGATGGTGGGCCCAGAGCGGAAACAGCGTCTGCGCCACCGCCACGACGCCGAAGCTGGCGACGGCGAGGATGATCAGCGTCCATTCCAGCGGCCCTGGCGCCGGCGCCGGCGGCAGCACGCCGGAGGTCAGCCGGTTGGCGGCGCCCTGCAGGGCGAAATAGGTGAGCGCCGTCGCGGTCGAATAGATCGCGATCCGGCGTGTCAGCTGTCGCGGCGCCGCGTCGGCGAGCCCCTGAGCCAGGAGATAGGCGACACCGAAGAGAAGGATGGCGCCGAGCGCCACCGCCTGGGGCGATTTATCGTCGAAGCCGAAGCCGAGCCCGACCGCGCCATAGATGGCGAGCGCGACGATGAAGGCCCGCGCCACGGTGGCAACGCCCGGCACGGCCACCGGCCCCGGCCGGCGGATGGACGCAACGCCCTCCACGGCGCTACCGGCCATCAGGAAGGCATGCGCCTTGTAGAGCGAATGCGCCACGATATGCAGGAGCGCCAGGGGAAAGAGCGCCAGCCCGCATTGCAGGATCATGAAGCCCATCTGCGCCACGGTGGAATAGGCGAGCGAGGTCTTCACCGCCGGCTGGGTCAGCATGACGAGCGAGCCGAAGAGCGCGGTGAAGCCGCCGAGCATGACCAGCGCGGCCAGCACGCCCGGCGCCAGGAGCATGACGTCGGCGAAGCGGATGAGAAGAAAGCCGCCGGCATTGACGATACCGGCATGCAGGAGGGCGGAGACCGGCGTCGGCGTCTCCATCACCTCCGCCAGCCAGCCATGGGTGGGAAACTGCGCCGATTTCAGGACGGCCGCCAGCGCCAGGAGGCCCGCGGCCCATAACGCAGCCTCGGGCGCCTCGCCCGCCTTGGCGGCGCTGAGGATGGCGCCGATATCGCCGCTGCCATAGGCGCGAACGAGAAGGATGGCGGCGCCGATAAGGGCCGCGTCCCCGAGCCGCGCGGTGAGGAATTTCTTGCGCGCCGCCCGCTTCGCCGCCACCCGTTCCGGATAGAAGAGAAGCAGCCTGTGCAGGAAAAGGCTGGTCGCCACCCAGGCAAGGACGAGCTGCGCCAGCGAGCCGGAAAGGACGAAGAAGGCGACCGCGGCCAGCGTCAGGCACATCCAGCCGGTGAAGGGGCCCTGCCGCGCCTCGCCGTCGAGATAGGTCGCCGCATAGCGCAGCACCACCCAGCCGATGCCGGAGACGAGAAGCAGCATCGTGGCGCTCACCGCGTCGAGGCGCACCGCAAGCTCCAGCGCGCCGGCCGGCAGCCCGACGGCCGGCAGCCAGACGGCCGTGGCGGCCCCTTGGGCGACAAGCATCGCCGCCGCGGCAATCGAGATCGCGAGCGCTGCCACAGAAGCGGCTTCGGCGAAGCGCGGCGACAGGCGGGGCCTGAGCCCGGCCCCGGCGAAGGCGACGATGGCGGCGAGGACGAGAAAAACGGGAGCGAGGAGCGCGACGAGAGCGGGCAAGGGCGCCTCCGAAAACCGTGGTTGGGCGGATGGCGCTCAGCTAGCATCGCTCGTTAGGCTATAAAAATATATTGTTATGCAATTATCGTTCGATAAAATCGAATGACATGGCCGCGCTCAACTACCGACACCTGCGCTACTTCTGGGCCGTCGCCCATGACGGCAACCTGACGCGCACCGCCGAGCGTCTCAATCTTTCGCAGTCGGCGCTGTCGGTGCAGATCCGCCGGCTGGAGGAGCGGCTTGGCCATGCGCTTTTTGAGCGCCGCGGTCGCCAGTTGCATCTGACCGAGGCGGGGCGCATCGCGCTCGACCATGCCGATGCCATCTTCGCCGTCGGCGAGGAGCTTCTCGGCACGCTGAAGGAGGCCGGACGGGCGCGCCGGGCGGTGCGCGTCGGGGCCTTGGCGACCTTGTCGCGCAATTTCCAGATCGGCTTTCTGCGCCCGCTCCTGGCGCGTGGCGACGTGGAGGTCGTGCTGCGCTCCGGCACCACGGCGGAGCTTCTGCGCGGCCTTGAGACGCTCAGTCTCGATGTGGTGCTTCTCAACCAGCCTCCGGCGCGCGACGCGGCCGCCGCTTATGTCGCCCATCGCCTGGCCGAACAGGAGGTCAGCCTCGTCGGCACGCCGGCGCTCATCGGCGAGGGAGGCCGGCTCGTCGATCTCTTGCGCCGCGCGCCGGTCGTGCTGCCGACGCTGGAAAGCGGCATCCGCACCGGCTTCGATGCGCTCGCCGACCGTCTCGGCCTGCGCCCGCAGATCGCCGCGGAGGTCGACGACATGTCGATGATGCGGCTTCTGGCGCGCGAGGGGGCGGGGCTCGCCGTCCTGCCGCCCATCGTCGTCAAGGACGAGTTGGAAGCGGGGCATCTTTGGGAAGCGGAACGCCTCGTCGGCATCGCGGAGACCTTCTATGCGGTCACCGCCGAGCGACGCTTTCCCAATCCGCTGGTGCGCGAGCTGTTGCGCGCCGAGCCGCTCGCCGCCGCGTCTAGCCCTCGCCCGACAGACGCATCAGCACGATCCCGGCAAGGATGAGGCCGGCTGCCGCGATGCGCATCGGGCTCGCCGCCTCGCCGAGGACAACGATGCCGACGACAAAGGCGCCGAGCGCGCCGATGCCGGTCCACACCGTATAGGCGGTGCCGAGCGGCAAGGAGCGCATGGCGATGGCCAGAAGCGCGAAGCTGGCGATCATGGCGATGAGCGTGACGAGGCTCGGCGTCGGGCGGGTGAAGCCTTCCGAAAGCTTCATGGTGAAGGCCCAGACCACTTCCAGCGCGCCTGCCACCCCCAGAATGATCCAGGCCATACGGCCCTCCTTTCGAAGAGCCGGGCCGTCCCGGACATTGTCGCCCGCTTTTTCGGGGGAGGTCGTTGCCTCGCTTTCCTGGAGCTAGAGAGAATATCGCTCCCCTTCAAGCCCGAGACCGGCAAAAGCTCGGGCACGAGGCGCCTTCTTGCCTCCACGGCTGCCTTCTCAGACGAGAAAGTAATAGAGGGAGAGCGAAAGGCCGGTGGCCACGACGACCAGGCGCAAGGCCGGTGCCGGAATGTGTCGCGCCGTCCGTGCGCCCAGATAGCCGCCGATGGCAGCTCCCGCCAAAACCGTCAGCGTGTGCGGCCAGGCAACGACGCCGGCCACGATGAAGGTCGCCACCGAGATCGTCGTGATGATGGTGGCCAAAAGGTTTTTCTGGGCGTTCGCCACCTGTACATCCCTGACGCCGACGATGGACAGCGCCGCCATCATCAGGACCCCGAGACCGGCGCCGAAATAGCCTCCATAAACGGCAAACAGGAACTCCACCATGCGCGCCGGGACGGCCGAGGAGGAGCGCAGCCGCGCCCTCGCCTGGCCGATGAGGGGACCGGCCGCGAAGATCAGCGTCGCGGCGAGCAGCAGCCATGGCACCAGGCTGGTGAAAACCCGGTTGCCGGCCCACAGGAGCACGAGCGCGCCGGCCAGACCGCCGGCCGCCGCCACCAGGCTGCGCGGCAAGAGGTCGGAGCGGCAGCGCACGAGTTCCTGCCGATAGGCTGGAACGGCCGCCGCATGGCCAGGATAAATCGCCACCGCATTGGAGACATTGGCCGTGAGCGGGTCGAGACCGGCGGCCATCAGCGCCGGAAAGGTGAAGAACGTGCCGCCGCCGGCGATCGCATTCGCCGCGCCGCCGACAATGCCTGCCGCAAAGAGCAGGATAGCCGTTGCCATGTCGTCCTCGCCTTTGCCCGATGGAAAGCGAGGATGCCGTTCGCCATTCGCCTCGTCTGGAAGGTTTGTGACGCCTCACTCGCCACGCGCATAGGCAGCCGGCGTCGTACCGAAGCATCGGCGGAAGAAACGTCCGAGATGGCTCTGGTCGGCAAAGCCCGCCGCCGCCGCCGCATCCGCCGGTGCCGCACCGCCCGCCAGAAGGTTTCGCGCCACGTTCAGCCGGTATTGTCGATGATAGCGCGCCGGCGACATGTCGAGGTGGCGCTTGAAACGCCTGATCAGCGTCTCGCGGCTGACCCCGAGATCGGCGGCGGCGCGCGCTGTGTCGAAGCCCGGTGCCCGCGCGAGGCGCGCGAGCCCTTCCGCGCCGCCTTCGTCGGCTCTTTGGCCGGAGGCGCCTTGGCGAGCGTGCCTTACCCGTTCGGCAAGAAGCTCCAAAAGGCGGCTTTCGCACATGAGCGGTTCTTGCAACGTGATGACAAGAGGCGAAAGCCAGCCTCTCTGGGGAAGAGCATCATCTCCGACGTAGAAATTGAGCCCGCGAAATCGTCCCCCGGCCGCGACATGTGCAACGCCTGCAGGCAGGAAAAGCGCCTCGCCCGGCTCCAGCGCGAAGACGCGCTTGCCGACGCGAAAGCGGCGATGTCCGGCCAGCACATAGGCGATCTGGTGCGTGTCGTGAAAATGCGCCTCCAGCGAGGCATCTTCGGCGCCTTCGCCGCTCGCCGCCTCCAGTCCCGCCTCACGGCGATAATGCCACAACGGATGAACCAAACCGGCCCCCATGCCCCCAAGACAGCCTCAAAGCTCGCGGCGCCGTCAATGACGCCGGACCCGACACGGGATGAAAGGGTATGGCATCGGCTCCCTCTTTCGCTACGCGATCTGCCGGGGCACGCTCGAACGGCTAGGCAGCCGCGTCAGGGTATGGCCGGTGAACTCATCGACCTGCCAAGGCTCAGTAATGCGGCGGCGTGATGACCCAGACCACCTTGGTTGGGATATTGCCGGGATTGGCGCAGCGATGCACCTGCGTGCTGGCGAAGGCGAAGCTGTCGCCTTCCTCCAGGCGGAAGAAGCGTCCGCCGACCCATAGATCCAGCGTGCCGGAAATGACGACACCGGCCTCGGCGCCGTCATGGCTGTAATCCCCGCTGTCGGCTCCCGGCTCGATGGTGCTCATGAGAAGTTCCAGCGGGCCGCGCAGATTTGGCGACAGAAGCTCCTCACCGATGCCGATACCGGTGAAGGTCAGCCGCCGTCGGTCGCTGGAACGCACCACGATGTCGCGCTCCTCGGCCGGGGCTTCGCTGGCCTGGAAGAACCAGTTCATGTGGACGCCTAGGCAATCGCTGATGCGTTTCAGCACACCGATGGGAAGCTTGCTGCGATTGCGCTCGATCTGGCTGAGATAGCCTGCGGAGATATCGCAGGCCGCCGCGACCTGCTGAAGCGTCATCCCCTTCGCCTTGCGCAGATCGCGGATCTGCGCGCCGATCGCCGGCTCGTCGAGCGGCGCCTGACGGCCGCCAGATTGCCGAGCTGTTTGTTGCATCCGCGTGGTCTCTCGCGGCACCGCCGTTTCTCTCAAATCCATGGCCGCGACCGGCCGCCCCGCCGCGATCCGTGTCCTCTCCGCTTTCGGCGGCGCCTCGCATTCCAAGCAGGAACACGGCCCCCGAAGCGGCCTGTCCTATAGCACCGTTTCTCTCATCATGTGAAATTCAGAGTCCAAAATTTCACACTTGTGACATCAATTATTCCATGAAAATGTCTTGGCGTCCAAATTTCACAATGGATAAGCGACACTCCCCCAACAAGCGGGGACGTAAGGAGGAAACGGCCCCGGCAAAGCCAGCCTGCGGCCAGGAAAGAGGGATTGGCGCCATGACGCAACTGCCGGCGAAGGCCCGCGCGGTCATCATCGGGGGAGGAATTTCCGGCTGCTCCCTCGCCTACCATCTGGCGAAGCTAGGCTGGAGCGATATCGTGCTCCTGGAGCGCAGGCAGCTCACCTGCGGCACCACCTGGCATGCGGCCGGTCTTATCGGCCAGCTCCGCGCCTCTCAGAACATGACGCGCTTGGCGAAATACTCCGCCGATCTTTACCTCAGCCTGGAGGCGGAGACCGGCATCGCCACCGGCATGCGCCAGAACGGCTCCATCACCCTGGCGTTGAGCGAGGAGCGCAAGGAGGAGCTTCTTCGCCAAGCGACCCTGGCCCGGATCTACGGCATCGATGTCGACGAGATTTCGGCCGCCGACGTGAAATCGATGTACCCGCACGTCAATGTCGATGACGTGGTTGCCGCCGTTCATCTGCCGCGGGACGGACAGTGCGATCCCGCCAACATCGCCATGGCGCTTGCCAAGGGCGCCCGCCAGCTCGGCGCCCGCATCGTCGAGAACGTCGAAGTGACGGCGGTTCACGACCGCGACGGGCGCGTCACCGGCGTCTCCTGGCGCCGGGCGGAGGAAACCGGCACCATCGCCAGCGACATCGTCGTCAATTGCGGCGGCATGTGGGGCCGCGAGCTGGCGGCCCGCTCCGGCGTCGCCTTGCCGCTGCATGCTTGCGAGCACTTCTATATCGTCACGGAGGCCATAGATGGCTTGCCCCGCCTGCCGGTGCTGCGGGTGCCGGACGAATGCGCCTATTACAAGGAAGATGCCGGCAAGATGCTGCTCGGCGCCTTCGAGCCGGTTGCCAAGCCCTGGGGCATGGATGGCATCCCGGACGATTTCTGCTTCGACCAGCTGCCGGAGGATTTCGACCATTTCGAGCCGATCCTGGAAAAGGCCGTGGGGCGCATGCCGATACTGGAAACGGCCGGCATTCACACCTTCTTCAACGGCCCGGAAAGCTTCACTCCGGACGACCGCTACTATCTCGGCGAGCCCCCCGAACTGAGAGGCTATTGGGTCGCGGCCGGCTTTAATTCCGTCGGCATCGTCTCCTCCGGCGGTGCGGGCTTTGCGCTGGCGCAATGGATCAACGACGGCGAGCCGCCCTTCGACCTCTGGGAGGTCGATATTCGCCGCGCCCAGCCCTTCCAGAAAAACCGCCGCTATCTGCAGGCCCGCGTCACGGAGACCCTCGGCCTGCTCTACGCCGATCATTTCCCCTTTCGCCAGATGGCGACCGCCCGCGGCATCCGCCGTTCTCCGCTCCACGAGCATTTGAAGGCCCGCGGCGCCGTTTTCGGCGAAGTGGCGGGCTTTGAGCGCCCCAATTGGTTCGCCCGCGAGGGGCAGGAGCGCCAATACCGCTATTCCTGGAAGCGGCAGAACTGGTTCCACAACCAGCGCGAGGAGCATCTCGCCGTGCGCCATGGCGTCGGCCTCTTCGACATGTCCTCCTTCGGCAAGATCCGCATCGAGGGGCGCGATGCGCTCGCCTTCGTGCAGCGGCTCTGCGCCAACCAATTGGACGTGCAGCCCGGCAAGATCGTCTACACGCAGATGCTGAACCGCCATGGCGGCATCGAGAGCGACCTGACCGTCACCCGCCTCTCTGAGACGGCTTTCCTCGCCGTCGTGCCTGTCGCCACCTTGCAGCGCGACCTGGCATGGCTGCGCCAGCATATTGAGACCGATGAGCGCGTCGTCGTCACCGACGTCTCCGCCGCCGAGGCGGTGCTCGTCCTGATGGGGCCGAAGGCGCGCGAGGTGATCGCCGAGGCGAGCCCGGACGATTTCTCCAACGCCGCCTTCCCCTTCGGCTCCGCGCGCGAGATTGAGATCGGCAAGGGTCTTGCCCGCGCCCATCGCGTCACCTATGTCGGCGAGCTCGGCTGGGAGCTTTACGTCTCCGCCGATCAGGCCGCCCATGTCTTCGAGACGGTGATGGAAGCCGGCGAGCCGTTCGGCTTGAAGCTCTGCGGCCTGCACGCTCTCGATTCCTGCCGGATCGAGAAGGCCTTCCGGCATTTCGGCCACGACGTCACCGACGAGGACCATGTGCTGGAAGCCGGCCTCGGCTTCGCCGTCAAGCCGGACAAGGGCGACTTCATCGGCCGCCAGGCCGTTCTGCGCAAGAAGGAGGAGGGGCTTTCGCGCCGCCTCCTGCAGTTCCGGCTGAAGGACCCAGAACCGCTTCTGTTCCACAACGAAGCCATCCTGCGCGAGGGTAAGATCGTCTCCTACGTCACCTCCGGCAATTACGGCCACCATCTCGGCGGCGCCGTCGGCCTCGGCTATGTGCCCTGCGAGGGCGAGACGGCGGCCGATCTCCTGGCTTCCGGCTACGAGATCGAAATCGCCGGCGAGCGCTTTGCCGCCGAGGCCTCGCTCAAGCCGATGTACGATCCCGCATCCGAACGCCCGAAACGATAGGAGGCGCCCCTTGCTGCCTCCCCTCAGCCGCCGGTGATGACGGCTTCCGGGATCTCGAACCGCTCGTTGCCGATCCGCACCGTGTGGAGATCGACCTCCTTGCCGACGGTCATCTCCGCGCCGGCATCGGCCTGCGAGCGATCGTAATAGGCGGGCGTCCCCATCTCAAAATGGATCACCCGTTGCCCCCCATCGGGCCAGAAGACGGTCAGCCGGCCATTGCCGTTGCCTTGGCGCACGACACCGAACTGGCAGCTCCCCATCGGCTGTCCGGCAAAGCGGGCGCAAGGTATGTTGCCGACGGCAGTGAAATCCATGCCGGAAGCGAGCCCGTCCGGGCCGCCGCTTGCCGGCGCTTGCCCGGGAAGCTGCGTCGCGGCGCCCTCGCTGGGATAGCCCTCGCGCAGATACCGGCCCGCCGACCAGCCGCTCACCGCCGGCCGTTCCATCGTCTCCACCCGGCACCAGCGCTGACCTTCGTTCATCCGGCAACCGAGGTTGCGCAGAACCGTCCCGTCAGGCGCGCTGCCGAGGATGCGCGCGCCCGCCGAGGGCTGCTCGCGTATGTTGAGCGGATCGTCGGGATCGCCGGTGGTGACCTGCCAGTAATCCGGCCCGCCCTGCAGCCCATCCGCGTAGTCGTTCTGGACGATCGCGCCGCGTTCGCCGGTGATCGACACATCGAGCGTGAAATCGGCGCGATCGCCCCGCCTTGCAGCGTTGCGATAAAGATAGACCGAGACGGTGTAGGTGCCCGATGTCGGCAACCTCCCGTCGAATCGGTTGATGTCGGGCACCATCGGGCCCAACCGGTCACCGGTGGCAAGCGCTGCATCTCCGGGACCGCGGCCCGGCTCGTAAACGTTGAAATAGACGGAGGTGTTGGAGGAGCGCAGATCAACGCGCATCCTTTGCCCCGCCTCCGCCCCGAGCAGATAGGAAACCGATTGGCGCCCCTTGATGCTGTCGCGGATCGCCGTTCCGCTCTGCCCGGCGGGAAAGCGGACCTCCTCCTTGCGTATCTCATCCTGCGCCAAAGCCGCCGGACCGCCCGTCAGGACCATGGCGGCAAGAAGAAAAGGGCTCAAAACACGCTTGCGCATCGGCTGTACCTCGTCCTGCCGCCATATCCTGGATGTTCGCCAGGCGGCTCATGACAGGCAAATCGGGCGTTGCTGTGAAACGGCAACGCCTCCGCGCGCCGGCGGCCCCACGGGCCGAGGGGCCAAGCGGGCGGGCGCCGGACTTCCCTCTCTATCCCGCCGGGGTCATCTTGGAGAGAAGCGCGCGCGCCTGCTCCGGGAGATCGCCTGCATCGTGCGCGGACGCCCCGTCCGGCCGATCCGGCGACCGGTCGGAGCCCAGATAGGTGATCTGCGAGGGCAGAGCGAAGGCCGCGCCCTCGCTTGCCACGATCTGCATCACCTTCATGAACAGCTCTTCCTGAATCTTCAGGAACCTGCCCCAATCGGCGCAATGCACATACGCCCAGATCTCCATATTGAGAGACCAGTCGCCAAAGCCGCGAAAACAGACCCGCACCGTATCCGCCTTCACCCTTTCGTCGCAGCGCAGCATCTCTGCCGTCTTCTCGATGATGCGCGAAAGCTGCTCCGCGCTCGTCCCGTAGCGCAGGCCGATCTGGGCGTTCATCAGATTGGAATCGCGGCGCGTGAAGTTGGTGATCGACATTTGCGCGAATTCCGCGTTCTGCACGGTCACCAGCGTGCGATCGAGGCCGCGGACCTTGGTGGAGCGCAGGCCGATCGCCTCCACCGTGCCGAGCATGTCCCCGAACTTGCAGAAATCGCCGACTTTTACCGGCCGGTCGGCGTAAAGGATGATGCCACCGATGAAGTTCTCCAAGGTCGGACGAACGGCCAGCGCCAGCGCCAGGCCGCCGACGCCGAGACTGGCGATGATGCCGTAGAGGGGAATGCCGACGCGCGCCGCCGCCTGAAACAGGATGTAGCCGGCGACGCCTATGCCGAGCACCCTGAGAACCAGACGGATAAGGCTGGCATCCAGCGTCTCTTTTCCGATCCGCGGCAAGGCGACGATCAGCGCGGCGACGGCGTTGAAGGCAAGCACCGCAATGACGGCGGATGCCAGCGCCTGCAAGACGACAACCGCCAGTTCCACATCGGCGAGGATGGAACCGGTCAGGTGAATGACATCGGCGTTGAGCCAGTGATAGAGGGCGAGCAGAGCGATGATCAGGAAGGCTGGCAGCATGAGCTGCAGCGAGCGGATCGCGGCATTGGCGGAACGCTGCCGCCCCACCTCTGCGCGCAGCAGGAAGAAAGCGACGACGCCGACGACCAGCGTCAGCGCCGCGAAGGCCAGCCATTGCCACACGGCCTGTTCGAGGTACACCCTGAGCATCCAGGGCGGCAGCTCCAGCACATAGCGGTAGAGCTCGATCGGCATGGACAGGCCGGGCCCCACCACGAAGCTCTGATAAAAGTCGATCCTGTCGTCCGAATGGCGCGGCAGGGCGCGCACTTGGCTGTAGAATTGCGCGAGATGGCTGATCGTCTCGGCGGAGAAGACAAACCGCGGCTCGCCATCCGGGCCCTCGATCCGCGCCATGCGGATCTCCGTCCCCGGCAGCGTCCAGCCATTGGGCGCCGCCCCCGCATCGATATCGGCCTCGTCCGGAATCTCGTCGATCTCCGGCAGCGGAATGCGGTCCATGATCTCGTCAAGCAGCAGGGCTGAGCTGATCCCGACCGTTCGCCGGCTCGCCGGCGCGATGCCGGAAAGGTCGAGCGTCGATGCGGCCTTGTCGAGACTTTCCACGGCCGCCGCCTTCAGAGTGCGCAACTCGGGCGTGTCGAGGATCGCATCGTTCTGCGCGGAGGTCTCGATTGCCTCCATCAGAAAATCGGAAGCCTGTTGCGTCAGTGCGCGAAAGCTCTGGAAGGTCTGCCTGGGCGAGGTCGTCGGCGCCGGCGCGAGTGGCGAGGCGAGGATAGAAAGCCCGTCCCCCTCCACCGTTAGAGCCGCATCGCCATCCGCCGGGTACGCCGCCCCATTCTGCGCCGCAGCCACGGTGGACAGGGCGAGCGGGACGAAAAGTGCCAGGAAGACACCCAACCCTAGCAAGCTTGTGCTGGGACGGATTGCGTTTGCGTCGATCTTTGCCCTCATGCCGGGAGCCTAGAAGCGACGATTTTAACAATTGGTGTGTGCCTGCATCTCGCCTTGCGCGGGAAATCCGCCATCTCGTCGCAGCGGCGCTGCTGGGATTGCCCGCGCTGGACGATGGGAGGTCGCGCTGGCGCGCCTCGCGCAGGCGCGTTGCCATGACGGCGGTTCCATGCCGCAGAGTTCGCCGCGCTCCGGCCGCAAGGGAAGAAAACGGAAACGATCGTTCACGCCCGAGGCTGGTGCGCGCGGCGCACCATGCTACTCCAGCATTATCAAAACAACGCGGAATGGATCCGATATGCGACACTTCACCGGGCGGTGCCTCGCCTTCTCGTTGACGATCGCGGCAGCGACCGCCGGCTCGCTCGATCGCGCCGATGCCGAGGACAAGCTTCTCGGCGAGACCGTCGAGTTCACGGGCGCCGTGCTCTTTCTGGAGACGAAGGTGCCCGGCCTCGTCATCGGCGCCGTCCGTGGCGGAGATACCGCGGTCGCCGGCTTCGGCAGCATCGCCGAGGGCTCCGACAAGGCACCGGACGGCGATACGCTGATGCGGGTCGGTTCCGTCAGCAAGGTCTTCACCGGCGCCGTTCTCGCCAGCCTCGTGGCCGATGGCACGGTCGGTTTCACCGACCCCTTGCAAGAGCATCTCGGCCCGGATGTCAGCGTTCCTCAAATGGATGGCCAGCCCATCCGTCTCATCGACCTTGCCACCCACACCTCCGGCCTGCCGCGCGAGGTGGAGCGCGAACAGGGTCCGGCGGACGATCCCTTCGCCACCCTGACCGAACGGGCCTATATCGAAGCGCTTGGTTCGGGCCCGCAGCTCTTTGCGGCCGGCACCGGCGGGCTTTACTCCAATTTCGGCTTCGACATGCTTGCCCTCGCCCTCGGCTCGGCCGCCGCCAAGCCTTACGAGGCCTTGCTGGCAGAGCGCGTGCTTCAGCCGATCGGCCTCGCCGACACCATGCTCGCCCCCTCCGCCTCAGATCGCGACCGGCTGATGCAGGGCCACGATTTCGACGGCTCTCCCCTGCCCGACGTGCCCAACACCTCGGTCATGGCCGGCGCGAGCGGCATTTATTCGACCACCAACGACATCCTGAAATGGCTTCAATGGCATCTCGACCGCTTCTCACCCGACAATGCCGAGATGCGCCTGCTCAACCATGCCGCCTATGTTCCGCGCGACAGCCTCGACCCGGTCTACGGCTTCGACGAATCCGGCCGCATGGATGCGATGGGCCTTGGCTGGGTGGTGATGCGGCCGAAGGGCGACCGGCCGCTGATTCTGCAGAAGGCCGGCGGATTGCAGGGCATGTTCGTCTACCACGCCTTCGCCCCGACCCGCGGCGTCGGCGTCTTCATCGCCATCAACCAGTTCAACTTCGCCGCCTCGATGATGATGGCGGAGGTGGCAAACGACCTCATCGCCCAATTGGCGCCGCGCTGAGGCAAGCCTTTCCGGGAAAATGCAGGCGCCGCGCTCCTCTCGGGCGCGGCGCCGTGTTTTCAGTGCGGTCGGCGCGCCGGGCGGGCCATCGTCGGCCCGCGCCGGCGGCCGTGTTCACGCTGCGCGCACGTTGTCGAGGAACTGGGCAACCTGCACCTTCAGCGTCTCGCCCTGCTGGGCCAGTTCGGACGCCGCCGACTGAACCTGGCTCGCCCCGCTTCCGGTTTCGCTGGCCGCCTGCCTGACGCCGGAGATGTTCGAGGAAACCTCGCTGGTGCCGGTCGCCGCCTCCTGGACGTTGCGGGCGATTTCGCGCGTGGCCGCGCCCTGCTCCTCGACCGCCGAGGCGATCGCGGTGGCGATCTCGCTCATGCGCGAGATGGTTTGGCTGATCGCCTCGATGCGCCCGACCGACTGATCCGTCGCAGATTGCATCGCCTCGATCTGCGCGGCGATCTCCTCCGTGGCCTTGCCGGTCTGGGTGGCCAGCGCCTTGACCTCGGCGGCGACCACCGCAAAGCCCTTGCCGGCATCGCCCGCCCGGGCCGCCTCGATCGTTGCGTTCAACGCCAACAGGTTCGTCTGCTCGGCGATGTCGCTGATGATCTGCACCACCCGGTCGATCTTCTCGGCGGCTTCCGCCAGGCCCCTGACGGCGACATTCGTCGTCTCCGCCTCGCCGACCGCCTGTCCGGCGATCTGCGTCGACTCGCTCACCTGCCGGCCGATCTCCTCTACCGAAGCATTGAGCTCATCGGCGGCGGAGGCGACGGTCTGCACGTTCTGAGAGGCCTGCTCCGATGCCGCCGCCACGGCCGTTGCCTGCCGCGTCGTCTCTTCGGCCGTGCCGGCCATCGCGGTGGAGGTGGCGTTCAGCTCCGTCGCGGAGGAAGACACCGTATCGACGATGGCGCCGATGGCCGACTGGAAATCGTCGGCGAGCTTGTTCATCGCCGTGCGCTTCTCCGCCTCCGCCTGCTGCTTCATCTCCTCCTGCTCGGCCCGCAGGCGCTCCGCGTTGATCATGCTCTCCTTGAACACCTGCACTGAGGTCGCCATCTGGCCGACCTCGTCGCCGCGTCCGGTCCCGGGCACCTCCGCGCTCATGTCGCCGCCGGCGAGGCGGTTCATCACCCCGGTCATCTCCATCAGCGGGCGGGAGATGCTGCGCGCCGCAAGCCAGCCGAGCAGGCCGACCACCGCGAGAATCCCAAGGCCGATGACCAGGATGATCGTCTTCATCCGGTCCACCGGCGCCAGGATCTCCTTCAGGTCGACCTCGCCGACGACCGCCCAAGGCACGCCCGCGACATCGACCCGGCGATAGGCCGACAGCACCGGAACGCCGCGATAATCGACGCTCTCTTGGACGCCGCTCTCGCCGGCAAGCGCTGACTTGACCGAGGCCGTTTCCACTTCCGTCTTCAAAATCGTGGACTCGCTGGCGAAGCGGGAATCGCTGCGCATCAGATAGTCCGAGCCGACCAGATAGGTTTCCCCGCTTTCGCCCATGCCGACGCTCGATTGCATGATCTCGTTGATCCGCCCGATCGGCATCTGAAAGGCGAGAACGCCCAGAACCCTGCCCTGGCGCACCACCGGCGTGGCGATGAAGCTCGCCGCCGCTCCCGCGCTCGGCTCGTAGGGCTGGAAATCGGCAAAGGCCGTCGCCGATGGATCGGCCGATTTCACGGCCTCTTCGAAGACCTCCGCCAGATCGCTCTCCCGCCACGCTCCGCGTCGCAGATTGGTGGCGAAATCCATCTCCTTGTAGACCGAGTAGACCACGTCTCCGTCCGGGGCGATGAGGAAGATGTCGTAATAGCCGCGCGCTTCCCCGAACTGCCGGAACCAGGGGTGAAACCGCCCATGCGCCAGGCTGTAGGAGGTTCCGTCGGCGGCGCGATCGAGCTTGTGCCTTTCGCCGGCCGCGTTCGGATTGTCGGTGACGTAGGCCGCGCGCAAGGCAGCCTCAGCATTGAAGCCCAGCTCGTCGAAGCCCGGCCCGAGCTCTTCCAGCGCCATCTCGGCGATGTGCCCCGCTGCCACCGTCGCCAGATCTTCCTGAATGCTCCCGATGTAGCTCGACAGCGCCTGCTGGCGCGCTTCGGTCAAGGCTCCGAGCTTGTCGGACGCCTCGCTGCGAAGTTGTTCGGCGGTCTGCAGATAGCTCAGCAACCCCACCGCGAGCACAGAGACGACTGTCGCTGCGCCCACCAGGATGGGAATTTTCTTAGACAGGGATATATCCGAAAAGCGCATACGCACGGCTTGAGTACTCCACGGCAAGTGTCATCGCCTCCAGGAAACGAAGAGCGACCCCTAGCAAACGGGGAGCGGACGGTGATGGTAGCACTTTAACAGAACGCTAAAACAACGGGCCCGAGCCGGCCATTTGCGTTGTCCAATGTATAGACGAACGTCGAATACAAGCCGTGACTTGGAGGCAAAACCCAGGCAGTGCTTGACGCTTGGCGCCCCGCGCCGGTCTTGGGATCGAATTCGGGCGCCTTGCGCTAAGCCCAGCCCCACGCAAGCTCCGCATCCGGCCATGCCGGCCGCACGGTTCCTGCCTGCGGCAGCCGGGCCGCCCGGGAGCAAGGGAATCGGTTTCGCGCAGGCAACAAAAAACCCGCCTTGCGGCGGGTAATCTTGGTTGCGGGGGCTAGCTTCAACCGCTGTCATAAAAGGGATTTCCGGCAGCCTTCCTTCCTCGGCGCTGGCGATTCCCAAGATGCCCATCAACTCGCCGCGTAGTGCGGCACGAACCTCGCCCCGCTTCTCGCCGGGTGTGACGATCACCTCGCCGATCAAGGACCGTAATGCGTCAGCAGCCTGACGACCTCCATCGGGATCATTCAGAGCCTCGGCAAAGCGCGCGACATTGCGGCGGTAGTTCGCCGCGACGTTCGGATGCACGTCCGGCATATCGGCAGGAGCTTCGGCCATGCGAGCGACGATCTCCGCCTTCTGCCGCTCCAACTCATCCATCCGCGCCTTCATCGACGGCTGATACATACCGTCCTCAATGGCCGAAATGATCCCGGCAATGGCACGCTCGATCTTCGCCAAGGCGCGGCGGTCGGTTTCGTGTTGCGCACGGCGCTGGTGGTTCAGCCGGTTGGCTTCCTCGACATAGGCGCGCACGGCTTCCCCGACAGCCTCGGCGGATACCAGCCTGTCCTGCAATCCAGTTAGTACACGCGCCTCCAGCTTCTCGCGCAAGATGGTGCGGTTATTGGTGCAGGTGCCACGCCGGTGGTGGTTCAGGCAACCAAGGCGATCCGACAGGATGATTCCGATCTTCCCGCCACAACAGCCGCAGGTCAGAAGGCCGGAAAGAAGGGAGGCAGGGCGATTCGCCAGATGCAATCGCTTCGCCCTGCCCTCCCGCGTGTTGGCGGGATTGGGGCCGAAGATTGCGGCGATCTGCTTCTGACGCTCGCGCACTGCGTTCCAGAGTTCATCGTCCACAATCCGCAAATGCGGAACCTCTGCCCTGATCCATTCAGATTCCGGATTCGGGCGCGAGACGCGCTTGCCAGTGGACGGGTCTTTGATGAAGTGCATGCGGTTCCAGACCAGCACCCCGGCGTAAAGCTCGTTGTTCACGATGCCCGTACCTCGATTGCGGTGCCCCCGGATACTTGTATCGCCCCATGCCCGGCCAAGCGGACCGGGAATGCCCTCGTTGTTCAGATCGACGGCGATGGCCTTCGGGCTTTTGCCTGATACGAACTCGCGAAAGATGCGCCGAACGATCTCGGCTTCCTCCGGGACGATCTCACGGTCGCCCCGGATCGGCTCGCCATTGCCGTCGAGTTTCTTCACAACGCGATAGCCGTAGCAGAGACCGCCGCCCGCTTTGCCCTTCTCTACCCGGCCCCGCAAGCCGCGATGGGTCTTCATGGCAAGATCTTTCAGGAACAGCGCGTTCATCGTACCCTTGAGGCCGACATGCAACTCGGAGACTTCACCCTCGGCCAGCGTCACGATAGTGACGCCCGCGAACTTCAATTGCTTGTAGAGCGTGGCAACATCGGCCTGATCGCGGCTGATCCGGTCCAGCGCCTCGGCCAGCAGAATATTGAACTCCCCATGCTGCGCATCACGCATCAGTCGCTGGATGCCTGGCCGCAGGATCGTGCTCGATCCCGATATGGCCGCATCCTCGTAGGAGCCGACAATCTCCCACCGTTCCCGCCGCGCGTATTCCCGGCAGAGTCGAAACTGGTCCTCGATGGACGCCTCGCGCTGGTTGTCGGATGAATAGCGGGCGTAAAGCGCGGCGCGGGTCATGGCGGTCTCCGTTCGGTCAGTCCTTGATGACATCCTCCGACACCGGCGGCACATCCGGTGCCCGGTCAAGCAGGTGAGTCAGATCACCACGCTTTGCCGTGCCTGCACGTGCCTTGAGAAAATCGCTGGCCGTCTCCACGGCACCGATCTTCTGTGCAACGGCCGAGACGATCCACTGGTTGAGCGACACGCCGTCTTCCATGGCAAGACGCGCCGCCGTCTCCTTGAGCGACTGCGGCAGTTGCAGCGGGTATTTGTAGCGTTGGGTCTGTGTCATGTGTTCAGCCTCCTGACGATCTCTCCCGGCGTTGCGATGGTGACGCCCAGCATGAGCGCCGGGCGGAAGTCCTTCACATTATGCGTCACGATGGCCTCGGCCTCTCCGTTCAGAGCGGCCTCAAGCACCATCTCGTCCGCGGCATCAGCCAGCATGGGCCGCGTCCGAAACGAAATATCAACGCCCTCGGACACGGCGGCAAGCGCGCTCATGACCGCCGCGACATCTTCCAGGCTTTGGCCCGTCGCCTTCCGGGTTTCCTCCCGGCTCAGCACCGCCTCGTATTCAAGAAACAGCGCAGTGGAGCAAAGTGGCGTCACCATGCCCCGGTCAACGAAGCGCAACAGCAAGTTGCTTGCCCCGTTGCGGCTGCGGAACGCTGCCACGATCACGTTGGTATCCAGAACCAGCCTCATGGAAGATAACTTATAGACATCCCATAAGATGTCAATGATGTGCCCACCGCATCCGGTCATGCGAGATATCCCCTGGGCAATGCGGATCACGACCTCACCGTTCATGGTCGCCTGCATCGGGTTGCGTATTGTCGTTGGCGGCATGCATGGCTTCCTCATAGTCCTCGCGCGCCATCCGCCGGCCGATCAGGCGAGCGATGGACAACACCACCTTGTCCAGCCGCTCGGACGCATCCGCATCGTTCTCGGCGACTTGTCTATCGGGGGGGCGATTGTCATTGGCGGGTTTCCCTCCGCCCGGGCACCTGTCGTCATCGGCCATCACCGGCCTCTTCCTCTGGCCTTCGGCGCCCCGCGGACATGGTCCATGCCCTTGTCATCGAGCCATGTCGCGAGCTTGCCCGCGATGTACGAGGATCCGTTGTCGCTGAGCAGCCTTGGCCGGTGGAGGACCGTTGGCTGGTCGCAGCCGGAGACCTCGAGAGCGAGAACGAGCGTGTCCATGACGTCCTCGGCCCGCATGGTCGTGCAGAGTTTCCAGGAGACAACGTATCGGCTGAAGTCGTCGAGAACGGTGCTGAGGTAGTACCAGCCCCAGCCTACTACCTTCAGATAGGTGAAGTCGGTTTGCCAGAGTTCGTTCGGCCGCGTGGTC
>NZ_JHZK01000024.1 GCF_000688515.1 Afifella pfennigii DSM 17143 | reverse complement strand
GCCTCGTGCGCATCGAGCTTGGAGCGTGACGGCTGGCCCTGCTTGCGAGCCTCCGTCTCGCCGGTCTCGCGATAGCGGCGATACCAGGCCCCGGCCGTCGAGATCCCGATGCAAAAGCGCCGCGCCGCCTCGCGCGTCGAAACTCCATCCTCAATCGCCGCGATCACACGGCCGCGAAGGTCGCCGCTCAGGCTCCTCGACATCTTCACCTCCTGGCAAATCACCAGCAGCATCGAATCAGACAAGCCAGACCGCGTGAAGCCTCAAACCGACTCTAAGTTCATCGAAGATGCTCTAGACGACCGCCCAGGCGGCCAGGGAGAGCCGGCCGATATCGTCCACCGACAGGCCCTCCATCCTGAACTGCTCCGTGGGGTCGGCCTTGGGCGAGGCCACCACCTTCAGCGACTGGATGAGGTCGTCCTTGATCAGGAAGGCGTGATTGCCGGAGATCTCAAAGCCGCGCTCGTCGCTCGTGCCGATCACCGTGGTCCAGCCGGCGGCGATACGCTCCGCCCCGTCGTCCGGCTCCTTGCGGTCGAGGCTGCGCACGCGGTGCACGCGCGTCTCCACCAGACCGAGCGCCGCATCCCTTGCCGCCTCGGCGCCGCCATCGCCTTCCAGCTCGATCTTCATGCCGTTCGCCGCCAGCCGGTTCTTGTAGAGCGCGTGGATGGCGTTGCGCCCCTTGAAAGTGCCGACGACGGGCGGCGCGCCGGCGAACTCAAAGACGCCGTCCTCGTCCCACAGATCGAGGAGCGCTTCGACCGCCCCCTCGCGGCCGGCGCGCAGCTCCTGGATGTGCTTGAAGTAGCGCTCAACAACCTCTCTTGCAGACATGGCGTCCTCCTCCGTCTTGGTTATTGCAGGAGCCGGGCTGGCCGCTCCTGCATCGTCCAGCAGCGCGGGTCCTCGCCCAACGCATTGCCCGAACGGGCATAGGCGAGCGCACGGCAGCCGCCGCAACGCTCGCGCAGGCCGCATGCGCCACAGGCTCCGGCCAGCCGGCTGCGGTCCTTGAGCTCGCGCACCACGGGCGATTCGGCCCAGATGCGGCGAAATCCCTTCTGGCGGATGTTGCCGAGCGCCAGCGGCAGGAGCACGCAAGGCAGCACGGTCCCGTTGGCGGTCACGCAGCCCTGGCCCCGGCCGGCCTGACAGCCGGCGAAGACCGGCATCGCCATCACATCGGGATCGACGAGCGCCTCCTGCGCCAAATGGGTGGTGATCTCCATCCGCCCGGCATAGGCGCGCTTCAGCGCCGCGCAGCGGATGATGATGCCGCGCCAGGCCGCGTCTCCCGGATCGAGCGCCGCCGTGCCGCGCCCGGTCGGCACGAAACGCGAGAGGTTGAGGCGGCGAATGCCGGTCTCGGCCAGAAAGGCGGTGAAATCCTCCAGCCGGTCGGCGCTCAGACGCGTGATCGTGCAGCACACATGCACGCGAAGGCCGGCGGCGCGCGCCGTGGCGATCGTCTTCAGAACCCGCGCGAACAGGCCCGGCCAGCGGCGCAGGCTGTCGTGCTCCTCCGCGAAGCCGTCCAGGCTGACCTGGAGGCGGCCAAGGCCGAGCTCGGCGAGCTCCTCGGCGCGCCTTGGCGCCAGCTTGGCGCCGTTGGAGGCGATGCCGAAGCTCATGCCGCGATCGCGGGCATGGCGCATCACCTCCATGATGTCGCGGCGCAGCAGCGGCTCGCCGCCGGAAATACCGAGATCGACGACCCCGGCCTCGGCAAGCTCGTCGATGAGAGCCTTGGCCTCGCCGGTGTCAAGCTCGTCGGGCGAGCGCTTGGCGGAATTGGACGAGCAATGCCAGCAGCGCGCCGTACAGGCATCCGTCGCCAGCCACACCATGTGATAGGGGACTTCCGGGACAAGCGCCTGGACCGGCAGATCACCCATCGGAACGCTCCACCAGGCCGCGCGCCTCAAGCTGTTCCAGGAAGGCGCCGAGCGGGGCGCGCAGCTCGGCCGAATCGACCTCAAAGGAGGCGGCGAGCGCTTCGGCGATCTCCTGGAGGCTGCGCACCCCGTCGCACATGGCGTAGACGGCATGGCCGGGCGGGGGGACGAGATGCAATTCGTCGGTGCGCGAATTGTAGAAGAGGTAGTCCGCCTTCTGCCGGCGCACGATCACCCCGGCCGCCGGGGCGAAGGTCGTTTGAGCGTTGGTCTCAGACATGCCGCCCTCCTCAGACCGGAAGGCCTTCGCCGGCGGCGAACATGGCCGAAATCTCCGGGTCGTGGCGCTTGACCCAGCAATGCGGGTCGCCGGCCAGCGGATCGCCGCCGCTATAGGCATGGGCGACGGCGCGGCAGCCGCCGCAGATGGAAAGCTGCTCGCATTCCCCGCAATTGCCGCTGACATGGCCGCCGCGCGAGCGGAACTGATGCAGGAGCCCGGCTTCGGCCCATACCTTGCTGAAAGGCATCGCCGGCACCTTGCCGATCTCCGTCGGCAGGAAAACGCAGGGCGTCAGCCGGCCGTCGGGCAGGATGCGCGCCACCAGGCGCCCGGCGCCGCAGCCGACGTAGTTGCGCTTCTCCTCCTCGGTGACGAGCAGCGCCACGCGGCAATCGTGCCAGATCACCTCCATGCGGCCATCGTATTCGGCGCGCGCCGCGATCCATTCCTCGAGCGTCTCGCGCAGCCAATCGGGCGGCAGCGCAAGGTCGATGCCGCCGCGGCCGGCGGGAACGTATTCGGATAGATTGGCCGCATCGGCGCCCAGCCGGTAGGCGAGATCGATGACCTCCCGCCCATCGCGCCAGTTCACCTTGGTCGGCGTGAAGCCGACGACGACGCGCACGCCGCGCGCCACCAGACGAGCTATGGCGGCGACAGCCTTGGCATGAAGCCCCGGCAGGCGCCGAAACTCGTCGTGCACCTGCGGCAGATGGCTGTCCAGGCTGATCGTCACGCTCTTGACGCCAAGATACTTCAGAAGGTCGGCGTTGCGCTCGGTGATGCAGGAGCCGTTGCTGCCGATATTGACGCTGAGGCCGCGCTCCACGGCATGGCCGACCAGCTCTCTCCAGTGGCGGTGCATCATCGGCTCGCCGCCGGAAAAGGCGAGGACGAGAACGCCGGCATCGGCGAGCTGGTCGATCAGCTCCTTCGCCTCGCGGAGCGGCATCGCCTCCTGCGCGCTCTCCTGCGGGCCCGAGCCGGAGTAGCAATGCAGGCACTTGGCGTTGCAATGATGGGTGATCTCCCACGCCACATAGAGCGGCGCGGCGAATTCGGCGAAGACGCCTTCAGGCTCGCGCATTCTTGCCTCCCGGATATTCCGCATCGCGGCGACGCCTTCGCGTCACGAGCTTTGAGGGCCCACCATCTGCATGCGAGCCGACAGCTTCTTGCAATCACAGATAGCGTCACGCCCTGATTTCACCTTGATCCAAGTCAAAAGAGGGCCGGCAAGCGGTGAGCCGGCGGGGCGCGACACCAAGTGACAGGGCGATGAGGCGGATGCAGGGAGTGGAGCGGCCCGCGGGAGTTGTGCCGCGGCCTGGGGGGGATTAGACCTTTGCCGCTCAATGATTTTGCACAGCGAGGCACCGACGCTTTGCGCGCCATTCGCACCCTTCTCCCGCTCATCCTTCTGGCGGCGGCGCTTCTCGGCGTCGCGCGCCCGGCGGTGGCGCTGGAGGCCATCGAGGTGCCGAGGGGCGGCGCCACGCTCGACTTGACCGACGCGGTGGAGCGCCATTCCTCCGACACCGACCGGCTGCAGGTCTCCACCGCGCCGGGGGCCGACGGCATCGTGCGCCGCATCGAGGTGCGCTCGCAGCAGGGGGCGGGCGCTTCCGACTGGCTGGTCTTCGCGCTCGCCAACAGCTCCGACGAGCAGATCGACCGGCTTCTGGTGGCGCCGCATTATCTTCTCGTCGGCTCGGGCGTGCTGTCGCCCGATCTCGGCTCCACGCGTCTCGTCTCCGTGGTTCCCTCCGAAGGCTTCGCTCCGGACCGGCTGGAAGAGCCGGGCGCCGACGTCTTTCGAATCACGCTCGATCCGGGCGCCGTCGTCACCTATATCGCCGAGCTCGCCTCGCCGCGGATGACGGAACTGCATCTGTGGGAGCCGCAGGCCTACGAGGCCAACGTCAATTCCTTCACCCTCTTCCGCGGCATCGTCCTCGGCATCTCCGGGCTCCTGGCGCTGTTCCTGACGGTGCTGTTCGTCGTGCGCGGCACGGCGATGTTTCCCGCCTCGGCGATCCTCGCCTGGGCCGTCTTCGCCTATATCGCCATCGATTTCGGCCTGATCGGACAAGTCTTCGGCATCAGCCCGGAGAGCCTGCAAGCCTGGCGGGCGGCGACGGAAGTGCTCCTGTCGCTGGCGCTTACCGTCTTCCTCTTCACCTACCTTCACCTGCATCGCTGGCACATCCGCTACGCGCATCTGACCGGCATCTGGCTGGTCGTCCTCCTCGCCCTTCTCGGCATTATCCTCATCGACCCGACGACGGCGGCCGGCATCGCCCGCATCTCGCTCGCCGCCACGGTGCTTCTGGGCCTTGCCGTCATCGCCTATCTGACGATGCGCGGCTTCGACCGGGCGATCATGCTGGTGCCTTCCTGGCTCATCCTGCTCTTCTGGCTGGTCATGGCCTGGCTCGCCGTGTCCGGGCGGATCGACAATCCTTCCATCCAGCCGGCGCTAGCCGGCGGCCTGGTGCTCCTCGTCGTCCTCGTCACCTTCACCATCATGCAGCACGCCTTCGCCGGCGGCGGCCTGGCGCAGGGCATCATCAGCGATGCCGAGCAGAAGGCCCTCGCGCTCGTGGGCGCGGGCCACGCCATCTGGGACTGGGACGTGGCGCGCGACCGCATCGAGATCGGCCGGGAGATCGAGAACGCCCTCGGCCTCAAGCGCGGCGCCCTGGAAGGGCCGGCGCGCAACTGGCTCGGCATGCTGCATCCGGGCGACCGCAACCGCTTCCGCGCCGTGCTCGACGCCGTGGTGGCGCAGCGGCGGGGGCGCATCAACCAGACCTTCCGCATGCGCGCCAGCGACGGGCGCTATCTCTGGTTCCAGCTGAAGGCGCGCCCCATCGTCGGCGCCGATGGCGAGGTGATGCGCTGCTCCGGAACGCTCGCCGACATCACCGAGGCGCAGCTGGCGGAGGAAAGGCTGCTCAGGGACGCGATCTTCGACAATCTGACGGGCCTGCCCAACCGCCAGCTCTTCCTCGACAGGGTGGAGCAGGCGGTGCTCGGCGCGGAGGCCGGGGGCGGTCCTTTTCCCTCGGTGATCGTTCTCGACCTCGACGACTTCCACAAGATCAACCAGAAGAGCGGCACCTTCGTCGGCGATTCGGTGCTGCTGGCCATCTCGCGGCGCCTGTCGCGCCTCATCGCACCCGCCGATTCGGTGGCCCGGCTGGGCGGGGATAGCTTTGCCGTGCTCGTCACCGCGGAGATGGAGAAGGGACCCTTAAAGGAATTCGCCGATTCCCTGCGCGAGGCGGTGCGCGCCGCCATCCCAATCGGCGATGAGGATATCCGGCTGACCGCCTCCGCCGGCATGACGCGCGCGGTGGCGAACGCGGCACCCGCCGATCTGCTCAAGGACGCGGAGACGGCGAGCCTTGCGGCCAAGCGCCAGGGCGGCGACCGGACCGTCATGCACCGGCCCGGCCAGGCGCACAGGCGCCCGCGCGAGAATCTGGAAGCGGACCTTGCCGCGGCGCTGGAAGGCGGCGAGATCGATCTCGCCTACCAGCCCATCATGCGCCTTGCCGACAATTCCATCGCCGGCTTCGAGGCGCTGACGCGCTGGGAGCATCCACGGCGGGGGCTCATCTCGCCGACGGAGTTCATCCCGCTTGCCGAGGAGACCGGGCTCATTTTGCAGCTCGGCGTCTTCACGCTGGAGCGGGCGGCGCGCGACCTTGCCGTCTGGCAGGCGGAGGTGCGGCAGGGACCGCTGCCCTTCGTCTCCGTCAATGTCTCCAGCCAGCAGCTCCTGCGCCACGACCTCATCAACGACGTGAAATCCGTGTTGACGCGTTCGGGCATCGCGCCGGAGACCCTGAAGCTGGAAATCACCGAATCCTTGTTCATGCAGAATCCGGAATACGCCGCCAAGGTGCTGCAGGAAATCCGGCAGATCGGCGCCAGCCTGGCGCTCGACGATTTCGGCACCGGCCATTCGGCGCTGTCCTATCTGCAGCGCTTCCCCTTCGACACCATCAAGGTCGACCGCGCCTTCGTCGCCGGCAACGCATCCTCCAACCGGCCGATCATCCTGCGCGCCATCGTCGGCCTTGCGCACGATCTCGGCATGGATGTGATCGCCGAAGGGGCGGAATCGGAATCGGATGTGGCCGAGCTCGTCGAGCTCGGCTGCGAATACGTGCAGGGCTATCTTTACGGGCGGCCGATGTCCTCGCAGATGGCCCATCAGATGGCCAAGTCGAGCAACACGCTGGCGCGCAGCGCCTGAAACCCTCGGGCGCGGGCGGCCCCGGGGGCACTTGGGGGGGAAGCCCTCAGGCGTGGCCTGAGAGCGAGGAGAGCCGTCCTTCCGCCACCCCGATCTTCGACAGGGCGCGGTCGTATTTGGTCTCCAGGTCGCTGTCGAAGAGGATCGCGTTGTCGGCCGGGCCGTTGAGCCAGCCATTCGACTGGATCTCCATCTCCAGCTGGCCCGGCGCCCAGCCGGCATAGCCGAGCGCCAGGAGCGCTTCGGAAGGCCCCTTGCCGTCGGCGATGGCGCGCAGAACGTCGAGCGTGGCCGTCAGGCACACCTCGTCGGAGATCGGCAGCGTCGCATCCTCCAGGAAGAAATCACAGGAATGCAGGACGAAGCCACGGCCCGTCTCCACCGGACCGCCGCGATGCACGCGGATCTGTTCCACCTCCTGCTCGCCCTCAGGGCCGGTCGGCTCGCCGATGTCGAGCTGGGAGAGCAGATCGCGGAAGCGGATATCCGGGGCGAGCTTGTTGATGACGATGCCCATCGCCCCCTGCTCCGAATGGGCACAGAGATAGATGACCGTTCGCTCAAAGCGCTTGTCGCCCATTGTGGGCATGGCGATGAGGAACTGCCCGTCGAGAAAGCCGCTATTGGGCTTGGCCGTTGTCATGATGCGATGGTAGCAACCGGTAAGCGTATTGAACAGGCTGAGAGCCGGCCCGCTTCACCAAGAAATGACCCGGTGGCGGAAGATCGGCCTCGCCGGAAGCGGTGCGAAGATGCAATTTGCCGCCATGCGGAATATCGGGTTCTCGGTGCTTCTGGCACCCCTGGTTGCCCTTTCTTCTGCCTGCGGCCCGGCGCTGGCGGCGCAGTCGGCCTGGTCGCAGGCGGATCAGTCGCGGCTGCGCCTTGTCGCCGCGCCGATGCCGGAAGGCGGCATGGCGGCGGCGGTCGAAATCCAGCTCGAAGAGGGCTGGCACACCTACTGGCGCACGCCGGGCGATGTCGGCATCCCACCACAGCTCGATTTCTCCGCCTCGCAGAACCTGGCCTCGGTGGAGGTGCTCTATCCGGCGCCGGAACGCTACGAGGACGGGCGCAGCGTCTCGGCGGTCTATTTCGACGGCGTCGTCCTGCCGCTCAAACTCCAACCGGAAGATGCCAAGCGGCCGATCACCCTGCGCCTGTCGGCCTTCTACGGCGTGTGCGAGGAGGTGTGCATACCCGCCGAGGGTGACGCCGAGCTCGTCATCGCGCCCGAGCCGGAGGAGGATGTGCGCAGCCGCATCCTCATCGCCACCGCGCTCGACAGGCTGCCGGTGGAGAGCCCGAGCGGCGGGCTTGCCATCGGCGCGGTGCGCCTTGAGGGCGAGACGGCCCATATCGACGTCACCGCCCAGGGCGCGCGACAGCCGCCGAGCCTTTTCGCGGAGGGGCCCGAGGAATGGTTCCTGTCGCTGCCGGAGCATCTGGGAAGCGAGGGCGCAACGCACCGATACCGCTTGTCGCTCGCCGGCCGTCCGCAGGGTGCAACGCTCTCCGGAGCACGCCTCGGCCTGACGGCGGTTTCGGGCGGAACGGCGGTGGAGAGCGAGGTGAGGCTGCCTTAGGGGTGTTTCGTCGGCGCCCGGCGGTTCACATGCGGCGCCCGCGCCCTACCTTAGGCTTCGCCAAAGCCCGCACCCTTGCCGGGCCTCTTCAATCCACTTCCTGGAGGTTTTTTCGATGAGCCTTTCCGCCGGCGAGCGCGTTCCTGAGACCACCTTCTACGTTTCCGGCGACGGCGGCCCGCAGCCGAAGAGCTCCGCCGAAGTCTTCGGCGGGCGCAAGGTCGTCCTATTCGGCGTGCCCGGCGCCTTCACGCCGACCTGCCAGAACAAGCATCTGCCGGGCTTCATCGAGCATCGCGACTCCATCCTGGCCAAGGGCGTCGACGAGATCGTCCTGGTGGCCGTCAACGACCCCTTCGTGCTGAAGGCCTGGTCGGCGACGACCGGCGCCGACGGCAAGGTCACCTTCCTCTCCGACGGCAACGGCGAGTTCGCCAGGGCCGCGGGCCTCGACATGGACGGCTCGGGGGTCGGCCTCGGCACGCGGGTGAAGCGCTTCGCCGCCATCGTGGAGGACGGCGTGGTGAAGGCGATCTTCGTGGAGGATTCGCCCGGCGAGGCGGAAAAGTCCTCCGCCGCGCGGGTGCTGGAAGCGCTTTAGGCGGACTTCACACCGGTGCGTTGTCGTCATGGCCGGGTCAGACCCGGCCATGATGGCGCGGAAGCGGTGCCGATCGAGCTATCGGAAGATGAAAGAGAAAGGCGCGGAGACGGCGCACCTCTCACGGCGCCGATTGCGGAACGGAATGGATGCCAAGGCGGAGCCTTGGCATGACGACAGCCTTCGGGGGCCGGCGCCCGCCGCCCTTTCCTACTTGCCCGCCGCCCGTTCCTACTTGCCCGCCGCGCTGGCATCCTTGCCCGGCTTGAACGGCTTCATCGCCTCGCGCGCCAGCTTGTCGACGCGCTCGTTCATCTCGTCGCCGGCATGGCCGCGCACCCAGCGCCAATCCACCTTGTGCGGCTTCATGGCGGCGAGCAGCTCCTGCCACAGCTCGGCGTTCTTCACCGGCTTCTTCGCCGCCGTCTTCCAGCCGTTGCGCTGCCAATTGTGCACCCAGGCGGTGATGCCGTCCTTCAGATACTGGCTGTCGGTGTGAAGGACGACATGTGCGGGGCGCTTCAGCGCCTTCAGCGCCTCAATGGCCGCCGTCAGCTCCATGCGGTTGTTGGTGGTCTCGGCCTCGCCGCCGCAGACCTTCTTCTCCACGCCCTTGAACTCCAGGATCGCCGCCCAGCCGCCCGGCCCCGGATTGCCGGAACAGGCGCCATCGGTATGGATAACGACGTTGCCGCCCTCGCCTTTTGCGCTCACAGGTCGATCCCGTATTCGCTCGCCGAGCCGATCTGGCGGTGGAAGCGCAGCTTGCGAACATATTCGCGCGGATCCTTGCGGGTGACGAAGGCGCCGGCGGGCGTGGTGTTCCAGTCATAAAGCCGGGTCAGCAGGAAGCGCAGCGCCGCGCCGCGGGCAAGCATGGGCAGAGCGGCGCGCTCCTCCTCGCTCAAGGGACGCAGCGCCTGGTAGCCGGAAAGAAGCGCCCTGCCCTTTGTGATATTGAAGGTGGCGTCCGGCTCAAAGCACCAGGCGTTGAGGCAGATGGCGAGATCGTAGGCGAGAAAGTCGTTGCAGGCGAAATAGAAGTCGATGAGGCCGGAAAGCTCCTCGCCGAGAAAAAAGACGTTGTCGGGAAAGAGATCGGCGTGGATGACGCCGAAAGGCAAGCCCCGCGGCCAGTCCCTCTCCAGCGCGTCGAGCTCGTCGGCGACCAGCTCGTCAAGGCCGGCATCCTCCTCGCCGCAGCCTGCGGCACGCGCCTTCTCGTAGAGGGGCCGCCAATCGGCGAGCGCCAGCGCGTTCGGCCGGGTCATGGGAAAGTCCCGCCCCGCCTCGTGCAGGTGCGCCAGGGCCGTTCCGACCTCGGCGCAATGCGACACACGCGGACGGCGTATCCACATACCGTCGAGGAAGGAGATGATGGCTGCCGGGCGCCCGGCGAGCTCGCGCAGGGCGACGCCGTCGCGGCCTTTCACCGGCAGCGGGCAGGCGATGCCGCGGCTCGCCAGATGCTGCATCAGCCCCAGGAAGAAGGGCAGATCCTCGCGCCGTACCCGCCGCTCGTAGAGCGTCAAGATGAAGAAGCCGGCCTCGGTGTGCAGGAGATAGTTGGAATTCTCCACGCCCTCGGCGATGCCCTTGAAGGCCAACACCTCGCCGAGGTCGTAATCTCTCAGGAAGGCTTCCAGCTCGCCATCCGCAATCTCGGTATAGACCGCCACGGGCTAGAGCCTTCTGTGGTGAGGTTGAACCGTTCTGCCAGAGCGCATTGGCGAAAAGGTCGAGGGGATCGGCGAGGTCGTAGCGGGCCTACGCACGAGCCGAGACCCGACGGATTTGGCGCCAAGGCGCCTGGCCCTTTCGGGTTTCCGCCCGCCGGGCGCCCGCTTTGTCGGGTCTCTTGCCCGATGCCCCGCATCGCGCCGCGAGCCCCTCCTGGCGGATCGCCGCGGCGGCCGAGAAAGAGAACTGCTTCAACCTCATCACAGAAGGCTCTAAGGGCTACGCCGCCTGCTCGCGCAAAGTGCGGGGCAACAGGAAGGTGATGTCCTCCTCGGCCGTCGTCACCACCTCAAGCTTGACCTCGAAGCGCTCGCGCAGGGCCTCCACGACTTCTTCCACCAGCACCTCCGGCGCCGAGGCGCCGGCGGTGAGGCCGATGTCGGAAATGCCGGCAAGGTCGTCCCAATCGATTTCGGCGGCGCGGCGGATGAGCGTCGCCTTGGCGCAGCCGTTGCGCTCGGCGACCTCCACGAGACGACGGGAATTGGAGGAGTTCGGCGCGCCGACGACGAGCATGCGCTCCACCTTCGGGGCGACGGCCTTGACCGCCTCCTGGCGATTGGTGGTGGCGTAGCAGATGTCGCCCTTTTGCGGGCCGGTGATTTGCGGAAAGCGCTCCTTCAGGATCTCCACCATCTCGGCGGTATCGTCGACGGAGAGCGTCGTCTGGCTGATCCAGGCGAGATTGCCCGCATCGCGCGGGGTGAAGGCGCGCGCATCCTCCGGCGTCTCGATAAGGGTGATGGCGCCGGCGGGAAGCTGGCCCATCGTGCCTTCCACCTCCGGGTGGCCGGCATGGCCGATGAGGACGATCTCGCGGCCGCGGCGCTCGTGCAGGATGGCTTCCTTATGCACCTTGGAGACGAGCGGGCAGGTGGCGTCGAGATAAAGGAGATTGCGCCCCTCCGCCGTCTCCGGCACGTGCTTGGGGACCCCGTGGGCGGAGAAGATCACCGGCTGATCGGTCGCCGGCACCTCGTCGAGCTCCTCCACGAAGATGGCGCCCTTCTCCTTCAAGGTGTCGACCACGAAGCGGTTATGGACGATCTCGTGGCGCACATAGACGGGGGCGCCGTAGCGGCGCAGCGCCTCCTCCACCACCTGGATGGCGCGGTCGACGCCGGCGCAGAAGCCGCGCGGGGCGCAGAGATGAAGCGTGATCTTCGGCTTGTGCATGATCGAACCCTTTGGGGCGAAGTAGGTTCACAGCCTAGAGAGAGTCAAGCGCCGCGAACAGCGCAGGCGCGACACGGCGCCTATCTCCTGCGCCAGGAGCTCAGCGCATAGGCGGAAAACACCGCCACCAGCGCCAGCGCAAGACCGTACCAGGTCAGCGCGTATTCCAGATGTCGGTTGGGAAAGCGCATGCGCGTCTCGCCGGCCTGCGGCAGGTCCGGCGCGTTCCCGGCGGGCAGAAGATCGATGGTCACCGGCGCCACCGGCGCGGCGAGGCCCTTCGCCTCGGCGATGGCGCTAATGGAGCGGGAGAAGAAGAGATCGTCTTGCAGCTGGCTCTCCGGCGTCAGAAAGGTCGGCGGGTCGTCCGGGCGCACGAGCCCGGAAAGACGGGTCGTGCCTTGCGGCGGCGGCGCCCATTGCGCCCCGTCGGGCACGAAGCCGCGATTGACCAGCACCGTGCCGCCGCCCTGAAGCGCGAAGGGCGTCATGATCCAGGCGCCCGGCCCGGATGCGGGCCCGCGCGCCTCGTCCACCGGCAGGGAGGTGAAGACGCGCACCTCGTCAGCGGCGAGATAGCGGCCGGCAAGCTCCACGCGGCGGTATTCGTTCTCGGCCGCGCCCGGCGCGAGGATCGCCGCAGCCGGCAAGGGCGGCATATCGGGGCGCTCGGCGACCTTCTCGATCAGCGCCTCCTTCCAGGCGAGGCGGCGCATTTGCCAATTGCCGAGCGAGACGAGGATGGCGACCGCGGCGAGGATGGCAACGCCGGCGAGGACGAACCGCATGGGCCGCGGCTTTGGCGCCTTCGCGGCGCCTTGCGCGCTCATGGCGCGTCGCGGTCGATCTCGCCCTCCTTCGCCCTGTGGGCGTATTGCAGGGCGATGGCGAGCCCCTTCAGCGGCCGCAATAGGATGAGCGCCAGAAGGAGGATCAAGGGCAGCCACAGGACGATATGCAGCCAGAAGGGCGGCGTGTAGGCGAGCTCCACGATGACGGCCGCGCCCGCCACCAGAAAGCCGATGAAGGTCATGGCGAAGAAGGCCGGGCCGTCGGCGGAATCGGCGAAACCGAAATCGAGGCCGCAGACAGGGCAGGCCGGCTTCAGCTTCAGGAAGCCGTCGAAAAGGCCGCCCTTGCCGCAGCGCGGGCAGCGGCCGGCAAGGCCGGTCGGGACCGGCTCCGGCGGCACGGGCGGCAGGTTCTCAAGCGACATGATCCTCGGGCGGGCGCGCCGCCCCTTGCTGCTTCAATGCACGAGCCTAATGCACGACGGCGCCGGCCGAGCCCCACACATAGATGGAGGCGAAGAGGAACAGCCAGACGACATCGACAAAATGCCAGTACCAGGCCGCCGCCTCAAAGCCGAAATGCTTCTGGGGCGTGAAATCGCCGCGCATCGCCCGAATGAGGCAGACGATGAGGAAGATGGTGCCGACGATGACGTGGAAGCCGTGGAAGCCCGTCGCCATGAAGAAGGTGGCGCCGTAGATATTGCCACCGAAGGAGAAGGCGGCGTGGGCGTATTCGTAGGCCTGGACGCCGGTGAAGAGAAGGCCGAGCGCGATGGTGGCGATGAGGCCGTTGACGAGCCCCTTGCGGTCGCCGACCAGGAGCGAATGGTGCGCCCAGGTGACGGTGGTTCCGGAGGTCAACAGGATCAGCGTGTTGATCAGCGGCAGATGCCAGGGATCGAAGACCTCGATGCCCTCCGGCGGCCAGACGCCGCCCGTCACCTGACGGCGGGTCTCCTGGATCTCCTCGCCGGTGAACAGGCTGGCATCGAAAAAGGCCCAGAACCAGGCGACGAAGAACATCACCTCCGAGGCGATGAAGAGGATCATGCCGTAGCGCAGATGCAGCGAGACGACCGGCGTGTGATGGCCCGCATGGCTCTCGCGGATGACGTCGCGCCACCAGCCGTACATGGTGTAGAGGATGCCGAGCACGCCAGGCGCGATGGCCCAGACCGATCCGCCCTTCATCGCGTAGATGGCGCCGATGGCCAGCACGAAGGCGGAGACGGCGCCGATCGCCGGCCAGGGGCTCGGCTCAACAAGGTGGTAATCGTGGGATTTGGCGTGGGCCTCGGCCATGGGCTCCTCTTTCTTGGTCTTGTCCGCCCCGGGGGAGAGGTCGGTCGTCGCATTTTCCGAACCGGGGGAGGGCTCGGGCTTCGCCTCGTTCGAGCTTGTGGCGAGGTCGGCGTCTTCGGTGGCGCCCGTCGCGGGCGAAGAATTGTTGCTCACAGCTTTTCGGTCGGCTCGCCGCCGCCCGCCTCTGCCACCGGGTTGTCCGGCTCCACGGGGAAGAAGGTGTAGGAAAGGGTCACCGTCGTCACCGGGTTCATGTCGCGATCCTCGGCAAGGTTGGGATCGAGAAAGAAGGTGACCGGCATCTCGATGGACTCGCCCGGCTGCAGCGTCTGCTCGGTGAAGCAGAAACAGGCGATCTTGTTGAAATACATGCCGCTCTGGTTGGGCGCCACGTTGAAGACGGCGGTACCGGTGGCGGGCCGGTCGGAGACGTTCTCGGCGCGGTAGGTGACGAGATAGGTCTCGCCGACCTTGGCGCGGATGGAGGCTTCCTGCGGCACGAAGCGCCAGGGCAGGCCGCCGGCGACATTGGCGTCGAAGCGCACCTTGATAACGCGGTCGAGCACCCGGTCGGCGCCCGTCTCGGCGCGCTGCGTGGTGCCGCCATAGCCGGTGACGGCGCAGAAGAGATTGTAAAGCGGCACCGCGGCATAGGCCATGCCCACCATGCCAAGGGCGACGGCGCCGAGAACGGCGGCGACATAGCGATTGTTGCGGCGGGGCTTGTGCGAACTCATAACGGGCGCTCCATGACGCCGGGGCCGAGCTTCACAAGCGTGACGACGTAGAACATCACCACCAGCGCCACCAGGACCAGGGCGATGGCGATGGAACGGCGGCGGCGGCTTTTCTGCTGCGCTTCCGTCAGGCGAACGCGGTCTTCCAAGGCGGCCTCCTTCATAGGGCGGCGGCCCATTGGCTGAGGCTCGGGCCGACGGCGACCTCCAGGATCAGTACCGCAAAGAGCGCGAAGAGATAAACGATGGAATAGCCGAAAAGCGCCCTTGCGGCGTGATGCCTGTCCGCCTCGCGCTCGCGCAGCACGCCAAGGGCGAGCCAGACGAAGAGGCCGCCGAGCACGATGGCGGCGCCGCCAAAGAGCGGGCCGGCGTAGCCGAAGAGGAAGGGCGAGGCGCCGAGCGGAGCCAGGATCAGCGAATAGGCGAAGATGTGCCGGCGCGTTACGGTCTCGCCGGCGACGTTGGGCAGCATCGGCACGCCGGCGCGGCCGTAATCCTCCTGCACGAAGAGCGCCAGCGCCCAGAAATGCGGCGGCGTCCAGACGAGGATGATGAGGAACAAGAGGATCGGATAAAGCCCGACATCGCCGGTGACGGCGACCCAGCCGATGAGGGGCGGCAGCGCCCCGGCGGCGCCGCCGATGACGATGTTCTGCGCCGTGAAGCGCTTCAGCCACATCGTATAGACGACGGCGTAGAAGAAGATGGTGAAGGCGAGCAGCGCCGCCGCCAGCCAGTTGAGCACCAGGCCCACCACCATGACGGAGAAGACCGCCAGGATGAGGCCGAAGACCTGCGCCTCGCCGGCGCCGATGCGCCCGCTCGGCACCGGCCGGGAGGCGGTGCGGCGCATCTTGGCGTCGATATCGCCCTCATAGGCCATGTTGAGGACGCCGGAGGCGCCGGCGCCGACGGCGATCGCCAGGATGCCGAAGGCCGCCAGGATCGGGTTGAGATAGCCCGGCGCCACGGCCATGCCGGTGAGCGCGGTGAAGATGACCAGCGACATCACCCGCGGCTTCATCAGATCGAAGTAGTCGCGAGGCTCCGCCATGGTGATGGGAGCCGGCTCGGCCGCAGGCTCCAGGAACTCGACTTGGCTCAACAGATGCGCCTTTCTTCTTGTTCCTTCAACGCCGCCGATGCCGGAGGGGCCGGAAGGCGGCTCGCGCGCAAGGCCGGCGCCCGAAGACGCCGGCCCCTAGACCTATTTGATACGGGGCAGCTCTTCCCACTGATGGAAAGGCGGCGGCGAGGAAAGCTGCCATTCCAGCGTCGTGGCGCCCTCGCCCCAGGGGTTGGGCCCGGCGATCCGCTTCTTGGTGAAGGCTTCCACGATCCCATAGAGGAAGATGAGGACGCCGATGCCGGAGAGATAGGAGCCCCAGGAGGAGACCATGTTCCAGCCGGCGAAGGCGTCCGGGTAGTCGATGTAGCGGCGCGGCATGCCCGCCAGACCAAGGAAGTGGTGGGGCATGAAGACCATGTTGACGCCGATGAAGGTCACCCAGAAATGGGTCTTGGCGATCCAGGAATTGTACATGTAGCCGAACATCTTCGGGAACCAGTAGTACCAGGCCCCGAAGATGGCGAAGACCGCGCCGAGCGACAGCACGTAGTGGAAATGGGCCACCACGAAATAGGTGTCGTGCAAGGAGCGGTCGAGGCCGGCATTGGCGAGCTGCACGCCGGTGACGCCGCCGATGGTGAACAGGAAGATGAAGCCCACCGCCCACAGCATCGGCGTGCGCATGGAGATGGAGCCGCCCCACATCGTGGCCACCCAGGAGAACACCTTGATGCCCGTCGGCACGGCGATGACCATCGTGGCGAAGGTGAAGTAGGCCTGCGTGTCGACGTCCATGCCCACCGTGTACATGTGGTGCGCCCAGACGATGAAGCCGACGGCGCCGATCGCCACCATGGCGTAGGCCATGCCGAGATAGCCGAAGACCGGCTTGCGCGAGAAGGTGGCGACGATGTGCGAGACGATGCCGAAGCCCGGCAGGATGAGGATGTAGACCTCCGGGTGACCGAAGAACCAGAACAGATGCTGGAAGAGGATCGGGTCACCGCCGCCGGCAGGATCGAAGAAGGTGGTGCCGAAATTGCGGTCCGTCAGAAGCATGGTGATGGCGCCCGCCAGCACCGGCAGCGACAGAAGCAGCAGGAAGGCCGTCACCAGCACCGACCAAGCAAAGAGCGGCATCTTGTGCAGCGTCATGCCCGGGGCGCGCATGTTGAAGATGGTGGTGATGAAGTTGATGGCGCCGAGGATGGAGGAGGCGCCGGCGATGTGCAGCGCCAGGATGGCGAAGTCCATCGCCGGTCCGGGCGCGCCGTAGGTCGATAGCGGCGGATAGATGGTCCAGCCCTGGCCGGCGCCGTAGGAGCCCGGATTGCCCTCCACGAACATCGACATCAGCAGGAGGATGAAGGCCGGCGGCAAAAGCCAGAAGGAGATGTTGTTCATGCGCGGAAACGCCATGTCCGGCGCTCCGATCATGATCGGCACGAACCAATTGGCAAAGCCGCCGATGAGCGCCGGCATGACCATGAAGAAGATCATGATGAGGCCGTGCGCCGTGGTGAAGACGTTGTACATCTGCTTGCCGCCGTCCAGCGCCAAGCCGGCGTCGTAGCCATAGACCATCTGCGCCAGGCCGTGGAAAATCTGAATCCCCGGCTCCTGCAGCTCCATGCGCATGACGATGGACATGGCGCCACCGATGATCCCCGCGATGATCGCGAAGATCAGGTACATCGTACCGATATCCTTGTGGTTGGTGGAGTAGACGTAACGCTTCCAGCCCGTGGGGTGGGCGTGGGCATCGTGTGCGGCAGCATTCGCCATCAGGGCTTTCCTTCTTGTTGTCTTGCTCGGACGGCGCTCAGCGCAGGGCGAGCCGCTCGTCGTCGTTCTCGGTCTCTTCCTCAACGGCGCGCGCCAGATTGGCGTTCGCCGCGCCCAGATCGGCACTCGCCTCGCCGGCCCATTGCTGGAACTGCTCCTTGGAGACGACTTGAATGGAAGCCGGCATGAAGGCGTGGTCCTTGCCGCAGAGCTCCGAGCACTGGCCGTAATACATGCCCTCCCGGTCGGCCTTGAAATAGGTCTCGTTGAGACGGCCGGGAACGGCGTCGATCTTCACCGCGAAGGAAGGCATGGCGAAGGAATGAATGACGTCGCCGGACGTCACCTGCAGGCGCACATAGGTGTCCACCGGCACCACCACGGGATTGTCGACCGACAGATTGCGGATGCCGGTATCGCCGAGATCCTCATCGGGCACCATGAAGGCGGCGAAGCCGATCTCCTCGCTCACGCCATTGGCCTTGCTGTCCTCGTCCAGACCGTATTCGTAGCTCCAGTACCATTGATGGCCGGTCACCTTGATGGAGAGGAACTTGTCGGTCTCAGGATTGTAGTCGGCGTAGATCTTGGAAGGGTCGTACTGGCCGTAGAGCAGGCGGAAGGACGGTACGGCGATGGCGACGAGAATGAGGACCGGCACCACCGTCCACACCACCTCAAGGGCGGTGTTGTGCGAGAAGCGGGCCGGCTTCGGATTGCGGCGGTGGCTGAAGCGCATGATGCACCAGCCCATCAGCCCGAAGACGAAGACGCAGATGGCGATCATGATGACGAGGGTGTACCAGGCGAACCAGTCGACATATTCGGCCACCCCGGAGGCCGGCGGCTGTAGTCCCCACTGCCAGGGCTGGGGGACATTCTCGACGGGCTGGGCCGCGGCGAGCGTGGTCATAGCCAAGAGCCCCATCACCGCCCAGTAGCCCCGAGCGAAAGAGCTCGCCAGAACTTTCATGAAAACCTTCTCCGTCTGTCGCAGCGCGGGCAAAGGCGCCCCGAACCTCGTATTCGTCGGATCGTATCTAGGGCGAATGCCGCAGGCGCGTAGTGCAGGATTGAGGTTCGCACTTCAACCCTTGTTTGGAATAAACCCAAGCTGAGACAAGCCGCAATGCTCGTGGCAAGGAGCCGCATGCGACATTTTTGCACGCCCCTTTCGCAGGGCCACAGAGCCGCGAGAAAGCGCGCAGCGGGAGCGTTTCCTTGAACCGTGCGGAGCGCTCTGCTACCGCTCGGGCGATAAATGCGTTATGAGGCGGCCGGGACCGCCGTCCTAGAAGGTTGCCGCTCTTGCGCTTTCCCGTTTCCTTGTCGTTCTGCCTCATCGCCACCGCCGTTTTCCTCGCCGGCACGTTCTCTTCCGGCGCGGCACTGGCGCAGGGCGCGGTCAAATCCACGCACGGCGATTGGGAGGTGCGCTGCGATACCCCGCCCGGGGCGCAGAACGAGCAATGCGTCGTCATGCAGTTCGTCACCGCCGAGGACAGGCAGAATGTCGGGCTCACCGTCATTGTGCTGAAGACAGCGGACAAACAGGCGCGCATCCTGCGGGTGCTGGCGCCGCTCGGCGTCTTGCTGCCGCGCGGCCTCGGCCTTCGAATCGACGAGGAAAACCTCGGCAGCGCCGGCTTCGTGCGCTGCCTGCCCAATGGCTGCGTCGCCGAGGTGATCATGGACGAGGAGCTGCTCGGCAAGCTGAGCGCCGGACAGACCGCGACCTTCATCATCTTCCAGACGCCGGAAGAAGGCATCGGCATCCCGATCTCGCTTGCCGGCTTCAAGGAAGGCTACGCGGTTCTGCCCTGACGGCGCCGAAGGGACCGCCGCGCGCTGGTGAACCTCACATTCGGCGGCAGACCCGCCGAACGGCCTGTGCTGCGCGGACGAAGAGAGACGAGGCGCCTTGCGCCGCGTGCCCGCCGGCGGCAATCATCGCCTTGGCGGAGCGCGCAAGGGGCCTAGAATCCCTCGTGAAGGTCAGCTTGGCGACGATAACGGCCTCTTCAGGCGCAGGCCGCTAGAGCGCGTCATACCTTGATGGATGCGTTCTGCCGCGGGGATTTTGCGGCAAGGGCGAGGGGATTGGCGAGGCCGTAGCGGGGGCTGCGGACGAGCCGGGCGCCGAAGGATTGGGCGCAAAAGCCCCCGGCCCGCCGTTGAGATTCCAGTGGGCGGGTTTTGTTTCGGCGGGCGCTCGCTGCGTCGAGCCGCTCGCCCGATACCCCGCATCGCGCTGCGCGTCTCTCCTGGCGCGCGCCTCGCCGAAACCAAAACAGAACTGCTTCCAGCAAGGCATGGCACGCTCTAGTCTATATTCCTCTGACGAAACCCCATTAGGCCGAGGTTGAATGGCCGCTTCACCCGTCGAAGCCGTCGCCGAGGCGACTGGCGCCACCAATGCCGTGCTCTTCGCCGAGCCCCTGATCCTGCTCGGCGCGGCGGTGCTCGCGGTGCCCATCGCCAAACGCCTCGGCCTCGGCTCGGTGCTCGGATATCTCGCCGCCGGCGTCGTCATCGGCCCGCTCGCCGGCCTCATCTCCGACCCGGAACAGATCCTGCATGTCTCCGAGCTCGGCGTGGTGATGTTCCTGTTCATCATCGGCCTGGAGCTCAGGCCGGCGCGGCTGTGGACGATGCGCGCCGACATTTTCGGCCTCGGTGCGGCCCAGGTCGGCCTCACCGGGATCGTCCTCAGCCTGCTCTTCTTCCTCTTTGGCTGGCGTATCGAGCCGGCGCTGATCATCGGCTTCGGCCTCGCCATGTCGTCGACGGCCTACGGCATGCAGATTCTTTCCGAACGGAACGACCTGAACCGTCCCTACGGCCAGAAGGGCTTCGCCATCCTGCTTTTCCAGGACATCGCCATCGTGCCGCTGTTGGCGCTGGTGCCGCTCTTGTCGCCGGGAAGCCTCGATAGCGTCGCCTCGTCGGGCCTCATCGAGATCGCCAAGCTCGTCGCCGCCACCGGCTTGCTGTTGCTTGCCGGCCGCTTTCTGCTCAACCCCATGTTCCGGCTGCTCGCCGCCACCAAGGCGCGCGAGATCATGACGGCGGCCGCGCTTCTCGTCGTGCTCGGCGCGGCGGCGGTGATGGACATGGCCGGCATGTCGATGGCCATGGGCGCCTTCATCGCCGGGGTGATGCTCGCCGATTCCTCCTTCCGCCACGAGCTGGAGGCGAATGTGGAGCCGTTCCGCGGCCTCCTGCTCGGCCTCTTCTTCATGGCCGTCGGCATGTCGATCAACCTCACCAGCGTCATCTTCGCCTGGTGGAAAATCGCCCTCGTCGTGCCGATGGTGCTGATCGTCAAAGGGCTCATCCTCTACGGGCTGAGCCGCCTTTTCGGCGCCGGGCACAACACGGCGGTGCGAACGGCGACGCTGTTGCCGCAGGCGGGCGAGTTCGCCTTCGTCCTGTTCACCTCCGCGGCGGCGGCGCGGGCGCTGTGGCCCTCCGAGACCTCCTTCGTGGCCGCCATCGTCACCATCTCCATGGCCCTGACGCCTCTATCGCTGTGGCTGTCGAAGTTCCTCCTGGTTGAGGAGGACGAGGAGGAGATGGAGGAGGATTTCGAGGGCGCCGGCGGCGAGGTGCTGGTCATCGGCTTCGGCCGCTTCGGACAGATCGTCAGCCAGGTGCTCCTGGCGCGCGGTATCGACGTGACCATCATCGAGGCCAATCCGGAGCGCATCCGCCAGGCGGCCCGCTTCGGCTTCCGCATCTATTTCGGCGACGGCACGCGCATCGACGTCCTGCGCGCCGCCGGCGCGGAGGATGCCAAGCTCATCTGCGTGTGCGTCGACGAGGCGAAAACCACCAGCCGCATCGTCGACATCCTGGTGAAGCAATTCGACCAGGCGGAGATCTATGCGCGCGCCTGGGACCGGGCGCATACGCTGGAGCTGATTGAGAAGGGCGTCGATTACGAGCTGCGCGAGACCTACGAATCGGCGCTCACCTTCGGCGGCGAGGCGCTGAAGGCGCTCGGCCTGGACCGCGGCGAGGTGGAGGAGACGCTCGCCGATGTGCGCCGGCGCGACGCGGAAAGGCTCGCCTGGCAGCGCAGCGGCGACCTCACCTCCGGACGGCACCTGATGCACCCGCCGGTGGAGCCGGAACCGCTGGTGCCGCCCGAAAAGCATCGCGGCCCGCTCGACGAGGAAGAGGACGACGACGGGCCGCCGCCGAGCCGCGAGGCGGAGCGGGCCTGAAGCCGGTGCGGAAGGAGCGCTTCAAATCAACGCGAAATCCCTCTAGGAAGAAGGCCATGAACCGATTTGAAGGCGCGGGCCGCGGCGGCGAGGCGAAAATCCGCTATCTGGACGGCGACTTCCAGGTGATCGTGCCGGGAGGCTTCGTCACCTGCGCCGTGACGGGCATGCACATCCCCTTGTCGGAATTGCGCTATTGGAGCGTCGACCGGCAGGAGGCCTATGCCGATGCGAGCGCCTCCCTGCAGCGGGAACTGGAGCTGAAGAAGGGCTGAGGCGGCTCAGGCGTCGCCGCCGGCGGGCGCAACGAGAGCGAGCCGCTCGGTAAGCCATGCCCACAGGGCCGTCTCCTCGGCGAGCCTCGCTTCCACCCCGAACACCTTCGCCCGCGCATAGAGCGCGGCGCGCGCGCCATGCGCGCCCCTCAGGCGCACGGCGTCCTTTTCCGTCGTCACCGGGACAAGGCCCCTCGCCTCGGCGAGCTCCAGGAGAGCCTGGGCGTCGGCTTCGCTATAGGGGTGGTGATCGGCGAAGGCGCGGCGCTCGCCGATGCTGGCGCCGGCGGCCTGAAGCGAAGCGAAGAAGCGCTGCGGCGCGGCGATGCCGGCGAAGGCGAGAAGCGGCGCCCCAGCCCAATCGGCCGCGCCGCTCGGGCGCAGGGCGGCGGAAAAGACCGGCAGGCCGGCAGCGCGGGCGCGCCCGGCGGCCGCCTCTCCCGGCTCGCCCTCGCCCATGACGAGGACAGCGTCGGCGAGATCAAGCTGTGCGGCGAGCGGGGCGCGCAGGGGACCGGCCGGGAAAACCCCGCCATTGCCGAGGCCGCGGGCGCCGTCGACGACGATCAGCGAGACATCCTTGTTCAGGCTCGGATTCTGGAAACCGTCATCCATGACGATGAGGTCGACGCCGGCTTCGGCGAGAGCCCTTGCGCCGGCGACCCGATCCCTGGCCACCACCGTCACGGCGCGCTCGGCCAGAAGCAGCGGCTCGTCGCCCACCTCCTCGGCGGAATGCTTGCGCAAATCGACGCGCAGCGGTCCCGCCTCGGCGCCGCCATAGCCGCGGGTGAGAAAGCCCGGCCGCAAGCCGTGGCGCTGTGCGAGCGCGCCGATGGCAAGGCAGAGCGGCGTCTTGCCGGCGCCGCCGAGGACGAAATTGCCGATGCACAGAACCGGCTTCGGCGCCGCCGCACCGGCTCGCCGCATGCGCGCGCCAGCGACAAGACCATAGGCGAAACCGAAAGGAGAGAGCGCCGCCGCCTGCCAGGCACCCTTGCGCCACCAGAAGGAAGGCGCCCGCATGCGCTCAGCCGCCCGCATGCCCCGCCGGAGCGGCGGGCAGATAGGCCGACAGCGCGGCAAGGCTGCGCTCCAGCGCGCCGGCGGAGCCTTCCACGCAGGAGGAGGCGGCGGCTGCGAGGCGCTGGCGCCGGGCCGGGTCGGCCAGCAGCGAGGCGGCATGCTCGCCCAGCTCTTCGGCGCTGGCGATCGCGACGGTGGCGCCGGCCGCCTTCAGCATGGCGAAGATCCCGGCGAAATTGGCCGTATGCGGCCCGTGCAGAACCGGGACGCCGAGCTTGGCCGGCTCGATCGGGTTCTGACCGCCATGCGGCACCAGGGTGCCGCCGAGAAAGGCGATGTCGGCGAGGCGGTACCACAGCCCCATCTCGCCGATCGTGTCGGCGATGAAGAGCTCGGTGCCCGCGTCCGGCAAGGCGCCTTCTGAGCGCAGGCGAGCGGAAAGCCCGCGTTGCGCCGCCAGGGCGGCAATGTCGGCGGCGCGCTCGGGATGGCGCGGCGCGATGATGGTGAAAAGCTCGGGCCGCTCCGCGCGCAGCCTTTCGGCGGCGGCAAGCGCCATCTCGTCCTCGCCAGGATGCAGGCTGGCGGCCAGAAAGACCGGGCGCGCGCCGATGGCGGCGCGAAAGGCCGACATCTCGCCTTGCGGGGCGGCAAGCTCGGGCACGTCGAATTTGAGATTGCCGGTGACGACGACCTCGCCGACGCCGAGTTCGCGGAAACGCGCCGCGTCGTCCCCGGTCTGGGCGAGGCAAAGGCCGATGCGGCGCATGATGGTGCGGCCGATGACGCCGCTTTGGCGCCAGCGGCGATAGGAGCGCTCCGACATGCGCCCATTGATGAGGACGAGCGGAACGGAGCGCCGGTAGAGCTCGTCCATGGCCGTCGGCCACAATTCCGATTCCACGAAGACGGCGAGATCGGGCCGCCAATGGCGCAGGAAGCGGTCGCAGAAGACCGGCACGTCGAGGGGCGCATATTGATGCACGGCGCCCGCCTCAAGTCGGCTGGCGGCGATGGCGGCGGAGGTGACGGTGCCGGTGGTCAGAACGATGCCAAGGCCCCGCTCCTGCAAGCCGGCGACCAGCGGCAGGGCGGCGTTGGTCTCGCCGACGGAGGCGGCATGCACCCAGGCGAGCGGCCCCGGCGGGCGGCGCCGGCTCGCCTGTCCGCGCCGCTCCGCCAGCCGCTTGCTCTCTTCCTTGCCGCGGCGCTCGCGCTCGCGCAGGATGATGCCCGCCGCCGGCTGCAGCACATGGCCGGCGCTGCGCCATGCCCCGATGGCGAGGCGATCCCAGACTTCAGCCATGGGCCGGACCTCAGCCATGGGCCCAGACCTCAACCATGGGAAATGCCCGCCAGAAGCTCGGCCCGGCGCAGCGCGTCGTCGAGGGCGCGCTCGGCTTTCTGGCGGGTCGCCTCCAATTCCTCCTCGCCGGCCGCCTCAGGCACGAAAATCGGCTCGCCGATGACGAAGCCGCCGCGTCCGAAAGGCAGGGGAAGGCGCGCCCGGTCCCAGCTCGGCAAGTCGAGGCGGAACTTCGTCGCCACTCCCACCGGCACGATGGGACGGCCGGAATGCTGCGCCAGCTTGACGACGCCCTCGCCGCAGCGGCGGGCAACGCCGCGCGGCACGTCGGCGGTCTGCGCCACGGAGGTCCCTTCCTTCAGGGCGCCCAACATGCTGAGGAAGCCGACCGCCCCGCCCTTCTTCACCGTCTTCAACCGGTTGCGTCCCCCAGAGCCGCGAATGACCTTCAGGCCCATGCCTTCGGCCGCGGCGGCGTTGATGGCCCCGTCCGCGGAGCGCGAGACGAGGACGGCGAATTCGTGGCCTGACCTGCGCATCAGACCGACCAGAAGATGATGGCCGTGCCAGCAGGTGGCGATGATCGGCATCTTGTCGTCGATATGGATATAAGGATCGGCCGGCTCGGTGGCAAAACGCGTGGTGACGCGGACAAGCTTCAGATAGGCCGCCAGCAGGCGGCCGAGAAGAGCGGTCAGGAAGGCGTTGCGGCCAAGCTTCTTCAGCATCGGCCTCAGCTTCCCGCCACGGCCAGGCTCGGCGCCTCTCCCACGAACTGGGTGCGGAACATCTTGGCATAGGCGCCGCCACGGGCGATCAGCTCGTCATGGCTGCCGCGCTCCACGATGCAGCCCTGCTCCATGACACAGATGACATCGGCGCGCTGCACCGTCGACAGGCGGTGGGCGATCATCAGCACCGTGCGGCCCCGCAGGAGCCCCTCCATGGCCTTTTGCACCTTGGCCTCCGCTTCCGCGTCGAGGGCGCTGGTCGGCTCGTCCAGAAGCAGGATCGGCGCGTCGCGAAGCATGGCGCGGGCGAAGGCGATGCGCTGCTTCTCGCCGCCAGAGAGCCGGTTGCCGCCTTCGCCGACGACGGTCTCGTAACCCTCAGGCATGCGCATGATGAAATCGTGCGCGGCGGCGGCGCGCGCCGCCTCCACGATGCGGCGCTCGCCGGCATCCTCCGAGCCGTAGGCGATGTTGGCGCGCACCGTGTCGTCGAAGAGGAGCGGGTCCTGGGTGAGAAGGGCGGAGGCGGCGCGCACGCTCGCCAAGGTGGCGTCGCGGATATCCTCGCCGTCGATGAGGATGCGCCCGCTGGTGGGATCGAAAAAGCGCAGGACGAGATTGAGGACGGTGCTCTTGCCGGCCCCGCTCGGCCCGACCAGCGCGACCTTCTGGCCAGGTTCCACCACGAGGTCGAAATCGGCGAGGACGGGGCCGCCGGTCTCATAGGCGAAACCGACATTCTCGAAGACGATGCGCCCCTTCGGCACGGCGAGCGGCCTGGCGCCGGGCTTTTCCGTCACCGTGGCGGCATGGTCGATGATGGCGAAGATGCGGCTTGCCGCGGTCACGCCCTCCGACAGGAGAGCCTGGGCCTGCGCCACGGAGCGCAGCGGCGGATAGGTGAGCATGGCCGCCGTCAGGAAGCCGGCGAAATGGCCGAGCGTGACGGTGCCGTAGATGCCCTGCCAGCCGCCATAGAAGATGGCCGCGGCGATGCCCACGCCCGACAGCGCCTCCGTCACCGGGCCGACGGCGGCGCGCGAGCGCGCCGTCTTCATCAGATAGCGCACGATGTTGTCGACGATGACGCGGAAACGTTCCGCCTCGCGCTTTTCCTGGCGATAGGCCTTGACGACGCGCAGGGATTGCAGGGTCTGCGTCAGCAGGCTGCCGAGGTCGCCCGATTCCTTCAGCGAGCGGCGTACCGAACCGGAGATGCGCTTCCTCTGCTTGCGCAGGAAGAGATAGGCGAAGGGCATGCCGGCGACGACCATCAGGGCGAGCCGCCAATCCATGTAGAACATGGCGCCGGTCAAGAAGATGACGGTGAGGCCGTCCTTGACCAGCGCTGTCATCGTCTTGGCGGCGGCGCGGTCGACCACCGGCGCGTCGTTGACGAAGGCGGAGACGAAACGGCCGGAATGGGTGCGTTGCACCCAGGCGAGATCGGCGGCGGTGAGCGTGTCGAACATGCGGATGCGCAAATCCGCCACCAGGACGTTGCCGAGCCAGGCATCGGTTACCTTGGAGGTCCAGTCCGCCGCCCCGCGCACAGCCATGACGCCGACGATGGCGATCGGCAGGAGATAGAGAAGCCGCTCGTTCTTGGCGACGAAAACCTCGTCGGCGACGACCTGGATGAGGAAGGGCACGGCGCCGGCCGTGGCGGCGCCGATCGCCATGCTCACGAGGGCCAGCGCCAGGATGCGCCGATGCGGCCACAAGATCTCGCGGAACAGCCGGCGCATCACCTCCGTGGCGGAGATGTCGTCCACGGTGAGGGTATCGGCGCCCGGCCCCGGGGCGACCGCCAGATGCGGCTTGCGACCGTCCTCAGCTGTCATCTTGGGGATCGAGCAAGCGGTGCAGATGCACGATGAAATACCGCATCTGGGCATTGTCGACCGTCATCTGCGCCTTCTCCTTCCATGCCTTGTACGCTTCGGCATAGTTCGGGTAGATGCCGACGATATCGAGCCCGTCGAGATCACGGAAACGGATGCCCTTCAGATCGCTGAGCTCGCCACCGAAGACGAGATGCAGAAGCTGGGCGCTCTTTTCGTCGGCAGATGCAGATTTCATCAACGGCTCTTGGGTCAGCGGGCGGCCTTGCCAGCGGCGGCGCGCTCTTCTTCCACCCGCGTCAGCGTCGTGACGAGCTCGCCATGCAAACGCGGATTGGCCGCGGCCAGCGCTCCGTGCCGCAATTCGGCGCGGTTGTAAAGCGGCGGGCGACCATGAAGCGAGGTCAGCCGGCCACCGGCTTCGTGCACCAAAAGATCGCAGGCGGCAAGGTCCCAGTCATGGGCGCGCGGACGGGCGAAGGCGGCGTCGAAAGTGGCGTCGGCGACGCTGGCGAAACGCCAGGCGAGCGAGGGCAGATACTGCCCGGCGCGCACGGCATGTCCCTCCCAAAGGCCGCTCTTCAGCCAGGAGGTCGGGCCGGCGATGGCGCAGCCGGAGAGGCTGGCGCGTTCGCTGACGGTGATGGCGGCGCCGTTCTCGCTCGCTCCCTCGCCGATGGCGGCCGTCATCAGCCGGTCCAGCGCCGGGGCGAAAAGCGCGGCAGCCTGCGGGCGGCCCTGCGCGACGATGGCGATGGAGACGCACCAATTGGGATCGCCGGCCAGAAAGCCGCGGGTGCCGTCGATCGGGTCGACGATGAAGACGCGCTCGCGCCGCAGACGCTCCGCATCGTCGGCGCGCTCCTCCGACAGCCAGCCGTAATCGGGCCGCGCCGCCCGCAGCTCGGCGAAGAGGAAGGCATCCACCTCCATGTCGGCGACGCAAACGGGCGAGCCGCCGGCTTTGTGCCAGGTCTCCGGGTTGTTGCGGAAATGGCGCATGGCCAGCCGCCCGGCGTCGCGGGCCGCCTCCTCAAGGAGGGCGCGGTCGGCGCTATTGGCGGCCGTGGCGGCAGGGGGAACGGAATGCGTCTCGATGGCTCTCATTGCACTGCAATATCGTGTTCCTGACGCCAGGCGCAATGTCCCAGGGTATTGAGACTTTCTCTTCCGGCGTTGAGGCTTTACTTACCCTAGGTTACGGAGAGGCCCTCTTAACCACGCTCTTTAAGCGAATCGCCAAGGCTCCAGGTCATCTTGCTCGTCATGTCAGCATCGAAAGCTCATCAGAAGCCGATAGAGCCAAAAAGGCCAGAGAATATGCGTCAGACAGAGCGTGATATGGGGCTTGCCGAAGAGGCGGGCCGTCCCAGTTGGCGGCCCGCGCTCTTTGAGGCATTCGAATGGTATCCCGCCGAGACGAGCGACGGTTCCAGGATCGCCATCTTCTTCGCCAGCGACAGGGTGGTGTTGAACCGGCTGGAGGGAGAGCCGACGGGCCTCGTCGACATCGCCGTGCGCGATTTCGGTCGGGTCTTTCTCAGGCAGGAGGCCGGCGGCTACCGGCTGACGCTGGAGCATGTTGAGCCCTCGCTCAGCGTGACGCTCGCCCACACCCTCACCTTCGACGAGGCGAGCCGCTTCCGCGACCGGCTGGCGGCGCATCTCACACGCCCGTTCCTCGGCGAGATCCGGGTGACGTCGCGCATCGAGGCGGGAAGCATCCTCGACATCCGTCGCCGCAAGCTGCGGAACGCGCAGCGCCCGCGCTTTCTGGTGCGGCGCAAGGTCGGGCTCATTCGCCACGTCACGCCCATCCAGGCCCGCGAGATCATCGCCCGCGGCTAGAGTGCTTCATGGCCGGCGGCGAAGGCACGCGGCCCCTCACCTCGATCTGAGCGACATCAGCCGAAGGCGGCGCGCACCAGCGCGTCGAGGCACAGGCCGATAAAGACGATGGCGCCCGCCTCGCGGTTGGAGCGGAAGCGGGCCAGGCAGGTGTCGGCGTCGTCGGTGTCGAGCGTCAGCACCTGCCAGGCGAACTGCACCGCCATCGCCGCCAGCGCCAGAAAGGCGATGAGGCTGGCGTCCACCAGAACGAAGGCCGCTCCCATCAACAGGATCGACAGGGCGAAAAAGCCCGCCAGCGCCGGCTTGGTGAAATCACCGAAGACCTGCGCGGTGGAGCCGACGCCGATGAGAGCGTCATCCTCCTTGTCCTGATGGGCGTAGATGGTGTCGTAGGCCATCGTCCACGAAATGGCGGCCAGGTAGAGAAGCACCGGCGCCAGGGCGAGCGAGCCGAAGACCGCCGACCAGCCGACCAACGCCCCCCAGGAAAAGGAGATGCCGAGCACGACCTGCGGCCAATGCGTCACCCGCTTCATGAACGGGTAGGCGGCCACGAAGACGAGCGAGGCGAAGCCGAGGAAAATGGTGAAGGCGTTGAACTGGACGAGAACCAGCAGCCCGACGAGGCATTGCAGGACAAGAAAGACAAGCGCCTTCTGCCAGGAGACGTCGCCTGAGGGGATCGGGCGCGCCCTGGTGCGGGCGACCTTGGCGTCGATGTCCTGGTCGACGAGGTCGTTATAGGTGCAGCCGGCGCCGCGCATGGCGACGGAGCCGACGAAGAAGAGAAGAAGGTGCCAGATGGAGGGGAAGGCGTTGCCGGCGGCGAGCGCCGCCAGAGCCGCCGCCCACCAGCACGGCCACAATAGCAGCCACCAGCCGATCGGCCGGTCCCAGCGGGCGAGCCGCCCATAGGGCTTCAGCCAATCCGGCGCATAGCGATCCAGCCAGTGCCGCGCCACCGAATCGGGCAGCGCACCGGCGGTCGCGGTGCCTCGGCCAGCTTTTTCCAGCATGGCCTCCCCTCACCGTAGACGGGCCCCGGCGTCAAGCTTTTTCGGCCGCGCGAGGATGCGGCGTTTCACCGTCACCGGCTTCGTGCTAGGTCGCGCGCGGATGAAGAAGGGGAGTTTTCGTGCGGGTTTTGTTGCTGGGAAGTGGGGGGCGCGAGCATGCGCTCGCCTGGAAGATGGCCGCCTCGCCGGAGCTGACGAAGCTCTTCGCCGCCCCCGGCAATGCCGGTATCGCTGGCTGCGCCACATGCATCGATCTCGATGCGAAAGAGCATGAGGCGGTCGTCGCCTTTTGCCGCTCCGAACATATCGATCTCGTCGTCGTCGGGCCGGAAGCGCCGCTCGTTGCCGGCCTCGTCGACGCGCTTCACGCCGCCGGCATCGCCGCCTTCGGCCCCTCGGCCGCGGCCGCCCGGCTGGAAGGCTCCAAGACCTTCACCAAGGAGCTGTGCCAGCGCGCCGGCATCCCCACGGCCGCCTTCGCCAGCTTCGATGCCCTTCAGCCGGCGCTCGCCTATCTGGCGGCGCAGCCCGTGCCCGTCGTCGTCAAGGCGGACGGCCTCGCCGCCGGCAAGGGGGTGACCGTCGCCACGACGCATGCCGAGGCGCAGGCGGCGCTTTCCGCCATCTTCGCCGAACCCGGCGGCAAAGCGGTGATCGAGGAATGCCTTGTCGGCGAGGAGGCGAGCTTCTTCGTCCTCACCGACGGCAAGACGGCGCTGCCGCTCGCCACGGCGCAGGATCACAAGCGCGCCTATGACGGCGACGAAGGCCCCAATACCGGCGGCATGGGCGCCTATTCGCCGGCCCCGGTGCTTTCGCCGGCGCTGCAGCGCCGGGCGATGGAGGAGATCGTGACGCCGACGCTGGCGGCCATGGAAGCGGCCGGCACGCCCTATCGCGGCGTCCTCTATGCCGGGCTGATGATGACGCAGGACGGGCCGAAGCTGATTGAATACAATGTCCGCTTCGGCGATCCGGAATGCCAGGTGCTGATGGCGCGGCTTGAAAGCGATCTCCTGCCGCTGCTTCACCGCGCCGCCACCGGCAGGCTCGCCGGCGCCGCCATCGACTGGCGCGCGCAGGCCGCGCTCACCGTCGTCCTCGCTTCCAAGGGCTATCCCGGCGCCTACGACAAGGGCAGCGAAATCAAAGGCCTGGAGGCGGCCGAGGCGGTCGAAGGCGTCACCGTTTTCCATGCCGGCACGCGGCGCGAGGACGGCCGGCTCGTCGCCGCAGGCGGGCGGGTGCTCAACGTCACGGCGCTCGGCCGCGATATCGCCGAGGCGCGGGCGCGCGCCTACGAGGCGGCGGCGCGCATCGACTGGCCGCAAGGCTTCAGCCGCTCCGATATCGGCGCAAGGGCGCTGGCGCCGGCCGCCTCGGCTTAGCCGGAGGCCCGCACGTCTCGGCGGCGGCCTTTTCGCGCGCAGCTTGCCGCCGCGCCGGCGCGTCACCATCTAAAGCCGCGCCCGCCCGATCCTGGCGGCCGATCCCGGATTCGCAAAACCTTCATGCCCGGCCGTTAGGATTCGTCTCAAATCTTGATTGTGAAGGAAGGGCGGAGCGGTAGACAATCGCGCGAGACGGCGGCCAATCCGGGGCGGAGACATTCATGAGCTCGAACCATAATATCGGCCTCGTTCTCGGCGGCGGCGGCGCCAGGGGGATGACCCATATCCTCGTCTGCGAGGTCTTCGACGAGCTCGGCATCAAGCCGGCGCTGATCGCGGGAACCTCCATCGGCGCCATCATCGGCCTCGGCTATGCCAGCGGCATGTCGGGCCGGGAGATGCGCGAGAACACGCTGGAATTCTTCTCCCAGAAACGGGAAGTCTACGCCCGGCTGTGGCAGGCGCGGCCGATCGGCGTCGGCGACATCTTCCGCGGGCGCCTGTTGCAGGCGCAGTTCGATCCGCTCATCATCCTGGAGAACTTCGTTCCCGGCATCGAGCGCGCCCCGGAGACCTTCGAGGAGCTGCCGATCCCCCTCAAGGTCGTCTCCTGCGATTTCTACGGCTGGTGCGAGACGGTGCTGGATTCGGGGCCCATCCGCCCGGCGGTGGCCGCATCCATCGCCATTCCCTCCGTCTTCAAGCCCGTTCCCATCAACGGGCGCCTGCAGATCGACGGCGGCGCCGTCAATCCGCTGCCCATCGACCTGTGCCTCGGCCAGGATATCGTCATCGCCTCCGATGTCGCCGGCGGGCCGACGGGCGAGCCGGACAAGATGCCCGGCCTTTTGGAGACGATCATCGGCACGGCGCAGATCTCCATGCAGGCGGTGCAGGCGGAAAAGCTGAAGCGGCGCAAGCCGGACATCCTCTTCCGCCCGAAGATCAACGACTTCTTCGTCCTCGACTTCCTGAGGACGGAGCAGATCCTGGCGATGAACGAGCCTTTGAAGGACGACCTGAAGCGGCGCATGGAGCACATCATCGATTCGCCGTTCGAGCGCGAGCCGGCGCATATCGGCGTGCCCGTGCCGGCGATCGGGCTTGCCCATTAGAGCATGTCATACCTTGCTGGAAGCGTTCTACCGCGGGATCTCACGGCTCCACGAATATACGTTGACATCAACCTATATCACGAGCAGGGTCCCGGCAGCGGTAGAGATTTGGCGCCGCGGAGCGCGAGGCGCAGCGACGCCGGCCTTCGGGCCGCCTGCAACGGCAAGGAAAGGAAGCCAGAATGAGCTATGTCGATTGCGTCGTGGCGGCGGTGCCCACCGCCAACAAGGAAGCCTTCCTGAAACACGCGGAACGGGCGGCGAGCCTGTTCAAGGAAGTCGGGGCGCTCTCGGTGGTGGAATGCTGGGGCGAGGACGTGCCGGAGGGAAAGCTGAACTCGCTTCATTCCGCGGTGATGCGCAAGCCCGACGAGACGGTCGTGTTTTCCTGGATCACCTGGCCGTCAAAGGCGGCGCGCGATGCCGGCTGGCAGAAGCTCATGGCCGATCCGCGCATGAGCGCGGAGAACAATCCGATGCCCTTCGACGGCAGCCGCATGATCTTCGGCGGCTTCGACGTCATTCTGGAGGCCTGAACCGGCGCCCGGACGAGCCGGCAGCGCCCCACCGGCTCGTTTTGAGGGAACGCCGCGTCAGCCTTCCTCTCCCGCCTCGCCGGGCACGGCCTCCCGCCATCGCCGCCAACGGGCATGAACGCCCCTCACATCGCCGGAGCACAGGCCAGGCATTTCCTCGCCGATGCGCTCAAGAGGCCAGGACCACCATCGCATCTGAAGGAGAAGGGCGATCTCCTCCTGCGCAAAGCGCTTGCGGATCGGGCGTGCCGGATTTCCCCCGACGATGGTGTAGGGCTCCACGTCACGGGTGACGACGGCGCGGCTGGCGATGATCGCCCCGTCGCCGACGCAGATGCCGGGCATCACCATCGCCTCGGCGCCGATCCACACATCGTGGCCGATGACGGTGTCGCCGGCGCGGCGAAAGCCGTCCAGCGCGCCGCCGAAGGCCGGCTCCGCCTCCGCCTGGTAGAAAAACGGGAAGGTTGAGATCCAGTCGTTCCGGTGGCCCTGATTGCCGGCCATCATGAAAACGGCGCCGGTGCCGACGGAGCAGAAGCTGCCGATGATCAGCCGGTCGACGTCGTCGCGGTCGGGGGCGAGGTAGCGCACGCATTCCTCGAAGGGATGGCCGTGGTAGTAGCCGGAATAGTAGCTGTAGCGGCCGACCTCGATATTGCGGTTGCGCACCTGCTCGGCGATGGGAACGCCCTTGAAGGGGCTGTCGAAGACGTTCAGCATGGATGTTTCTTTCCAGTCAGGTTGGACGGCGGGCGCGGAAGAAACCGCGCAGCAATTCGCCCGCCTCGCGCTCGGCAAGACCCGAATAGACCTCGGGGCGATGATGGCAGCTGGGGCTGGCGAACAGGCGCACGCCATGGTCGACCGCGCCGCCCTTCTCATCGCCCGCGCCGTAATAGAGCCGGCGGATGCGGGCGAAGCTGATGGCCGCCGCGCACATGGGGCAAGGCTCCAGCGTCACATAGAGGTCGGCGCCGACGAGCCGCTCCGAGCCGAGCCGTTCGGCCGCCCCGCGGATCGCCAGCATCTCCGCATGGGCAGTCGGATCGCGGTCGGCGAGCGTGCGGTTGCCGGCGCGGGCGAGAATTTCGCCGTCCTTGACGAGGACGGCGCCGACCGGAACTTCGCCGCGCGCCGCCGCCGCCCTCGCCTCATCCAAGGCGGCCGCCATGAAGGAGCTGTCTTTCATCGCCTCACTCTCGCCTAGCTGCGGGGCCTCTGCTAGAGCAGCGCCATGCCCGCGCACAAGCCGCACAAACCGACATCATCTCCGGAACGAAAACCGTCCGCCAAAGACGCGTCCGGCAAGGTCGAGCGCATCGCCCCCAAAGGCGAGCCCGGCAAGGGCGAGCGCATCGCCAAGGTCATGGCGCGGGCGGGGCTGTGCTCGCGGCGCGAGGCGGAGACATGGATCGCGGCGGGCCGGGTCGCCGTCAACGGCAAGGTGCTTGTGACCCCGGCGGTGACGGTCACGGAGAAGGACCATATCCTCGTCGACGGGGCGCCGCTCGCCGAGCGCGAGAGGAGCCGCCTCTTCCTGTTTCACAAGCCGAAGGGGCTCGTCTCCACGCAGCGCGACCCGGAAGGTCGCCCCACCGTCTTCGCCGCCCTACCGGCGGGCCTGCCGCGGCTCGTCTCCGTCGGCCGGCTCGACATCAACACGGAGGGCCTCCTGCTTCTGACCAACGATGGCGGGCTCGCCCGCATCCTGGAACTGCCCTCCACCGGCTGGCTGCGGCGCTACCGGGTGCGCGCGCATGGACGCATTGCCCAGGAGACGCTCGACGGGCTGAAGAAGGGCATCGCCGTGGAGGGCATGCTCTACGGGCCCATCGAGGCGGCGCTGGAGCGCCAGCAGGGCGGCAATGTCTGGCTGACGCTCGGCCTCAGGGAAGGCAAGAACCGGGAAGTGAAGAAGGTGCTGGAGCATCTGGGGCTGCAGGTGAACCGGCTCATCCGCATCTCCTACGGCCCGTTCCAGCTCGGCGACCTCGCTGTCGGCGCGGTGAAGGAGGTGCCGGCGCGCATCCTGCGCGAGCAGCTCGGCGCCAGGCTGATTAAGGCCGCCGGCGCCGATTTTGCCGCGCCGCTGCGCGAGACGGAGCGGGAAGAAAAACGCCGGCCCGCCGGCAAGGAAGGCGAGAAGCGGCCGGGAGCGAAAAGGCCGCCGCGTCCGCACCGGGCCGGCGAGGGGGCCGGCGAGGCTGCCGGCAGGGGCGAGAAGAGACGGCATGCGCATCGTCGGCGGAAGGCTTAGCGGCCGTCCGCTCGCCGGACCGAAATCCCAGACCATCCGGCCAACCTCGGACCGGCTGCGGGAGAGCCTTTTCTCCATCCTTCAGCACCGCCACGGCATGCCGGCGGAGGGATGCCGCGTCCTCGACCTCTTCGCCGGCACCGGGGCGCTCGGCCTGGAAGCCATCTCGCGCGGGGCCGCCTATGCGCTCTTCGTGGAGGAAGGGGCTGAGGCGCGCGCGCTCATCCGCAAGAACATCGAAAGCCTCGGCCTCACCGGCGCGACCCGCCTCTTCCGGCGCGATGCCACAAGGCTCGGAGCGGCCGGCACCATGAAGCCCTTCGAGCTTGCCTTCTGCGACCCGCCCTACGGCAAGGGGCTCGGGGAAAAGGCGCTCGCCGCGGCGCGCGCCGGGAACTGGCTGACGCCGGGCGCCATCGCCGTTCTGGAGGAAAGCGCCAAGGCGGAGGTGGCGCTGCCGGAAGGCTTTGAGCTTCTCGACAAGCGCGCGGCGGGCGACAGCCAGCTTCTTATCCTGAAAGCCGGCTGAAACCTCGCCTTCCTCATCTTCTGCCGAAAAGCCGCTCGATATCGGCGAGCTTCAATTCCACGAAGGTCGGGCGGCCGTGGTTGCACTGGCCGGCATTGGGCGTTTGTTCCATCTGGCGCAGGAGCGCGTTCATCTCCTCGCCCTTGAGGCGGCGGCCGGAGCGCACCGAGCCGTGGCAGGCCATGGTGGCGGCGACATGGTGAAGGCGCTCCTCAAGGCGCGTGGAGGCGTCGAATTCGGCCAGATCGTCGGCAATGTCGCGGATGAGGGAACGGGCATCGACCTCGCCGAGAAGCGCCGGCGTCTCGGTGACGGCGATGGCGCCCGGCCCGAAAGGCTCCAGGCCGAGGCCGAGCTCGGCGAGCTCGCCGGCGCGGGCGGCAAGGCGCTCCACGTCGCCCGCCGGCAATTCGACGATCTCGGGGATGAGCAGCATCTGGCTCGCCACGGCCTTCTTCGCCAGCCCCGCCTTCAGCCGCTCGTAGACGATGCGTTCATGGGCGGCGTGCTGGTCGACGATGACGAGCCCGTCGGCCGTCTGGGCGACGATGTAATTCTCGTGCAGCTGGGCGCGCGCGGCGCCGAGCGGAAAGCCGAGCGCCTCGTCGCTCCCGCCATCGACGGCGCGGAACTCCGCGCTCGGCCGGTCGTCGCGAAAGACCGCCTGGCCGGTCTCGGCAAAGCCGGCCGGCACCGGTATTTCCTCCGCCGCGCTCGCCGGGCCAGGCTCGGGCGCGGCCCAGCCCTGCCAGCCAGGCGCGGCGCCCTGCGCGGCAAAAGGACGGGCGGTGCCTGGCGAAGGGGCAGCCTGCCCGCCCCCTCCCCCGCCGGGCCGGAAGGCGGCGAGGGTCGCCCCCGCCGCGGCGGTGGTGGGGCGGAAGCCATGCGCCGAAAGCGCCTCGCGGATGGCGCGGATGACGAGCCCGCGCACCAGGCCGGGATCGCGAAAGCGCACCTCCGCCTTCATCGGATGGACGTTGACGTCGACCTCTTGCGGCGGAACCTGAAGGAAGAGGGCGAGCATGGCGTGGCGGCCCTGCATGAGGACATCGGCATAGGCGGCGCGGATGGCGCCGGAAAGGAGCCGGTCGCGCAGCGCCCTGCCGTTGACGGTGACAAACTGGGAAAGGGAATTGGCGCGGGAGAAGGTCGGCAGGGAGACGAAGCCGGAAAGGCGCAAACCTTCCTTCTCGCCTTCGACCGGCACGGCGTTGGCGGCGAAATCCTCGCCCATGCAATCGGCGAGGCGGGAGAGAAGATCGGCGCGCGCCGGCCAATTGAGCGGCCTGCGTTCCGCCTCGGCGACGGTGAAACCGATGCCGGGATGAGCAAGGGCGATGCGGCGCGTGGCATCGGCGACGGCGCTCGCCTCGGCCCGGTCGGTGCGCAGGAATTTCAGCCGCGCGGGCGTGGCGAAGAAGAGGTCGCGCACCTCCACCTTGGTGCCGCGCGCATGCGCCGCCGGGGCCGGGCCTTCCTTCCTGCCACCGTCGACGAGGAGGCGCCAGGCATGCGGCTCGCTCTCATGCCGGCTGACGATCTCAAGCCTTGCAACCGCGCCAATGGAGGCAAGCGCCTCGCCGCGAAAGCCGAGCGAGGCGATGCGCGACAGATCCTCATCCGGCAGCTTGGAGGTGCAATGGCGCTCCACGCAGGCGGCGAGGTCGGCCCGGTCCATGCCGACGCCATCGTCGCTGACGCGGATGAGGCTCTTGCCGCCAGCGGCCGTCACCACCTCGATGGCGCCGGCGCCGGCGTCGATGGCGTTCTCCACCAGCTCCTTGACGGCGCTCGCCGGCCGCTCCACCACCTCGCCGGCGGCGATGCGGTTGACGAGGTGTTCGGGAAGGGCGCGGATCGCCACCTTCACTCCATCTTGGCGCGGATTCGGACGGGAGGAGTCTGGCGAAGGCCGCCCGAATTGAAAAGGGGCGGCTTCTTGAAGGGGCGGATCTCACATGAGGTGGCAAAAGGGGCGCTGCCCCCGCCCGCACAGGCTCGGGATAGGCGCCTTACGCAGCCAACTCGACGGCTATCAGCGGAAGAGGCGGGTGACGAAGTTGCCGTCGTCACTCGTCACGCCGTCCGGATCGACCGGGGCGCCCTCCGCCGGCTGGCGATACTTCTCCGGCGGATCGGTGAGGTAGCGGCGCTCGGTGCTGCCGATGCCCTTGGCGTCGGCCAGCGCGTCGCGATAGGCGCGGCGCGCCTTGTCGTTGCCGATCACCTCGTATTTGGCGTTGATGCGCTCGGCGGTGTCGTCGATGCCACCAGAACGCGGCTGCGACAGGGCGCCGAGCGGCTTCAGGCTCGCCACATATTCCGGCGTCAGGTCGTCGCGGGCGTTGTTGTCATGTGGGTCGTTCGGCCGCTGCACGTTGCCGCCCGGATTGGGCTGGCCACTGCCCGGCCATTGCGCCGTGCGCACCTCAGGCTCGTCGACGGGCGGACGCAGCTCCGCCTGCTCCGGCGGCATGACCAGCGGCGAGCGCGGCTTGTATGTGATCGGCTCTTTCTTCTTCAGCCCGCCGACGCCGGCGAGCTCGGAGAACACGGCCATTTCCGGCGCCTGCCCGGTGCCATAGGTGGTGGATGAGGAGCAGCCACCAACAAGCAGCGCAGCGCCGCCGATGAGAGCAAGCGCCGCCGGAACGCGCCTCAGCGCAGGTTGCGCGGCCGATTTCGCCATGAGACCTCTACCCCTTTGCCTTCGCCGGCGCGCCGAAATCTTGCCCGACCTGACGCGCCTGAAATGCGCCGCGAGGGCGCATGCCTCTTCCACCCCTTTCGCCGATGCGGCTTACCACAGGCAGCCTATCACCGTCGATAGGAATGGCCTTTCACGATTTTCTGGCATTTTGAGGGCGCTCGGTCAGCCAAGCCAGGATCATGCCGATGACACCGGCCACAATCCACACATCGGCGAGGTTGAAGACGTACCATTCGAAAGCGCCGATATGGATGAGAAAGAAGTCTGCCACGGCGCCGTAGGCGATACGATCGATGACGTTGCCGAGCGCCCCGCCGATGATGAGGCCGAGGGAAAGCGCCGGCAAAACCCGGTCGGCGCGCCACAGCCAGTACGAAAACAGCCCCGCCCCGGCGAGGCCGATGGCGATCAAGAGCCACCTTCCCGCCTCGCTTCCCTGCTCCAGAAGGCCATAGCTGACGCCGCGGTTCCAGACGAGAATGAGATCGAGAAAGGGGGCGACGGCGATGCGCCCCTTCTCGGCCATGGCGTAGGGCCCGAGCATGGCAAGCTTGAAGGCCTGATCGATCGCCAAGGCGATGACGGCGGCGATGGCGCCCAGCCTGAAAGGGCTCATCGACGGTTCCGATCCCTCGCGAGGCGCCGCGCGGCACTCATCCGACGCGCTCGGCGCGCTCATATTCGCGCATCGCGGCGGCATCGCGCGGCGTCAGATCGGGATAATCCGGGTCGGCGCCGACATCGGGCGAGATCTTCCAGGAGCGCGCGCATTTCCTGCCGCGGGCCATGGCCGGCATCACGGCGACGCCCTTCACCTCCGGCAGGCGGAAGGCCTGATGCGGCGCCTCGCCCTTTCTCAGCTCCACCGCGGAGGTGATGGCGATCTCGGCCAGATCGATCTCGTCGAGCGTCTTTGAGAGAGCCTCGTCCTCCACATAGACGATCGGCGCCGCCTCCAGCGAGGAGCCGAGACGCTTGTCGCGCCGCTCCACCTCCAGCGCCCCCATGAGGACGCGGCGGACATTCCAGATCTCCTCCCAGCGCGCCTCCAGCTTCTCGTCGCGCCAGGCGCCCGGCACTTCGGGGAAAAGCTCCAGATGCACCGAGGCCTTGTCGCCGTAGCGCGAGGTCCAGGCCTCCTCGGCGGTGAAGGGCAGCAACGGGGCGAGCCATTTCACCAGCGCCTTGAAGAGCCGGTCGATGACGGTGAGCGCGGCGCGGCGGCGCTCGGAGGAAATCGGGTCGCAATAGAGCGCGTCCTTGCGAATGTCGAAATACTCCGCCGAAAGATCGATGGTCATGAAGTTGAAGATGGCGAAGAAGGCGCGCTTGAAGTCGTAGGCCTCGTAGGCGCGGCCCACCGTCTCATCGAGGCGGGCGAGCCCGGAAAGGATCAGCCGCTCCAATTCCGGCATGTCGTCGAAAGCCACTTCCTCGTCCGGCCGGTAATGGGCGAGCGTGCCCAGCATCCAGCGGATGGTGTTGCGCAGCTTGCGATAGGCGTCGGCGTTGGTCTTCAGGATCTCCGGTCCGATTCTGAGATCCTCCGCATAGTCGCAGGAGACCACCCACAGGCGCAGAATGTCGGCGCCGGATTGCTCGATCACCTGTTGCGGCGTCACCTGGTTGCCGAGCGATTTCGACATTTTGCGCCCGTCCTCGGCCATGACGAAGCCATGCGTCAGCACCGCCTCGTAAGGGGCGCGGCCGGTGGTGCCGCAGCTCTCAAGAAGCGAGGAATGGAACCAGCCGCGATGCTGGTCGGAGCCTTCCAGATAAAGGTCGGCCGGCCATTTCAGATCCTCGCGCTGCTTCAGGACGAAGGCATGGGTTGAGCCGGAATCGAACCAGACATCGAGGATGTCGTCGACCTTCTCCCATTCTTCCGGATCGTAATCGTTGCCCAGGAAGCGCGCCTTGGCGCCCTCGGCGAACCAGGCATCGGCGCCCTCCTCGGCGAAGATGTTGACGATGCGCGCGTCGACGGCGGCGTCGGACAGAAGCTCGCCGGTTTGCTTGTTGACGAAGACGGCGATCGGCACGCCCCAGGCGCGCTGGCGCGACAGCACCCAGTCGGGCCGGTGCTCGATCATGCCGCGCAGCCGGTTCTTGCCGGCGGGCGGATAAAAGCGCGTCGCCTCGATGGCGGCGAGCGCGCGCTGGCGCAAGGTGTCGGTGCCCTCGATCGGCTCGTCCATATAGACGAACCATTGCGGCGTGTTGCGGAAGATGACCGGCTTCTTGGAGCGCCAGGAATGCGGATATTGGTGCTTCAGGCGGCCGCGGGCGAGCAGCATGCCGGCGGCAACGAGCGCCTCGATCACCGCCTTGTTGGCCTCGCCCTTCTTGCCCTTGTCGTCGATGACGCGGATGCCGGTGAAGCCCGGCGCGTCCTTGGTGAAGGCGCCGTCCGCATCGACCGTATAGGGGATCGCCGTGTCGATGCCGCGCCCGCGCAGAGCGTGGGCGTTCTCCATCCACGCCTCGAAGTCCTCGCGGCCATGGCCGGGCGCGGTGTGGACGAAGCCGGTGCCGGCATCGTCGGCGACATGCTCGCCCTCCAGCATCGGCACGTCGAAATCATAGCCGCCGAGGCCGGCCTCGCGGAGAGGATGGGCGCAGGCGGAGATTGAGGACGGATCGGCGTCGGAAAGGCGCCGATAGCCGGAAACGCGCGCCTTCTCGAAAGTCTCGGCGGCGAGCGCGTCGGCAAGGACGAGCCTGTCGCCGGGCTTCGCCCAGTTATCTTCCGGCGCTTCGGTGACCTCGTAAAGACCGTAGGCGATACGCGCGGCATAGGCGATGGCGCGGTTGCCGGGGATGGTCCAGGGCGTCGTCGTCCAGATGACGACGGAGGCGCCGGCGAGCGGTCCGTCCAGAACCGGAAACTTCACCCAGACGGTGTCGGATTCGTAATCCTGGTACTCCACCTCCGCCTCGGCGAGCGCCGTCTTCTCCACCACCGACCACATGACCGGCTTGGAGCCGCGATAAAGCTGGCCTGAGCGGGCGAATTTCAAAAGCTCGCCGGCGATGATCGCCTCGGCGGAAAAGCTCATCGTCGTATAGGGATTCTTGAAGTCGCCGACGACACCGAGGCGCTTGAACTCGTCCGTCTGCACCGCCATCCAATGGGTGGCGAAGTCGCGGCACATCTTGCGCAAGGTCACCTTGTCGACGCTATCCTTCGACTTGCCCTTGGCGCGCAGCTCCTCCTCGATCTTCCATTCGATGGGAAGGCCGTGGCAGTCCCAGCCCGGCACGTAATTGGCGTCGAAGCCCATCATCTGGCGCGAGCGGACGATGACGTCCTTGAGGATCTTGTTGAGGCCGGTGCCGATATGGATATGGCCGTTGGCGTAGGGCGGGCCGTCATGGAGGATGAACTTCTCCCGCCCCTTCGCCGCCTGCCGGTGGCGGGCGTAAAGGTCCATATTCTCCCAGCGCGCGATGATCTCCGGCTCCTTCTTGGGCAGGCCGGCGCGCATGGGAAATTCGGTCTTGGGCAGAAACAGGGTCTTGGAATAATCGCGTCCCGCCTCTTTGACGGCGGTATCGGTCTCGCTCATCGTCTGGTCCTGAGCTTCATCGTTCGGAAAAGGGCGCGTCGTTGCCCGCCATGGCGGCGAGCGGAAATCCCGGCCCCCTAGATGGAGGCCGGGCGGCTAATTCGGAACTGCGCCGTGAAGCTGCCGTGCATGGCCGCGCTTGTAGCGGAGCCGCGGGGGAATGAAAAGCGGGGGCGATGCCCCAGCCTTTCAGGCGAGACCCGCCGCCTCGGCCTGGCGCTCCACCCTCGGCCAGGCGGCGGCGATGCGGCGGTCGAGATCGCGCTGCGGCCGGGCGGCGAGGATGGCGCGGGCGGCGGCGGCGTCCTCGTGCATGCGGGAAATCAGCGCTTCGGCGCTGTCGAAGCGCTCCTCGCCGCGTATCCAGCCGATCAGCGAGACAAGGCCCATCTCGCCGTAAAGCTCGCCGGAAAAGCCGAAGAGAAAGGTCTCAAGCAGCGGCGCGCCATTGTCGAAGGTCGGCCGGCGGCCGTAGCTCGCCACACCATCGTGAACGCTGCCGTCGGGCCGGGTATAGCGCGCCGCATAGATGCCGTGCCGTAAGCCGCAGGTGGCATTAAGCGCCATATTCGCGGTCGGAAATCCGAGGTCGCGGCCGCGCTTGTCGCCCGCAATCACCCGGCCGACGAGCGAAAAATCCCAGCCGAGGAGCTCGCGCGCCTCCTCCACACGGCCCTCGCGCAGGGCCTCGCGGATGCGGCTGGAAGAGACGGCGCCGGCCTCGTCGCCATGCTTGTCGACGACGGTGACGCCGAAGGCATTGAGGACGCCCTGGCGCTTCAGGAAATCCGGCGTGCCCCTTCGCTGATGGCCGAAATGGAAATCGTAGCCGGTGACGACATGGCGGGCGGCGAGCTTTTCCACCAAGACGGCGCGCACGAACTCCTCCGCCTCGGTGGCGGCGAAGGCGGCATCGAAGCGGGCCACCAGCATGCCTGAAATGCCGTGGGCGGCGGCGACGGAGGCCTTCAGCGCCGCCGGCGTCAAGCGAAAGAGCGGCGTGGCCGGCGCGAAGAAGCTTCTTGGATGCGGCTCGAAGGTGAGGATGACGCAAGGGGCGGAAAGATGCTGCGCCTCGGCCTCGGCGGCGGCGAGCACCGCCTGATGGCCTTCATGCATGCCGTCGAAATTGCCGATGGCGAGGACGGCGCCGCGGAAGGCGGCGGGCGCATCGTTGAGGACGGCGAGCGAGAAGGAGGGCATCGTCATGGACAGTTTGTCAGCCGCGCCGCTTCATTTCGCCGTCGCCTTACCCCAGGCGAGATAGGGCAGATAGGCCACGACATGCCGCTCCTCGTCGGCAAGACGCTGGCGCACCTTCTCCGGCTCCGGCTGATGGGCCGGCCCGAATTCGGCGGCATGGATGCCGGCCGTCACCATCAGGCAGTCGATGCCGGCCTGGTTGGCGCCGCGGATATCGGTGTGAAGCGCATCGCCGATGGCCAGCACCTTGTCGCGCGAGGGATGGCCGATGGCGGCAAGCGCGGCGTCATATATCGGCGCATAGGGCTTGCCGACGCGGATGACCTTCCGCCCGAGCTCCTCGTAGATCTCCGCCAGCGCGCCGGCGCACCAGACATGCACGCCGCCGCGCTCCACGATGACGTCTGGATTGGCGCAGACCATGGGAAGGTCGCGCTCGGCGAGCCGCACCAGAAGGTCGCGATAGTCGCCCGGCGTCTCCACCCGGTCGTCGGCAAGGCCGGTGCAGGAAACGGCCACGGCCTCCTGCGGGCCAACCAGTTCCACCCCCAGCCCGTCGTAGAGGGAAAGGTCTCGGTCCGGGCCGATATGATGGATGCCGCCGCGCCTGGCGAATTCGGCGAGGATGTCGCGGGTCACGTCGCCGGAGGTGACGACCTCGTCATAGGCCTCCTCTCCGGCGCCGAGGCTCTGCAGCTGCTCGCGCACCGGACCGTGCGGACGCGGCGCGTTGGTGATCAGCGCCACCTTGCCGCCCTGCCTGCGGAAGGCGGCGAGCGCCTCCACGGCGCCGGCAAAGGCGGAAACGCCGTTGTGGATGACGCCCCAGACGTCGCACAGCACCGCCTCGTAGGCGGGGGCGATCTCCGCCAGACCCGATATCTCTCTTGCGTGCATGAGCCTCTTTCGCGCTTGGCCCGAGGAAAGCGGGGGCCGCGATCGCTGCAGCTTCCGGCCGCGCCTAGCCGCTCCTTGCGCGCCCGTCAATCGGGCGCGAGGCGCCACCGGCGCGCGCGAGGCGCCACCGGCGCGCGCGAGGCGCCAGCGGCGCGCGCGAGGCGCCAACGGCGCGCGCGAGGCGCCAACGGCGCGCGCGAGGCGCCACCGGCCCCGGACCGTCCCTCCGCTCAAAGCACGTTCGCACCCGCCGCGCCGCTATCGCCCACGAGCTCGGCCAGGATGACGAGCCCTTCTTCCACCCTCGCCCGCGAGGCCTCGTGGCTGAGGCAAAGACGCACGGCGTTGGGGCTTTCGGCGCCATCGACGGCGAAGGCGCCGCCGACAAGCACCTTCACCCCCCGGCTCTGCGCCTCCATGCGGAACATCTCCGCCCGCCATTGCGGCGGCAGCGTCAGCCAGAGATGGAAGCCGCCGGGATCAGCCTCAACGAGGCCGGGCGGCAGGATGGCGCGCGCCGTCGCCTGGCGGGCCAGGGCCTCCCGGCGCTGGAAGTCACTCAGCCGGTCGGCGGTGCCATCGGCAATCCAGCGGCTGGCGATCTCGGCCATCAGCGGCGGGGGCATCCAGCTCGACAATTTGACCGCTGCGCGTAGCGCCCGCGCATGCTCGGCCGGCGCCTTGAGGTAGCCGACGCGCAGGCCCGGGGCGAGGCTCTTCGACAGGCTGGTGACGTAGATCGTGCGCTCCGGCGCGAAGGCGGCGAGCGGCAGGGGGCGCTCCGCAGGCAGGAAGCCGAAGACATCGTCCTCGATGAGGACAAGCCCGCGCCTTCGCGCCACATCGGCGATGGCGGCGCGGCGCTCGGCGTCCATCGTGCGGGTCGTCGGCGTGTGCAGCGTCGGCAGGCAATAAAGCAGCTTCGCCGAAAAGCGCGCGCAGGCCGCCTCCAGCGCATCGGGGCCGAGGGGGCCGTCCCCGCCGGCGAGGGGGACGAGCCGCAGCCCGAGATGATGGGCGATCGCCTTGATCGGCGCATAGGTCAGGGCCTCGCTCAGGATGACGTCGCCCGGCCGCGTCGTCGCCATCAACGCCGCGAGGATGGCGTGCTGGGCACCGGTGGCGAGGACGATCTCCTCGCCCCTTGAGGCCAGTCCGACCCGCCGCAACCAGTCGGCCGCGGCGGCGGCGTGATGGTCCAGAGCGCCCTCGGTCTGATAATCCAAGAGCGCGGCGAGGCAGTTGGAGCCCGAAAGGTCCCGCAAGGTCTCCGCCAGGCATGCGGCCGCCTCGCCCGGCGCCGGCAGGTTGAGCGCGAAATCGATGGGGCCGGCGAGCGGGCGCGCCAGGCTGGCGATCTCGGCCTCCGGCGGGGGCAGCGGCCCGGCCTCGCGCACATAGGTGCCGCGCCCGACCTCGCCGGCGACGAAGCCGCGCTCCGTCGCATCGGCATAGGCGCGGCTGACCGTGTTCAGCGACACGCCGAGGCCATAGGCAAGCTCGCGCTGCGGCGGCAGCCGGGCGCCCCTCGGCAAGCGGCCCGCGGCGACGGCCTCGCCGATGGCATCGGCGATTTGCCGGAATTTCGGGCCGGTGCGCCCGGCAAGATCGGGTCGCCAGATTGTCATGGCGACAATGTTATGATTGCCCAGCGCCATAGGTCAATGCAATCTGTACATATTGCACTGAAATTGCCGAGCCGCTCCATGCAACGCAGCGACCCCAAGACCGGAATTTCCCTTTCCTTGGTCTGCCTGACGATCCTCGGCGTCATGCCGATCATCGCCAACAGCCGGCCGGCCGGCTTCGGCGCGCTCAGCTTCGCCCTCTTCCTGTCGCTGTGGCAGGTTCTCTTCTCGCTGCCGCTGGTTGCGCGCGAGCTCGCCTCGGCGAACAAAGGCATCTTCGCCGCCGGCCTGGCGCCCGGGCTGAAGCGCCGCACGATCGCCATCATCGTGCTGACCGGCGCCATCTTCGGCCTGTCGACCTATGTCTACGTGCTGGCGGTGCAAAAGGCCGGCGCCGTTCCCGCCGCCATCGCCATCCAGGCCTATCCGCTCTTCGCCATTTTGTGGGAGAGCCTGTTCCTGAAGCGGCGCAAAAGCGCCCTGGAACTCGCCTTCACGCTGTTGCTCCTGTCGGCGCTCTACACCCTCGCCACCAGCGGCACCTGGCGCATCGCCGGCTTCTCCATCTGGTTCGTCGTCGCCCTCGGCGTGCCGTTCCTGTGGAGCATCGCCCATGTCATCGTCAAAGAGGTGCAGGACCGCACGCCCATCACGCCCGCCCAGGTGACGTTCTTCCGGGTCCTGGTGTCGTCGATCTTTCTCGGCCTCGTGGCACTCGCCCTCCTCGGCCCTGGCGGCGTCGCGGCCGATCTCGGCAATCTCGAATTCCAGAAGTTCGCCCTCATCATGGGGCTCGCCTATTATCTGGAGCTCATCTTCTGGTTCTATGCCCTGCGCAGCATCGACGTCTCCACGGCAGCCTCCATCGCCGCGCCCTGGCCGGCGCTGACGATGGTGCTCGCCATCCTCCTGCTCGGCGAACAGGTGGAGGCCTACCACGTCGTCACGCTCGGCGTCGTCGTCGTCAGCATCTACGGCCTCATCTATGCCGGTGCGAGAAAGCGGCGGCTTGCCGAGGGCGCGAGCGAGGCGGGCGGAGCGCCCGCCCGGCCGGCCGTCACAAGGCGGCGGCTGGGAGCGGCGCGCCAGCGCTAGCGCCTCGCGATAGCGCCGCGGCAGGGCCGCCGCGACCGCGGCCAAGCCAGGCGAGACGACCGCCGGCACCGGCGGCCCGATACCCGCCACATATCGGCTCTATGCAAAGCCCTGAAAGGCGCCCGCCGATGCGCTTACTTGACCGCGCACGCAATATGACAAGATCTTCACTGGGCTTGCCGGGCACCGCCGCTATATGAGTGACGGCTACGGTAACCCTTGGAAAAGCTCCAAAGCGGAGACTTCACCTTGCAGCACTTCCCGTTCACACTACCGGCCCTTGTCGGAGCGTTCATGGCCAGCCTCACCCTTACCCTGCCTTTGAGCCCGTCGCCGGCCTATGCCGAAGAGAAAGCGCCGGCCGAGACGGAAGCCGCAGCGCCGGTGGCGAAAATCGCCCCCAACGCGCAGGAATTCACCCTCGACAACGGCATGGACGTCGTCGTCATTCCCGACAAGCGCGCCCCCGTCGTGACGCATATGGTCTGGTACCGCGTCGGCTCGGCCGACGAGGCGCCGGGCCAATCGGGCAACGCGCATTTTCTTGAGCACCTCATGTTCAAGGGCACCAAGAACCATCCGGAAGGGGAGTTCTCCTCGCGCGTCTCGGCCATCGGCGGGGAGGAGAACGCCTTCACCTCCAATGACTACACCGGCTATTACCAGCGTGTGGCCAAGGAATACCTGCCGGAGATGATGGCCTTTGAGGCCGACCGGATGAGCAATCTGGTGCTCACCGACGAGGTGGTGGCGCCGGAGCGCGACGTCATCCTGGAAGAGCGCCGCATGCGCGTCGACAACGATCCGGGCTCGCAGATGAACGAGGCGCTGAACCGCATCTTCTATCTCAACCATCCCTATGGCCGCCCGACCATCGGCTGGGAGCACGAGATCCGGGCGCTCAACACCGAGACGGCGCTCGATTTCTACAAGCGCTACTACACGCCCTCCAACGCCATCCTGGTGGTGGCCGGCGACGTTACCCCCGAAGAGGTGCGCCGGCTCGCGGAGGAGACCTACGGCCAGATCGCTTCGCGCCCCGACAGCGCCCGGCCGGCGCGGCCGAGCGAGCCGATCTCCCCCGGAGCGCGCTCCATCACCGTGCGCGACGAGAAGGTGCGCGAGCCCAATCTGATGCAGTTCTACGCCGTGCCCTCGGCGGTGACCGGCGCGCCGGGCGAGGCGGAGGCACTCTCGGTGCTCTCCGATATTCTCGGCGGCGGCTCCACCAGCCGCTTCTACGACGAGCTGGTGCGCGGCGACGGCCTGGCGACCTATGCCGGCGCCTATTACACGCCGACCGCCGTCGACGATGGCCGCCTCATCGTCTACGCGGTGCCGCGCAGCGGCGTTCAGCTGGAGACGCTGAAGGCCGGCATCGAGGCCTCCATCCGCAAGATCGCGGAAGAAGGCGTTTCGGAAGAGGAGCTGACGCGGGCGAAGAATTCCGTCGTCGCCGACGCCGTCTATTCGCAAGACAGCCAGCAATCGCTCGCCCGCATCATCGGCTCGGCGCTCGCCGCGGGGCGGAGCCTGGAGGACGTGCAGACCTGGCCGGCCCGCATCCAGGAAGTGACGGCACAGGAGGTGCGCGAGGTCGCCCAGCGTTACCTTGACCCGCAGCGCGCGGCCACCGGCTATCTGAAGCCGGTGGCGGATGCCGCTTCCGGCGGCGCCGCCAGCGACCAGGCGTCGGGCCCGGCGGCCACGCAAGCGCCGCAGACGGAGACCCGCTGATGATCGCCCCCCTGCCGCGCGCCGCGCGCCCCCTCGCCCTTGCCCTCGGAGCCGCCATGAGCCTCGCCCTCGCCCTGCCGAGCCAGGCCAAAGCCATCGACATTCAGGAAGTCACCTCGCCGGGCGGCGTCACCGCCTGGCTGGTGGAGGATTACACCGTGCCGATCGTGACGGTGCAGTTCGCCTTCCGCGGCGGCGCGGCGCAGGATCCGGACGGCAAGGAGGGCCTCGGCAATCTTCTTTCCGGCCTTCTGGACGAAGGCGCCGGCGAGCTCGATTCCAAGACCTTCCAGACGCGGCTTAAGAACCGCAACATCAAGCTCTCCTTCGACATCGGCCGCGACGCCTTCTACGGCAACCTGAAGACGCTCGCCGCCAATAGCGAGGAAGCCTTCGAGCTGACGCGCCTTGCGCTGAGCGAGCCGCGCTTCGACGCCGAGCCGGTGGCGCGCATCAAGGCGCAGATCATCTCCAAGCTGCGCAGCGAGGAGACCGATCCGGAGGATTTGGCGCGCAAGGCCTGGGCACGCGAGCTCTTCGGCGAGCACCCTTACGGACGCGACAGGGAGGGCACCCCGGCGACGGTGGAGCTTTTGACGGCGGAGGATCTGCGCGGCTATGCGGACCGCATCCTGGCGCGCGACAACCTTCTCGTCGCCGTCGTCGGCGCCATCGATGCTGAGACGCTGGCGGGCGCGCTCGACGAGATGTTCGGGGCCCTGCCGGAAAAGGCCGAGCTGACGCCGATCGCCGATGTGAAGGCAGCCGACGGCAAGCGTGCCCATATCGCCCTGGCCGTGCCGCAGACCGTCATCCGGATCGGCGGCTCGGCGATGAAGCGCGACGATGACGATTTCATCCCGGCCTATATCGCCGACCACATCCTCGGCGGCGGCGTCTTCTCCTCGCGGATCTACCGCGAGGTTCGCGAAAAGCGCGGCCTTGCCTATTCCGCCGGCTCCAGCCTGTTGCCGCTCGATCATTCCGGCGCCTGGATCGCGGCGGCCGCCACGCGCGCCGACGCCGCGCAGCAGGCGATCGATATCATGCTCAACGAGGTGCAGAGCCTCGGGGAGAACGGGCCGAGCGCGGAGGAGCTTGAGGAGGCGAAATCCTATCTCACCGGCAATTACGCCCTTCGCTTCGATTCCTCCACCAAGATCGCCAAACAGCTTCTCGGCATCCGGCTCGACCGCCTGGGCATCGATTACGTCGACGAGCGCAACGAGCTGATCCGCGCCGTCACGCAGGAAGATGTGAGGCGTGCTGCCGCACGCCTTTACGGCGATCCGGCGAGCGTCGTCACCGTCGGCCCCTCCTCCAGCTAAGCGCAGCAGGCCTTTACCAGCTTCCCAAGACCACAACGGCGCCGCCGGCCCGCCCGGCGGCGCCGTTTCTGCGACTTGCCCTGACGAAAGCTCTCTGCAACCCTTGTGACAGGGAGCAACGGGAGCGCAAAATGCGCAGGGTTAAGCAGGCCGCCGCGCGCGGCGCAGGCAAGGCATGTCTGACGACATGCCGGATGATGGGCAAAGCAAGGAGCGGCTCAACCGGGCGGTTCGGCGACCACGCCGGCGCGCTCACCCTCCTGCTCGCGGCCGGCCTCGCCTTTGGCTGGGCGCCGCCGCTGCACGCGGCGGAAGGAAAGCTTGAGACCGCCGGCAAGAAGGCGGAGGCGGCGCTGGCGGCCGGCGAGACGGTGCGGGCGCTGCAGGCGCTGGAAGGCGCCGTCGACACGGTGTGGCAAGAAGGCCCGCTCGCCTTCCGCAAGGCGCTCGCGGTCAAGTCCGCCGTCGGTTTCGGCGACTACCAGCCGCAGAACGAAGCCGTCTATCGCCCCGGCGAGGCCATGCAGGTCTATGTGGAGCCGGTCGGCTTCGCCTATGCGCGGCAGGAGGGCAAGCACCGCGTGCGCATGCATGCCGACCTCGCCATCAGCAATCCGACCGGCCAGGTGATCGTGGAGGGCGAGGACATGTTCGTGGTCGATACCGCGCTCGCCATGCCGCGGCGCGAATTCAACCTGGTGCTGTCCTACAAGATGCCCGAGTTGAGCCCGGGCACCTACACGGCCGAGTTCACGCTGCGCGACGACAATTCCGGCAAGAGCGGCAGCTTCTCCGTGCCCTTCGACATCGCGGCTCCCGAGCCGGAAGCCGGCGAAGCCGCCGAGCCCCAATAGACCTCGGCACGAGGCCGCGCCCGGCCCCCCGGCGGGCGCCTCCGCCAAACGCTATCGGAGCGGGCTCGCTTCCACCCTCACCTTGCGCGGATCGAACGCCAGATGCGCGGCGATGCAGCCGACCGAAGGATAGGGATTTTCGTAGGACCAGGCGACATCGCCAATGAGGCGGCCGTCCTGCGTGCGCAGGCAGTAATAGCAGGCGACGCCCTTGAAGGGTGAGGTGGTGATGGTGTCGGAGCGCGTCATGTGGGCGAGGCGCACATCCTGGCGCGGCACGTAGAAGACCGGCTCGTAACCTTCCTCTTCCAGCAACATGGCCCGCGATGAGCGGGCCAAAAGCGTCTCGTCGTGGCTGACACTGACCGTGCCGGCGAAAGGCGACAAAGTGGTACGCTTGCGTTGCTGCATCGTCATGCGAGTTACTTCTTAGCGCGTGCAACGCGGCAGGGCCAAACAAACTAAAGTCGCACCGCAACTTGCCACGCAGCGGCCACGGCGGGGGAAAGCGCGCGCCAAAGACGGCTCTCCGCGGGCCGGCCGCGCCAGGCGCGACGGCCCGCCCGCGGCGCCGAGCTAGGCCGCGAGCTTGGCGGCGATCTCGGCCACGTGACGGCCCTGGAAGCGGGCGCCATCCAGCTCGTTCTCGCTCGGCCAGCGCGCGCCGTCGCCGCCGGAGATCGTCGTCGCGCCATAGGGCGAGCCGCCGGTGATCTCGTCGAGCCGCGTCTGGCCGGTGAAGGTATAGGGCAGGCCGACGACGACGAAGCCCTGGTGCAGGAGCACGCTATGGGTGGAGGTCAGCGTCGTCTCTTGGCCGCCATGCTGGCTGCCCGTGGAGGTGAAGGCGGAGCCGACCTTGCCGGCGAGCGCGCCGGACGCCCAATGGGCGCCGGTCTGATCCCAGAAGTTCTTCATCTGCGCGCACATATTGCCGAAGCGCGTCGGCGTGCCGACGATCACGGCGTCGTATTGGGCAAGCTCGCCCGGCTCGGCCTCGGGATAGGGCTGGTCGAGCAGGTAGCCGGACTTCTCCGCCACGTCCTTCGGCACCAGCTCGGCGACGCGCTTGATGGTGACGTCGGCGCCGGCGCCGCTCGCGCCCTCGGCCACCGCCTCGGCCATCTTCATCACATGGCCCCAGCTGGAATAGTAGAGGACGAGGATTTTCGTCATGCTTCAAAGCTCCTTACGGGTGAATGGGTTGCGCAACGATGGGCGCGTCCGATAACCAGGGCATCTAACTAAGGGGTGGGGCGCCGGCCGCCAGGGCGGTGAACGCTGTGTCCAAGCCCTTGCGCCGCCACGCCCGGCCCCTCGCCGGGCAGCCCACGCGATGCCGCGCGAAGCCGGCGCCATGCCGGTTGCGGTTTTTTTGCCGTGAGGCGCTTGCGGCCAGTTGACACGTCGACGGGCAGAACCTATCTCCGCGGCGCGTTAGCACTCACCCTTTAGGAGTGCTAACAGCTCTTATTCCCATCATTGGGCGCGCCGCGCCCGCGATTAAGGACGCGAGGACAAGACATGAAGTTCCGCCCTCTGCATGACCGCGTTGTGGTCCGCCGCCTTGAGTCGGAAGAGAAGACCAAGGGTGGCATCATCATCCCCGACACCGCCAAGGAAAAGCCGCAGGAAGGCGAGGTTGTCGCCGTCGGCCCCGGCGCCCGCGACGATAGCGGTCAGGTGCAGCCGCTCGACGTCAAGGTCGGCGACCGGATCCTGTTCGGCAAGTGGTCGGGCACGGAAGTGAAGATCGATGGCGAGGATCTCCTGATCATGAAGGAGTCCGACATTATGGGCGTCATCGAGGGTGATTCCATGGCGAAGGCCGCGTAACCCGCGCCTTCGCTTTTTCGTATCTAGAGCTAACCAACAGAGGTTCCGAATATGGCAGCCAAGGACGTGAAGTTCTCCGCCGATGCGCGCGAGAAGATGCTGCGCGGCGTCGACACGCTCGCCAACGCCGTGCGCGTAACGCTCGGCCCGAAGGGCCGCAATGTGGTGATCGAGAAGAGCTTCGGCGCTCCGCGCATCACCAAGGACGGCGTCACCGTGGCCAAGGAAGTCGAGCTTGAGGACAAGTTCGAGAATATGGGCGCCCAGATGGTGCGCGAGGTCGCGTCGAAGACCAACGACGTCGCCGGCGACGGCACCACGACGGCCACCGTTCTCGCCCATTCCATCGTCAAGGAAGGCGCCAAGGCGGTTGCCGCCGGCATGAACCCGATGGACCTGAAGCGCGGCATCGACCTTGCCGTCGGCGCGGTCATCAAGGATCTGGAGGGCCGCTCCAAGACCATCGACACCTCCGAGGAAGTGGCGCAGGTCGGCACCATCTCGGCCAATGGCGACACCGAAGTCGGCAAGATGATCGCCGAGGCGATGCAGAAGGTCGGCAACGAGGGCGTCATCACGGTCGAAGAGGCCAAGAGCCTGGAGACCGAGCTGGAAGTCGTGGAAGGCATGCAGTTCGACCGCGGCTATCTCTCGCCGTACTTCATCACCAACGCCGAGAAGATGGTGACGGAGCTCGACGACCCGTACATCCTGCTGCACGAGAAGAAGCTCTCCAACCTGCAGGCGATGCTGCCGGTGCTGGAGGCCGTGGTTCAGTCCTCGCGTCCGCTCTTGATCATCGCCGAGGACGTGGAAGGCGAGGCTCTGGCGACGCTGGTCGTCAACAAGCTGCGCGGCGGCCTGAAGGTCGCGGCCGTCAAGGCGCCGGGCTTCGGCGACCGCCGCAAGGCCATGCTGCAGGACATCGCCGTCCTCACCGGCGGCACGGTCATCTCCGAGGATCTCGGCATCAAGCTGGAGAATGTCGGCCTTAACGAGCTCGGCACCGCCAAGAAGGTGACCATCTCCAAGGAGGAGACCACCATCGTCGACGGCGCCGGCGAGAAGAGCGAGATCGAGGGCCGTGTCGCCCAGATCAAGGCGCAGATCGAGGAGACCACCTCCGATTACGACCGCGAGAAGCTGCAGGAGCGGCTGGCCAAGCTCGCCGGCGGCGTGGCGGTGATCCGCGTCGGCGGCGCCACCGAGGTCGAGGTGAAGGAGAAGAAGGATCGCGTCGACGATGCCCTCAACGCCACCCGCGCGGCGGTCGAGGAAGGCATCGTGCCGGGCGGCGGCGTGGCTCTGCTGCACTCCAAGAAGGCGGTGGAAGGCCTTTCCTCCGACAATCCGGACGTTGCGGCCGGCATCAAGATCGTCTTGAAGGCGCTTGAGGCACCGCTCCGCCAGATCGCCTCCAACGCCGGTGTCGACGCCTCTGTGGTGGTCGGCAAGATCGTCGACAAGGGCGAGGCCGATTGGGGCTTCGACGCCCAGAACGAGGATTACAAGAACCTCGTTCAGGCCGGCATCATCGACCCGACCAAGGTTGTGCGCACGGCGCTGCAGGACGCGGCTTCCGTCGCCGGCCTGCTGGTGACCACCGAGGCCATGATCGCCGAGCTGCCGAAGAAGGACGCTCCGGCTCCGGCCATGCCCGGCGGCGGCATGGGCGGCATGGACTTCTAAGCCGGTCCAGAGCATCGAGACGAGAAAGGGCGGCCCCTCGTGGCCGCCCTTTTTTTTTCGTGCCATCAAGGCGCATGCCGGCGAAAGGCGGCCAGGCGGGCGCTCACCGCGAGCCGGCCCCGCTTTCCCTTGAAAAGGCCCCAATCGACGCCCATCTCAGAAGCATGTCGAAGGCTCCTCACAAACGCACGATCGGGCGACCCCGAAAGACAGATGTCTTCGCCCGGAACGAGGTTGCGGCCATCCGATAGAGGCCCGACCGCTCCCCGTTCCGGGTCTCTCCTGTCGCCATCGAACCCTGTCGTTTTCGCTTCAGCGCCCGCCGCGCGCGCTTGGGGAGCCTTCAGCTTTGTCCGCCCGTTTCAGAACCTCCTATTGTGACCATTGCAGCCGCAGCGTGCCGCGCGCGGCGATCCGCTGCCTGTGGTGCCTCACGCCGGTCGATATGGCCCTTGCCGAGCCGCCCTCGCCCGAACGCCGCCCCGGCATGCGCGGCGCGCAAGCCGGTCCGGCGGCTTCGTCGAAGACACTTCCTAGAGCCTAGAGCGCCGGCCGCAGCCGCGCATCGTAGAGAATGGTGCGGTATTCGGGGGCGATGGCGGGCGCGGACACTTCCGGCTCCCGCCTTGCCTCGCCTTCTTCGATGGCGCGGGTTTGCGCCCCGTCTCGGGCCGTGTCGGCCATCGCTGCCGGCGGCGCGGATTCGGCCGCCTCGCCGGCCGCCCGCGGCTTTCCTTGGGCGGCGGCGACTTCCTCCAGGGCGCGGTTGGCGCCGGGGCCGAATGCCATGGCGAGCGCGATGAGGAGCGTCAGTCCCACCATCACGGCGAGCCCCACCATCAGCCTGCCCTGCAGCTCGGCGGCGATGGCGCGCTTGTCGTCGGGTGCGGTCGTCTCGGCCATGATTAAGCGGCCCGGTTGCGCGGCCGATCCTCAGCACGGATCGACGGCTTCAGCCCCAGTGCTAGCGGCAATCGATTGGCAAATGGTTACCGCGCAGGAGTTGCATTGCCTTTGCGCCTGCGCGCCAGGCGGCAGGAAGCGCCGCCCTATCGCTACAGCACGATCACCTTGGTGCCGATGCCGACCCGGCCGTAAAGGTCGATGATGTCGTCGTTGACGAGGCGGATGCAGCCGGAGGAGACGTTGAGGCCGATCGTCCAGGGCTCGTTGGTGCCGTGGATGCGGTAGAGCGTGTCGCGGCCGCCGTCGAAGAGATAGAGCGCGCGCGCGCCGAGCGGGTTGCTGGGCCCGCCCGGCATGCCGCCGGCATATTGCTTCAGCCGCGGCTCGCGGGCGATCATCTCCTTGGGCGGGATCCAGCGCGGCCATTCGCTCTTGCGCCCGACATGCACCTCGCCGCTCCAGCCGAAGCCCTCGCGCCCGACGCCGACGCCGTAGCGCACCGCCCGCCTGCCGGGCAGCACGTAGTAGAGGAACTTCGCCCTGGTATCGATGATGACCGTGCCCGGCTTCTCGCCGCCGGTATAGCGCACGGTCTGCCGGCCGTATTTCTGCGGCACGCGCCGGCTGGTCGAATAACGCTGATCGACGGAGACGAAGGTGCCGCTCACCGGATCGAAGAAGGTGAGCGCCCGGGCGGCGTCGGTGCAAGTGAAGATCAGGAAGCCCGCCAGAACCGCAAGGCTGATGCGAAGCGTTCGTTGCATGGCCAGGCTCCCATTCCTCAGTTCTTGCTATATTTCTAGGAACAGGCTGCCAAGACGGCAAGTCGCCGCCGTCGCGCACAGCTTCGCGCGACCATGCCGGGCAGGCGCCAGGCCCCGGGCGGCGCCGGGCCCGTGGCGGCGCCGGGCTTGGGCCGGCGCCAGCCTGGTGGTCCTCGCTAGAGAACGATGACCTTGGTGCCGACGCCGACGCGCTCGTAAAGATCCTTCACATCCTCGTTGCGCATGCGGATGCAGCCGGAGGAGACGGCCCTGCCGATCGTCCAGGGCTCGTTGGAGCCGTGGATGCGATAAAGCGTGGAGCCGAGATAAAGGGCGCGCGCGCCGAGCGGGTTGTTGGGACCGCCTTCCATGTAATCTGGCAGGCCCGGCTGGCGCTTCTTCATTTCCGCCGGCGGGGTCCAGCCCGGCCATTCGGCCTTGCGCGTCACCTTATGCGTGCCAGCCCATTCGAAGCCCGGCCGGCCGACGCCGACGCCGTAGCGCTTCGCCTTGCCGCCCTCCATGACGAGATAGAGGTAGCGGGCATCGGTATCGATGACGATCGTCCCCGGCGGCTCGTCGCTGGCATAATCCACCATGGTCGGCAGGAAGGCGGGGTTGAACTGACGCGGCGAGACCGGTGCGGGACGCACCGTCGTGGCGGGCTGAGCCGGGCGCGGGGCCTGCACTTGCGGCGCAGCCCGGCGGGCGGCCTGCCTTTGCAGGTGCAAGGGGCGCGGGTAGCGGGCATTGGCGGGCGGGCGGGCGCTGCGCGGCGGCGCGGCAGAGGCGCCCGGGGCGGCGTAGAGCCCCGGCCGGCGCTGTTCGTAAAGCCGCGCCTGCGGCTGGGCGTACATGGCGGCCCCGCGCGCAGGGCTCGGCTGGCGCACCTGCCGCTGCGGCCTTGCCGTCTCTTGCGGCTCGAAGAGAACCTGCAGAAGCCCCTTCTTTTCCTGGATTTGCCGCTGGCGGGCGCCGGTGGTGGCGACCCGGCGCTGGGTGGCGGCGGCGGGCTGGCGCTGAAGCTGACCGCGCCACTGCGCCTCCGCCTGCGGCTTTAGGGGAACGATCTGCCGGGCGGCGCCGACGGGATCGGCCAAGGCCGGCGCAAGGGAAGCTGAAGCGGCGAGCATCGCCGCGAACCCGAAAACCTTAGAAAACAACCGTACCGAGCTGCGCATTACCGTCACCCATTATCGCGGATTGTCGCGTTTCCGCTTAGAACGCCTTCACGCTACGGGCGGGCGCAGAAATGCCGGTAAACGAAGCCTTGCCAATACGATTTACGGTGAATCGCCGATTGAGAGAGACGGTAAAGAAAGGCTGAAGCTTCAGCGAAGGCGCCGGCGCACGTCGCGGATGACCTGCGGCAGCACCTCTTCCACTTGCTGCCGGTCCATCCCCGGGCGGATGCGCGGATCGTAGAGCATGTTGAGGATGAGGCGGTCGTGGCGGCTGAAGGAGGTCAGCCGCGAGGTGTCGTTGAACACCGAATCCGGCAGGCTGGCATCGTCGTTGAGGGGGCCCAGCCCCTGCAGCACCTCCTCCACCAGGCAGCGGCGGAAGAGAAACTCACCCTCATCGGCAACGATCACCGCATCGGCATAGGCGATGCCGCGCGCCCCGTTGACGACGCGCACCAGGCAGCGCCCCGGCACGCGCATACCCGGCCGACGGTAGATTTCGCGCACCAGCGGCGCGTATTGCGCCCGGTCGACGACATGAATGCGAAAACTCGCCTGCCGCGCATCGCGTGCCAGCACCATGGTGAGCCCGTCGATGGAGCCGGGCAGGGAGGCGACGAAGGCAAGCACCTCCTGGCGCCGGTCGAAACGCGAGCGATTGTCGACAAAGACACGCACCGGGCCGGCGAATTTCTTCACCACCCGCGCGTCGAAGCCCCAGCTCGCATATTCGGCCCCGAGCACCGCCTTGCGGAAGCTGTCGGCAAGCTGCCGGTCGGTGAGGGCGGCGGCGGCCGCGCCGCCCGGCAAGGCGGCGGCAAGCGCCAGAAAGAGAAGCGCCGCGCCGGCGCGCAGGAACAGCATGGCGTGGCGTCTCCGGCTCGCCTTCAAGCCGGGCCAAGCTTATCGTCCGGCCGGAGCGATTCAAGCGGAGCGGAAAGACATGGAAGCTTATGTGGCTGAGACCATGGCGCCCGGCCTCGGCCTCGGCGCCGACGGAGAGCCGCGCTGCGCCTGGTGCCTCGGCGAGGCCCTCTACGAGGCCTATCACGACGAAGAATGGGGACGGCCGAGCGCCGACGATACGAAGCTGTTCGAAAAGCTCTGCCTGGAGGGCTTCCAGTCCGGGCTCTCCTGGCTGACCGTCCTGAAGAAACGGGAGAATTTCCGCCGCGCCTTCGCCGGCTTCGATATGGCGACGGTGGCGCGCTTCGGCGAGGCGGAGGTGGAACGGCTCCTTGCCGATGCCGGCATCATCCGCCATCGCGGCAAGATCGTCTCGGCGATCAACAACGCCGCCCGCGCCCTGGAGCTGCAAAGGGAAGCGGGCTCGCTCGCCGCCTTCATCTGGCGTTTCGAGCCGCCGGCGCACCGGCGCCCGGAAAGATGCGACCACGCCAGCCTCGCAGCGCTCGCCAAGACGGACGAATCGACGGCGCTTTCCAAGGCGCTGAAGGCGCGCTGCTGGTCCTTCGTCGGGCCCACCACCTGCTACGCCTTCATGCAGGCGATGGGCCTCGTCAACGACCATTTCGAGGGCTGCCCGCAGCGCCAGGAGGTGGAGAAGGCTCGCGCGACGTTCAAAAGGCCGGGATAGAGAAGGACGGCGCGGCACGAGGCCCCTCCCCTCGCCACCGGGCCTCGCCACCGACAATAAGCGACGGGCGTCAGCGCAGGCGCCGAGGCATGGATGGCCGGATCAAGCCCGGCCGTGGCGACAACAAAGGCCGAGGCGGAAAAACGGCCGGGTCAGGCCCGGTGAGGACGAAAGGGAGGGGGCAAAGGCTGGCGCGAGGAATATGAGCGCTGAACCCGTTTCGTCGTCATGGCCGGGTCAGACCCACGGCTGTCCGGTTTAATTTCACGCCCATTGCAGGAGCATTTGGTTGGGGTCCTTGGACGGCTCTGGGGGTGGCTCGATCAGGCGGTCGATGCGCTTTTTGTGCATGAGGTTGGCGCGCACGAGCCTGGCGAAGGCGAGCGGGCTTTGAATGGCGTTCTGGGCGGCCTGGGCGAGGCGCAGGATGAGGAAGGCGATGAGCGCCACGGCGATCTGGATGCGCACGGCGTTCTCGCCGCGCCCGAGAAAATGCCTGATCTTGAGCGTCTGCTTGACCCACCGGAAGAACAGCTCGATGGCCCAGCGCCTTTTGTAGAGGTCGGCGATCTC
>NZ_JHZK01000023.1 GCF_000688515.1 Afifella pfennigii DSM 17143 | reverse complement strand
CTCCGCATCGAGCCACGCCCAGTCGATCCGCTCGCCCAGCCGGACGAGCTCGTGTCGCATGTTGATGATCTGGTCGAGCCGGGCGCGGAACAGGTCATCGGTGAGCTCGCGATTGGGCGCTCTCGGTCGCATCGTCACCTCTCGTGATCCTCTCAATCGAATCACGGAAAGGCGCCGCCGGGAATCCCCAAACCGCATGCGAAATCGCAAGGTTCCGCAGGCTCAAGCCACCGAATCCTGCAAAACCGAAACCTTGCGAGAGACCGAAATCCGTCGACTATCAGCCGCTTATGCGTTCTTCACAGTCAACGCTACAGGAATCGAGCGATGAAGCTAAACGGCCCCACATCGCTCGCCGCCGCCTCGCTCCTCCTCGCGACCGCCCTTGTCGCTGCGGCCTTTTTCGGGTGGATGGCGCAGTCCGACACGCTCTTCATCTCCATGCTGGTCGCTGGGCTGCCGGGCTGCTTCGGCTTGTAGCCGCCCGCCCGATTTCCTTTCCGCCTCGGCCTCAGCTCTGCCCGGCCATCTTGGAGGCCATGACGGAGATGGTCTTCACATAGACCTCTGCCTTGTTCCACTGCCTGAGCACCGCGTAATTGGCGGTGCCTGGCCCCCAGCCCGCGCCACGCTGCCATCCAAAGGCCCTAAGGTAATTGGCCGTGGAAGCCAGCACATCCGGCACCGAGCGGATGAGATCGCGCCTGCCGTTGCCGTCGCCGTCGACGGCAAAGCGCAGATAGGAGGAAGCCAGAAACTGCGTCTGGCCGAGCTCGCCGGCCCAGGCGCCTTTCATCTGGCTCGGCGAAAGATCTCCGCGCTGTACGATCTTCAGCGCCGCCAGAAGCTCGCCAGTGAAGAAAGCTGAGCGCCGGCAGTCATAGGCGAGCGTTGCCAGCGAACGGAACGTCGACATATTCCCGGAATTGCGCCCGTATCCGGTCTCCAGTCCCCAGATGGAGACGATGATCTCCGGCGGTACGCCTGTACGGCGTTCAAGATTGGACAGGATACCGGAATAGCGTTGGATGAGCTGCCGTCCCTGGCCGATCATCGCGTTGCTGACCCGCCGGGCATAGAACTGCTCGAAGGAGAGCTTGAACGATCGCTGATTGCGGTCGAGGCTGATGACCTTGGGGTTATAGCTGACCCCGTTCAGCGCCGAGGCGACGACGTTGGGCGAGATACCGGCCCGAACCGCATCTTGCTTGAATGCCGCCAACCACGCCGGAAACCCAGCCGCGCCGTTACCGCATTGCGCCGCAAGAGCCGGCGTGGCGAAGCTGAGAGTGGCGGCACATACAAGTGCCCCGAGGCTGACGGCACGGATGGACGGCATGGCTCATTCCCCTGTCATCGGCCCCCCGACTCCAGCGCGATGCAAGCATTATGGCAGGGAAGGAAAGCATTGTCTTGATCGCAAGAAGCGGAGCCTCGTCGCGGCAAGTGGAAAATTTTCTCGATCAAAGCTCAGGCGGATCGTGTCAAGCGAGGCGCACGCCTCTCGCTCGATGGAATAAAAGCCGCGCACAAGTAAAGCGCCACCGGGCGGCAGAGCCAGCCGGCGCAAGGCCGCCTGGCTCCCACCTGCCCGGTCTTGGCGCGCATTACCTTCCCTGCCGCGAAAGGGAAAGCGGTCTTGCCGCGGACTTCAGGCAGCGATGGTTTCGCCTTCGCTGCTGGCCTTGGAGCCCGCCACGTGGAAGAGGAGCCGGTCCGTGCCGGCGCTCACCTTCACCTCCGCGCCATCCTTAACCTCGCCGGCGAGAATCTTCTCCGCCAGCGGGTCCTGCAGCGATTTCTGGATGACGCGCTTCAGAGGCCGGGCGCCATAGGCCGGGTCGTAGCCCTTCTCCGCCAGCCAGGCGACGGCGCTCTCGTCGAGCTGGAGGTTGATCTTGCGCTCTTCCAGAAGCTTCTCCAGTCGCCTCAGCTGGATTTCCACAATTGCCGCCATCTGCTGACGCTGCAAGCGATGGAAGAGGATGACCTCGTCGACGCGGTTGAGGAACTCCGGCCGGAAATTCGCCCGCACCACCTGCATCACCTCGTCGCGCACCACATCGACATCCTCGCCCTCCTTCAGGCCGGTCAGGTATTCCGCCCCGAGATTGGAGGTCATGATGACGAGGGTGTTACGGAAGTCGACCGTGCGCCCCTGCCCGTCTGTCAAGCGCCCGTCGTCGAGCACCTGCAAGAGGACGTTGAAGACGTCCGGATGGGCTTTTTCGATCTCGTCGAAAAGGATCACCTGATAGGGCCGGCGCCGCACGGCTTCCGTAAGCGCCCCGCCCTCCTCGTAGCCGACATAGCCGGGAGGCGCGCCGATGAGGCGGGCGACAGAGTGCTTCTCCATGTATTCCGACATGTCGAGGCGCACCATCGCGGTCTCGTCGTCGAAGAGAAAATCCGCCAGTGCCTTGGTCAGCTCCGTCTTGCCGACGCCCGTCGGACCGAGGAACATGAACGAGCCGATCGGCCGGTTCGGGTCCTGCAGGCCGGCCCTTGCCCGGCGTACGGCCGTGGCCACGGCATGCACCGCCTCCGCCTGACCGACGACGCGCCGGCCGAGTTCATCCTCCATTCGAAGCAGCTTGTCGCGCTCGCCCTCCAGCATCTTGTCGACCGGAACGCCTGTCCAGCGTGAGACGATATGAGCGATGTGATCTGGTGTGACAGCCTCTTCCACGAGCCCGCCCTCGCCGCCGGCGGCTTCCGCCTCGCGCGCCTCCGCCTCCTTCAGCTTCTTCTCCAGCTCCGGGATGACGCCGTAGGCAAGCTCGCCCGCCTTGGCCAGATCGCCGCTGCGCTGCGCCTTCTCCAAGTCGAAGCGCGCTTGGTCGAGCTCCTCCTTCAGCTTGGAGGCGCCGGCAAGCTTTTCCTTCTCCGCCTGCCAGCGCTGGGTGAGCGCCGCCGATTCCTGCTCAAGGTCGGCCAATTCCTTCTCCAGCCTTTCCAGCCGGTCTTTGGAGGCCGTATCGGTTTCCTTTTTTAGCGCCTCGCGCTCGATCTTCAGTTGGATGATCCGCCGGTCGAGCTCGTCGAGCGCCTCGGGCTTGGAATCGACCTGCATCCTGAGCCGCGATGCCGCCTCGTCCATGAGGTCGATAGCCTTGTCCGGCAGGAAACGGTCGGTGATGTAGCGATTGGAGAGCGTCGCCGCAGAAACGATCGCCGAATCGGTGATCCTGACGCCGTGATGGACCTCGTACTTTTCTTTGAGGCCGCGCAGGATGGAGATGGTGTCCTCCACGGTCGGCTCGTTGACGTAGACCGGTTGGAATCTGCGCGCGAGAGCGGCGTCCTTCTCCACGTATTTGCGGTATTCGTCGAGGGTGGTGGCACCGACGCAATGCAATTCGCCACGCGCCAGCGCGGGCTTTAGAAGGTTGGAGGCATCCATCGCCCCTTCCGCCTTGCCGGCGCCCACCAGCGTATGCAGCTCGTCGACGAAGAGGATGATGCTTCCCGCCGCCGCCTCGATTTCCGACAGCACGGCCTTCAGCCTCTCCTCGAACTCGCCGCGATATTTCGCGCCGGCGATCAGCGCGCCCATATCGAGCGCCAGGAGCTGCTTGTCCTTAAGGCTTTCCGGTACGTCGCCATGGGCGATTCGAAGCGCCAGGCCTTCGGCGATCGCCGTCTTGCCGACACCCGGCTCGCCGATCAGAACGGGATTGTTCTTGGTGCGCCGCGACAGCACCTGGACGGTGCGCCGGATCTCTTCGTCGCGACCGATTACCGGGTCAAGCTTGCCCTGGCGCGCATCCTCGGTGAGGTCGCGGGCGTATTTCTTCAGCGCATCATAACCCTGCTCGGCCGAGGCTGTATCGGCGGTCCGCCCCTTGCGAATGTCATTGATCGCCTGATTGAGGGAATTCGGCGTCACGCCGGCCTTGGCAAGGATATCGGCAGTCGCCGCGCCTTTCTCCATCGCCAGCGCCAGCAAGAGCCGCTCCACGGTGACATAGCTGTCGCCGGCCTTCTTGGCGACTTCCTCGGCCGTCTGAAACACCTTCGCCAGAGGCTGGGCGAGATAGAGCTGTGCGTTGCCGCCGGAGATTTTCGGCAGCTTGGCGAGTGCCGCCTCCGTGGCCAGCAGCGCCTCCTTGGAGCGCCCGCCGGCACGCTCTATGAGCCCTGCCGCCATACCCTCCGGGTCGTCGAGGAGCACCTTCAGGATATGCTCCGGGGTAAATTGCTGATGCCCTTCGCCGAGAGCATAAGTCTGCGCCGACTGGATGAAGCCGCGCGCCCGTTCGGTGTATTTTTCAAGATTCATTTTTCACCCCTTTCGGCGCCTCGCGAGCGACGACGCCTCGCATGAAATACGGGCCTTCTTAAGAAGCGCCCCAAGCTTACCGCTGATATGGTCGTGGCTGTTTTGCAACGCAATGCCTGCGGCGCGGCGGGCTGGCCAAGGGATATGGCTTGGTCCAAGCTTGACTTGCGCGCGCCACGTCGGCTTTGACGCGACAGCCGAGCGAGACCAAATGACCGCGACGATCTCCGCCATCTACCGCTATCCGATCAAAGGCTTCTCGCCCGAAGAGCTTGCCGAGACGGCGCTTGCGGCCGGCGGCACGATCCCCTTTGACCGCGCCTATGCGGTGGAGAACGGGCCTTCGGGCTTCGATCCGCAGCTTCCCTCGCACTTACCCAAAGCGCACTTTCTTATGCTGATGCGCAACGAAAGGCTGGCGGAGTTCTCCACCCGCTTCGATCCGCAAACGCGCCGATTGGCGATCTGGCCGAAAGCCGGCGGCGAGGGCATCGAGGCCGATCTCGGCACATGTGAGGGAAAGGCCGCGCTGCAATCCTGGCTCGCCGCCACCTTCCGCCTGGAGCTCCGCGGGCAGCCGAAGGTCCTGGAAGCGCCCGGCCATTCCTTCTCCGACATTTCGGCCAAGGCGCTGCACCTCATCAACCTCGCCAGCCTGCGCGATCTGGAAGAAAAGCTCGGTCGGCGGATCGACCCGTTGCGCTTCCGTCTCAATCTCGTCATCGATGGAGCACCAGCCTGGAGCGAGCTTGATTGGATCGGGCGGGACATCCGCCTGTCGAAGATCGCGCTGCGCGCCTTCCATCGCACGCAGCGCTGCGCGGCCACCAATGTCGATCCGGCCACCGGCGCGCGCGACATGGCGATACCTCGCGCGCTCCTCAGCCTCTACGGCCACCAGGATTTCGGCATCTACGTGAAGGCTCAGATGGCCGGCCGCATGCGCTCAGGCGACGCAATCACCCTACCGGGCTGAGCGAGGGGAAAAGCGTCGCCGCCAACAAAAAAGCGCGGGCCAAGGCCCGCGCCTGCGTGCTTGAAGGAGCTTGGCGCTTACTCTGGAAACGCCGCGAGCGCGGCGGCACCGTCATTCGTCGTATCGCCGTCGCTGGTCTCCGAAGCCTTCGCCCGCGAACGTCGGCGTGGTTTGGCGCTTTCGCCATCCTTGGCGTCCTTGGAATCCTGGGCCTCTTGCGGCTCTTGCGAGCCGTTCTCGCCATCGACCTGAGCGCGCGGACGGCGCGCGCGGCGCGGCTTTCGAGCTTTTTCTTCGCCATCCTCGCCTTCCTTGGCGGGGGCGGCTTCGGCGCGCGAACGGACCTCTTCGCGCTCCTCCTCGCGCTCTCCCTGATCGCCTCGCTGCGGCTGGCGATGACCGTTCATCTGACGGGAATCGTCGCTATCGCTGTCGTCCTCGTCCTGGTTGCGCGTTTCCTGGAATTGCTGTTGCTGCTGCGCCTGCGCGGCCATGAGGATACGGTTGTAGTGCTCGGCATGCTGCAGATAGTTCTCGGCGGCGACGATATCGCCGGACGAGATCGCGTCGCGCGCCAGGGCCGCGTATTTGTCCGCAACATGCTGGGCCGTGCCGCGCACTTTCACATCCGGACCGTTGGATTCGTAACTCCTGGAAAGAGGATTCGGCCCCTTGCGGCTGCGTCCCCGCGACCGCCTGTTCTGACTATGCCTCATCAACCATTCTCGCTGATTTCAGATCGCCTATGCGTTCACGACCGTACCTGACAACCCGCGCTTCTACTCGCCCCGGAAGGACCTGGGCGACAGCCCCCAACCGCACTAATCCCGATTCAGCCGAAGCTATCCGCATCATCGGGCCGTTAGTGGCGAAGACTTAAGCAGGCGAACCGCGCAAGGGGGCGATAACTCCGCCCGTCCCAAGGACGCTCGTTTCGGCGATGTGCCCCGGATCGCGTTTTGAACGTAGCGATGTTAAGGCGGATTTCCAAGTGCTTTTTCGCGTTCCAGCAGTCGTTTGAGCTCAGGGCCGTTCAATTCGCCGGCGAAGCTTGCGCCGCCACCACGCGCGCAATTCCTGCAAGATCAGTCTTTCCGGGCAGCAGACGAAGCCCCTTTTCCCGCAGGACTTTGCTGACCGCTTCGTCCTGCCCGGCGCCGATTTCGAGAAACGCCACCCCCTCCTCGCCCAGAAGATTGGGTAACCGCGCTGCAATGACGCGATAAGCTTCAAGCCCGTCGGCGCCGCCATCCAGCGCCAGGCGCGGATCGAAATCGCGGACTTCTGGCATCAAACCTGCAAGCGCTCCGCTTTCGATATAGGGCGGATTGGCGACCACGACATCGAACGGGCCAGCCAGGTTGGCGAAATCGCCCTCGACTGGATGAAGTCGGGCCTCGACCCCGCAGCGCGCAGCATTGCGCCAGGCGACAGCAAGCGCCTTGGCGCTGAGATCGAGGCCGACCGCCTCCGCCGCGGGTAGCTCCTTCAAGAGCGCAATGGCAATCGCCCCGCTACCGGTGCCAAGGTCGGCAACGCGAAGCTGCGCGCCCCGCCGCCCTTCACCGAGCCAGGCAAGCACCGCCTCCACGACATGCTCCGTCTCCGGTCGCGGCAGGAGCACGTCGGGCGTCACTTCTAGCGTTAGCCCCCAGAACTCCGTCCGGCCGAGGATGCGGGCGACAGGCTCGCGGCAGGTTCGGCGTTGAAGGAAACCCTCCAGCCGCGCCCGCTCGGTCTGCGACATCTCCGCTTCAGGGCGCGCGATCAATGCCGCTTCGTCGACACCGAGAGCGGCGGCAACGAGCATGCGCGCATCGCGGCCGGGATCGGCGATTCCCGCTTTCTTCAGAAGCTGCCGCGCCGCCATCAGCGCTTCGCCTCGGCGGGTCAAACCGGCTCTGCCTCCATGGCCGCCAGCCGGTTGGCCTGATCGTCGGCGATCAGGGCGTCCACCAATTCGTCCAGGGCCTCGCCGGCGAGCACCTTGTCGAGCTTGTAGAGCGTCAGGTTGACGCGATGGTCCGAGACCCGACCTTGCGGGAAGTTGTAGGTGCGGATGCGCTCCGAGCGGTCACCGGAGCCCACCTGTGTCTTGCGCGCCGCCGCGCGTTCGCTGTCGGCCTTCTCTCGCTCCATCTCGTAAAGCCTTGCCTTCAAGACCTGCATGGCGCGGGCGCGATTTTGGTGCTGCGACTTTTCGGAGGAAGTCACCACGATCCCGGTCGGCAGATGCGTGATGCGCACCGCCGAATCCGTCGTGTTCACATGCTGTCCGCCGGCGCCGGAGGCGCGCATCGTGTCGATTCTGAGATCTTCCTGGCGGACCTCGATATCGACATCCGCCGCTTCCGGCAGCACGGCAACGGTCGCCGCTGAAGTGTGGATGCGCCCGCCCGCTTCCGTTTCCGGCACCCGCTGCACCCGGTGCACGCCAGATTCGAACTTCAGCCGCGCATAGACGCTCTTGCCGGAGATGGAGGCGATGACTTCCTTATAGCCTCCAACCTCGCCTTCGGAGACGGAGAGGATCTCCACCTTCCACTTCTTCAGATCGGCGTAACGGCAATACATGCGAAAAAGATCACCGGCAAAGAGCGCCGCCTCGTCGCCGCCCGTGCCCGCCCGCACCTCAAGGATGGCACTTTTCGCATCCGCCTCGTCGCGCGGCAGGAGCAGGATGCGCAACTCGCCCTCCAGCACCTCGATGCGCCCCGACAGCTCGGCTGCTTCCGCTTCGGCCAGTTCGTACAGCTCCGGCTCGGTGCTGCGGTCGGCCATCATCACCTCTGCGTCGGCGAGTTCGGCTTCGGCGGCTTTGAGCGCCTCAGCCTTCTCCGCCACTTCCTCAATCTCCGACAATTCGCGGGACAGCCGCACAAAGGCCTCGCGCTCCAGCGATTTCGTCAGCTCCGCGGTGATGGCCGCGCGCCGGGCGATAAGTGCATCCAATCTCTCTCGTGGGATCATGTGCCTGATATAGGGTTTTTTCGCTCAGACCGGGATGCGTTCGTCGTTCGCCCAGGCGCGAAGCTCCGTTCTGAGCTCCGAGGCGCTGATATTTTCGTCCAGCATGGCGTTGATGCGTCGCGACAGCGGCTCAAGGTCGAGATCGAGCAGCATGGCTTTCACCGGACCGATCGCGGCCGGCGACATCGACAACGTGCGGAAGCCGATCGCCAAAAGCGCCATCGCCTCCAGGGGTTTTCCGGCCATCTCACCGCACAGCGCCACCGGCTTGCCCGCCTTGCGGGCCCGCGTCGCGACTTTGCGGAGGGGGCGCAGGAAAGCCGGCGACAGCGCGTCGAAACGCCCCGCGAGGCGCGTTGAGCCTCGGTCGCTGGCCATCATGAACTGGAAGAGATCGTTGGAGCCGACGGAAAGGAAGTCGACCTTCTCCAAGAGCTCGTCGAGCTGCCACAGCAGCGAGGGCACTTCCAGCATGGCGCCGAGGCGGATCTGATCGGCGGTGCGGTGGCCGTGCCGGCGCAGATGCTCCTCCTCGCTGTGCACCCACTGCTTGGCGCGCTCGAACTCGGCGATCTCCGTCACCATCGGGAACATCAGCCGCAGCTCGCAGCCCGCCGCGGCCTTGAGCAGCGCCCGGATCTGCGTCTTCAGGAGCGCCGGCCTGTCGAGACCGAGCCGAATCGCCCGCCAGCCGAGCGCCGGATTCTCCTCCGGATGCGAGCGGATATAGGGCAGCACCTTGTCGCCCCCGACATCAAGGGAGCGGAAGGTCACCGGCTTTCCCTGCGCCCCTTCCAGAACCTCGCGATAGAAGGCCTCCTGCTCGCCGAGCCTGGGGAAGGAGGAGGCGATCATGAACTGCAGCTCGGTGCGGAAAAGGCCGATTCCCGCCGCGCCCGATTCCGTCAGATGCGGCAGGTCCATCATCAGCCCGGCATTGATCATCAGCGTGATGTCGGCGCCGTCGCGGGTCTGCGAGTGCTTCTCGCGCAGGCGGCGGAACTGCTCCTGGCGCCGGGCCCGGAAGCGCACCTTGTCGACATAGGCCAGCTCGATATCGCCGGGCGGGCGCAGATGCACCTCGCCGGTCTCGCCATCGACGATGATCGGATCGCCCGATTCGGCCAGACCGACGACGTTATCGACCTGCCCCACCGTGGCGATGCCGAGGGCGCGGGCGACGATGGCGACATGGCTCGTCGGCGCGCCGTCCTCCAGGACGAGGCCGCGCAGCTTGTCGCGATCGTAGTCGAGGAGCTCGGCCGCACCCATGTTGCGCGCCACGATCACGGCGTCGGAGGGCATCGCCGCCCCGGCCGGCCCGTGCGGCCGCCCCAGGAGCGTGCGCAGCAGGCGATTGGCGAGATCGTCGAGATCGTGCAGCCGGTCGCGCAGATAAGGATCGGCGCTGCGCGACAGACGCGCGCGCATGTCGCTCTGCACCTTTTCCACCGCAGCCTCGGCGGTCAGACCCGCCGCCACCGCCTCGCGCAGACGCCGTACCCAGCCCTGGTCCTGCGCGAACATGCGATAGGCTTCCAGGATATCGCGGTGCTCGCCCTGCCCCGCCTCCACGCCGCGGGCGAGGAGATCGTCGACGGAAAGCCTGAGGCTGCGCATCGCCTCTTCCAGACGCGAGAGCTCGTGCTCCACATCCTCGGCGATGAGCTGGGTGACGACGACGCGCGGCTCGTGCAGGAGCACATGGCCAAGGGCGATACCCTCGGCGAAAACGGCGCCTTCCAGCCGGAAGGGGCGGTTGAGGTCGAGATCGGCCCCGGGCGTGGCCAGATCCTCGATCTCGCCGGCCGCGAACATCTCCGCCAGCACCATCGCCGTCGTCTGCAGCGCCTCCACCTCCTCCTCCGTATAGGAGCGATGCGAACGGTTCTGCACGACAAGGACGCCCAGCGTGCGCCCGGCGCGCAGAACCGGCACGCCAAGGAAGGAGTGGTAAATCTCCTCGCCCGTCTCCGGCAGATAAGCGAAGGCGGGATGGGCCTGGGCATCCGGCAGGTTGAGCGGGCGCGCCTCGGCCGCGATGAGGCCGACGAGGCCGCGGCCGACGCGCAGCGTGGCGCGGTGGACGGCGGTGGCGCGCAGGCCTTCGGTGGCGAAGAGCTCCAGCGCGCCGTCGGCCCTCAAAATGTAAACGGAGCAGACCTCCGCCACCATATTGGCGGCGATCACCCGGACGATCTTGTCGAGGCGTTCCTGTGCGCCGATCGGCTCCGCCATGACTTCGCGGAGCCGCCTAAGCAGCACTCTCGGTCCGGCAAGCGTCTCGCGCATTGCGGGATCAACCCCCTCATCTCCTCGCTCGGCCCCGGGGCCGGGGCGCTATGACCGCCAGCATTCTGGAGGATATCGGCCGGCCCGTCCGCCGTGGCCGGTCGAGTAACGTTCTGGTTGCGGCCTCAGGTCTTATCCAGATCGTATATTGAATGCAGGGTGCGCACGGCAAGCTCGGTGGAATCCACATCGATCAGGATGGAGATCTTAATCTCCGATGTGGTGATGAGCTGGATGTTGATGCCGCGCTGCGCCAGCGCCTCGAATGCCTGCGCCGCGACGCCGGCATGGCTGCGCATGCCGATACCGATCACCGATACCTTGGCCACGTCAGCCGAGCCGACGACGCTTTCCATCGCCACCTCGCCACGCAGATTCTCGATGAGATGCAGCGCGCGCTCAAAATCGGCCGTTGTCACGGTGAAGGTGACGTCGGTGGTGCGCCCGTCCTCCGACACGTTCTGCACGATCATGTCGACATTGATGGCGGCATCGGAGAGCGGCCCGAAGATCGCCGCGGCCACGCCCGGCCGGTCCTCCACGCGCCTCAGGGTGATCTTCGCCTCGTCCCTGGAATAGGCGATGCCGGTGACAAGCTGCTTTTCCACGATTTCGTCCTCGTCACAGATGAGCGTGCCGACCGGCAGGTCGCCTGGGCCGGCGCGAGACGCCTCCGGATTCTCAAAGGAAGAGCGCACGAAGGTCCTGACGCCATGCACCATGGCGAGCTCCACCGAGCGCACCTGCAGCACCTTGGCGCCGAGCGAGGCCATCTCCAGCATCTCCTCGAAGGCGACCTTCGACAAGCGCCGTGCCCGGCTCTCGATCCTCGGATCGGTCGTATAGACTCCGTCGACGTCGGTATAGATGTCGCAGCGCTCCGCGCCCAGCGCCGCGGCGAGCGCCACGGCCGAGGTATCGGAGCCGCCGCGGCCGAGCGTCGCCACCCGGTTGTCGGGGGCAATACCCTGGAAACCGGCAACGACGGCCACCTGGCGCTGCGCCAACCGCTCCAGCAGGATGCGGCAGTCGATATCGGCGATGCGGGCAACGCTATGGGCCGCATCGGTGCGCAGCGGGATCTGCCAGCCGAGCCAGGAGCGCGCATCGACGCCCATCGATTGCAGGACGATGGCCATCAGCCCGGCCGAAACCTGCTCGCCGGAAGCGACCACGGCATCGTATTCGCGCGCATCGTGCAGGGCGGACGCCTCACGGCAGAGCGCCACCAGCCGGTTGGTCTCCCCGGCCATCGCGGAGACCACGACGGCGACCTCGTTTCCCGCCTCCACCTCGCGTTTCACATGTCGCGCGGCGTGGCGGATGCGTTCCAGGTCGGCAACGGAGGTGCCGCCGAATTTCATCACGAGGCGGGACATGTCTTGGATCGCTGAAAGGGGAGCCCGGTTTGAAAATCTGCGCCGGCCCGGCCGGCAGGCGTGCTTGTAACGAGGATCGCCCGGGGGAGCAATCGGGCAGCGCTCTTGCCGCATCCGCGCGCTGATCGAAATACGCCGCAGGCGATCAGCCTTGACTCTGAAGCGACGGCACATCTCTTGTGAGGGCCGAGCCAGGAAAGACGATATGTGCCGAACCGAGACGACAAATCCCCAAGCGCCGCCATCGAGCATCGATCCCGACGAGGTGGAGAAGTTCGAGCAGAGCGCTTCCGACTGGTGGGGCGGAAAGAAGAACAGCCCGCTGCATAAGCTGAACCCGGTGCGGCTGGAATATATCGCCGGCCATGTGTCGGCGCATTTCGGCAAGCCGCGCCAGGGCAAGGCGCCGTTCAAGGGCCTCACCTTCGTCGATGTCGGCTGCGGCGGCGGTCTCCTCGCCGAGCCGATGGCGCGGCTCGGCGGCACCGTTACCGGCATCGACCCTTCGGCGAACAATATCGAGGTAGCGCGAGCCCATGCCGGCGAAAGCGGGCTGAAGATCGACTACCGCCATGCGAGCGCGGAGGATCTCGCCGCCGAAAGAGCCGAATTCGACGTCGTCCTGTCCATGGAGGTGATCGAGCACGTCTCCGACGTGGAGGGCTATGTCGCCGCCGCCGCCGCCCTGGTGAAGCCGGGCGGTCTCATCTTCTTCGCCACCGTCAACCGGACGCTGAAATCCTTCGCGCTCGCCATCGTCGGGGCGGAGTATATTCTGCGCTGGCTGCCGCCCGGCACGCATCAGCACAGCCGCTTCGTCAAGCCCTCCGAGCTCGCCGAGCAGCTCATCGCCGCGGGCCTGACCATCAAGGACGAGACGGGCGTCACCTACAACCCGCTCGCCGACCGCATGCACTTGTCGCGCGACATGGACGTCAATTACATGCTTCTGGCGGAGAAGAAGCCGGCGAGCTAAAAGGCGGGCGCGGCACGCAGCGGGAAAGGCAATTCCGGCTGCCTTCCGCACGTGCCGCCGGGCCGGTCGGGCTCCGGCCGAGAGGTCCGCGTGATCTTCCCGCCTGAAATCTGGTCGTTCCTCTCCGTCGTCATGATCGACGTGGTGCTGGCCGGCGACAATGCCGTCGTGGTCGGCATGGCGGCCGCTGCCCTGCCCTTGGACCAGCGCCGGCGCGTCATCGCTATCGGCATCGCCGCAGCGACGCTGATGCGCATCGCCTTTGCCCTCGTCGCCGTGGAGCTTCTCGCCATCATCGGCCTTCTCCTGGCTGGCGGCATCCTGCTTTTATGGGTCGCCTGGAAGCTGTGGCGCGAGCTGGAAGCGGAGCGCCGGCGCGCCAGGCGAGAGGCCGGGCTCGCGGCCGGCGCCTGGAGCGGCGCGCAGGAGCTGGCCGAAGGGCCGACGGCCACGCCGAAGACGATGGGCCAGGCGATCTTCCAGATCATCCTTGCGGATGTGTCGATGTCGCTCGACAACGTTCTGGCCGTCGCCGGGGCGGCGCACGAGCACCCCTGGGTGATGGCGGCGGGACTGGCGCTTTCCGTGGCTCTGATGGGCATCGCCGCCAGCCTCATCGCCGGCCTGCTGCAGAAGCACCGCTGGATCGCCTATATCGGCCTTCTCGTCATCGTTTATGTCGCCCTGCACATGATCTGGCAGGGCGGTTACGAAGTCGCCGCCGCCGTCGCCGCCACCTCGGCCCAGCCTTGAATCCCGCCGCGCGCCGAGAGCGCGCGACGGCATCGCTCATCTTCTCCTACTCGGCCAGCTTCTCCGCCTCAGCCTCGCGCGTCGCCATCGGGGCTTGCTGTCGTGCGAAGAACGGCGTGCCCTGATGGACGATGCGCGCGAAGGCGACGGTGACGAAGAGGGCGGCGAGGCCCGCGAGCCCCATGAAGAGCTCGACGGCGATGGCGCCGAGGCCGGCGAGGCTGCCGATGGCCCAGGCGGCGGCGAGGAAGACGGTGGCCGTTTCCAGGCCGATGAACAGCACGGCGGTGCCGCCGTGAAAGACGTTGCTCCAATGGATATGCATGAGGGAGTTCCCGGGGAGACGGAAGACTGCCCGTCCCCATGTGAGGCGGAGAGGTGGGCGGCCATGCGGGGCAAAGCCGCTCGCGGCGCCTTCCTGGCGCAGCAGCGACGATCGCTGGGCCCGCGGGCCGATCTCCGGCGAAAGCCGGCCTCAGCTCGGGATGGGTGGCGCGCGGGCGCGGGGCCTTTCGCCTCGTCGCGCCGAAACGGGGGAGCGGACGGGCCTGCCGTTCCCGACGGAGCGCATCGCAGCAATCGGCGGGACCGCCATGCTGGCAAGCTGTGCGGGCGGCGGGTCCGCCTCGCCCGGCCCGCCCGCCCGGCTTCTGACGCCGGGCTCCACCAGCGGCCGCGCCAGCAGCGCAACGTCCTGCATGGCCATGAGCCGCTGCATGGGAGCGTCGCGCCAGCCCCTTGCCCCGTTCGTGCCGGCGGCCTCGAACGCCACCGTCACCGTCACAAGGACGAGCGCCAGCACGGCGAGAAACCGGCAGCGGCTTCGCCATTCGGCCGACGAAATCCAGATCACCTCGTTCAAATGGGCAGAGCCTTGGGCGCGGCGGTTCGAGCCGCGATTTGGCCTAATCTAGGATGGCTCGGAGGGCCCGTCCATCGCCTTCGCGGCCCGCATAGCCTGGCATGCGCGGGCGTCCTTCCCCGCCCGGTGTCATGGCGGTCGGCATCGGCTCCGCTCATGCGGCGCAACTTGCCCAGACGGCGGCGAAATGGATACCCGCAGCGGTGATGACGAAGCTGTGCCAGATGGCGTTGCGGAACCTCAGCCGCTCCCAGACATGGAAAGGCACGCCCAGCGAATAGGTGATGCCGCCGGCGACGACGAGCCACAGGACGAGTGGCGAAAGGCTGCTCGTCACCGCGTCATGGGCAAGCACGCCGCTCCAGCCGAGCGCCAGATAGATGGCGATGGAGAAGCGGTCGAGCCGGCCCGGCAGGAAGAGCTTTTTGGCAACGCCGACGAGAGCCAGGCTCCAGACCAGCGCCAACAGCCACCAGATGCCGCTCTTCACCGCAAAGGGCGTATAGGTGCCGGCGATGAGGAGATAAATGGCCGCATGGTCGAGCTGGCGCAGCCGCCATTTGAACGGGCTTATCGGCCAGACGTTGTAGGCGAGCGAGGCGGCGATGGCGAAGAAGAGGGTGCCGGCATAGACGAGCACGGCCGTCAGCTCACCCGCCGGGATCGTGCCGAGAAAGACGGCAAGGAGCGCGATCGTCGCGCCGATGGCGGCGGCAAGCCCGATCGCGTGCACCACGCCATCCGCCCAGATTTCCGCCGGGCGGTGATCCCATCGTCGTATGGCCCGGCTCATATCCCTCATGCGGCCCGAAGCTCCCCAATCGCGCCCATAATACACGTGAAAATTGCAAACGGGTGGTAAGCGCTGTCAGGCAAGAGCGCTTCAGCGCCGCCTCCGGCACGAGCGGGAGCGCGCGGTCGTGCCTGGGACGGGCACGGACTTTGCACCTCAGGCCGCCTTCTCGTCGGCGCAGCGATCGCATTCCACCTCCACCGTGGCGTGGTCGATATCGAAGCGCTCCGCGATCCGGGCCTTGATCGCCCGCACGGCCGTTTCCGCCGGCGTGCCTTCGGCAAGGCGGGCATGCAGCGTCACCATCGGCCGCTCCTCGCTGATCGCCCAGGCATGGACGTGGTGGATATCGACGACGCCGCCGACATTGGCTTCAAGGTCGCGCCGCAGCTCGCGCACATCGAGGCCCGTCGGCGCCGCCTCAAGCAGGATGTGGCTGGATTCGCGCGTCACGTACCACGCGCTTCTGAGGATGAGCACGACGACGAGGAGCGACAGGATCGGGTCGATCGGCGTCCAGCCGGTGAGAAGGATGACCCCGGCCGCGACGATGGCCGCCACCGAGCCGAGGAGGTCGCCCATCACATGCAGCGTCGCGCCGCGCAGATTGAGGTTCTTCTCCTGGGCCCCATGCAGGACGAAGAAAGCGGCGATATTGACGGCCAGGCCGATGGCGGCGATGACCATCATCGTCCCGCCGAGCACCTCCACCGGCTCCATGAAGCGGCGGACCGCCTCCACCACGATCCACACGCAGATGGCCAGAAGCGCGATCCCGTTGACGAAGGCGATCAGCACCTGAAAGCGGTCGAAGCCGTAGGTGCGCTTCCAATCGGCCGGCCGGCGGGCGATGCGGATGGCGAACCAGGCAAGCGACAAAGAGGCGAAGTCGGTGAGCATGTGGCCGGCATCGGCGAGAAGTGCCAGCGAGCCGGAGATGACGCCGCCGATGGCTTCGGCGAACATGAAGCTGCCGGTGAGCGCGGCCGCGATCGCCAGACGCTTCTCATTGCCGCTCGCGCCGTGCACATGCGCGCCGTGCGAGTGGTCATGGCCGTGCGAGCCATGCGAATGGTGCTTGCCGATGTCGGCCTCCTTGATCAAAGCACCCGACCGCGCGCGGCCGCAGCCATGCAGCCATCAAGAACCTAGTTGAAATCTTCCGGCAGCAAGGGCAGCGGATGGAATTCGATGCCCTCCTCGCTGAGCGCCTTGACCTCTTCGCGCGTCGCCTCGCCGTAAATTCCCCGCCGATCGGCCTCCGCGTAGTGGATCTTGCGCGCTTCCTCGGGAAACTTGTCGCCGACATATTCGGCATTGGCGCGCACATGCCGGCGGATTTCGCGGATCGCCTCAACGAGCTGGGGCGGCACGGCCGCGGGCAGGGCCGGCGCGGAGGCCATCGGCTCCTTCGCCTCTCTCGGCGCGGTGGCGGTGGCGCTCTGCGGCGTCTCCTGGTCGATCTGGCGCACGGTCTCGGAGCTGGCGACCGCCGGCGCCATCAGCGCCTTGTCCACAGAGGCGCTGCCGCAGATAGGACAGGCGAGCTGGCCTTGCGCTTTCTGCGCATCGAACGCGGCGGAGGAAGCAAACCAGCCGTCGAAGGCGTGGCCGTCCTCGCAGCGGAGCGTGTAATGGATCATCAGGCCGTCCTCAGCCGCGTCGGCTCGGCCGCTTGGAGCCTGCCGGCTTTGCTATGCTCCGGAGGCGCAAAATCGCGCTCATTGGCGAGAGAGGGAATGCGGCTCCTCGCCTCGGCGCTGTTTCTGGCGTCGATCTCGGCGACGATCACCGCCTCTCCCTCGCCCGGCGCCTCAGCCAGCACCTCGCCCCAGGGCGCGACGATGATGGAATGACCGTAGGTCTCGCGTCCGTCGGCATGGCGGCCGGCCTGCGCGGCGGAAACCATATAGGCGCCGTTCTCGATGGCGCGCGCCCGCTGCAGGACATGCCAATGCGCCGCGCCGGATTGCCGGGTGAAGGCCGCCGGCGCCGTCAGCATGAAGGCGCCGGCCTTGGCGAGCGCCCGGTAAAGATGCGGAAAGCGCACGTCGTAGCAGATCGTCAGGCCGATCGGGCCTTCCGGCAGGTCGGCCAACACCGCCGCCTCGCCGGCCGCATAGGTATTGGATTCCCGCCAGCTCTCGCCGCCGGGCAGATCCACGTCGAAGAGATGGATCTTGTCGTAGCGGGCAAGGATCTCGCCATCGGGCGCGATCAGGAAGGCGCGGTTGGCGATCTTCCCCCCGCCGGCTTTCAGCGCCAGCGAGCCGATATGAAGCGTCACGCCGAGCTCGGCGGCGAGCTTGCGGCAGGCGGTCAGCGTCGGATCGTCCTCCTCCGCACAGATCGCCGCGGCGAGCTTGTCGCGACTGCGCTCCACGATGTTGCTCATCTCCGGCGTCTGCACAAAACTCGCGCCCTTATCGGCGGCCTGGCGCGCCAGCCGTTGCATCGCCGCGATGTTGTCTGCGACGACATTGCTGGCGTTCATCTGCAGGCAGGCGGCAAGAAAGCTCATGGCGCGGCCAGGAGCGTATCGAGCTCCCCTCTATGCTCCAGCGCATAAAGCTCGTCGCAGCCGCCGACATGGCGCTCGCCGATGAAGATCTGCGGGAAGGTGTGCCTGTGGGAGCGACTCATCATCTCCTGCCGCTTCTGCGGCTCGTGGGTCGCGTCGATTTCCTCATACTGCGCCCCCTTCGACTGAAGCAGCCGGATAGCGGCCGAGCAGAAGCCGCAGAACTGACGTGTATAAATGGTTACCTTGGCCATGGAAGGAGCTCCGAAGTCCCGCCAGATATAGACGGGGCTGCGGCTTTCGCAACAGATGCATTGGTTTACGCCGCTCACCCGAGCGGCTCGATGCCGGCACGCGCGAAGGTGACGACATCGACGGCGCTCGCCCCGCCCCTCAGGAGAGCCCTGGCCGCCGATTTGATCGTCGCGCCCGAGGTGTAGACGTCATCGACGAGAAGGACATGCCGGCCGGCGATGACGGGCCGCCAGCGCTCCGGCACCCGGAAGGCCCCGCGCATATTGGCCTCACGCTCGCGTCCGCTCAGCCCGACCTGCTGGCGCGTGTGCCGGGTGCGCGCCAGCACCGCCGGAAGATGCCGCAGGCCCATTTCGCTGGCGAGCCGCGCGGCGATCTCCGCCGACTGGTTGAAGCGCCGCTGCCAGAGCCGCCAACGATGCAGCGGCACCGGCACGACGATCTCCGCCGCATCGGCGAGCTCGCGCGCCGCACGCAGGGTCAGCGCCGCGACGATCCCCGCCGCGCCGGGCTGATCGTGATACTTCATCTTGTGAACCAGTCTGCGCGCCGTCTCGTCGAAGAGAACGGCAGAGCGCGCCCTGGCGAAGGGCGGCGGGTCTGCAAGCGCTTCCGCCGAGACGATGGTCTCTCCGATCTCCGCGGCGAAGGGAACGCCGAGCACCGGACAGAAGGGGCGCTCGATGAACCGCAACTCCGCCCAGCAGCCCAGGCAGAGGAGATCATGCGCCCCGACGGCGCCCTGGCAGGCGGGGCAGAGCGGCGGCATGAAAATGTCGCCGAGGCCCGACCTCGCGCCCCGCAGGAAGAGGCCGAAGCCTGCCCGCGCTTCGCGTCTTGCCGTATCGCCCGCCGCATCCACGCCGGTTCCCCCCCTGGCCTGACTGCTCTAGGGTCTGTTGAGAAACATGGCCGACCACCTCATTCTCGACAAGTCGCTGATTGCCCGCCGCGAGGCGCGCGCCGCGACCTCTTCGCGCCAAGGCGCCGATTTCCTGCTGCAGCGCGCGGTGGAGGAACTGGCGGCTCGCCTCGTCATGGTGGAACGCCGCTTCGATGTGGCGCTCGCCGCCCATGGGCGCGGCCACACCCTCGCCGCCGCGCTTCAGGCGAGCGGCAAGGTGGGCCGTGTCCTCGCGCTGGAAAGGAGCCTTGCCGCCGCCCTCCGGCACGACCTTCCCGCCATCGTCGCCGACGAGGAGCGGCTGCCGCTCGTCCCCGAAAGCCTAGACCTCTTCGCCTCCGTGCTGGCCCTGGAGAGCGCCAACGACCTTCCCGGCACGCTCATCCAAATACGGCGGGCCTTGCGGCCAGACGGCCTCTTCCTTGCCGTCTTCGCCGGCGGCGACACGCTTTTCGAGTTGCGCCAGGCCTTCATGCGGGCGGAGGGCGAGATTGCCGGCGGCGTTTCCCCGCGCGTCAGCCCCTTTGCCGATATCCGCGATATCGGCGCGCTCCTGCAAAGGGCCGGTTTCGCCTTGCCAGTCGTCGATCGCGAGCGGCTCACCGTACGCTACGGCGAGCCTTTGTCGTTGATGGCGGATCTGAAGGCGATGGGGGCCGCCAACGCGCTCGTGGAGCGCTCCCGGCGTCCGGCGACCCGTGGCCTGCTCCTCAGGGTCGCCGAGGCCTATCGCGATCTCTTCGGCGAGGCGGACGGCAAGGTAGTCGCGACCTTCGAGCTTTTCGCGCTATCGGGCTGGGCGCCGCATGAGAGCCAGCAGAAGCCGGCCCGTCGCGGCTCGGCCGATATCAGCCTGGCAGAGGTTCTCGGGCACAAAAGTAAGTAGCGCCCATCCGGCGAGCTCAGCCGCCGCCTTCCGTGCTGCCTCCGATGGCCTCGCTGATCAGGTCCAAGACGCCATAGAGGGCGGAGGTGGCGTTTCCCGTAGCGATGATGGCGGTCAGCGCCGCCACCACGATGGAGCAGACGAGAGCGTATTCGACCGCGGTCGCGCCCCCTTCCTCCTGCGCCCATCGCCTCGCGGCGTTTGTGAAAGACCGTTCAGCCACCAGCTTGTCCCGCAGTCGGCGGCTGAAGCCGGCCCGACCAGATTGCGCCCATTTCGGCGGCGCCCCCTGGTCGGCATGGCCCTAAAGCCAGTCAATCAGGTGCGACACCAAAGGCTCGTCCGCCGGCGGCATGGGAAATTCACGCATGCGCGCTGGGCGTACCCAGCGCAATTCCTGCCCTTCCAGGGCCGTCGGCCATCCCGACCAGCGCCGGCAGACATAAAGTGGCATCAGAAGATGAACAGTAGGATAAGAATGACTCGCAAAGGTAAGCGGGGCGAGGCAGTCGGCCTTCACGGCAATCCCAAGCTCTTCTTCAAGCTCGCGGATAAGCGCGTCTTCCGGCGTCTCGTTTGCCTCCACCTTACCGCCGGGAAACTCCCACAGTCCGGCCATTTCCTTGTGCGCGGGGCGTTTGGTCAGGAGAACGCGGCCATCGACATCGACGAGCGCCACGGCGACGACCAGGACGAGCGACGCCATCCGTTCAGCTTCGATAGTCGCCGTTGATGGCGACGTATTCCTTGGTGAGGTCGCAGGTCCAGACCTTGGCATTACCGCAGCCGAGCCCGAGATCGACTGTCAAAATAAGCTCCGGCGCCTTCATATATTCAGACACCGCCTCCTCCGAATAGGAAGGATCGCGCTCCCCTTCGAACGCCACGCGGTACGGACCGAACCAGATCGCCAGCCTGTCGCGGTCGGCCGGCTCGCCGGCCTTGCCCACCGCCATCACCACCCGGCCCCAATTGGCGTCCTCGCCGGCGAGCGCCGTCTTCACCAGCGGCGAATTGGCGATGGAGAGCGCGATGCGCTTGGCCGAGGCATCGCTTGTCGCCCCGGTGACGGCGATCTCGGCGAACTTGGTGGCGCCTTCGCCATCCTTCACCACCTGATGGGCAAGCTCGCGGCAGACCTCCGAAAGGGCCGCCGCGAAAGCCGCATAGCCTTCCTCACCAGGCCCTGCGATGGCGCTCTCGGCGCCGGCCTCGCCGGTGGCGAAGGCAAGCACGGTATCGGAGGTGGAGGTGTCGCCGTCGACCGTGATGGCGTTGAAGCTGCCGGCGACGGCCGCCTCCAGCGCCGCTTGCAGCGCCGCCGGCGCCACCGCCGCATCGGTGAAGATAAAGCCGAGCATCGTCGCCATATCCGGCGCGATCATGCCCGCGCCCTTGGCGATGCCCTGCACGTTGCCGCTGCCGCCGCCGAGCGCGAAGCTGCGATGGGCGAGCTTGGGGAAGGTGTCGGTGGTCATGATGGCCTCCGCCGCGGCGCGAAAGCCATGCTGGTCTGCCGTCCGGGCAAGACCCGGCAGATGCCGGCGAAAGGGCTCCGCATCGAGCGGCTCGCCGATGACACCTGTGGAGGCGAGGAAGATATCTTCCGGCGCGCAGCCGAGCGCGGCCGCCGCGGCCTCGGCGATTTCCCTGGCCGCTTGCCCCCCCTTCCTGCCGGTAAAGGCATTGGCGTTGCCGGAATTGACGACGAGACCCCTCGCCCGGCCGCGCGGAAGCTGGGCCTTGCACCACTCCACCGGCGCGGAGGGGCATTTCGACAGGGTGAAGACGCCGGCGACGGCCGCCGGCGGGTCGAAGCGCACCAACAGAAGGTCCGTGCGCCCCCGATAGCGGATACCGGCTTCCACGGCACCGAGCCACACGCCCTCGAGCGGCGGCAGCTCGGCATAGGCCTTCGGCGCCAGCGGCGAGATGCTTGTCATGGAGAGCTTACGCGAGGCGCCTATTGCTGCGCCGGCTCTTCCTCGGGCGCGGCCTCGGCGTCCCCGCCGGTATCGCCCTCGGCCGGCTCGTCTTCCTTGGCCTGGTCGAAGACCTCGATCTCCACCCCGTCGCGCAGCTCCGTCATCACATCGTTGAACTTCTGGCGCACCAGGACACCGCGCAGTTGCTCGGAGATATCCTCCAGCGGCGGCGGGCTCGACATGCGCCGATCCTCCACCTTGATGACATGCCAGCCGAACTCCGTCTTCACCGGCTCTTCGGAAACCTCGCCCGGCTGCATGTCAAACACCGCCTGGTCGAATTCCGGCACCATGCGGCCCTTGACGAAATAGCCCAGATCGCCGCCCTGCGGGCCGCTCGGCCCCGTCGATTTCTCCTTGGCGAGCTCGGCGAAATCCTTGCCGTCCTTCAGCTCCTGGATGATTTCGTCGGCCTCTTCCTTGGTCGTCACCAGGATGTGGCGCGCATGCACCTCCTCTTCAGGCTGGAAGCCGGCGACCTGCTTGTCGTACTCCGCCTGCACCTGCTCGTCGGTGACGGCGCCGACGATGACCTTCTCCACATATTCGTTGCGCAGGGCCCGCGTCTTCAGGAATTCCAGGCGCTTGTCGAAATCCTCCGTCTCGTCGAGACCCCTCTCCCGGGCCGCCTGGGCGAGAAGCTCCATATCGACGAGGACGTCGATGAGCACGGAGCGACGGCGCGGACCGGGCACCCGGTCCAGTTCGTCGGCGAAATCGTCCGCCGCCTGCGACAGCTCGTCCTCGGTGATGATCTGCTCGCCGACGCGCGCCACCGGCTCTTGCGCCAGGGCAGGCGCGCTCGGCGCGAGCCCGGCGGCGAGGAACATGGCGACAAGTCCCGCGGAAACGAAAAGGCGAGCGGCCCCCCCATTCGGGCGCTCGGTTTTGAACATCTGCATGGGTAAGTCCTCGATAGCGCCGCGCGCCGCGCGGCGCCTGGCACCGCTGATTGACATGATTCCCGTCCGTTCTTATCTCTCCACCGGCCTGCCGTCCAGAAGCGGGGGCGCTGGGAAGGATCTCAGGCCAATACCCCCGCACCGTAACGAGGGCTTGATGCGGCTGTTTCGGCCGCTCTTATTCAGGTATTCGCCGCCGACGAAAAGGATCACCTAATGCTGGGCTTGGGCAGTTTGGGCCGCAAGGTCTTTGGCACCACTTCAGACCGGCGCGTCAAAAAGTATCGCTCCACCGTGCAGGCGATCAACGCCCTGGAAGGCGAGCTGGAGAAGCTGAGCGATGCCGATCTCGCCGCCCGCACCATCAAGTTTCGCGAGGAGCTGGAGAACGGCAAGTCTCTGGATGATCTTCTCGTCCCGGCCTTCGCCACGGTCCGCGAGGCGGCCAAGCGCACGCTTCACCAGCGCCATTTCGATGTGCAGCTCGTCGGCGGCATGGTGCTCAACGAGGGCGCCATCGCGGAGATGAAGACCGGCGAGGGCAAGACGCTCGTCGCCACCCTGCCCGTCTATCTCAACGCGCTGACCGGCCGCGGCGTCCACGTGGTCACCGTCAACGACTACCTTGCCAGCCGCGACGCGGAATGGATGGGGCAGATCTATCGTTTCCTCGGCCTTTCGGTCGGCGTCATCGTCCACGGCCTGTCGCAGGACGAGCGCCGCCGCAGCTACGGCGCCGACGTCACCTACGGCACCAACAACGAGTTCGGCTTCGACTATCTGCGCGACAATATGGAATACGACCTAGCCGCCATGGTGCAGCGGGGCCACCATTACGCCATCGTCGACGAGGTGGATTCCATCCTCATCGACGAGGCGCGCACGCCCTTGATCATCTCCGGCCCGGTGGAGGACAAGTCCGAGCTCTACCAGTCCATCGACGCCATCATCCCCGACCTTCAGCCCGAGCATTACGAGATCGACGAGAAGGTCCGTTCCGCCACCCTGACGGAAGAGGGCACGGAACGCGCCGAGGAGCTGTTGCGCCAGGCCGAGCTTCTGAAGGGCGACAATCTCTACGACGTGGAGAACGTCGCCGTCGTGCACCATCTCAACAACGCGCTGAAGGCCCACAAGATCTTCCAGCGCGACAAGGATTACATCGTCAAGAACGGCCAGGTGGTCATCATCGACGAGTTCACCGGCCGCATGATGGAGGGCCGCCGCTATTCGGAAGGTCTGCATCAGGCGCTGGAGGCCAAGGAGCATGTCAGCATCCAGCCGGAGAACCAGACGCTCGCCTCCATCACCTTCCAGAACTATTTCCGCCTCTACGACAAGCTCGCCGGCATGACCGGCACGGCCCTGACGGAGGCCGACGAGTTCATGGACATTTACGGCCTCAATGTCGTGGAGGTGCCGACCAACGTGCCGGTGGCGCGCGCCGACGAGGACGATCAGGTCTACCGCACCGTGGAGGAGAAATACGACGCCATCATCGAGGCGATCCGCGAGTGCCGCGAGCGCGGCCAGCCGGTTCTGGTCGGCACCACCTCCATCGAGAAGTCGGAGCTTCTGGCCGAGCGTCTGAAGAAGAGCGGCATCAAGGACTTCAACATCCTCAACGCCCGCCACCACGAGCAGGAAGCCCATATCATCGCCCAGGCCGGCAAGCCCGGCGCCATCACCATCGCCACCAACATGGCCGGCCGCGGCACCGACATTCAGCTCGGCGGCAATCCGGATTTGCGCGTCGCCGACGAGCTGAAAGACATGCCGGAAGGTGCCGAGCGGGAGGCGAAGGAGGCGGAGATCCGCGCCGATGTGGAGCGCCTCAAACAGGAGGCGCTGACGGCCGGCGGGCTGATGGTTCTGGCCACCGAGCGCCATGAGAGCCGGCGCATCGACAACCAGCTCCGGGGCCGTTCCGGCCGCCAGGGCGATCCCGGCCGCTCGCAGTTCTACCTCTCCCTGCAAGACGACCTGATGCGCATCTTCGGCTCCAACCGCATGGACGGGATGCTACAGAAGCTCGGTCTGAAGGAGGGCGAGGCCATCGTCCATCCCTGGATCAACAAGGCGCTGGAGCGCGCCCAGGGCAAGGTCGAGGCGCACAACTTCGACATCCGCAAGAACCTGTTGAAGTACGACAACGTGATGAACGACCAGCGCAAGGTCGTCTTCGAGCAGCGTATCGAGCTGATGAGCCAGGAGGACACCTCCGAGACCGTCAAGGATATGCGCCACGAGACCATCGACGAGCTGGTCGCCAAGCATATCCCCGAGCGCGCCTATGCCGAGCAATGGGACGTGGAGGGCCTCCACAAGGAGGTGCAAGAGCGCCTCAATCTCGATTTGCCGATCGTCGATTGGGCGACGGAGGAAGGCATCGCCGACGACGAGATCCGCGAGCGCATCGAGAAGGCGGCCGACGAGGCGATGGCGCGCAAGGCGAGCCGCTTCGGCACCGAGCTGATGCGCATGGTGGAAAAGCAGATCCTGCTGCGCACGCTCGACCAGCTCTGGCGCGAGCATCTGGCGCAGCTCGATGCGCTGCGCTCGGTGGTCGGCTTCCGCGGCTACGGCCAGCGCGACCCCTTGAACGAGTACAAGACGGAGGGCTTCGAGCTCTTCCAGGCGATGCTGTCGGAGCTGCGCCGCGCCGTCACCGCCCAGCTCATGCATGTGGAGCTTGCCGAGCAGCAGCCGCTCCAGGAGCCGCTCGCCCCGCCGCAGGGCATGTCCGCCCACCATGTCGACGCCACCACCGGCGAGGACGAACTCGCCATGGCCGAGGCCGGGCGTCCCACGGCCGGTGCGCTGCCGGTCGGCGCCGGCGCCGCGGCGACGTTAGATCCGGCCAATCCGGCGACCTGGGGCAAGGTCGGGCGCAACGCCCCCTGCCCTTGCGGCTCCGGCAAGAAGTTCAAGCATTGCCACGGCGCCCTGGTGTGATCCCGCCGGCGGCTTGGCCGCCGCATCTGATCGAGAAAAGTTAGAGCGCGTCGTTCGGCGGCTCGGCGTCATCCTCACCGCGCCTTCCGGGAAGCTCGCACGGCCTGCGGGCCGGCGCTCTGCGCCGCCATTCGTCGCCCTTCCAGGCAAGGCGCCGGCGTCGCCGGCCGGCCCTCGTTTGCGCCTGGCTCGCGCAAGGATGGCGAATGCGTCTAAACTTGCTCCCGACCAGCCAGCAAGGAAGCTCACGGGTCATGTCCTCCGCCACCCTCGTCGACAGCGTCACCTCCTGGCTCGTGGAGCAGGCTTTCGGTGAGCCGGACGCCACCGCGCTGTTTGAAGGCATGTGCGAGCGCATCTTCGCCACCGGCATTCCGATCGGCCGCGCCATGGTCAATTGGACCACGCTGCATCCGCTCTTCCATGTCGAGGCGGTGATCTGGAAGAAGGGCGATGAGATCGCCTTCGAGCAATTCGCTTACCTCGCCGAGGGCGAGGCGGCCAATCCGATGTGGCTGCGCAGCCCGCTGAAGGCGATGGTCGACAGCGGCGCCAAGGTGTTTCGCCGCGCCCTTGGAGGCCCCAACAAGCTGATCGATTTCCCGGTGCTGGAGGAGTTCCTGGAGGCCGGCTACACCGACTATCTCGCCTTCGCCATCGATCTGGCCATCCCCGGCACCGGCACCGGCCATTTCCGCCAGGGCATCATCGTCTCCTTCTGCTGCACGCGCGCCGGCGGCTTTTCCGACACCGAGATTTCCGCCCTGCAACGCATCGCCGAGAGATTCGCTCTGTCCGGCAAGGTGATGATCCTGTCGCGCATCGCCCGCACCATCGCCACCACCTATCTCGGCCAGCGCGCCGGCCCGCGCGTGCTCGGCGGCCAGATCCATCGCGGCGACGGCGAGACCATCCCGTCGATCATCCTCTACAGCGACCTCAGGAATTCCACCGCCTTCGCCGACCGCATGCCGCGCAGCGACTACATCACCCTTCTCAACGCCTATTTCGACTGCATCGCCGGCGCCATCGAGGAGGAGGGAGGCGATATCCTGAACTTCATCGGCGACGCGGTCATCGCCATCTTTCCGCTCGATACCTGGGCTTCGGAGCGCGAGGCGGCCGAAGCGGCGAGCCGCGCGGTGGAGAAGGGCTTTGTGCGCCTGGCGGAGCTCAATGCCGAGCGGCGGGCGGCGGGCGCCGATCGCCTCGATTATGGCGTCGGGCTAAGCCGCGGCAACGTCATGTTCGGCAATATCGGCACCGCCTCGCGGCTGTCCTTCTCCGTCATCGGGCCGATCGTCAATCAGGTCGCCCGCATCCAGGCCATGACCAAGGCCCTGGGCGTGCCGGCGCTGGCGGTGCAGAAGGTCGCGGGCCACGCCCCGGACCATTGGACCCCGCTCGGCGAGCATACCTTGCGCGGTTTCTCAGAGCCGGTGGCGCTCTATTCCTGGAATGGACCGGCGCCGCATCGCGAGGCCGCGGCTGAGGCGGGGGCCGGCAAGCGTGCTGGAAGCGCGCCCGCCAGACGCAAAGAGGCGGCGGAGCCGGATTTTCTCGCCGACCGGCCCGAGCCCTCTACCAGACCTTCTTGATGAGGCGGGTGAGCAGGCCCTGCTCGCTGCTTTCCTCCGGCACATAGGCGGTCGCCATCGTCGGACGCGGCATGGGAGCCTCGCCGCTCGCCTCCGGCGCCGCCTCGGTGGCGGCGACCATCGTTTCGACGACGGCCGGCGCGGCCTCTTGCGTCGCCGGGCTTTGTCCGCCCGCGCTGGCGGCGGCCGGCGGCAGCGAAACCGGCCCGCGCGGCTCTGTGAGCGCCAGAAGCTGCTCGGGCACCTCGTTCTGTTGCCTTGGATCGCGCATCAGATCGGCGACGGCCACGCGCGCATAGTCGCGGTCGTCCATCCTGGCGGCGATGGCTTGCTCCTTCGCCGCGTCAGCGGCCCGCTTTTTCGTCACCGCGACGCGCACCGCCTCATCGACCTTCGGCGCGCAGGAGGCTGACGACGAATAGCTCATCCCCGGCTGCGTCTCCGTGCCGAAGACGTACTGCTTGGCGCAGACGGCGAATTTCGGCTCCGCGCGGGTCAGCTCGAAGAGGTCGTAGCCTTCCTTCAGCCGCTTCCAGAAGGCGTAATTCTCGTTGCGGCGATACTTGGCGAGGTTCTGCGGCGTCATGCGGAACGGGAAGGCATGCACCTGGAAGGAGCGCTGACCGCCCTGGAAGGACAGACGCGCCAGCGTGTAGATTTCCTGGATGGTCTCGTCGGTCATCGAATAGCAGCCGCGCGAGGAGCAGGCGCCATGCACCATCAGGTGCGAGCCGGTGCGCCCGTTCGCCCGGTCGAAAGCGTTCGGATAGCCGAGATTGAAGGACAGGTGATAGGAGGAGTTCGGGTTAAGCTGCGCCGGCGTCACCGTATAGAAGCCTTCCGGCGCCTGACGGTCGCCCTCCGCCTCCTTCGGCCCGAGCCGGCCCGACCATTTGCAGATGTCGTAGGTCTTCAGGAGCGCGTAGCGGCCGGAATCCTTTTCCTTCTTCCAGACCTCGAGCTCCGATTCCTCTTTGAAGATGCGAACCAGGATCGGGCTCGTCTCGCTCATCCCCTTCTTGGCGATGAGCGCCTTGGTGGAACCGGAGAGCGGCCGAAGATGCTTGGCGATTCCCTCCATGTCATTGCAGCCGGCCAGCGTCAGAAGAGCCAGACCGGCGACCATGAGGGTCGCGGCGCGCGCGAAGCGTGAGATCGTCATCGTCATCATGTGACCCGCCGAGCCTTTGCCCCTGTCTCATGCGAGTTATGCAAGAGGTAACCTTGCAGAAGCGTTTAGGACAAGCAAATGCGGCGATTTGCTGTCAAAGGCCGGCCTTTTTTGGCCGGTGTTGCGATCCCGCCGCACAATCGGCCCTTTTTCGCCACGCCGAGCACCTCGCTCTCAGCCGAGGCTGCGGCCGATGGCGAGAAACTTCTCCCGCCGCTCGCGCCGGATATCGGAGGCGCTCATGCCGGAGAACTCCGCAAGGGCGCTTGCGACGATATCGCCGACGGCGCCGATGGTGACCTCCGGATCGCGATGCGCCCCGCCGAGCGGCTCCGGCACGATGGCGTCGATGACCTTGAGGTTGAGAAGGTCTTCGGCCGTCACTTTCATGGCCGTCGCCGCTTCCTCGGCCCTTGCCGAATCGCGCCACAGGATGGAAGCGGCGCCCTCCGGCGAGATCACCGAATAAATGGCGTGCTCCAGCATGAAGACGCGGCTTGCCGTGGCGAGCGCGATGGCGCCGCCGGAGCCGCCCTCGCCGATGATGACGGCCACGTTGGGCACGCCGAGGCCGAGGCAGGCCTCGGTGGAGCGGGCGATCGCCTCCGCCTGGCCGCGTTCTTCCGCGCCCACGCCCGGATAGGCGCCGGCCGTGTCGACGAAGGAGATGACGGGCAGGCCGTACCGGTCGGCGAGTTCCATCACCCGGACCGCCTTGCGGTAGCCTTCCGGCCGCGCCATGCCGAAATTGTGCTTCAGCCGCGCCTGCGTGTCGGAGCCCTTCTCCTGGCCGAGCACCGCGACGGGCTCGCCGCGGAAACGCCCGAGCCCCGTCAGCACCGCCCGGTCCTCGGAGAATTTCCGGTCGCCGGCAAGCGGCGTGAAATCGTCGATCAGCGCATCGATATAGTGGCTGGCATGCGGGCGGTCGGTGTGTCGGGCGACCTGCGTCTTCTGCCAGGGCGTCAGCTTCGAATAGAGGCTTTTCAGCGCCTCGCGCGCCTTCGTCTCCAGATTGGCGATCTCTTCCTCGGTCGAGACGCTATCGTCGCTCTCCTGCAGCCGTCTTAGTTCCTGAATCTGGCCTTCCAGATCGGCGACAGGTTTTTCAAATTCGAGAAAATGGCGCATGGGCCGGCGGAGGTCTCCTTGAAGTCGGCGCAAACTGGCGATGAGGCCTCGCCAAGTCAAGCGGCCGCGATGTCTGCCTGTTTCGGCCGTTGACTGGCTGCCGGAGCCTTAGGTCCTGGCGAGCGGATGATGCGCTCCCACGAGCTCCTTCATCCGCTCTTCCAGGATATGGGTATAGATCTGGGTGGTTGAGATGTCGGCATGGCCGAGCAGCATCTGCACGGCCCTCAGATCGGCGCCGCCGGCCAGAAGATGGCTGGCGAAGGCATGGCGCAGGACATGCGGCGAAAGGCGCGAGGGAGCGATGCCCGCCGCGATGCCGATCTGCTTCAGATCGCGGGCGAAAGCCTGGCGGGTGAGATGGCCGGAGGCCGAATCGGCCGGGAAGAGGTAGCGGCTTTGCGTGCCCCCTCTCGTCCTCGATACGGCGCGCCAGGCTTGCATGGCCTCGCGCGCCGCCTCGTTGAGAGGCACCAGGCGCTCGCGCCCGCCCTTGCCGGTGACGATGAGGAACGGCCTTTCGCCCTGCGCCGCGCTCGCCGGCAGGCTGACGAGTTCCGACACGCGCAGCCCCGTCGCGTAGAGAAGCTCAAGCAGCGCCAGGCTGCGCAGCGCCGTCAGACGGCGGCCGGGCGGCGCGTCGGCCTCTGCCAGCGCGCGCGCCGCTGCAAGCAGCGCCTCCACCTCCGCCACCGACAGGCTCTTCGGCAGGCCGCGACGCGGCTTCGGCGGCTCCAGCGCCAGGGTCGGATCGTCGGACCTCAGCCCCTCGGCGAGAAGAAAGCGGAAAAGCTGACGCAGGGCGGAAACGCGCCGGCTCTGCGTCGCCGGGCTCATGCCGCGGCCGGCGAGCGCGCCGACATAGCGGCGGATATCCTCCGCCGTGGCGGCGCGCAGGCCGGGCGAGCTTTGCGCGAAATCGGCAAGGTCCCGGCGATAGGCGGCGAGCGTGTTGGCCGCCGCCCCGCGTTCGGCCGCCAGCATTTCCAGAAAGCTCTCCAGGTCGAGGCGATCGCGCGCTTCAAGGCCTTTCGCGGCCCTATCGGCCGGAAGGCCCGGATCGCTCACGGATTGACCCGCTCGGCGGGAATGCGCACGCTCATCTCGCGCGGATTGGGTTCCACGAAGATGGTCAATGCCAGCATCGAGCCGTAGACGATGCCGACCAGCAGCGCCATGACGAAGAGAAATCGGAAAAGACTCGGCATCTGCACCGCCCGGTTTGCGCCTTCCCTTATCTCCGCCTGGCAAGGCATTTCAAGGGATGCACGAGAACGGTGAAGGCAGTATAGCAGGCCAGCCGGCGCAGGAACGAGGTATGCTGCAAACCGAAGGCAAGAAAGAAACGAACGCCGAGGAAGGGCTGGAGGCGGCCGGGCGGCGCGTCGCGGCTTTGCTTGGCGGGCGCAACATCGTCCTCGTCGGCATGATGGGCGCGGGCAAGACGAGCGTGGGAAGGCGCCTTGCCGCGACCTTGAATTTGCCTTTCCTGGACGCCGATCACGAGATCGAGACGGCGGCAAATCTCTCCGTTCCGGAGATTTTCGAGCAATATGGGGAAGCGTATTTTCGCGATGGTGAGAAGAAAGTGATCCGGCGGCTCTTGCAGTCCGGCCCGGCGGTGCTGGCGACGGGCGGCGGCGCCTTTGAGGACGAGGAGACGCGCGCGGCCATCACCGAGCGGGGTATCTCGGTATGGCTCAAGGCCGATCTCGACGTGCTCTACGAGCGGGTCCGGCGCAAGGCGAACCGACCGCTCCTCAATCGGCCGGACCCGAAGGCATTTTTGCGCGAGTTGCTCGCCCGCCGCGAGCCGACCTACGGGCTCGCCGATGTCACCGTGCGCTCGCGCGAGGCGCCGCACCAGGCCCTCGTCGCCGATATCGTCGCCGCTGTTGAAGAAAGGCTGACGGCGGGAGAGGGCCGATGAGCGGCGTTCGCGTCGAGCTCGGCCCGCGCAGCTACGACGTCGTCGTCGGTCCGGGCCTCATCGACAGCCTCGGCCGGCATGCCGCGAGCCGTCTGGCGAGCCGCCGCGCCGCCATCGTCACCGACGAGAACGTCGCCGCGCTGTATCTGGAACCGGCGCGCCGATCCCTCCAGGACGAGGGGCTTGAGGTGGTCGACGTCGTGGTGGCGCCGGGCGAGGCCTCCAAGAGCTTTGCCGTCCTGGAGCGTGTCGTCGCAGAGCTCCTGCGCGCCCGGCTGGAGCGCGGCGACGTCGTCGTCGCGCTCGGCGGCGGCGTCGTCGGCGACCTTGCCGGATTTGCCGCGGCGATCGCCCGGCGTGGCATGCAGCTCGTGCAGGTGGCGACGAGCCTGCTTGCCCAGGTGGATTCCTCCGTCGGCGGCAAGACCGGCATCAACACGCCGCAAGGCAAGAACCTCGTCGGCGCCTTCTACCAGCCGCGGCTGGTGCTTGCCGACACGCAGACGCTCGACACCCTGCCGGCGCGCGAGTTCCGCGCCGGCTATGCCGAGGTGGTGAAATACGGCCTTATCGACGACGCTCATTTCTTCGCCTGGCTGGAAGAGCATTACCAGGCCGTCTTCGCCGGCGGCGAAGCGCGCGAGACGGCGATCTGCAGGAGCGTGGAAGCCAAGGCCCGCGTCGTCGCCGCCGACGAGCGCGAAGCCGGCCAACGCGCGCTTCTCAATCTCGGCCACACCTTCGGCCACGCGCTGGAGGCTGCCTGCCGCTACGATCCCGCCCGCCTGATCCACGGCGAGGGCGTGGCCGTCGGCATGGCGCTCGCCCACCGCTTCTCCGCCCTCCAGGGACTCGCCCCGGCGGGCGATGCGGAGAGGGTCGAGCACCACCTCAAGGCGGCCGGTTTGCCAACCCGGCTGGCCGACATCCCGGGCAGCTTTGCGGTGGACGATTTGATGCAGGCGATGGCGCAGGACAAGAAGGTGAAGGCCGGCCGCCTCACTTTCATCCTGACGCAGGGCATCGGCCGTTCCTATATTGCCGAGGATGTCGATGCGGGCGCGGTGCGCGCCTTCCTGGCCGAAGAGCTCGCGGACACCCCGCACAGACAGAAAGCCGTCCTATCTGGAGACTAGCCTATGTGGCTCTGGGCGATCGTTCTCGCCGTCTTGTTTCTCTTGCTTCTCTCCGCCTTCTTCTCGGGCTCCGAAACGGCGCTGACCGCCGCCTCGCGGGCGCGCATGCACCAGTTGGAGAAGTCGGGCGAGGCGCATGCCAGCATCGTCGGACGCCTCATCGACCGCAAGGAGCGGATGATCTCCTCGCTGCTTCTGGGCAACAACCTCGTCAACATTCTCGCCTCGGCGCTGGCGACGGCCGCCTTCATCGAGATTTTCGGCGATGCGGGCGTGGCCGTGGCCACCCTGGTCATGACGCTGCTCGTCCTCGTCTTCGCCGAGGTGCTGCCGAAAACCTGGGCAATCACCATGCCCGACCGCTTCTCGCTCGCCGTCGGTCCCTTCGTCACCCTGGCGGTGAAGATCTTCGCTCCGGTCGTGGCGACGGTGGAGCGGATCGTTTCCGCGCTGCTTCGCCTTTTCGGCGTCAACGCCAGCGGCAACATGCTCCTGTCGGGCCATGAGGAGCTGCGCGGCGCCGTCGATCTGTTGCACCGTGAAGGCAGCGTGCAGAAGGGCGACCGCGACATGCTCGGCGGCCTTCTGGACCTCAACGAGCTCGACGTCTCCGACGTCATGGTCCACCGCACCGCCATGCAGGCGCTCAATGCCGACGAGCCGCCGGCGCGCATCGTGGAGCAGGTGATGGCGAGCTCCTTCACCCGCCTGCCGCTTTGGCGCGGCGAGACGGAGAACATCGTCGGCGTCCTGCACGCCAAGGACGTTCTGCGCGCCCTCGCCGCCGCCAAGGGCGACGCCGCCAGCCTCGACATCATGGAGGTGGCGGCCAAGCCCTGGTTCGTGCCCGACACCACCTCCCTGCAGGCCCAGCTCAACGAATTCCTGCGCCGCAAGACGCATTTCGCCCTCGTCGTCGACGAGTACGGCGAGGTGATGGGCCTCATCACCCTGGAAGACATCCTGGAGGAGATCGTCGGCGAGATCGCCGACGAGCACGACATCGAGATTCAGGGCGTGCGCCAGCAGCCCGACGGCTCCATCATCGTGGAAGGCGCGGTGCCGATCCGCGACCTCAACCGCGCCTTCGACTGGTCGCTGCCCGACGAGGAAGCGACGACGATGGCCGGCCTCGTCATTCACGAGGCGCAGACGATCCCCGAAGCCGGCCAGGAATTCACCTTCCACGGTTTCCGCTTCAAGGTCTTGAGGAAATCGCGCAACCGCATCACCCAGATCAGGGTGACGCCGATGACGGCGGCAGAAGGCAAGGCGCTTCTAGGCTCCGCGGCCTGAGGAGGCCGCAATGGGCGATCGCCGCCCGCCACCTCAGGGATTGCGCGGGGCGCGGGTCGCCTCTCCAGGCGCGGCCGCCCGCAGGGCGAGCGCGTGGACGCGTTCCTTGAGTTCCTCCGCCAAGAGCTCGTTGACCATGCGGTGGCGCTGAACCCGGCTCTTGCCGGCGAAGGCCTCCGACACGATGTGGATGCGGAAATGGCTCTCCCCGTCAGGATGCGCCCCGGCATGGCCGGCATGCAGATGCGATTCGTCGGTCACGGTGAGTTCCTCCGGCACGAAGGCCTCTTTGAGTTTCGTTTCCATCCGCTCGCGCATCGTCATGGTCTCACCCGTTTTGCATTCTAGCTGGCATTGGATTGGTTCGGCTTGAGAGGCTGAACCGTGACAGGCATATATGTCTCATCATGAAGCTCGAATCGGACCTTTTCGACAAGATCAGGACGCGTAAGGGCACAAGGCCCGCCGCCGCGCCGCAAACGCGCATCTGCGAGGCCGACGGCTGCCAGGAGCCGGCCCCCCACCGCGCCCCCAAGGGCCGGGAGGCGGAAGGGGAGTATTTCTGGTTCTGCCTGGAGCATGTGCGCGCCTACAACAAGGCCTATAACTACTTCGCCGGGCTCGACGACAGCGCCATCCAGTCCTTCCAGAAGGCGGACATCGTCGGTCATCGCCCGACCTGGCGCATGGGCTCCAACGCCCGCGACGGCGAGACCCAGCGCCCCACCGGCCGCAGCAAGTTCGGCTGGACGGGCAAGGCGGACGATCCGTTCGACCTCTTCGGCGAGGGCTTCCGCGCCCGCCCGCCCGAGGAGCCCCGCCGCACGGTGCGCAACATGGAAAGAAAATCGCTGGCAACGCTGGGCCTTGACGACACGGCGGGGCCTGACGAAGTAAAGGCGAGATATAAGACGCTGGTGAAACGTCATCATCCCGACGCCAATGGCGGCGACCGCTCGCTGGAGGATAAGCTCCGGGAGGTCATCCAGGCCTACTCCTATCTAAAGAGCGTCGGTTTCTGCTAAGTCCGGCCGCAACCACCGCAGGAAGGGCGGCGCAAGGCGCCGCCGAAAGGGAATTCGTGATGCAGGAAGCCGTCGAGCAGGCGCCCCAATTGCCGGATATGACCGTCTCGGTGAGGCAGGTTTTCGGCATCGATTCCGACCTTGAAGTGCCTGCTTTCTCGCAATCGGACCCGCATGTGCCCGATCTTGACGAGGATTATCTCTTCGACCGGGAGACGACGCTCGCCATCCTCGCCGGCTTCGCCAAGAACCGGCGCGTCATGGTCACCGGCTATCACGGCACCGGCAAGTCGACCCATATCGAGCAGGTGGCGGCCCGCCTCAACTGGCCCTGCGTGCGCGTCAATCTGGACAGCCACATCTCGCGCATCGATCTCGTCGGCAAGGACGCCATCGTCATCAAGGACGGCATGCAGGTGACGGAATTCCGCGACGGCATCCTGCCCTGGGCCATCCAGACCAACACCGCCCTCGTCTTCGACGAATACGATGCCGGCCGCCCGGATGTGATGTTCGTCATCCAGCGCGTTCTGGAGGTCTCCGGGCGCCTGACGCTTCTCGACCAGAACAGGGTCATCCGCCCGCATCCGGCCTTCCGCCTTTTCGCCACGGCCAACACCGTCGGCCTCGGCGACACGTCGGGCCTCTATCACGGCACCCAGCAGATCAACCAGGGCCAGATGGACCGCTGGTCGATCGTCACCACGCTGAATTATCTGCCGCACGACAACGAGGTCGACATCGTCCTCGCCAAGGTGCCGCAGCTGCGCACCAAGGAGGGCCGCGAGCAGGTCAGCCGCATGGTCCGCATCGCCGACATGACCCGCAACGCCTTCATGAACGGCGATCTGTCCACCGTGATGAGCCCGCGCACGGTCATCACCTGGGCGGAGAATGCTGAGATTTTCGAGGATCTCGCCTTTTCCTTCCGCGTCACCTTCCTCAACAAATGCGACGAGCTGGAACAGCCGCTGGTGGCGGAGTTCTATCAGCGCTGCTTCGGCCGCGAGCTGCCGGAATCGGCGGCCAACGTGGTTCTGAGCTGAGGCCCCAATGAGCGGCGGACGGCACAAGGAATCGCCGACCGAGCCCTTCAAGCGCGCCCTGACCGCCTGTTTGAAGGCGGTCGCCAATCAGCGCGAATTGGAGGTCGTCTTCGCCTCCGACCGGCCGCAGCTTGTCGGCCAGCGCGTGCGCCTGCCGGAACCTGCGCGGCGCATGAGCCCCGAGGACGTCGCCGTCACCCGCGGCCTCGCCGACGCCATGGCGCTGCGCCTTGCCTGCCACGACGCCAAGGCGCATCGCCGCGCCGCCCCGCAGGGCCAGCAGGCGCGCGCCATCTTCGACGCGGTGGAGCAGGCGCGCTGCGAGGCGATCGGCGCCCAGCGCATGTCCGGCGTCAAGACGAACCTCGCCGCCATGCTGGAGGACAAGTTCCATCGCGGCCATTACGAGGATATCCGCGAGCGCGCCGATGCACCGCTGGAGGACGCGCTGGCGCTGTTGATGCGCGAGCGCCTGACCGGCCAGGCGCCGCCCAAAAGCGCGGAAAAGGTCGTGGAGCTATGGCGCGACTACGTGGAGGAGCGTTCCGCCGCCGAGCTCGACAGCCTGTCGGACAAGATCGACGACCAGGCCGCCTTCGCCAAGGCGGTGCATGATCTCCTAGCCTCGCTCGATATGGGCAGCGAGGCCGGCCAGGACGCCGAAAGCGACGAGGAGGATTCACAGGACGATAGCGGCGAGGCGGCCGATACCAGCGACGCCGCTCGCGGCGAGGCGGAGGACGAGGAGGAGGCCGCCTCCCAGCCGCAGGAGAGCGAGCTCTCCGGCGAGGAGGAGGAGACCGGAGAGAGCGAAGAGGCCGACCAAAGCGCCGAGGAGATGATCGACAGCGAGGATGCGGCCGAGACCGATCCTCAAGCAGATGCCCGCCGTCCCGCCTTCGACGGGCGCAACGCTCCCGTCAGCGACTACCGCGTCTTCACCACCGGCCACGACGAGGAAATCGCCGCCCACGAGCTTTGCCCGCCGGAGGAACTCGACCGGCTTCGCTCCTATCTGGACAAGCAACTCGTCAATCTCGCCGGCGCCGTCGCCCGGCTCGCCAACCGCCTGCAGCGCCGGCTTCTCGCCCAGCAGAACCGCGCCTGGGATTTCGATCTGGAAGAGGGGCTCCTCGACCCGGCGCGCCTGTCGCGCGTCGTCACCGACCCCTTCGCGCCGCTTTCCTTCAAGCAGGAGCGCGACACCGAATTCCGCGACACGGTCGTGACCCTGCTTCTCGACAATTCCGGCTCCATGCGCGGCCGTCCGATCACCGTGGCGGCCGTCTGCGCCGACGTTCTCGCCCGCACCCTGGAGCGCTGCGGCGTGCGCGTGGAGATTCTCGGCTTCACCACCAGGGCCTGGAAGGGCGGGCAGTCCCGCGAGGATTGGCTGCGCGCCGGCAAGCCGGCGCATCCCGGGCGCCTCAACGATTTGCGCCATATCATCTATAAGAGCGCCGACGCGCCCTGGCGGCGTGCCCGGCGCAATCTCGGCCTGATGATGCGCGAGGGGCTTTTGAAGGAGAATATCGACGGCGAGGCGCTCGATTGGGCGCATCGCCGCCTTCTCGCCCGGCCGGAGCAGCGCCGCATCCTGATGGTCATCTCCGACGGCGCGCCGGTCGACGATTCCACCCTCTCGGTCAATTCCGGCAATTATCTGGAAAAGCATCTGCGCCATGTCATCGCCGATATCGAGAACCGCTCGCCGGTGGAGCTTCTGGCGATCGGCATCGGCCATGACGTGACGCGCTATTACAAGCGCGCCGTCACCATCGTCGATGCGGAGGAGCTTGCCGGGGCGATGACGGAAAAGCTCGCCGAGCTCTTCGAAGCCGGCAGCGTGACGCGCTCGCGCGAGGGCCGCGGCCGCCACGCCGCTTAAGGCGCAGAGCGGCTATCTCGCCGCTGCGCGCGAAGGCTGCCAGGGCGTAACGAGGCGCACCAAAAAGCCGTAGGGTATCAGCGCCAGGGCCGCGACCAGGAGCTTGACCGAAAAATCGCCGAGCGCCCAGGAGACCCAGCGCGGCACCTCCAGCGCGAAGACGCCCAGAAGCGGGGCGGCCTCGATGGCGAAGGCGTCGTTCGGCCCGAGCACGCTGAAGGAAACCGCGAAGGCGAGCGAGAAGAACACCACCGTGTCGAGCGCCGAGCCGACGAGGCTGGAAAGGGCGGGCGCGCGCCACCAGCTCCCGGCGCGCAGGCGGTGGAAGATGCCGACATCGAGAAGCTGGGCGAGCAGGAAGGCCGAGCCGGAAGCGACCGCGATGCGCGGGCTCGCCAACAGCACCGACAGGATGACGGCGAGCGCGAAGCCGACCAGCACCACCTTGCGCGCCGCGGCGGGGCCGAACGCGCGGTTGGTCATGTCGTTGACCAGAAAGGCGAGCGGATAGGTAAAGGCGCCATAGGTCAGAAGGTCGGCGAGGTTGAGCGCGCCGACCTTAAGGTGCACCGGGAACTGGACGAGGATGTTCGACGCCACCACCACCGCCGCCATGGCGGCGATGCCGAGAAGAAAGCCCGTGCGGCGCGAAAGCTGCGGCATGCTCGGCCGTTCAGGCGGCCGCGCTCTCGCCTTCGCCCGCCTTCTTGGCGATCTCGCGCTTCAAAAGCCGCGCCTTCGGGGACAATTCGTCCTCGCGCGCCTTGGCGAGAAAGGCGTCGAGCCCGCCGCGATGCTCCACGCTTCTGAGCGCGGCCGCGGAGACGCGCAGGCGCACCGGCCGTCCCAGCGTATCGCTGAGCAGCGAGACATTGCACAGATTGGGCAGGAACCGCCGCCGTGTCTTGTTGTTGGCGTGGCTCACATTGTTGCCGGTCAGGACGGCCTTGCCGGTCAGCTCGCAGCGGCGCGCCATGGGAAACCTCTTGCGTCTCTGGTTGGTTGGGCCGGCCGGTCGCGCTTGTCTTGGCTCAAGCGGCGTCAGCGGCACGAAAGGCCCGCATTCCGAAAGCGCTCCTATAGGGATTGGCGCTTGCAGGGTCAAGCGGCAGCGGGCGCTAAGACGGCACGAAAAGCCGCCCTTCGCCACCGGGTTCAGGCGCCGTTCAGCCACAGGGCCGCACAAGGCGATCCACCGCCGAGGACGGCCGGCCGCAATTGGCCCGCGGGCGAGAGCCCAGTCACCAAATGGCCGGCTTTCTTGGCCAAGGATGCCGCGCCAACCGCCGGGACGACGATGACGAAGATATTCTTGCCTCTGCCAGCCCTCGCTCTCGTCGCCGCGCTGGCGTTGCCCTTCCTTTCGGCGAGCGCCGAAGCCGCAAGCCTGACAGCGCGCTACGGCGCCACCCTCATGGGGATCCGCTTCGGCGAGGTGCTCGCCAACCTGCACATCGAGGAGGGCGCCTACAGAGCCGACGGCCAGGCGAAGGCGACCGGCCTTTCGCGCATCTTCAGCGATGCCCGCATCGTCTTCAATGCCGACGGCGTCATGAACGGCGGCGAGCCGGAGGCACGCAATTACTGGCGCCGCTGGCGCGAGGACGACGACGACGAGAGCGTCCGCCTCAGCTTTGCCGGCGGACGCGTCACCGACCACCACCGCGAAGGATCCAAGCCGGAGAAGGAATATCCCGATCGCGTTCCCCTGCGTGCGCAGGATCGGCAGGGCGTTCTCGATCCCCTCACCGCCCTGGTCATGCCGCTCGGCGGCCGTTCCGGCCCGGCGCTGTGCGAGCATCACGCGCCGATCTTCGAGGACCAGCAGCGCTTCGACCTGTCCTTGCAATATCTGCGTCAGGAGCGCTTCTCCGGCGGTAACAAGAACTACTCCGGCCCTGCCGTCGTCTGCCAGGTGCGCTACGCGCCGATCGCCGGCCATCGTTCGCAGAAGAAAACCGTCCGCGAGATGGCGGCCAATACGGGGATGGAAGTCTGGCTGGCGCCGATCGAGCGGCTCGGCGTCGCCATTCCGGTGCGAGCCCAGGTTCCAACCGAATTCGGTCTGATCGAGGCGGAGCTTGAGCGCCTTTATCTCAATTGAGCGCGGCGAATGTGCCGATATGACACGGAGAGATTAACCCGCCTGCCGGATTATTCCGGGCAGGCTTCGTGCTGCGCGGCGCGGGCCCACCATATCTAGCGAGAGACACCCTGACGTGCCTATATACGCCATGAACGAAGACGGAACATCATGCCTCTGCCGATTCGTCGACGATTCGTTCGGCAAATCGGCCAAGTGTTGACGGCGACCGGGATCGAGGCGGCAAACGACATTATCGGTTTGCTAATGCCTTGCACGCTGGACGGCCCCGTGTCACTTGCCTAGAAAAGGAAAGCGCGAGCATGAAGTCTATGCCGTTGGAACGAATCCTGAATCGTACCAGGTCGCCGATTCGGTCTGCCTTTGTTCGAGAGTCGTTCGAGTCGCACAAGGCGAACTGAGTCAAGCAAGAGCAGTCTTCCTTCTGCCCTGTGATCCATACCCATCTGCCGCCCTTTCATGAACGCCAGTTTCGGAAATCCGCGTCGCTGGAACGCCCGCAACGTCACCGCGGTGCTAGGCCCCACCAATACCGGCAAGACGCATCTCGCCATTGAGCGCATGCTCGGCCACGAAAGCGGCGTCATCGGCCTGCCGCTCAGGCTCCTGGCGCGCGAGGTCTATGGGCGCGTCGCTGCCAGGGCCGGCGCCGACCAGGTGGCGCTGATCACCGGCGAGGAGAAGATCCTGCCGGTGAACCCGCGCTACTGGGTCTCCACCGTGGAAGCCATGCCGCAGGACACCGATGCGGCCTTCGTGGCGATCGACGAGGTGCAGCTCGCCGCCGATCTGGAGCGCGGCCATATCTTCACCGATCGGCTTTTGACGATGCGCGGCACCCAGGAGACGCTGCTTCTGGGCGCCTCCACCATGCGCGGCGTCATTGAGGGCCTGTTGCCGGGTGTGCATGTCGTCACCCGGCCGCGCATGTCGGTGCTGGCCTATGGGGGGCAGAAGAAGCTGACCCGGCTGCCGGAGCGCTCCGCCATCGTCGCCTTCTCCGCCGACGAGGTCTACGCCATCGGCGAGCTCATTCGCCGCCAGCGCGGCGGCGTCGCCGCCGTTCTCGGCGCGCTGTCGCCGCGCACCCGCAACCGTCAGGTGGAGCTCTATCAGTCGGGCGACGTCGATTTCCTGGTGGCAACGGATGCCATCGGCATGGGCCTCAACCTCGATGTCGATCACGTGGCCTTCGCCTCCGACCGCAAATTCGACGGCTATCAGCACCGCCCGCTGACCGCCGCCGAGCTCGGCCAGATCGCCGGACGCGCCGGCCGGCATATGCGCGACGGCACCTTCGGCGTCACCGCCTCCGTCGCGCCGTTCGACAACGCCCTGGTGGAGGCGCTGGAATCGCACCGCTTCGAGCCGGTACGCGTGCTGCAATGGCGCAATGACGGGCTGGATTTCTCCTCCCCCGCCGCCTTGCGCGCCTCGTTGGAGGAGGCGCCGCAACATCCGCTTCTGACCAAGGCGCCCCCGGCCGCCGATCAGGTCGCCTTCGAGCTGCTGCAGCGCGACGAGGAGATCGCCGAGCGTCTGACGAGCCCGCAGGCGGTGGAGCGCCTGTGGGACATCTGCCGCCTTCCCGATTACCGCCGCATCGCCCCGGCCCAGCATGCCGAGCTCATCGGCTCCATCTTCCGGCACGTGATGGAGGACGGCGCGGTGCCGGCCGACTGGATCGCGCCCCATGTGAACCGCGCCGATCGCATTGACGGCGAGATCGACACGCTTTCCGCGCGCATCGCCGAAATCCGCACCTGGACCTTCGTGGCCAACCAGTCGGACTGGCTTGCCGATCCGCAACATTGGCGTGGCGAGACGCGCCGAGTTGAGGATAGGCTTTCTGACGCACTTCACGAGAAGCTAACAAAACGCTTTGTCGATCGCCGAACCAGCGTTCTCATGCGCCGGCTGAAGGAGAATACCATGCTTGAGGCGGACATCACCCCGTCAGGCGACGTCCTGGTCGAGGGCGAGCATGTCGGCACGCTTATCGGCTTTCGCTTCACCCCCGACGCCAAGGCGGAAGGCTCCGATGCCAAGACGGTACGGGCGGCCGCCGCCAAGGCGCTGTCGACGGCCGTGGCGGAACGCGCCGAACGGCTCGCCCGCTCTGAGGATCAAGCCTTCCTGCTTGCCTCCGGCGGCACCATCCGCTGGCATGGCGAGCCGGTGGCCCGCCTCACCGGCCAGGGCGACGCGCTGAAGCCGCGCCTCATCCTCTTGGCCGACGAGCAGCTCACCGCCGCGGCGCGCGAGAGGGTGGAGGCGCGCCTTTCCGCGTGGTTGAACCACCAGGTCGCCACGCATCTGAAGCCGCTTCTCGACCTTGAGGCCGACGAAAGCCTCGCCGGGCTGACGCGCGGCCTCGCCTACCGGCTGCGCGAGAGCCTCGGCATCCTCGACCGGCGCGACGTTCTGGAGGAGGTGCGCTCGCTCGACCAGGACGAGCGCGCCGGTCTGCGCCGGCACGGGGTGCGCTTCGGCGCCTACCATATCTACCTGCCCAGTCTTCTGAAGCCCGCGCCCGCCGGTTTGCTGGCCGAGTTGGAGGCCGTCAATGCCGGCCGCGACGACCGCGAGGGCATCTCCGAAGTCGCCTCCGTCTCCGCCTCCGGGCGCACCTCGGTCGATATCGACACCGCGATCGACGCCGACATCTACCGCCGCTTCGGCTACCGCATCTTCGGCCGCCGCGCCGTGCGCATCGACATCCTGGAGCGGCTCGCCGACCTTATCCGCCCCGCCCTCACCTACAAGCCCGACCAGGCGAGCGAGCCCCCGCCGGGCGCGATTGCCGAAGGCGGCGGCTTCACCGTCACCGCGGCGATGACCTCGCTTCTCGGCGCCTCCGGCGAGGACATGGCGATCATCCTGAAGGGCCTCGGCTATCGCGTCGAGCGCCGGCCCTTGCCGCCCGCAGAAGCTGAAGCGGAGGCCGCCACGCCCGCGGCGGCAACCGAGACGAGCTCTGCGGAGGCGACGGAGGGACGAACACAGGACGAGACTTCGAAGGGAGAGACGGCGACGGAAGAGCCGGCGACGGACGCGGCGGTGACGGACGCGGCGGCGGGCGAGACCACATCGCCAAGCGAGACGACCGCCAGCCCCGCCGCGCAAGATATCGCGCCGGGCGAGGCCTTGGCGGCAGAACCGAAAACCGAAGAGACGCCTGCCGAAGCCAGCGAGACGGCCGAGACGGCCGAGAGCGGCGAGCAGGAGATCGCCGCCTCCGCAAGCGCCGACGCGGCCACCTCCCCGCTCGCGCAAACCGCCTCCGATGCGAGCCCCGATGAGAAGGCGGCCCTCGCGGTGGAGCCTCAGCAGGCCTCCGAGACGGACCCGACCGACGAGCCCGCCTTTTTGGAGATCTGGCGCTATCAGGGTGTCGCACGGCGTGAGCGCCGGCCCGCGCAGGGTAAGGCCGGCAAAGGCCCGCGCCGGGAACGGCCCGTCGCCGACGCCAAGCGCGCCCGGCCCCAGCCCGGCGAGGCGCGCCACGGCCAGGCGCGTCACGGCAAGGGCGGGCCTCGCGGCAAGAAGCGCGCCGGCAAGAATTCGGGTCAGGAAGGCTCGCGCAGCACCTACAATGCGCGCCCGGAACGCGACAGGAAGGCCGATCCCGACAGCCCCTTCGCGGCGCTGGCGGCGCTGAAGGAGAAGCTCGACTCCTCCGAAAGCTGAGGAGCGGGAGCTGGGTGACATGTCACCACCTGCCGACGCTCCCACCGGCACACAGCGTCTCGACCGCTGGCTGTGGCACGCCCGCTTCGCCCGCACGCGCTCCCAAGCGCAGAAGCTCGTTTGCGGCGGCCATGTGCGCCTCAACCGCGACAAGGTCACCCAGCCCTCCCGCCAGGTGCGGGTCGGCGACGTGCTGACGCTTGCCCTGCCGCGCCAGGTGAAGGTGGTGGAGCTTCTAGCCATGGCAGAAAAGCGGGGCAGCTATGCACTGGCGCAGACGCTCTATCGGGACGTAACGCCGAAGGAGAGCCGAGACGCCCCGCAAGCGGTCTCGCCGGCTGCCGGGCCGCAAGCCCGGCCTGATGCGCGCCAGCGGCGTAAGCTGATCGCGCTGAAGCGGCAGGCCTGGCAGGACGAGTGACGACGAAACCGCCTCAAACAGAGCGGCTTGGGGCGAAGACGACGGCGCTGCTTTGCCGCTCTTGCGCCGGCCGGCAAAAGCCATTAGGCCGCCATCGCGAGGCCTGACGGGAGCTGAGTATGACCTACGTGGTGACCGATAACTGCATTCGATGCAAATATACCGATTGCGTCGAGGTATGCCCGGTCGACTGTTTCTACGAAGGCGAGACCATGCTCGTCATCCATCCTGACGAGTGCATTGATTGCGGCGTTTGCGAGCCTGAATGCCCCGTCGACGCGATCCGCCCCGATACCGAGCCGGGGCTGGAGAAATGGCTGACGCTGAACGCCGAATATGCTGAGAAATGGCCGAACATCACGGTCAAGCGCGAGCCCCCTTCCGATGCCAAAGAGCACGAGGGAGAGGCGGACAAGTACGAAAAGTACTTTTCTCCGGAGCCCGGCGAAGGCGACTGATTTCGTCGCCACGGGGCTGTTCGCCTTGTTCTTGCGTTCCGCCGCGGAAGTTGACGCTGCCGCGGCGGCGGCTTTGCGCGTGCAACAAATCCTTGATTTTGGGCGCGTTTTGCGCTAAATAGTTGAGATCGGACTTGGAAAGTGTTCCGATCTGCAATTTCCGGTTTGGAACCGCGATGGCTGGAATGGTCGCTGCCCCCACGCAGCGGCGTCTGTCGCTTTTTCAGAAAGGTCCTCCCGTGCAGCACCGCGCCGTCGGCAATTTGAGGCCTTTGGCGGGACTGCGTTTCTTGAACCCAGGAGTCGCACGCGTATGACAACAAAGAAGACGGTGAAGCGCCAGGGCTTTCGCACCAACGAGAACATCGTTTACCCGGCCCATGGCGTCGGCCGCATCGTGGATGTGGAGACGCAGGAAGTGGCGGGCATGAAGCTCGAGCTCTTCGTCATCGACTTCGACAAGGACAAGATGACCTTGCGCGTTCCCGTCGCCAAAGCCGCGTCCGTCGGCATGCGCAAGCTGGCCGACGAGGCGACCGTCGCCAAGGCCCTGGAGACCGTCAAGGGTCGCGCCCGCGTCAAGCGCACCATGTGGAGCCGCCGCGCCCAGGAATACGAGGCCAAGATCAATTCCGGCGATCTTATCTCCATCGCCGAAGTGGTCCGCGACCTCTACCGCTCCGACGCGCAGCCCGAGCCCTCCTATTCGGAGCGCCAGCTCTACGAGGCCGCCATCGACCGTATGGCGCGCGAGGTCGCGGCGGTAGAGAAGACCTCCGAAAGCGAGGCGCAGCGCAAGATCGAAAAGCTGATCGAAGCAAGCCCTAAGCGCCGCCGCGCCCAGCAGGAGGAAGAGGAGCCGCGCGAGGAAGCTGCCTGAGCCGCGCCTGAATGGGCAGAAAGACGGCCCAGTCATCACAATCACGTAAACGCATTCGTGAACACGGGAACCCGGCCATTGGCCGGGTTTTTGTGTATTTGGAGTTCGCATCCGTGTTTAGAAGGCTTATAAGGTAACGCGAGCCTCCTACGGATGGCCTCGTAAGGACGTCAAAGGCGGGAAGGTTGGCATGAGCGATTCCAACATCTCACGACGCCAGATTGTCAGGGCGGCCATGAAGGCGCCTTACCTCGAACGCGACGAAGAACGCGACCTGGCGATCGCCTGGAAGGAAAGAAAAGACCAGCAGGCGCTGCACCGGCTGACCTCGGCGCATATGCGGCTGGTCATCTCCATCGCGGCGCGCTTTCGCCATTTCGGCCTGTCGATGAACGACCTCATCCAGGAAGGCCATGTCGGCCTTCTGGAGGCGGCCGCGCGCTTCGAGCCGGAGCGCGAGGTGCGCTTCTCCACCTACGCCACCTGGTGGATTCGCGCCTCCATCCAGGACCACATCCTGCGCAATTGGTCGATCGTGCGCGGCGGCACCTCCTCGGCGCAGAAATCCCTCTTCTTCAATCTGCGGCGCTTGCGGGCGCGTCTGTCGCGCGGCTCCGAAACGCTCGACGCGCCCGAGCTCTACGACCAGATCGCCCAGGCGATCGGCGTCTCCACCGCCGACGTCGCTCTCATGGATTCGCGTCTTTCCGGCCCAGACACCTCGCTGAATGCGCCGATTATCGAATCCGACGGCTCCAGCGCCGACCGGCAGGACTTCATCGCCTCCGACGCGCCGCTGCAGGACGAGACCGTCGGCGAGCATATCGACGGGGAGCGTTGGTCGGGCTGGCTCTATTCGGCGCTCAGCGTCCTCAACGAGCGCGAATTGAAAATCGTCAAGCGGCGCCGCCTGGAAGACGAGGGCGCCACGCTGGAAGCGCTCGGCCAGGAGCTCGGCATCTCCAAGGAGCGCGTGCGCCAGATCGAGAGCCGGGCGCTGGAGAAGCTGCGCACCGCCCTCACCGAAGAGAACCGCACATATATGGCCTGAAGGCCGCTCGCACCGACACGCCGCGCCTTTCGTTCGCCGGGCGTCATGGCGGCTGGGCGGTTGGCCGCCCGCTCGCCCAGGCTGCCCGGCCGTCTTGTGCGCGATAGCACAGCCGCCGGCCTTCAAGACACGCTATGGCACATGGGCGGAGGCAAGCTCCGCCGCGAAACCCTCGCGAGGTCTTGAGGCGCCCGGCGGTCGCGGCGAATCCATCGCCCCGGACCCAAGCCCCCATGCCCCTCGCCGGTCCGGACCGGCGGGCGCCTCGGGATCCAGAATGTCCGCTTATGGCGATCCTTTCGCCGCAATCCTTTCGCCGCAATCCTTTCGCCGATTGAGCCTGTCTCGATCCGCCCCTTGCCGGCGGCGAGCGGTCGTCAGGCCTTGGCGGGCGCGGCCGCCCTCTGCCGCCGCGCCACCGGCCGCCTCCCGGCCAAGACGCCCGATTCCATGATGATCTCCGAGACCTGATGCTCGCGCCGGTAGGCCATCACATGCACGCCGGCGATGCCCTTGATCTCGCGGATCTGCTGGATGAGCTCGACGCACAGCCTCTTGCCCTCCTCGCCCGGCTTGTCCGCCTTCTCCAGCCGCTCGATGACGTGTTCGGGGATATGGATGCCCGGCACGTTGGAACGCATCCACCGCGCCGCCCGCGCCGAGGCGAGCGGGCCGACGCCGGCCAGGATGAAGACCTTTTCGTGCAGCCCCAGATCGCGCACCCGCGCCATGAAGGCCTCGAACTGAGGCATGTCGAAAATATAGTTGGTCTGGATGTACTCCGCCCCCGCCTCGATCTTCTTCTTCAGCCGATCCGGCCGCCATTCGACCGGCGTCACGCAAGGATTTTCCGCCGCGCCGAGGAACAGAGGCGGCGGGCGGGTGATCTTGCGCCCGGACAGGAACACGCCCTCGTCGCGCATGGTCTTCAGGGCCCGCAGCAGCGACACCGAATCAAGGTCGAAGACCGGCTTGGCGCCCGGCTGGTCGCCGACGCCCACGCCGTCCCCGGTCAGGCACAGGACGTTGCGCACCCCCATCGCCGCCGCGCCGAGCGCGTCGCCCTGGATGGCGATGCGGTTCCGGTCGCGGCAGGATATCTGATAGATCGTGCCGTAGCCGGCGCGCGTCAGCAGCGAGCAGATGCCGATCGACGACATATGGCAATTGGCGCCGGAGGCATCGGTGGCATTGATGGCGTCGACGACTTCCGCCAGCGGGCGAGCGGCTTCGAAAACATCCTCCGGATCGGCCGAGTCCGGCGGGTTGAGCTCAGCCGTCACGGCAAACCGGCCCTGGCGCAGGACGCGCTCCAGCCGGCTTCCGGAGGAATGGCCGGGCGGCGGGGCCTCGTAGGCGTTGAGCCCGGCCTGATGTCCCTGTGCATCGGCGCTCATGGCTGCGCCTCGCGGTTGACGGCGCTCGGCGGCTCCTCCGCCAGCGGCGCAGAGGCCGGCTCGTTGCGCCGCGCGCCGGCGAAGGCCTTGGCGACGATCCGCCTCGCCCGGCTCTTGGTCTCGCTATGGCGCCGCTCCGCCGCCTTCTCGCGAGCGACACGCAGCCAGGAGGACGAGCCCTTCAAGGAGCGGTCGACCGGCGGCAGCACCTCGCTGATCCAGGCGCCGTTGCGCATCCGTTGCGCCCCGTCCCAGGCGTCCACCCAGACGCAGCGCATCCACGGCTTGACCTCGCAGAAGCCGCCCGGCCGCACGCCGCCGCACGGACCGTTGCGCAGCTGCTTCGGACAGTTCATCGGACAGGACATGCCGGTGGAGGAAAGCACGCACTGGCCACACATCTCGCAATCGAAGAGAAGTCCCTTCACGCCGCTCTCCAGCACCGCAACGGGCCGTTCCACGCGCGCATAGCCGATGCGCGCGAAGAGGGGGTCGAGAGCCACCATGGTGCCCTCCACCCATTTGTAGAGCCGCTCCAGGCCGCGGGCATGCCGCACGGACCAAAGGCGAAGACGGTACATCGGCGGCATCTCCCGCGACTTGGCTTGCCCGGCCACCACCCTTTGGGCATGCGTTCTGGCCCGCCGGGATCAGAGCCCGCTATCGCGCTTGTGCCGGAGCGGCGCCCGGCCCGATTGGCCGATAGCGGCACCGCGCGACATCAAATGCGCCGCAGCTTCACTCGTCCAGCACTTCGAGGTCTTCCTCCAGCGCCGCCTCCAGGCGCACAAGAAGGTCGATCAACGAGCGGCGTTGCGCCTCCTCCAGGCATTCCAGCAGGACTTTCTCGCGCTCGCGCAATACCGGCATGATCTCGTCATGCAGCGCGAGCCCGGGGGGGTCAGGGCGACGCTTTGGCGCTGGTGATCTCCGGCCCCGGAGCGCACTTCCACCAGCCCGCGCCGACGCATGCTGTGCACGGCGCGACTGACGGCGCCCTTGTCGAGACTCGTGAGCTCGCTGATCTGCCGCGGCGCGATCCAAGGCTGGCCGCCGAGCAGCGCCATGATGCGCAGATCGGTGATGCCGACGCCGAAGCGAGGCCGATAATAGGCGGAGGCCACGCTGGCGATCTTGTTGCCGATATTGATGAGATGGACCGGCGCGTAGCCGTTGAGATCGAGAGCCTGCTCCGACCGCCGGGATACTGCGCCATCGCGCTCGGTTCTGACATGCGGCCCGGCGGCCATGCCTGCTCCCATGCTGCCAGTCCAGTGCTTGCCGACGATCCGAATACTACCGAATAAATTGTCAGACAATCAACAAGTCCGGCAAATACACGGCCCCCATCACAAACGCACGGGTGGGGGGCCGAATTCCTCCGTGTCCAACTGCATCTGGATATGGGGTGCGTAACGCTCTCCCGCTACCGTCGTCTCGTTGATAAGACGATCGAGCCGCGCGAACGTGCCGGGCGGCACCTGCAAGTCCACCGCTGCGGCGTTTTCCGCCAGATGCGCTTCGTCGGTGGTTCCAGGGATCGGCACGATGTCGTCGCCCTTGCCCAGAAGCCAGGCGAGCGCCAGTTGGGCCGGGCTGCAGCCGACGTCTCCGGCGATCTCCACGAGCCTGTCGACCAGGTCCAGATTGAGGAAGAAATTCTCCGGTCGGAAGCGCGGCATGGTGCGGCGCAGATCGTCGTCGACAAGGCGGGTCGGGTCGCGCAGCGTGCCGGTGAGAAACGCCCGGCCGAGCGGCGCGAAGGCGACGAAGGTGATGTCCAGCTGCCGGCAGGCCGCCAACATGGCGATCTCCGGATTACGCGTCCACAGCGAGTATTCGCTCTGCACGGCGCTGATGGGGTGAACCGCATGGGCCCTGATCAGCGTCGGCACGGAGACCTCCGAAAGCCCGATGCTCTTGACCTTGCCGGCCTCCACCAGCTCGCCGAGCGCGCCGACGGAATCCTCGATCGGCACACGCTTGTCGAGACGGTGCAGGTAGCAAAGGTCGATCGCCTCCGTCTTCAGCCGCTTCAGGCTCTCCTCGCAGCTGCGTTTTAGGCTTGTCGGCCGCCCGTCGATGACCCGCCTTCCCTCCCCGTCGCGACGAAGCCCGCATTTGGTTGCCAGCACGAATTCATCGCGTCTTTTGCCGAGCACTTCGCCGATAAGTGTCTCATTGGCGCCGGCGCCGTAGACCGCAGCGGTATCGAGAAAGGTATAGCCGCGCTCCAGGGCCCGGTTGAGCAGACGCTCCGCCCGCTTGCGCTCCGGCGCAATCCCGTAGCCGTGGGAAAGGCCCATGCAACCAAGACCGATGGCGGAGACGGTGTAAGGTCCGAGCTTGCGCTGCTGCATCTCCTCAAGCTTCCCTCAATTGGCCGTTGTCGAGCGGTAATATGCGCGCCCCATCCCCTCGCCTCGTCCGAAGCCGCCAGGCAGGCGCAACCGCACGGCATGGTGGGCGCCACCCGGCCCGGCAGGCTCCAAAGTGCAGGACATGGCACGAGCCGGCGGCGGCGCCATGTTGCGGGCGCGCGCAACCTCGAAGAGAGACGGGCGGCGTTGAAACGGTGGGCATCCTCGCAATTGCCTATGGCTCAGCTCGCCTCCGGACGCAATCCCTGCGCGAATATTTGCCGCAAGAACAAGCCCACCCGCGTATCGGATGGCGTCTTTTCGCCCGCCCGCGCGCGAAAGTTCACCGGCCCCGCGAACATCAAAAAGCTGTTGGTTTGGAAGGAAAAATACCAATTGGCGCGCGCGCCCTGCAAGTGATCTACGAGAGGGATGGGTCGGCCGCCCGCCTCTCCGGCCGCGTTCGGCCCGACGACAAGTATTATCAACCCTTCGTTGCTACACTTATCCTTGCGAAATTCTGGCCTTTCGCATGCGCGGGATTCGCAAACCGGACAAAGGCGCTTTCGCAATACGGATAGCGCCGGCCCGGCTCGCCGGCTATGCGCTCTTTCTGCGTCGGGCGCGGCCGGTCACCAGATTTGACGGACAACTCGACCATTTGCGCCAAATAGATCAAAGTTCTGTCGATCAACTCCCGCCGGAGATTGCGCGCTGCGAAGGCGACACGAAATCTTCGGCTGCTTGTCGCTGCGGAGAAGATCGATGAGATGCGGAGCGGTCGTCACGTTTGCACCCCGCCTGGTACAGGCCCGAGCCTTTCGGACAACGACCGGAAATCTTTGATAGGAGGCAAGGAAAATGAAGTTGTTCGACTTCGTGAAGGCTGCGGGACGCAAGCTCGGCTTCGGCGACGATGACGCGCAAAAAACGGAAGCGCTGAAGAAGGAGATCGACAGCTACGATCTCGGCTCTGAGGACATTCAAGTCGAAGTCACGGGTGACAAGGCGATCATCCGCGGCAACGCCTCCAGTCAGGAAGCGCTGGAGAAGATCATCCTCGCCACCGGAAACGTGGAAGGCATCGGCAAAGTCGAGGCCGAGGTCACCGCGCCGCAGGCGCGCGAGCCTGTCTTCCATACCGTGGTGCAAGGCGAATCCTTGTGGAAGATCGCCGAGGTCCATTACGGCAGCGGCGCTCGCTACACCGAGATTTTCGAGGCCAACCGTCCGATGCTGTCCGATCCGGACAAGATCTACCCCGGCCAGGTTCTGCGCATACCGTGACGCCCGCGACACCATTCTGTGCCGGGGCCTTGAAAATGAAGCGCCAAGCCGTTTCTCGCCGCAGAACGATGCCGCGCCGAATGCGCGCCGGCCCGCCGGCGGAGCGACGGACGACCTTCGCGAACCGGAATCAACGCCCGACCTCGGCGGTCGCCGAATCCCTTCGGCCCAAGCAACGACAGCTGTGATTGTCGATGGAGCAACACGAATGCGCCTATCTCGCTATGCATGCCGTTTTCTGGCCGTCGCAGCGCTCGCGGCCGGCACCGCACCGGCAGGTGCCGCCGACGTCGTCGTGGGCGTTCCACACTGGCCCTCGGCGCAAGTCACGGCCAATATCATCGCCTCCCTTCTGACCTCCGAGCTTGGGGTGGAGGCCGAGTTGGAGGAGCGCGGCACGCTTGGCATCCTCGCCGGCATCGACCAGGGGGAAATGCATATCCACCCGGAGGTATGGCTGCCGAACCTCAACGACGCGGTCGACCGTTACGCCGGGCGCAACGGCACGCTGCGGCTGAGCGAGAACGGTGTCGCCGCCGCGCAGAATGTCTGCGTCACCGCCGCCACCGCGCAAGCGACCGGCATCGACGAAGTGTCCGACCTTGCCGACCCGGCCATGGCCAAGCACTTCGACACCAATGCCGACGGCAAGGGCGAGATGTGGATCGGCGCCCCGAGCTGGTCCTCCACCGGCATCGAGAAGGTCCGCGCCCGTAGCTATGGCTACGATCAAACCATGACGCTCCTGGAGGGGCCGGAAGCGGTGGCCATGGCCGCGATCGACGTCGCCGCCGCGCAAGGCCTGCCGGTGGTCTTCTATTGCTACCGCCCGCACCATGTCTTCGAGCTGCACGATATTCGCATCCTGGCCGAGCCGGCCCACGACCCCGCCACCTGGTCGCTGGTCTCAGCCTCCGACGATCCGAGCTGGCAGGCGAAATCCAAGGCCGGCAGCGCCTGGGACGCCTCGCATTACCACATCGCCTATGCCGCCTCGCTTTCCGACTCCCATCCCCAAATCGCCGCCTTCCTGGAGCGCATCACCCTGACGCCGCAGGATGCGACGCAGATGAGCTATGCCGTGGAGGTGGAGAGGACAGAGCCGGCCAAGGTCGCCGAGGCCTGGATCGCAGCTAACCGCAAACGCATCGAGGAGTGGACGCAATGAAAGTCTTGCGCCGACAGCCACGCCAAGCGGACGGGCCCCGCCTGACCGTCGCCGGAGCACGTCAGGGCGGCGGGCATCGGCGCGCCCTGCGCCTCTTCGTCGTCACGGCGCTGGTTCTGGCGACGGGCGGGGCCGCGCTTGCCCAAGCCTTCCGCTCGGAGATCTTCGACCCGCAGACGCGGCGCTGGGTCAGCTACGATCCGCAGCGCGCCATGCGCTACTATCAGGCGCACGGCTCCATTCCGGACGAATTCCGCCGGCAGGTCGTCGACTTCCGCACGGCCGAAGAGCCCGGCACGATCATCATCGATGGCAACCGCCATTTCCTCTATCTCGTCCAGCCGGGCTTCAAGGCCATCCGCTATGGCATCGGCGTCGGGCGCGAGGGGTTTGGCTGGGCCGGTATCGTGCGCGTCGGCCGCAAGACCGAATGGCCGACCTGGACGCCGCCGCCTGAGATGGTGGCCCGCGATCCCAAGGCCGCCAAGTACAGGAACGGCATGCCGGGCGGGCCGGACAATCCGCTCGGCCCGCGCGCGATGTATCTTTACGAGGGCAGTCGCGACACGATCTACCGCATCCACGGCACCACCGAGCCCTGGTCGATCGGCCTCAACATCTCCTCCGGCTGCATCCGTCTCAACAACGACGACATCATCGACCTCTATGACCGCGTGGAGATCGACGCCAAGGTGGTGGTCCTGATGCAAGGCGCCGCCCTCTACCGCGGCATCTGAGCTGCGACACAAGATCGATCGGCAAGAAGGCAGACAACATGGCTCACACAGAAAGCTTTGCCGCCTGGGCGCTCCTGGCAACCTCGATCCTCTCGCTGGGCGGCTGCTCGACTTTCGGCGGCAACAGCGCCGAGCCGGCCGGGCCGATGGTCCGCGCCGGCGGCGAGACGGCGCCGACCGATCTACAGCTCCTATGCGCCTCGGAGGCCGCCAACCGGCTTGGGATCGACACCACCAAGGTCCTGCCGGTCAGCTCCGCTCCGGCCGAGCCGGGCACCTATCGCGTCGCCCTCAATGCCGATGGCGCACAGGCCGTCTGCCTGGTGAACGAAAGCGGATCGGTCCTGTCGGTGGAGCGCACCGGCTAGCCCCGCGCCCGGCCCGGCCTCGCTTACGGCGTTTGTTCATTCTTTTCGCCGATCCTCCGCGCTGCCAGCGGAGAGAAGGCGGCGTAAGGCGTATGCTTGACCAAGTTCCACATGGCCGGCTAGCTCGCCCGTGCCGGCGCCGCGTATCGCCAACAAGGCGCCGCATGAGCGGGTTGGCCGATGTGTGAGCGCAATCGCCTGGGACGACGAGAACGGGGCACTCGGTCGCCTTTGCAGCCGACTGGGCCCTGCTCCAGCTCGCCGGCGCGCCCGCGGCGTCTGCATGCGCTCGCCCTGCTCTTCATGCTGCCCTTCCTTGCCACCTGCGCAACGCGCCCCCAGCTTATCGCGCCCGACAGCTTCGACTACGCAGAGCCAGGCCAGATCCGCCTGTTCGACGACAATGGCAACCCCGGCGTCGATATCGCCGCCAGCATCGAAGCGGCGCTTCGAACCGGCCATCCGCTGAAGGATTCCGATGGCGACGGGCGGCCCGACTACATCATCCTCGCCCTTTCAGGCGGCGGCGCTTTCGGTGCCTATACGGCTGGGATTTTGACCACCTGGAGCGAGATCGGCACCCGCCCCGAATTCGACGTCATCACCGGCGTGTCGACGGGCGCGCTCGCCGGCGCGCTCGCCTTCGCCGGGCCCGAATACGACCCGATCCTGCGGCACGTCTACACCCAGTTCCGCCGCAGCGACATCCTGCGCTTTCGCCCGTTCCTGGGTGTCTTCGCCTCCTCCGTTTCCGACGATCACCCGCTGCATGCCCAGATCCTCGATATCGTCGACGACCGCTTTCTCGACCGCGTCGTCGCCGAGCACGACAAGGGTCGGCGCTTTTATGTCGCCACCACCGACCTGGATCGGGGACGTCTGGCTGTCTGGGATATGGGCGAGGTGGCCCGCGTGAAGGACGCAAAGCGCCGCGAGCGCTTCGCCAACATCCTCCTGGCCTCCGCATCGGTGCCGGTACTGTTCCCGCCGGTCTTCGTTCCCCTGCAGCAAGGCGGCGGGGTGATGCATGTCGATGGCGGCGTGAAGGCGCCCGTCCTGGTGCGCAACTTCATGCTGGAAGTGCCCAAACGTGCCTCGCCGAAGCGCCCGGTGGACCTTCAGGTCTACGTCGTCATCAACAACAAGATCTCGCTCACCCATCACGGCAAGCCGGTGGAACCGAACATCGCCTCCATCGCGCGCTCCTCCATCCGCACCCTGTACGAGACGGCGATCTACAAGACGCTTTATCAAAGCTACGTCACGACCCGGCAGGCGCGCGGCAAGTTCCGCCTGTCCTATGTTCCGGACGAGCTGCAGCTGGAAGGCAATTCCCTGTCCTTCAAGGGACAGGACATGCAGCGCCTTTTCGACCTCGGCGCCTCGCGCATGCGCGAGGGCACGGCCTGGGTGCCCGAGCCGCCCCGGCTGGAAGCGCTGGAGCGCATCAACTGAGCCTTGCCGACCTCTCGCCCGCTGGCACCAGCGGGCGGCGGCGCTGTCTCGTTGGCCGGCCGACGAAGGAGCGGCTGCTTAGCGGAAACGGCGGGCGACATGCAATCAAGAGCTTAACACGGCGAATTAACCAAGAATTAGCCACTTGTTTGGCTCAACTCCGCTGATAGGCTTCAAGCAATGGAAGAGAAGTTTACCCGCTTCACACCAAGGCACATTCTCAATGGGAGAGATGCTCTGGACGACACACAAGGCACTCGATAGTCCCTCCTTTGCCGGCCGGCCCCTCCAGGCCAACGCCTCTGGAGAGGCACAGGAGGCCTACGCCGTCACCGCCGAGAGACGATCGGTGGCAAGCATCGGTGAGATTGCAGAAGATTGGCGCCGACTGGCCGATGGCGCCGCTGAGCCCAACTACTTCTACGGCCCTGATTTCGTCCAGGCGGCGCTGCGCAACCAGTCTGAGGGCGGGAAGGTTACCTTGCTCTGCTCATGGAAGGCCCACGCCTCGGAGCGACGCTTGATCGGCTTGATGCCGCTCACCCGCCCCCTCTTCTATTGGGGCATCCCCCTTCCCCTTCATCATAGCTGGCGCAACAAATACGGACATTGCTCCGCGCCGCTTCTTGCCCGCGGCGACGAGATTCGCGCGGCGCGCTCCTTGCTGGATGCGCTGGGAGAGGACCGGTTCGGCGCGTCCGCCCTCTACCTCCACGAGATCGATGTCGAGGGGCCCGCCTTTCGCGCCTTGCGGAGCGTTCTTGAGGAGCGCGGCCTGGCCTGGCGCGAGATTCGCCGGGTCGCACGCACCATCGCGACGCCGAGCGAGGACATCGACGCCTTCATGGCGCGCTCCATGAGCCGCACGCGCCGCTACAAGCTCCGCAAGGCACGGCGAAACCTGGAGAAACGCGGCACGGTGAAGTTCGAGTTGCTGCGCGGCGAACGGCAGGTGACGGAGGGTCTCAAATCCTTCATGGCCGTGGAGAAGGCGGGCTGGAAAGGCCGCCTGGGCAGCGCCATGGGCTGCAGGGCGAGCACCACGGCGCTTCTTTACGAGGGCTTTCGGGGAGGGACAGGCGCAACCGGCGGTGCCTGCGCCCGCCTTTCGCTGGACGGGCGTCCCATCGCCGTCTCCGTTATCGCCGTATCGGGCGATACGCTCTGGACCCCCAAGATCGCCTACGACGAGGCTTATGCGAAATATTCCCCTGGCGTCCTGCTCGCCATGTCGATCGTGGAGGCTGCCGGTTCGGGCCTTGGCGTGACGCGCATCGATTCCGCCAGCCGACCGGAAAGCTGGATCGAGCATTACTGGGACGAGCGCCTGCAGCTTGCCGACATCCTGGTGGCGACGCGGCCCGGCGTCTCGGCCGCCAGGCTGAACTGGCTGGCGCGCCTCGATCGCCTGCGGCGCGAATTCGGGCTCCGCTTGCGTCGCTCGCACGACCGCGCCAAGGACGAAGCGCACCACAACGCCTGACACCATCCGCCATCATGAGATTTCGGGGCGGTGCGCCATGCTTGCCCGGCTCCGTCGGTTGACGTGATGGGGCAAGGCGCAGAACGATTGCCGCCATGAAGAACCTGCCATTCCTGAACCTCGTGCTCGCCGTGGTTCTCGTCGCCACCCTGGGCTGGCTGCTCGTCGTCGGGCGGCCGATCCTGCTGCCCATCGTGACGGCGGTCATCTCCGTCTATGTGATGGTTTCCGCAACGGAATTCATGCGGCGCCTTCCGGTCCTTTCGCGTCTTCCCACCTCCCTGTTACGCCTGCTCGTCCTTTTGGGCTTCACCGTCGTCATCATCGCTTTTGCCATCGTCATCGCCTCCACCGCGCAGGAGATCGCGGTCGTGGCGCCGACCTACCAGACCAATCTCGATATGCTGGTGGCCAACATCGCCTCGAGGTTCGATCTGGAGACGCAGGAAATCTGGGACGAGATCCGCAAGGTGACGGTCGATCGCATCGACCTGCAGCGTCTCGCACTCGCCATTCTCGGCGGCTTCACCTCCATCGGCGCCTCGGTTTTCCTGGTCATCGTCTATGCGGCCTTCCTGATGAGCGAGCGCGGGGCCTTCGCCAAGAAAGTCGCCGCGGCGGTCGCCAACGAGGATCTGGCCAAGCGCACGCTGCAAATCCTGACGGACATCAACCGCCGCATCAGCGACTACCTCGCCGTCAAGACGACGATCAACATCATCCTTGGCATCCTCTCCTACGCCATCTTGTGGATAGCCGGCGTCGACTTCGCCGCCTTCTGGGCGATCACCATCGCCGTTCTGAACTATATTCCCTATGTGGGATCTTATCTCGGCGTCGCCTTCCCGGTGATCCTGTCGCTGGCGCAGTTCGGCTCGCTCACCGCGACGCTGGTCCTTCTGGTGTTTCTGACCGGGGCTCAAATCCTGGTCGGCAATTTCATCGAGCCCCGCCTCATCGGCCGGCAGCTCAATCTCAGCCCCTTTGCGGTTCTGGTGGCGCTGTCGCTCTGGGGGGCGATGTGGGGCATTCCCGGGGCGATCCTCGCCATCCCCCTCACCTCCATCGTCGTCATCGTCCTGTCGAGCTTCGAGCAGACGCGCTTTCTGGCGGTCTTGATCGCGGAGCGGGTGGAAGCCGGCGAGCCAACGCGGCGGCAGGAGGCGGGCGGCGCCTGAGAAAGGCCCGTGAAGTGCGGCCACCGAGCGGGACCCGCTGAGCGAGGCCCCTGAGCGCGGCGACCGCCCATGTCGTTGACATGGACCCGCGCTCATAAGACCGGAATGGACCGACGGAAACTGGCGCGCCGGAGAGGATGAAACTGAGAACGGCTATGTCATTGCAGTAGCTATATGAATTTCCAGCGACCTTCCGCTGTCAACAGCTCATGTCGCGGGAAACAGGACTTCTAGCCGACTGCTAACCCAGTCGAAAACTTCCTTTGACGTATCGAACTGTGGGGCCGGCGTGGCAGGGTCGAGCAGGGCCTTTAGGACATATCCTGCGTTCTCAATTCCTACGCTTCGGGTTCCCGTCTGAAACAAATCCGCGGCCTCGCGGAATCGTAGGATGGTGGCGGGATGGTCATTTCCGGCCCCTACCGTTTGCTCAAACAAAAATAACCAGGTCAGGGCGACCACGATCATTAGGACGCGAAATTCGCGCTGTAGACCGTTTCCCGCCCTGTCGAGAATCCATCGGGTGGCGAAGTCATCGGCACGGTATTCCTGCTTCACGAGCAGGTCTTGGGGAAGAAATTTCACATCACCGTGGTGAATGTGGGCAACCTCGTGGAGGATGATCCAGCTGAGGGCGCCAAAGAAAACATTGTTTACTCGACCTTCTGGCGTATCAAACTCAGGGGAAATGGGCGGCGGCGGAAGGTCGTCTGGCCAATCCTGATCTGCTCGGTAAAGCGCGTTAGCATAGGCGATATGTTCGGGAACTTTTCGGGCCGCACACTCGTCCGCGATATTGATCTCGGCCTCCCCGGCTTGTCTTGGCGCTCTTTGCGCTCGCGAACTGATGTCTGCGACATGAAAGGCGGCGTAAGCGATGCACCACAGGCTCGCGAGCCCCGCGTACGAAAGATAGATCGCTTTGTCGGCAGGCACTGCATAGAAATTCGCTGCTGTTTTGCTTGGCCGCAGGTCCCATTTACCTGATCCGAAAATCGCCTCCGCAAGTTCCTCGCCACGTTCGGGCGCAATGTTGAAAGGCGTTCGAGCTGCATATCGAAAGAAGGGGTCAGTTACTTGCTTCGTAGATGGCATAGGTATTTCAATTCAGTTTTAGTCAGGGGCGGCTCCAGCCTTCGGCCAACTTCTCCAGCACCTTGTCAAACCAATGCTCGTACCAGTACCAGGTGCCGGCAATCATGACGCCAAAGCCCTTGCCTAGTGTTCTGGCGTCCAGTTGGATAGCCGAGAGGAGCGGCGCGCCCGTATGCAGGCGGAGCTGGCCGAAGCGCGGCGTAGAAATCAGAGGCGGTCTAATGATCGCGGCAGGGAACGATCACGATAAACAAATCGAAAAGGAGGAACGAAAATGGATGCATCAACCCGGCGCTATGTCGCCGTCATCATAAAGGAAAAGAATTCGGCCTATGTCGCCACGGTCCCCGATCTTGGCGCCATGTTCACGACCGGCGATACGATCGAAGAAGCGAAAGCCAACCTGCCGGACGCGATAGCCACCCACCTCAATGGCATGGAAACCGACGGTCGAACCCTGCCGGAACCACGCAGCCGCAAAGCGGTGCTGGCAGATATCGAAGAGCCTGTGGTGGAAGACTATGTCATTGAGATTGACGTTACCATCGAATCCGGGCCCAATCCGACAAGACGAAGCGCTTTTGGGCGATAGATTCAGGCGGAGGGGGCTTGGCACGACGACCAGGAAATACTCTTGAGAAGTGGGAAGTAGCGCTCGTTAAGGCGATGCTCGCGAAGAAGTATGTTCCGCAAGACATCCAAGCCTATTTTTCCCGACCGACCCGCTCCATCAACCATGCCCGCATATCCGAAATTCGGGACGGGACGAAGCACAAAGCCATAAAAGCAGCATCCGAGGCCGAACTGGATGCCTTTTTGGAAGCGTGGCCGAATGTTGATCCAGTGACCGGCCTTCATCTGCAAGGGGATGAACTGCTGGTCAAAGCCCGCGAGGCGATGATTGCGGCGGTACATACGTTCAACAGCGCCGGACTGCACTTCCGCGCATGTCCGGGATCAGCGCCCATGGGCCATCTGAGGTGATTTCGTAAAGGAGGGTTTCTGGCTCATCGTAACCGCCAAGGAGTGGAGATGAGACAGAAACCCGGAACGCCCAAGCTGCCGGCCGATCGTGTCGTGAAAGACATCCGTCGGCGCACGCGCAAGCATCATTCGGCGGAGGAGAAGATCCGTATCGTGCTCGAGGGCCTGCGTGGCGAGGAGAGCATCGCGGAGCTGTGCCGGCGCGAAGGCATTGCGACGAGCCTCTACTACAGCTGGTCGAAGGAGTTCCTCGAGGCCGGCAAG
>NZ_JHZK01000022.1:54594-61937 GCF_000688515.1 Afifella pfennigii DSM 17143 | reverse complement strand
GGGCTCGACCTTGGCATCCAATCCGTTCCGCCCTCGATCTGCCCGAGCCTTGCCGTGACGGTGGCGGGGCGCGCGGCGTAGCCGCGGCGCCGCGCGCGGAGCGGCATGGATGCCAAGGTCGAGCCCTGGCATGACGACAGTCTCTGGTTCAGCGTTCCTTCGAACGCGGCGTCGATTGTCGCCGCGCGCGGGGAGCGGAATGGATGCCAAGGTCAAGCTTTGGCATGACGACAGTCTCAAACGCAGCGTTCAATCGCCCCCGCGGCGGTTCCGGCGCGACCCGCCGGCCGCTTCATTCCGCGCCGAAAAGCCTCTAAAGCTTCCCCGACAAGGCTTGGGAGGCGAGATGCGAAGGCTTTACGATCTGTGCGGGCGCGACGAGGAGCTGCGCTTCAGCCCCTATTGCTGGCGCGCCAAGATGGCGCTCGCCCATAAGGGGCTCGACGTGGAGACCGTGCCGACGCCCTTCCTCGGCGTCGCCGCCATCGAGCCGAACGTGGTGCGCACCGTGCCGGTGCTCGACGACCACGGCGTCAGGGTGCGCGATTCGTTCGACATCGCCCTGCATCTGGAGCACGCCTATCCCGACCGGCCGCGGCTCTTTTCCACCGACGGCGGCCTCGCCGCCGCCCGCTTCATGGAAAGCTGGGCCTTCGCCGCCCTGCACGGGCCGGTGATGCGGCTCATCATCGTCGATATCCACGACCAGCTCGACGACCCCGACCAGGCATATTTCCGCAAAAGCCGCGAGGCGCGGCTCGGCAAGACGCTGGAGGAGGCGCAGGCGGATGCCGGCGCGGCCATCGAGGAGCTGTCGCAGGCGCTGGCGCCGATCCGCCGGACGCTGGAATACCACCATTGGCTCGGCGGAGCGGAGCCGCTCTATGTCGACTTCATCCCCTTCGGCACCTTGATGTGGCTCACCGTCATCCACGGGCATCTGCCGCTGCCGCCGGAGGACCCGGTGGCGAGCTGGTTCTCGCGCTGCCTGGACCTTAATGGCGGGCTCGCCCGCCGCGCCAAGGTCGCCGCCTAAGGGCGGGGCTTCGGGGCCGCGCTGCGGGCGGCTCATGCCATCCGTCTAAGCCTCTCTGCCGGAGGCCCGCTTGCGCCTATACTGGGCGAAACGGGAGAAGGCCGGCATGGGCGCGGAAGGGCGAGAGAGGAAGCGTTTCAGCCGCCTTGCCGGCGCGGCGCTGGCGCTTGCCGCGCTTTATCTCCTCATCGCCTATCTCGTCCTGCCGCATGCCTGGGAGCGCTACGCCAGGAAGCACCCTTCCTTCGACGACGATCCGAGGATCACCAAGACGAAGGACGGGCATCCGGGCGACCCTTTGAACGTGGCGCTCATCGGCACGGAGGGCGAGGTGAAGGGGGCGATGGCAGCGGCGGGCTGGGTGCCGGCCAACCCGCTCGATTTCAGGAGCGACGCTGAAATCGCCGCCGCGACGGTCTTGAGGCGCCCCTATGCGCAGGCGCCGGTGAGCCGGCTTTATCTCTTCGGGCGCCAGGAGGATCTCGCCTTTGAGAAGGCCGCCGGCGACAATCCGCGCCGGCGCAACCATGTGCGCCTCTGGGACACCGGGCGCAAGGCGCCGAACGGGCGGCCGGTCTGGATCGGCGCGGCCTCCTTCGACGAAAGCGTCGGCCTCAGCCGCACGACCGGCCAGGTGACGCACCATATCGCGCCCGATATCGACGCGGAGCGTGACAGGCTGATCTCCGACCTTCAAGCGACCGGCAGGCTCGCGGAGGCCTTCAAGGTGCCGGGCTTTCACACCGTGCTTGAAGGGCGCAACGGCGGCGGCGACCCTTGGTTCACCGACGGGGATTTGGACGTGGCGGTGCTGAAGGGGGGATAGGGGGAGGGTTGTGGGTCCCATGGCGGGCGTTCCTTCACTCATTGCCGGTTCTCGAAAGCTGACATTCCCGCCGTCGGTTCGCGGCTCCCGACGGATTAGCAGTGCTCATTCCGTACTAAGTATTCCAATGTCGGCTATGCGGAACGGAGTTGTCCCGCGATTGAAAGTGGCCTTGAACTGTGGTTACGCGCTACTCTCGGGCCACGCAATGGCCAGGGTCGGCGCGAGGTTCCGCATTTCGCGTCGCATGCTTACGTCGTCTGCCAGCAATTTGCGTACGGCCGCGCAGTAGTCCGAAGCATTCCGAAACTTCAACGTCTTGGCAGCCGCTGCGGCCGCCCCACTTTCGCGCACTTTGTAGCGGACCAGCAGTGCCAAGAGGTCGCGGTTCTCCACGGCCGCCTGGAAAGTCGCGCGCTCGGCGTCCAGCCGTCCTGCCGGCGCGACCGTAATGGCGGGTGGGTCGCCTTCCAGAAGGTTCTTCCACGTTGGCAGCCGGCTCTTCACCTCATTTTGCACCGCCACTTCGATCGCGCGGGCGCAGAGGCGGTCACGCTCCGCAGCAAGTTCGGCGATGGCCGCCGCAACAGCCTCTTGTGTGCGTGTTGTTGGATCGCCGCCCATGAACGCGCACTGGCGCGCAGCAATGGCGGCAACAACGTGCGGATGCAGGTGGAGCGCCTCGACCGCGTTAAGAGCCAAGACGTGCACATTGTCGGCCTGCAACGCTGCGACCGTCGCCTCGTCCCGCTCGTCCCGGTCGATCAGCCCGCGCGCGTCGAGCCAGTGCAGAACGTTGTCACGGAAAGCCCTCGTCGCGGCGATCACGTCGGCCGCGGTTCCCTTGGGCACTACGCTGACATCGGGAAAGAGAACGGCGTAGAGTGCTCGGTCGTGGCTCGTCTGCGTCCCCTCCACGAACAGTACGCGGCGGCGGGCACCCAGCACGTCGCGCCGCAAGTCATCGGGCAGGTCAGTGCCCGATTCCAGCCAATCGAAGTCCCAGGCTTCAACATTCCCGCCGACGATAGCGTGGGCATCCTCCGACTCGACTGCTGGACGGTAATCGCGGGTAAGGAGGACGCGGGCCTCAGGATGGTCGGCTGCTAGGTCGATCTCATGCGTAGAGACGACAAAGGCGCAGTCTGGCCGCTCAGCAAACAAGTCACGCAGGAGCGGAGCCGAAATCGCTCGGTGCAAATGGCGTTCCGGCTCATCGATAAGGACCACTGTGCCAGGCTCGGCGGTGAGCACGGTCGCAGCCAAGAGCAATGCCGCACGCTGGCCGTCTGAGAGGGCAGCGACATCGAAGGGCGGGCCGTCGCCGCGGCGCGCATTCACGGCCCGGATGCCGTCGACCTCTATGGAGATGGGAAGTCGAGCCGAGGAGAGCATCCGGTTTAGCCGTGCGATCGCAGCTTCCTCGGCTCGTAGATCGCTGGCATCAACCCTCTCATCGAAGGCAGCTGTGATCCGCTGCGCCCGTTGTACCTCTGCGTCGACCAAGTCGAAAAGGGCTGCAGAAACGCGCTGTGATTTGTAGCCCAAATCCTCGAAATAGCGCGCTCTGTAGTTGCGTTCCAAGCTGCGAAACCTCTTCTCGGCTTGCTGACGGCTGGCGGCGGTCATACTGATCGCCCCGGTTTCGAAGCCGATCGCACGTTGCGCATCTACCCAACGTATCTTCGGTCCCCCCTCCCGCACCAGTTTGTGCAACAGAGCCGACTTGCCTGTCCCGTTTGCGCCGAGAACGAATACTCGTTCGTCGGGCTGTATCTCGAACGGGACATCGCCCATTTGCGAGCCGCTCTCTCGTCGCAAGAGTATCCGCAGCGCCGGCCGCGGCGTTTCGATCGCGGTGGTCGTCACTCTCTCACTTTGTTTCCTGCTCACCTCACCTCGACCGTTCGTCCGATTGCTCACAAACTCAAGAAAGGTAAGACACCAGTGTTGTAGTGCCAAGCGCACCGAAACTGAGCCCAGAACCCCGTGGGACCCTTTTTGTCTCTTCCGTTGATCGAACAGAAGGCGGCATTCGTTCAGCCTGGCATTCCCCCGAGAGCACTAGAAGCGGACGTTCGTTGCGGTAGGAATGACGACGACGGATTGCTTGCAGGCACTGCCGCGGCAGGCGCCAATATCGGTCCTTCCGCTCGCCGCACCTGCGAGCGAACCGGCAGCTACCTGCCAGCTCCAGCCCTCCCAATCTCGCACGGCGACAGAGAGGCACCCGCGTAGCCCAGCCAGCAGAGGCGCCGCCGCTGAGGCAAAGCGCGTCTTGCCGAACGCGCGTTGAGCCTGTTTTCTTCCCCGCGGCCCGGCCGGCGGCCGGGACAGGGGAGGAGAGCGAATGACGCTGGAGGTTCCGCCCGGCTACCGGGCGCATGACGCGCAGAGCCTGCGCTTCTATCTGGCCGACATTCCCGCCGTCGCGGGCAAGCTCGGCGGGGCGGCGGCGGATTGGGCCATCGAGGAAGTCGGCGACGGCAACCTCAACCTCGTCTTCAAGGTGCGCGGGCCGGATGGGGGCGTGGCGGTGAAGCAGGCGCTGCCTTATCTCAGGCTCGTCGGCGAGGCCTGGCCGCTGCCCCTGGAGCGGGCGCATTTTGAGCATATGGCGCTGTCGCGCGAAGGCCGGTACGCGCCCGGGCTGACGCCGGAAATCTACCATTACGACGAGACGCTGGCGCTCATTGCCATGGAGCTGTTGGAGCCGCACATCATCATGCGGCACGGCATGATCGCCGGCACGGTCTATCCCAAATTCGCGGGCGACCTTTCCACCTTCGCCGCCAATACGCTCTTCTTCACCTCCGACCTTGCCCTCAAGGCGGCGGAGAAGAAGGAGCTCATCGCCGCCTTCGCCGGCAATACGGAGCTTTGCCGGATCACCGAGGAGCTCATCTTCACCGAGCCCTATATGGTGGCGGAGCGCAACCGCTGGACGGCGCCCTATCTCGATCCCTTCGCGGCGGCGATCCGCGAGGACGGCGACCTCAAAGTGGCGATTTCGCGCCTCAAGGTGAAATTCATGGGCTCCGCGGAGGCGATGATCCACGGCGACCTTCATACCGGCTCCGTCATGCTGACGGAGGAGGACACCCGCGTCATCGACCCGGAATTCGCCTTCATGGGGCCGATGGGCTTCGATACCGGCGCCGTGATCGCCAACCTTCTCCTCAACTATTTCTCGCAAGTGGGCCATGAGGAGGCGCCGGGGGCGCGCGATGAATATCGCCGCTGGGTGCTTTCAGCGACGCGCGACTTCTGGAACGGCTTCAGAGAAAAGTTCCTGCGGCTGTGGGAGGAGAACGGCACGGGGGACGCCTATCCGGCGCCGCTTTTCGCCTCGCCGGAGGGCAAATTGCGGCTCGCCGCCGAGCGCGAGGCCTATATGGCGCGGCTCTTCGCCGACACTTTGGGCTTTGCGGCGGCGAAGATGATCCGCCGCATTCTGGGGCTCGCCCACAATATCGACCTTGAGCACATCGCCGATGAGCGCGTGCGGGCCACCGCCGAGGCGCGGGGTTTGACCTTGGCGCGCGACATGATGGTGAATACCGAAGCCTATCCCTCCATCGAGGCGGTGACGGCGCAGGCGGAGCGACTGAACGCCTGGGAGCCGAAGCTCGGGGGATAGGGCGCGGCCTTCCGGCAAGGTGGAGCTTGCTTCAGGGCGGAACGGAATGGATGCCAGGGTCAAGCCCTGGCGTGACGACAGAGGGGAAGGCAGAGCTTGTCGTCGTCGCGGCCGGCCGGTTCCCGACGGTCGCGCCTCTGCCGGCCGGTTCCCGACGGTCGCGCCTCTGCGGCCTCACCGCCCGCCCACGCAGGCACCTCTTCCCAGCGGGGAGAGGAGAAAGTTCGTGGCAACCGGGTTCCCGTTCTCTCAGCCCCGCGGTGCGGCTGGGGAAGAGAAAGGCGCCGGAATCTAAGCCGCCGCCTGGACGCGCTCCGGAAACGCCGCGGCGATGGCCTCGGCGTTGGCGGCGAGGACGCCGCGCTCGGTGATGAGACCGGTGACGAGGCGGGCGGGGGTGACGTCGAAGGCGTAGTTCGCCACCTTGGAGCCGTCCGGAACGAGCTGCACGGTCTCAATGCGCCCGTCCGCCGCGCGGCCGGCGATCATCGCCACCTCCTCGCCGGTGCGCTCCTCAATGGGAATGTCGCGCAGCCCGTCATGAAGGCTGAAATCGATGGTCGGGGAGGGCAGGGCGACATAGAAGGGCACGTTATTGTCGGCGGCGGCGAGCGCCTTGAGGTACGTGCCGATCTTGTTGCAGACATCGCCGGAGGCGGTGGTGCGGTCGGTGCCGGTGATGACCATGTCGACGAGGCCGTGCTGCATCAAATGCCCGCCGGTATTGTCGGCAATGACCGTATGGGGCACGCCGTGATGGCCAAGCTCCCATGCCGTCAGCGAGGCGCCCTGGTTGCGCGGGCGGGTCTCGTCGACCCAGACATGGACGTCGATGCCGGCCTCGTGCGCCATGTAAATGGGCGCCGTCGCCGTCCCCCAATCGACGGTCGCCAGCCAGCCGGCATTGCAATGGGTGAGGATGTTGACCGTCTCGCCGGGCTTTTCGGCGGCGATTTTCTCAATCAGCGGCAGGCCCGAACGGCCGATGCCGCGGTTGATCTCCACATCCTCGTCGGCGATCTCGGCGGCGCGGGCATAGGCTCTGGCGGCGCGCTCGGCCTGCGGCAGGGGCGAGAGGGTGCGCATCATCTCCTCCAGCGCCCATCGGAGGTTGATCGCCGTCGGACGGGTGGCGTGAAGCTTGTCGTAGGCGGAAGAAAGCGCGGCGTCGGAGGCGTCCTCGCCAGCGGCGAGCGCCATGCCGTAGGCGGCGGTGGCGCCGATGAGGGGCGCGCCGCGCACCAGCATCTCCTTAATGGCATGGGCGGCGTCGTCGACGTTCTTTAAAGGCGCGATCTCGAAACGATGCGGCAGCTTCGTCTGATCGATGATTTCCACCGCCCGCCCGTCCGCCGCGAGCCAGATGGTGCGAAAGGCCTTGCCGTCGACCTGCATGTTTCCGATCCTCCCATTCTCGGCGCATGGTCGCGGGCGGGCGATAGCCTGTCAATGAGACGCGGCGGCAGGTGGGAGGGAGTTTGTGGCGCGGGCTTGCGCGCCTTTTGGCGCTGAGCTTGCTGAGGTTTCCCCCTCACCCGGCTGCCTGCGGCAGCCACCCTCTCCCTCCAGGGGAGAGGGTTTCGGAGCGTGCTGCGGGGCGCTTGCCACACTCGGCTCGGTAGCTCGGCTCGGGCGCCCTGGCATGGATGGCCGGGTCAAGCCCACGGCTGTCCGGCTTAATTTTGTGGACTGAGCGCACGGTGTTGATTCTACTCGTGTTCAGACGTTTGGCGCGTCTTCCGGACACGAGGGAGCAACACCGTGCGGCACCACAATAGCGTTTTCCACGACGTCTTGAAGCATGTTCCCTGGGGCGTGTTCGAACGGCTTGTGGACAAGCA
>NZ_JHZK01000022.1:0-54584 GCF_000688515.1 Afifella pfennigii DSM 17143 | reverse complement strand
GGGCTCGACCTTGGCATCCAATCCGTTCCGCCCTCGATCTGCCCGAGCCTTGCCGTGACGGTGGCGGGGCGCGCGGCGTAGCCGCGGCGCCGCGCTTCGTCGCCCCGGTTGCCGGCTCGCCGGGCTTCCGCTAACAGACCGGCACGCCCCGCGCCCAGAAGCGAAACGATCCGAACATGGCTCCCAAAGACAAGAAGAACAGGCTGCAAGCGCGCCTGCCGCGCGGCTTTGCCGACCGCGAGGCCGGCGACATCCGCGCCACCGAAAAAATGCTGGCGGCGATCAAGCGCGTCTACGAGCGCTACGGCTTCGAACCGGTGGAGACGCCGTTCTTCGAATACACCGAGGCGCTGGGCAAATTCCTGCCCGACGAGGACCGGCCGAACGAGGGCGTCTTCTCGCTGCAGGACGAGGACGGGGAATGGCTGTCGCTGCGCTACGACCTCACCGCGCCGCTGGCGCGCTATGTCGCCGAAAACTACGAGCGGCTGGCCAAGCCCTATCGCAGCTACCGCGCCGGCTGGGTGTTCCGCAACGAAAAGCCCGGCCCCGGCCGGTTTCGCCAGTTCCTGCAGTTCGATGCCGATACGGTCGGCGCGCCCTCCGTCGCGGCGGATGCGGAAATCTGCATGATGGCCGCCGACGTGATGGAGGCGCTCGGCATCGCCCGCGGCGACTACGTCATCAAGGTCAACAACCGCAAAGTGCTCGACGGGGTGATGGAGGCGATCGGCCTCGGCGGGGAAGAGAACGCCGGAAGGCGCCTCACCGTCTTGAGGGCCATCGACAAGCTCGACCGGCTCGGCATCGAAGGCGTGCGCGAGCTTCTCGGCGAAGGCCGCAAGGACGAGAGCGGCGATTTCACCAAGGGGGCGGGGCTGGGCGACGAGCAGGTCGCCGCGATCCTGGAGCTCTTGGAGACACCTAACCTTGATCGATTAGTGGCGGAGGCTGCACCAGCCGGAGAACTCAACGAGACGGAAGCCAAAATCCTTAGGGATGCTGACATTCCGCCAGCGGACGATATCTCAAACGAGGTCGTCTTCCAGACTGCAGCGCTTTCGCAGTTCACCATCAACGATACTTTTCGACAAGGCTTCGATGAACTGAAAGAAATTGGCCATTTAGTGCGGCAAGCGGGCTACACGCTGGATCGCATCCAAATCGACCCCTCCGTCGTGCGCGGCCTGGAATATTACACCGGCCCCGTCTTCGAGGCGGCCCTGACCTTCGAGGTGCCGAACGAGAAGGGCGAGCCGGTCGTTTTCGGCTCCGTCGGCGGCGGCGGGCGCTATGACGGCCTCGTCGGCCGGTTCCGTGGCGAGGACGTGCCGGCGACCGGCTTCTCGCTCGGCGTCTCGCGGCTTGCCTCGGCGCTGAAGAACCTCGGCAAGCTCGGCGCGGACGAGGAAACCGGCCCCGTCGTCGTCACGGTGATGGATAAGAGCCGCCTCGCCGACTACCAGAAAATCACCGCCGAACTGCGCCAGGGGCTCAACAAGGATCGCGGCCCTTCCGAGCCGCCGGTCCCGGTGGAGATGTATCTCGGCCCCTCCGGCATGAAGGCGCAGCTGAAATACGCCGACCGCCGCAATGCCCCCTGCGCCATCATCGTCGGCTCCGACGAATTCGAGGCCGGCAAGGTGCAGGTGAAGGACCTGCTTGAGGGCAAGCGCAAGGCCGCGGCCATCGAAAGCCACGAGGCCTACAAGGAAGAGCGGCCCGGCCAGTTCGAGATCGCGCGCGAAAGCCTCGTGGAAGAGGTCGCCGCGCTCCTTGCCCGCCAGCGCGGCGAGGCGTGATGCGCGCCGCCTTTAGCCCCGTTCGCGGCAGGGCGAAACGATGAGCCTTCGCCCCCTCTTTGAGGCGGCGGGCGGGCGGCTCCTCGAGCTGCCGGTGCTCTACGCCGCCGACCCGTTCCTGGAGACGGCGGGCGAGGATATCCGCCGGCGCATGTTCGTGACGGAGGGCCCTTCCGGCGAGCGCCTGGCGCTGAGGCCCGATTTCACCATCCCCGTCTGCCTTCACCATCTTGCCAGCGGCGCCCCTTCGGGACGCTATTTCTACGAGGGCCTCGTCTTCCGCCGCCACGACCGCGGCGCCACGGAGCGAGCCGAGACCGGCTTTGAAGTGATCGGCGAGGGCGAGCGCTCGGCGGTCGATGCGGAGCTCGTCGCCATGGCGGTGGAGGGGGTGCGCCGCACGGGGCTTGCCGAAATGCGCATGCGCATCGGCGATATCGGCCTCTTTACCGCGCTGCTTGCAGCGCTCGACCTGCCGCCCGCCTGGCGCCAGCGCCTGCGCCGCGCCTTCGGCGCCGAGGCGAAGATGCAGGCGCTTCTTTCTCGCCTTGCCGCCGGGGAGGCGAACGGCGCCCGCCCGGCCTTGCCGCCGGAGCTTGCCGAGGCGGCCGCCGCCCATGACGCGGCGGCGCTGGCGGAAAAGCTCGCCGAACGCTTCGAGGCGGAGGGCTACCAGCCCTATGCCGGGCGCGGGCCGGAGGAGATCGCCGCCCGCTTTCTTGAGCAGCAGGCACTCTACGAGGCGAGCGTCGGCCCCGAAAAGGTGCGCGTCCTTGAGGCCTTCCTCGCCATGGAGACGGCGCCGCAGGCGCTCGGCGAGCGGCTTGAGGAGTTCCGCCGCGCCCATGGCGTCGACCTTTCCCAGGCCGGGGCGCGGCTTGCCCGCCGCCTCGCCAAGCTTCAGCGCCGCCGCGAGGGCCTCGACATCGTCTTCTCGGCCGGCTTCGGCCGCCCGCTCGACTATTACACCGGCCTCGTCTTCGACATCCGCGAGCGGGCATCGGGCCGCGTCGCCGCCGGCGGCGGGCGCTACGACAGGTTGCTTGAGATGCTGGGCGCAGAGGCGCCCATCCCGGCCGCCGGCTTCACCATCGAGCTCGGCAGCTCCGGGCAGAGCGCGGAGGCGGCGCGATGAGCGAGACCATCACGCTTGCCATCCCCTCCAAGGGCCGGCTGATGGAGGAGACGGAGCGGCTTCTGGGGCAAGCCGGCTATGAGGTGACGCGCCAGGGCGGGGCGCGCAAATATCGCGGCCAGGTCAGCGGCAGGCCGGAGATCGACATCGCCTTCCTGTCGGCATCCGAGATCGCCCGTGAGCTCGGCCAGGGCCGTGTGCATCTCGGCGTCACCGGCCTCGACCTGGTGCAGGAGACCATCCCGGCCTGGCGCGAGCGCGTCGCCGCCCTCCTGCCGCTCGGCTTCGGGCATGCCGATGTCGTCATCGCCGTGCCGGAGCTATGGATCGACGTCGCCGCGATGGAAGACCTCGACGACGTCGCCGCCGGCTTCCTCGCCCGTCACGGCAGGCGGCTCAGGATCGCCACCAAATACTGGAACATCACCCAGCATTTCCTGGAAAGCCACGGCATGGCGCTTTACCGCATCGTGGAGAGCCTCGGCGCCACGGAAGGCGCGCCGGCGGCCGGGCTCGCCGACGTCATCGTCGACATCACCTCCACCGGCTCCACCTTGAAGGCCAACCATCTGAAGGTGCTTGCCGACGGCGTCATCCTGCGCTCAGAGGCCCACCTTACGACCTCCGCCGACGCCCCCTGGAGCGCGGCGCAGAAAAAGGCCGCCGCGGAGCTTTCCGCGGCGCTCCAGGAGGTGGTGGGACGGCCGGCCGAAGGCTGAGATCAGCCGCGCCGCCAACCCTCGTCGAAGGACCAGGCGCCCGGCCCGAAGGCGGTCAGAAGCAGGAAGCCGCCGGCGAGCCCCAGATTCTTCTGCAGGCTGATCATCTGCATCTGGTCGTCCGGCTGAAAGTGGAAGAGGAAGGCGGAGAGCACGCAGAAGCCGGCGAGCGCCAACGCCGCCCAGCGCGTGAACAATCCCAAGACGACGAGGATGCCGCCGCCGAGCTCGGTGAGGATGACGAGCGGCAACAGCTCGCCCGGCAGGCCGGCCGATTCCATGTATTGCTGCGTGCCGGCATAGCCGCCGATCTTCGAAAAACCGGCCAGAACGAACATGAAGGAAAGCAGGATGCGACCCGCTAGGGCGAAAAGGGCGTTGAAGGCGGCCATCGGCTTCTCCTGGAGGATGGTGTCAGCGGCCTCTATAGAGGTTCCTTGCCGCGCCTGTCGCGCCGCGAACGGGCCGTTCACCGCTTTGGCGGCGAGACGCGCCCGCGCTTGAAAGCCTAGTCGCTGGCAATGCGCAGCAGGCCGGCGCGCTTCAAGGCGGTCGGCTGCAAGATCCTCGGACGGGCGCCGCCCCTCAGGGCATTAAGGGGCCGATGGCACCACAGGCAGCGAATGGCCGCGCGCGGCAGGCTGCGGTCGCAATGCTCACAATAGAGCGTTCGGGAATGGGCGGACAAAGCGATGCTCCCTGGCGCGCGAGGGCGCCGAAGTGAAAGAGTGGCGGAAGATGTCGGGCAAGGACCCGGAACGGGAGCGGTCGGCCTTAGCGGATGACCGTCAGCCCGCCCCGGGGAAAGACATGTGTCTTTCGCGCTCGCAGGGTCGTCATTGGGGCGAAGGGCTGTGGCATGGCCTTGAGATGGGAAGCGATTGAGGCCTTTTTGAGAAGCCGGATTCGGCCCATCGCCGGGGAGGATTTCCCCCGCCTCGTCGCTCTACGGTCCCGGTAATGCACGACTAACTATCTCTGAATAAAATTTGCAACAAAACAACGCGCTCTGTCTTCCCTGAACTACATTAGACAGGACCGCGAGGGGCTTGCGGTACCGGATAGCGAGGGAGACGAAGTTGAAAAGCGAGGTTGGATGGCTCATCGGCGCGGTGGCGCTCGGCCTGTTGCTCTATTTCCTGGGCGTTGGCAACGCCTCTGCAGAGCTCACGGGCGATCGCTTCACACTTGCCGCCCGATTTTCGTCACATTTTTGCTAGCAGGCCGGAACGATTCTGAGCGTTGACGCATTGTTGCCTCGTTGTTGAAGCGCCGCGTGGTCCGCACCCCACGTTTAGCGCGGCGAAAATGGAGGCAGCAGATGCGTTCGATCCTCGCCCGGACCCTGATGACGACGGCCGCTCTGGCGGTCGGCCTTACCACCATTGCCCCGATCGCCGCCCAGGCGCAGACCTTGCGCTACTTCGATCCGGTGGCGCGCCAGGTGGTGACCGTGCAGCCGCCGAAGCGGCAATATCAGCGCGGCCCGGCGGCGCAGTATCGCCGTCAGATCGTCGCCTATGACGGATCGGAAGCCCCCGGCACCATCATCGTCGATGCCGGCAACAAGTTCCTCTACCTCATCCGGCCCGGCGGCCAGGCCATCCGCTACGGCGTCGGCGTCGGCCGCGAAGGCTTCGGCTGGTCCGGCACGGTGCGCATCGGCGCCAAGGCCGAGTGGCCGACCTGGACGCCGCCCGCGGAGATGATCGCTCGCGAGCCGCGGCTCGTTGAATTCGCCGACGGCATGCCCGGCGGCCCCGACAACCCGCTCGGCGCGCGCGCCCTCTATCTCTATCAGGGCAGCAAGGACACGCTGTATCGCATCCACGGCACCAACGAGCCCTGGACGATCGGCCACAACGTGTCTTCCGGCTGCATCCGCATGATGAACCACGACATCATCGAATTGCACCATCTCGCCCAGAAGGGCGCCAAGGTCATCGTCCGCTAAGGCGCGCTCAGACGCTGCAAGAGCTTGTTGCCAAACGCCCCGGCCTGCATCGCCAGGCCGGGGCGTTTGGCGTCATGTCTTGGCGTCATGTCTTGGCGTCATTGTCTGCGCTTTCGCGCTTTCCAGCGTGTCCTTCACATAGAGCTCGCGGATCAGGACAATGAGCACCGCCAAGATCGGCACGGCGAGCGCCACGCCCAAAAAGCCGAAGAGCGCGGCGAAGACGAGCTGAGTGGAAAGCGTCAGCGCCGGCGGCAGCGTCGTCGTCTTCAGCTGCACCAGCGGCTGAGTGAGGTTGCTTTCCAGCGCCTGGATCAGGACATAGGCGCCCGCCCCCCACAGCGCCATCATCGGCGAGACGGAAAAGCCGGCAAGGACGATGACGACGCCGGCCAGCGCCGGACCGAGCGTCGGGATGAAGGCGAGAAGGCCCGCCTGCAAGGCCAGGAGAAAATTGTAGGGCATCTCGATCAGCCACAGAACCATCCAGCTCGCGGCGAAAACGATGCTCATGCTGACGCCCTGCCCGGCCATCCACCAGCCGAGATTGCTCGCCGCCTTCTCAACCACCTCGCCGAAGCGCTCGCGGCGGCTCACCGGCAGAAGATGCAGAAGGCCTCTGAGATAGGTTTGCGGCGCCCAGGAGAAGAACAGCCCCAGAAAGAAGACGATGAAGAGATTGGCCAGCCCGCCGAAAAGGGCGCTGGCGGCGCGCCGGAAATCGCCGAAGACGGTTTGCAGATCCGGCACGATGCCCGACAGCTCCATCTCGCCATCGGCCGAAATGAAGCCGAGGCCGTATTCGGAAAGCCACCGGTTCCAGCCCCCCAGAAGCTCGTCGGTGCCGGCCATCAGCTCGCTCGCCTGCTGCAGGAGCGTCGCCCCGCCCCAGGTGACGACAGCGGCGATGAGGGCGAAGAAGGCGACGTAGATGACCAGCTTGACGGCGGCCAAGGGCAGGCGCGTCAGGCGGTGCAGGCCGGCGGCGGCGAAGCTGAAGGCCGCCGCCAGCACCAGCCCGGCAAAAACCAGAAACAGCGCTCCGGCTGCCTTCCAGATGAGAAAGAGCAATGCCGCGCCGAGCAGGAAGAGCGCGACAGATGTTGCCGTTTCCGGAACCCCGCGAAATTGTCGTTCTTGCACGAATAGCCTCTCGAAGATGACGGCCGGCAGCTTGGCTTGCAGGTGCCAACGTGTGATCCTTCGGCGGGTTGCGATCGGCTGGTCGCTGTGCTTGGTCAGTCGGCGAGCCTGCGCAATCCGCCCGCCTCGATGCGGGCCCACCTCCAGGGGCCGCCGTCGCGGCCGACCAGATCCGGGGAGACGCGAATGAATGCGGCAGCGCAAACGCAGAGCGAGCCCTACGCAGCCGACGATGGCGACACGCTCGGCGGGCGGATCGTGCGGGCACGCGACGCGCTCGGCCTTTCCACGGCGCAGCTGGCCCGCCGGCTCGGGGTGAAGACGGCGACGCTGGCGCAATGGGAGAACGACCGCGCCGAGCCGCGCTCCAACCGGCTGCGCAACCTTGCCGGCATCCTCGGCGTCAGCCCCATCTGGCTGCTCGTTGGCAAGGGCGAGGCGCCGCCGGAGGACGAGCCGCTCGCCCAGGAGGCGGCGATGCTGCGTTCGGAGATCGCCGCGCTGTCGCAGGAGGCACTCGCGCTGTCGCGGCGCCTGCAAGAGGCGGCGGAGCGTCTCGACCGGCTGCGCGAGCATGCCGGCCATATCGACTGAGGCCGCCTGAGAGCCCTTCTCAGGCCGGAACGGGCTCTTTGGGCTCTTTCTCAAGCGGGACGCGCGAACGGCCCTTCAGGGCGCTCGGCTCCGGCCCGCCGGTCGCCCAGTCCACGAGCTCCACCGTGTGCAGGATGGGAATGCCGGTCGCCGCGCCGATCTGCATGATGCAGCCGATGTTGCCGGTGGCGACCGCTTCCGGGGCGAGGCTTTCGATATTGGCCGCCTTGCGGTCGCGCAGGCGCGTGGCGATCTCGGGCTGCAGCATGTTGTAGGTGCCGGCCGAGCCGCAGCAAAGATGCCCCTCCGGCACGGCAAGGACCTCAAAGCCGGCCTTCTCCAGAACGGCGCGCGGCTCTTTCACAACCTTCTGGCCGTGCTGCAGCGAACAGGCGGCGTGATAGGCAAGCCACATTCCCCTGCCCGCCACCGGCGGCGGCAGGTCCAGCCCGGCAAGATACTCCGAAACGTCCATGGCGATGGCCGACACCCTTTCGGCCTTCTCCTTGTAGGCGGGATCGGCGGCAAAGAGATGGCCGTAATCCTTGATGGTGGTGCCGCAGCCGGAGGTGGTAATGAGGATGGCGTCAAGCCCCTCCCCTTCCATCTCGGCCGCCCAGGCGTCGATATTGGCCCGCGCCAAAGGCAGGGCGTCGGCCTGGCGTCCCATATGATGGACGAGGCCGCCGCAGCAGCCCTCGCCCTCCGCCAGCACCACCTCGATGCCGAGCCGGTTGAGAAGGCGGATGGCGGCGGCGTTGATGCCGGGGTCGAGCACCGGCTGGGCGCAGCCGGTCAGAAGCGCGACGCGGCCCTTGCGGGCGCCCTCGGCGGGAAAGACGCTCCCGGGCGTTGCCGTCGCATCGGCGGCCGGCAGCGAGGAAGGGGCGAGCGCCAGCATCGCCGCCATCCGCCCGAAAGGGCCGCCGAGGCGCCGCAAGAGCGGCGATAACGGTCGGCCGAGCCGTGCCGCCCTCAACGCGGCGGCGAAGCGCTGGCGATAGGGCAGGATGCGGGCGAGCGCTTCACGCATGACCCGGTCCGGCAGCGGTCGGCGATAGGTCTCCTCGATGCGGATGCGCGCCTGGTCGACGAGATGCATGTAGTCGACGCCCGACGGGCAGGTGGTCATGCAGGCATAGCAGGAGAGGCAGCGATCGATATGCAGCGCCACCTCGTCGGAGGCGGGCTTGTCCTTCTCCAGCATGTCCTTGATGAGGTAGATGCGCCCGCGCGGGCTGTCGAGCTCGTTGCCGAGTTCCACATAGGTCGGACAGGTGGCGAGGCAGAAGCCGCAATGCACGCATTTGCGCAAGATCGCGTCGGCCTCCGCAGTGCGCGGATCGGCAAGCTGCTCGGGGGTGAAGTGCGTCTGCATGGCTAAAGGCCCATTCGGCCGGGATTGAGTATTCCCCGCGGGTCGAAGCTCTCCTTCAGGCGCCGCGACAGGGCGGCAAGCGGTGCCGGCTGCGGCTGGAAAGGCGGCACGGCGGTGCGCAGGGCGGCAGAGCCGCGAATGAGGGTCGCGTGGCCGCCGCCGGAAGCGGCGACAGCGGCGCGGATTTTTCCGGCGCCCGCATCCTCCAGATCGCCTTCCACGGAAATCCAGATGAGGCCGCCCGACCAGTCGTAATAGTAGCGCAGCGGCTCGGCCGACAGGGCCGCCACCGCCGCCGGGCCGGCATTCGGCGCGACGCTGAGACGCCAGAGCGGCTTGTCCTCGCCCTGGAAGGGCGCGGCATCGCGGATTTTCCGCCACAGCGCCTCAGAGGCCGGCACGTCGGCGACCTCGACAGGGCCGTGAGCGGCCATGATCTTGCTGAGGCTCTCGGTGCGCGCCGCGACGGAGGTCGGAAAGCCTTCCAGGCGCAGCGCCGTGACGGCGCTCTCAAAGCCGAAGGCGGGCGCGACGGAGGCCGGCAGATGCGCGGCGCCGGAGACTTCCAGCGAGGTGCCCATCGCCGCGCACATCGCCGCGCTCGCCGCCTCGTCGGAAAGGCCTGCCAGGAGCACACTCGCCACCCGCTCGGGGCGCGGCAGCACCTTGAAGGTGAGGTCGGTGAGGATGGCGAGCGTGCCCCAGGAGCCGGCAAGCCCCTTGGAAAGGTCGTAGCCGGTGACGTTCTTGACGACGCGCCCGCCGGACTTGAAGGCCTCGCCCCTGCCGGAGATGGCGGCAAGGCCGAGGGCGTGGTCGCGGGCCGCGCCGGCCTTGATGCGACGCGGGCCGGCAAGGTTGCCCGCAAAGACGCCGCCGAGCGTGCCGGAGCCCGGCTCGCCACCGAAGAGCGGAGCGTAGTCGATGGGCTCGAAGGCTAGCTCCTGGTTGGCGTCGCGCAAGAGCTTTTCGATCTCGGCGAGCGGCGTGCCGGCCTTGGCGGACAGAACCAGCTCGTCCGGCTCGTAGAGCGTGACGCCGGAAAGGGCGGAAAGGTCGAGCGTGTATTCGGCCTGCACCGGCCGGCCGATGCCGCGCTTGGAGCCGTGGCCCATCACCTCCAGCGGCACCTCCTCCGCGGCGGCCCAGGCCACCACGTCGAGCACCTGCTCAGCCGTTTCGGGGCGCAGTCTTTCAGCCATCGAGGAAAATCACCCCATCAAGACGATAACGGGCAGGATGTCGCAAACGGGCGGCGGCTCGCCAACGCCGCCTCAAAAGCGCGGAATATCGGGGAAGGCAAGCTCGCCCTTATGCACATGCACGCGGCCGAGCTCGGCGCAAAGATGCAGCTCGGGGAAGACCTTGCCGGGATTGAGGAGCTGGCGCGGGTCGAAGGCGCATTTCACCCGCTCCTGCTGCTTCAGATCGTCCTCGTTGAACATCTCGCCCATCAGGTCGCGCTTTTCCACGCCCACCCCGTGCTCGCCGGTCAAGACGCCGCCGACCTTGACGCAGAGCTTCAGGATCTCCGCACCGAAGGCCTCGGCGCGCTCCAACTCGTCCGCCTTGTTGGCGTCGTAGAGGATCAAGGGATGCAGATTGCCGTCGCCGGCATGGAAGACATTGGCGACCTTGAGCCCGTATTCGCCCTCCATCTCCTTCATGCGGGCGAGCACCTCAGGCAGCGCCTTTCTCGGGATGGTGCCGTCCATGCAATAATAGTCGGGCGAGATGCGCCCCACCGCCGGGAAGGCCGCCTTGCGTCCCGCCCAGAAGACCTCGCGCTCCTCCTCGCTCTCAGACACGCGCAGATTGGCGGCGTTGTTGTCCTCGGCGATCGCCTTCACCCGCGCGATCAGCTCGTCCACCTCCTCGGCCGGGCCGTCGAGCTCCACGATGAGCAGCGCCTCCACGTCGAGCGGATAGCCGGCATGGACGAAATCCTCCGCGGCGTGGATGGCCGGCCGGTCCATCATCTCCATGCCGCCGGGAATGATGCCGGCGCCGATGATGTCGCCGACGCAGCGGCCGGCATCCTCGTTGGTGGGAAAGCCGATGAGCAGCGCCCGCGCCGTCTCCGGGGCGCGCAGGATGCGCACCGTCACCTGGGTGACGACGCCCAGAAGGCCCTCCGAACCGGTCATCAGGCCGAGAAGGTCGAAGCCCTCGCTGTCGAGATGCTTGCCGCCGAGGCGAATGACCTCGCCGGTGATCAGCACCATCTCGATACCCAGAACGTTGTTGGTGGTCAGGCCATATTTCAGGCAATGCACGCCGCCGGAATTCTCCGCGATGTTGCCGCCGATGGAGCAGGCGATCTGCGAGGAAGGGTCGGGCGCGTAATAGAAGCCGCGATGCTCCACGGCGCGGGTCACCGCAAGATTGGTGACGCCGGGCTGGACCACGGCGACGCGGTTGTCGAAATCGACCTCCAGCACCTTGTTGAATTTCGACATGACGAGGAGCACGCCGTCGGCAAGCGGCAGGGCGCCGCCCGACAAGGAGGTGCCGGCGCCGCGCGGCACGACACGTATCTCGTTGTCGTTGCAATAGCTGAGGATGCGGCGCACCTGGTCGAGCGTCTCCGGCAGGACGACGATCATGGGAAGCTGGCGGTAGGCGGTCAGCCCGTCGGTCTCGAAGGGGCGCATGCCCTCCGGGTCGGAAATGACGCCTTCCCCCGGCACGATCTTGCGTAACTCGGCGGCGATCTCATCGCGCCTTGCCAGGATCTCGGCCTTCGGGTCTGGCATCGCCACGCTCATGATCGTTCCTCGCTTCGCCCTCGTTCAGGACCTGCGGCACAGTATCGATCAGATCGCCAAGCGGTAGCAACCATAGCGCGATACCGTTAGGGAAGGGGCCGCGCTGCCGGGGCCTTGTGCCCCGACAAGGCATGTGCTCCATTTCCGGGCCTGAGGGGGAAACCCAAGGCCAGCGATAAACAGGAGTAAGGGATGAAGAGGATTTGGCCCGCCGTCGTCAGCTTGGCGGCAATTCTTGGGGCAGGCAACGCGCTTGCGCAGGACGATCTCGTGGCGGCCGGCGAACAGGTCTACAAGAAATGCGCCGCCTGCCATGCCGTGGGCGAGGGTGCCAAGCACCGCGTCGGACCGCATCAGAACGATCTGTTCGGCCGCGTCGCCGGCACGGCGGAAGGCTTCAATTATTCGCCGGCCATGAAGGCTGCGGGCGAAGCCGGCCTGGTATGGACCGAAGAGTCTCTCTCGGCCTACCTGAAGAACCCGCGCAACTACGTGCCGAAGACGAAGATGATCTTCCCGGGCCTGCCCAAGCAGGAGGATATCGACGCGGTGATCGCGTATCTGAAGACCTTCGACGCGGACGGCGAGCCGGCGGCGGACGCCAACACTTACGCACCGCCGAGCTGATCTTGAGGCCGCCCGCCGGCGGCGCAGATCCAGCGTGAACTTTCTAGGGCCGGGCAGGTTTCCACTGCCCGGCCCTTCTCATTTGAGGAGAATTTACGGCACTTCTGCTGCGACGTATTGCCTCGCCGCAGCTAGTTCAAAAGCACGCGAGGCAACCACAAGGCGATCTCCGGAAACGCGACAACCGCGGCAAGACCGACGAGCTGCAGGAGCACGAACGGAATGATGCCGAGATAGATCTGTTCGATGCGCACCTCCTTCGGCGCCACCGCCTTCATGTAGAAGAGAGCGAAGCCGAAGGGCGGCGTGAGGAAGGAGGTCTGCAAGTTCACCGCCATCATGATCGCGAACCAGTAGACGATCTCGAAACGCGCCACATGGTCGCCGAAATCCATCAGCTGGACGACCGGCGCGAAGACCGGCAGCACGATCAGGGTGATCTCGATCCAGTCGAAGAAGAAGCCGAGGAAGAAGACGATCCCCAGGATGAGGAAGAGCAGGCCCCAGGAGCCGAGACCGCTCGCATCGACAAGATCAAGTACCACGCCGTCGCCGCCGAGCGCCCGGAAGACGTAGGAAAACAACGTCGCGCCGATGAAGATGCCGAAAAGCATGGCGTTGGTGAGGGCGGTGCGCAGCACCACGTCGGAGAGAACGCCGCCGAAATGGCGGAGCTCCGAGAAGAGGCCACCGCCCACCGAATGATCGTCGAGCTCGGCCTTGGCCTCGCCCTCAAAATGCATCTCCGGCACGCCGAGCGCCGGCAGGAGAACGAGGTTGACGAAGCCGAGGAGAAGCGCGCCGGCCGCCCCGACGCCTGCCGCCTCGGTCGGCGTGGCGAAGCCGCCGAGAATGGAGCCAAGGACGAGGACGATGAGGATGACCGGCGGCACGAAGGAGCGCAGGACCATCAAGGCGAGCTGCCCCGCCCCCTGCGGGCCGATATGGCTCGGCAAAGGCGGGGCGAGCCGCGGCTTCGCCGTGCAGATGGCGACGATGTAGAGGGCGTAGAGGGCCGACAGCAGGAAGCCGGGGAAAATCGCCGCAACGAAGAGATTGCCGACCGAGCGCTCCAGAAGGTCGGCCATGATGACCAGCATGATCGACGGCGGGATGAGGATGCCGAGCGTGCCGGAAGCGGCGATCGTCCCGGTGGCGAGCTGGTGCGAATATTGCCGCTCGATCATGATCGGCAGGGCGAGCAGCGACATCATCACCACCGAGGCGCCGATGATGCCCGTCGTGGCGGCCAGAATCGTGCCCATGATGGTGACGGCGAGCGCCAGCCCGCCGGGGATACGGCGAAGCAGCACCTGCAGGCAGTTGAGAAGATCGCGCGCAATGCCGGAACGCTCCAGCATCGTGCCCATGAAAATGAACATCGGGATCGCCGTCAAAATGAGGTTTTCCTGGATGCCGAAGACGCGCGAGGGCATGGCGCGGAACTGGATGAAGGCGAATTCCTCCAGCGCCATGCCGATGAAGCCGAAGGCAAGGCCGATGCCGCCGAGGACGAAGGCGACCGGGTAGCCGGAGAAGAGCAGGATGGCGAGGGCCGCGAACATGAAGAGCGGAAGCGCTTCGGCGAGCTCCATCAGGCGCGCCTCCCCGCTTCGGCCACCTCTTCGGGGATGACCAGCTCGGCGATATCCTCGTCGGTGCCGATGGTGTCGCGCAGCATCTGCGGCGGCAGACGGCCGAGCCAGCCGGCGAGCGACTTGATGAACACCGATATGCCGGCCAGCCCCAGAAGCGCGAACATGATCGGCATGGAAATCTTCAACAGCCAGATATGGCTGAGGCCGACCACCGATTTGGAGGCTTCGCCGGAACTATACGATTGCAGGAAATAGCCCCAGGACAGGTAGGTCGCGACGAGCGAATAGGGGATCAGGGCGAACAGGCAGCCCGCCATCTCCACCAGGAACTTGCCGCGCAGCGGCAGGCGGTCACGAACCAGATCGATGCGCACATGCGCCTGGCGGATATAGGCGTAACCCATCACCAGGCAGAAGAGATAGGCGTGCAGCCAGTATTCCGATTCCTGATACTGGGTGGAGTTGAAGCCGAAGAACTTCGGCACGCCGAAATAGCGGGTGATGACGTCGTAGCAGATGATGACGAGGAGCGGCACGGAGAGCCAGGCGCCGGCGCGCCCGACGATGGCGAGCAGGCCGTCGATGGCCCGTGAGACGTTAAGGAGCGCGCGCATGCAGGGTCAGACGGTCCACCGCTGATGGGGCTGTTGAGAGAGCCGGTTCGAGAGATGGCCGGCGCCGCGAGACGGCGCCGACCGCAGAAACCTGAAAGCGTGCGGGTTACTGAATGTAACCTACGTCGCCCCAACGCTTGTAGTTCTCGCGGAACGTGGAGAGCGATTCCCAGGCCTTCTTGAACTTCTCGTCGTTGGCGGCCTCTTCCTCGGCGACCCTGTTCCAGGTCTCCTCGAAGGTGGCGAGAATTTCGTCGGGCCAGCGATGGATGGTGACGCCCTTCTCCTCCAGTTCCGCCAGGGCATCGACCTGGATGGCCTCGCCCTCGGCCATGCCCATCGCCACATTGGCGCGGCAGGCGGTGTTGATCATCGCCTGCTCGGCCTCGCTCAAGGCGTCCCAGCGGTCCTTGTTGATCATCAGCTCGAAGGCGGTCGATTGCTGATGCCAGCCGGGAAAGTAGTAGTGCTTAGCGACCTGGTAGAAGCCGAGATTGAGGTCGATGGCGGGCTGCGAGAATTCGGTGGCGTCGATGGTGCCGCGCTCCAGCGCCGGATAGATGTCGCCGCCGGCCAGAAGCTGGGTGTCGACGCCGAGCTGCTGCATGACCTTGGCGCCGAGGCCGAAGAAGCGCATCTTCAGGCCCTTGAGATCGTCGACGGAGGTAATCTCCTCGCGGAACCAGCCGGAAGCCTCCGGCGCGATGACGGCGCAGATGATGGAGTGGATGTTATAGGGCTCGTAGATTTCCTGCATCATCTCCTCGCCGCCGCCATAGAAGAGCCAGGCGGTGTATTCGCGCACATCCGGCCCGAAGGGCACGGCCGCGAAAAGGGCGAGCGCCGGCTCCTTGCCCTGCCAGTAGCCGGGCGTCGACCAGGCAGCGTCGACGGAGCCGTTGGAGACCGCATCGAAGACTTCCAGGGCCGGGACAAGGGCGCCGGGTTCGAAGAACTTCACCTCCAGTTCGCCCCCCGACATCTTGTCGATGGACTCCTCGATCGCCTTGCCGAGCGTGCCGAGCTGCGTCAGCGAGCCGGGATAGGTGGAAGCCATGTTGAGGGTCGTCTTCGCCAGGGCCGGGCCCGATAGAGCGATGACGGCGGCACAAGCCGCCGAAAACACTGCTTTCATCAACTGTTCCTCCCAAAAGCCTATTGATTGCCGCACCGGGCGAGCCCGGCACAGTTGTTATAGTTGGCTGAAACGGAAAGTCCTTTCCATCTCCCCTCTTGCGACCGCTTTGGCGCGATCTTGTGCATTTTTCATCGGCTGTTCTGCCGCTCTACCGGCGGCTTTTCTGGAACCAGCGCAATTTGGATAACAACGTTGACCGACCTTCGCAAGCACACTTATTCTTCAGTCCTTACCTATCCGAATCGCTGCCGTCCGGCACGCAGAGGCGGGAAAGAGTGCCGGCCAGCGGCGCGTTTCGCGCCGAAATGCCGTAGAGGATCAAAGCTTGCCACCATCCGAAGTTGCCGGACAGACGGGGAAGGCGCCACGCGTCGGCCTGTTCGCCACGTGTCTCGTCGACCTGTTCCGGCCGCAGACCGGCTTTGCCGCCGCCAAGCTCATCGAAGCGGCCGGCGCGCGCGTGGAGGTGCCAGAGCGCCAGACCTGCTGCGGCCAGCCGGCCTACAATTCCGGCGACCGGGCCGATGCCGCCGCCATCGCCCGCCAGGTCGTCGCCGCCTTTGAGGGCTTCGATTACGTCGTCGTCCCTTCCGGCTCCTGCGCGGCGACGATTTCACGCCATTATCCGGCGCTCCTGGCCGACGATCCGAGCTATGCCCATCGCGCCCGCGCCCTTGCCGAGAAGACCTTCGAGCTCACCGCCTTCCTCTACGACGTGATGGGCATGCGCGAGGTGAAGGCGAGCTTTTCCGGCGCCGTCACCTATCACGATTCCTGCTCGGGCCTGCGCGAGTTGACGGTGCGCAAGCAGCCGCGGGCGCTGCTTGCCAGCGTCGACGGGCTGACGCTGAAGGAGATGAAGGACGCCGATGTGTGCTGCGGCTTCGGCGGCGCGTTCTGCGTCAAATATCCGGACGTCTCCAACGCCATCGTCGCCAAGAAGGTGGCGGCGATCGAAGACAGCAGGGCCGAGACGCTGCTGGCCGGCGATATCGGCTGCCTGATGAACATGGCCGGCAAGCTGAAGCGCGAGGGCAAGAACGTGAAGGCGCGCCACGTGGCGGAAGTTCTCGCCGATATGGGCGACGAACCGGCGATCGGCGAGGGCCAATGAGCCTTTCCATCACCTCCCCCGCCTTCAAGGAAAACGCCGCCTTAGCGCTCGCCGATGTCGATTTGCAGCAGGCGCTGACGCATGTGGAGCGCGGCTTCATCGAAAAGCGGCGCAAGGCGGCCGAGGCGCTGCCGGAATTCGAGGCGCTGCGGGACGAGGCGCGGGCGATCAAGGAGCATACGCTCGCCCATCTCGACCTTTACCTGGAAGCTTTCGAGGCCAAGGCCCAGCATGCGGGCGCGGAGGTGCATTTCGCCGAGACGGCGGAAGATGCGCGCCAGGCGGTGCTTGCCATCTGCCGCCGGGCCAAGGCGCGCACGGTGACCAAGGGCAAGTCGATGATCTCCGAGGAGATCGGCCTCAACGACTTCCTGGAAGAGAACGACATCGCCCCGGTGGAGACCGATCTGGGCGAATACATCATCCAGCTACGCGGCGAGCCGCCCTCGCATATCATCGCCCCGGCCGTGCATGTGACGCGCAACCAGGTGGAGCAGGAGTTCCGCCGCGCCCATGCCGGCCTCGATCCTGAGCGCGACCTCAGCGAGCCTGTCTCGCTGCTCGCCGAAGCGCGCGCCGCCCTGCGCGAGAAGTTCCTTGCCGCCGATATCGGCATCACCGGCGCCAATTTCCTGATCGCGGAGACCGGCTCCTCCGTCATCGTCACCAATGAGGGCAACGGCGACCTGACGCAGATCCTGCCGCGGGTGCATATCGTGCTCGCTTCCATCGAGAAGCTGGTGCCAACGCTGGAGGACGTGTCCACGCTTCTGCGCGTTCTGGCGCGCTCGGCGACCGGGCAGGACATGTCCGTCTACACGACCTTCTCCACCGGCCCACGCCGGCCGGGCGATCCGGACGGGCCGGAAGAGACGCATATCGTCATCCTCGACAATGGCCGCGCGGAGATGCTGGCCGGCGAATTGCGCGAGATGTTGCGCTGCATCCGCTGCGGCGCCTGCATGAACCATTGCCCCGTCTATCACGCCATCGGCGGGCACGCCTATGGAGCCACCTATGTCGGGCCGATGGGGGCGGTGCTGGCGCCGGCGCTGTTCGGGCTGGAGAAGACGGCGAACCTTCCCAACGCCTCCACCTTCTGCGGGCGCTGCGAGGCGGTGTGCCCGGTGCGCATCCCGCTGCCGAAACTGATGCGGCATTGGCGCGAGCGCGAATACGAGCGGCACCTGAAACCGGCGGCCGAGCGCGGCGGGCTGAAATTCTGGGCTTTCCTCGCCAAGCGGCCGGGCCTCTACAGGCTCGCCACCCGCCTCGGCCTTGCCGCCCTTTCCCGCTTCGGAAGGCAGGACAGCTACGCCTCCCTGCCCTTCGCCGGCGGCTGGACGCGCCACCGCGACCTGCCGGCGCCGGCGGCCAAGAGTTTCCTCGACCAATGGAAGGCGAGCCGATGAGCGCCGCAAGCGAGAGCGAGCGCCGACGCGCGGCCGTCATCGGCAAGGTCCGGCGGGCGCTCGCCGATGACGGGAACGGCGATGCAAGGCGCGCGGCGGTGGAAGAGCGCCTGTCGCGGCCGCGGCCGAACCTTGTGCCGGCGCGCGGCCAGCTCACAGGCGAGGCGCGTCTGGCTCTCTTCGCCGAGATGGCGGAGAAGGTCAGCGCCTCGGTGGAGCGGGTCGCCTCCGCCGAGGAGCTGCCGGAGGCGGTGGCGAGTTATCTGCGTGCGCGCAACCTGCCCTCCGAATTGCGCATGGGCGCCGATCCGCGCCTCAAGGCGCTGCCCTGGGATCGGGCGTCGCATCTGGAAATCAAGCACGGCCCCTCAGACGGGCGCGACCTTGCCGCCATCAGCCACGCCTTTGGCGGCGTGGCGGAGACCGGCACGCTCTTTCTCCTCTCCGGACAGGAGAATCCGACAAGCCTCAACTTCCTGCCCGAGCATCATCTCGTCGTCCTGGCGGCACAGGACATCGCCGGCGACTACGAGGCGCTTTGGGCACGCCTGCGGGCGGCGGAGGGCGATGCCGGCCTGCCGCGCACGGTCAATCTCGTCACCGGCCCGTCGCGCTCGGCCGATATCGAGCAGACGCTGCTTCTCGGCGCCCACGGGCCGCGGGCGCTGCATATCCTTCTCCTCGGCGAGGGGTGAGAAGCGGGGGCTAACCCTCGAGAGCTTCCATGACCGCTTTCGGGCGCCGTTCGATCGCGCGCAGATAGGCCGCCGCCGGTGCATCCGGTCGTCGACGGCCCTGCTCCCAGTTCTTCAGCGTCGCGAGAGGGATGCGAAACGCGGCGGCGAATTCGCCTTGCGACATTTTCAAGGAAAGCCGAATGGCCTTCACGTCGGGAATCTCGATACGGGTCGCCCGGAAGCCCTCCGTCTCGCCGAGCTCGGCGTGACGGCACGCTTGTCCAAGGCTTTCGATCAGTTCCCGCCCGAACCTGCTCATGCTCAAAACCTCATCCACGCCCATGCTTCAGCCGCGCCGTCAACTCGCGAACGATCCGCTTGTCACTCGGCGTCAAATCCTCCTGACGGCTCTTGGCATAGATCATCAGCAAATAGAGCGGCGCGTTGGCGTTGTGATAGAAGTAAACCACGCGAACACCGCCGCGTTTGCCCGAGCCTGGCCTTTGCCAGCGCAACTTACGCACGCCACCCGTGCCGGGAATGACGTCGCCCCGCTCCGGGTCCGACGCAATGAAGTTGACGAATTCCTGCCGCTCCTCCTCGCTCCACACCGTTTCGGCCTGACGCACGAATAGCGGCGTTTCCACGATTGTGACGAGCCCCCCAGCCATCACGTTCCTCTACGCCATTGGCGCCCAATTCTCAAGCAAAAAGACGCCATTGGCGCCCACGGGTCGCGGGCGCTGCATATCTTTCTCCTCGGCGAGGGGTGAGACGCGGCAGAGGAAGGCCCGGAGCCTCAGAAGAGACTGCCCTGGCCGCCGCCGGAGGGTTTCGGCCGGCTTTCCCCGCCCGCGCTCCTCTTCGGCTTCGGCTTGGCGGCCGGCTCCTTCGCCGGAGCCGCCGTGCCGCCCATCCTGGAGCCGGCGCCGCTTGCGGCCACAACGGGCACGCGGCCGTCGGCGAATTCCACCTCGTAGCCTGCATCCGCTTTCACGGCGGCGGCGGAGGTGACGGCCGTGCCGGCGGCGTCATGCACCACGGCGTAGCCGCGGCTTAAGACCGCCTTGTAGGAAAGCGTCTCCAGCAATCGCCCCGCATGGCCAAGGCGCTCGGAACGCTCGCGCATGCGGCGCGCAAAAACCTCGCCGTGACGGGCGCCGGCGGCGAGCCGCTCGCGCTCGATGCGCAGCATCCTCGTCAGCGTCTCGGGCCTGAGGCGCGCTGAACGCTCAAGGTCGCGGCGCGCCCTTATCGGGGCGGCAGAGGCGGCATGCGCGAGCCGGGCCGAGAGCTCGCCAAGCCGCTCGCGGCGGCGGCGATGGTCGGCCTTGAGGCTATCGCCGGTCAGCCGCCCCGCCAGCCGCAGATAGGCCTCCGCCTTGAAGCGGCGATGCTGCGAAAGCGCGCGCAGGAGCCGGCCGCCCGCCTCGTCGAGGCGGTGGCGCGGCAGGGCGAGAAGCTCGTTGAGCGAGGGCATGGCGCGCGCGGCGCCGGCAAGCTCGCGGCCGAGCGCGCCGACAAGCCGGGTCCAGGCGCCCGACTGGCGGGCGGCAAAGTCGGCCACCGCCGCCACCAATTCGGCGCGCACCGGCACGGCGCGCTCCGCCGCGCCCGTCGGCGTGGGGGCGCGCAGATCGGCGGCAAGGTCGATGAGCGTCCAGTCGGTCTCATGGCCGACCGCGGAGATGACCGGTATCGCGCTCTCCGCCACGGCGCGCACCGCGACCTCCTCGTTGAAGGCCCACAGATCCTCAATGGAACCGCCGCCGCGGGCGACGATGAGAAGGTCGGGCCGCTTCACCGGCCCGCCGGGGTCGAGCGCGTTGAAGCCGCGCACGGCCGCGGCCACCTCCTCGGCGGCGCCTTCTCCCTGCACCCGTACCGGCCAGAGCAGCACATGGCGGGGAAAGCGCTCGCGCAGGCGGTGCAGGATATCGCGGATGACGGCGCCGGTCGGCGAGGTGACGACGCCGATCACCTCCGGCAGATAGGGGAGCGGGCGCTTTCTCGCCTCGGCGAAAAGGCCCTCTGCCTGAAGCGCCTTGCGCCTCTCCTCCAGAAGCGCCATCAGCGCCCCGGCGCCGGCCGGCTCCAGGCTCTCCACCACGAGCTGGTAGTTGGAGCGGCGCGGATAGGTGGTGATCTTGCCGGTCGCCACCATCTCCAGCCCTTCCTCGGGCTTGAACTTCAGCCGCTTAAAGGTCGACTTCCAGATAACGACATCGAGGCTGGCGCTCTCATCCTTCAGGGTGAAATAGCAATGGCCGGAGGCGTGCGGGCCGCGGAAGCCGGAGACCTCGCCGCGCACGCGCACATGCTCGTAGGTATCCTCCAGCGTCCGTTTCAGGGAAAAGGACAGCTCGGCGACGGAATATTCGGTAACGTTGCTCGCCGTGTCGGCGCGATCAGGCATGGCGGCAGTCTTGACGGAGGCCGCCCGCCGCTTCAAGCGGCTTTTCGGCAAGGTCAGAGAGAAAGCGCCCATGGCCTACGATTTCACCACCAAGCGCCTGTACGTGGAGAGCGCGCTCGGCGAGAAGGCGGAAGTACCGCTGTCGCCGGAACAGACGAATTATCTCCTCAACGTGCTGCGCCTGACGGACGGGGCGGAAATCCTCCTTTTCAACGGCCGCGAGGGCGAATGGCGCGCCGCCATCGAAAAGACCGGCAAGAAGAAGGCCAAGCTCGTCGTCGGCGCCAAGACGCGCGAGCAGACGCCGCCCTATGATCTCCTCTATCTCTTCGCGCCGCTCAAGCAGGCGAGGCTCGACTATATGGCGCAGAAGGCGGTGGAGATGGGCGCCGGGCGGCTGCAGCCGGTCATCACCCAGTTCACCCAGGTGCGCCACCTGAAGCTGGAGCGCCTCAAGGCCAATGCGATCGAGGCGGCCGAGCAATGCGGCGTCCTCAGCCTGCCGGCGATCGACGAGCCGAAGCCGCTGGCGGAGGCCATCGAGGCGCTGGAGGGCGAGCGCACCCTCATCTTCTGCGACGAGCGCCACCAAGGCGAGCCGCTCAGCGCCCTTTCCAGGCTGGGCGGGGCAAGGCTCGCCTTGCTCATCGGCCCGGAAGGCGGCTTCTCGGAGGCCGAACGCGCCGCGCTTCTGGGCCGCGAGGCGACCGTGCCGATCTCGCTCGGGCCGCGCATCCTGCGGGCCGATACCGCCGCCGTGGCGGCCCTGGCGCTCGTCCAGGCCGCCGCCGGCGACTGGCGTTCACGAGATTGAGTCTTGGAAGTTGAGCCAGAACGGCCCTAGGAATTGGCGAGGGCGAGGTCGGTGATCGGCTTCACCGGGCCCTTGCCGACCTTGTCGTTGACGAGAACGCGCACCCGGCCATTGCCGTCGTTGGTGATCGACATGGAGGCCCTGGTGTCGCCCATCACCTCCTTCGGCCAGGTCAGCGTCAGGCTGACAGTATCGCCGCGGCGCTTGCCCGACAGGCGGGCGACGCCGGCCGGCGAGCCGGTGTAGGTGCCGGTATAGGTGCCGGAACCGGGCTGATAGCGGACATTGACGGCGACCTTGCGCGAAAAGATCGCATAGGCCCGGCAGCGGCCGGAGACCTTGATCTCGTTGCCTTCGCCTTCGCCCCGCAGCGAGCAATTGACCTTGGTCGGGCCGGATTCCTCGTCCTCGATGACGACGCCGCCGCCGCCCCAGGCGCCGTCGAAACGATCGATGAAGTTCTCCTCGGCGGCCGCGGCCGGCATCGCTGAGGCGCCCGCGACCAGAAGGGCGGCGAGGAGAACGCGGTTTGTCGCGTTTGCCATTTTCGTACCTTTCCACGCCTTTCGGCGCACATAGCCCTGCCAACGCAAAGCGGCGGGATAGGTTCACGAAATTGAGGCGGAAAAAGGCTTGGAAAGCCGCATTCGGCGCCACTATGGTCACGCGCCGCAGCCGCGAAACCCGCCGAGACAAGAATGGCCCGCGATACAGCCAACGCCCAGACGATCGAAAGCCGCGAGGAGCTCGTCGCCTCGCTGGAAGCCGGCTGCAAGCCGCAGGAGACATGGCGCATCGGCACCGAGCACGAGAAGCTGCCCTTCTACCGCGACGGCAACAGCCCGGTGCCCTATGCCGGGCCGAACGGCATCGAAGCGGTCCTGAAGGGCATGGAGAGCCTGCTCGGCTGGGAGCCGATCTACGACGGGGACCACATTATCGGCCTTCTCGACCCGACGGGCGGCGGCGCCATCTCGCTGGAGCCGGGCGGCCAGTTCGAGCTTTCCGGCGCGCCTTTGCCCAATCTCCACCGCACCTGCCGGGAGACGCATGCCCATCTCGCCCAGGTCCGCGAAGTCGCCGAGCCGCTGGGCATCGGGTTCCTCGGCATCGGCATGAGCCCGAAATGGACGCGCGCGGCGACGCCGATGATGCCCAAGCAGCGCTACGACATCATGGCGAACTACATGCCCAAGGTCGGCGGCAAGGGCCTCGACATGATGTTCCGCACCACCACCATCCAGGTCAATCTCGACTTCGCCTCCGAAAGCGACATGGTGCGCAAGATGCGCGTCGGCCTCTCCCTGCAGCCGATCGCCACGGCGCTCTTCGCCAATTCGCCCTTCACGGAGGGCAAGCCGAACGGCTTCCTCTCCTGGCGCGCGGAAATCTGGCGCGACACCGATCCGGACCGCACCGGCCTTCTGCCCTTCGCCTTCGAGGAGGGCTTCGGCTTTGAACGCTATGTCGACTGGGCCCTCGACGTGCCGATGTATTTCGTCATCCGCGACGGGCGCTACATCGACATGACCGACATCACCTTCCGCGCCTATCTGGAGCGGCCGGGCGCCAATGGCCACGCCAATCTGGAGCCGACCATGGGCGATTGGATGAACCACCTCTCCACCCTCTTTCCGGAAGTGCGGCTGAAAACCTTCCTGGAGATGCGCGGCGCCGATGGCGGGCCGACGCGGCGCATCTGCGCCCTGCCCGCCTTCTGGACCGGGCTTCTCTACGACGAGGAGGCGCTCAGCGCCGCGGAGGAATTGACCGCCGATTGGAGCGCGGCCGAGCGCGAGGCGCTGCGCAACCATGTGCCGAAGACGGGGCTGGCCACCCCCTTCCGCCAGGAAACGGTGCTCACCGTTGCGCGCCGGGCCGTGGAGATCGCCCGCACGGGGCTGAAGAACCGGGCGCAGATGAGCAGCGGCGGCTTCTCGGAGGCGGAATATCTGGCGCCGCTGGAGGAAACGCTCGCCTTGCGGCGCACGCCGGCGGAAGAGCTTCTCTCCCAGTACCGCACGCGCTGGGGCAATTCCGTCGAACCGCTGTTTTCCGAATATGCCTTCTGAGCACGGTGCCGGCGCGGCCTTCGCCAGGGCGGAGGCTTCGGCCCTAACGCCGCGCGATCCCGATTGGCGGGCGCGGGTGGAGCGTATCTTCGCCACCGCCCCGTTCGTGAAGCTCTTGGGTATTGAAATGGTGTCGCTTGAGCCCGGCGAGGTGGTGGCGCAGACCGGCCTCGGCGAGCGGCATTGCCAGCACGACGGCTTCGTGCATGCGGGCGTGCAGGCGACGCTCGCCGATCACAGCGCCGGCGGGGCGGCGGCAAGCCTCGTTCCCGCAGGCTTCCTGGTGCTGACCGCTGAATTCAAGATCAGCCTGTTGCGGCCGGCAAAGGGCGAGCGCCTCCTGTGCCGGGCCCGCGTCGTCAAGACCGGGCGGATGCTCTCCTTTTGCCAATCGGAGGTTTTCGCCCTGGCAGGGGAACGCGAGAGCCATGTGGCGAGCGTCAGCGTCACCATCGCGCATGTGACGGGCAAGGCGAAGGGCTAACGCGCCGTTCACCACGGCAACGCTTTCCCGGCACATTGGTAACTCTCTAAACTCATTGGTTTTATGAGCTGTCAGTTGGAGTTAAAGCTCCGCGGCGGCCGCGCTTCATCGGCCACGAGCGGGGCCGGAAAGCGGGTGTAGTCTGCCATGCAGCTAGACGTCGTCACCATGATGGTCATGGCAGCCTTCGTGGCCGTGGTGAGCGGCGTCCTGCTCCTGGTGGCGCGCTTCCAGTACCGCGAGATGACACCGCTTTTGGGCTGGGTCGCCGCCAATTTCTTCTTCGCCGGCGGCCTGTTGCGGCTTGCCAGCGGGCTCGACGAAAGCGTCGTACTGGTGGACGGTTACGTCCTCCTGTCGCTGCATCCGGCGCTGTTATGGACCTCCGCCCGCCTTCTCAACGAACGCGCCACGCCGGTCTCCGTCGTCATGGCGGGGCCTGGCGCCGTCCTTCTGGCGGTCCTTGCCCTGCCGCCGCAAGCCAGCGATCCGATCGGCGTCGTCCACGCCGTCGTCGCGGCGAGCTATCTCGCCACCGCCGCCTATGCCTTCGCCTTTCAGGCGTCGCAGCCGCTTCGCGCGCGCTGGGCGCTGGCGGCGCTGTGCCTCGGCCAGGCCGCGGCGGCGCTCGCCACCATCCCGCTCCTCTACCTGCCGCCCGCGGCGCTGCAGCCATTCGTCTGGTGGGCGCTGAAAATGATTCAGTTCGAGGTGCTCATCTTCTTCATCGGCAGCACCATCTTCCTGGTCGCGGCGATACGCGAGAGCCGCGAGCTCGGTCACAAGCTGAAGGCGGAGACCGACGGGCTCACCGGCATCCTCAACCGCCGCAGCTTCATGGAGAAGGCGGCGCGGAGCCTGCGGCGCTGCCACCAGGACGGGACGCCCTGCGCCCTCATCGTCTTCGACCTCGACCGGTTCAAGGTCGTCAACGACACCTATGGCCACGCCATCGGCGACATGACGCTGACGATGTTCGCGCAGACGGCGGGACGCGATCTGCGGCCCGGCGACATCTTCGGGCGCATCGGCGGCGAGGAGTTCGCAGCCTTCCTGCCGCAAACCGATCTGGCCGGCGGCCTCGCCCTTGCCGAGCGGATCCGACTGGCCTTCGCGCGCGAGGGCCGGCAGATCGGCCGGCTGCCGGTGGGCGCGACGCTCAGCGCGGGGGTGAGCGCGCCGTTGGAGGCGCAGACGCTGGAGAGCGTCATGGAAAACGCCGATGCGGCGCTCTACCTCGCCAAGGCCGCCGGCCGGAACCGCGTTCTGACCTCCGAAGCGCCTCGTCATGGCGGGGCGCCGGTTCTGGCGCAGGTCGCCTGAGGCCGGCCGCTATTCCGACAGCACCCTTGTGGAGGGGAAGGCGACCTCGGCGATGGTGCCTTCGCCGCGGGCGCTCCTCAGCGTGAATTCGGCGCGGTTGGCCTCCACCAGCGCCTTGGTGAGCGGAAGGCCGAGGCCGCTGCCACCACCGGTGCCGACGCCGGAAACCACCACCTGGCGAAAGGGCTCCATCGCCTTGGCAAGGTCGGCCTCGCTCATGCCGCCGCCATTGTCGCGCACGCGCAGAACCAGCCCGCCATCCTCCTCCAGACGCGTGGAGACGATCACCTGGCCTCCCGGATCGGTGTATTTCACCGAGTTGGAGAGAAGATTGAAGAATATCTGTTTCAGGGTGCGCGCATCGGCGACGATGGGCGGCAGGTCCGGTCCCAGGCTGGAGCGGATGATGACCTGGCGCCGCCCGGCCTGCGGCTGCATCAGCGAGACGCATTCACGCGCCACGTCGTTGACGTTGACGGCCGCGAAATCGAGCTCCAGCTTGCCCGCCTCCACCCGCGAAATGTCGAGAAGGTCGTTGATGAGGCTGACGACATGCTCGGAGGAGGCGCGGATGTCGCGCAGATATTCGCGGTAGCGCTGGTTCTCGATGGGGCCGAAGCGCTCCTCCACCATCACCTCGGCGAAGCCGATGATGGCGTTGAGCGGGGTGCGCAGCTCATGGCTCACCCGGGCGAGGAAGTCCGACTTCTGCGTGGAGGCCCGCTCCGCCTCGGCGCGGGCCTCGCGCAGCCGCGCCTCGGTCTCCTTCCACTGGGTGATGTCGCGCAGGACGGCGCAGAAACGCGGCCGCTCCGGCGTGCCGACCTGGCCGAAGGTCATGAAGAGCGCGATCGGGCCGCCGCCGGCGCGCCCCAGCACCTCGCGCCCCTCGTTGATGAGGCTCCTGATGCCGGCGCTCTTCAGGCTCTCCAGATAGGCCTCCGCCGTCTCGCGGCTCTCCTCCTCCAGGAGCACCCGGAAAGGCTCGCCGACGACCTCCTCCTCCTCGATGCCGAGCAAGGCCTCCGCGCTGCTGTTGACGCTCTCGATACGGCCCTCGCCGTCAAGGACGATGACGCCATCGAGCGCGGTGTCGACGATGGCCTCCAGCTCGCCGACCTTGGCGGCGAGAAAGGCCGCCGAAGGCAGCGGCCGGCGCTCCTGGCCAAGCTCGGCCGGGGCGGCCGGCTCCGGCTCCTTAAAGACCGGCGGCTCTTCGCCCGATGGCGGGAAGGCGCGCTCCGGCGCCTCCTCCGGCAGGAGAGGCTCGATGGCGGCGGCGGCCGCCTCCTCCGGGCCCGCTTCCTCCGGGCCCGCTTCCTCCGGGGCCCCCTCCTCCGGGGTGGGTTCTTCCTCCTCGGTAAGAGGCTGCTCCTGCGAGACAGGCGCCGCCTCCTGCGAAGGCTCCTTGCCCTCGGCGGGCTCGGCCTGCGGCAGGGGACGCCGGTCGCCGGCCGGGGTGCCGGTGGAGGGCGTGAAGTCGGAGACCCGCGCGCCGAGGGCGGAGGCGATCGCCTCGAAAGCCCGCTTCTCCTGCGGCGAAAGGCTGGCAAACTCCGACAGCCGCTCCTGGTCGCTGCGGAATGGAACCACGTTGTCCTCCTGGCCTGACGTGGGCGGCTCGCCCGGTCCCGCCCCGTTGTCGGGCGGGGGGAAGCGAAGATCGAAGGCTTCCGCCTTCAAGGCCTCGGCGGGGCGCAGCACGCCGAAGCCGCGAAAGCCCTGAAAGCCGCGATCGGCATCGAAGACCGGCAGCGCCGTCAGCTCGGCCGGAATGCGCGTTCGGCCATCTGGCGAGGGCCACCAGGCCGTCAGCCCGCTCCAGGTGTCGCGGGCTGCAAAAGCCTTGGCGATGCGCCCCGTCGGATCGAGGCGCAGGCGCGCGGCCGCATCCTGAAAACTCTCGCCGACGATCTCGGCATTGCGCCCGACCAGCTGATTGAGGCCCTGCGAGACGAAGAGAATGCGATGGGCGGCGTCCGTCTGCCACAGAAAACGCACCGAGACCGGCGGCAAAGCCTTGGCCGTGCGGGGCGCGCCGTCCTCCTTGGATGGCGCCGGCGGCGCCTCGCTCGCCCGCGCCTCGCTCGCCCGTTCCGCGTTCCCCTGTCCCTTTGCGGGCACCGGCGGCGTGGCTTCGTCCGCCGGCGGCTCTGCGGCCTCGCGTTCCTCGCCAGGTCCCGCCTCGCCGGGGCGCGCCTCGCTGACGCTCGGCTGCGGCGTGTTGGGCGGCGGTGCGGTTTTCTCATCCGCCTCGGCGGTTTCGTCGGCCGCTCGGGCGATTTCGTCCGGCGTCCGCGCCTCGCCCGCCGGCAAGGCTTCCTCTTCGCGGGGCGCTTCTTCCTCGCCCTCGCCCGCCGGCGCATCCTCAAGCGCCGGCGACGCGTCGTCCGTTTCCCCGGCAGGCTCGTCGGGTTCGGCCGGCGCGGCTGGCGCCCCCTCCTCGCCGGTCGCGGCCTGCGCATCGGCATGCGGCTCGTAGGTCGTCAGACGCTCCGCGATCCAGGCCGGCAAGGCGCGGCGCACGGCTTCGGTCAAGTCGTTTTCGGCAGAGCTTCGTCTCGCCTCCTCTTCGGAAGGAGGCGGCGCATGCGGCTCCTGCCGGCCGGCCTCTTCGTCAAGGGCCTTTTCGTCAAGGGCCTCTTCGTCAAAGGCCTCTTCGTCAAAGGCGTCGGCCGTCGTTTCGCTGGCAGCTTCTTTCCGCACCGCCTCCTCGCCGGGGGAGCCGGCTTCGGCTTCATCGGCGAGCGCGTGCGGTGCGGCGGGCGCTTCCGGCTCGGCGGGCGCCTGCGCGTCCGCCACCGCCGCCTCGCCGGCTTTGGCGGCGGCGTCGTCGTTGGCCGGGCTTTCCACGGCGAGCGCCTGCGGCAAGGGGGCCGCCGGTTCCGCTTCGGCCGGGCGGCTTTCCTGCTTCTGCGCCGCGCCGAGCGCCTCGGCCGGGCCGAGATCGCTGGCAAGGTCGATGAGAACGAGGTCGCGCTCGCCAAGGCGCAGGAGCACGGCGCGGCGAAGCCTTCCCGCCCCGGGCCAGCCGCCGGAAAGGCTTACCGGCCGCGCGGCGCCGGCTTCCTCCAGCCGGGCCGCCTCCGGCGGCGAGAACGGCGCCAGGCGCGCGGCCACCGCCCCGCCGGCGAAGAAGGACGCCGCCTCCTGCGGCGTCGGCGCTCTTTCCGGCCGCGCGGCGAGGGCGAGAAGGAACCTTTGGCCCGCCAGCGTCAGCCGGCGGCACTCGCACATTTCCGGCACGGCGCCGAAGCCGCGATTGAGGCGAAGCCGGCCGAGGGAGACCCGCTCGCCCGCCGTCCTGGCAAGGCTGCGGATATCCTGGCGCAGCGGATCGGCGCCGCCGAGGCCGAGGCCAAGCACCTGCGCAAGGCTGGAACGGGCGAGGCGGCGCCCGGCGGCGGGATTGGCCCAGGCAAGACGGGCATCCGCCAGACGGAAGAGGAAGGCCGGCCGCGCCTCCCCGACGAGCCGCGCCAGCTCTTCCTCGCTCATCCATTCGATCAGGCGTTCAGTGCCGGCCTGCATGCGTATCTCGCCCCTGCCCCGCGTCATTGGTTAAGAAAAGGTAACCGGAGAGGCTCAAAATCGCAGCCTGCGCGCAAGTCGCAAACCGGCTTTTCGTTAACAATGGTTAACCCTCCTGAGGCAGCGCGCGCCGCAATCGGCGACGTGACGCGCTTGCTGCGCCGCAATATTTTGTTGCAATGCACAATATTCATGCTATCTTCATGCTGGAGACCAAGCCTTCGCCGGCCGTAATGTCCGCGCGAGGCGGCACAGAAAGGGAGCCTCACCATGCCCCAAGCCGATCAGAACGCCAGCGCCCAGGAAACCGCGAAGAAAGCCGCGAGCCCGGCCAAGAAGACGGTCAAGACCACCGCCGAAACCGCGGCCGGCAGCGAAGCGGCCGGCGAGGCCGCGCCGGCGGCCGCAAAGCGCCAGACGGAGGAGACGAGCGAGGCCTTCGCCGAGATGTTCGGTCTTTCGCAGATCGAGATGCCCGAGGCGTTCAAGGTGATGACGGAGCGCACGCTCACCAATGCGCGCGATGGCTATGCCCGCGTCAAGGCGGCGGCGGAGGAAACTACCGATGTTCTGGAAGACACGGTGGAAAACGCCCGCGACGGCGTGCTCGGCATCCAGTACAAGGCGCTCGACAACGCCAAGGCCAATAGCGACGCCACCTTCGCCTTCGCCCGCCAGATGCTCGGCGCCAGCAGTCTCGCCGACGCCGTGGAGGCGCAGAGCGCCTTCCTGCGCGAGCGCTTCGAGGCGATGATCGACCAGGCCGGCGAGATGCGCGAGCTATTCGCCAAACTCGCGGAGGACACCTCGCGCCCCGCCCGCGCTGCGGCGATGAAGAACCTGGAGCGCGCCGCCGAGAAGTGAGGCGCTTTTCCTCGCCAATATGCCTGCCTGAAGGGCCCGCGGAAGCGGGCCTTTTCGCTTCTGCGGCAGAGCGGGCGCACAAGCGTCGCGCCATCGGTCGCATCGTGCCTTCTCGGCGCTTGAAATCGGCGCGGCGCAACACTAGGGTCCGCCCGTCCCGCGACAGCGTGCGAACGTAGCTCAGTTGGTTAGAGCGTCGGATTGTGGCTCCGAAGGTCGGTGGTTCGAATCCACCCGTTCGTACCAGATTTCGTCACAAAATCAGTGTTTTAGGCGAGCGCCGAAAGCGGCGCGGCGGGGCCATTTCGCCCGAAACGGCGAATCCTACCAAGATCCTACCAACCTCCAAAAAGTTGACGACGCCAGATTCCACAGGCGCTTTCTCCGGGGCCTGGTAGGAAGGTGGTAGGGTTTCGGGCTCCTCACGACCTCTGAAGACGGCTCCGCCCAGCCTGCCAGGCGCAACCAAAGAGCTCCCCTGAACCGACCGCACCTGCCGACGATCGCGGCCGACGCCGATCGGAACAGGTTTGGCTTCCGAAGAAGTGAGTGGCGCGGCTCGCAGCCCTGCCGCTTCTGGAAGGCCTCGATCTCCCGCCATATCGAGGGCGGCTCGAAGACGCGGACGAAGAACCGAAACCGCGCCGAGCGGTTCGCAAGCGACCGCCTCCTCGCAGGAAGAAGACGAAGCCCCGCGGTCGTTAACCACGTTCCTGGTTGGATCCCCCAAACTCACCGGGTCCTGCCAGGTTGACTGTGTTTCCGGCAACGGGAACATCAAGCGGCCACCGGAGCTGCGGGAACAGCACCGGCGGCCTGACCACCACAAGCATTAGGAGTGCTTGCCATGGCTGACTATCGTCCTAGCCCGAGATGGGCCTTGTTCGAAATCCCCCTGTCGTTTGTCCGCACGTCCCGACGTCTGTGCGAGACGCGGTTGCCGTCCTCGGCGTCGCCCGGTGCAACGCACCGCCGCACCTGATCGACATCTCCATCTGATCTGACGATCGAGGAGAGCGTCCAGTCGACGGCTGACGTCCACCGAGCTCTCCGGACATTGCAGATGCCTTCCCCCGGCGCTTTCCCCCCGTCGGAAACAGTGGCGGCTGCCTCATGCTCCGGAATGATCTCTGCTGCGGACACCATCCCCTCGTCCGGCCGCAGGCGCTTGTCCAATCCCCCAGGGCCTCCGGCGGCGCCAGCCGTCGGCCAGCCGCTCTCTCCGGTCGTCCTCCACGCCTCAAGACAGGAGGACTTCATGTCCAGAAACAGCAAGAAGAACGTCATCTCTACGCCCGGTGAAGTCGAGCGGAGCGCCATCGGACGTCTCGACGAGGCCACCCTCTGCAGCCACGGCCACGGCCGGGTGACGGTGATCCACCGGCCCGACAGCCTCGCCGCGCCGAACGGCGCCCGCGTCGCCGAGAACGGCCTCGGCTCCATCAAGGTCTTCTCCGGGCCCTTCCACCGGCCGGAAGCGCTGCGTGCGGTCGGGCTTCCCGCGACCCCGGCCGTCTATATGCTCGTCGGCGAGCGCAACGGGAGCCTCGAGGTGTATGTCGGCGAGACCGGCAATGCGCGCCAGCGCCACGCCGATCATCTGAAGGATCCTGCGAAGCGCCACTTCGCCACCTTCTACGCTGTGACCTGGCCGAGCCTCATGCAGTCGAAGGAGTTCGCGCGCTACCGGCAGGCCCGCTACGCCGCCCTCATTGCGGAGGCATCCCGCGCCAGGCTCGTCGGCGCCCCGCCGGAACCGGTGAACCTCTCCGAGGCAATGTCCGCCATGACGGAAGCGGCCATCGAGGAGGAGCGTCATCTTCTGTGGGATATCGGCTTCAATCTGCTTGAGCCGCATCGCCGCCCCCCGAGCGGCGAGGTGCAGATTCCGCACGAGAAGGGCGCAAGCACCGTCGACCCGGCGGCGCCGACGATGCAGTCCGCGCATTGCGGGCTCTGGGCCTGGGGTCTTCAGTGCGATGATCGCTTCATCGTGTTGCCGGGCTCCGAGTTCCGTCTCGTCGGCAAAAGCAACCCCGGCGTGGAGAACATCGTGCGGCGGCGGCAGGCCCTTCTTCAGGAACGGCGGTTGCTCGCCCCGATACCGGGGGTGAAGGACCGCAGGCGTCTGACTGTGGCCGTCGGCTTCTGGACGGCGTCGATCGCCGCGCGCGTCATCGCCGGATCGCATGTGCACAGCGCCGCCTGGCGCCCTGTCGACCGCGACGGCGGGCTCGTCATCATCGACTAGCGACCGGGGCGCAGCGCCGCCCGTCCCCAGAACTCCAGAAGAGAAGAACAAAGCCGGACCGGCTGTGCCGGTCCGGGAGAACCAACTCGTCTCCCCTTCAGAAAGAGATTGCCATGCATATCCTCGAACCGCAGGGCTTCACCACGCCGCTTGGCCGCGATCTGGAACGCGCCGAGGGTCTCGTTGCAGACCTCCGTGCCCTGCATGCAGGCCGGATTCCGACGCCGCAGGACCTCATTAACGCGCCACTCATCGATCGGTGGTCGTTCGTCACCGTCCCCGGCACGGCGCTCGTTGGCCATGTCTTTGGTCATCCACTTCTCGGCACGCGCGAAGTCCTGACTTCAACCGTCTGGGTCGCCGCGCCCGGGCATGGCTTCGTCAGGACGCTCTCCCGCTACTACCGCCTGGGCCTGCCCGCCGACGAGACGGAGGTCGTCTCATGAACGACGACAAGAAAGGGAAGAAAAGCGCGCTTTCCGAATTTGTGAGGCGTCCCGGTCCTGCTGACGACGACGGCGACCCGCCTTCCCCGGTTTGGCCCGACCCGGATCCTGACGGCCGGGAGCGGCGAGAGCGAAGGTGGTTCCGGCGCGAGAAAGCGGCCAAGGAGCGGCGGCATCTTCCGGATCTCGCCGAATTGCTCTTGGGAATGCCATTCTTTGGCAACGATCTTGCAGCGGACGTTCAGACCTGGGCGGAGCGCGTCTACCAGCTCATCCCGGAAGACGACCGCGGGAACCACCAGGCGCTGCGCCACCATCTGACGCTCCTCACCGTTTCCGCTAGCCTTGACGATCTGAAAGAAGCCTCGGAGGCCTTCCGGCATGCCGGGAAGCTGAAACGTATCAACGCATCAGAGGCCGCAATGCGGCTCGACTACTATCGCGCCTGTGTTGGCGACCGGCACACGCCGTGGCGGATTGCCGGAGAGGCGATCTCGCGCGCGCACGACCGAAAAACGCCGCAGGATCAGGCGCTCGACTACGCGATTGCCGCGGTCGGCTGGCTGCTTCATGCCGGGCGTTACGAGCCGATGGCCGCGGACCGGCTCGCCCGGCAGCCTTACCGTCCGCGATCGAGTTTCCGGAATGACGCTACAGATCTCGGCCTCGATCTTTTGGAGCGAATTCTCAACGAGCGGGAACGGCGCCTCTACCGGCGTGTGGAGGCCTATTTCAAGCGGCTCTACGAACCGGACAGGGTCGGCATTTCATCGCCACCCGGCACCGGCAACGCCGGAGCTGGCGACCTCCGACCGGGAGAGCCGGGCGTCATCGTCTTCCGCGCCGTCGGCAATATCGAGACATCGCAGCGCGTGGCGAGAGAGTTCTCAAAACTCCTCAACAAGCGTCTGCGGCTAGCCCGGCGGCCCGACCTCGCGGTCGTGACCAAAGCTCTCGTCGATGAGTTTCCACATGCGGCGGATATTATTTCCGCGATCCTCTCCGAGCTGGTGCCGCTGGACATCGTCAGGCTCCGGCCGATCCTTCTCGTCGGCGAACCCGGCGCAGGCAAGACCCGCTTTGCAGAGCGGCTTTGCGATGCGCTCAATCTTCCGCACGAGACCTACTCCTGCGGCGGGGTTGCTGATGCCGCGCTCGGCGGAACGGCGAGGAGATGGATGTCGGCCGAGCCTTCTCTCCCGGTGAGCCTCATCCGTCGTTTCCGGCACGCATCGCCCGGCATCATCCTCGACGAAATCGAAAAGGTCGGGACGAGCCGCCACAACGGCAACGCCCTCGACGCCTTGCTGCCGATGCTGGAGCCGCTGTCGGCGGCACACTGGCATGACCCATACATCCAGGCGCCTGTAGACCTCTCGCATGTGGTCTGGATCGCCACGGCGAATGAACTCCAAAGCCTGCCGCCTCCTTTACGCGACCGCTTCCGGGTGTTCCGTTTCCCGGAGCCGGGACCGGAGCACCTTATTCCCCTCGCCGCCCGGCTGATGGCGGAGATCATCGTCGAGCGCGGTCTGGACCCGCGCTGGGCGATCCCGCTGGATGGTGAGGAACTCGAAGCGCTCCGCGCCGCATGGCCCGGCGGCTCCGTCCGCATCCTCCGGCGGCTGGTGGAACGCCTGCTGCTAGCGCGCGACAGATGGAAGGCCGAGGAAGAGGTGCAGTGAGCGGGCGCCATGCCGTGGCATCGATGCCGTATCAGCCGAACAGCGTCTGTGTCGGCTTCTTTCCAGCTGGCGTGTTCGCACCGTTCGGAAAAGTCGAACTCACCCTTTCGCTGTTCTGCCGGGGGCCGGAAGCAGCCCGGCCGCCAATAACGTGCCTGCACATCATCATGATTTGCGGATTTTTGTGACACGGCCCCGAGACAAGAGATTCAGACCTCTGCGCATGTGTTTCGAAAGCCAAGACATTCGTTACGCTACTCTACGCGGAGGATTCGACGCTCTGGATCTTTGTTCCGAAAGCCGAGATTTCCGATTCACTTCGTGCAGCAACTCACCATAAATTACGGGCACGTTGGCAGCACGTTGCGGTGCGATGGCGGCTCATTCCTGACATGGCGATAGGACTGGCGCCGCCAGCAGGCGGACCCAGAAAGAGGATGGCGTCGGGCGGCACCGCGTCATCGTCTCGCGTCACGCTGGACAGCCCGGCTGCGTAAGCTGAGGTCATGAGAAAGCCGAAGCCACGCCGCCCGGATGAGAAGGAAAAGCAGCGGGCCTACCGCGCCCGGCAGAAGGCGGAGCGGATCCCCTCGCGGGACGACGTCGCCCGCATTGTTCTGCACTGGGCGATCACCGGCGCCCTCGAGCCCGGCAAGGAGAAGCAGCTGACCGGCCTGCGCAAAATGGTCATCGAACGCCTGGTGGAGCAGGACTTCTCCGAGGAAGGTGCAAGGCGACGTTTCGACGATATCGTGGAGCGCTACAAGGATGGCTGGGACTTCCGCGCCAAACCCCATCTTCGGCGGGTCAGGCACGGGATTCCCGACGACGAACTGCCATGATTCCCCCCATTACTACCCGAAACGGCGTTACCAAGATCTTTGATTCAACGGCAAACGGCGTTGCGTCCGTCTGACCGGAGGTTGCACGCCTCTTCCGCGTCCATGGGCGCGCAGATCGCTCCCAATGCCAGCTGCGACAATTCCTCCGAAAAATGCTGGTAATCGACTTCCACCAAGCGCTTCGCTTGCCCCTCGAAAACTGATGTCGCACAGTCCTTCAGATTTACATCTTTGAAGCAGCGCCCTGTGGGCTTCGGGGGGAGCCATCTCCACCGGCATTTGTGATCGAGAGAGGGAAACGTGACGAAGCCTTTCTATGAACGGCCGATTCTGAACTCGCCCTACGCTCCGCCCACACGCCACCATGCCCTCAGTGAAGACGGTCAACCTCTTGAACAAATGCCACTCCTTGGCCGCCGTCGTTCGCAGTACGTCACCCCCGTGCCGAAGGCCCGGCGGAAACGGGCGACGGTCTCAGGACAGGACGAGCTGCGCTTCGGCGCGGATCAGGAGACGGACCAGGAATACAACCCCTCCCCGATCATCAACGAGATACGCGGGCACCTTGAGAGCTGGCGCAGGCTGTCAAATCCCGCGGACTGGGGCGTGACCGCCGCGACGCAGCGGCTCCTGCAGCACTGGCGGCATCATGAATTCGCGGGCGCGCGCCCGTTCTTCTGTCAGATCGAAGCCGTCGAAACCGCGATCTGGCTTGCAGAGGTGGCGAACCCCCGGGGGCAGCACGCCCATATCTTCCGGCATTTGAAGGAATCGAACGAGGAGGCGAATCCGGAGCTCACCCGCGTCGCCCTGAAGCTCGCCACCGGCGCAGGCAAGACGACCGTCATGGCGATGCTCATCGCATGGCAAGCGGTAAACGCCGCGCGCCAGCCGAACTCCTCGCGCTTCTCGCGCGGCTTCCTGATCGTTGCGCCCGGCATCACCATCCGGGACCGGCTGCGGGTCCTTCTGCCTTCCGATCCCGACAACTACTACCAGACAAGGGAGCTCGTTCCGCCTGAGATGATGACCGAGCTTCGCAAGGCGAAGATCGTCATTACGAACTATCATGCCTTTCAGCAGAGGGAACGTCTGGAGACGAACAAGGTCGGCCGCAGCCTCCTCAGCGGGTGGCGCGAGGCGCCGTTGATCACGCGGGAGACGGAGGGCGAGATGCTCGCCCGCGCCTGCGGCGATCTCCTGTCCTTGAAGAACGTCATCGTCATCAACGACGAAGCCCACCATTGCTACCGCGAGCGGCCGGAAACCGACGCAGACGCGGGGCTGAGGGGGGAGGAGAAACAGGAGGCGAAGGAGAACAACGAGGCCGCACGGCTTTGGATATCGGGACTGGAAGCGCTGAAGCGAAAGGTCGGCGTGCGCGATGTCTACGACCTTTCGGCGACACCGTTCTTCCTGCGCGGCTCCGGCTACGAGGAGGGGACCCTCTTTCCCTGGGTCGTCTCAGACTTCTCCCTCGTCGACGCGATCGAATGCGGCATCGTCAAACTGCCGCGGGTCCCCGTCTCCGACAATGCGGTGAACGCCGACATGCCCGTCTACCGCAACCTGTGGGACCATATCGGCAAGAAGATGCCGAAGAAGGGCGCGGCGAAATCCGGCGATCTCGACCCGCAGAAAATCCCGCCGCAGCTGGAGACGGCGCTCTACGCCCTCTACGGTCATTACGAGAAGGAGTTCGAGACCTGGAAGCGGGCTGGCATCGGCGTGCCGCCGGTCTTCATCGTCGTGTGCAACAACACCGCCTCCTCCAAGCTCGTCTACGAATGGATCTCCGGCTGGGACCGGGAGGTGGAAGGCGAGAACCAGAACATCCACCAGGGGCATCTGGCGCTCCTCCGCAACTATGATGAAAACGGCAACCGCCTGGAGCGGATGAACACGCTCCTCATCGATTCGAGCCAGCTTGAATCGGGCGAGGCGCTCGACGAGAATTTCCGCGATGCCGCAGCCGCGGAGATCGAGCAGTTCCGCAAGGAGAAGCTGCAGCGCGAGGGCGCCGCCAGCGGCGACATCTCCGACAGCGAGCTCCTGCGAAGTATTTGCTGTGATAGTGCGTGTAGGGCAGCCGCAGGGGCGTTTCCGGCCTCGGCCCGTCAGTCGATGGCAATCCGGCCGCGCGCGTCTTCCCGGAAGGTTCTGCCGTGGCGACTTGGGCGCCTCTTTCCATCCGAGCCATCTCACCGGTCCCGGCGGATGACTTTGAAGAAGGCATCGTACTCCTCGAGGAAATGTGCGCCCCACCGCGCCAGGGCCCGCCCCTCCGGCGTCAGCTTGTTGGATCGCCCGGCATAGAGCTTCACGCCGGCCTGTCGCTCAACACTTTGGATGTGTTCGGTGATGCGGCCCTTGCTCAGATTCAGGCTCAGCGCGACATCTGACCGGGTCTTCCCCTCATCGGCCGCCGACGCGCTGACGGCCTCGATCGCGGTTTTCAGGTGCTGCGGGCGCAGCGCCCAGATATCGCCGGCCTCAGCCTCTGCTGCCCTGGAACTTGCAGGTCCCGACTTCCGCGTTCCTGCCGGCTTTTTCGTAGCCATGACGCCCCCGTTCGGTTCTCCCGAACTGAAGCGAAAAAAGGTTTCCGGCGGCTGATCTCAGCGGGCTTCGCGATGCGACCGAAGCGCGCGGTCGGAGCAGCGAGGGAATGGCTGCTTCGCGCCCCAGTCGGTCGCCCGGGGAACTTGGCCATGGCCTCCGAGGGGACATGGCCGGGCGAGGGAGGTCGCTGCGACATACCCGCGTCGTTGGCGAGTTGCCGCTGCTACGACGGCCCAAACGCCGGGAAGCAGGAAGCACATTGAGCGCGCTGCAGGGGCAGCACAAGCCGAGCCTCCATCGCCTGCCGTGGAGTCGCGCATCGCGAGAGACACGCATTGGCCAGCCGCGGCCGCCTCCTCGAAATAGAGCCGAAAGACAGTGCGTGAATGGACCTGCGCGGCCCGGCTGCACGCGCTCGTCGCGACGGCCGCCTTCCTCAGCCAACTACGCCTGCGCGGCTTTCACGGTTTCATCCGGGCTAGGCAGTCAGTTGAGGCGTCGACGAGCCCGGCCGCTCCGGAGAGCGGGGTTACCAGCGCGCAACCGGCTCCCTGATGCCCGTCTCCTCGTCGATCTCCACCTCGCGATGGACATTCACGGCCGGGGCGAGATTGGCGTCGCGGCCTTTGACGAAATCCTGGTCCATGACGATGGTGCGATAGGCCTTATTGAGGGCCAGAGCGCGGGCGCGCGAGGGATAGAGGATGGTGGCGAGATCCTCGGTCATGGCCGCGAGCGCCGCCTCGTCCGGCTCGCCGTCCTCGCCGATGAAGGCCTGGATGATCTCGGCATTGTCGCGGAACTCATCGCCCGCCCCGTTCTCGGCAAGGTAGCGGGCATATTCGCTGGAGCCGTCCGGCCGCTTCGGATCGGGGATGCCCCTCAGCCCGTGCCGGCTCCAGTGGAACCAGCCGCCGAAGGGCTTCTCCAGCTTGCGCGCGAAGGCGAGCGTGGAATCGTCGTTGACGCCGATACCGCCGTGGCAGCCGATGCAGAACACCGTCTCCTCGAAACTCTGCGGCCTCAGCGTCCCGTCGCGATCCTCGATGAAGCCCTGCAGGCGCCACCCGGTGCCGTTGGCGATGCCGACTTCCCGGTTGCCGTCGAAGAGGCTGACGCGATCGGGGAAATCGTGGTCCTCCTTGATCTCCTCCAGCGCCCCGTCTTCAAGGTCGGCATAGGTCTGCCAGGCGGTCTTGCGCATGTAGCGCAGCTCCTTCAGGCGCGCCGCCATCCTCACCTCGCCGGCATCGTCGACATCGACGTAGCGCACCGTGTGCAGGAACTCCGTACCGAGCGGGAAGAGACCGGCGGCGAGCGGCGCCTTGCCCTCCTCCTGCAGCTTCTTGGCGCGACCGACATAGGACATGTCGCGCCCCTTCAGCGGCGCCCAGTCGAAGACGACCTTCTCGGCCGTGCCGAGGCTGCCGTCGCGGTCGAGATCGACGCCGAGCCCCTCCTCGTCGGCGGGCGCGATCCCAACGTCGCGGCGGGCGATCAGCGCTTCCACGACGGCAAGGTTGATCTCGTAGATCGCCTGATCCGGCTCACCGCTTGCGTTCTGGCGATAGGCCTCCGGCAGCCGGATCAGCACGTCGTCGGTGGAGCCTGAAGCCGGCGAGAAGCTGCCGGGCAGAGGCGTATAGGCGAAGGCCCGCCAGCCGGTCGGCGTGCCATCCGCAGCAATGTCGAAGCCCGCGTCGTCGAAGCGGAAATGGCAGTCCGGCGTGTAGCCGCCCCATGTGCCGTCGCCGTCGACATCCCATCCCGGCGGCACGTCGGCGAGCCGGTCGGCGAGGATCAGCGAACCGTCGGGCGCCTGGTAGTTGCTGGTGCGGATATAGGAGAGGATCTCCTCGTCGCCGATGGCGGCGACACGCCTGCGCCGGTCCTCAAAGAGGTTCGACCACGGGTTTGAAAGCGCCGGACCGGGAAAGGCGTAGGAGAGCTGCAGGTCCGGATCGTTGATGAAGTTCGGCCGGCGAGCCCGCAGATGGCAGGTGAAGCACGGATTGTGCGCCCGCCCGGCGTCGTCGAGCGTCCTGGTGTAGCATTGCGGGGGGATATAGGCGGTCCGGTTGTGGAGGAAGCCGCCGAGGCTGCTGTCGCCAAAGGCCGGGCCGGCCAGGCCGGCGGCGGTCAACGCGAGAATGAGCGAGCTGACGAAGCGAGGGGACATCATCGATTCCTTGAGAGAGGCACCGGCACGGACGGCGCAGCCGCGGTAGAATCGGCCCGGCAGGAACGCCTGCCGAGCCTTGCTGCGGAGAGGCGGCCGCCAGGTCGTCACCGGCGGCCGCGCACCAGGGTCAGTTCGTCAGCGCCGGGAACGGGCCGATATAGCCGACATAGGCGCGGGCATCGGCGGGATCGGCGAGCTTGTCCTCGTCGGATTCCCCATAAGGGTGCTGCACCACCGCCATGATGTAACCGTGGCCGCCGACATTCGGATAGAAGTACGGCGAGGTCGTCTCCGAGCCGTAGGGCGTGGAGAAGATCCGCGTCAGCGAGCCGTCGGAGAGCTTGTAGGCCCAGATGACATCGTTCTGGTGGCCCGAGCCCGTATCTTCGCCGATGATGAGCGTGCCGAAGCCGTCCATGAAGGTGAGGTTGTCCGGGTTGGCGAGGCCGTCCATGTCGCAGGTGTTGCCGGCGAATTCATCGCCCTCGGCGTACTTGTGCGGCGTGCCGGCGACGAGGCCGTTCATCTCGCTCGCCACCCAGTCGGAGCCGATCTTGTCGTCGGAGCCGAGCGGCAGCGAATAGACGGCGCCGCAACCGTTGGCCGTCAGCCTGATGTCGTTGCTGCTGCCCTTCTCGTACTTGTCGGTCGGCTTGCCGCCCTTGGCGGCGTCTTCCATGCCGTTGCCGATCTCCGACATGGCGACGTAGAGCGTCTTCGTCGCCGGATCGAGGGCGATGCCTTCTTCCTTGCGGAATTCGGTGGTGGCGCCCTTCATGGAGGCGTAGCGGCGCGTCTCCAGCCGCGAGGCGATCTCCTCCATGCCATCCTTCACCTTCAGGCACTCGGCGCGGCCTTCCGCATTGGAGGGCGAGAAGCCCTCGGCGCAGCTGCCGTCGTCGGCGATGTCGGCCACCTCGAAGAGGTCGGAGAAGGTGACGCCGTCGGCAAGCGCCTTCGCCACGGCCGCCGTGTCGGAATGGCCGAGATCGACCCAGGAAAGGTCGGCCTTGCCGGCGCCTTCGCCCGAGGTCTGGTTCCACTTGGCGGCATAGAGCGTGCCGGCATCGAGCTTACCCGCCTCGTCGGCGACGAACATGAAGAGGCCGACATTGGTGCCGTCGTCGGAGATGTAGACGGTCTTCTCGTCCGGCATCACCTTGGCGAGTTCGACCGCCACGCGGCCCATCGCATAGTGCTTGTCGACCGTGTAGCTGCCGTCTTCCTTGACGGTGATCTCGGTCGGATAACCGTACTTGTAGGGATCGAAGCCCTTCTTGAACTCCTCAATGGAGGCGCTTGCCGGGTCGAGGCCGACATAGCGGATCATCGGCTTGTAGTAGTCGTCGATGTCGTCCATCGAGGTCGCTTCCTCGACGGCGCGGGCGTCGGGCGGATATTCCTCCGAGCCGAGATGCGTCTCCCAGGGCGTGAAGGAACCGGCGCACGGTACCCACAGGCCGCCAAAGCTTGAGAAATCGATCGCCTCGGTGGAGACCGGCGTCAGGTTGCCGGCATCATCCTGCTTCAGTTCCGACAGGTACATGGCACCCGGGCGGGATTCGAAGTGGGTGATGTTGAACAGCTTGTCGCCAACCGTCAGCAGCGAGGAGAAGTCGGCGTCGACGGAGATGTGGGTCGAGCCGTCCTCGTTCTTCACCGGTTCGCCGTTCTCGTCGACAAGCAGGCCGAAAGTGTTGTTGCCGATCTCGTCGCCACTGCGGGCGAGCACATGGTAAGCGATCTCATGGGTGTTGCCGTCGATTGTCACGGAAGGCGAGGCGACAGCTTCGCGCTTTTCCGCGTCGGTCTTGGCGGCTGCGATACCCGTGAACGTCAGTTCTCCCGCCATTGCGCTTGTCGCAACGAGTGCGACGGCCGTACCGGCGAGAAGTGATAAAGGCAGTTTCGTCTTCATGAGAGGCCTCCGAGACTTCACTTTCGCAGTGAAGCCATGGTGATTGCGAACGCGGCACGGAAACGACCGGCGAAGGCATCATCGTCTGGCGGCACGAACCTTTTTTGACAGGCTCGGGACTGTTCTGCCTATGTCCTTGAAAACGCCGCTTCATGCGAAAACGCCGCAGCCATCGCCTTGCTGCGCAGGACGAAAATGCCGTCGAGGTCGGCACTGCGGCGAAACGGATATGGTCTCGCAGCGGTGGCAACGTTGGCCGGCGAGTGGCTGAGGACGAAAGCGGAAACCAGCATGCTGACGGGAATGAGGCCCAGCGCTTTCTGGATCCATGGGGCAACCGCGGTGATGCTCAGTTCGCCAATGCGCCCGCGAGCATGACGGCTCCGAAAGCGAGGATCGTCAGCGCGCCTCCGATCTCCATCGCCCGGACCGCACCCGCGGCCCAGAAAGACCCGGTGCCCGCAGCGCGCAGGGCGGTCTGCCGCGCCATCGTCGCGAAGACGGCCAGGGCCGAGACCGTCAACCCGGTGCCGATGCCCATCGCGACCGTCGACAGCGCGCCCACCAGGAAGAGCTTCTGCGAAAGCGCGAACACCAGGACGATCAATGCGCCCGAGCAAGGCCGGACGCCGATCGCCAAGATTGTCGCCGCCACATGCGAGGCGCTCAGCGACTTGTTCAGCGTCTCGGGCTCGACGGTGTGGCGGCAGCCACATTGCGCGCCGTGACGATGGTGATCGCCGAGAGAAGAGGCGGCACCGTAGTGCTCGTGGTCGTGGTGGTGGTGATGATGGTGATCGCCGTGGTGGTGATCGGCGATCTCCGAAAGGTGCATCTGTCCGCCGCCCGCACCAGCCGCAACGAGCTCCTGCGGGGCGGGGCGGATTGCGGCAAGGGCGGGTGCCAGCGCCTTGCGCCACAGGAGCATGGCGCCGAGCAGCACGATGAGACTATAGCTTGCGAGGGCGATCGTGTCGGTGACACGCGTGATCGTCATCGCTGTGGCACGCAACAGCACCGTCGCGACCGCGACGAGGAGGATCGCCGAAAGCGCCTGCGTCAGCGCGGCGGCGAAGGAGATCGCCACGGCTCGCCGCGCGGTTTTTCCCGTCGCCACGAGGTAGGAGCTGATTACCGCCTTTCCGTGCCCCGGCCCCACGGCATGGAAAACGCCGTAGAGAAAACTCAATCCGATGAGCCACCAGCCTGCATGACGGTTGTCTGAGAATTGGCCGAGCGCAGCCGTGAGCCGCTTGTAGAAGGACGACTGCATCGCCATTGCCCAGTTGGCGAAGTCCTGGAAAGGCCCAACCCAGACGGTTCCAGCGGACGTGTCGGGGGTTGCAACGCCGAATGGGCTCGTTGCCGCCTGCGCGCCGGCAAGCATGGCGGCGGCGAGGATTGCAGACAGAACCGCTCGGGCGGCGATTGACCTTGGTCTCATGGACCCTCCGCAGAAAGCTCTGGAAGCAAGGGCTGTCAGACCCGCCAATCAGGAAGCACCACCTGACATAAACCCACCGGATCCATGCCAGGAGGCTTCTTCATGGTCAGCGGCAGGAGGTGAGACCGTCCGCGATCTCGTGGATCAGCTGCGGATAGAGGTCCGGCCCCGGCGTCAGATCGCTGCCGAGCGGGTCAAGAACGCCGATCGTGACGTCCGTTCCCTGAAACACGTTCTCCACCAGCCCCGGGTTGAACTGCGGCTCGGTGAAGACGCAGGCGATCTTCAGTTCGGCCACCTTGTCGCGGATCTCCGCAACGCGCGACGGGCTCGGATCGGAGGCATCGCCAAGGCGGATCGAGCCGGCTGCCGAGATGCCGAAACGGTTCTCGAAGTACTGGTAGGCGTCGTGGAAGACGATGAAGCTCGTGCCGCGGAAGCTCTCTAGCTCGCCGTCGATCTCGCCGATCAGCGCCTCCAGCTCCTTCTTGGCCTCAGCCGCGTTCGCCGCATAGGCGTCAGCATGCTCCGGGTCGAGATCGGAGAGATCGCCGGCGATCACATCGAGCCAGACCATGGCGTTCTGCGGGTCGAGCCAGGCATGCGGGTCGTGGCCATGATGCTCGTGCTCATGCTCGGCATGCGCTGTCTCGTCGTGGTGTTCCTCGCCTTCATGCTCATGGCCGGCATGCTCTTCATGCTCATGCTCATGGTCGGCGTGCTCCTCGCCTTCATGCTCATGGTCGGCGTGCTCTGCATGCTCATGATCTTCCGCGCCATGTGCCTCGTGATCATGGCTGTGCTTTTCGAACGTCGCACCCTCGCGGAATTCAAGCTCCGTGGTGCCCTCGGTTTCAAGCAGCTCCACGGATTTGGCATCGCCTGCAAGCGCTTCAATCGAGCGCTCGAGCCATGGCTCCAGCCCCTCCCCGACCCAGAAGACGATGTCGGCACGCTCCAGCGCCTCAGCCTCTTCGGGGCGAAGGGAGTAGCCGTGGGGGGATGCGCCTGGCTGCACGATCAGGTCGGGCTTGCCGACCCCTTGCATGACCTTCGCCACCAGCGAGTGGACGGGCGCGATGTCGACGGCGACCGAGGGTACGTCGGCAAGCGCTGCGTTGCTCAGCGCGACCACCGAGACCGCGGCAGCCAGGAAACTCATCCGCATGGGTATCTCCGTGTTATTGAATAACATGCGGAGCTGTCTTATACGTTATGTTATCACATATCAACGCCGGCAAGGGGAGGAGTTTGCCACGGCCATGACGGACACGCGAAAGAATGCCCACCGCGCACGAGGCCCCGCCGCGCCGTGCAAGGCAGAAATGAAGGGCAGCATCCATCGGCTTGAACGGAGAGGCTCTTGTGCGGCTCACTCCGACGAGGCCGTATGAGAATTGTCGAGACCGAAAGCCTGAATGTTCGCCTCGGCGGCAATCTCGTCCTGCGGGATGTTTGTTTCTCGATCCGCCGTGGCGAAATCGTTACCCTCGTTGGGCCAAACGGCTCGGGCAAATCGACCCTACTTCGGGTGATCATCGGCGCGCTTGTGCCGACATCGGGTTTGGTGCGGCGCAAGGAGGGACTGCGCATCGGCTACGTGCCGCAGCGGCTCCATATCGATCCCACCTTGCCGATGACCGTGAAGCGGTTCCAGGGCCTGCCTCGCAAGGTCGGCGAGAAGGCCGCGAAGGAGGCCTTGGAAGTGGCGGGCATTCCCGAACTCGCCGAGCGCCAGATGACCCGCCTTTCGGGCGGGCAGTTCCAGCGTGTCCTCCTGGCGCGCGCCCTGCTCGACAAGCCGGAGCTCCTCATCCTCGACGAGGCGACCCAAGGGCTCGACCAGCCGGGCTCGGCCGAGTTCTACCGGCAGGTGGAGGACGTGCGCCGCCGGCTCGGCTGTGCCGTCCTCATGGTCAGCCATGACCTGCATGTCGTGATGAGCGCCAGCGATCGCGTCGTCTGCCTCAACGGCCATGTCTGCTGCGAGGGCGAGCCGGAGCATGTGGCTTCGGCGCCGGAATACCGGGCGCTTTTCGGCGAGGGCACGCAGGGCGCGCTAGCGCTCTACCGCCACCACCACAGCCACAGCCAGGGCCGGAACGAGGCCGACGACCGATCGGAGGCAGCTGAATAATGCTCGACGATTTCCTGGTGCGCGCCGCCCTAGCGGGGCTCGGCGTTGCGATTGCGGCCGCACCTCTCGGCTGCTTCGTCGTCTGGCGAAGAATGGCCTATTTCGGCGACGCCACCGCACATGCCGCGATCCTCGGCGTCGCCATCTCGCTGGGTCTCTCGATCTCGATTTTCGCCGGGGTCCTCGTTGCCTCTGTGGCGATGGCACTCACCGTTTCCACGCTCAGCGGTCGTGGTTACGCGATGGACACGCTTCTCGGCGTCCTGGCGCATTCGGCCCTCGCTTTCGGGCTCGTCGGCGTTTCCTTCCTGAGCGGCATTCGCATCGACCTCATGGCCTATCTGTTCGGCGATATCCTAGCCGTCAGGCCGTTCGATCTCGCCGTCATATGGGCCGGCGCCGCGCTCGTGCTCGGGCTGATCGGCTGGCGATGGTCGGCCCTGCTGACGGCAACGCTGAATCCCGACCTGGCATATTCTGCCGGCCTCGATCCGAAACGCGAGGAGATGGTGCTGGTCCTCTCCCTCGCCCTCGTCATCGCCGTCGCAATCAAGGTCGTCGGCGTTCTCCTGATTGCGGCCATGCTGATCATCCCGGCAGCAGCGGCCAGGCCGTTCAGTCGCACGCCGGAGGCGATGACATTCATCGCCGCCGCCATCGGCAGCATATCCGCGCTCGGCGGGCTTCAGGCAGCGTATTCGTTCAACACGCCGACCGGACCGACGATCGTCAGCCTGGCCGCGATCCTGTTTGCGCTCTCGGCCGTGATGTCGGCCCTGCGCGCGGCGCCGAGATAGATCCCGGCGTGGGACGAGCCGCTGCCCAGCGTCCTCCCGCCCCTCCGGCCATCCGGCCGTTTCGACGGCATTCCCCCGGGCACTTGCGGTGCTGATCGCTCCGCGCTCGCGGGCGCCCCGCCGTCCGCCCCCATTTCTGCAGCGAGTCCGCAGGGCGCCGGCGTCAGCCGTCGGCGAGCGCCCAGGAGGCGTATTCCACGTCGATGACGTCCTTCTCGCTTCCCTTGCGGCGATCGACGTAGATCTTCCCTTCCTTCATCACCGCCTTGATGTTCTCGCGCGGCTGCAGGACGGTGATGTCCTCGGCGGGATTGCCGTCGACGAGAAGAAGGTCGGCGTACTTGCCGACGTCAAGCGTTCCGAGGTCCTCGTCCAGATGCACGGCTTCGGCTGCGTTCCGGGTGGTCGTGAGGATCGCTTCCATCGGCGTCATGCCGAGCTTCACATAGATCTCCAGCTCCATGGCGTTGCTCCCCATGTCGGGCTCCTGGCCCATGTCCGTCCCCATGAAGATCTTGACGCCTGCCTTTTGCATCGCCGCGAACGTCTCGAAGGTGAACGGCTGGATCTTCTTCATCTTGTCCAGCGTGAACTGAGGCGTGCCGATCGTCCGGCGGACCTCGATCGCATGATCGGTGCGATGCAGGAGGGTCGGGCAGACGGGGATGCCGTGGCTGACGATCGCCTCGATCATCTCGTCGCTGTGGAAGACCATGTGCTCGATGGTGTCGGCACCCGCCTCGATCGCCATCGCCTGCGACTGCGGCGTGAAACAGTGGATCGAACAGTAAGCGTGCTGGGCGTGCGCTTCGTCGCAGACGGCATTGAGCTCGTCCTGGGTGTGGTTGCGCACCTGCGGGCTCTCCTTGTCGGTGCCGCCCCCTCCCGAGGCGCAGGTCTTGAGCCAGTCCGCGCCCCTGAGGAGGTTCTGGCGCGCCAGTTTGCGCATCTCGTCGACGCCGTCCGCGGTGGCGGCAGGATTGCGCAGCATCGCACGCGGCAGGATCAGGTCGAGGTGCGATCCCGTCCCGACCGTGAAGGCGGAGACGATGATGCGCGGGCCGGCGAAGACGCCGAGGGCGATCGCGTCGCGCACCGCGATCGTGTGCTCGGTCAGAAGCCCGCGGGTCGACATCAAGCCTTCGTCGCGCAGTGTCGTGAAGCCCCGCTCGAAGCACAGCTGGGCATGAAACAACGCGTACAATTGCTGCAATTCGGGGCTCACCTCGAACTGGGCGACGCGGTAGTTGCGAAAGGTGAGAGTGTTGAACTGCGCGATGTGCAGGTGCAGGTCCATCATCCCCGGCATCGCGGTGAGGCCCGGCTCGTCGATGATCGTGGCATCCGGCGGTATCGTCACCTCCGATTGAGATCCCACCGCCGCGATGCGCTTTCCGTCAATGACGACGACACCGCGATCGATGACTGGCCCCCCGTTTCCGTCGATCAGTTTTCCGACCTTTACTGCCGTTTTTGCCACGTCTTCCTTCTCCCTTTTTTCTTCGCTCCTGCCGCTGCCTGCGGCCGGCCAGCCTCTAGGTTCAGCTCGGCCTCCCGGCTCGCCCTCATGACGCCGGCAGTCTTTGTTATGTTATAACGGGTGCTGGAATTCGTCCAGTCGGATTTCATTCTACGAAATGCGGTTGCGATATTGAGCCGAAATGCGTGCGACCACGACGCGCCGACGGCGTACGCAGGCGAGGCCTGGCCGCCCGAAAGCCGTAGGGAGGAGAGCTGTGGCGGACCGCGCAAGAGAGGCATCCGGCCCGAAGAAGCGGGCGCGCCCCGGCGATCCGGCGGTCCATTCAGAAAGGCAGCAGCAAGGTTCGCCGCCTCGAACGGCGGCGGCAGCTTGCCCGGAGAGCGCTTCCCTAGAGGGTTGAAGCGCCCTTGTCCGCGCCAGCGCGCTCCTTGACGGAACCCGACGCCAGAAACCCGAAGCTATCCTGCAGGAAATCGGGCGTCAGATCCCGGCCGATGAGAACGATCTTCGACCGGCGATCGTCGGGGGGCCAGTCCTTGAGCAGCATCGGTGGATGGAACACGTGCTGGACGCCGTGAAGGACGAACGGCCCCGGCATGCCCTTCACGTGGATGAGGCCCTTCATGCGCAGCAGGTCCGGCCCGCGCAGCGAGAGAAGCGCCGTCAGCCAGACATCGAAGGTCAATGCGGGGATCGGCTCGTCGACCGTGTAGGAAACGGCCGAAATCCGGTCGTCGTGCCGGTTCGGATCATGATCGTGGCCGTGGTCGTGGACGTGGTCGTGGTGTTCGTGCCCGTCGTGAGCGTGGTGGTGATCGTGGTGGTCATGGCCGTGCTCAGGATAGGCTTCGGCCCTGAGCCAATCCTGCACTTGCGGGGTCTTGCTCGACGGATCGTAGAGCCCGGCGTCGAGGATGGATGCGGGATCGACCGCTCCGTTGTAGGCCCGGATGATCGGAGCTCCCGGATTGAGCGCCCTCAGGCGCCTTTCGAGCGCATACACGCAGGCAGGCTCGACGAGATCGACCTTCGTCACGAGCAGCCGGTCGGCGACCGCGGCCTGCTTGACTGCCTCGAACTGGCTGTCGAGCGTCGCCAGGCCGGCAGCCGCATCGACCGTCGCGATCACGCTCTCCAGTCGGAACGAAGTCAACAGTGCATGGTCGGTTATCAGCGTCTGCAGGATCGGAGCGGGATCTGCGAGGCCCGTCGTCTCGATGATGACCCGGTCGAATGCGATCTCGCCTCTTTCCCGCTGCTCCAGCATGCCGCGAAGCGTCTTCATGAGATCGCCCCGGATGGTGCAGCAGAGACACCCCGACTGGAGCAGGACGAGCTTCTCCGTGCTCGATTCGACGAGTTGATGATCGAGGCCGATCTCGCCGAACTCGTTGATGACCACGGCCGTATGCGCCGTGCGCGGCTGGCGAAGCAGGTAGTTGAGGATCGTCGTCTTGCCGCTGCCGAGAAAGCCGGTCAGCAGGCAGATGGGTGTGACTTCGATCGAAGGGGCGGGGTTCACTGGGATACTCTCGTCGCAGGAGGAATGGAGGGGTCAGCTGGCGGCGGGCTTCGTCTCCAGCTCCAGGCAGCTCGCGCATGTGCCCTGGAGCTCGATGACCCGCCTGCCGATATGGAAGCCGAGAGAGGCCGCGTCGCGCTCCAGAAGAGCCTCCAGCTTGGCGTTCTCCAGCTCCGCCGAGAGGCCGCAGCTGTCGCAGATGAAGAAGACGCGCGGCAGATCGCTGTCGGCGTGGGTGGACGGGACAAAGGCGCTCTTCGTCGCGATCCGGGAGACGAGCCCCTGCTCCACCAGGAAATCCAGCGCCCGGTACACCGTCGGGGGCGACAAGCGTCGACCCAGCCTCATTTCCAGTTGTCGCAGGAGTTCATATGCCCGCATCGGCTGATCGGCTTCCAGGAGACTTTCCAGAACCATCCAGCGGTTCTTCGTCATCTGGAGCCGGCGCTGCCGACACAACGTTTCGGCTGCCCTCAGGCCTGCCGTGACGGCTTGCGGCCTGCGGCAGGAGAGTTTGTCCTGAAGCATGGCATCCACCGGCCCGCCTCCTTCCCCCACATGTAGCAACACTTATTGATATGTTATAACGTTGCATGCTAGGAAACAAGTCCAACCTTCGGAGTTTCCGATCGACATGAGCCTGGCAATGAAACATGCGGCAATCCCGCAAGAGCAGAAGTCCCGGCGCGCTCGCCCCGACCGCGCCGATGTGGAAGCGGCCGTTCGGCTGCTCATCGAATGGACGGGAGACGATCCCGATCGCGAAGGGCTGGTCGATACGCCGGCGCGCGTCGTGCGCGCCTTCGAGGAGTTCTTCGAGGGCTACGACACCGATCCGGTCGAGCTGCTCAGTCGCACCTTCGAGGAGACGAACGACTACGACGACATGATCGTGCTTAGGAACATGCGGCTGGAATCGCATTGCGAGCACCACATCGTGCCGATCATCGGCAGAGCGCATGTCGCCTACCTGCCGGCGAACCGGGTCGTCGGCATCAGCAAGCTCGCGCGTCTCGTCGAGGTCTATGCCAAGCGCCTGCAGATCCAGGAGACGCTGACCTCGCAGATCGCCGACACGATCGATGAGGTGCTGCGCCCGCGCGGCGTCGCCGTCGTCATTGAGGCGGCGCATATGTGCATGACGACGCGCGGCGTGAAGAAGCCGGGCGTCACAATGGTGACCCGGCGCTTCATCGGCGCGTTCAAGGCGGACGCCGAGCTGCGCCGCGAGTTCCTCACCTCGCTCGCCGTTCCTAGCGAGAGCTTCGGCTGATGGCCGCGCCAAGCCCGTTTGCACAGCGTCTCTCCGTCGAGCAGGTGGAGGAAGGCAGCGCCTTTGCGCCGAAATTCGGGCCGGACGGGCTGATCCCCGTCGTCACCACCGATGCCGATACGGGCGAGGTCCTGATGATGGGCGTCATGAACGAGGAAGCGCTTCTGAAGACGATCGAGACGGCGGAGGCGCATTACTGGAGCCGGAGTCGCAATTGCCTCTGGCACAAAGGCGCTACAAGCGGCCTCATCCAGAGGGTGGTGGAGATCAGGGTGGACGACGACCAGGACGCAATCTGGCTGCGCGTGACGGTGACCGGCGGCGCCAGCTGCCACGTGGGTTATCGCTCCTGCTTCTACCGCAAAGTGCCGCCGAAGCCGCTGGAACGACCGGTTCCGCTGGCCTTCACCGAGGCGGAGAAGGTCTTTGATCCGAAGCAGGTCTACGGCGACGCCCCCAATCCGACGAAGCTCTAGGTCCGTGAACTCATACGAGGGGAGAGCGGTCCGGCATTCCAGGCGCCGGGCCGCCCTTTTTTAGCCCAGCGCCCGCATCCAGCTGCGGCTCGCGAGTCATGCCGCGCTGGAGCGCTCCCAGACCGGGAAGGGATCCGTCAGGCCCTTGTAGGCTTGCGGGTCGAACTCATCGTCCTCGAGCGGATCGACGAGGCAGCGTTCCAGCATCGCGGTGATGCGCTCGCGGCTCATCTCTCCCAGCATGCCGATGAAGACGATCTCCTGGCGCCGGTCGCCATAGACGGGATCGAACATCCCCTTGATGCGCTCGCGCAGCTCGTCATCCGAGGGCCAACGCTGTTCCGGCACGACCGCCCACCAATATCCGAGCGGCTTCACCGTTGCCGCGGCGCCGGCCAGGCTGAACTCGCCCACCATATGCGCACGCGTAGCCAGCCAGAAATGTCCCTTGGCGCGGATGACGCCGGGCAGCGGGGTCTGCAGGAATTCGTTGAAGCGCTCCGGATGAAGCGGGCGCCGCTCGCGCCAGACAAAGCTTGTCACGCCGTATTCCGCGTCTTCCGGCACATGGTCGGCAAAGCCATAGAGCTCCTTGAACCACATCGGATGCTGGTGGGCGCGCTCGAAATCGAAAAGGCCCGTATCGAAGAGATCCTCCGAGGAGACCCTGCCCCAGTCGGTCTCGATCAGCTTCGCATCCGGATTGAGCCCATGCACGATGGCACGGGTGGCCTCGCGCTGCTCGGGCGTGGCGTCGGAGAACTTGTTGAGGACGATGACGTCGGCGAATTCGATCTGGTCGACGAGGAGGTTGACGAGCGTGCGCTCGTCGCCATCGCCGGCCGTCTCGCCCCTGTCGGCGAGAAAGTCGGCCGAGCCGTAGTCGCGCAACAGGTGCATGGTGTCGATCACCGTCACCATGGCATCGAGCCGGGCGATATCGGAAAGGCTCTCGCCCTCCTCGTCGCGGAACTCGAAGGTGGCGGCGACCGGCAAGGGCTCCGAAACACCGGTGCTCTCGATCAGGAGATACTCAAAGCGCCCGTCCTCGGCGAGCCGCCGCACTTCCTTGAGAAGGTCGTCGCGCAAGGTGCAGCAGATGCAGCCGTTGGTCATCTCCACCAGCTTCTCTTCAGAGCGGTTGAGCACCGTCTCCTCGCGCACGAGGTCGGCGTCGATGTTCACCTCGCTCATGTCGTTGACGATGACAGCGACGCGCCGTCCCTCGCGGTTGTTGAGGACGTGGTTGAGGAGCGTGGTCTTGCCGGAGCCCAAAAAGCCCGACAGCACGGTGACCGGCAGGCGCTTGTCGTTGGATCGGGATTGCAGCATCATTTCTCAACGTTATGTTATAACATAATGATTAATACCGGCCTGCAGCGCCCGCTGTCAAGGCGGCGAACCGAACGAAGTCAGCAGCATTGCCCGTCGGCAGAAGGCGTCGAGGTCGAGAGACGAGGTTGGACATGCGCAGTTTCACGACGAACGGAACCACGTCAGAGGCAGGCGATCCGGAAACGGAGCCGGAATCCGCCGCGCTCGCCGCTGCCCGAAAAGCGTTGTTTCGATGGGCGGAGGTGCTCTCGTCGGGGAGGCTAGAGGACGTCCTCGCCCTCTATGCGCCGGATGCGATCCTCGTGCCGACGCTTTCCAACGAGATCCGCGGCCGTGAGGAGGAGCGTCGGCACTATTTCGAGAGCTTCCTTTCCAACGGCAGCCCACGTTGCGACATCGATCGCCAGAGGTCCCGGGCAAGCCACAAACTCAGCACGGTGGTCATCGGCGGGCTCTACACGTTCCGCTTTCCGCGCCAGGCAGGCGAGGAGACGGTCGAAGCCAGGTTTCTCTTCACTTTCGAGGAGATCGAGGGACGCTGGCTCATTACCGGGCACCATTCCTCGAGGCTCTTGTCTTAATCCAGGCCCCGGTTCCCGTGCGATACGGGAGCTGCTTCCCGGCACCCCAAATATGCCGGGAAGCAGCGGGGGGCCGGGCCGTTATGGAGGTGGTCTCATCAGGGCCGGTCAGTAGTTTGGTCACCCCCCGCTTTTCGCATGTCCTGAACGGATACCTGGGGAACGGTCTGCCCGTTGCCCCGCATGACAAGGCCAGGAGACGAAAAGCAATGAACGATACCATCGGTGTGGACATTTCCAAAGCCAGTCTCGAAGTCTGGCGCCTTTCCGACCGCAGGCACATGCGGTTTTCGAACGACACGGACGGGCTCAAGGCGCTCTGCAAATGGCTCGGGGCCGATCCGGTCCGTGTCATCTACGAGGCGACGGGACGCTTTCATCGCGACCTCGAGGCGGCGCTGTCGAAGGCGGGACACGGGCCGGTCAAGGTCAATCCCTCGCGCGCGCGTCGCTACGCGCAGGCGACCGGGAACATCGCCAAGACCGACCGCGTCGATGCCAAGATGCTCGCGCATATGGGATCGACGCTGGCGCTCGAACCGACGCCCGTCCGCAGCAAGAGCATGCATGAAATCAAGGAGCTGCATGTCGCACGCGTGGCTCTGATCAAGGATCGCACCGCCTGCAGGAACCGACTGGACACGGCGCGCAACAGGATGGTCGTCGCCCAGCTCAAGGCACGGGAACGGCAAATCGACAGGCAGATCGACCAGATCGACGCCGAGCTGGTCCGCCTGATCAAGGCCGACCCCGAACTGGCCCGGCGCTACGAGATCCTGATGTCCATACGCGGCATCGGACCGGTGGCCGCGACGGCGATGATCGTGGACATGCCCGAGCTCGGCACGATGACCCCGAAAGAGGCCGCGAGCCTGGCCGGTCTCGCCCCGGTCACCCGGCAGTCGGGGAGCTGGAAGGGCAAGGCCCGCATCTTCGGCGGTCGCCACGGGCTGCGCACCTTGCTGTTCATGCCGGCCGTCATCGCAACCCGATACAACGCGCCGCTCAGGAAAATCTACCTCGCGCTCTACAAGGGTGGAAAGCCCTGGAAGGTCGCGATCACGGCGGTGATGCGCAAGCTCATCGTCCTCGCCAACGCCCTGATCCGGGACGACCGGAAATGGGCCGAAATTGCCCCTTGATCGAAACGGATACTACTACTGAAATGGTCGAGGAGCATCACCTTCGTAAGGCAGACGACAGCGCAGGTCAGCCGCCGCTGCCGGGATCTGCGGCAAATCGTGCTGCTTGTCAAAAGAACTAAGCTTCATTTGTCAGAATTCGTTCGACCCTGACCCCGCGGCGTTCTTCATTCCGTGCCACCTCGGAGAGGCGCGGAAGAGCGCGCCAAGCTGCGGCTCCCAGCAAGGAGTGCGCATCTAGAGCATCTTCGATGAACTTAGAGTCGGTTTGAGGCTTCACGCGGTCTGGCTTGTCTGATTCGATGCTGCTGGTGATTTGCCAGGAGGTGAA
>NZ_JHZK01000021.1 GCF_000688515.1 Afifella pfennigii DSM 17143 | reverse complement strand
TCAAGGCCGCCGACGATCTCGCGCAGGCTCTGAGCCCCCGACAATTGCCCATAGAGCAAGGCCACGAACTGGCTCTTGGTCGACAGCCGACGCACATGCTTGTCCGCATGGTGCTTGTCCACAAGCCGTTCGAACACGCCCCAGGGAACATGCTTCAAGACGTCGTGGAAAACGCTATTGTGGTGCCGCACGGTGTTGCTCCCTCGTGTCCGGAAGACGCGCCAAACGTCTGAACACGAGTAGAATCAACACCGTGCGCTCAGTCCACAAAATTAAACCGGACAGCCGTGGGCTCGGCCCGGCCATCCATGCTTGTGCGCCCGCGGCCGCGGTTTGAGGGGGAGTGTCGCCAGGGGCGGTTCGCGCCCGTCAGCTTCTCAGCCGGGCGTTCTCCGGGTCGAAGGGGCTTTCCGCAATCACCCGCGCCCGCCTCCTTTCGCCGAGGATGGCGATATCCATCTCCGCGCCCTCGCCGCCGTGCTCGGGCCGCACCATGGCGAGCGCCAGCGAGGTGCCGAGCCGCCAGCCGTAGCCGCCGGAGGTGGCCCGGCCGACCATATCGTTTGAGCCGGGCGCGAAAATCACCTCGTTGCCCCTGGCATCGGCGTCGGTGATGCCCTCCACGCCCAAAGTGACGAATTTCCAGCGGTCGCCGTCGGCATGCGCCTTGACGAGCGCATCGCGGCCGATGAAGTCGCCCTTGTTGGGATGCACGAAACGGTCAAGGCCGCTCTCATAGGCGGTGTATTCGATGGAAAGCTCGCGCGGGATGAGCCGGTAGCTCTTTTCCAGGCGCATGGCATCCATCGCCCGGATGCCGAAGGGTTTGAGACCGAGCGAGGCGCCCTCGCCCATCAACAGATCGAAGATGGTGTTCTGCATCTCGATCGGGTGATGCAGCTCCCAGCCAAGCTCGCCGACGAAATTGACGCGCAGGGCATGCGCCTGGGCGATGCCGATATTGACGAACTGGCCGGAGAGCCAGGGGAAGGCCTCGCCCGATAGGTCGGCATACGTCAGCTTCTGCAAGAGCTCGCGCGAGCGCGGCCCGGCGACGACGAGGACGCCGAATTGCGTGGTGATGGGGCGCAGCCGCACCGAGCCGTCGGCGGGGCAGAGCTTCCATAAGGTGTCGTGGTCGTGCCGCTCGAAGGCGCCGGCGGAGACGAGATAGAAGCGGTCCCTCGCCCATTCGTAGACGGTGAACTCCGAACGCACGCCGCCCGCCGGGGTCAGGAGATGGCAGAGCGCGATGCGCCCGCGCTTTTTCGGAATGCGGTTGGCGAAGATAAGATCCAGCCATTGGCGCGCGCCGGGCCCCGAGACCTCCATCTTGGCAAACGCCGACATGTCGAGAAGGCCGACGCCATCCGTCACCGCCTTCACCTCCTCGCCGACGAAGGGAAAGTAGTTGGAGCGGCGGAAGGACCAGCGCTCGCGGATGCGGCCGGTATGGTCGGCCGGGGGATGGTTGTGGTTCGTCAGCGTGTCGTCGACGTCGAGCTCATCATGCGGCACCTCGTAGCCGTCCGGCGCGAACCAGTTCGGCCGCTCCCAGCCATAGACGGAGCCGAAGACGGCGCCGAGGCCGGCCATGCGCTCATAGCAGGGGGCGCGCTTCAAGGGCCTGGCGGCGGCGCGCTCCTCGTCGGGATAATGCAGCGTGAAGACGTTGGCGTAGGCTTCCTCGTTCTTGGCCTTCAGATAGCCGCGGCCGGCATAGGGCCCGAAGCGGCGCGGATCGACGCCCATCATGTCGATGGTGGGTTCGCCCTCCACCATCCATTCGGCAAGCTGCCAGCCGGCGCCGCCGGCCGCCGTGACGCCGAAGGAATGGCCCTCGTTCAGCCACAGATTCTTCACCTCCCAGGCCGGCCCGACCATCGGCGAGCCATCCGGCGTATAGGCGATGGCGCCGTTGTAGACCTTCTTGATGCCGACCTCGCCGAAATAGGGAACGCGGGCGATCGCCGTCTCGATATGCGGCATCAGCCGGTCGAGATCCTCCTGGAAGAGCTCGTATTCGGCTTGCGGGTCGGGGCCGTCGACATAGCAGACCGGCGCGCCGATCTCGTAAGGGCCGAGGAGAAGCCCACCCGCCTCCTCGCGCATATACCAGGAACTGTCGGATTCTCGCAGAACGCAGAGCTCGGCGCCGCCGTTGCTGCGAAACTCCTTTATCGCCGCAATGGGCTCCGTCACGATGAACTGATGCTCCACCGGGATGACCGGAATGTCGAGGCCGACCATCTCGCCGGTCCGGCGGGCGAAATTGCCGGTGGCGAAGACGAGGTGCTGGGCGGCGATGTCGCCCTTGTCGGTCCTGACGATCCAACTGTCGTCGCCCTGCTGCTCCAGCCCCAGCACCTCCGTGTTGCGGTAGATTTCCGCGCCGCGGCTGCGGGCGCCGCGCGCCAGCGCCTGGGTGAGGTCGGCGGGCTGGATATAGCCGTCCTCGGTGTGCTGGATGGCGCCGAGAAGGTCGTCGGTCTTCACATAGGGCCAGAGCTCGGAAATCTCTTCGGGGCGCATCACCCTGACGTCGACGCCGATGGTGCGGGCAACGCCCGCATAGTACATGTACTCGTCCCAGCGGTCCCTGGTGCGGGCCATGCGCACATTGGAGACCTTGCGGAAGCCGGTATCCATGCCGGTCTCCTCGGCGAGCTCCTGATAAAAGCGCACGGAGTATTTGTGGATCTGGCCGACCGAGTAGCTCATGTTGAAGAGCGGCAGGAGGCCGGCGGCATGCCAGGTGGAACCGGAGGTGAGCTCGCGGCGCTCCACCAGCACCACGTCCGACCAGCCCTTCCTGGCCAGATGATAAAGGGTGGAAACGCCGACGACGCCGCCCCCGATCACGACCACGCGCGCTTGTGACTTCATAGCCCCTCTCCCGCTCACGGCTCACGGACGGCCATTTTCCGCCTCTTCGCTCATATCGGGCGCGGCGCGTCCTTCATGGCCGAGCGGCGACATGGCGCCTTCCGTGAGCGGCATTTCGCGAGGTCATCTTCTCTTCGCCCTGTGATGGCGCAAGGCCCAGCCGCTCGCAGCCGCGCTTGGCGCGGCGTTTCCCCCGGCGCGGCGGGCAACTGGCCTCGCTGAGAATTTTCTGCAAACATCGCCATGCAACCTGCGATGGCGCGAGGTCGGGGGCATGAACAAGAAGGAGCTGATTGCGCAGGTTGCGCTGAGGACGGGCATCAGCCAGGCGCGCGCCGCCGAGGTCGTCGATATCGTCTTCGCGCAGATGCAGGAGGGGCTGAGGGGCGGCATGGAATTGCGGCTTTCCGGCTTCGGCGCCTTTAAGCTCAACAAGCGCGCGGCGCGCATCGCCCGCCATCCGCATACCGGCGAGACGGTGAGCATCGCCGCCGGCAAGGCGGTGCGCTTCAAGCCGGCGTCAAGGCTGCGCGAAGAGCTGACCGGCGGGGCGACAACACGCAGCCTCGGCCTGCCCGGCAATCCGGTGACGCCCGCGCCTGGCCTTCCCGGCCGGCCGACGACGCCGCCGCCCGGCCTTTCCGGCGAGCCAACCACCAAAGCCCCAGGCACGGGGGCACCGGGCACGGGGACACCGGGCAAGGGGACACCGGGCAAGGGCGGCGCGCGGGGCCGGCGCCGGCGCTAGCGCCGGCGGGTCGTGGCAGAGGCGGGAAGGACAATGCTCGGCAAGCTCCCGGACCTCATCGATAAGAGCTTCTTCATCGGCTATTTCCTGCCGGCGGCGATCCTCGTCGGCGGCGTTCAGCTTTGCCTTCACCTCTTCGGCCTGTTGCCGCCCTTCCTCACCTTCCCGAAAGTCTCCGACCTTCTCGACGCCGCCATCCTGATTGCCGCCGTCTGGCTTCTCGCCATCCTGCTCCTGGCGCTCAACCGCGCCTTCCTGCGGCTTCTGGAAGGCTATGTGCGCGTCTTTCCCTTCTCGCTGATGGAATTCTGGAAGCGGAAAGGCTTTCGCGACAACGTGGAGCCGGTGCTGCACCGCCAGGAGGCGATCGACCGCGCGCTTCGCGAGGGGACAGAGCTGCCTTATTTCCCGTCCGACCATTCGGAGCGCCTGCGCCGGGCGGTGGAGGATTACCCGCACGAGGCGGAGTTCGTGCTCGCCACCAGCTTCGGCAACGCCTTCCGGGCGCTGGAGGTGCATTCCAAGGTCGTCTACGGGCTCGATGCCATCCCCGCCTGGCCGCGGCTGGAAGCCGTCATCCCGGAAGCGTTCGGCAAGCGCCTCGACGAGGCGAAGGCGCAGCTCGATTTCGCCGTCAACACCTTCTACGCCGGGGTCATCGTGCTTCTCCTTTATGGGGGGCTCGCCGCCTTCAAGGAGCGGCTGCCGGGCTGGTGGTTGCCGCTGACGGCGCTCCTGGTCGCGCTGCTTGCCCGGCACATGGCGCAGGGCGCGCTCCGCCTCTACGGCGATTACGTGAAGGCGGCCTTCGACCTCTTCCGCGGCGAGCTTGCCGAAAAGCTCGGCCTTGCCCTGCCCCAGACAGCCGAGGACGAGCACCACATGTGGACGCTGGTCAGCCAGTATCTCATCTACCGACACCGCGGTTGTTACGAAGCGCTCGACGCCTTTCGCAAGAAGCCGGAGAGCGGCGGGCGCTGAGGCGCTTGCCGCCGTTGGCGCAGCCGCTTGCCGGATGGCGCGCCAGCGGCGCCCCGTGGCAGGATTGCGCGGCCCGCACCGTTCCCGGCGCCCATCGCGACCGACAGCCTTCGAGTTCCTCCATGCTCTTTTATCTGACGCTCATCCTATCCTGCCAGCTTGCCGGCGAGCTTCTCGTCGCCGCGTCCGGACTGCCGGTGCCCGGCCCGGTTCTCGGCATGGCGCTTCTCTTCGCCGGGCTCGTCATCCGCGGCGGCATCCCGGAAGGGCTGGCGGAGGTGGGCGATGCGCTGCTTTCCCACCTCTCGCTCCTCTTCGTGCCGGCGGGCGTCGGGGTCATCGTGCATTTCTCCCTCATCGGCACGGACGCGCTGCCCATCTCCGTGGCGCTCGTCGCCTCCACGCTTCTCACCATCGCCGTCACCGCCGCGGCGATGGTCTTCCTCACCCGGCTGGGCGGAGGCCGCGATGACGACTAGCTTTCGCGATATCTGGGTCTATCTCGCCGCAAGCCCGCTTCTCGCCCTCACCCTGACGCTTATGGCTTATCAGCTCGGCGCCTTCCTCTACCGGCGCGCCGGCATGAACCCGCTCCTCAATCCGGTGCTCATCGCCGTCCTCATCCTCGTCGCCATCCTCATTCTCACCGGCACCAGCTACGAGAGCTATTTTGAAGGCGCGCAATTCGTGCATTTCCTGCTCGGCCCGGCCACCGTCGCGCTCGCCATCCCGCTCTACCGCCAACTCCACCAGCTCCGCCGCTCCGGCGGCGCCATCTTCGTCAGCCTCATCCTCGGCTCGCTGACGGCGGCGGCAAGCGCCATCGGCATAGCCTTCGCGCTCGGCGGGGACCGCCTCACCCTCGTCTCCATCGCGCCGAAATCGGTGACGGCGCCGGTCGCCATGGGCATCTCCGAACAGCTCGGCGGCCTGCCCTCGCTGACCGCCGTCCTCGTCATCCTGACCGGCATTCTCGGCGCCGCGCTCGGCCCGCCGCTGCTCAACCTCCTGCGCATCAAGGACATGCGGGCGCGCGGGCTCGCCATCGGCACGGCCTCGCACGGCATCGGCACGGCGCGCGCCCTGCAGGTTAGCGAGGTGGCCGGCGCCTTCGCCGGCCTTGCCATGGGGCTCAACGCCCTGGCGACGGCGCTGCTCTTGCCGATCCTGTGGAAGCTCGTCTTCGCCGGCTGAAATCTCCCGCCGGCTGAAACCTCGCCCCGACTGAAACCTCGCCCCGACTGAAACCTCGCCCCGACTGAAACCTCTCTGCGGCGGCGCCGTTGAAACCGCGGCGCCCTCGCCTACCTCAGGGCGCCGCCCCGCCTCATCCCGTCAAGCTCGTTCATGTCCGCAGCCCAAGCCATCACGCCCGCCGACGACGCCATGCTGCAGCGCCTTGCAGCCCGCACCCGGCCGATGCTCTTCCTGCGCGGCGTAAAGGCAGGGCGGATGGCCCTCGTCGCCACCCTCGCCCTGCCCGCCGCGGCGACCCGCCCGGTGCTGAGGACGGCGGAGACGGAGGTGGAGCCGGCTCTCTTGATGGAGCGCTACGGCGTCGCCATCCTCGCCTATCGTTTCTCGCTGCCGGCCGAGAGGCCGGCTTGGTACGAACTCGGCGGCGAGCGCCATCCGGTCTTCAGCGACCTTTCCGGCGATATTCGCCTCGCCTTCGTTTCCTGCAACGGCCAGGAGGAGGGTGACCGGGAGCGGCCGCAGGCGGAGCGCAACGTTCTGTGGGCGCGGCTCGGCGCCCTCAACGAGGCGGCGCCGATCGGCCTTCTCCTGCATGGCGGCGACCAGATCTACGCCGACGAAATCCTTCTCGCCCATCCCATGACGCGCGAATGGGCGCGCCAGGGGGGCGACCCCGGCGCCGGCGCTAGCGAGGAGACAATCGCCGACATCACCGAGGCGCTGAACCGCGTCCTCTTGGAGCGCTATCTGGAGCTCTACGGCCAGGAGGAAATCTCGCGCGTTCTTGCGCGCATTCCCTCCCTCGCCATCTGGGACGACCACGATATCTGCGACGGCTGGGGCTCCTTGCCGGCGGAAAAGCTCGACAGCCCCGTCGGCAAGGCGCTCTTTGCCGTGGCGCGCGAGCATTTCCTCCTCTTCCAGGTGGGCGCGGCGCCGCAGGCCTTGCCGGAAACGCTGCTCGACGCCACCGGCGCCTCGCTCTCCTTCGCCGTCAAGCTGCCGGGCCTGACGGTGGTGGCGCCGGATCTGCGCTCCGAACGCCGGCGCGAGCGGGTGATGGGCAGCGCCGGCTGGGCGGCCTTGGAAAAAGCGCTCGGCGAGGTGAAGGAGGGCCGCGTCCTCCTCCTTTCCTCCGTGCCGGCGCTCGGGCCGCGCCTGTCGCTGATCGAGGCCGTCATGCGCATCACGCCGGTGGCGGAGAAATACGAGGACGACCTTCGCGACCAGTGGCAGAGCCGCACGCATCGCGGCGAATGGCGGCGCTTCCTGAAGCTGCTCTTGCAAACGCATGCAAGGCCGGGCGTCGCGGTGACGGTCGTCTCCGGCGAGATCCATCTTGCAACGCGCGGCACGCTTGCCGCCGAGAAGGGCCCGCTGCACCAGCTCGTCGCCTCCGGCATCACCCATCCGCCGCCGCCGAAGGCCTATGCGCTCGCCCTTTCCGCGCTGGCCCGGCTCGGCGAGGCGCCGCTGAAGGAACACCCGATCCGCCTGCACCCGCTGCCCGGCAAGGCAAGCGTTTATACGGCGGAACGCAATTTCCTCATGCTGGAGCGCAGGGGCGACGACTGGGAGACCTGGTGGGAGCTTGAAAGCGGCGCGACGGGAAGGATGGGGGTGTGAGCCCTCAGCCTGCGGCGAACACCAGCACATTGTTGCCCGCAGGCATGTCCTTGACGGCTTCCAGGCGCATGCCGGCCGCCTCGGCGAGGCCTTGAAGCTCGGCGATGTCGCGCAGGCCCCATGCGGGATCGGCGCGGCGCAGCGAAGCGTCGAAGGCGGCGTTGCCCTCGCTCATCCTCCCCTCGCGCGCGAAAGGGCCGTAGACGAACAGGTATCCGTCCGGGACGAGGTTTCTCGCCGCGCCGGCAATCAGCGCCCTTGAGACATCGAAGGGCGCGATATGCAGGACGTTGATGGCGATGACGGCCTGCAGCGCCGCCGGCGGATGGCCGGGCGCGTTCAGCCGCCACGGCTCGCGCACATCGAGCGCGAAGGGGGCTCTGAGATTTCCGAGCCGCTCCGTCTCGGCCCAGGCGGCGATGCTTTGCCGGTGCGCCGGCTCCGGGTCGGAAGGCCAGAAGGCGAGCGCGGGAAAGGCGCGGGCGAAGCCCAGAACGTGCTGGCCGGAGCCGGAGCCGATTTCCAGGACATGGCCGGTCCGGCCCTGAAGAAAGGGCGCCAGCGCCCCGCGGATGGGCAGATGGTTGCGGTGATAGGAGGGGGTGTCGAGCCGGCCGTCGGCGAAGGGCGATGGCCTTCCCCGGCCCGGGGAAAAGTCCGTCATGGGCGCTACTTAGGCGATCGCGGCCGGCGCGGCCAGCATCTGCGGCGCTATGGCTTCATGCGGGCGGGAAAGAGGGCGGCGGCTTTGTTCCCCGCGCTTCGGCCCCGCGCCGCCCGGCTGCGCGGGGCTCGCCACACGCGGCTCGATACCTCGGCTCGGGCGCACAGGCATGAATGGCCGGCTCGAGCCCGGCCATGACGATAACTGAAGCTGAGCCGCGTGCGAAACCGTCGTCACGCCAAGCCCTTACGGACGCGGGCGCTGGGCGGTCAGGGGCGGCGCCGCGCCAGCCAGACGGTGTGCCGATCGCAATCGGGATCGTCGGCGACATGCCGCACAACCTCAAGACCGTTCGCCGCGATGAGGGCGCGATACTCCGCCGGCGCGAGGCTGGCGTGGTAGAGCTTCTCGCCCTCGAAAGCGCCAATCCGTTCCCCGGCCTCCGGCCCGCTGGTGAAAAGCAGCATTCCGCCCGGCTCAAGATGGGCGGCAAAGCGGGGGAACATGTCGCGCTGGGCATCGGGCGTCAGGAAGAAGAAGCTGTCCCAGGCGAGAAGGCCGGCAAAGCGGCGGGCAAGGGCAAGCTCGCGCATGTCGCCCTCCACCCAGGCCGCTTGCGGGAAGCGCCGGCGCGCCAGGGCAAGAAGAGCGGGCGAGGAATCGAGGCCGGTGAGCCGGCAGCCATGGTCGATCAGATAGCGCGCGATCGGCTCGCCCATGCCGCAGCCGAGGTCGAGCACCTCCCGGCTCGCCGGCAGGGCCTCAAGGAAGCGGTCGAGCCAGCCGCGCTCCCACAAAGCGCGCCCACGCCTGGCGTCGAAGGCGGCGGCATGGCGGCGATAGATGCCGACGACCGCCTCGGCGAGCTCCGGAGGGGCTTCGCCCGCCCCGCTCACGCCAGCGCCGCCTCGGCGATGTCCGGACGGCCGGCGGCCCGCGCCGCCGCCGTCAGCGTGTTGGCCATCAGCATGGCGATGGTCATCAGGCCGACGCCGCCCGGCACCGGCGTGATGGCGCCGGCGACTTCCACGGCGCTGTCAAAATCGACGTCGCCGACGAGCCGGGTCTTGCCCTCGCCGCGCTCGGGCGCGGGGATGCGGTTGATGCCGACATCGATGATGGTGGCGCCAGGCTTCACCCAGTCGCCCGTAATCATCTGCGGCCGGCCGACGGCGGCAAGAAGGATATCGGCGCGGCGGCAGACATCGGGCAAATCGCGCGTCCTGGAATGGGCGATGGTGACGGTGCAGTTCTCGGCAAGAAGCAAATGCGCGACCGGCTTGCCGACGATGTTGGAGCGGCCGACGACGACCGCTTCCAGGCCGGAAAGGTTCTCGCCGAGGGCGGATTTGGCCATCACCAGGCAGCCGGCCGGGGTGCAGGAGACGAGCGCTTCGGCCCGCGCGCCGGAGACGAGGCGGCCGAGATTGACCGGCGAGAGCCCGTCGACATCCTTGGCCGGGTCGATGGCGTTGATGACGGCCCGTTCCGAAATGTGGGCCGGCAGGGGCAATTGGGCGAGAATGCCGTGGATAAGCGGGTCGGCGTTGAGCTCGGCGATGAGGGCGAGAAGGTCCTCCTCGCTAGTTTCCGCCGGCAGGCGGTGGGTATCGGAGCGGAAGCCGCATTCCTCCGCTTTGAGGCCCTTGTTGCGGACATAGACCTTACTCGCCGGATCCTCGCCGACGATGACGACGGCAAGACCGGGATTGTCGGCGCCGGCGGCAAGAAGCGCCTCACGCCCCTTCTTCACCGTGTCGATGACGGTGCCGGCCACCGCCTTGCCGTCGATGATGCGTGCCTTGCCGGCCTCGGCCATTTTGCTCTCCTGCAACGGTTCGCGGCCCTTCTAGCGAGACTTGCCTGGCAGGCCAATCGTTCGGCGCGCGTCCGATGGCGACGCGATGAGAACAGCCTTGCGAAATCACGGCCGGCACCTTGGCCTGAAGGGGGCGGGACAGCTACAAGAGGACAAACGGTCGCTTAGCGGCCGACAACAAGCACGCAAAGCGAAGGGTGTGGGATGGATGCGCCAAGCGGCGGCAGACGCCGCAAATACGCCGAGCCGAAAGGCCGCCAGCTCGACGAGACGGCGCTCGCCGAGATGGAGGCGCTTATCGGCGAGGGGGAGAAGCGACGCGATCTTCTCATTGAGTTCCTGCACCTCATCCAGGACCGCTACGGCCATCTTTCGGCGCGGCATCTGAGGGCGCTCGCCCAACTGATGCGCCTGTCGCAGGCCGAAATCTACGAGGTGGCGAGCTTTTATTACCATTTCGACATCGTGAAGGAGGGCGAGGCGCCGCCGCCGCCCGTCACCTTGCGCATCTGCGATTCCATCTCCTGCATGCTGGCGGGCGCCGAAGGGCTGATCGCGGCGGCGCAGGCGCGGGCCGATCCCGCCAGGCTGCGCGTCGTGCGCGCACCGTGCATGGGACGCTGCGCGGAGGCGCCGGCGGCGCTCCTCGGCCGGCGCTCGCTCGGCCATGCCGATGCGCCGACGATCGGCAGCCTTCTCACCGCGGGCGAGCTCAGTCCCGAGATCGCCGATTATGTTCCGCTCACGGCCTACCGGGAGGCGGGCGGCTATTCCCTGCTCGCCGCCTGCCGGGCCGGGCAATGGAAGCCGGTCGAGCTTTCCGACGTTCTTGAGGAGGCCGGGCTGCGCGGCCTCGGCGGGGCCGGCTTTCCGGCGGGCCGCAAATCGACGATCGTGCGCTCCTTCCCCCGCCCGCGCTACGTCACCGTCAACGGCGACGAGGGCGAGCCCGGCACCTTCAAGGACCGCCATTACCTGGAAACCGACCCGCACCGGATGCTGGAAGGGGCTCTCATCGCCGCCTGGGCCGTGGAGGCGGAGCGCGTCTATATCTATATGCGCGACGAATATCCGGGGGTGCTTGAAATCCTCGCCCGCGAGATCGCCGCGCTGGAGGAAGCCGGCATCGCCGAACCCGGCTTCCTGGAGCTTCGCCGCGGCGCCGGCGCCTATGTCTGCGGCGAGGAATCGGCGATGCTGGAATCCATCGAGGGCAAGCGCGGCCTGCCCCGCCACCGCCCCCCCTATATCGCGGAAAAGGGCCTCTTTGCCCGCCCGACGCTGAACCACAATGTGGAAACGCTGTGGTGGGTGCGCGACATCATCGAGAAGGGCGGCGACTGGTTCGCCGAGCAGGGGCGCAACGGCTCCAAGGGCCTGCGCTCCTATTCCGTCTCCGGCCGGGTGGCGGAGCCGGGCGTCAAGGTCGCCCCGGCCGGCATCACGCTCACCGAGCTTGTCGCCGAGCATTGCGGCGGCATGGCGGAAGGCCATGAACTGAAGGCCTTTCTGCCGGGCGGCGCCTCGGGCGGCATCTTTCCGGCGAACATGGCCGATACGCCACTCGATTTCGGCAAGTTCGACAGCGCCAAGGGCTTCATCGGCTCGCACGCCATCGTGGTCCTGTCGCAAGAGGACAATATCCGCGAGGTCGCGCTCAACCTGATGCGCTTCTTCGCCCATGAAAGCTGCGGCCAGTGCACGCCCTGCCGCTCCGGCACCGAAAAGCTCGTCCAGCTTCTGAAGGACGGACCGCTGGAAGAGGAGGTGCTGCGCGACCTTGAGGCGGTGATGCGCGACGCTTCCATCTGCGGGCTCGGCCAGGCGGCGCCGAACCCGGTCAATCATCTCCTGACCTTTTTCAGGGAGGACATCTGATGCTCAGCGCCTATCTCGCCACGCTCGCCGGCGTCATCCTCGCCCAGGCCGCGCCGGGGCCGAACATGCTCGCCGTCGCCGGCGTGGCGCTCGGCCAGGGGCGGCGCTCGGCGCTGATGACGGTGCTCGGCGTCGCCTGCGGCGTGCTCGTCTGGTCCTCGGCCGTCGCCTTCGGGCTCGCCGCCGTGCTGGCGCTCTATCCCTCCTTCATGACGGCGATGAAGCTCATCGGCGGGGCCTATCTTCTTTATCTCGGCGTCAAGGCGGTGAAGGCGGCGCTCACCGGCAAGATGGGCGCCATTCGCGTCAGCCAGGCGCCGATGGCGCCGGCGGCGGCCTTGCGGCGGGGTCTCCTCGTGGTGCTGACCAATCCCAAAGCCGCGCTGATGTGGACGGCCGTCGGCACCTTCCTTTTCGGCGCCGGGCTTTCGGCGCTCGAGGTCTTCGCCTTCGGGCCGCTCGCCTTCCTCACCGCGGCGCTCATCTACGGCGCCTACGCCTTCCTGTTCTCCACCGGGCTCGCCATGCGCGCCTATGGGCGCTTCGCGCGCCTTGTGGAGGGGCTTTTCGGCCTCGTCTTCGGGGCGCTCGGCGGCAAGCTCGTCCTCGACGGCATCCGGGAGATGCGCGCATGACCGACATCACCTTCACCCTCGACGGCAAAGAGGTCACGGCCCGGCCCGGCGAGACCATCTGGCAGGTGGCCAAGCGGCACGGCACGCGCATTCCCCATCTTTGCCATCTCGACCAGCCCGGCTACCGGCCGGACGGCAATTGCCGCGCCTGCATGGTGGAGGTGGAGGGCGAAAGGGTGCTCGCCGCCTCCTGCATCCGCGCCCCGAGCGAGGGCATGGTGGTGACGTCGGCCGGCGAGCGGGCCGAAAAGGCGCGGCGGATGGTCTTTGAACTCCTTCTCGCCGACCAGCCGGCGCGAGAAGGCCATCCGGACCCCGACGCGCCCTTCTGGCAATGGACGGAGCGGATGGGGATTGCCGCTTCGCGCCTTCCCTCCAAATTCACAGATGAGGACGATGCGGAAGCCGCGGCGCAGGGCAACGGGCACCTTCACCGCGAGGCGCTGCACGATGCCAGCAACGTCGCCATCGCTGTTAATCTCGACGCCTGCATCGAATGCAATCTATGCGTGCGCGCCTGCCGCGAGGTGCAGGTCAACGACGTCATCGGCATGGCCTTCCGCGGCCATGAGGAACGGCCGGTCTTCGATTTCGACGACCCGATGGGCGCCTCCACCTGCGTGACCTGCGGGGAATGCGTGCAGGCCTGCCCGACGGGCGCGCTCTACGAAAAGTCGCTGATGGACGAGGCGGCGCGCAGCCGCACCGTCTGGGCGGAGCGCAGCGTCGACAGCGTCTGCCCCTATTGCGGCGTCGGCTGCCAGACGCGCGTTCACGTCAAGGACGACAAGATCGTCCAGGTCGACGGGCGCGGCGGACCGGCGAACGAGAACCGGCTCTGCGTCAAGGGCCGCTTCGGCTACGATTACATCGCCCATCCGCACCGGCTGAGGAAGCCGCTCATCCGCCGCGACGACGCGCCCAAGCGCGGCGACATGATGCTCGATCCGGCCGACCCTTCAGAGATATTTCGTGAAGCCTCCTGGGAGGAGGCGCTGGAGCTGGCGGCAACAGGCCTGAAACGCATCCATGCGGAAGACGGCGGCAAGGCGATCGCCGGCTTCGGCTCGGCCAAGGGCTCCAACGAGGAGGCCTATCTCTTCCAAAAGCTCATCCGCCAGGGCTTCGGCACGAACAATGTCGACCATTGCACCAGGCTCTGCCACGCCTCCTCCGTCGCCGCGCTGATGGAGGGCATCGGCTCGGGGGGTGTCTCCGCGCCCTTCACCGCCGTGGACGAGGCCGATTGCATCATCGTCATCGGCGCGAGGCCGAGCCAGAACCACCCGGTCGCCGCCACCTATTTCAAGCAGGCGGCGAAAAGGGGCGCCAAGCTTGTCGTCATCGATCCGCGCGGCCAGGAGCTGATGCGGCATGCCACGCACTCCCTGCGCTTCAAGCCGGGCACCGACGTGGCGCTGTTGAACGCCATGCTGCATGTCATCGTGGCGGAAAGGCTCTACGACGAGCAGTATATCCAGGCGCATGTCGACGGCTTTGCCGCGCTCAAAGAGAAGGTGAAGGATTTCTCGCCGGAAGAGATGGCGCCGATCTGCGGCGTCGCGGCGGAGACGATCCGCGAGGTCGCGCGCCTCTACGCGACCTCGGAGCGCTCCATCATCTTCTGGGGCATGGGCATCTCGCAGCATGTCCACGGCACCGACAATTCGCGCTGCCTCATCGCCTTGGCGCTGACCACCGGCCATATCGGCCGGCCGGGCACCGGCCTGCATCCCCTGCGCGGGCAGAACAACGTCCAGGGCGCCTCCGATTCCGGCCTCATCCCGATGGTCTATCCCGATTACCTCTCGGTCGAGGATCCGGATATACGCGGCCATTTCGAGGATGCCTGGGGGCGCAGCCTGGACCCCGAGCGCGGCCTGACCGTGGTGGAAATCGTCGACGCCATCCATGCGGGCGAAATCCGGGCCATGTACATCCTCGGCGAGAACCCGGCCATGTCCGATCCCGACCAGCACCATGCCCGCGCCGCGCTCGCCAAGCTCGACCATCTCGTCGTGCAGGATATCTTCCTGACAGAGACCGCCTTCCACGCCGATGTGGTGCTGCCGGCCTCCAGCCATGCCGAAAAGCTCGGCACCTACACCAACACCAACCGTCAGGTGCAGATCGGCCGGCCGGTGCTGCCCCTGCCGGGCGAAGCGCGCCAGGATTGGGAGCTGATCGCGGAGATCGCCAACCGCATCGGCCTTGGCTGGTCGTATTGCGGCGTCCCGGAGGTCTATGAGGAGATGCGCTCGCATATGCGCTCGCTCGACCACATTTCCTGGGAGCGGCTGGAGCGGGAAGGCTCCGTCACCTATCCGGCCGATGCTGATGACAAGCCCGGCAATGAAATCGTCTTTTCCTCCGGCTTCCCGACCAAGGACGGGCGGGCGCGGCTCGTGCCGGCCGACCTGACGCCGCCGGACGAGCTTCCGGACGAGGCCTATCCGATGGTGCTGACGACGGGCCGCATGCTGGAGCATTGGCATACCGGCGCCATGACGCGCCGCGCCGATGCGCTGAACGCGCTGGAGCCGGTCGCCGTCGCCTCGCTCAATCCGCGCGAGGCGACGCGCATGGGGCTTGTCCCCGGAGACGCCATCGTGGTGGAGACGCGCCGCGGCGACATTTCGCTGACGCTGCGCGCCGACCGCGACGTGCCGCCGGGCATGGTGTTCATCCCCTTCTGCTTTTACGAGGCGCCGGCGAACGTTCTGACCAACCCGCAGCTCGATCCGTTCGGGAAGATCCCGGAGTTCAAGTTCTGCGCGGCGAGGGTGCGGCGGGCGGAGACCGCCGAGGCGGCTGAGTAGGCAGACACGCTATCTCGTCGTCGCCGGGCTGTGACATGGCCCGAGGTCAAATTCGCTCTCTGTCGTCATCGCCGGACTTGATCCGGCGGCCCACCCCTCGGCGCCGAAGCAAATCTTAGCGGCAATGGCACGGATGCCCGGGTCGGGCCCGGGCATAGCGAAAGCGAAAACCGCAGACCATAGAAAAGGCCGCCGGCGACGCCGGCGGCCGTTGATCTGCACATATCCTGACCGGCTAGACCCGGCGGCCGCGCACGGCGCCGAAGACGGCCGAGATCAGGAAGAGGGCGATCGCGACAAAGAAAATGATCTTGGCGATGCCAACGGCCGTACCCGCAATGCCACCAAAACCAAGAATAGCCGCAATCAAGGCTATGACCAGAAAGGTCAGCGCCCAACCGAGCATGACGAATTCTCCCGTATTTGGCGCCCCCTCAGGGGCGGTCGGCAAGTATAACGCCGCTAGGGGGAATTTGGTTGCCGAGCGAAACCTAAGACGCCATAGAAACAGAGCGTCAGATTCCGCGCAGCATCAGCGTCTGGACGAGGATCAGCGTCTTGGCGTCGGCGATCCTTGCCTCGCCGACCATGGCATAAAGCTCGTGAAGGCAAAGCTCGATCACCTCGATCTCCTCGCCCTCATGGTGGTTGCCGCCGCCTTCCCCGGCCCGGTCCGCCGGGCGGTAGGGCGCCAGAAAGAGATGCGAAAGCTCCTTCAGGCAGCCGGGAGCGGCGTAGACGCTTGCGACCGGCTCGGCCGCCGAGAGGGCGAGGCCGAGTTCTTCGCGCGCCTCACGCAAAGCCGCCTCTTGCGGCGTCTCGCCAGGGTCTATGATGCCGGCGCAGGCCTCCAGGAGCCAGCCGTCATCCCCTCCGCCACGCACCAGGAGGGGGGCGCGAAGCTGGCGCACCAGCAGGCAAGTCCGGCGCTCAGGGTCATAGGGCAGGATACTGGCCGCATCGCCGTGATCGACGATCTCGCGCTTGTGCTCGCCGGTGCGGCCCGACACGACCACCTCGTGAAGACGGTTCCAGCCCTCATAGAGGATGCGTCGGGAGAGGATGGTCGGCTTCGTCTCGTTCATCGTCCCCGCTTGCCCGGCTCTCAAAGGCGCGTCAATGCCGGGCCGAAAGGATAAGGATAGAGCCTGCCCTTGCGTAAGACATGGCGCCGCGTCAGAAAGCCTTCACTCGGCAAAACGACTTCCCACACCCGTCATTCATCTCTAAATGCGGGCGCAGGCGCGAGGAAAGCAGCATGCAAAAAAACGCGGCCCCGCTCGTGCGGCTGGAAGATTACCGCCCGACCGACTACGTCATCGACGCCGTCGCGCTCGATTTCTCCCTGGCGCCGAGAAGGACGCGCGTCGCCGCCAGCCTCAACCTGCGACAGCGCGAGGCAGGCGGTCCGCCCCCTCCCCTCAGCCTCGACGGCGACGGGCTGAAGCTTGTCTCCGTCGCGATCGACGGCCGGCGCCTTGCCGATACCGAATACGAGGCAACGCCCGACCGCCTCACCGTCCTGCATCCGCCGGCCGAGCCGTTTTGCCTGGAGACGGTGACGGAGGTTGATGCGGACGCCAATACGGCGCTGATGGGGCTTTACCGCTCCTCCGGCATCTACACGACGCAATGCGAGGCAGAGGGTTTCCGGCGCATCACCTATTTCTACGACCGGCCGGACGTGCTCGCCGTCTATACGGTGCGCATCGAGGCGTCCGCCGCCGAGGTGCCGGTGCTGCTTTCCAACGGCAACCTCACCGAAAGCGGTCCGCTTGCCGGCACCGACCGGCATTACGCCATCTGGCACGACCCCTTTCCCAAACCCTCCTATCTCTTCGCCCTCGTCGCCGGCGATCTCGGCGCCATTCACGATATCTTCGTCACGCAGTCCGGCCGGCGCGTGCGTCTCGCCATCTACTGCGAGCACGGCAAGGAGGAGCGCTGCCACTACGCCATGGACGCGCTGAAGCGCTCCATGCGCTGGGACGAGGAGGTTTACGGGCGCGAATACGACCTCGACGTCTTCAACATCGTCGCCGTCTCCGACTTCAACATGGGCGCGATGGAGAACAAGGGCCTCAACGTCTTCAACGACAAATACGTGCTGGTCGACGCGGAGACCGGCACCGACAGCGACTATGCGCATGTGGAAGGCGTCATCGCCCACGAATACTTCCACAATTGGACCGGCAACCGCATCACCTGCCGCGACTGGTTCCAGCTGTGCCTGAAGGAAGGCCTCACCGTCTTCCGCGACCAGGAATTTTCCGCCGATATGCGCTCGCGGCCGGTGAAGCGGATCGGCGACGTCATCGGCTTGCGCCAGGCGCAGTTCCCGGAGGATGCCGGCCCCCTCGCCCATCCGGTGCGCCCGACCGCCTATCGCGAGATCAACAACTTCTACACCGCGACCGTCTATGTGAAGGGCGCCGAAATCTGCCGCATGCTGAAGACGGTGCTGGGCGAGGAAGGCTTTGGCGCCGGCATGGACCTTTATTTCGCCCGCCATGACGGCGGCGCCGTCACCATCGAGGACTTCCTCGCCGCATTCGCCGATGCCACCGGCGCCGATCTCTCGCAGTTCGCCCTTTGGTATCATCAGGCGGGCACGCCGAAAGTCGCGGTGCGCCACGCCCACGACGCGAAGGCCGGCACTTTGAGCCTGCACCTGAAGCAGGAACTGCCAGAGACGCCGGACGGCAAGCCCAAGCGGGCGCAGCTCATCCCGCTCGCCTTCGGCCTCGTCGGCCCGGACGGGCAGGACCTGTCTTTCGCGGAGGCTAAGGGGGCGGAAAAGCTGGCCGACCAAGGCGCCGCCCTGGAACGGGGGCTCATCCTTCTCGGGGAGGACGAGCTGGAGCTCACCTTCACCGGCCTCAAAGCGGGCGCGGTACCTTCGCTCCTGCGCGGCTTCTCCGCGCCGGTGCGGGTTGAGAGCGACCTTTCGGAAGAGGAGCTTTTCTTCCTCGCCCGCCAGGACAGCGATGCCTTCAACCGCTGGGAGGCGCTGCAGGATCTTTCGCGCCGCGCCATCGCGGAGGGCTACGCCCTGCATCATCAGGGTCACGAGGCCGACTTCGACCCGCGCCTTGCCGCCGCGTTCGGCGAATTGGCGGAGAACGAGGATTTCGATCCGGCCTTTCGCGCGCTCGCCCTCTCCCTGCCCTCGGAAGCGGAGATGGCGGAGCTCATCGGCAAGGATGTCGATCCGGACGCGCTGCACGAGGTGCGCGACGCCCTGACGGCGGACATCGGCGACCTTGCCGGCGAACGCATATCGGAGGCGGCACGGCGCTCTCCCCCCGACCCGGGTTATTCGCCGGACGCCATGAATGCCGGCCGGCGCTCCCTCACCCATGCCGCCTGGCGCTACCGCGTCGCCTCCAGCGGGGACGGCGCGTTCCTCATGGAGGCCTTGCGCACGGCGGAAAACCTCACCGTGCGCGTCGCGGCGCTGCATCTCATCGTGCATCATCGACTGAGCGGTGCCGAGGAGGCGCTCGCCGACTTCTTCGAGCGCTACCGCGACAATCCGCTCGTCCTCGACAAATGGTTCTCCGTGCAGGCGACCCGGCCCGGCCACGACACGCTGGACCTGGTTGAAGAGCTGACGCGGCATCCGGCTTTCTCCTGGAAGACGCCGAACCGGGTCTACGCGCTGGTGCGGGCCTTCGGCGGGGCCAACCTTACCGGCTTCCACAGGCCGGACGGGGCGGGCTATCGCTTCCTCGCCGATGCCGTTTTGCGCCTGGACGCCACCAACCCGTCCGTCGCCTCGCGGCTCGCCACCTGCTTCCGCAGCTACCGCCTGTTCAGTCCCAGGCGCTGGGCGGAGGCGGAGACGGCGCTGAAGGACCTGGCGGCGCAGCCGGATCTCTCCACCGACGTCTCCGACATCATCCTGCGCACCCTCGCCTGAGCCGGCGCACAGGCGCCCGGCGATGCCGCGAGAGGTCTGGACATTCGGATTCCAGAAGATTCAAATGAGCTGATTCGGGGGTGCGGGCCCCCTTATCACTGGAGGTAGGCAATGGCGCGGGCTCCGGAAGCCCTTGCGTCCGCAGTCCGGCGTCTGCCACATCTGAGGCGGCTGGACCGGCAAGCGCTTGCGGGCCATGCGCGCCTGTTCATCCACCCTGCCTATGCGCGCCTGGTGCAGGCGGAGCCGCTGATCCGGCGGCTCATCCCCTTCCTCATCGTGCTGTTCATCCTGGCGCTCGGGCTGATGCGCGCCGTCGTCCTCAGCGATGCGCACAGCGAGCTGGAAAGACGCGTGCACGGCGAGGTGGCTCTGCTCGCCAACGCGGTCGCCAACAATCTGAAGGAGATGCGCGCGCAGATGCCGGCCGCCGCCATGTCGGAGACCTATCACGGCATCCTCGCCAACGCCGTGCCGGAAGGCGCCACCGGCGAGGGTCGCATCGTTCTGCTCGCCGACCCTTCAGGGAAGATCGTGGCGAGCGCGCCCTACGGAACCGGCCTCGCCGGCCGGACGCTGGAGGATTTCCTCGGCCCCGGCCAGCCGCTGACGACGCTGGGCGCCAGGGCCGGCGTTCTCGATATCCGCCTGCCCAGCGGCACCGACGTCATCGCCACGGTGCATCATATCGGCGAGGCGGTCGGCTCCGTGGCGATCTATCAGCCGCTCTCGGCCGCCTACGCCTCCTGGCGCGCGCGTCTGTCGCGCGAAGTCACCGTCTTCGTCGGCACCAGCCTCATCCTCGTCATCCTCGGCTTTGCCTATCAGGCGCAGACGGCGCGCGCGGAAGAGGCCGACTGCATCTATTCGGAGACGCAAAGCCGCGTGCATATGGCGTTGATGCGCGGCCGTTCGGGCTTGTGGGACTGGGACCTTTCGCGCGGGGCGATCTTCTGGTCGCCGTCGATGTACGACCTTCTCGGCCTGCCGCCGAAGAGCGGGCTTCTGTCGGCCGGCGACGTTGCGGAACGCATCCATCCCGATGACGGCGATCTCATCGAACTCGCCAACGCGCTGATCGAAGCGGAGGGGGCGCAGATCGACCGCGAGTTCCGCATGCGCCACGAAGAGGAGAAATGGATCTGGGTGCGCGCCCGCGGCGAGGTGGTGCGCGACACGGACGGCCAGCCGCACTGGATCGGCATTGCCGTCGACGTCACCGAAAGCAAGCTCGCCGCGGAGGCCTCGCGCACGGCCGATCTTCGCCTGCGCGACGCCATCGACGCGATCTCGGAAGCCTTCGTGCTGTGGGACGCCTCCAACCGGCTCGTCCTGTGCAACAGCAAGTATCAGGAGCTCTACCGCCTGCCAGACAATCTGGTGCGGCCCGGCACCGCCTATGTCGACGTGATGGGCTCCGGCCGGCGCCCGCAATTCGCCTCGCTGCTGCCGGCTTCGGAAAGCCCGCAGCCGGGCGGGCGCTCGGTGGAGGCGCGGATCGAGGACGGGCGCTGGCTGCAGATCAACGAGCGCCGCACCAGGGATGGCGGCTTCGTCTCCGTCGGCACCGACATCACGGCGCTGAAGCAGCACGAGGCGCAGCTGATGGAGAACGAGCGCACCTTGACGGCGACCGTCGCCGATCTGCGCCGCTCGCGCCAGCAACTGGAGGCGCAGACGCAGCAGCTTGTGGAGCTGGCCGAGAAATACGCGCAGGAGAAGGAGCACGCGGAGGAGCTGTCGCGCGTCAAATCGGAATTCATGGCCAATGTCAGCCACGAGCTCAGAACCCCGCTCAACGCCATCATCGGCTTCTCGGAGATGATGCAATCGGGCGCCTTCGGCCCGCTCGGCGACGACAAATACGAGGAGTATTGCAGCGACATCCTCGATAGCGGCCACTACCTTCTGTCCATCATCTCCGACATCCTCGACATGGCCCGACTGGAATCGGGGCGGATGCGCCTGGAGATGGGCGAGGTGGAGCTGAACAATCTGACTGAGGAGGTGGTGGCGAGCTACCGCCAGGAGGCGGGTGAGGCGGAGCTTTCGCTGACGCACGAGGTGGAGGAAGGACTAGCGCTCCAGGGCGACCGCAAAGCGCTGCGCCAGGTGCTCCTCAATCTGCTTTCCAACGCGGTGAAGTTCACCCCGGCGAAGGGCTCGGTGAAGGTGCTGGCCAGGCGCCAGGGCGAGCAGGCCATCATCATCGTGGAAGACACCGGCGTCGGCATCGCCAAGAAGGCGCTGGAGCGGCTCGGACGGCCCTTCGAGCAGGTGCAGAGCCAGCTCACCCGCGACCATAAGGGCTCCGGGCTCGGCCTCGCCATCACCCAGTCGCTCGTCCAGCTGCATCAGGGCGAGATGCAGATCGAATCGAGCGAGGGCGTGGGCACGCGCGTGACGCTGTTCCTGCCGCTCAGCCAGAATGAGCCGGGCGAGGAGATGGCGGCGGCGAGCTGAGGCCTTGCGGGCTCACCTCAGACGCGCTCCGTCGCCGCGTTCGGCCTCTGGCTGCGGCGCGGCGTCTCGGCGAGCCAGGCGGTGAGCCAAAGCGCGGCGATGCCGAGCGCCACCGTCGCCGTGTCGAGCACCACGCCGCCCCCCATCTCGACGCGGACGATAAGGCCAAGGAGGCTCAGGATGGAGCCGACGCAAAAGACGTAGAGCGAGTTGCGGCCAAGCCGCGACAGGAAGCCGACGAGACCTCCGGCATGGCGGGCGATGAACGGAAAGACCGCCGAAAAGACGGCGATCAGCGCCAGAAGCTGGACGATGCGCAGGGGTGCGGCGAAGGTCCGGTCCAGCGAGAAGAGCAGCTTCGGCGCCGGCAGGTCGTCAAAGGCCGGCCACAGCTGCCAGATCTGTACCGCCGCGAAGACAAGCAATGCCGGCAGCGCCACCCGGCGGATGGCGACCAGATGGCGCCTTGCCCAGCCGCCGACACCATTCTCGCCGCCGAGCACGAAGCCGAGAATGAAGATGAGCTGCCAGGAAAACGGATTGAACAGCCAGGTCCCCTCGTAAGGCCAGGTCCGCAGCTGCCAGCCCGATAGAAGCGTCGCGGCATAGATCGCCAAAGAAAGCGGCAGGACCAGCGCCGGCGCCCGGCGGTCGAGCAAGGCGAAGGGAATCGCCATCAATGTCAGCACGACGTAGAGCGGCAGAATGTCGAAGAGATTGAGATGGTAGGTGAGGAGAACGAGGCCGATATGGGCCGTCACCGGCGCCTCGAAAATCGGCCGGGCGCTGTTCCAGGTCAGATAATTGACGTCATGGGTCAGAAGCGCCGCGGCGGCCAGGATGGCGATCGCCAGAAACACGCTGACGAGCTGGGCGGCATAAATCTTCCACGAGCGGGCGAGAAGCCGCAACGCCAAGGGCTGGAAGCTCCCGGCTTCGCAGCCGGCCCGGTCGGTGACGATGCGCAGCGCCCAGCCGGCCAGGAAGACGAAGAGATCGGCCGAATCGGAGAACGAGACGTTGCGATGCGTCAGCGCCCCGTAGATGTTGCCGGGGACGTGGTTGACGAAGATGGAGACCAGCGCGAAGCCGCGCCAGAAATCGACTGCATTCGGCGCGCGGGCCACGTTTTCACTCGATCGCTCTGTTGGCGGTAGATTGCGGCCGCATCCCTAGCCGTAGGGTGCGTCACGGAAAAGCGCCCATGGCGCGGCAAAAGGGCGGGAAAAGGGCAAAGCCCCTTCGCGCGTGGGCAAGCTTGTTGCAAGCCCTTTCTTTGCGGGCCACCTGCAGACGGGCGCACCGCCGCCAGCCGATGGGCCGGGCGGCATAACCTTCTCCGGCAAAGCAAATAATCCCGGGGAAGCGGCCGCTTTCTGCTAAGGGTCGCGGTCGATACGCTTACCTTCAAGAAGACCGACACAACGAGATGCTCGACATCGTGAATGCGGCGTCTTTCATGGCGCATGGCTATTGCCTTTTATGGAATCCGTGGCTGGTCAGCCTCCACGCCATCGCCGACCTTTTCATCTTCCTTGCCTATGCGGCGATTCCAGCCGGCATTCTGCTTTTCCTGCGGCGGCGGCCCGACATACGCCTCAACTATCTGCCCATCCTCTTCGCCGCCTTCATTCTCTTATGCGGCCTCACCCATCTCTTCGGGCTCGTCACGCTCTGGTATCCCGTCTACGAGCTTCAAGGCATCGTCAAAGCGCTGACGGCTCTCGTCTCGGTGACGACCGCCCTCGTCGTCTTCCTGCTCATTCCAAAGCTCGCCGCCCTGCCGAGCCCGGCCCAGCTGCAAGAGAGCAACGACAGGCTGGAGGCGGAAATTGCCGCCCATCGCGAGACGCTGGCGGAGCTCGGCAAGGCGCGCCAGGAGCTGGAAGCGCGGGTGGCGGAGCGCACGGCCGAACTGGAAGAGGCCAATCAGCGGCTGGAGGTTCTGACACGCGAGGTCGTGCACCGCTCCAAGAACCTGATGACGGTGGTGCAGAGCCTGGCCTCGCAGACCGCCGCTTCCTCCAGCGACAAGACCGAGTTCCTGAGCAAACTTTCCGGGCGCCTTTCCTCGCTCGCCGCAGCGCTCGACGCGGTGGCGCGCGGCGAGCGCGAAGAAGTGGAGCTGTCCGCTCTCATCGAGAGCCAGCTTGAGCATTATCGCGCCGCCTTCGGCGAGCGCATCCGCATCGACGGACCGTCCTTGCGCATCCGCCCGGAGGCGGCGCAGCAGATCGGGCTCGCGGTGCACGAATTGGCCACCAACGCGGTGAAATACGGCGCCCTTTCCAAAGCGGATGGGAAGGTCACGGTGAGCTGGCGCGTCGAGGAGGCCGGCACGGAGGGAGCCGCCAAGGACGGCCCTGCCGTGCAGCTTCACTGGTGCGAAGAGGTGGCGCGGGGGAAGGCGCCGAACCGGCAGGGCGAGGCCGTCTCCACTTCCGCCACGGCCGCCGACAGCCGAGCTGAGGCCGGCTTCGGCACCAAGCTTCTGGAATTCGCCGTGCCGCAGACCCTGCGCGCCAAGATGCGCCGCGAATTGGGCGCCAACGGCTTCTCCTACGCGCTTTCCATCCCGCTGGCGGAGCTGAGGCCGCGCACCGCGCAGGAGGACGAGAAGGACGTGACGCGCGCCTTCCCGCTCGCCGCCGCCAGCTGAAGCCTCCCGCGATCAGGCGGAGGCGCTACTCGGCCGGCTCGGCGGTCGGCCAGTCGACGAGAAAGTCCTCCCAATCCGTCACCTCCACGTCGCATTCGGAGACGGTGCGCCCGCGGGTGGAGATGCCGGCCTCGTGCACGGTCTGGCGCGAGCCGGAGAGGAGATGGTGCCACCAGTAGAGATCGCGGCCCTCCGCGACGAGGCGGTAGGCGCAGCTCGGCGGCAGCCAGTCGATCTCGCGCACATTTTGTGGCGTGAGCGGCACGCAATCGGGCATCTCGCGCGCCCGGTTGGCATAGTCCAGGCAACGACATTCCGTCTCGTCGTAGAGCCGGCAGGCGATATTGGTCCAGGAGATCTCGCCGGTGTCGAAATCCTCCAGCTTGTTGAGGCAGCAGCGACCGCAGCCGTCGCAAAGCGCCTCCCATTCCTCGGCGCTCAGCTCCTCGAGCCGCTTGTCTCGCCAGAAGGCTTTCCGGCCGGTCATCTTTCCATTCATCGCCAGAACCTTGAGCATGCCCGCCGGCGCATGAGAAGTCCGCACCCTTATCAAATACACAAATCGTGCTAGAACAGAGGCGAGGAAGCCGCCGCGACGGCTGGCTACGACATTCCTGTCCATGCGCGACCCGTTTTCCAGCAAGAAGAAATCGTGGCGCCTCTTCCGGGCGCTGGAGGTCGATTCGGCGATCGACACCTTCTTCTTCGAGCTCGGCCAGAGTTCGGGCATGGCCTGGGAGCGGATCACCCTGTTCTTCCGCCGTTTCCATGCGACGGGCTGGAAGCGGCCCTTTTTCGAGCTTCTGTCGGAAGGTTTCACCCTCGGCGTGGCCGGAGCGCTGCTGCTCGTCGCGCTCGCCGTTCCCGCCTTCGACGCGGTGACGAAGAACTGGCGCTCGCAGGCGGATTACTCCGTCACCTTCCTCGACCGCTACGGCAACGAGATCGGCAAGCGCGGCGTCTTGCAGGAGGTGCAGTTCGGCCTCGACCAATTGCCCGATCACCTCATTCAGGCGGTGCTGGCGACCGAGGACCGGCGCTTCTTTGAGCATTTCGGCATCGACGTCGTCGGCACGTTCCGCGCCCTTGTGGAAAACGCCAAGGCGGGCGGCGTGGTGCAGGGCGGCTCCTCCATCACCCAGCAGCTGGCCAAGAACCTCTTCCTTTCCAACGAACGCACCTTGGAGCGCAAGATCAAGGAAGCCTACCTCGCCATGTGGCTGGAGGCGAACCTGACCAAGCGCGAAATCCTGAAGCTCTATCTGGACCGCGCCTATATGGGCGGCGGCGCCTTCGGCGTCGGTGCCGCCTCGCAGTTCTATTTCGGCAAGCCGGTCACCGATCTGAGGCTGGAGGAATCGGCGATGCTCGCCGGCCTGTTCAAGGCGCCGACGCGCTATGCGCCGCATATCAACCTGCCGGCGGCGCGGGCGCGGGCCAATGTGGTGCTGACCAACCTGGTGCAGGGCGGCTTCATGACCGAGGGCCAGGTGATCGGCGCAAGACGGCATCCGGCAACGCCCATCTCGCGCGCGGCCACCGCCTCGCCGGACTATTTCCTCGACTGGGCCTTCCAGCAGGTCAAGCGACTGGTGCCGACCGGCGAGCGCAACCTGGTGGCGCGCACCACGCTCGATATGCGCCTGCAGCGCGCCGCCGAGCTGGCCGTGGAATCCAGCTTGCGCGAATCCGGCACCGCCTACGGCGTCAAGCAGGCCGCGCTCGTATCCATGGACATGTCCGGCGCGGTGCGCGCCATGGTGGGCGGGCGCGACTATGGCGTCTCCACCTTCAACCGCGCCACCAACGCGCTGCGCCAGCCCGGCTCTTCCTTCAAACCCTACACCTATGCGGTGGCGCTGGAGAACGGCTATACGCCGGCCAGCATCGTCGTCGACGCGCCCGTCTCCATCGGCAATTGGTCGCCGCAGAACTATTCGCGCCGCTATCGCGGCCGGGTCACGCTGATGACGGCGCTCACCAAGTCGATCAACACCATCCCGGTGCGCCTTTCCATCGGCTTCGGCCGCCAGCCGATCGCCGACATGGCCGCGCGGCTCGGCGTGCAAACACCGATCCGCGTCACCCGCTCCCTGCCGCTCGGCACTTCGGAGGTCACCGTGCTCGACCAGGCGACCGGATACGCCGCCTTCGCCTCGGGCGGCTACAAGGTCCGCCCGCATGGCGTCACCCGCATCCTGAGCAACGAGGGCGAGCCGATCTGGGATTTCAACCGCGCCAACGGACCGCCAGAGCGCGTGCTCGACGAGGAAGTGGCGCTCAACATGGTGCAGATGATGCACAACGTCGCCGAGAACGGAACCGGCCGGCGGGCACGCATCCCAGGCGTCAGCGTCGCCGGCAAGACCGGCACCACCCAGGCTTACCGCGACGCCTGGTTCGTCGGCTATACCGGCAACTTCTCCACCGCGGTGTGGCTCGGCAACGACAATTTCACCAGCACGCGACGCCTCACCGGCGGCAACCTGCCGGCCATGACCTGGCAGAAATACATGCGCGTGGCGGAGGCCAATATCGAGCGCAAGCCGCTGCCCGGCATTCCGCTGCCGGCGATACCGGACGAGGAAGTGCCGATCGCGGAGGGGCTTGCGGAGGGCGAGGACCTGATCGCCGGCTCCGGCCGGCTCGCCCCGGAGACGGAGAGCCTTTTGGACCGCGTGGAGCAGCGCGCCAAGAGCGCCGATCACGCCGCCTCGAGCTTGAAGCGTGAAGCCTCGGTCGTCTCCGAGAGCCGTCTGGCCACGCAATAGGAGCGGCAAGACCTTGCGCCTCTTGGCCATCCTCTTCGGCGCCGTCCTCGGCGTCATCGTCGGCATCGCCAGCACCTATGTGACGCTGCGCGACCTGGCGCCCGTCGACACCATCCAGACCGGCGCCTGGAAGGGATGGCCGCGCGCCGGCACGCCAGACGAGGATCCGTATTCGCGCGCCATGCTGGCGCGTACCGGCGAGCTTGCGCTCGGCTCCAGCGAAGGGCTGAAGCTCTTGGCGCGCACCGACGATGCCGGAGGCGCCCTTTCCGGGCGATGCCGCTACACGGTGACCGGCCAGCTTCCGGCGGCGCGGCTGTGGACGCTGACGGTGGAAAGCGACCAGGGCGCCAACCTGCCGCCGCCGAGCCGCGGCGCCCGCGCGATCGGCAGCGACCAGATCGTGCGTAACGCCGACGGCAGCTTCACCGTCGCGCTCGCCCCCTCCCCGCAGCCGGGCAACTGGCTCTCCACCGAAGGCAGCGCCAGCATCCGGCTCGCCGCCCGGCTCTACGATACCACGGCGCGCACCGTGACGGTGCTGACAGACTTTTCCGTGCCCAGCATCAACAAGGAGGCATGCCCGTGAGCATCGCCGACGAGCTGCGGACAAGCCGGCCATTCCTCTCCTGGGGCACGCTCGGCAGCCTTCTCGCCTGGGCGCTGGGTGTCGTGCTCCTGGCGGCGGCGGTGCATATCGTCGTCGTCTTCATGGTGCCGCGCATGACGACCAGCGACGGGTGGTGGCGGATCGCCAACGCCACCGGGCAGGACGGCTTCACGCTGCTGGCGCCGGACGGCAAGGGCCCCGCCATCGCCGGGCTCGACCCGCTCTTCGTACACGGCGCCTGCCGCCTGTCGCTCACCGAGGCGCCGGCGAGCCTGTCCTTTTCCGGCCCGAACAGCTTCTGGTCGCTCGCCCTTTATCTGAAGCGCGGCACGGTGCTGTTCAGCGTCAACGACCGCACGGCCATCGAGGGACAGCTCGACATGCTGGTGGTCAATCCGATCCAGAACACCATCCTGAAGGAAAGCGCCGCTGCGGAGCTTGAAGAAACGATCGTGGTGGAGGCCCCGCAGCCCGACCTCATCGCGCTGGTGCGCTTCTACGCGCCGACGCCGCGCGAGCGGCAGATCGCGGCCGAGCATCTGGAACAGGCCGAATGCGCGCCGGCTCCGATCCAACCAGCCGGCTAGCGCCTTTCTGAGGTCATCCCGTCTCTGTAGCTAATTGACGCGGCGGCCGGGGCGGCGCCCATGCGGCACGCGCCGGCCAAGATCGACGTCCCCCGCACCCTCCCTATACTCCACCCTGACGCCGGTGAAGAGCAGGATCTGACAGGGGCCCGCCACGTCGCGGCTGCGGCCGGTATTGGCTTGCGCTGGAAAGTTCAGGATCTCGGCCATGCCATTTCTCCTCAAAAAGGCCGTCCGTGGTCCGGTGCGGTCAATGTCGCCTTATTGTGGTTAACAACTCCTCAACGGGGACAATGTGTGCGCGCGCACATGGCGAGCGGCTCAACTTTCCTCGCGCGCCAACGCCACGAAGGGCCGGCCCGCCCGATCCTCAATCTCCACCAGCCAGAGGTCGGGATCGAAACGGATCTCGCTGACAAGACGCTCCTCTATCTTTTCGCGTCTCTCTGCCTTGAGCAACGGCGCAAAGAGGCGGTCGCCGGCGCGCTCCGCGTCCAGGAAGGCGCTTTGCGGCGCCGGGCCGTAGAGGTCCTGCTCGCCGCTCAGCCGGTCCACCAGGAGAAAGATGGCGCCCGCCTCCGGCGCGCCCTTGCGGGCGACGGTGACATAGGCGCCGGCCGCCGAAGCCCGGCGGATGAGAGCGGAAACCCAGATATCCGTGCGCAGCCGCATGGGGCCGCGATCCTACGGATCGGTCGGCATGGCGCCGATCGTCGCCAGCCGCTCCAAGGTCGGCCGGTCGATCTCGCCATTGACCGCCAGCCCCTGGTCGAGCTGGAAATGGCGCAGCGCCTCCGTCGTCTGCCGACCCTTCAAGCCGTCGACCTCGATCGGGCCATAGGCGGCCTCCGTCAAAGCCCGTTGCACGGCGAAGACGACCGGATCTGGGGCGGGCGGGCGCATCGCCACACGTTCGGGGGCCACACGTTCGGGGGCCACACGTTCGGAGGCCACACGTTCGGGGGCGACCGGTTCGGGACGGTGGCGCGGCACGTCGGCCGGCATCTGCGCCTCGGACATCAGGGCGTCGCCCTTGGCGCTGTCGCTTTGCGCGCGCGTGGCAATCAGCGGCGCGGGATGCTCGCCCGGCTGCATCAACAGAGCGTTCAGCACCACGGCAAGGCCGGCGATCGCGACGAAACCGGCCGGCGCGTGTCGCAGCGCGAGCCGGCCGGCCGCGCGCCCCAGGCGCGACGCCAAAGATGGAGAAGGCTCGCGGCGCGGCATCCTAACCTCCCCGCGACGACCGGGCGCGCTGCGAGGCCAGGAACCTGGCCTGGGCAGCTAAGCCCCTCAATCGTGTTGCGGCCCTTGCTTTCAAACCGGGCTTTCCTTTGTGCAGATTCCGCCTAGCGCGGCGCTCTCTTCTTCAATTTGCAGGCACTCGCTTAAGGAAAATTGAACCGCGGCGGCGCGCCTGCCGCCGATCGCCGGCGGAAGGGCGATGTTAACCATGCGGCCAAGCGGAACCGCCCCCTGCGCCCCAAATCGGCCGCTTGGGGATGATGCAACGCATTTAGTTCGAATTGTAGCGATCGGATGAACGCGATTTTGGCGGCCGACATGCATTTCTCCCGACGAGGGATCGGAGAATCCCCGCAACAGGGCAAGGCTTATGTTCGTGTTTCGCTCAATCTTCTGGTTGACGGCGCTCGTGCTCATCTTGCCGCCTTCCTCGGAGGGCGGTCCGCCGCCGCGCGTCAGCCTGATGGAATCGGCTGCCGCCTTCCGCGTGCTGGCCCATGACGTCACCAGCGTGTGCGATCGCCATCCGCATGCCTGCGAGACCAGCCGTGACACGCTGACGCTTCTGGGCAAGAAGTTCGCCACCGGCCGCGACCTCGCCGCCGCCGCGTTCGCGGGCACGGATCCGGAGCAGATTGACACCGGCACCTTGAGCGAGGCTGACCTTGCCGTGCCGTGGACCACGCCCGGGCCGGAGGCGGCCGCGCAGAGCGGCGATATCGGCCCCCAAGAGGCCTCGGCCGGAAGGCCGCTTCCGGTTTCGACGCCGTCGCCGACCGAGCTGCCGGCACCGCGCCCGCAGCTCCTGTAAGCGCCGATTTCGGCGGCCGCTTCCGCCAGCATGCTTGTGCCGCGCGCCGAACCGATTATCTTCCGGTCACGAGGCGAGCAGACAAGTATGAGCATTCAGGACATCATCGACGACTTCGCCCTCCTGGACGATTGGGAGGACCGCTACCGATACGTGATCGAGCTCGGCCGCGCCCTTCCTGAGATGGCGGAGGAGGAGCGCAGCGAAGCCAACAAGGTGCGCGGTTGCGCCAGCCAGGTGTGGCTGATCAGCGAGAACGACCGCCGCGACGACAAAAAGGTCCTCGTTTTCCGCGGCGACAGCGACGCGCATATCGTGCGCGGCCTCATCGCCATCCTGCTGCAGCTCTATTCCGGCCATACGCCGGCGGAGATCGTCTCCATCGACGCGGAGGAGATCTTCCAGGAAATGGGCCTGCGCGAGCACCTGACAGCGCAGCGCTCCAACGGCCTGTCGGCGATGCTCGCGCGCATCCGCCGCGACGCCGAGCAGCGTCTGGCCGCCTGACGGCGCCAATCGCGCGGGCGCGAGGGCCGCGCCTTAGAGACGCGGACGATAATCGCCAGCGCCCCAATGGCGCATGCTCGCCCGCCGCGGCCCCTCGGCGCATTCGGCAAGACCGTAATGGCGAGCCAGCGCCATTAAGCCGAGCTTCAAGACCAGCTTGCCGGAACGGGCGGGAAAGCCGCGCTCCCGCTCCACCCTCTCCAGTCCCTTCAGGAAGCAGCAGACATCGACGAGGACGCCTTCCAGCTCCGGGCCAACGGCATTCATGGCGCGCTCAAAGCGTTTGCGCGCATCGAGCGCCGCCTGGCTCAGCTCCTCGCGTCCTCCCCGCTCGCCAGGATGACGCCGCGCCTTCAGGCTCGCTTCCCAATTGGCGGTGACACGCGGCTGCAGACTGGCGCGCTCGAAATCGCGCCGAAGCCGCTCCGATGCCTCCACCAGCGCGGGCCCGAGATAAGGATTGCCGTCGGGCCCCGCTCGCCGGGCGAGCGCGCCGATCGGGCTTTCGTCGAGATCGAGCATAGGCGTGGGCGCCTCGGTCTTCGTTTGCGGCCGCGACAGGACTTTGTGCTGCGCGAGGAAGCCGAGATCTTCCGTGCCATGCCGCTTCAGCCAGGCATGCGTTTGCCGGTTGGCGCAAAGACCGCCATCGGCAGCCTGGTCGAGCAGACCGGAGGCGAGGAGCCGGCGGGCGAGCGCATGCGGGACCTCCAGGCGCAGCCGGCCGGCATGGCAGAGGCGGTAGGCATGACCGTCGACATCGACGAGCCGTGCGCGCGGATGCGCGGCGAGGGCGGTCAGAAGCGGTGCCAGCGATGGCGCCTTGCGCGGCTTCCCCGCCATCACCGGGGCGCCTCTGCGAACGCATCCATCCAGCGCGCCAGCGCGAATTCAAGACATTCCATCGCCCGGTCGAAGCGCGGCTCGTCGCGCCGCTCCTCGGTGACGGCACAGCCATGCGCCACCGTCGTGCGGTCGCGACCGAACTGGGCTCCAAGCTCCGTCAGCGACAGGCCACGCGTCACATGCACCAGATACATGGCCGCCTGGCGCGCCCGCGCCACGCGGGAAATGCCCCGGCAAGAGCGACGCAAATCCGAGACGGCAACGCTGAAGGTGACGGCAATCATCGCCTCGGCCAAACGGCAGGGCGTGGCCTTCTCGCCGCATGGCGGAGCCGTCATGGTGCACTTCGCCGGCGACAGGCGATGCCCAGAAGCCGGCATCTCGCTCGCACACAGGCTCCCCACAGATCGCATTTCCGTCACCCCCCAAGCTATAGGAATAATTTCCTATAATCGGAAGAGCCGCAAGCGGGGATAAGTTTTCCTTTCTGAATGGTTAACTCAGCCGGCGTCGCCAACCGCAGGGGCCCGCCCTTATCCCCGCCCAGCCTAACTCGGCGATGCTTCGCCTATGAAAGCAAAACAGGCAGCGCCGCACCCCGACAGCACGCGCCCGCGCGTTTCGCCGGGCCACGAGACGGGATGCGGCAGGGAGCGCGCCGGCATGCTGAGCTACCGGCGCGACATTCATCTTCCGCGTCTCATCCGCCTGCCGACGGCATCGGCAGGTGAAACCGAGCAGATTGTGGGAGAACGGATCATCGCCCGCCTGAAGAGCGCCCTACGCCAGGAAAGGACAAGGGCGCGGGCCGGCTGTCGCAGCTACAACCTCAACAAGCATATTGCGCTGAGGACGGCACTGGCGGCCGAAGGCAGGCGACTGGAAGCGATGCGGAAGGCACAGCGCCGACGCTGAAGCCGGCGCCAGAGAAGCAAAACGTGTCTGCCAGCCTAGCGGCGGGTGCGCTTCTGCCCGAGGCCCATCTGCTTGGCAAGCTCGGAACGAGCCTTGGCATAGTTCGGCGCCACCATCGGATAATCCGCCGGCAAGCCCCATTTGTCGCGATATTCTTCCGGCGACAGATCGTAATGCGTGCGCAGATGACGCTTGAGCGATTTAAACTTCTTTCCGTCCTCCAGACAGATGATGAAGTCAGGCGTGATCGACTTGCGCACGGGCACCGCCGGCTTCTGGGGCTCCGGCTCCGGCTCGGCACCACCTTCCGCCGTCGTCTGCAAAGCCTGATAGATATTTCCAATCAGACCAGAGATATCGCCGGCAGCGATGGTGTTGTTGCTCACATAGGCCGACACGATGTCCGCCGTGAGTTCGATCAGGTTGTCGTTTTGGATAGTTTCAGTCATCGATTCCTCGTGGAGCCTCCTTGGCACGCGTATCGTGACAAGTGCTAGACATGTGTTTGCTACTGCTGACAAGCCAACGAAACAAGAAAAAAATGAAATATTGTTATTGACGTTCGCGTGTTGACAAATTTTCAACAAGAAGGTGTAGCTTGCGAAGGCTTTTCGCGCCCTGCTTTACACCTTCCCCTCAAGTTGACTCGGCAACCCGAACACAAGGCTAAATGCTAACGCCGGAATTTTTGGAGGACGAATCACTTTGTGCAGCACGAACTGAATGGGAATAGTCATCAGGCTGAGTGCGCGCCCAAGGCTTTACGCCGGCCAGATAGGCAGCGCGCGCCAACAGATGCGCGGAGACAGGCGTGGTCAAGAGAAAGAAGATAACGCCTGCCACAGCACGTGTAAAAACATCCAATTGAGGCGCCACTAGGGCGAGCGCCAGAATCAACAGACCAGAACCCAAGGTTCCAGCCTTACTCGCCGCATGCATGCGCGTGTAAAGATCCGGGAAACGCAAGAGGCCGACGGCCGCAACGAGCGCAAAAACGCTTCCTACAACAAGCATAAGCCCGACGATGACGTGAATGACCTCGGTCATTGGCGCGCCTCCGGGTCGGCTTCGGTTATCTTTTCCTCACTTCTTTCGCCACGGTTCATGACAAAGCGGGCAAAGGCAATCGTCGTGAGAAATCCGACAAGACCGAGAGCGATGGCAATGTCGATGTAAAGATAAAACGCCGTCTTCACGCCGATGACGGCAATGAAACCGATGCCGACGGTGACCAACATATCGAGAGCAAGAACCCTGTCGGCAAGCGACGGGCCGAGCACGATGCGCAGGGTGATCAACGCAAAGGCGAGGATCAGAAGGACCAGGGCCGTATCAACACAGAGATCGAGGAACTGGCTCGCGCTCATCGAAAGGCCTCCAGGATCTTGCGCTCGAAGCCTTCGGCGATCTCGCGCTTCAACTCATCGGGATCGGGCACGTCGACGGCGTGGATGTAGAGAATGCGCCGGTCCGGGGAGACGTCGATGGAAAGAGTGCCCGGCGTCAGGGTGATCAAGTTCGCCAAAAGCGTGATCTCAAAATCGCGGTTGACACGCAGCGGATAGGCGATGATGGCCGGCCGCAACGGCATCTTGGGCTGCACGACGAGCCAAGCGACCCGTATCGCCGACATCACCAGCTCGTAAAAGAACAAGAAACCGAGGCTGACCACACGTAGCGAGCGGCCGAGATAGCTGCGGGTGCCGATCTGCTCGCGGATGATCCAAAGAACGCATGCGCCCAGCACGAAGCCGAAAAGCAGGTTCACCAGGCTGAAGCTGCCGGTGACGGCGGCCCAGGCGATCGCCAGAAGGATGTTGACCGGAAAGAGATACATTACGGCGCAGCTCCAAAAACGGCCCTGACATAGGGAATCGGATCGAGCAGCCCGGCGGCACCGATCTCCGCCAGACGCAGCACCGGCTGAGGATAGAGGCCGATCAGCAAGGTCAGCATCGTCAGGAAACCGAGGGGACCGAGGAGCAAGGGAAGATCGGCGGCGGCAAGCTTGCCGGGCACCGACTTCTCCGCACCGTCCGGCGTGCCGACAGGCCCGCCGCGCCAGAAGGCATGGGCAAAGGCCCGGCCGGCGGCCAGCGCCGTGAACAGGCCCGTGACCAGGACGATGCCGGCAAGCCACCAGCGCCCGCCGACCATGGCCGCCTCCACCACGACAATCTTCGCCCAGAAGCCGGAGAAAGGCGGCAGCGCGGCAGCGGAAAGGATCAGCAGAAGCGTAAGGCCCGCCAGGAGCGGGCTGGCGCCGTAGAGGCCGCCGAGTTCGCGCAGCTGCTGGCTGCCGCCAAGGCGCGCGGCGATGCCCGCCGCAAGGTAGAGCCCGGTCATCACCAACATGGAATGCAGGGCATAGACGATGGCGCCAGAAAGCCCGCCCGCGCTGCCGAGCGCCAGGCCGGCGAAGATGATGCCGATGCCGGAGATGACGACATAGCCGAAAAGCCGCCGCAGATCCGATTCTGCGAGCGCGCCGAGCGAGCCCAGCAGCATGGTGCCGATGGCGATCCAGGTGAGGAAATCGGCGTAGACGGCATGCGCGGCCGGCATCACCATCACCATGGTGCGCAGGAGCGCATAGGCGCCGACCTTGGTGAGAAGCCCGGCGAAGATGGCCGCGGCCGCCGGCGAAGGGGTGTGGTAGGAAGCCGGCAGCCAGAAGGCGAGAGGAAAGGCGGCCGCCTTCATGCCGAAGCCGAGGATGAAAAGCGCGGCGATGGTGTTGAGCGGCAGCCCGTCGGTCGGCTGGCGTAGCCGCTCGGTAATGTCGGCCATATTGAGCGTGCCGAGGCTGCCGTAGAGATAGCCCGTAGCGGCCAGAAAGAAGGCGGCGCCAAGCAGATTGAGGAGCGCATAGCGCACCGCGCCATCGAGCTGCGTGCGGGTGTTGCCGAGCACCATCAGCCCGAAGGAGGCGATCAGCATCACCTCGAACCAGACATAGAGGTTGAAGATATCGCCGGTCAGAAAGGCTCCGCAGATGCCGCACATCATCAACAGCAGAAAGGCGAAGAAGCCGTAGCGCTGGCCGAGCCCGTCGATGTCGCGGCTGGCGAAGAGCCCGACCGCCAGCGCCACCAGGGAGGAGACGAAGGCGAAGGAGGCGCCGAGCGCGTCGGCGGTGAAGCTGATGCCGAAGGGCGGCAGCCAACTTCCCATGGTGACGGAGACGGGACCCGCCGTCAGGACACGGGCGAGAAGCCCCGCACAGGCGGCGAGCAAAAGCACCAGGGCAAACAGGCCCATCGGCACCTGCCAGGCGGCGCGCTTGCGCGTCATCAGCAGCAGGCCACCGAAGAACAGGGTGATAATGATGGGCGCGATGATGAGCGCGTCGGCCGGCGCGACCGGCGCCGTCACCATCGCCTGTGAAAGGTCGACCGTCTTTTCAGAAACCGCCATCGCTCAGTAGCCCCTCGGCGGTATCGGCTCGCCCTGCGGTTCGGCCAGATGCATCTCGTCCGTCTTGTCGGTACCGAGCGCCTGATAGGTGCGGAAGACGAGGACGAGCAGGAAGGCAAAGAACGAGAAGGAGATGACGATGGCCGTCAAAATCAACGCCTGGGGCAAGGGATTGGCCGTCTCGATCGGCGGGATCTGCGCCCCGAGGGGGATGATCGGCGGCACCTCCTTGACGATGCGTCCGGCGACGAAGATGAGCAGATTGACCGCGTTGGACAGGACGACGACCCCGATCAGGATGCGGATCAGGGAATCGGACAGCATCAGATAGACGCTGGCGGCGAAGAAACAGCCGACGAGAAGTGCGAGCGGGCCTTCCATCAGCGCTCCCTTTCCTCCAGCGACAGAGCGATGGAGGAGATGGTGCCGACGACGACGCAATAGACGCCGATGTCGAAAACCAGCGGCGTCGACAGGGCGAGCTCCACACCGAAGAGGGTCGGATAGGTCCAAAGCCCCGTCAGATACGGGACGGAGACGAGCAGCGAGGGCACGCCCGCCAAGGCGGCCAGGACGAGGCCGAAAGCGGCAAGCTGCATGGGGTGGAAACGCATGGCGCGGCGCACCGGCGGCACGCCATAGGCGATGCCGTAAATGGCGAAGGCGGAGGCGGCAATCAGCCCGCCGATGAAGCCGCCACCGGGATTATTGTGGCCCCGCAACAGCACGAAGATGGAGAACAGAACCATCAAGGCCGTCAGGTAAGGCGCGATGGCGCGGAAAATGACCGTGCTCATGCCTGCTCCTTATGGGTGTTGTCGTAGGGGTCATCCTCGTCGCGTCGCCGCCAGGGCGCGGGAAAGCGCAAAAGGGCGAGGACGGCGAGGCCGGCAATGAGCACGACGCCGATCTCGCCCAACGTATCGAGGCCGCGGAAGTCGACGATGATGACGTTCACGATGTTGCGGCCATGGGCGATGGTGAGAGAATACTGGGCGAAGAACTCCGACACACGATCGTCGAACGGCAGGCCGGTGACGGCGAGAAGCAGCGCCGCCGTCCCCACCCCGCAGGCGAGCGCCAGCGTCGCGTCCTTGGTGCGCTTGAGCGTGCCACGCTGATCGGAGGGCGTCAGGCGCAGCCGCGTCATGACGAGGGCGAGGATGACGACGGATAGCGTCTCCACCATGAACTGGGTGAAGGAAAGGTCCGGGGCGCCGAAGAGCATGAAGATGAGGGCGACGGCAAAGCCCTGGATGCCGAGAGAGACGATGGCGATGAGGCGGTTGCGCGCCACGACGACGGCGATGAGCCCGATGACGGCAAGCCCGGCGACCGCCCATTCGTAATAGGCAAGGTGAAAGGCGGCCGGCCAGGACGGCCATTCGCCGAAGAGGAAGAGCGGCAAAAGCAGCGCCAGCGCGAAAGCGGCGAAGGTCACCGTCATGTAGCGCATCAGGTCGCCGTTCTGGATGAAACGGGTGATGGCCGCGGAAAGGTTGGTGAGAGCCGACACGAGCTGATCGAAGCCGCGATCCGGACCCCAGCCGATGGCCGATAAGAGTCCGGCTATGGCGCCGCGGAGCGGCCGCAGAGCCAGGAAGGCGGCAATACCCAGAAGCCAGGTGCCGGCGGACAGCGCCAGAACCTCGTTGAAGTAGATGCCGTAGGAGAGCTTCATCGGCGGCTCGGCCCCGGCGACGGCCATCAGCGTCGGCGCGATGAGGCTGTTCTGCGTCCAGCTGGCGAAGACAATGCCCGTCACGCCGGCGATCGCCAGAAGCACGGGGCCGAGCCACAAGCCGACCGGCCCCTCATGGGCCTTCGCCAACGCTTGCGGGCGAGCGCCGATAAAGGGAATGAGCGCGACGGCGAAGGCGGCGGCGAACATCAGCCCGTTGCCGAGAACGGCGACGGCGAGAAGGATTTGGCCCGAAGCGCCGGCCTGCAGGAGGCCGTCATACATCGCCTCCTTGGCGAAGAAGCCGAGAGTGACGAAAAGCCCGCCCATCGACCAGGCGCAGACGAGCGCCGCCAGGAAGGTGACCGGCATGACGCGGGCCAGCCCGCCGAGATGGCGGATATCGCGGCTGCCGGCTTCGTGGTCGACGGTGCCGGCAACCATGAACAGGCCGCCCTTGAAGAGCGAATGGGCGAGAAGATAGGTGAGCGCGCCGAGAATGGCGGTATCGACGCTGGTGCCGGCCAGCATGACCAGAAGGCCGAGCGAGGCAATCGTCGTATAGGCGAGAATGAGCTTCAGATCGGTCTGGCGCAGCGCAAGGAACGTGCCGGCCATGAGCGTCACGCCGCCGAAGACCGGCAGGATCGTCGTCCAGGCCTCCGTGCCGCCCATGAAGGGATGGACGCGCAGCAACAGATAGACGCCCGCCTTCACCATGGTGGCGGAATGCAGATAGGCGGAGACGGGGGTGGGCGCCTCCATGGCGTTGGCCAGCCAGGAATGGAACGGAAACTGGGCCGATTTGGTGAAGGCGCCGAGAAGAATGAGAATGAGGATCGGCAGATAGAGCGGGTCGGCCGCAAAGCTCTCGCCAAGGGCGATCGCCTCCGACATGGAGCCGACGCCGAGCAGCCCGATCATCATCAAAAAGCCGGCGAGCAGGCACAATCCGCCCCCCGCCGTCACCACCAGCGCCTGCAGGGCCGCCCGGCGCGAGGCCTCGCGCGCATGGTCGAAGCCGATCAGCAGGAAGGAGGTGATGGAGGTCAGTTCCCAATAGATGAACAGGGTGATGAGATCGTCGGCCAGCACCAGGCCGAGCATCGCCCCCATGAACAGGAGGATGAAGGAAAAGAAGCGCCCCTGATGCTCGTGACCTTTGAGATAAGCGCCGGAATAGACGACGATCAGCGCGCCGATGCCGCTGATCAGAAGCGCAAAGAGAAGGCTGAGCCCGTCAAGGCGATAGGAAAACTCGACGCCAAATTGCGGCGCCCAGGAAAGCCCGTTCGTCAGCACCTGGCCGTCTGCGACCGGAACGAGCAAGGTGAGAAAATGCAGGAACATCGCCGCCGGCGCGAGTGCCAGCAGCCATCCCGCATTGGCGCCGAGCACGCGCTTTGCGAAAGGAGCGATCAGAGCCGCCAGAAACGGGGCGGCCATTGCGGCGAAGGTCCAGTCGAATTGCTCTGAGGGCATATGTCGGGTCGGCTAAAGCGGGAAAGTCAGACCGATAGCGGGCGAAGCATTTCGGGGCAAGCGGCGGCATAGCAGTGAGCTTTACCGCTCCCCTAGCTGGGACTTGCCGGGGCGCCCCACAAGGCTAGCTATGCGCTTTATGGATCAGAAAGCTGCCGACATGGACAAGACCGACAAGACCGAAGCGGAGTGGCGCGAGACGCTTTCGCCGGAACAGTACAAGGTGTTGCGCGAGCACGGGACGGAGCGTGCCTTCACCTCGCCGCTTCATCTTGAGAAACGCGACGGGCTGTATCACTGCGCCGGCTGCGGGGTGCCGCTTTTCGCCTCCGACACGAAGTTCGATTCGGGCACCGGCTGGCCGAGCTTTTTTCAGCCGATCTCGGCAGAGGCGGTGGAGGCGCACGAGGACCGTTCCTTCTTCATGCGCCGCACGGAGATCCGCTGCGCCACATGCGGCGGCCATCTCGGCCATGTCTTCCCCGACGGTCCCCAACCGACCGGCCAGCGCTACTGCATGAACGGCGCCGCCCTCGACTTCAAGGAGAAGTAGGCGCCGCGCCGGGCTGTGACGGAGCGCACATCCTCCCTCGGGGCGATGGTCTATCCCTTGACCATCGAGAGCGAGAAAGCCTCTCGCCCGAACCTAAAGAGGGGAACGTCATGCTGAAGAAGATCGCTGTCACCGGGCTCGCCGTCGCCGCCATCGCGACCGCCTCCGTCACCGCCTCCACCACCTCCGCCGAAGCCGGCGGGCGCGGCGTCGCTCTCGGCATCATCGCCGGCGCCACGGCGCTCGGCGTGGGCGCGGCCATCGCCAACTCGCATCGCCCCTATTACGGCCATCCGGTCTACGGTTACTGCGAGATCCGCAATGTTCGCGTCTGGAGCCCGCGCCGGGGCCGCTATGTCTGGCGCAGCCGCGAATTCTGCTACTGATCCCATCCGCAGAATCAGCCCGTCGAAAGAGCCCCCGGCCCGCCGCCGGGGGCTCTTTCGTTGCGCGGGCCTCATGCCCCCGAGCGCGGGAAAAGCGCACGCCTCCGGCACGTGACGCGGAGCACGGTGAACCTTTGGCGGGTGTTGTAACACCTATCCAGCAAGGGCGGTCATCGCTTCGCCCGAACGTCAAGGAGATAGCCATGCTGAAGAAGTTCGCCATCACCGGGCTCGCCGTCGCCACGCTCGCCGCCGCGTCCGTTTCCGCCACCACCACGCCCGCTGAGGCCGGCGGCAGCAAGGGTCTTGCGCTCGGCATCATCGCAGGCGCCACGGCGCTCGGCGTGGGCGCGGCCATCGCCCACGGCCATGGCCCCACTTACGGCCATCCCACCTATGGCTATTGCGAGGTGCGCAAGGTGCGCGTGTGGCACCCCTATAAGGGCCGCTATGTCTGGCGCCCGCGCAAGGTCTGCTACTGATCATGCCAACGCTCCCAGCCCGTCCCCGGTGATATCGGGGGCGGGCCGGTGGCGCGGCATCGCGAGACATCCGGGCACGAGCGGCCAAGCGCGGCGACGGCTCGCTGCAGGGCGAAGCCGGGACGCAGGCCGCAAAAGTCGGCGCCGCCACGAAATCCAGATCGCTCCCACTTCCCTCAGAGCCCCTCCATCCGCTAACACGCCTTCGACATCCGGCGCGGCCACGCGCCCCATCGGAAGGCCCGACATGCTCGACCATACGCTCGCCCGCATCGATGAAGCCGTCTCCGGCGAGGCGCTGGAGCGCCTGTTCCAGCTGATCCGCATCCCCTCCATCTCCGCCGATCCGGCCTATGCGCAGGAGTGCCAGAAGGCGGCCGAATACTGCGCCGCGCAGCTTGCCGAGATCGGCTTTGAGGCCTCCGTGCGCCCCACCACCGGCCATCCGATGGTGGTCGGCCATTACAAGGCGGCCGGGGCGGACAAGCCGCATATCCTCTTCTACGGCCATTACGACGTGCAGCCGGTCGACCCGGTGGAGCTTTGGGAGCATCCGCCCTTCGAGCCCAGGGTGGCGGGCGAGGATGGAAAAAAGCGCATCCTCGGTCGCGGCTCCTCCGACGACAAGGGTCAGTTCATGACCTTCTTTGAGGCCGCGCGCGCCCTGATGGCGGAGGAAGGCGGCCTGCCGGTCAACATCACCGTGCTTCTGGAAGGCGAGGAGGAATCGGCCAGCCCCTCGCTGGTGCCCTTCCTCAACGCCAATGCGGAGGAGCTGAAGGCCGATGTCGCCTTTGTCTGCGACACCTCCATGTGGGACGCCGAGACGCCGGCCATCAGCACACGCTTGCGCGGGCTTGTCTACGAGGAGCTCTTCATCGAAGGGCCCTCGCACGATTTGCATTCGGGCCATTACGGCAGCGCGGCGCGCAATCCGATCCACGTTCTGGCCAAGGTGCTCGCCGATCTCAGGGACGAGGACGGGCGCATTCAGATCCCCGGTTTCTACGAGGGCGTGCCGGAGCTGACGGCCGAGGAGAAGGCGGCCTGGGAAAGCCTCGGCTTCAGCGAGAAGGCCTTCCTCGGCGAGGCGGGGCTGTCGATCCCGGCGGGCGAGAAGGGCTACTCCACGCTGGAGCAGATCTGGTCGCGCCCGACGGCGGAGGTCAACGGCATCATCGGCGGCTATACCGGCGAGGGCGGCAAGACGGTCATCCCTTCCAAGGCCTCGGCGAAAATCTCCTTCCGCCTCGTCGGCGAGCAGGATCCCGAAAAGATCCGCGAGGCCTTCCACGCCTTCGTCAAGGCGCGCATTCCGGGCGATTGCACGGTCACCTTCAAGAGCCATGGCGGCGAGAGGGCCATCACCCAGCCCGGCGACAGCGCCTTCGTGAAGAAGTCGCTCAAGGCGCTCTCGGATGAATGGGGCAAGGAGGCCAAGCTCATCGGCATGGGCGGCTCCATCCCCATCGTCGCCCTCTTCCGGCGCATCCTCGGCATGGACACCGTTCTCGTCGGCTTCGCCCTCGACGACGACCGCATCCATTCGCCGAACGAGAAATACAACCTGAAGAGCTTTCACGGCGGCGCCCGTTCCTGGGCGCGCATCCTGACGGCGCTCGGCGAATAGGCGGGGCGCGGCGAGCATCCATGCAGGCGATTTGCGTCTTCTGCGGCTCCAACGAGGGGGCCCGCCCCGACTACGCTCTCGCAGCGCGAGCCCTGGCGCGCGAACTGGCGGGGCGCGGCGTCACCCTCGTCTATGGCGGGGCGAAGGTGGGGCTGATGGGCATTCTCGCCGATGCCGCGCTTGCGGCGGGCGGCGAGGTCGTCGGGGTGATGCCGCGGGCGCTCATCGACAAGGAAGTCGCGCATGAGGGGCTGACGCGCTTCGTGGAAGTGGATTCCATGCATGCGCGCAAGGCGACGATGAGCGACCTTGCGGCCGGCTTCATCGCCCTGCCCGGCGGCGCCGGCACGCTGGAGGAGCTCTTCGAGGTGTGGACCTGGGGCCAGCTCGGCCATCACGCCAAGCCCGTCGGCCTTCTCAACGTCGCCGGCTTCTACGACCGTCTCGCCGCCTTCCTGGACCATCAGGCGGCGGAGGCGTTCATGCGCGCAGAGCACCGGCAGATGCTGATGGTGGAAGCCACGCCCGAAAAGCTTCTGGACCGCTTCATCGCCTACCAGCCGCCGCGCGTGGAGAAATGGATCAGCGCCGGCGAACGCTGAAGGGCCATCGCCCACGGCGGCAGGCAAGCGTCGTTACACGCATCGCAGGGAAAGGACGTCTATGGCTCCGACGACGATTTGGTTCATCCTCGGCGCCGCCATCGTGGCGGAGGTCGTGGCGACGACGGCGCTGGCCCGTTCCGACGGGCTGACGCGCCTATCGCCCACCCTTCTCACCATCGTCGGCTACGCCATCGCCTTCTGGCTCCTGTCGCTGACCTTGCGGGTGATGCCCACCGGCGTCGTCTACGCCATCTGGTCGGGAGCCGGCATCGTCCTCATCACCCTCGTCGCCTGGCTCTGGTACGGCCAGAAGCTGGACCTGCCGGCGCTTGTCGGCCTCAGTCTCATCGTCTCCGGCGTCTTCATCATCAATCTCTTCTCTCGCGCCGTGCCGCATTGATACCGGCACGAGCGCGATCGGAGAGCGCTCAAAGCCGCGTCAGGCCGGCAAGGTCGGGAAGCTCGGCCACCGGCGGCAGGTCGTGATATTCGTCGGCGGCGCCGGCGCGGTTGATCCACACGGTGCGGAAACCGAAGGCCGTCGCCCCGGCGATGTCCCAGCGGTTGGAGGATTGGAAGGAGACGGCCTCCGGATAGACGCGAAAGCGCGTGGCGACGAGCTCGTAGACGCGCTCGTCGGTCTTGTAGGCCCTGAGCTCGTCGACCGACAGGACCTCGTCGAAAAGACCGTCAAGACCGGCGGCGGAGACGGCGGAGGCGAGCATGCCCGGCGAACCGTTGGAGAGGATGGCGAGCGCCTTGCCCTCCGCCTTCAACTGCTTCAGCGCTCTGGGCACCTCCGGGTAGCAGTCGAGCGTGCGATAGGCCTCCAGAAGCGTCGGCTTCATGGAGGAATCGGCCGTGGGGAAGCTGAGGAAGGCGTGTTCGAGCGCCTGTTCCGTCAGCGTCCAGAAATCCAGGTAGCGCCCCATCATGGAGCGCACCCAGGAATATTCCAGCTGCTTGGCCCGCCAATGGGCGGAAAGCCGCTCGGCGTCGGGACCGACCGCCTCGGCGTGGCGGCGCACCGCCGCATGCACGTCGAAGAGCGTGCCGTAGGCGTCGAAGACGAAAATCGCAGGAGCCATGTTGCGCCTCTTTCTCAGCGCCAAGGCTCTAGCAAGGACGGGCCGTGGAGGCCACCGGCCCCGACGCCGCCGTTGCGCTGAGGCGCGGTCAAAGCGTCTCGCCCCCTCGCCTGCGGGCAGCAGGAGAGCTAAGAAGGTGCCGTTGAGAGGGCATCATGACGGATTGGTCGAGAACCTGGACCTGGCTCGAAGGCGACTGGCACGAGGGCAACGTGCCGATTCTCGGGCCCCGCAGCCACGCCATGTGGCTCGGTTCCTCCGTCTTCGACGGGGCGCGCGCCTTCGAGGGGGTGATGCCGGACCTGAAGCGCCATTGCGAGCGGGTCAACGCCTCGGCGCGGGCGCTCGGGCTCGATGCCCTCGTCGAGGTGGAGACGATGATGGCGCTCACCGTGGAGGGGCTGGCGAAATTCCCGAAAGATGCCGCCATCTATATCCGGCCGATGTACTGGGCGGAGCAAGGCGGCTTCATGTCGGTGCCGGCGCTCGCCGAATCGACGAGATTTTGCCTCTGCCTCTACGAGACGCCGATGCCGGAGCCGAAGGGCTTTTCGCTCACCCTGTCGCCCTTCCGCCGCCCGACCATCGAATGCATGCCGACCAACGCCAAGGCGGGCTGCCTCTACCCCAATAACGGTCGCGCCATCCTGGAGGCGAAGGCGCGCGGCTTCGACAACGCGCTGGTGCGCGACATGCTCGGCAATGTCGCCGAGACGGCGACCTCCAACGTCTTCATGGCGAGGGATGGCGTCGTCTTCACCCCCGCGCCCAACCGCACCTTCCTCAACGGCATCACCCGCCAGCGGGTGATCGCGCTGATGCGCGAGGCGGGGATTGAGGTGCGCGAGCAATGCCTGACGGTGGAAGATTTCCTCACCGCTGACGAAATCTTCTCCACCGGCAATTATTCCAAGGTGGTGCCGGTCATCCGCCTGGAAGAGCGCGACCTGCAGCCCGGCCCGATGGGCATGAAGGCCCGCTCCCTCTATTGGGAATGGGCGCATAGCTGAGGTGACGTGAGCCTTGATGGAACTGCCGGGCGGCCCCGCCCCTTGATGGCAGACAGGAGTTGACCCGATGCATCGTCTTCTTGCGAGCGCCTTGCTCGCCAGCTTTTTCGCCGTCCCGGCAACGCCCTTGCCGGCGGCGGAGCCCTTCTCCTTCGACAAGGGCAAGGGCACCTGCGCGGTGCTGACGAGCCGCTATCCGCCGCAACAGCTATGGTTCGGCTGGGTGTCGGCGAAACGCAAGCCGATCTATGCCGATGGAACCCGTCCCTTCTACGCCGAAGGCTGCTTCCGCACCGAGCGGGAATGCCGGCGCTTCATCAACGAAGGCGTCAGCTTCGCCAACGGGCCCGTCGTCACCATGGGCTGCCGGCCGGGCGTGCCGGCGCGGGCGCTCAGGTAGCGCGAGCTTATCTGCCGGCGCTCGGGCGCGGCGGCACGGCCTTCAGATAGGCGGCGATGGCTTCAAGGTCCGACTTTTCAAGCCGCGCCAGTTCTTCCTGCACGGCCACCATGGAGCCGCCGACGGAATCGAATTCGGGCGTGAAGCCGCTTTCGAAGAAATAAACGAGATCGGCCTCGCTCCAGGACTCCACGCCGTCGGCATGCGGGGTGATGTTAGGGATCCTACCCTTGCCCTCCGGATTGGGCGCGCCGGCGAGCCAGGCATCCTCCCGCATGGCGCCGAGCGTGCCGCGCGGCGTGTGGCACTCCCCGCAATGGCCGGCCCCCTCCACGAGGTAGCGGCCGCGCAGAAGCCGCTCAGCGTCCGCCGTTAGGGAAACGACGGGCGCGTCGGAAAGATAAAGCCGCTTCCACAGGCCGAGCCCGCGACGGAGATTGTAGGGAAAAGCGAGGTCGTGCCCCGCCACCTCGTTGGAGACGGCCGGCAGCGTGTCGAGATAGGCTTTCAGGTCGAGGACGTCCTCCGCCCGCATGCGCGCATAGGAGGCGTAGGGAAAGGCCGGGTAGTAATGCGCGCCGTCCGGCGAGACGCCGCGCTGCATGGCGCCGACGAAATCGGCATCGCTCCAGCCGCCGATGCCGGTGGCCTCGTCGGGCGAGATGTTCGGGACGCGGAAGGTGCCGAAATCGGTGGCAAGCTCCAGCCCGCCGGCCAGCTTCAACCGCTCGTCGCCCTCCGCCTTGGGCACGGCGTGGCAATTGGCGCAGCCGCCGAGCTGGAACATCGCCTCGCCGTTCTCAAGGTCCGGTTGATGCTGCGGCAAAGCCGCCGTCGAAATCGAGCGTGGCGCGGTCAAGAGCCAGAACAGCGCGCCGGCGGCGACCGCGATGAGGGCGGCCGCCGCGAGGAGCTTCTTCGCCAAGGTCAGTTCTTCTCGATGCGATAATCTTCGTGGCAGGATTTGCAATTCTGCGCGACATCGCCGAAAGCGGCCTTGAAGGTGTCAAGGTCGGCCGGCTGGCTGGCGAGGGCCATCTCGGTGGCGCCCTGCAACTCGTCGATCTTCTCGTTGAAGCCTTGCATGTCTTGCCAGATTTTCGGCGCCGCCTCGGTGTCGCCGCCGGTCTGCGAATCCTCGGGAAAGAAATGGCCGACGGAATTGGCGCCGGCATTCAGCGTCGCCAGCACCAACATGCCGACGGCGGGATTGTAGGGGATTTCGCCCTTGGCCATGCCGCCTCCGACCTTGGCGGCGGCGCCGTAGGACTTCATGATCGCCTGGCGCGACTGGATGGCGCCTTCGCCGGCTATCGGGCCCTGGGCGTAAGCGACGCCGGCGGCGACCGCGGAGGAGACAAGAAGGGCAAGCGTTAAGCTGCGGAACATGAAGCGTACCTCCCAAGTATATCTGACGGGCGCTATTATAGAGAGGAGCAACCTTCCAGCTACCGGTGAACGCTGCGTCCGGCGCTTCTCACGCAGCTGTGAGAGACTTGGAGATTTCTGGAGATCGTATGATGAAAAGCCTCATAGGCGCGACGTTCCTGCTGACATTTCTCGGCGGCGCGGCGCTCGCCGGCGTCTACTCCCCTCCCCCGCCGCGCGGCGGCGGGCCATGCGAGGCCGGGTTCGGCCCATGGCGCGGCACCTATTCCGGCACCAGCCAGGATCCGTTCAACGATTGGGTCCGGCCGGTGAGCGCGCAGGCATGCTTTCCGAGCGAATATCTCTGCCGGCGCTGGCTGAGCGAGGTGCAGACCTGGGCGGTCAATCCCGGCCTGATGAAGTGTCGGCGCGTGGACCAATAGGTGCGGCTCGGTTCGGCGCTATTGCGAGACCCACCCGGGCGAAACGACCGACTTCCGCCGGTCTGCACGGCCGGCAGAGGTAGCGCTTGCCCGCGAGCGACCGGCGACGCCCGCAGGCTCGCCGGGCAAGGCGCCATCTACCCGCAAGCATCGACTACTCTTCACGTTTTCGCGAGACGGCCGTTTTCCCGGCAGCGCGTCATCTCCACTTGACCGGCGTCAAAGAAGCTCGGCGCCCTGGCCCGCACCTTCTCGGACGCAAGGCCGAGCCGGTCCTTTGCCCATAAACGGGAGGCAGGGGCCGAGCAGCGCGAAAGGAGAGCCTCACCCATGCCCAAGATGAAAGCCGCCATCTTCGTGGAGCCGAACCGCATCGTTCTCGACGAGAAGCCGGTGCCCGATGTCGGACCTCTGGATGCCCTCATCCGCGTCACCACGACGACGATCTGCGGCACCGACATCCACATCCTGAAGGGCGAGTACCCGGTGGAGCGGGGCCTGACCATCGGCCACGAGCCAGTCGGCATCATCGAGAAGCTCGGCTCGGCCGTTGAGGGCTACGAGGAAGGCCAGCGCGTCATCGCCGGGGCGATCACCCCGAGCGGGCATTCGGCCGCCTGCCTCATCGGCTGCCATTCGCAGGACGGGGCCGGGACCAAGCACGGCTTCAAGCCGCTCGGCGGCTGGCGCTTCGGCAACACCATCGACGGAGCGCAGGCGGAATACCTCCTGGTGCCGGACGCCATGACCAACCTGGCGCCGATCCCCGACGGGCTTACCGACGAACAGGTGCTGATGTGCCCGGACATCATGTCGACGGGCTTTTCCGGGGCCGAGCGCGGGCGGGTCAAAATCGGCGATATCGTCGCCGTCTTCGCGCAGGGCCCGATCGGGCTGTGCGCCACGGCCGGCGCCAGGCTGATGGGCGCCACCACCATCATCGGCGTCGAAGCCGTGCCGGCGCGCATGGAAATCGCCCAGAAGATGGGCGCCGACCATATCGTCGACTTCACCAAGGTCGATCCGGTGGACGAGATCCTGCGTCTCACCGACGGGCGCGGCGTCGACGTGGCGATCGAGGCGCTGGGGCTGCAGGAGACCTTCGAGGCGGCGCTGCGGGTGCTGCGGCCGGGCGGCACGCTCTCCTCGCTCGGCGTCTATTCCGCCGACCTCAAGATCCCGCTCGACGGCTTCCTCGCCGGGCTCGGCGATCAGACCATCGTCACCACGCTCTGCCCAGGCGGCAAGGAGCGCATGCGCCGGCTGATGCAGGTGATCGCCTCCGACCGCCTCGACACGCGCCCGCTGGTGACCCACCGCTTCAAGCTCAACGACATCGAGGAGGCCTACGACCTCTTTGCCAATCAGCGCGACGGCGTCTTGAAGGTGGCGATCACGCCTTAGGGCCGGAACCGGGCTCGGCGGCCGGCACCGCGCTCTCTCGTCATCGCCGGTTGCCGAGGCCGAGCCCGGGCACGACGACAGGGCATCCCGTGCCGGGCTGCAGGACCTTTCGAGCAGGCACTGCGACACGCAGAGCCGGGGGCCAGCTGGGGAATATCCCGCCCGCCTCAGCGATCTCTTTGCGCGAAACTCTCCATATAGGCGCGCAGGACAGCGTTCATGCGCGTCTGATATCCCTCGCCTTGAGACTTGAACCAATCCAGCACATCACGATCGACGCGAAGGCTGATGGGTTTCTTGGATTCCGGTTCCTTGAGCACAGCCTTTTGCCAAAACTCCGCGCTCAGTTCGGGACCTTCCGGTGCGTCGGCGTCGTGATGCAGTTCACCCCGCCCACGCATCTCCCGCAGGCTGTCGAGCGAGCCTTTCCTGATATCGCCGTCTTTCATGGCGACCACCTTTCCATGCGGTGATGAGGCGGATCGTGCCGTCACGGATGGTATAAACCACGACGAAGCACTCGTTCTCCACCAAGCCCACCGCAATCCACCGATCTTCGCCATATTCCTTCCGGCCGTCTTTAGATACAAAGACAGGTCCCTCAAAGATGAACGCGGCATAGAGGATATCGACCTTTCTACGCTCGATGACCTCCTGCCGCTTCGTCTCGCTCCACTCGAACTCCATGACGCTCTCTCCTGAGCAGCGAGTTTTTTTGGCCGAGTATCCTCGTCATTTACTCTGCTTGTTCAGGTTTTGCGATTTCAACTTCAGGTTTGTCGCGTGAGGGATGCTTAGTTCAAGGAAGCTTCAGTCAGACTGGGCTTTTTGCGTCCTTCAGAGCGTCAGGTTTTTGGGACAGTCAGAATTCAGGAACGAGTTTAGCGCTTTCGATCGGTTTCTTCTGTTTCGTCGACGAGACTCAGCATGAGCCAGTCTTAGGCCCATGCTTCTGTATATACATAAAGCATATACGATTTTCAAGGCCTACTAGGGGATTTTTCAGGACGTTGCCCGACACGAAAAAACCCCGGCCGTGAGGGCCGGGGCTTGAAAGCTCGAAGAGCCGGAAAGCCTATTTTGCCGCTTCGTAGAGCTCGGCGACGTAATCCCAGTTGACCAGGTTGTCGACGAAGGCCTCCAGGTATTTCGGCCGGGCGTTGCGGTAGTCGATGTAATAGGAATGCTCCCAGACATCGACGCCGAGGAGGGGCGTCGCGCCGTGGACGAGCGGGTTCTCGCCGTTCGGCGTGTTCATCACCGTCAGGCGCCCGTCCTTCATGGCGAGCCAGGCCCAACCGGAGCCGAACTGGCCCTTGCCGGCATCGATGAACTTGGTGCGGAACTCGTCGAAGGAGCCGAGATCGGAATCGATCTGGCTGGCCAGGCCGCCGGGGAGCGAGCGCCCGCCGCCGCCGGACTTCATCCACTTCCAGAAATGGATGTGGTTGTAGAACTGCCCCGCCTGGTTGAAGAGCTTGGGATTGTCGGAGTGGCTCTTCTTGACGATCTCCTCAAGGTCCATGTTCTCGTATTCGGTGCCCTTGATCATGTCGTTCATCGTGTCGCAGTACGCTTTGTGGTGCTTATCGTGATGATATTCCAGCGTTTCTGCCGACATATGCGGGGCGAGGGCGTCGTAGGAATATGGAAGGTCCGGCAGTGTGAACGCCATGAAGATGTCTCCTCTGTCTGAAATGGCTCCGGTCGCAGGATCAACACGGGTGCGTGGCGGCCGGTTCCGCGGAACATAAGGGCGCGGGCGCCTTTGGCAACGGCGCGGGGCGCAAATGAGATGCGCGGCTGCGCGCCCCTCAACGGGTGGCGATTTCCAGGACCAGCTTGCGGCGCACGACCTCGGCGAAACGCTCCGGCGCCTCCACCGACATGACGAAAGCCGCCGGGCCGCCGATGACGTCACGACGATAATGCTCGATGAGGGGCTCGGCGCCGATGCGGCGCACGACGCCGCCCGGGCGGTTGATGACGAGGCCGTTGATGGTGATGCCGGCCGCGACCGCGTCCTGGCGCGCCAACTCCAGCGGGCGCCCGCCGATATTCGGACCGTCGCCGGAAACGTCGATCACCTTCTTCAACCCCTCATAGCCATTCTGGGTGATCTTGGCGTGGGAATAGGCGATCGCCTCTGAGATGGAATTGTAGCCGGTGGCGGCGCGAGGCGTCGCGCGCAGCGCCGCGGCGAAGGCCGCCGCGTCGGCGGCACCAGCGATCACCGTCCAGTCGACGATGGTGTGCTGCGAGGCCGGCCCGCCCCATTCCACATAGGCGATAGCGATGGCGCCGATGAGGCCGGCCTCGATGACCTTCAAGAACTCTTCGCTCTCGATGGCCGAGGCGTAGCCTCGGCGCTGGAAGAAGAGCTCGTCATCGTCGATGGAGCCGGAGCCGTCGGCGGCGAGAACCAGCTCCACATCGACTTCGACCGGCTGGGCGCGCGCCGCATGCGTCGTCAGGAGAAGCGCCATGAGCGCCAGTGCCGGAAGAAGCCGCATGAGGCAATTGTGGCGTCCTTCAGCCGGCGGGCAAGGGCTCCTTCTGTGCAAGCCCCATCACCTTCAGCGCGAAGGCGTATTCGATGGCGACCTCCTTCAGGGCGTCGAAGCGGCCGGAGGCGCCGGCATGGCCGGCGTCCATGTTGGTGCGCAGAAGAAGGAGATTGTCGTCCGCCTTCATCTCGCGCAGCCGCGCCACCCATTTGGCCGGCTCCCAATAGGTGACGCGCGGATCGGTGAGCCCGGCCATGGCGAGGATCGGCGGATAGGCCTGGCGGCGCACATTGTCGTAGGGCGAATAGCCGAGGATGGTGCGGTAGTCGGCCTCGCTCTCCACCGGGTTGCCCCATTCGGGCCATTCCGGCGGGGTGAGCGGCAGGGTGTCGTCCAGCATGGTGTTGAGGACGTCGACGAAGGGCACGTCGGCGATGATGCCGCCGAAAAGCTGCGGCGCCATATTGGCGACGGCACCCATGAGCATGCCGCCGGCCGAGCCGCCATGGGCGATGATCCGACCCTCGGCGGTGAAGCCCTCGGCGAGGAGATGCTCGGCCGCCGCCACGAAATCCGTGAAGGTGTTCACCTTCTTCTCGCGCTTGCCGGTCTCGTACCAGGCAAAGCCCTTGTCCTTGCCGCCGCGAATATGGGCGATGGCGTAGACGAAGCCGCGATCGACGAGCGACAGGCGGGTGACGGAAAAGCCCGCCGGGATGGCGATGCCGTAGGAGCCGTAGCCGTAGAGAAGGCAGGGCGCGGAGCCGTCGAGCCTGGTTTCCTTGCGGTAGAGCAGGGAGACCGGCACCTCCTCCCCGTCCGGCGCCCTGGCCATGACGCGGCGGGCGACATAGCGGGCGGGATCGTGGCCGGAAGGCACCTCCTGCTCCTTCATCAGGCGCCGCTCGCGGCTTTCCATGTCGTAATCGAAGACGCGCGAGGGCGTCGTCAGCGAGGAATAGGAAAAGCGCAAGGTGTCGGTGTCGAACTCGTAGCCGGGGTCGATGCCGAGCGCATAGGCCTCCTCGGCGAAGGCGATCTCGTGCTCCTCGCCCTCAAGCCGGCGCACGACGATGCGCGGCAGGCCGCCCTCGCGCTCCAGGCGCACCAGATGGCGGGCAAAAAGGGCATGGCCGAGGATGAGACGGCCCGGCCTGTGCGGCACCAGCTCGCGCCAGTTTGAAAGCCCCGGCGCCTCCACCGGCGCCGTCACGATGGCGAAATCCTTGGCGCCGCCGGCATTGGTGCGGATGAAGAGCGTGCCATGCGCCTCGTCGACGTAATATTCCAGCCCCTCGCGGCGCGGCTCCACCAGGACCGGCTCTGCCTCTGGCCGGTCGGCCGGGATCAGCCTTGTCTCGGAGGTCTCGTGGGTGTGGCAGTCGATGACGATGAAGCGTTCGGAGCGCGTCATGCCGAGGCCGACGAAGAAACCGGGATCGGCCTCCTCGTAGACGAGAACGTCCTCCGAAACGGGGCTGCCGAGGCGATGGCGGAAGACTTTCGAGGGCCGGTGGTTGGCGTCCAGACGCACATAGAACAGATGCTGGCCGTCGGCGGACCAGATGGCGCCGCCGCTGGTATCGGGGATGAGGTCGGCGATGTCCTCGCCGCTCTCAAGGTTCCTGACCTGCAAGGTGTAGAATTCGGAGCCGGCGTCGTCGAAGGACCAGGCGAGGCGGCGGTGGTCCGGCGAATGGGCGGCGCCGCCGATCTTGAAGTAGGCGTGGCCCTCGGCGAGCGCGTTGCCGTCCAGAAGCACCTCTTCCTTGCCGCCATCGCGCGGGCTGCGCACGAAGAGCGGATGCTGACCGCCCTCCACATAGCGGATGGCATAGGCGAAGGCGCCGTCCGGCGCCGGCACGGAGGAATCATCCTCCTTGATGCGCCCCTTCATCTCGGCAAACAGCCGCTCCTGCAGCGCCTCGGTGTCTTCCATCGCGGCAGAGAAGTAGGCGTTCTCCGCCTCCAGATAGGCGCGGATATCCGCGTCCAGGCTGGAGGGATCGCGCATCACCTCCTGCCAGTTCTCCGCCCGCAGCCAGGCATAGGGATCCTGGCGGGTATGGCCGTGACGGGTGATCTCTGCCGGCCGCTTGTCGGCGCGCGGCGGGCGGCTCGTGTGAAGCGTCTTTTCCATGGCGGGCGGGTTAGAGCGGATTTTTCGTCAGGGCAAGGCGGGAGGGCGGCCTCTTGCGGCGACCGGAAGCGGGCGCAGCTTGTGCCGAAGAAGCCGGAGCGATCAGGCGAACCGGGTCCTGCGCCGGATGGCGAGGCCGGCGACGATGAGAAGGAACGCCGCCAAGCCGATGACGCCGACGAAGGCTTGCTCGAAGGCCTGGCGAGCAAGGCTCGCCAGTTGCCAGGCCTCCAAAGGCTCCAGCCGCTCGGCCAGAAGCAACGCCTCGTCGAGACTGTCGCGCGCCTGCGCGGCCACATCTTCAGGCAAGAGCATCGCGCGGGTGTAGAGCGCCGACATCAGGCTGCCGAAAACGGCAACGCCGAGCGCGCCGCCCAACTCGTAGGACACTTCCTCCACCGAGGCCGCCATTCCGGCACGCGCCTCGGAGACCGACAGCATGATGACGCTGGAGGCCGCCGTCATCGCCGCACCGACGCCAAAGCCCATGACCGACATCGCCGAGAGCCAAAGCCAGTCCTCGCCGCGATAGCTGGCGAGATAGCCAATGAGAGCCGCGCCCGTGAGAAGAAGCGAGGCCCAAAGCACCCTCTCCGCCCCCAGGCCCGGCAGCGCCAGACCGGTGAGCGGGCCGGCCACCAGGGCGGCGATCGGGATCGGCAGGATGAGCAGCCCCGCTTCGAGCGGCGAATGGCCGAGCACCAATTGCAGGCGCTGACTGAAGACCAGCTCCACCCCAATGAGCGCCGCCGAGGCGACCAGCGCCGTCGCCACGCCGGCCGAAAAGCGGGGAATGGCGAACAGCGAGAAGTCGATGAGCGGAGCGCGACTGTTCATCTGGCGACGCACGAAAACCGTCATGGCGAGGAGGCCGACGACAAGGCTCAATGCCGCCAGGGACCAGGAGGGGTCGCGCTTGGCGATCTCCTTCACCGCAAAGACGAGACCGATGAGGCCGACCATCACCTGCACCGATCCCAGCAGATCCCAAGACCGGCTTCGGTCGCCGGGCCGGTTGACAAGAAGCACCGCGCTCGCGGCCAGAGCCAGGGCGATGACCGGGACGTTGATGAGGAAGACGGAACCCCACCAGAAATACTCAAGCAGAACACCGCCAATGACCGGCCCGATGGCCGCGCCGCCGGAGGCGATCGCCGCCCAGATGCCGATGGCAAAGGCGCGTTCCTTTTCGTCCGTGAAGGTCAGCCGGATCAGCGACAGCGTGGCGGGCATCATCATGGCAGCGCCGACGGCCAGCAGCACCCGCGCCGCAATCAGCGCCTCGGGCGTCGGCGAGAACGCGGCGCAGAGCGAGGCCAGGCCGAAGACAGAAAGGCCGGCGACGAACATGCGCTTGTGCCCCAGCCGGTCGCCCAAGGTGCCAAGACCCGGCAACAGGCCGGCGACCACCAAGGGATAGGCGTTGACGATCCAAAGCTTCTCGGTCGCATTGGCGGCAAGGTCGTAGGTCAGTCTGGGCAGCGCGGTGTAGAGGACCGTCATGTCGATGACGATGAGAAACAGCGCAGACGAGACAGTGGCCAGAATCAGCCAACGGCTGCCGGGCGACATGGATGAGATTCCTCAAAAAACGGCGTGACGCGGAGCTTGGCCGCATCGGACAACCCATATAAATACGGATATACTGAAATTGAAGGGAAAAATGGCCGGACGACCTCGCAGCATAGACCGCGACAAGGTTCTGGACGCCGCCGAAGTCATCGTCGGCGAACTCGGCGCTTCGGGACTGACCTTCGAAGCGGTGGCGAAGGCCGCCGGGATCACCAAAGGCGGGGTGCAATATTGCTTCGGCACGAAGGAAAACCTCGTGCGGGCGATGATCACGCGCTGGGGCGATGCGTTCGAGGAGGAGGTGAGACAATACGCAGGCCCGGCCCCCTCCCCTCAGGCGGTGATCCGCGGCCATCTGGCGGCCACGCGGAACGCCGATGCGGCGGAGCATTCGCGCTCGGCCGTGATGATGACGGCGTTGCTGGAAAAGCCCGATCAGGTGGCGGCCAGCCGCGCCTGGTACACTGAACGGCTTGCCGGGCTCGACCTTGCGCGCGCCGAAGACAGGAAGCTGGCGGTGGCCTTTCTGGCGGGAGAGGGCGCCTTCCTTCTCAAGGCCTTCGGGTTGATCGACCTTAGCCAGGAGCAATGGAACGCGCTCTTTGCCGATATCCTGGCGCTGGCGCAGGAACCAGGCAAAGAAGGCGAAGGCTGAGGCTCAGGCGGCCGAGCCAGGTGTTCTTGCGGCGGAGCCGCGCTGCCTGGTCGGCTCAGGGGCAGTCGCTGTCGCGCACGTAGCGGGCCTTCACCCAGCCCCTGGTGGTGCGTTCGCCGCTGTAATGCGTCACCGGACACCAGCGCTGCGGCCAGGGACGCGAGGCCGGCTCGCACGGCGCGTGAAGATGGACGATGCCGTGACGGCCGGGCGCGAGCGCATCGACGATGCGCGAGGAAGCGGACGGCCCGGCGCGCATGTTGAGCGCATCATCGGCGGCGACGTTGACAACGACGAGGCAACCGGGACCGGAGGTGGCATGGGCCGGGCCGGCAAAGAGCAGGGCGAGGAGCGAGGCAATAAGGGCTCTCATCGAGGCCTCTTCAGGTTACCGGACCACGGAAGCCGCATTGAGAGGAGGGCAGCGACAGGAGAAGGCCGAGAACGACCGCGCGCCCCTCCCCTCACCGCCGCTTGACGCTGCCCAGCACGCCGCGCGTCAGCCGGCGCGAGAGTTCGGCGGCGAAGGTGCGGGCGGCCTGCTTGGCCGCCGTCTCCACGACGCTCTGGCGGCGGCCGGAGCGTCCGAAAAGCCCGTCGATGATGCTGCCGACGATGCCGCCGCCGTTGCTCGAAGAAGAGCTTGCGCTCGTCTTCCCGGCTTTTTGGCGCGCCGCCGTCTCGTCCGCCGCCGCCTCCGCCTCCTCCTCGGCGGCGGCGCGTGCCTCAGCGCGCTCCTTCAGGATCTCATGCGCCGATTGCCGGTCTACCGGCTTATCGTAAAGCCCATGAACGGGGCTTGCCGCGAGGACCTTCTGGCGCTCCGCCTCGGTGATGGGGCCGAGCCGGCCGGAGGGCGGGCGGATCAGCGTGCGCTCCACCATCGAGGGCACGCCCTTCTCGGCGAGCGTTGAAACCAGCGCCTCGCCGACGCCGAGATTGGTGATCACCTCTTCGGTCTCGAACTCAGGGTTCGGCCGGAAGGTCTCGGCCGCCGTCTTCACCGCCTTGGCCTCGCGCGGGGTATCGGCGCGCAGCGCATGCTGCAGCCGGTTGCCGAGCTGAGAGAGCACGCTGTCGGGCACGTCGAGCGGGTTCTGGGTGACGAAATAAACGCCCACCCCCTTGGAGCGGATGAGCTTGACCACCTGCTCCACCTTGTCGACCAGCGCCTTCGGAGCCTCGTCGAAGAGGAGATGCGCCTCGTCGAAGAAGAAGACGAGGCGCGGGCGGTCCGGGTCGCCGACCTCCGGCAGCTCCTCAAAAAGCTCCGACAGGAGCCAGAGAAGGAAGGTGGCGTAGAGCCTCGGCGAGGCCATCAGCTTGTCGGCCGCGAGCACGGAGACGATGCCGCGCCCGTCATGCGAGGTGCGCATCAGGTCGCGGATATCGAGCGCCGGTTCGCCGAAGAATTCCTCCCCGCCCTGCTGCTCCAGGACGAGAAGCTGGCGCTGGATGGCGCCGACGGAGGCGCGCGAGACGTTGCCGTACTGCCCTGAGATCTCCTTGGAGCGCTCGGCGATATGGGCGAGCAGCGATTGCAGGTCCTTCAGGTCGAGGAGAAGGAGGCCTTCCTCGTCGGCGATCTTGAAGGCGATGTTGAGGACGCCTTCCTGCACGTCGGTGAGGTCGAGAAGACGCGAGAGGATGAGCGGGCCTATCTCGGAGACCGTGGTGCGCACGGGGTGGCCCTGTTCGCCGAAGAGGTCCCAGAAGATCGTCGGGCTGTCGCGAAAGGCGTATTCCTCGGCAAAGCCGATCTTCTCGGCGCGCGCCGTCAGGAATTCCTTGCCCTCGGCCGTGCCGGCAAGCGCGATGCCGGACAGGTCGCCCTTGATGTCGGCGGCGAAGACGGGAACGCCGGCGGCCGAAAAGCCCTCGGCGAGGATTTGCAGGCTCACCGTCTTGCCGGTGCCGGTCGCCCCCGTCACGAGGCCATGGCGGTTGGCGTAGCCAAGATTGAGATATTCGGCCTTGTTGAGGCTGTCGTCCTTGTGGCGGCTGGCGCCGAGAAAGATGCGATCGTCTGCAAGCACGCCCAAGGCCCGCCTCCACTTGCCTGTGTTCGCCAGAGCTTATAGCGCCGGGCGATGGCCGGGCAAACTTCGCTCCGGCCTGGCGCAAAATACCTTGCGGGGCGTTGTCGCCGCGCCTAGACCGTCGCCACAACGGTAAGGCGGCGGGAGCAAGACAGCATGGAAGAGCTCATTCAGCGCATCACGGGGCGCCTCGGCGCCGACGAGCATGTCGTGCGCCAGGCCGTTACGGTCGTCTTCACCTTCCTGGCCAAGGAGGGCCCGGCGGAGGATATGCGCGCGCTCATGGAGGAAATCGACGGGGCGGAGGCCTTCATCCGGCCGCGGGCGGACGACGATGCCGCCACGCTGGGCGGCCTCGGCGGGCTGATGGGCGGCGGCGTCATGGAAATCCTCGGCGAGTTGCAGGGGCTCGGCCTCGACCTCGCCCAGGTGCAAATCCTCGCCTATGAGGTGGTGACCTTCGGCGAGGAAAAGGCGGGCAAGGAGCGGCTGGAGCGCATTCTCGCCAGCATCCCCGGCCTGTCGCAATTCGTCTGAAGCTGGAATTTCCGAACGGCTTGCGCCTTAATGGGGGATTGCTGGCGGGAGGTGCGGCATGCCGTCTTATTCCATCCGTGCCATGGAAAGCATCGGCCCTGCGCATCAGGAAAAGCTCAAAAGGGCGCGCATCCGCACCACCGAAAAGCTCCTGGAGCGCGCCTGTACGCCGAAGGGCCGCCGCCAGCTCTCCCAGGAAACCGCGATTGAGGAGAAGCTCATCCTGCGCTGGGCCAATATGGCCGATTTGATGCGCGTGCGCGGCGTGGCGGAGGAATACTCGGAGCTCCTGGAGGCGGCCGGCGTCGACACGGTCAAGGAGCTGAAGCGGCGCAACGCGGCCAACCTGACGAAGCGCATGCAGGAGGTGAACGACAAGCGCCGGCTGGTGCGGCTGATGCCCAGCCAAAAGCGCGTCGAAGCCTGGATCGAGGCGGCGAAGTCGCTGCCCGCGAAGATGACCTATTGAGCCCGGCCTACTAAAGTCATGTGCTCAAACGACCGGCGCCGCCCTGTGGCGGCCTTGCCGCTCGTGCCCGCCGGGGAGTAGAAACGGCCAAGAGAGCCAAGATGACCGCAGCATCCGACCGAACATCCCTTAACACCTTCCCGCCCGCCAGCGAGGAGAGCTGGCGAGGGCTCGCCGAAAAGGCGCTGAAGGGGGCGCCGTTCGACAGCCTCACCACCTTGACGCGCGATGGCATCGTCATCGCGCCGCTCCATGCGCGGGCGAAGGATGCGCCGGTACTGGCAGCGCGCGCGGGCGCCTGGGAAATCGTCCAGCGTATCGACCACCCGAACCCCGAAGCGGCGAACCGGCAGGCGCTCGCCGATCTCGCCGGCGGGGCAAACGGGCTCGCGCTGGTCTTTCAAGGCGCGGCCTCGGGCGCCGGCTTCGGCCTGCCGGCCAGCCAGGCGGGACTGGAAGCGGCCTTGAGCGAGATCGAGCTTGAAGCCATTTCGCTGCGACTGGAGCCCGGCGAGGATGCCGGAGCGGCGGCGCGGGCAATGGCGGCGCTGGCGGCGAAGCAGGGCCTTCAGCCGGGCAGGCTCGATATCGCCTTCGGCATCGACCCGATCGGACATGCGGCGCGCTTCGGCGAGGAGGCGGATATCGCCGGGCTCGGCGGCCTCTTCAAGGAGCTGGCGGAGGCGGGCTTCGCCGGCCCGTTCCTTACGGCCGACGGGCGGGTCTATCACGGGGCCGGGGCGAGCGAGGCGCAGGAGCTCGGCGCGGTCCTTGCCACCGTCGTTGCCTATCTGCGCGCCCTGGAGACGGACGGCGTGGAGCCGCAAAGGGCGCTTTCCGGCATCTCGGTGACGCTCGCCGCCGGCCACGACCAGTTTCCCACGATCGCCAAGTTCCGGGCGATGCGGCTCTTATGGCGGCGGCTATGCGAGCTCTGCGGGGGCCAGGCGCCGCTCCGCCTGCATGGCGAGACGGCCCGGCGGATGATGATGGCGGCAGACGCCCATACCAATCTCATCCGCACCACCATCGCCGCCTTCGCAGCCGCCGCCGGAGGCGCGGACAGCGTTTCCGTCCTGCCCTACTCGGCGGCGAACGGCCTCGCCGAGGCGCATGCGCGGCGGCTGGCGCGCAACATCCAGCATCTGTTGATGGCCGAATCCGGCGTGCATCATCTCGACGATCCGGCCGCCGGCTCCGGCGCCGTGGAGGCGCTCACCGATGCCCTCGCCGAGAAGGGCTGGGCGGAGTTCCAGGCCATCGAGAAGGAGGGCGGCATGGCGGCAAGCCTTGCCTGCGGGGCGCTGGCGGGGCGGATAGAGGCGATGCGCGAGGCGATGCTTCACAAGGTGCGCGCCGGCGAGACGCCCTTCGTCGGGGCGACGATCTATCCGAACCCCAAGGCGCCCGACATCGCCATCCTTGAGGCGGCGCGCGCGGAGGCGGCGAGCGGGCTGGCGCCGCTCGGCGCGGCAGAGATCGCCCGAGAGACGGAGACCGCCGAGACAAGCGCCGGCGAGGGGGCGAAGGCATGAGCCGCATTCCGGATTTTTCCAAGCAAGACTGGAAGCGGCCAGCAATCGGCGAGAACGGCGCGGCCGGCCAAGGCCATAGCGCGCCGGAAGGCATCGTCCTTGCGCCGCGGCCGGGACCGGAAGCGCTCGCCGGCATCGACTTTCTCGACACCTATCCGGGCATCGCGCCCTATCTGCGCGGCCCCTACCCGACCATGTATGTGCAGAAGCCCTGGACGATCCGCCAATATGCGGGCTTCTCCACGGCCAAGGAATCGAACGCCTTTTATCGGCGCAATCTCGCCGCGGGCCAAAAGGGGCTTTCGGTCGCCTTCGACCTTGCCACGCATCGCGGCTACGACAGCGACCATCTGCGCGTCGCCGGCGATGTCGGCATGGCGGGGGTGGCGATCGATTCCATCCTCGACATGGAGGAGCTCTTCGCCGGCATTCCGCTCGATGAAATGAGCGTGTCGATGACGATGAACGGCGCCGTCCTGCCGGTGATGGCGCTCTACATCGTCGCGGCGGAGGAGCAGGGCGCGGCGCAGAAGGATCTTTCAGGCACCATCCAGAACGACATCCTGAAAGAGTTCATGGTGCGCAACACCTACATCTATCCGCCGGCGCCCTCGCTCAGGATCATCTCCGACATCTTCGCCTATACGGCGGAGCACATGCCGCGCTTCAACTCCATCTCCATTTCCGGCTACCACATCCAGGAAGCCGGGGCGACGGCGGATCTGGAGCTGGCCTACACGCTCGCCGACGGCATCGAATATGTCCGCGCCGGGGTGAAAGCGGGGCTCGACGTCGACCGCTTCGCGCCGCGGCTCTCCTTCTTCTTCGGCATCGGCATGAATTTCTATATGGAGGTGGCGAAGCTCAGAGCCGCGCGCCTCCTCTGGGCCAAGCTGATGCAGGAGAATTTTGCGCCGGCCGATCCGCGCTCCCTGTCGCTGCGGACCCATTGCCAGACCTCCGGCTGGTCGCTGACGGCGCAGGACGTCTTCAACAACGTGGCGCGCACCACCATCGAGGCGATGGCGGCCACGCAAGGCGGCACGCAGAGCCTGCACACCAACTCGCTCGACGAAGCGCTCGCCCTGCCGACCGACTTCTCCGCCCGGATCGCGCGCAATACGCAGCTGGTGCTGGCGCTGGAATCGGGCACCACGAGGGTCATCGACCCTTGGGGCGGCGCCTATGCGATGGAGAAGCTGACCGACGACCTCGCCCGCCGGGCGCTCGCCCATATCACGGAAGTGGAAGAGCGCGGCGGCATGACCAAGGCCATCGAGGCGGGCCTGCCGAAGATGCGCATCGAGGAAGCGGCCGCGAAGACGCAGGCGCGCATCGATTCCGGCCGCCAGGCCGTCGTCGGCGTCAACATCTACCCGAGCCAGGACGACCAGGACATCGAGGTCCTGAAGGTCGACATCGCCGCCGTCAGGGCCGAGCAGATCGCCAAGCTGAAGCGTCTTCGGACAGAACGCGACCCGGCGAAGCTGGAGGCGGCGCTGCATGCCCTCACCAAGGCGGCCGAGAGCGGCGAGGGCAACCTTCTCGCCCTTTCCATCGAGGCAGCCCGCGCCCGCGCCACGGTGGGCGAGATCTCCGAGGCGATGGAGAAGGCTTTCGGCCGGCATGTGGCGGAGGTGAAGACGCTTGCCGGCGTCTATAAACGGGAGGTCGGCGCCATGAACCAGGCGGTGGAAGAAGCGCTTGCCATGAGCGCCGCCTTCGCCGAGGCGGACGGGCGACGCCCGCGCATCCTCGTCGCCAAGATGGGCCAGGACGGGCACGACCGAGGCCAGAAGGTGATCGCGTCGGCCTTCGCCGATCTCGGCTTCGACGTCGATGTCGGCCCGCTCTTTTCCACGCCGGAGGAAGTCGCCCGCCAGGCGGTGGAGAACGACGTGCACGTCGTCGGCGTTTCCTCGCTCGCCGCCGGGCATTTGTCGCTGGTGCCGGCGCTGAGGCAGGCGCTCGACGCGGCCGGGGCCGGCGACATCATCATCGTCGTCGGCGGGGTGATCCCGCCGCAGGATTACGAAGCGCTGAAAGAGGCGGGCGCTTCGGCGATCTTCCCGCCGGGAACGGTGATCGCGGAAGCGGCGGCCAAGCTGCTCGCCGAGCTTATGATCGAGCGCGGCTATCGGGGCCGCGCAGCAGCGGAATAGGCTGCCGGTAAGCAAAGACCCAAGACCGTTTCGACTGGCGCGGCCTTTCTTGCTTGCACGCAGAGCGGGGGCGTCCGCCCCCGCTCCGGGCCGCGCTGCAGCGGCCGCGTGCTTGGCCGCGGTGGTCAGCGGCAGTTCACGGCGTTGTTCGGCGAGACCCAGGTGAGCGCGTTGCGATGCGCGCAACAGGCCGGGCAATTGAGATTGTCGAGATGCTCCGGCGGATTCTCCAGCGTGCAGCGGCCAAGCTCTCCGCTCGGAACCCCGGCGCAGACGTCCTGGGCGAGCTGCAGGAACTGAGGCGCCCACGTATCGCCGGTCCGTGGCGGCATCGACATCTGGTTTCCGGCCGCAAAGGCCGAGCCGGCGAGCATGGCGCCCAGGAGAAGGACGCCAAAGAAGAATTGCGTTTTCTGTCTCATCTCTTATCCCTCCCGATACAACATTCATCGGAGATTTCATCATATATGGCATTAGTTATACATTGGGATATAAAATATAATTTGGTTAATCGAATGTTATTTTATAATGTTGACTGTGAAGAACGCATAAGCGGCTGATAGTCGACGGATTTCGGTCTCTCGCAAGGTTTCGGTTTTGCAGGATTCGGTGGCTTGAGCCTGCGGAACCTTGCGATTTCGCATGCGGTTTGGGGATTCCCGGCGGCGCCTTTCCGTGATTCGATTGAGAGGATCACGAGAGGTGACGATGCGACCGAGAGCGCCCAATCGCGAGCTCACCGATGACCTGTTCCGCGCCCGGCTCGACCAGATCATC
>NZ_JHZK01000020.1 GCF_000688515.1 Afifella pfennigii DSM 17143 | reverse complement strand
TTGCCGATTGCCTGCCAGCCTTCACCGCCGAGGAATGCCGCCACTATTTCAAGGCCGCCGGGTATGACCCGGATTAAGTCGAATCTGCTCTAGCGCGGATTTTTGGGGTCGGCCGAGATGCTCGCTCCGGCGGCGGCTCTTAGACGAAGCGCCGCCGCCGCTTACGCCCGAGCGGTCAGGGCCTGTCCTCCGCCAGCCGGGCGAAGAGGATATGGTCCTGCCAGCGTCCGGCGATGCATACGAGGCCGCGCGCCAGCCCCTCGCGCCGGAAGCCGCATTTCTCCAGAAGGCGGATGGAGGCGCGGTTATGCGGCAGGCAGGCCGCCTCCAGCCGGTGCAGGCGCAAGGTGCCGAAGGCATAGGGCAGAAGCGCCTTCAGCGCCGCCGTCATATGCCCCTTGCCGGCATAGGGCTCGCCCATCCAATAACCGATCGTCGCCGTCTGGGTCATGCCGCGCGTCACATTGGAGAGCGTCAGCCCGCCGACGAGCGCGCCGCCCGACATGCGGAAGATGAAGAAGGGATAGGTCTGGTCGTCGCGCATCTCCGCGCGGTAGCGCCGTATGCGGCGGCGGAAGGCGCCCCGCGTCAGGTCGTCGGAAGGCCAGATCGGCTCCCAGGGGGTGAGGAAGTCGCGGCTGCGCGCCCTCAGCGCCGCCCATGCGGAGAAATCCGTGATCTGCGGCGTCCTCAGAAAAACGCCCTCTCCGGTGATCGTCGTGCCGAGATCGCTGGAGACGTTCGGGCGCAGGAAGGTCATCTTGCCGCCTGGGTCAGAGCACGGCGCTACCGCGCAAGCGGCCGGCGATGGAGGAGGTATCCGGCAGCCGCCCGATCGGCCCGACGGCCGCCAGGGTCAGCGGCGAGGCGAGCGTCTGTTTGGCCATCTCCGCCACGTCTTTCTGCGTCATGCGCTCCAGATCGGCGAGCAGCTCCTCCAGCGCCAACGGCCTGCCGAGCACCATGATCTGGCGGGCGAGCTGGCCGGCGCGCGCCGCCGGGCTTTCCAGTGCCATCAAGAGCCCGGCCTTGATCTGCGCCTTGGCGCGGGCGAGCTCGTCGTCGAAGATGCCGTCGGTGATCTTCTGCAGTTCCTCCACGATGAGGGCGGTGGCCGGTTTCAGGTCGCCCTTGGAGGTGGCGGTATGCACGCCAAGGACGCCGCTATCGGAGAAGGCCCAGTGAAAGGCGGAGATGGAATAGCAAAGGCCCTTTTCCTCGCGCACGCGCTGGAAAAGCCGCGAAGCCATGCCGTCGCCGAGGATGGTGCCGAGCAGGCGGCCCGCGAAGTAACGCTCCGAGCGCCGCGAGGGCGCCTCGAAGCCGAAGATGATCTGCGCCTCCTGCAGCCGCTTCCTGAGCCGGTGCTCGCCGCCGAGATAGCGCGCCGGCTCCGGCTGCATCGTGCCGTTGGGCTGGAGGCTGGAGAGGGATCGTTCCGCCATCGCAACCAGGGCATCGTGCTCCACCGCGCCGGCGGCGGCGAGGACGATCGAGGTCGCGCGGTAATGGCGGTCGAGATAGTCCTTCAGATTCTGCGATGTCAGGCGCGAGATGGATTCTTCCTCGCCCAGAATGGTCCGCCCTATCGGCTGGCCGGGATAGGCCGCCGCCTGAAAGTGGTCGAAGACGAGATCGTCCGGCGTATCGAGAACCGCCCCGATCTCTTGCAGGATGACGTGCCGCTCGCGGGCCAACTCCTCCGGCGCGAAGGTGGAATTGGTGAGGATGTCGGCGAGCACGTCGACGGCGAGCGGGATGTCGTCCTTCAGGACCCGGGCGTAATAGGCGGTGTGGTCGATGGAGGTGGCGGCGTTGATCTCGCCGCCGACCGCCTCGATCGTCTCGGCGATCTCGCGGGCGCTGCGTCTCGCCGTGCCCTTGAAGGCCATGTGCTCCAGAAGGTGAGAGATGCCGTGCTCGTGCTCGGCTTCCGAGCGGGTGCCGGCATTGACCCAAAGGCCGATCGCCGCGCTTTCCAGATGGTCCATGGCTTCGCTCACGACGGTGAGCCCGTTCGCCAGCTGCGTCAGTCGCATCGTCATCTTTTCACGCCTCGACCTTTGCCGCGCGCGCAAACGAGCGGATCTCCGCCTCCACCGCGCCAAGCTCGGCCGGTAACACCTTGAAGCGCTCTTCGGCGCTCATCATCGCCCGCAGCGGCTTCGGCAGGGCCGGGCGGATGCCGCTGGCCGCCTCCACCGCGTCGGGGAATTTCGCCGGATGCGCCGTGCCGAGCGTCACCATCGGCGCGCCCTCTTGAAGATGCCGCTCGGCGACCGCGACGCCGATGGCGCTGTGCGGATCGATGAGAAGATCGGCATCGGCATGCAGCCGGCGGATCGTCGCCGCGTTCTCCGCCTCCTCTGAGCGCCCGGAGGCGAACAGGCTCTTGATGGAACCGAGAACGCCGTCTTCCAGAACGAAGGCGCCGGATTGCTTCAGGCTCTGCATCTGCCGGCGCGTCGCCGCGGCATCGCGCCCCCCCGCCTCGAAGAGCAGCCGCTCGAAATTGGAGGAGACCTGGATGTCCATGGAGGGCGAGGCGGTCGCCACCACCTCGCCGACCTCGTATCGGCCGCTCTGCAGCGTGCGGTGGAGGATGTCGTTGACGTTGGTGGCGATGACCAGCTGGCGGATCGGCAGGCCCATCTTCGCCGCCGCGTAGCCGGCGAAGATGTTGCCGAAATTGCCGGTCGGCACGGTGAAGGAGACCTCGCGGTGGGGCGCGCCGAGCGCCGTGGCGGCGGCGAAGTAATAGACGCATTGCGCCGCGATGCGGCCCCAGTTGATGGAATTGACCCCCGAGAGCGCCACTTCCTCGCGGAAGGGCTCGTCGGCGAACATCGCCTTCACCAGCGCCTGCGCGTCGTCGAAATGGCCGGCAATGGCGATCGCCTGGACGTTGCTCTCCGTCGGCGTCGTCATCTGCCAGCGCTGCACCTCCGAAACGCGCCCGTCCGGGAAGAGGATGGCGACATCCACCCGGCGGCTGCCGCGGAAGGCCTCGATGGCGGCGCCGCCGGTATCGCCGGAAGTGGCGCCGACGACGGTGGCGCGTTCACCGCGCTCGGCGAGGATATGGTCCATCAGCCCGGCCAGGAGCTGCATGGCCACGTCCTTGAAGGCGAGCGTCGGGCCGTGGAAGAGCTGAAGAAGGAAATGGTTCGGCCCGATCTGCGACAGCGGCGTCACGGCCGGATGGCGGAAGCTGCCATAGGCCGTGTCGATCAGGCGCTTCAGATCCGCCTCGGCGATCTCCTCGCCGACGAAGCGCCGCATGACCGCAAGGGCGATCTCGGCATAGGGCCTGCCGGCGAGGGCGGCGATTTCGTCCTTGGAAAAGCGCGGCCATTCCTGCGGCACGTAGAGGCCGCCGTCGCGGGCGAGCCCGCTCAGGACGACATCGCGAAAACCGAGGGACGGGGCCTCACCGCGCGTCGATACATAGCGCAACAACATCTCCTTGTCGGTTCGGCAGGTTTCGCGTCCGGGCGGCCTTTTTCCGACATCGCGGGCTTTGCCGCAAGCAGTGCGTGCCCTATTGGCTTTCGCCATGTTGGTCATATTCGATTGCGACGGGGTCTTGGTCGATTCAGAGATCGTCGCGGCCCGCGTCGAAGCCCGCCTCCTCACCGAGGCCGGGTTTGAGATCACCGCCGAGGAAATGGCGGCGCGCTTCGCCGGCCTGACGGGCGAGAAAATCTACGAACTGGCTGAGGAGGAGCTCGGCAGACCGATCCCCGATTCCATCCGCGAGCGCTCCGAGACGGAGGTCGACGCGGCGCTGGCCGCCGAGGTGCGTTCCGTCGCCGGCGCGCACGAGATGCTCGACCGCCTCGATGCGGCGATCTGCATCTGCTCCAATTCCAGTCCGGAGCGGCTGCATATGGAGCTGGTGAAGACGGGCCTCTACGACCGCTTCCGGCCGTATATCTACTCCGCCCGCAGCGTGCGCGAGGGGCGCCAGAAGCCTGCGCCGGACGTCTTCCTGCACGCCGCCGAGGAGCTCAACGCCGAGCCTGGCCGGGTTCTGGTGGTGGAGGATTCGGTGCACGGCATTGCCGGCGCCGTGACGGCGGGGATGCGGGTCGTCGGCTTCACCGGCGCTTCCCATTCCTGGCCCGGCCATGCCGAGGCGTTGATGGAGGCGGGCGCGACGACGGTGGTCCGCCGTCTCGCCGACGTGCCGGTCACAGTGGAGGCGCTGGCGGATTGGTCGCTCGTCTGAGCGCCATGGCGCAGACCGCCTTTCCGCTCGTCCTCACCTTGAAGCTCGACCAGGAGAGCTTTGCCTTCTTCGAGGCGCTGCGCCAGCGCCATTATCCGCCCGAGCGCAACCAGGTGCCGGCGCATCTGACGCTGTTTCACGCTCTGCCGGGCGAGCGCCTCGCGGCCATCCGGCCGCTTCTGGCCGAGGCGGCACGGGGCCAGCGCCGCATCGACATGCAGGTGACGGGCGTGACCTCGCTCGGCGGCGGCGTCGCCTTCGGCCTTCGCGCCCCTGCGCTTTCCGCCCTCAGGAATCGTTTGCAGCGGGAGCTGGAGCCCTGGCTCGGCGCGCAGGATCTGGCCGGCTTCCGGCCGCATGTGACGGTGCAGAACAAGGTATCGCCGAAGCAGGCCGAAGCCTTGCGGCGCGAGCTGCAGAAAATGTTCCGCCCCTTCACCGTGCGCGGCGAGGGCCTTCTCCTCTGGCGCTATTGCGGCGGGCCCTGGCAGCACGAGGCGGCGTTCGCTTTCGCGCGCTGAGCCGCGTTGCGTGAGGGCAAGACGGCCCCGGCTTTGCCGCCGAGGCCTTCCCGATGCCAGGTTCACGCGCTGAAGGCCTCAGCGATTGTCGTAGGGGCTGTTGCAGTAATGGCGCTTGCCGTCATAGCCGAGGAAGGTGTCGGTGCGCCGATCGTAGGACCGGTAGCGGTTCTCGCACCATTGCACATGCGCCTTGCTGCTTCTGGGGTCGGCTTGGCTGCCAATGACGACGCCGGCACCGAGCCACCAGGGCACGGCGTACCAGAAGCCGCCGTAATAATGGCGGTAGCCGGGGCGGCGATAGCGGTAGCGCGGCCCGTGCCGGGACCGGTCCCAATACCGTGGCGGCCCTCTGCGGCCGCGATCCCAGCGCCGGTCCCCGTCCCAGCGCCGGCCTTGATCCCAGCGGCGGCCTTGATCCCAGCGCCGGTCCCCGTCCCAGCGCCGGCCTTGATCCCAGCGCCGATCCCGATCCGGGCGGCGGTTGCTTTCGCGACGTCCATCCCCGTCCCAGCGTCCGTCCCGGTTCCATCGCTGATCCCGCTCCGCCCGGCCGGCGGAGGGATTCATGCCCGGCTCGCGCCGGTTGGGGGCGAAATCACGGTTGGGCGCCATCCCGCCTTGCGGCCAGGCCTGATTGGCCTGCGCCTCGATGACAAGCGGGGCGGCGGCGACCGGCGCGGGCGTCTTCGGTGCGGCTGCGGCAGGGATGGGTGCAAGGCTTAGCGCAAGGCACGCCGCCAGCGCGGCGCAGCTCATGCGCACGATAGGCGTGAGCATTTAACTCTCCTCGATCACGAAAAAGGCCCCTTCATGACGCCAATCGCTGGAACGGTGGGCGTTCCAGAGAAGCTGCGAAATCTCCTTAGGGGAGGTGGCTTAGCTGGGGCTGGCGGGGTGGCTGGAGGACGGATCGGAGATGATCACTTCCGCTTCGGGCTTGGCCTTCTCGGCAGGCTCGACATGGATGGCGATATGCATGTCGCCGAGCCGGCCGCGCAATCCTTCCTCGATGTCATCGCAGATCCGATGCGCGTCGGCGACGCTCATTTCGGGCGGCACGACAAGATGGAATTCCAGGAAGGTGCGCTGGCCCGCGACCCGGGTCCTGATGTCGTGTGCCTGGATCGAACCGGCGCCGTGCTTTTGGATGAGGTCGTGGATGTCCTCGCGGATCTCCGCCGGTGCCGCCTCGTCCATCAGCCCGCCGACCGAATCGCGCACCAGATGCCAGCCCGACCACAAGACGTTGATGGCGACGGCGGCGGCCAGAAGCGGGTCGAGAAGGTACCAGCCGGTGAGCCAGGCCGCCGCGACGCCGGCGATGACGCCGACCGAAGTCGCCACGTCGGCGAAGAGGTGCTTGGCATCGGCGACGAGCGCCGGCGAGCGAAAGGCGCGGCCACGCCGTATCAGGTAGGCGGCCCAGGCGCCGTTGAGCCCGGCCGCGAGGCCGTTGATGAGAAGGCCGATGCCCAGATCGTGCAGCGGCGGCGGCGCGAGGAAGGCCGCCCAGGCCTCCCGCAGGATGAGAAGGGCGGCGATGATGATGAGCACGCCCTCCGCCACGGCGGAGAAATATTCCGCCTTGTGGTGGCCGAAGGGATGCGAGGCATCGGCCGGCCGTGCCGCCTGGCGCAGCGCCACATAGGCTCCCCCGGCGGCGGCGAGATTGACGAGGCTTTCCAGAGCGTCGGAGAACAGCGCCACCGAGCCCGTCAGCCACCAAGCGGTGAGCTTCAGCGCCATGACGCCGATGGCCACGGCGATGGAGCCGAGAGCGAAGGCCGCCGGCGCGGCCGCGCTTGGGGGGGCGGGACTCATGATGGGTCGATGACTTACTGGCGGCGCAGCCGATTGAGAAGGTCCCGCGTCGGATATCCGTCCGCCGGCATGCCGAAGGCGAGCTGCGCCTGGCGCACGCCCGCGCGCGTTTTCTGGCCGAGGCGGCCATCGGCCGGCCCGGCATCCCAGCCGCGCGCATTAAGAAGCCTCTGCGTTTCGGCGAGCTCGGAGGAAGACAGCATCGCCGCCGGTTCGCCCCGGCGCATCGGCGGCGCCCCGGCCAGCCGCGTCGCCATATACGCGGCCGCCAGCGAGTAGTTGGAGGAGTTGTTCCACTCCCAGTAGATGTCGAAATTCCGATAGGCGAGGAAGGCCGGTCCGTTACGTCCCATCGGCAGAACGAGCGCCGCCTTCGCCCGGTCGGCCGGCAGGGCGCCGCCGCGCCGCAAGACGCCTTCGCGCGCCCATTCCGCCCGCGAGCGGTAGCTGCCGCGCCCGGCTTTCTGCCAGGCGACGTTCGGGCCGACCGCCACCTCCTCCAGCCAGGGCTCGTTCGCTCGCCAGCCGAGATGTAGGAGGAACTTCGCCGCCGAGGCGAGCGCGTCCGGCACGCTTTCAACCAGGTCGCGCCGCCCGTCGCCGTCGTAGTCGACGGCGAACTTTAGATAGTTGGAGGGCGTGAACTGCACCTGGCCGAGCTCGCCGGCCCAGGCGCCGCGCATCTCCTGGGGTCTGAGGTCGCCCCGCTCCAGAAGCGTGAGGGCGGCCATCAGTTCCTCCGCGAAGAGGGCGGAGCGCCGGCAATCGTAGGCGAGCGTCGCCAAAGAGCGCAGCGAGGAGAAATCGCCCATATAGGCGCCGTAATCGGTCTCCAGCCCCCAGAAGGCGGCGAGCACCGGCCCCGGCACGCCGAAATCGCGCTCGATCCGACGGAAGGTCTCGCCATGCCGCTGCAGCATGGCCTTGCCGCGATCGAGCCGGTTCTTGGAGACCAGCCGGTCAGAAAATTCCAGGAAACTCAGCGACAGCGACGACTGGCTACGGTCGCGCGACAGGACCTTTTCGTCGAGCGTCAACCCGTCGAGGTTCCGCAGCGTCTGTTCCGAGATGCCCTGCCGCGCCGCCGCCTGGCGGAACTCGGCGAGAAAGGCGCCAAAGCTCTGGCCGCCGCGGCAGGCCGTGTCGGCAAGGCCGGCGGCCGGAAGGAGCGTGGCGGCAAGAAGCGCGCCTGCGACCGCAAGGCCTTGCAGGCGGCGAGCTTGGCGTGGAGGGCGATTCATCTCGGCGCGGATGGAAACATGTTGGCCGGCAAAGCGGAAGGCTTTTCGGCAGGGCAACCGGAAAGGGGCGGGCGCGTTGGCATGGCGACACGAGGTTACGCCGGAGGGCTCTTGGTAAAGGAGGATTGCATGGCGAACGCGCTTTCCCGCTCCTATGCGCAGATACGCGAGGAGCTTGACGAGTTGGAGGACAGGCTGGAGAGGGCGGGTCGCACTCTGCCGCAGCGTTTGGAAGGCGCCGTTCCCTGGCGACGCAGATCCCGTCACTGGTACGACACGCCCGCCGAATGGGGCCGGCACGGCGCCGAGACGGCGCGCGATTATGCGCTTGCCGGCGCCGGGGCTGCCCGTGCCGGCGCCCGTGCCGGCGCCGATTACGCGCGGGCCGGGGCGCATTACGTTCGCGAACGGCCGACTTTGGCGGGCCTCGTCGCCGTCGGCGCCGCGCTCGTTCTCGTCGGCGGTGCCATCTACGCCGCGCGCCGCACGAGCCTTTACGTCGAGGAGCCCGATTACGACGTCGTCGACAAGGAGAGCGAGTTCGAGCTGCGCGATTACGGCCCGATGATCGTCGCCGAGACCCGCGCCGCGGGCAGGCGCGAGGAGGCCGCCAATGCCGGCTTCCACCGCCTCGCCGACTACATCTTCGCGCGCCAGCGGCCGGGCCGGAAAATCGCCATGACGGCGCCGGTGATGCAGCTTCCGGTGACGGGCGAGACCGGCCGGCGGCGCGGCTGGCGGGTGCGGTTCGTCATGCCGGCCAAGCTCGGCCGGGCCGAGCTGCCGGAGCCCGTCCAGGACGAGGTGAAGCTTGAGGAGATGCCGGCGCGGCGCGTCGCCGCCGTCACCTTTTCCGGCAATATGACCGATCGTCTGGCCTTGGAGAATCTGGCGGCGCTGCGCATGTTCATCGCCGATCGCGGCCTGACGGCCAAGGCCGAGCCGACCTATGCCTATTACAATCCGCCGATGATCCCGGGCTTCCTGAAGCGCAACGAGATCATGATCGAGGTGGAGAAGGACTGAGCCTTGGCGCCTGTAGCAGCCGCCGGGGCTGTGCCGCAAAGCGGGTCAGCCGTGCCCCATTGTCGTCAAAGGCGCCGAGAAATCTCCCTCTAAGGTCCCCATTGTCGCCCCAGTGCTCGCCGAAGCGGGCGCCGGGAAGAAGAGGGGCGGTACGACCGCCCAGCGGCAAAGGGACCATCCATGCAGTGCAATCCTCGTGCCCGGCGTGCCGCCGGCGCCACGCTCGTCCTCGTTCTGCTTGCGGGCTGGGCGCTCGTTCCGGCGGCCGCCGGCCCCAGGGCACCGGCGGCCCTCGTCGATTTGCCGCGGCCGAAGCCGTCCGAAACGGTGCTGGCGAGCGTTTCCTCGCGTAAGGGCGAGAAACCGGCCACGCGCCCCGCCAAGGCCCGCGACTGCCTGGCGAAGGCCATCTACTTCGAGGCGCGCGGCGAGGCGCCCAAGGGCCAGGTCGCCGTCGGGCGGGTCATTCTCAACCGGGTCAAGGACGAGCGCTATCCGGGTACGGTCTGTGAGGTGGTCTTCCAGAACGCGGAAAAGCGTAATCGCTGCCAGTTCTCCTTCGCCTGCGACGGCAAGACCAAGAACATCGCCGACAAAAAGGTCTGGCGCGAAATCCTGCGCCGCGCCGACTGGCTGCTCGCCTGTCGGGTGGAATGCGGCGAGACGCCGGTCTGGCGCGACGCGCTCTGGCGCTCCACGCATTACCATGCCGATTACGTTTCGCCGGGCTGGGCCAAGCGCATGCGCCCGACCGGACAGGTGGGCCTGCACCGCTTCTTCTACGAAGCGCGCCTTTAGGGGTAGAGCCGCTGGCGCAGCCAGCCATCCCCCTGAGGGGTGAATCGCACCCGGTCGTGCAGGCGGAAGGCGCCGTTGTTCCAGAACTCGATCTGCACGGGGCTGAGGCGAAAGCCGCTCCAATAGGGCGGCCTGGGAATGGAGCCGGCGCCGAAGCGCGCCGTCTCGGCCGCCACGGCCTTCTCCAGCGCAAAGCGGCTTTCCAGCGGCCGCGATTGGCGGCTCGCCCAGGCGCCGATGCGCGACAGGCGCGGCCGGCTGGCGAAATAGGCGTCGGCCTCCTCGCCTGGAACCGGGCTGACGGGGCCGCGGATGCGCACCTGCCGGGCGAGCGACTTCCAATGAAAGCACAGCGCCGCTTTCGGATGCGCGGCGAGCTGCTCGCCCTTGCGGCTTTCTAGGTTGGTGTAGAAGACGAAGCCCGCCTCGTCGAAGCCCTTCAGCAGCACCATGCGCACATCGGGCATGCCGTCTGCGTCGACGGTGGCGAGCGCCACGGCGTTGGCATCGACCGGCTCGGAAGCCTCCGCCTCATTGAGCCATTCGCCGAACAGCGCCACCGGGTCGCCACGCTCGGTGAAGTCACCGCTTGTTAACTCTGCGGAGGCATCTTTTCCGGGAAGTTTCATTTCGGTGTCGGTCAGCTCCCTTGCGTACCTGCCCCTACCACGGCAAGCCGTTGCGTCTCCACTGGAAAGCGGGGCTCGCCGTGTTTGTCGCGCTGCCGCTTTCGGCCTGCAGCATGGTTTCCATGCCCTTCTCCGGCAAAACGGAGACGGCGGCGATCACGACGGGCTCCATCGCCCCGGCGGTGCTCGTGCACGAGCCCCTGCCGGAGGCGCTCTCCTATTCGGACGCGGCCCGTATCGGCCAGACGGCGGGCCTTGCCGGCCTTGACGAGATGCCCAAGGACGGCATCGACTGGATCAACGAGGTGACCGGCTCGGCCGGCGTGGTGCGCCCGCTTTCCTCGCCGGTGGCGAAGGACGCGCGCACCTGCCGCGACATCGAGGCGACGGTGACGAGCATCGGCGGCGTGCACCGCTACGGCGGCACTTTGTGCGAGGATGCGCGCACCGGCCAGATGGAAATCGAGGCGACCGGCTCCGCCAGCTAGGCGCTTGCTCGTCGGTCGAGGGGCCTGCCTCATACCTTTCGCCTTCGCTCTTGCGGGCTGCACCGAGACCGCCCGTATGCCGGGAAGGGTTGCATTAGGCCCGGCAACTGCCATCGCTCTTGGCGAGAGGCGATTGCCTGGAGCACAAATAAGTGATGGTATCCGTTGCTTTTCGCCGCCTGAGGCATGCCTTAACGTCGCGTGTTGAAAGCAAGAATTCTTAAAGAAGACATGCATTCGTGCTTCTTCATCTGGCATTCCGGAAGCGGCGATGGAAAGGTTGGGCCATGACACGTCTCAGAATGCTGTTTTGCTTCGGGCTGTCCGCCCTCGGCTCGTTCGCAATCATGAATGTCGCTGATGCGCAGGAGAAGACGCCCGGCTACAACTATGAGATTCCAAAGGAAATCATGACGCCCGACAAGGTGGAAACGCGGTTGGGCACGTTGAGATTCTTCGATGGCATGCCGGACGAAGATACCGTCTCCAAGGTCTACGACAATCTCGATATCCTGCGCGGCGTGGAGACGTTTCTGAACGGCATCCCCGCAACGTCGATCGAGGCTTTGCGCCGCGGACATGTCGATATGGGCGTCGAAGCGTCCAACAAGGCGATCATTTTCGACAAGCTGCTCGATTCCGCGCCGCTCTTCCTGACCGGCAACACCGACACCGTCTATTGCAGCACGTTTCTCGACCTGAAAAAGGATGGGCCGACCGTCGTCGAGATCCCGCCCGGCTCGGGGCCGGGCACGGTGAACGACGCGTATTTCCGCTTCGTCACCGACATGGGCATACCGGGCCCTGACAAGGGCAAGGGCGGCAAGTACCTGATCCTTCCGCCCGACTATTCCGGCGATCTCGACCCGCCTGTGGGCGGTGAGGCGGCCGAGGTGGAGGGAGAGACCTATTTCGTATCGAAATCCACCAGCTACGTGAACTGGCTGATTCTACGCGGCTTCCTGGTCGACGGTAAGCCGGATGCGGCCACCCGCATGTTCGAGGGTGGCGTTAAGGTTTATCCCCTGAGCCAGAAGGATAATCCGCCCGAGATGACCTTCGTCAGCGGGTCGCGAAAGTTCTTCAACACCATCCATGCCAACAGCTTCGAGTTCTACGAGGAGCTGCATACGGTCATCGAGCGCGAGCCGGTTTCCATGCTGGATCCGGAACTGCGTGGCTTGTTCGCCTCGGTCGGAATTGAGAAAGGCAAGCCGTTTGCACCGGACGCCCGTATGCAGAAGCTCCTGACCGAGGCGGTTGTCATCGGCAATGCGACCGCTCGTGCGCTGGTGTTCCGCCCTCGCATGCAGGACGTCTACTATTATCCCGACAGCGCCTGGGCGACCGCCTTCGTGGGCGGCAGCTATCAATGGCTCAGAGACGAAGGCCGTGGCGGTCGCTACCTGGATGCCCGCACCCTGTTCTTCTATCAGGCAACCGTGAACACGCCGGCCATGGTCCTCAAGATGGTGGGCAGGGGATCGCAATATGCCTACGCAACAAGGGACGGCAACGGCGACTATCTCGACGGTTCGAAGACCTACAAGCTGACGATTCCGGCAGATGTCCCGGTGAAGGATTTCTGGTCGGTCGTCATTTACGATCCCCAGACCCGCTCGGAGCTCCAGACTGGCCAGACCTTCCCCAGCAAGAATAACAAGCGCGACAACCTGGCGCTCAACGCCGACGGCTCGGTCGATCTCTACTTTGCGCCCGAGGCGCCCGAGGGCAAGGAATCGAACTGGATACAGACCGTCGACGGCAAGGGCTGGTACACGCTGCTGCGCCTCTACGGGCCGCTGCAACCCTGGTTCGACAAGACCTGGCGCCCCGGCGAGGTCGAGCTGGTCGAATAGCCGATCGCCGCGTTTGCAGACCAGGTGCCATAAGAGGGGGCCATAAGAGGGGGATATCCGCCCTCATCGAGCGTCGGCGTAGCTCGCGGCCGATCGCCCGCCTTCGGCAGGCCCGCCCTGCGCAGGCTGTGGCTCCGAATTCATCGCTCTCTAACCTCGCTTCGCCGGTAGCGAGGGCCGGGATTGGCATTCACGCCAAACTGCTCCCATATTGGAAAACCGTGGAACCATGCCAATCGGGGGACGATTGATCGATGCGCGACCCTTATGACGTTCTGGGTCTCTCGCGGACGGCCAGCGCCGCCGACATCAAGCGCGCCTTTCGCAAGCTCGCCAAGGCGAACCATCCCGATCATCATCCTGGCGACAAGAAGGCTGAGGCGCGCTTCGCCGAGGTCAACGCCGCCTACGAGATCCTCGGCGACAAGGAGAAGCGCGAGAAGTTCGACCGCGGCGAGATCGACGCTGAAGGCAAGCCGCGCTTTGCCGGCTTTGAGGGCTTTGCCGGCGGCCAGGGCGGGGCGGGTGGCTTCGACCCGCGCGATTTCTCCGACATCTTCGACAGCGTCGCACGCGGCCAGGCCGGGCAGGCCGGCCAGGGCGGGCGCACGCGCACCTTCCGCTTCTCCACCGGCCCCGGCGGGCGCGCCAGCCATGCCGGCGCGGCGGGGGGCGATGAGGATATCCTCAATTCCATCTTCGGCGCTTTCCGCGGCGCCCGCACGCAGGAGGCGCCGCAGGCTCGCCCGCAAAAGGGCGCCGATGTGAAGGCGGAGATCGCCGTCACGCTGGAGGATCTGGTCACCGGCAAGAAGCCGACCGTCAGCCTGCCGGGCGGGCGCGACATGGCGCTGACCTTGCCGAAGGGCGTCAAGGACGGCCAGGTGATCCGCCTGAAGGGCCAGGGCCGCCCTTCCGCCACCGGCGGGCCGCCGGGAGACGCGCTGGTGACGGTGCGCTTCGTGCCGCATCCGCGCTTTCGCGTGGAAGGCGCCGATCTGAGGCTCGATTTGCCGGTCTCGCTCGACGAGGCGGTGCTCGGCGGCAAGGCGACGGTGCCGACCCTTGAAGGCGCCGTCAGCCTGACCATCCCCGAGCACACCAATGGCGGGCGCGTCCTGCGCCTGAAGGGCAAGGGCCTGCCGAGCGAGAAGGGGCGCGGCGACCTTCTCGTCACCCTTCGCATCGCCTTGCCGGAGGCGCGCGATCCGGAGCTGGAGGCCTTGATGCGCAAATGGCGCGAACAGGGCGTCTCCGCCGGCAAGGCCTCCGCCTGAGACCCTTTTCGTCGGGTTCTATGCCACCGGCTTCAGCGAGGCCGGCGGCACCGAATCGGCCGGCACGAAGAAATCCGGCTGCAGCGCCATCGTCGGGTCGACCCGGTAGCTGTCGAAATCGGTGACGCCCTCTTCGGCGAGGAAGCTGTCGTCGATGAGGAAGTTGCCGGTGAACTCGCCCGCCGGTTTCAGGAAGATGCGATAGGCGGCGTCGGCGAGGATTTCCGGCTTGCGCGAGGCGCGCATCATGGCCTCGCCGCCGACGATGTTCTTGATCGCCGCCGTGGCGATGGTGGTGCGCGGCCACAGCGCGTTGACGGCGATGCCTTTGGCGCGGAACTCGCCGGCGAAGCCGAGGACGCAAAGGCTCATGCCGTATTTGGCGAGCGAATAGGCAAGGTGCGGCGCGAACCAGCGCTCCTGGAGGTCGAGCGGCGGCGACAGCATCAAGACATGCGGGTTTTCCGCCTTCTCCAGAAAGGGCAGGGCGGTCTTCGTCACCATGAAGGTGCCGCGGGCATTGACCTGATGCATGAGGTCGAAGCGGCGCATCTCCGTTTGCGGCGTGCGCGTTAATTGGATGGCGGAGGCGTTGTTGACGAGGATGTCGATGCCGCCGAAGGTCTCTGCGGTCTTGGCCACAGCCTCCTTCACCGCCGTCTCCTCGCGGATGTCGACCTCGAGCGGCAGCGCCTTGCCGCCCGCTTTCTCGATCTCTTCCGCGGCGGTGAAGATGGTGCCTTCCAGCTTCGGATGCGCGCGCGCCGTTTTGGCGGCGATGGCGATATTGGCGCCGTCGGCCGCCGCTTTCAGCGCGATGGCGAGGCCGATGCCGCGCGAGGCGCCGGTGATGAAAAGGGTCTTGCCGGCAAGGCTCATCGTAGATCTCCGTGGCGCGGCTCAGGCGCCGAGAAAGGCGGCGAAGGCGGCCTGCGCCTCGCGGCTGGCGAGCCGCTCGCCGAAGAGTTCGGCCTCCGCGTCGATGCGCGAAAGCACTTCCTTGCGCTCGCCGCGCAGAAGCCGGCGCGAGGCGAGCATCGCTCCGCGCGGCTTGGCGGCGAGGATTTCCGCGGCCTCAAGAGCGGCGGCCTCCGCCTCGCCTTGCGCCACCACCTTATTGACGAGACCGGCCGCCAGCGCCTTTTCCGCGTCGAAGGCCTGGCCCATGACGAGAAGCTCAAAGGCGCGCTGATGGCCCATCAGCCGCGGCGCCAACAGGCTGGAGGCGGCTTCCGGCACGAGCGCGAGGTCGACGAAGGGCGTGCGGAAGCTGCTCGTCGCGCCCGCCGCCACATAGTCGCAATGCATCAGGAGCGTCGTGCCGATGCCGACGGCGAGCCCGTCGACGCCGGCGATCAGCGGCTTGTCGCTGAGGGCGAGCTCTTTCAGGAAGTTGAGGATGTCGGCGGCGAGGCCGAAGCCGCCATGCCGGTCGGTGCCGGCGCTGAGAAGGTCGCCGATATCGTTGCCGGCCGAAAAGGTGCCCGTCTCGCCGAGAAAGACGCAGGCGGCGATCTCGTCCTCCTCGCCGGCCTGGCGCAGCGCCCCCACCATGGTGTGATACATCGCCGTGGTCAGGGCGTTCTTCTTCTGCGGCCGGTTGAAGCGGATGAGGCGGATCTTGCCTTGTGCGGCCGCACGATCCTCGATCACGACATCGCTCATGACGCGGCGGCCAGAAGCTCGGGCGAGGTCTCCAGAACGGCGCCGGCGCCTTCAACCACTTCCTGGCGAAGGCCCTGCGTCTGGCGTCCGAGCCGTTCGGCAAAGCCGCGCGCCACCTGGACGCGCAGCTGCCCCGCCGCGCTGCCATCGGCCTCCGTGGCGAGCGCGCCCTTGGCGAGATAGGCGCCGCCGGCAGCAAGCCCGAAAAGCTCCAGGAAGGGCGTGGCGCCGGCAAGCGCCGCCTCCACCCGCCCGGCGGAGAGCTCACCGATGAGGTGCTCGCTCGCCGCTGCGCAATCTTCCAGGGATGCCGAAACCGCCTCGCCCATGCTGCCGAGCTCGGGCCGGTTGGAGGCGCGGGCCGCCTCGGCGATCTCGCCGAGCTCCTTCAGGTAGCGGCGCACCGTCTCGCCGTCGGAAAGCGGCAGTTTGCGGGTAACGAGATCGATCGCCTGCACGCCGTTGGTGCCCTCGTAGATCGGCGTGATGCGCGCATCGCGCAGATGCTGGGCCGCGCCCGTCTCCTCGATATAGCCCATGCCGCCATGCACCTGGATGCCGGCGGAGGCGACCTTCACCCCGGCATCGGTGGAGAAGGCCTTGGCGACGGGGGTGAGCAGCGCCGCGCGCTCGCCCCAGAAGCCGTCTTTGCCGCCCTGCGGCGCCGGCGCGCCGACCTTGCCCATGTCCAGCGCATGGGCGCAGGCGTAGCAGATGGCCCGGCTCGCCGCCGTCAGCCCGTGCATGGCAAGCAGCGTGCGGCGGATGTCGGGATGGGCGATGATCGGGCTCATCTCCCCGCCGTCCTTGCCGGCGGCGCGCCCCTGGCGCCGTTCCTGGGCATAGGCGGTTGCCTGCTGCAGCGCCCGTTCGGCGACGCCCACGCCCTCGATGCCGACCATCAGCCGGGCGTTGTTCATCATGGTGAACATGGCGTGAAGGCCGCGATTCTCCTCCCCGATGAGGTAGCCGACGGCGCCCTTTTCCTCGCCGGCGGGGCCGGCGCGCCCGTCGCCGTAGAGCATGACGCAGGTCGGCGAGGCGTGGATGCCGAGCTTGTGCTCGATGGAGGCTGCGAAGACGTCGTTGCGCGCCCCAAGCGTGCCGTCCTCCTTGGCAAGGTATTTCGGCACCAGAAAGAGCGAGATGCCCTTGGTGCCGGCCGGCGCGTCCGGCAGGCGCGCAAGCACGGTATGGACGATGTTCTCCGTCAGATCGTGCTCGCCGTAGGTGATGAAGATCTTCTGGCCGGCAATGCGATAGGTGCCGTTCTCGCCGCGCTCGGCGCGGCAGCGAAGAGCGCCGAGATCGGTGCCCGCCTGCGGCTCGGTGAGGTTCATCGTCCCCATCCATTCGCCGGTGGCGAGCTTTTCCAGATAGAGCCGCTTCAATTCTTCGCTCGCATGCAGGTCGAGCGCTTCCACGGCGCCGACGGTGAGCGTCGGCCCGAGCGCGAAGGCGAGCGAGGCGCCGTTCCAGATGTCGAAAGCCGCCACCTGCAGGGTGAGCGGCAGGCCCTGGCCGCCGAATTCGGCCGGCGCGGAAAGACCGGCCCAGCCGCCTTCGCACCATTTGCGATAGGCGTCCTTCCAGCCCGCCGGCATGGTGACGGCGCCGTTCTCGTAGCGTGCCGGCTGACGGTCGCCGACTTCGTTGAGCGGGGCGATCTCCTCGGCGGCGAAGCGCCCGGCCTCTTCCAGGATGGCCTCCACCAGATCCTCGCTGAGATCGCCGAAATGGCCGCCCGCCAGGGCTTGCGAGAAGCCGGTGACGTGCTTCAGCGTGAAGGCGATTTCTGCAACGGGCGCTCGGTACATCTCTTTAGTCCTCCCGGGGGCACGATTCTGTCATGCCCGTGGCTTTCGGTCCATCTATGCCATCTGGTCGCCGAGGCACGGCGCTCCTGCTATCAGGCTTGACGGGCCGCTGTGAAGAAGCGATGCGTGAAGTCTTCGCGGCCGGCCCGCTTTCCGCCTCTCCGGCCCCCGTATCCCGGCCCCGTGTCCCGGCCCCGTGTCCCGGCCCCGTGTCCCGGCCCCGTGTCCCGGCCCCGTGTCCCGGCCCCGTGTCTATGTGCCGTTGACGTAAGCTGCAAGGATGACGAAGCGTCATGGGCGCGAAAATTCTCCGCTGGCGTGAACACGACAACGAGGCGGTGCTCCAGGAGGCGGTCGCGATCCTGGCCCGCGGCGGTCTTCTCGCCATCCCGACGGAGACCGTCTACGGCCTTGCCGCCGATGCCGGCAACGGCGAGGCGGTCGCCGCCATCTTCGCCGCCAAGGGCAGGCCGCGCTTCAACCCGCTGATCGCCCATGTCGCCGACGCCGCGATGGCGGCGCGCTGCGGCCGCCTTGAGAAAGGGGCGCGCCGCCTCGTCGAGGCCTTCTGGCCGGGGCCGCTGACCCTCGTCGTGCCGCTGGCGTCCGGCGCGCCGATCCATCCCTTGGTGACGGCTGGCCTCGATACGGTGGCGTTGCGCCAGCCTGCGGGGCCTTCGGCGACGCTGATTGCCCGTTTCGGCCGCCCGCTCGCGGCCCCGAGCGCCAACGTCTCCGGCCGGCTGAGCCCGACGCGCGCTTCGCATGTGCTTGCCGAACTCGGCGACAAGATCGAGGCCGTCGTCGATGCCGGCCCGTGCCGGGTCGGCCTTGAATCGACCATTGTCTCGCTCACCGGCGAGACGCCGCGTCTGTTGCGCCCGGGCGGGCTGGCGGCCGAGGAGATCGAGGCCGCGCTTGGCGAGAAGCTCGTCCGGTATCGGCCGGGCGAGGCGGGAAATGCGCTGCAAGCGCCCGGCATGCTGGCGAGCCATTACGCGCCGCGCGCGCGGCTGCGCCTTTCTGTCGCTGCGGTGGATGAGGGCGAGGCGCTGCTCGCCTTCGGCCCGTCCCTGCCGGCAAATGCCGCGGCCGCGCGCGCCATGCGCAATCTCAGTGACAAGGGCGATCCCGTGGAGGCGGCGGCGAATCTCTTCGCATTCCTGCGCGAGCTCGACGAAAGCGGCGCGCCGGTCATCGCCGTCGCCCCGATACCGTCCGCCGGGCTCGGCGAGGCGATCAACGACCGGCTCGCCCGCGCCGCCGCGCCGCGCCCGGCCTGAAGGCGAGCGCAACGGCCGAGCCGTTTCAACTGGACGGGCGATGGCGGGCGGCTACTTTCAGACCTTTGCAGCAACCCGATGACTTTCAGGTTGCGCGCTGCTAAGGCACAAGGGTGACGACACTACTTCTGCATCATTCCGATTTTCTGGAGCATCTGACGGCGCCCGGCCATCCGGAGCGGCCGGACAGGCTGAAGGCGTTGCACGCCGCCCTCGACCATGAGGCCTTTGCCGCGCTGGCGCGCGAGGAGGCGCCGATGGCCGAGCCGGACATCGCCTGTCTCGCCCATCCGCAGGCCTATGTGGAGAAGGTGCGCCAGGCCATTCCGGAGATGGGGCTTGCCCGCATCGACGCCGATACCGTGGTCTCGCCCGGCTCCTGGCATGCGGCCCTGCGCGGGCTCGGCGCCGTCTGCCGTGCCGTCGACGCCGTTGTCCAGCGCCAGTACCAGAACGCCTTCGCCGCCGTCAGGCCACCCGGCCACCACGCCGAGCGCGACCAGGCGATGGGCTTTTGTATCTTCAACAACGCCGCCATCGCCGCCCGCTACGCCCAGCGCGACTATGACATGGAGCGCGTCGCCATCGTCGATTGGGACGTGCATCACGGCAACGGCACGCAGGATATCTTCTGGTCCGACGACAGCGTGCTCTACTGCTCCACCCACCAGATGCCGCTCTATCCGGGCACCGGGGCGGTGTCGGAGACCGGCGCCGGCAATATCTGCAACGCGCCGCTGAGGGCCGGCGACGGCAGCGAGCTCTTCCGTGAGGCTTTCCGCGAGCGCGTCCTGCCGGCGGTCAAGGATTTCTGCCCCGATCTCATCATCGTTTCGGCCGGCTTCGACGCCCATCACCGCGACCCCTTGGCGGAAATTAATCTCGACCATGAAGATTTCGCCTGGGCGACGGGCAAGCTCATGGATCTGGCCGATCATTGCGCCGAGGGCCGGCTCGTCTCGCTCTTGGAGGGCGGCTACGATCTCAGGGGCCTTGCCGTCTCGGCCGCCGCGCATATGCGCATGCTGATGACCGCCTGAGAGAACCAGCAGCCAGAGGATTGCCGATGACCGAGGAGACGGGCCAAGCGATCGACAAGATGTCGTTCGAGACCGCCCTTGCCGAGCTGGAGAAGATCGTCACCGATTTGGAGCGGGGCGAGGTTCCGCTGGAGCGCTCTGTGGCGCTCTACGAGCGTGGCGAGAAGCTGAAGAAGCGTTGCGAGGCGCTCCTGTCGCGCGCCGAGGAGCGGGTGGAGAAGATACGCGTCGGCGCCGATGGCGCCGCCGCCGCCACGGAGCCGCTTGATTCCTGAGCCTGGCGGCTCGCTATTGCGCGGGGCCGCCGCTTTTCGTCGCGGCCCTTGTGCCCTAATTGCTCTTCTGACAATTTGGCTGCCCTTGACCGAATGCTAAGGTCCGGGTTCGTTTCATCTTTCCGCTTGCATTCTCCCGCAGGGTGTCATGTCCCATTCGCCTCCTTCCACGCCGCTGCTCGATCAGGTCAAGTCGCCTGAGGATCTGCGTCGGCTGAGCGACCGCGATCTGCGCCAGCTCGCCGACGAGCTTCGCGCCGAAGTCATCGACGCCGTCTCCGTGACCGGCGGTCATCTCGGCGCCGGTCTCGGCGTGGTGGAACTGACGGTAGCCTTGCATCGTGTCTTCGAGACGCCGCGCGACAAGCTGATTTGGGATGTCGGCCACCAATGTTATCCGCATAAGATCCTCACCGGGCGGCGCGAACGCATCCGCACCCTGCGCCAGGGCGGCGGCCTTTCCGGCTTCACCAAGCGCGCCGAGAGCGAATACGACCCCTTCGGCGCGGCCCATTCCTCCACCTCCATCTCCGCCGGCCTCGGCATGGCGGTGGCGCGCGATCTGCGCGACGACGATTTCAATGTCGTGTGCATCATCGGCGACGGCGCCATGTCGGCGGGCATGGCCTACGAGGCGATGAACAATGCCGGCCATCTCGGCTCGCGGCTGATCGTCATCCTCAACGACAACGACATGTCGATCGCCCCGCCGAGCGGTGCGATGAGCAACTATCTCGCCCGCCTTGTCTCCGGCCAGACCTATCTGTCGTTGCGCGATGCGGCCAAGCAGCTGACCAAGCGCCTGCCTCTTTCCGACATGATCCACGAAAAGGCCCGGCGTACGGAAGAATACGCCCGCGGCTTCTGGACCGGCGGCACGCTGTTTGAGGAGCTAGGCTTCTATTATGTCGGCCCTATCGACGGGCATAATCTGAACCATCTGTTGCCGGTTCTGCGCAATGTGCGCGACGCGCAGGGCGGGCCGATCCTGCTGCACGTCGTCACCCGCAAGGGCAAAGGCTACGCGCCGGCCGAGGCGGCCGCCGACAAGTATCACGGCGTCTCGCGCTTCGATGTCGTCACCGGCCAGCAGGCCAAGGGCAAGTCGAACGCGCCCTCCTACACCAAGGTCTTCGCCTCCAGCCTCGTCACCGAGGCGCGCGAGGACGATCGCATCGTGGCGATCACCGCGGCCATGCCCGCCGGCACCGGGCTCGACCTTTTCGAGAACGAGTTTCCCGCGCGCACTTTCGATGTCGGCATCGCCGAGCAGCACGCCGTCACCTTCGCCGCCGGCCTGGCGGCGGAAGGCATGAAGCCGTTTACGGCGATCTATTCCACCTTCCTGCAGCGCGCCTACGACCAGGTGGTGCATGACGTCGCCTTGCAGAATCTGCCCGTGCGCATCGCCATGGACCGTGCCGGTCTCGTCGGCGCCGACGGGCCGACCCATGCCGGCTCCTTCGACATCGCCTATCTGGCCTGTCTGCCCAACATGGTGGTGATGGCGCCGGGCGACGAGGCGGAGCTGCGCCATATGGTGCGCACGGCCGTCGCCTATGACGAGGGTCCGATCGCCTTCCGCTATCCACGCGGTGAGGGGCTCGGCGTGGAGATGCCCGAACGCGGCGAGATTCTGGAGATCGGCCGCGGCCGCATCGTCAAGGAGGGCAACAAGGTCGCCATCCTGTCGCTGGGCGGCAGGCTGGGCGAGGCCCTGGCCGCCGCCGAGATGCTGGAGCGCAGCGGCCTGTCGACGACGGTCGCCGATGCCCGCTTCGCCAAGCCGCTGGATGAGGAGCTCGTTCTGCGCCTTGCCCGTCAGCACGAGGTGCTGGTGACGATCGAGGAGGGCTCCGACGGCGGCTTCGGCAGCCGGGTGCTCAGCCTGCTGGTCAATTCCGGCAAGGTGGAGGAGGGGCTGCGGCTGCGCACCCTGACTTTCCCGGACCGCTATATCGACCAGGACAAGCCGGAGCTGATGTATGCGGCGGCCGGCCTCGACCGCGACGGCATCCTCACCACGGTCTTCCAGGCGCTCGGCCGCGAAGTGCCCGAAGCGGCGCTGCGCGCCTAAGCCCCGCGCTCGGCCGGGACGAGGCGGCCCGCTCCGGACCGCCTCCTGCTCCAGGCGATCAGCGCTAGTTCGAGGTGATCGGCGCGCAGGCGACGCGCGAGCCGGCATCGCCCGAAGGCTGGCTGCGGTAATCGTCGGCGCCCGAATGGATCATCAGCGCCGAGCCGTCCGCGTCCATCAGCGGCGCATCGCCTTCCACGAAGCGCACCCGCGTATTGAAGACGTCGAGATTGGTCCGCTGGCCCTCCACCACGGTGAAGTTCGGCATGTCGCCGGCATGCATGCCGCCTTCCGCCAGGATGCCGTGCGCAGCGCCGGTCGGGTTGTAGTGGCCGCCGGCGGCCTGAAAGTCGGGCGCGTCGGAGCAATCGCCCGTCTCGTGAAAATGCAGGGCATGGACGCCGGGCTGAAGCGCGCCTTCTTCGATGACCACATGCACCAGGACGCCCTGCGGCGTGTCGGTAAGCTCGATCTGCCCGACCTCCCCCTCCGCGCCCTGAAGGCTCTGGGTATACCCCTGAAAGGTCGCGGCGTCCTGGGCAAGGGCCGGACCAGCGAGAAGGGCGAAGGCGGCGATGGCGATCGTGCGCATGTCTTTCTCCGTGGTTGTCTTTCCACGAACCCGTCTCCGCGCGCCCGGTTCCAACCGGCTCCAGGGCGGGTCGTCGGCGGATGGGTCATAGTGTTTCCAATTCAAGGGTCCGCGCTCATGCCTTGGCGCCGCAGGCGGCTTTCTGTCCGATAGGCAGTGATCCTCCGTTTTGGGAGCATTGCCGCGTTGCGCGAGGCGCGAGGACCTAGATGCGGCACTGGATTTCGGTCGTCTTTGCTTCCGTTTTGACGGCGCTTGCGCTTGTGTTCATTGTGCACGGGCTGCAACGAAGCGGCCTGTCACAGAATCACTTTGTCTTTGATCGCGGTTATTTTGGCGCAACCAAGCATTGATCCCCGTCGGCTTTCCCGGCCGCGCGTGACGCTCACCCTCGTTTTCTTTGCGCGCGGCATCCGGCATGGCTGAGCGCCTGCGCCTCGACGAGGCCCTGGTGCGCGCCGGCCTGTTGCCGAGCCGCGCCCGGGCGCGCGATGCCGTCTTGCGCGGCACGGTCAGCGTCGATGGCCGCCTCGCGCTCAAGCCGGCGATGCTCGTCGGGCCACAGGAGCGCCTTACGCTCGACGATCCCGCGGCCGGTTACGTTTCGCGCGCCGCGCTGAAGCTGGCCGCCGGGCTTAACGCTTTCGGCTTTGAGCCGGCCGGCCGCACGGTGCTCGATCTCGGCGCGTCCACCGGCGGCTTTACCCAGCTCCTTCTGGAGCGCGGGGCAGGGCATGTCCTCGCCGTCGATGTCGGCCACGGCCAGATGCACGAGACGCTGCGCGCCGATCCGCGCGTCGGCCTGCTGGAAGGTCTCAACGCCCGCGAGCTGAGGCGCGACCATCTCGGCGGCAGGACGGTTGAGGCGCTCACCGCCGACCTCTCCTTCATCTCCGTGCGACTTGCCTTGCCGCCGGCGCTCGATCTCGCCGAAGCCGGCGGTTGGGGCGTGTTTCTGATCAAACCGCAATTCGAGGCCGGGCGGAAGGCGCTCGGCAAGGGCGGCATCCTGCGCGAGACGGCGCAGGGCGAGCGCATTGCCGATGAGCTTGCGGAATGGCTGGAAGGGCGGGCCGGATGGCGGGTAAAGGGTCTGGTCCCGGCGCCGCTCGCGGGCGGCGACGGCAATCAGGAATACGTGCTTGGCGCCATCCGTGAGTGAGACAGTCACCATCGCCCGCCTCGGCCATCGCGGCGACGGCATCGCCGAAACCGATGCCGGGCCGCTTTTCGTGCCGCTGACCCTGCCGGGGGAGGTGGTGCGCGTTGCCCGGCGCGGCCGGCGCGCCGAGCTTGTCGAGGTTCTGGAGCCGGCGGCCGATCGCATCGCCCCGCCTTGTCCGCATTTCGGTGTCTGCGGCGGCTGCGCCCTGCAGATGCTGCCGTTGGAGGCGACACGACGGGTCAAGCGCGGCTTCGTGAAGGACGCGCTGTCGCGCGCCGGCGTCAAGGCAGACATCGCGCCCGCTATCGGAGCCCCGCTTGCCGCGCGCCGCCGCGCCATCTTCTCCGCCGAGCTGAAGGGCGGCGAGCTGGCCTTCGGCTTTTATCGTCGCGGCGAGCGGCGGATCGCCGATATCGATGGCTGTCTCGTCCTGCGGCCGGCCATCGCGGAGGCTCTACCGCTCTTGCGCGGCATTGCCCGCCGCCTCGCCCGGCCGAAGCGGGCGCTGCGCGTGACGGTTCTGGAGACCGCCGCCGGCCTCGATATCGCCGTCGGCGGCGGGCCGGAGCCGAGCCCGGCCCTTGCCTCCCGGCTGGTGGAGCTCTGTGCCGGCGAGCCCGTGGCGCGCCTCAGCCTTGGCGAAGAGACGCTCTTCCAGATTGAGGGCCCGCGCCTTCTCATCGCCGGCATTGCGCTCGAGCCGCCGCCCGGGGCCTTCGTTCAGGCCTCCGCGGAGGCCGCCGAGGCGATGGCGGGCTTGGTGAGCACGCACCTTGCCGGCGCCAAGCGCGCCGCCGATCTCTTCTGCGGCCTCGGCACCTTCGCCCTGCCTCTGGCGCGCGAGATGCCGGTGACGGCCGTGGAAGCGCATGAGCCGGCGCTTGCCGCCCTTCTCGCCGCCTCCCGCGGGGCGGAAGGGTTGAAGCCTGTCGAGGGCCTTGCCCGCGATCTGTTGCGCTTTCCCCTGGCGCCGCAGGAACTGAAGCGTTTCGACGCCGCCGTCCTCGATCCGCCCTGGGACGGGGCGCGGGCGCAGGCGGAGATGCTGGCTGCCTCGCCGCTGAAGCGCCTTGCCATGGTATCCTGCAATCCGGCGAGCCTTGCCCGCGACCTTTCCATCCTGATCGGCGGCGGCTATCAGGTGGAGCGCGTCGTGCCGGTCGACCAGTTCGTCTACTCCGCCGAGACGGAGGTCGTCGCCCTTCTGCGCCGAAACTGACTCGACGTTGCCTTAACGGCACCCCATTTTTGCGCTTGATGAGAAAGACCATGGCTACCGCATCGATCGACGATTGGGCGAGCGGCATGCGCTATGCAGCGATGCAGAGCGCGCGCGTTGCCTGGTATACCGGCCATGGCTTCGCCATGCGGCGCATGCTGAAACGCATCGCCGAGAAGCATCCGCAGGCCGCGCCGAGCGTCACCCCGCCGTCGAAGCCGGTGCCCAATACCGCAAGGCTCCTCAGGGATGTTGGCAAGCTGATGGCGCGCGATTTCGCCAATGCGCGCGCCGGCCTTTATCCCATGCCCGACCCGGAGGAGACGGATCTGTCCCGGCTTCTGGCCACCAGCCGCGCCTTCTTCGCCGATGTGCCGGAGGTGGCGCGCCGCCGCCGCGAGGGCGCCAGCCAGGAGGTCGGCGGCAAGCGCGGCACGGGCAAGCGGCCGCGCTACTACATGCAGAACTTCCATTTCCAGAGCGGCGGCTGGATGAGCGAGGAATCGGCGCGCCTCTACGACATGCAGGTGGAGGTGCTGTTCAACGGCGCGGCGAGCGCCATGCGCCGCCAGGCGCTGGTGCCGGTGGCGGAAGCTCTGCAGGGCCGCGATCAGCGCCAGCTTCTGGCCGCCGATATCGCCTGCGGCACCGGCCGCTTCGTCGCCGATCTGCGTGGCGCCTATCCGCGTCTGCCGGTGATCGCGCTCGACCTTTCGGAGGAATACGTCAACGAGACGCGCCGCCATGTCGGCCGCGCCGCCACGCTCCGCCCGATGGTCGCCAAGGCCGAGGCCTTGCCGCTGCCCGATGCCAGCCTCGACGTGGCGAGCGCCATCTATCTCTTTCACGAGCTGCCGCCGAAGGTGCGGCGCCAGGTCGCCGCCGAGATCGGCCGTGTCGTCAAGCCGGGCGGCACCTTCATCCTGGTGGATTCCCTGCAGCCGGGCGACATGCCCGATTACGACGGCCTGCTGGAGGTCTTCCCGCAGCTCTTTCACGAGCCTTATTACCGCGGCTATCTTGCCGAGGATCTGCCGCGCCTTTTCGCCCCGCACGCCATGGTGGTGGAGAAGGTGGAGACGGCGTTCTTCTCCAAGATCGTCACCTTCCGCCGCAGCGAGACGGCCTGATGCGCCGCGTCGCTTTTCTTTTCCTGGCGCTGCTTTGCTTTCTCGTCGGGCTCGCCTTCATCGCCACGCCGATACCGCTCGGCGCGCCGCTCTTTGCCGTCTCGCTGGTGCTGACGATCGGCGCCAGCCGCACGGCCGCGCGCTGGGTCGCCGGCTTTCGCGGCCGCGTGCCCGTCTTCGATCGCGGCGTCGACTTTCTGGAGCGCCGCGGCGGGCGCCGGCTGGGACGGGTGCTGCGCAAGACCAGCCCGCGGCGATTGCCGCGCCGGCCGGCCGTGTGAGACGAGGGCGTAGGCGATAGCCAAGAGCCAGGTCTCGGCCGCTGCGCCTTCCCTGCCGCCTGCTGCCTATTCCCCCAGGATCTCCGTCTCCTCGATCTCGATGCCGAAGCCCTTGAGGCCGACATAGCGGCGCTCGCGCGTCGACAGGAAGCGGATCGACTGCACGCCGAGATCCTTCAAAATCTGCGCCCCGAGCCCGACCTCGCGCCAGGCCTCCATGCGCCCGGCCGCCGAGCCGTGGCTCTCCACCGGGTCGATATCGCGCAGGCGCCGCGACTGGCGCGCCACGCCCACCGAGCCGTCGCGCAGATAGACGATGACGCCGCGCCCGCGCTCGGCGAAGTCGGCCATCACCTCGTCGAGCATGCGCCTGGTACCGAAAACGTCGTCCAGCACCGATTCCAGATGGATGCGCACCGGGATCGCCTTGCCGTCGCGGATATCGCCGAAGACCAGCGCCAGATGGTCCATCGGGTCGAGCGGCGTGGCGTAGGAATAGGCCGTGGCCGGGCCGGCCGGCGTCGTCACGCTCTGCTCCGCCACCCGGCTGATGAGCTTTTCGTTGCGCTGGCGCCAGGCGATGAGGTCGGCGACGGAGACCTCCACCAGCCCGTGCTCGCGCGCGAATGCGTGCACCGCCTCGCCGCGGCGCACCGTGCCGTCGTCGTTGACGAGCTCGGCGAGCACGCCCACCGGCGGCAGCCCGGCGAGCCGGCAAAGGTCGACGCAGGCTTCCGTATGGCCGGAGCGCACCAGCACCCCGCCCTCGCGCGCCACCAGCGGGAAGACATGGCCCGGGCGCACGAAATCGGCCGGGCCGGCGTTTTCGTTGGCGAGGGCGCGCACCGTGGAGGTGCGCTCCTCCGCCGAGATGCCGGTGGTCAGCCCGTGGCGGAAATCGACGGAGACCGTGAAGGCGGTGGAAAGCGGCGCGTCGTTCTCGCTCACCATCGGCGACAACTGGAAGCGCTGCGCCGTCTCGCGCGGCAGCGCCGCGCAGACGATGCCGCTGGTATGGCGGACGATGAAGGCCATCTTCTCCGGCGTGCAATGCACGGCGGCGACGAACAGGTCGCCCTCGTTCTCCCGGTCGTCGTCATCGGTGACGACGACGATTTCGCCGCGCTCGAAGGCGCGGATCGCTTCGGCGACCTTTTCCACTTCTTCGCTCATATCCGTGATTGGCCGGTCTGTGCCCGGTGTCGGAGATAATGATCGGCAAGGACGAGCGCCATCATCGCCTCGCCGACCGGCACGGCACGAATGCCCACGCATGGGTCGTGCCTTCCCTTGGTGACGACATCGACCTCCTCGCCGGCGCGGGTGACGCCCTTCACCGGCACCATGATGGAGGAGGTCGGCTTGACGGCGAAGCGCACCACCACCGGCTGGCCGGTGGAGATGCCGCCGAGAACGCCGCCGGCATGGTTCGACAAGAACGTCGGCCGCCCGTCATTGCCGGCGCGCATTTCGTCGGCGTTCTCCTCGCCGCGGATGCGCGCCGCCTCAAAGCCGTTGCCGATTTCCACGCCCTTGACCGCGTTGATCGACATCATCGCCGCGGCAAGCTCCTGGTCGAGTTTGCCGTAGACCGGTGCGCCGAGACCCTCCGGCACGCCCGTCGCCACGACCTCCACCACGGCGCCGAGGGAGGAGCCTTCCTTGCGCATCTCATCGAGACGCTCCGCCCAGCGCGCCGCCGCCTGCTTGTCGGGACAGAAGAACGGGTTGTCGCCGACCTCCTGCCAGTCGAAGCTTTCCCGGTCGATGGCGATGCCGCCCATCTCCACCAGCGCGCCGCGCACTGTAAGCCCTGGCACGATCTTGCGCGCGATGGCGCCGGCGGCGACGCGCATCGCCGTCTCGCGCGCCGAGGAGCGGCCGCCGCCGCGATAGTCGCGCAGGCCGTATTTCGCCTCGTAGGTATAGTCGGCATGGCCGGGCCGGTAGCGGTCGCGGATATCGGAGTAATCCTTGGAGCGCTGGTCGGTGTTCTCGATGAGGAGCGAAATGGGCGTTCCCGTCGTCACCTGGCCGCCGGTGCGATCGTCCTCAAACACGCCGGAGAGGATCTTCACCTTGTCCGGCTCGCGCCGTTGCGTGGTGTAGCGCGACTGGCCGGGGCGGCGCTTGTCGAGCTCGGCCTGGATTTCCGTCTCGCTGATGGGAATGAGCGGTGGACAGCCGTCGAGGACGCAGCCGATGGCGGGCCCGTGGCTCTCGCCCCAGGTGGTGACGCGCAAGAGATGGCCGAAGGAATTGTGGGACATGTTCCTGCCGGAAGCTGCCGGCGCCTTGGCTTGATGACGGGCGCCGGTTCTAGGCGCTTTTTTTCGCCGATTGAAGGGGCCTCGTTGGCCTGGGCGAAGCGCGGCGTGCGAACGCTCCGGCTCGCAGGGAAGAGAGGCAGCGTCTTGCCCTTTCGTGCCGCAGATGGCTGCTGCCAATAGGAAGGGGAGGCCGGGGGCGTCCCATCTAGCCGTTCCGGTAGGTGTAGCTGTAGCCGTTGAGCGCCGGCGCGCCGCCGAGATGGGCGTAGAGCACCTTGGCGCCCTGCGGGAAGAAGCCGTTCCGAACAAGGTCGATGAGGCCCTGCATCGATTTGCCCTCGTAGACGGGGTCGGTGATCATCGCCTCGCTCCGCGCCGCCAGACGGATCGCCTCGTTCGTCGCCGCGCTCGGGATGCCGTAGGCCGGGTAGGCGTAATCCTCCAGGATGATGATCTCCTCCTCGCGCACCTTGCGGCCGAGCTCCACCAGCTCCGCCGTGTTGTCGACGATCTGGCGCACTTGTGCGCGCGTCTGGCGCGGGGTTCCGGAGGCATCGATGCCGATCACCCGTTCCGCCCGGTCGTCGGCGGCGAAGCCGACGATCATGCCGGCCTGCGTGGAGCCGGTCACGACGCAGACGATGATGTAGTCGAAGGTGATGCCCATCGCCGCTTCCTGGGCGCGCACTTCCTCTGCGAAGCCCACATAGCCGAGGCCGCCGTATTTGTGCACCGAGGCGCCGGCGGGAATGCCGTAGGGCTTGCCGCCGGCGTCCTTGACGGACTGGATAGCCTCTTCCCAACTCTTGCGGATGCCGATGTCGAAGCCGTCCGGGACGATGCGCGAATCGGCCCCCATCAGGCGGGTGAGGAGGATGTTGCCCACCCGGTCATAGACGGCGTCCTCGTGCGGCACCCAGCTTTCCTGCACGACGACGCATTTCATGCCGATCTTGGCCGCCGCCGCGGCGACCTGGCGGGTATGATTGGACTGCACGCCGCCGATCGATACCAGCGTGTCGGCGTTGGAGGCGATCGCGTCTGGCACGATGTATTCCAGCTTGCGCAGCTTGTTGCCGCCCATGGCAAGGCCGGAATTGCAGTCGTCGCGCTTGGCGTAGATGTCGACCTTGCCGCCGAGCGCCTTCGTCAGCCGCGGCAGGTGTTCGATCGGGGTCGGGCCAAAGGTGAGCGGGTAACGCTCGAACTTGTCTAACCGGAGCAACGCCATCTCCCGCGAAAGTCAGGTCGATCCTAGCCGCGGCGCGCGGCACTGGGAAGGCGCGCGATCGTCGAGCGGCGGCAGCTTGCAGAACTCTGACGACGGTCCGCTGCGCGAGCACAGCCCGTAAGCCTTACATCAGCATCGCCTTTCCTTCCGCCACGGCGATGATGCGGTCGTGCGGGATGTAGAATTGCGGCGCCACGTCGGCCGGCAGGCCCGTCAGGTGATGCAGCGCCACGCGGGTGATGCCGCCATGGGCGACGACGACATGGCGGCGCGCCTGGCGTTCCTTCAGCCATGCCTGGAAGCGCTCCGCGAGGATGGCGTAGCTCTCGCCGTTCGGCGGCACGAAGCTCCATTTGTTGCGCTTGCGGATGGCGACGGCATCAGGGTTCTTTTCCTTCAGTTCGCGGATCGTATGCGCCTCCCAGTCGCCGAAGGAGACCTCGCGCAGCGCCTGGTAGGTGGAAAAGCTCTGATCCGGCCGGCCGGCGGCGCGCAAGATGATCTGCATCGTCTCCACCGCCCGTCCCAGCGGCGAGGCGACGAAATCCCATTCATGCTCGCCCAGCAGCGAGGCGAGCACGCGCCCGTTGCGCTCCGCCTGGCGCCGGCCGATGTCGTTGATGGGGATTTCGTGCACGCCCTGGAAGCGGCCTTCGACATTCCAGTCGGTCAGGCCGTGGCGCATCAACAGGAGGACATCGCCGCTCATTCACGCTCCTTCAAGGCCGGCCGCGCAGCCTGAGGCCGGCCATGGCGCCTTCCTTCATCACCTCGCGTCGAAACCGGAAGAGAGCGGCCGGACGGCCGCCCGTGGAGATGCTGGTCTCGCCCGTCTGTTCCACAAGTCGGGTCTGTTCGACAAGCCGCCTGAAGTTCTGTTTGTGCAGATGCCGGCCGGAAATCGCCTCCACGACCTTTTGCAGCTCCGTCAGCGTGAAGGAACCCGGCACCAGCTCGAAGACGACGGGGCGGTATTTCAGCTTGCCGCGCAGGCGGCTGATGGCGGTGGCCAGAATCCGGCGATGGTCGAAGCGCATCGGCCTGCCGAGCGGCGGCAATCCTTCCCACAGCGCCGCCGAGGCCCGCCCGTCGCGCCGCGCCTCCGCGACGAGCCCGGCCTCGTAGAGAAGCTCGTAGCGGTCCAGGACCCGCTCCTCGTCGAAAGGCACGTTGCCCCAGCCGAAGGCGAGCCGCACCCGCTCCAGCCGCGCCAGCGGCCGGTCGGGCCGCTCCGCCGCGGGCGCCATCTCGCACCAGCGCTTCAGCGCCGGCGCGATCGCCGCATCGAGGATCGGCGGTCGCCCCTGCCGCCAGTCCTCCCAGGGAAAATAGCCGTACCAGGGCCGCCATTGCGCCCCGCTTTCCTCCAGCGCCTCTTCCGCCTCCTCCAGGCGGCGGGTAAGGGCGAGATAGCCGACCGACATGACATGCGGGCCAATATCGCCGCGTCTGGCGTGCCGGCCGCGATCGCCGAAGGTGTAGAGCTGCTCCACATAGCCGAGCTTGAGGCGGGTCTGCTCCTCCACGAAGGCTCTGAGCCCGATCTCCATGGTGCGGTGCTCCACCGGATCGAACGGGCCGTAGGGCAGGCCTTCCTCGCCGCCGGCATTGCCAGGCTGGGTGACGAGGATGAGCGGCGACAGCCGGTCGACGGCGACGATGGCGGCGTTGAGGCCGATCTCGATAGGCGTGGTGGCGTCCGCGTTGGCCGGCGCCGGTCCCGGCTCCAGGGAGGGCGGGGCGGGCCGGCTACTCGTCGAGGGCGAGCGAGAAGACATTGCCTTCAAAGGCGCTGGCGCCGCGGCCGATGGCTTCGACCGCCGCGATCATCCGGCCCTGGCGCTGAAGATAGGCATCGGCGAGCGCCACGAAGCGCCGGTTGGGCGTTGCCTGCGGCGACTGGCGGCGGATGCGCAGCGCCAGTTCCTCCTCCGCAAGATCGGGGCGCAGCGCGCAGAGCGCGGTAAAGGCGCCGGCGGTGGAGCGGCTGATGCCGGCCCAGCAATGCACCACCATCGGCGTCTGCCGGTTCCAGCCGTGCACGAAATCGAGAAAGCGCGCGACATGCGCCTCCGCCGGCGGGGTCATGCCCTCCACCGCCTCGGAGATGTCGTTGAAGCCGAGGAAAAGGTGGTTCTCCTCCGGCACGCTCTGCGGGCGCGTCACCGCCGTGCCGGCATTGATCAGCGTCGCGATATGGCGCGCACCGCTCGTCTCCACGGTCGCGGCGAGATGGGCGAGGGGACAGACATAGATGACCGGCATCAGGCGCTTCTCTTCTCCATGACGGCATCGCATGGCGCCGCGCTCGGCCCGCTTTCGCACAGGTGGCTCGCCTCCAGCGCACAAAAGCGCTCCTTGAAGCGGCGTTCCGCCTCCGTGGCGGGCCAGGGTGACAGGTAGTCCTGAAGCTGTTCCGGCTCAACGCTCGGATCGCCGAAAAAGCGCCGCGCCTCCTTTTGTGCAAAGCCCGCGAGCAGGGTGGCCTCCCAATAGGCGGCCGCCTGATCGGCCTTCTTGATCGCCCGCTTCAGCTTCGGCGCCGTCTCGGCGGGCAGCGCGAAGCGCAGATGCACCGCCCGCTGCAGGCGGCCTTCCACCTCTTTGTACTCGCCGCCGAGGACCGCCTTGAAGGGCGAGATCATGTCGCCGATGACATATTCCGGCGCGTCGTGCAGGAGGGCCACCATCTTTTCGCGCGCCGTCAGGCGCTTGTTGAGAATGCCGAGGACCGCCTCCACCAGGAGCGAGTGCTGGGCGACGGAAAAGGCGTGGTCGCCGCGCGTCTGGCCGTTCCAGCGGGCGACGCGGGCAAGGCCGTGGGCGATGTCCTCTAATTCCACGTCGAGCGGCGAGGGATCGAGGAGATCGAGCCGCCGACCGGAGAGCATGCGCTGCCAGGCGCGCTTGGGGGCGCTGGAACGGTCCGGCACGGCGTCAGCCTTCCCCGGCCGCGGCCGTTGCCGGCCAGGTGTAGCAGGCCCAGTCCGGCAATTCCGCCGCCACAGCCGCCTCGCCGGCCATGATTGCCACGCCTTCCTTGAGCGCTTCGCCGAGACGGTCGAGCCGCGCCAGCGCCACCGCCTTGCCGTTCGCGCAGGAGCCGAGGCGCCCGACCGGCCTGCCATCGGCGGTGATATCGGCGCCCGGCTCCGGCAGCTCCCTCGCCGCATCGAGGGCGGCGAGCGCCACGATGCGGCGCCGCGCCGTGCCGCGATGCTGCATGCGCGAGACCACCTCCTGGCCGATATAGCAGCCCTTCTTGAAGGCGACGCCGTTGAGGCAGTCCATGGCCGCATCGTGCGGGAAGGCCTCGCCGAAGAGAAAATCCTCGCCGCCTTCCGGGATGGCAAGCGCGATGCGGTGGGCGTGATAGTCGCTTTCACAAGCGCTCGGCGACAGCGCTTCGGGCGCGGCGAGGCGCCGCCAGCCGAGGGCGGCAAGGCGCGGATCTGCATGCGCGCCTTCGGGCGCCGCCTCGTCCCAGCCGGCGAAGACGTAAAGCGCCTCGCCGACATCCTCGATCGTCACCTTGCTGCGCAGGCGATAGAGCGTCAGCCGCTTTGAGAGATCGGCGGCGACCTCGCGGCGCACGTCGAGGGCGAAGCTTTCGCCATCGTCGTGGAGGATGAAGTCGGCGATGATCTTGCCCTGCGGGGTGAGAAGCGCGCCATAGGCCGCGCCCCCCTCGCCGGGCGGTTCGCAGGTCATCAGGTTGGCGAGGAAGTGCCGGGCATCCGGCCCCGCAACGCGCAAAACGGTTCGCTTCGTCAGTCGTGCCAGCGGCATGGCGGCCCTTTCTTTGCCGTTTCAGCTAAGGCGGATCGGTTGCCGGGGCAATGGCGCTTGCTTCCGGCGCCGGCAATTGGCAAGCAGCTTGCCATGGCAAAGACCTTCGATCTCATCGTCCGCGGCGCGAGCCTGGTCAACCACGACGGCATCGGCGAGCGCGATATCGGCGTCAGCGACGGCCGCATCGCCGCCATCGGCAGTCTCGCCGGCGCCGATGCCGGCGAGGTCGTCGACGCGGCCGGCCTCACCGTGCTGCCGGGCGTCATCGACAGCCAGGTGCATTTCCGCGAGCCGGGGGCCGAGCACAAGGAGGATCTGGAGACCGGCTCGCGCGCCGCCGTTCTCGGCGGCGTCACCGCGGTCTTTGAGATGCCCAACACCAATCCGCTGACGACGAGCGCTGAGGCGCTTGCCGACAAGCTCGCCCGCGCCAGGGGCCGCATGCATTGCGACCACGCCTTCTGGGTCGGCGGCACGCGCGACAACGCTGCCGATGTCGGTGAGCTGGAGCGTCTGCCGGGCGCCGCCGGCATCAAGGTCTTCATGGGCTCCTCCACCGGCGACCTGCTCTTGGAGGACGATGAGGGCGTTGCGGAAATCCTTCGCCGCACGCGCCGGCGCGCCGCCTTCCATTCGGAGGACGAGATGCGCCTGCGCGAACGGCTCGGCGAGCGGGTTGAGGGCGATCCGGCGAGCCATCCCGTCTGGCGCGACGTGGAGGCGGCGCTTTCCTCCACGCGGCGCCTGGTGGCGATCGCCCGGCGCCACAACGCGCTCATTCACGTCCTCCACATCTCCACCGCCGAGGAGATCGCCTTTCTCGCCGGCCACAAGGACCTCGCCTCCGCCGAGGTGACGCCGCAGCATCTCACCTTCGCCGCGGAGGATTACGCCCGTCTCGGCACGCGCCTGCAGATGAACCCGCCGGTGCGCGAGGCGCGCCACCGCGAGGCGCTCTGGCAAGGCCTCGCCGATGGCACGGCCGACATCCTCGGCTCCGATCATGCGCCGCATACCTTGGAGGAGAAGGCCGCGCCCTATCCCGCCTCGCCCTCCGGCATGCCCGGCGTGCAGACGCTCCTGCCGGTGATGCTTCACCATGCGGCCAAGGGCAGGCTCAGCCTTCTTCGCCTCATGGATATGACCAGCGCCGGGCCGGCGCGGCTCTTCGGCATTCGCGGCAAGGGGCGCGTCGCGGTCGGCTACGACGCCGATCTGACGTTCGTCGATCTGAAGCGCGAGGTCACCATCGCCGATGCCATGATGGGATCGCGCTCCGCCTGGACGCCTTATGACGGCCTGCGCGTCACCGGCTGGCCGGTCGGCACGCTCATCCGCGGCCGCCGCGTCATGTGGGAGGGCGACATCGTTGCGCCCGGCGCCGGCGAGCCGGTGCGGTTCTAGGCTGTTTGTCGCCCGCGGGGGGCGGCTTGCCGCCTCTCCGGCGCCGTTAACCGCCTTGCGGCGGCTTTATTTGCGGTTAATCGCCGCGTGGTAAGCCTCGCGCGAGGGATTGATCGGGAGCCCCCGCGTGAGCGCTGAAGGAGAGATGCGGGCGGGCCGCCTCGGCGGTATCGTCGCCATGGCTCGTCAGGCGCTGCTGAGCTCCGACGACCGCGGCAAGGCGCGGCGCGCCTCCATCATCGCTCTTTTCATCCGCGTCGCCAATGCGGTCCTCGCCTATGGCACGCAGGTGGTTCTGGCCCGTCTCATGGGCCAGTTCGAATACGGCATCTTCGCCTTCACCTGGGTCTGGCTGCTGGTCTTCCAGGCGATCGGCACCTTCGGCTTTGGCGATTCGCCGGTGCGCTTCGTCCCGGCCCTGCGCGAAAAGGGCAGCGAGGCGGAGCTGCGCGGCTTTCTGCGCTTCGCCTTCATCATGTCCTTCCTGACGCCGATCGCCGTCGCGGCGCTCTTTGCGCTCGCCGTCACCCAGGCAGGCCCCTGGATCGAGAGCGCCTATGTCTATCCGCTCTTGTTGATGGCGGCGGTGATCCCTTTCTTCTGCCTCCAGGCCTATCTGGAGGATATCGGCAGGGCCTATTTCTGGACCGTGGCTGGCCTGGTGCCGGTCTACATCCTGCGCCACGGCTTCCTGCTCGTCTTCATGCTCGCCGCCGTCGCGGTGGGCTTTGAGGCGAATGCCGTCACCGCTTTCGCCTGCACGCTGCTCGGCACCGCCCTGGCCGCCCTCTGGCAGCTCGTCGCCATCTGGCGCCGGCTGCGCAAGGTGGTGCCGCCCGGCCCGCGCGCCTACCGCATCCGCGAATGGATGGTCGGCTCCGCGCCCTTTGCCGTCATGCAGGGCATGTTCCACCTCTTCTCCTTCATGTCGGTGATCGTGCTTTCCTTTTTCGTCGGCCCGGCGCAGATCGCTCTCTTCTTCGCCGCCACGCGCATCATGCAGGTGGTTTCCTTCATCCCCTTCGCTGCGGCCGTCGGCTCCGCGCATCTCTTCTCCGCCGCGCATGCCGCGCAGGATCAGCCGCGCCTGACGATCCTGACGCGCGAGGTCAGCCTTCTCACCTTCCTCGCCTCCACCGCGGCGACGGCCGGCGTCCTGCTTCTCGGCGGCTGGCTCCTGGCGCTCTTCGGCGAGGGGTTCGCGGCGGGCTATAGCGTGCTTGCCATCCTTGCCGTCGGGGTCATCGTGCGGGCGCTTTTCGGTCCCGCCGAGGATATCCTCAACATGACCGGCTACGGCTATTTCTCCGCCAAGACCTATGTGGCGATGGTGCTCGTCAACGCCGCGCTCAACGTCGCCCTCATCATCCCCTTCGGTATCGTCGGCGCGGCACTGGCGACGACGATATCGGTGACGCTGCGCTCGCTCTGGCTGGCGCGGGCGGCAAAGCGTCTGCTCGGCCTCGACACCACCGTCGTCGGGGCGCTGATCTTCGCGCGCGAATTCGTGGCGCGCTGGCGCGGCACGTCGGCTCAGCCCGCCGAATAGCCGACCAGGATCAGTCGCCGGCGAGGAAGAAGTGCCAGCGCCCGTCCGGATCGATGCCGAGGCGGAAGAAGATGTAGGCCCCATAGGACTGGATGTCCTGCCAGTCGCCGGCCGTGATCAGCGTGAACAGCTCCACGATCTGTTCCGGGCTCAGCCGGTCGAGCGGATAGCGGGCGTAATAGGGCCACAGATACATCTCGTTGGGGGTGCCCCGGTCGACATGCAGGAAGCCCGCATCGAGCACTTCCAGGAGGATGGCGAGGATTTCCCGGCCCTCCGCGTCGCCTGAAAGCGCCTTCAGATACTCAACGGGGTCCCCCACCTTGTCGAAGGCGAAGGCCGGCGGGGTCTGCTGGGCCTCAATCAGCGGGCGCAGCTGCTCGATATCGCCCGAGCTTGCGGCGGCGCGTAGCGCCCGCCAGGTGCGCCGCACCGGCTCCGGCATCTCTTCGGCGCTGCGCTTGATGTCGAGATATTCCGGCACCTCCTCGGCTGTCTCGGCCGCCTCTTCCGTCTCGGCGCTCTGCGCCGGCGCATCCGTTTCGGCGGGCTCGGCCTCAGCCTCGCCGGCCGGCGCTTGTGGTGGCTCCGCTTCGCTTTCCGCCGCGGCCGGGGTTTCGGCCGGCTGCGCCGCGCCGTCGGCCTCTGCGGCGCCTGCCGGGGTCTCTGGCGGCGTCTCTGCCGGGGCCTCGATGGCCTCCTCCGCCGGCGGGGCCGCCGGCGCCGTCTGCGCCTGTGCGGCCGGCTCCTCCTCAAGCGGGGCCGTCGTCTCCTGCGCCAGGGCGGGTGCGGCGATGAGGAAGAGGCCGGCCGTCAAGCCGGCGAGAAATCTCCCGGCGAGCTGCCGAGCGCCGGCGGCCTTTCTTGCTCTCATCTCGTGACGTGCGTCGTCGGCCATCGCTCACTCCCCTTTGCTTCCCGCTACCACTGAGCCTGTTTCCGTGGCGGGAGCGAGGCAGACGGTCGCTCCGGGCCGCTTCATTGCCCGTAGCGGGTGCGGATATCGGCGGCGATCTCGGCGCTTTCCTGCAGATAGAGCGTGATCGATTGCTGCGCCGCAGGGGTGCAGCTTCGATAGACCGAATGATAGGTCTCAAAGCCGTGGTTGAAGCGCCCGATGAGCCGCGCGCGGCGCTGCGGGCCCGGCGCCTCGGCGGCGAGCAGCGCCTCCATATCCGCCTTCCAGGCCGGCCCGTCGCCGGCCTCGCAGAGCCCGCGCAGGAAGTGCAGCGCGCCGAGAAGCTCCGCGAGCCGCAGAAGCTTGGGCTCGTAGATCGGCGGTGGCGCTTCGCTGGGCGCTGCCGTCTCCGGCTCCTCGGGCGCATCCTGCGCCAGGGCGCGGGCGGGCACGCCGCCGGCCATGAAGGCGAGAACGATGAAAAGAGACAGGAACCGCATCCCTCTCATGATGTCGCGCGCAAAGGGCCTCTTCAAGGCAGCTTGGCTCCTGGCGAAGCGATCTCCTCAGCCTTTGCGGCCGCCTCCTCCTCGCCGGCGGCGAGGATGGCCCGGGCGATGAAGGCGGTGGCGCCGGCGGTCAGCGCAAGGTTGCCGGTTCGCTCATAGGCTACGAATGCGGCCTGGTCGACGTCATCGCCGGCGACGGGCTCGCCGCCGGCATGGGGGGCGGTGAAGACCGCAAGGCGGAGCGCTTTCTCGCCGCCGGTCAGATGCTCGCCCAGAAAGGCGAGGGGACCGACGGCAAGGCCCGTTTCCTCGGCAAGCTCGCGCCGTGCCGTCTCGTCCGGGGCCTCGCCCCGTTCCACGCGCCCGCCGGGAAAGCTCCACATGCCGGCAAAGGGCGGCCTTGACCGCCGCACCAGAAGCACGGCGTCCGGCTTCAGGACGATGACGCTCGCCCCCTCGAAAGCGGGGGATTTTTCCGTGCTGGCCAGCTTGCGGCCTCCTCATTGGCCTCCGGCGTGCTAAATGCCACCCGCATGTGCGGACGCTTCGTTCTCACCGCCGATGGCGAGGCCATCAAGAGGCTTTTTTCTCTGGCAGCGCTCGACGAGCGGCTGCTCGTCCCGCGTTACAACATTGCGCCGACGCAGCCTATCCTGGTCATCCGCGAAGGCGAGAGGGGCCGCGAGGCGGTGCCGATGCGCTGGGGTTTTTTGCCCGCCTGGGTGAAGGATCCGGCGAAGTTTCCTTTGATCATCAATGCGCGGGCGGAGGAAATTGCCGCAAAGCCCGCCTTCCGCAACGCCATCCGCCGGCGCCGCTGCCTCCTCCCCGCCTCCGGCTTCTACGAATGGCAGGCGCGCGGCAAGGGGCCCAAGCAGCCCTATTTCATCGGCCCGACCGGGACCGGCACGCTCGCTTTCGCCGGCCTGTGGGAGACCTATATCGGCGCCGATGGCGGCGAGATCGATACCGTGGCGATCGTCACCGTCGCCGCCGAGCCGCCGCTCGAGGCCCTGCATCACCGCTGCCCGGCGATCATCGAGCCGGAGAATTTCGACCTCTGGCTTTCCGGCGAGGAGACGACAGAGGCCGCGCTCGCCCTTCTTGCCGAGCCGGGCATGGCGGCGGGGCTTGAGGCCGTGCCGGTGTCGCGCCGGGTCAACCGCGTCGCCGACGACGATGCCGCCCTCATTGAGCCCGTGGCCGAAGAGGCGGTGGAGGAAGCGCCGCCCGAGCCCAGCCAGGGGCAGCTTCTGTGACGCCTTGCCGGCGCCGGCCGCCGGGTGGCGCGTGAAAGGTTCCAGGAAAACCACGTGAAACCGGACAATCGTTACGGCTCCCTCGCAGCCACGGTCTATCATCTCGACAAGCCCATCGGCCGCTCCTTCGGCGATATCGAATTCTACCGCGACCTGCTCGGCCCGCCCCGTGGCTCCGTCCTGGAGCCGGCCTGCGGCAACGGCCGCGTTCTCATCCCGCTCCTGGAGGCGGGCTATGACATCTATGGCTTTGACGCCTCGGAAGAGATGCTCGCCCATTGCCTCAAGGCATGCCGCCGGCGCGGGCTGCGAGCCGCGCTCAGCCGGCAGCGCTTTGAGGATTTCGCCTACGAGCAGAGCTTCGAGGCGCTGATCCTGCCGGCCGGCTCCTTCCAGCTCGTTACGGATGCGGCCCTTGCACGCCGCGTTCTGCGGCGCTTGCGCCGGGCGCTGTTGCCGCGCGGGCGCCTCATCCTCGACCTTGATCCGCTTTCCGGTCTCGCCGAGCCGGAAGCGGCGCTGCGCGCGTGGCAAAGCGGCGAGGATCGCCTGACGCTGAGCGAGAGCGCTGTAAAGACCGATTTCGTGCGCCAGATGCGGGTCTCGGAGCTCACTTACGAGCGCTGGCGGGACGGCGAACTCGTGGAACGGCAGGCCGAGACCTTTTCCTTGCGCTTCTGGGGCGTTCTGGAAATGGAGCTGGCGCTGCGCGAGGCGGGCTTCGCCGATATCGCCGTGCATGCCGATTACCGCCGGGGCGCGGCGCCGGAGCGCTCAACCGGCGCGCTCACGTTTGAGGCATCGGCCCCGCCGGCGTGAGAATGGCTGGGCGGGCGGCCGGATCGGCGAGGCGGCGCCGCGTGCCGCCTCCGCTCAGAGCATCCTTCCCGGGCTCAGGATATTGTTGGGGTCGAAGGCGCGCTTGATCGCCCGCATCATGTCGAGCTCCACCTCGCTCTTCACCTCTTTCAGGAGCTCGCGCTTCAGCCGCCCGATGCCGTGTTCGGCGGAGATGGAGCCGGAGAGCTCCATCACGATGCCGTGGACGATGGCTGCCACCTCGTCCCAGCGGGCGAGAAAGGCGGCCTTGTCGGCGCCGACCGGCTGGCTGACGTTGAAATGGATGTTGCCGTCGCCGAGATGGCCGAAGGGCACCGGCCGCGCGCCGGCAATGCGCTCGGTGACGGCGGCCGATGCCCGCTCCAGGAATTCCGGCACCTTGGCCACCGGCACGGAGACGTCGTGCTTGATGGAGCCGCCTTCCGGCCGCTGCACCTCGCTGAGCCCGTGGCGCATGCGCCAGAATTCGCTCGCCTGGGCGAGCGAGGTGGCGAGCGCGGCGTCCAGCAGCTCTTCGGCCTCGAACGCCTCCTCCAGCGTCGCCTGCATCAGGCTCGCCGCCTCCTCCTCGCTGCGTCCGGAGGAGATTTCGATCAGCGCGTACCAGGGATAGGCATCGCCAAGCGGGTCGCGCGCGCCCTCCAGATGCTTGACGATGAATTCCATGCCGATGCGCGGCATCAGCTCAAAGCCGGTGAGATTGGCGCCCGCCGCCGCGCTGAAGCGGCGGAAGAGGGTGAGCGCCTCGGCCGGGCTTTGCGTGGCGGCGATGGCGACGGCGCGCCCCTTGGGCGCGGGAAAGAGCCGCAGCGCCGCCGCCGTGACGACGCCGAGCGTGCCTTCCGAGCCGATGAAGAGATGCTTCAGGTCGTAGCCGGTATTGTCCTTGCGCAGCCTTCTGAGACCGTTCCACACCCGCCCGTCGGCGAGCACCACCTCAAGGCCCAGAACGAGGTCGCGGGTGTTGCCGTAGGCGAGAACCCCCGTTCCGCCGGCATTGGTGGCGATATTGCCGCCGATGCGGCAAGAGCCCTGCGCCCCGAGGGAGAGGGGAAAGAAGAGGCCGGCTTCCTCGGCGGCGGCGTGCAATTCCTCCAGGACGGCGCCGGCTTCCGCGATCATCGTCGCGCCGTCTGGGTCGATGTCGCGGATGGCGCGCATGCGCTCCAGGCTGAGAACCACCTCCGCGCCGCTCTCGTCCGGCACCTGCGCGCCGACGAGGCCGGTATTGCCGCCCTGCGGCACGATGGCCACCCTGGCGGCATGGGCGAAGGCGAGGATGGCGGAGACTTCCCCTGTCGTCGCGGGGCGCACGACGGCGGCCGGCCGGCCGTGCCAGAGGTCGCGGGGTTCGCGGCAATAGGGCGCGACGTCGTCTTCGCTTGTCAGCACCTGCGCTTCGCCGACGATGGAGGCGAGGCGGGCGGGGATGTCGGGATCGGCCCTTGCGGGCTGCGGTTTTTGCTGCATCGCCGGCAGGATAGCAGTTGCCGCCGCCGATTGAAGGGCTGTTGCAGCCCCCCCAAACCCGTGCCATTACGACACGGCATTTCGGGCCGCAGCGGCGAGAACGGCGAGAGAAACATGACCGCAGCAAATGGCATCATGACGGGGAAGCGTGGGCTTGTCCTCGGCATTGCCAACAATCGATCCATTGCTTGGGGAATTGCCAAGGCGGCGCGCGAGGCGGGCGCGGAGCTGGCGCTGACCTATCAGGGCGATGCGCTGAAGAAGCGGGTGGAGCCGCTGGCGGCGGAGCTGGACGCCATCGTCGCCGGCCATTGCGACGTCACCGACACGGCCTCCATGGACGCGGTGTTCGAGAAGGTTCGCGCCGAATGGGGCGGCCTCGATTTCCTCGTCCACGCCGTCGCCTATTCCGACAAGGACGAACTCGACGGGCGCTACATCGACACCACCGAGGCGAACTTCAACAAGTCGCTCTCCGTCTCCTGCTATTCGCTGACGGCGCTCGCCCAGCGCGCCGAGAAGCTGATGAGCGCCGGCGGCTCGATCCTGACGCTGACCTATTACGGCGCCGAGAAGGTGATGCCGCATTACAACGTCATGGGCGTCGCCAAGGCGGCGCTGGAGGCGAGCGTGCGCTATCTCGCCGTCGATCTGGGCCCCTCCGGCATCCGCGTCAACGCCATCTCCGCCGGCCCGATCAAGACGCTGGCAGCCTCCGCCATCGGCGATTTCCGTTACATTCTGAAGTGGAACGAGTACAACGCCCCGCTGCGGCGCACCGTGACGCCGGACGATGTCGGCCAGGCCGCGCTCTACCTTCTTTCCGACATGGCGCGCGGCGTCACCGGCGAGGTGCACCATGTCGATGCCGGCTATCACGTCGTCGGCATGAAGGCGGTCGACGCGCCGGACATCACCACGGTGCTGAAGGAATAGCGCTCGCCGCCGGCACCTTGGGGTCGGCGGCAAAGCGGGTCTTCAATTGTCTATACAATTAGTCGGCATGCTCAGCCGTCGATCGCGATGACCGTGCGGCCGCGAATCTTGTTCGCCAGCAGATCCGCCGCCGCCGTCTCGATATCTTCAAAGCCGATGGTGGAGGTCATCGCCTTGAGCTTGTCGCGGTCGAGGTCGCGGGCGAGCCGCGCCCAGGCCTCTTCGCGGATCGCCTTCGGCGCCATCACCGAATCGATGCCGAGGAGGCTGACGCCGCGCAGGATGAAGGGCGCCACCGTCGTCGGCAGGTCCATGCCGCCGGCAAGGCCGCAGGCGGCGACGGCGCCGCCATATTGCGTCTGGGCGAGAACGTTGGCGAGGGTGACGGAGCCGACCGCGTCGATGCCGCCCGCCCAGCGCTCCTTGCCGAGCGGCTTGCCGGGCTCGGCGAGCTCCTGGCGCGCGATGATTTCGGCAGCGCCGAGGTCCTTCAGGTAATCGGCCTCTTGCGGGCGCCCGGTCGCGGCGATGACCTCGTAGCCGAGCCTGGCGAGCAGCGCGATCGCCACCGAACCGACGCCGCCGGAGGCGCCGGTGACGACGATGGCCCCGCGCTCGGCAGTGATCTGGTGGCGCTCCAGCGCCATGACGGCAAGCATCGCCGTATAGCCCGCCGTGCCGATAGCCATCGTCTCTGAGGCGCTGAGGCTTTGCGGCCGGCGGATCAGCCAGTCGGCCTTGACGCGCGCCATGCCGGCATAGGCGCCGTAATGCGTCTCGCCGAGGCCCCAGCCGTTGAGGACGACCGGCTCGCCGGGCGCAAAGGCGCCGCTCTCGCAGGAGACGACCTCGCCGGCAAGGTCGATGCCGGGGATCATCGGCCAGCGGCGGATCACCGGTCCCTTGCCGGTGACGGCGAGCGCGTCCTTGTAGTTCAGCGTGGAATGGCTGACGCGCACCAGCGTGTCGCCCTCCATCAATTCGTCCGGGCTCATTTCGACCCGCGCCAGCGACTGCTTCTTTTCCTCGTCCCGCGAAACCAGGATCGCCTTGAACGTCTCCGCCATCGATCTCTCCCTTATGTCGCTCTCCAAGTCGCGCAGCCCGGCGCCGAAGACAAGGGGTGCGCCTTAGGCCGCCTCACGCTGTCGCCGGCAGGCCGGCTGGCGCGGCGCGTTCCTTGATCGGCCAGTGGATGATGGCGGCGAAGATGCCGAGCGCGACGCCGAGCCACCATACCGCGTCGTAGGAGCCGGTCTCGTCGTAGAGGTAGCCGCCCATCCACACGCCGAGGAAGGAGCCGATCTGGTGCGACAGGAAGACGATGCCCCCGAGCATGCCCAGATGGCGGGTGCCGAACATGACGGCGACGAGGGCATTGGTCGGCGGCACGGTGGAAAGCCATAAAAGCCCCATCGCCACGGAGAAGACGACGACGGAGGCCGGCGTTGCCGGCGCCAAGAGGAAGGCGGTGATGGCGGCGGAGCGGGCGAGATAGATGAGCGACAGGAAGATCGGCTTGGAATAGCGCTGGCCGATGGCCCCGGAGGCGAGCGAGCCGATGACGTTGAAGAAGCCGATGAGGCTGATCGCCACCACCGCCCAGCGCGCCGACAGCCCGAGATCGCCGATATAGGCGGGAAAATGCGCGGTGATGAAGGCGACCTGGAAGCCGCAGACGAAGAAGCCGGAGGTAAGCAGCAGATAGCTCCGATAGCGCAGCGCCTGGACAAGCGCGCCCTTCACCGATTGCTCCGCCTCGCCGAGGGCGAGCTGATGCTTCGGCTGGCCACGCAGCGGGATGGCGGCGAGCGGGATGAGGCCCATCAAGATGGCGAGGCCGACGAGGGCGTCCGACCAGCCGAGGGTGCTGATCATCGCCTGCGACAGAGGCGCGAAAGCGAACATGCCGAAGGAGCCGGCCGCCGTCGCCAGGCCGAAGACGAAGGAGCGGCTTTCCGCCGGCACGCGGCGCGCGAGCGCGGCCATGACGATGCCGAAGGAGCCGGCGGCCACGGCGAGCCCGATGAGCGCGCCGCCGCCGATATGCAGCCACAGCGGCGAGGGGGCGAAGGCCATGATGAGGAGCCCCGCCGCGTAGAGGATGGCGGAGAGGATGAGAACGCGCGCGGAGCCGAACTTGTCGGCCAGCGCCCCGAAGAAGGGCTGGCCGAGGCCCCAGGCGAGGTTCTGAATCGCCATGGCGAGGCCGAAGGTGGTGCGGTCCCAGCCTTTTTCCGCCAGAAGCGGCAATTGGAAGAAGCCCATCGCCGAGCGCGGCCCGAAGGTGATGAGCGCCACCGCGCAGCCTGCTAGGATGATGAGCCAGGGCAGTTGAGTGGACGTTCCGGCGGGCTTGGAGGCGGGGCTGTTCGCGGTCATGATGGGCAAGGTGTTCGGCAGGGACCGAAAAGGATAGCTTCAAGCCCTTCATGGTGAAAACGAAAATGCTTTACCTCTAGCTGAAATAAATCTGAACGGAACTGGAGCGACTATGAGCCCCGAAGACTTCGCCGCCCACCTGGCAGAGGCGCGCGCCTCCGGAACGATGGCCCCCGTCGATCTCGATCTCATCGTCGATCCGGGCGAGGCGGAGAGGGTGCTCGCCGCTGCCGGCACGGCCTATGGCGGGCGCGCGGTCGGTTACAAGATCGGCTGCACCAGCCCGCTGGCGTGCCAGATCGTCGGCGCCCCCGGCCCCTTCTTTGCCCCGATGGTCGACCGCGATCTCTTCCAGGACGGCGCGATCCTTCCCTGGAAACCGCAATACCGGGGGGTCGAATGCGAATTCGCCTTCCGCATGGCGCGCGCCTATCCGGCGCCCGGCGACAAGGTGGAGATGGAAGGCCTCCGGCGCGCCGTCGCTTCCTGCCATCTGGCTCTTGAGATGGTCGGCCGGCGCACGCAAGGGGAGGGGCTGCCGCGCTATCCCGGCCTCGTCGCCGATTTCGGCGCCCATTGCGCCTTCGTGCTGGGGCCTGAGATCCGCGGCTGGGCGGATCGCGACCTTGCCGGCGTCAGGGTGACGGGGCTGCTTGACGGCGAGGCCACCAACGAGGGCTCCGGCGCGGCGGTGATGGGCGGCCCGCTCAATGCGCTCTTATGGCTGGCGGAGGCCTTGGTGGAGCGCGGGCGAAGGCTTGAGGAGGGCGACTATGTCTCCACCGGCACCACCCTCGGCGTCGTCAAGGCGCAGAAGGGCACGACGGTCAGGAGCGTCTTTGAGGATATCGGTGAGGTGAGCCTCGTCTTCGCGGCCGCATGAGGCGGCAGGTCTTGCCGCTTATCGGCGATCAGCTCCAGCCGCCGCCATAGGTGCGATAGAAGATGTGGCGGCCGATGCGGTCGGTCTTCTTCATCGAGCGGGCCCAGCGCGGGCGCACATAGGTGGCGTGGTAATGGGTGGAATCGCCCACCTCTTCCGACCAGGCCTTGCCGTTGGTGACGTCCGCGGCGACCTTCTTGGCGCGCGCCCAGGCGGAGGCGGAGCGGATGCGGTCGCGCACGCCGTCGCAGGCGAAGGAGAACTGGCAGCGGTTGCGCCAGTTCTTGTTCTGGTAGACGACGCCGCAGATCGTGTTGGGATAGGTCGGGTTCTTCACCCGGTTGAGGACGACTTGGGCGACGGCGATCTGGCCGAGCTCCGATTCGCCGCGCGCCTCGAAATAGACGCCGCGCGCCAGGCAGGCCTGCTCTTTGTCCTCGTAGACGCTTTCCGGCAGCGGGTTCAGCATCCAGCTATGTCCTGCCTTGGCCGCCCCGCGCCCCTGCAGCCATTCGCGGAAGGAGGGCGAATCCTCCGGCTTGGCCCGCGGCCCGCCGGCCAGGTTGCCGACAGCCGGCGCCCCGCCGATCACCGCCTCGAAAGGCGCCTCGATGCCGCTTTCCGTCGGCGCATAGGCCACCAGCGTGGCGTTGGCGCCGGCCGGGTTGGCCCTTGCCAGCATGATGCCGTTGTCGCTGGAAACGGCTTCCTCGCGCATGAAGCGTGAATAGGCGACCATCAGCTCGGCCATGTCGCGCGAGGGCATGGTTCGCAGCGAGACCTTGGGCAGCTCTTTTTCCGCCTCGGAGGAGAAAAGGTCTTCCATGTTCCACAGCTGGCCGGCGGCCGGAAGCTTGTCGCTCTTGCGCGCGATCGGGCTGCGGGTCATCAGGAGGTCGCCCTTGCGGGCGCGATTGACGCGCTCGGCGACGGGCACTTCCTCCGGAGCGGGAACGGCGACCTTGGCGTCCAGCCCCGGGACCGGCACGGTCCTGGCGTCGGGCAGCCCGCCATTGGGCGTCAGCGCTGCCTGCTGGATATTGCCGATGGTCATCGCCTCGATATGGGTCTGCCAGCGCTGCTGCGGCTCGTGGCCGGAGACCATGGCGGCCGCATCCTGGTAGGCGATCGGTGTAGTGGCGGCCACCAGCGCGCAGAGGCCCAGAACACTTGCCGCGGATGCGGAACGCAAGGCTCTCGCGTCAGTCCGCCATACTGCCATCAACGTACCCCACTGCCGCGCAAAGCTTTCCCCTCGCGAGGATCGCCCGCGTTCAGCTCCCGTCCGATGGAAGCCACAAAACCAAATTGCGGTTTACAACCGGTTAAACCGGGCCTTTCGCCTTGCGGCGTCCGGCCCGTGCCCGACAGTGCCCCTTTGCCCCGAAGCTCCGCCTTGCGGCCTAACGCTATCGCGAGGGAATGGGGCGAGATGTTGACAAAGGTGTGATCGGATTCACACAGCCAAGACTTTACGCCGTCTCCGAGGACGCCGTGGTGCGGCCGATGACCGCCTGCGCGGCGGCCAGCCGCGCCACCGGCACGCGGTAGGGCGAGCAGGAGACATAGTCGAGGCCGGCCTGCTCGCAGAAGTGGATGGAGGCGGGATCGCCGCCATGCTCGCCGCAGATGCCGAGCTTGAGATCCGGCCGGCCGGCCCTTCCCTCATGCGCGGCGAGCCGGACCAGCGCGCCCACCCCGTCGGTGTCGATGCTGACGAACGGGTCCTTCTCCAGGATGCCGAGCTCCTGATAGCGCGTCAGGAAGGAGGCGGCGTCGTCGCGCGAGATGCCGAAGGTGGTCTGCGTCAGGTCGTTGGTGCCGAAGGAGAAGAAGGCCGCCTCGCCGGCGAGCTCGCGCGCCCGCAGCGCCGCCCGCGGCAACTCGATCATGGTGCCGACCGTATAGTCGATCTTCGGCGCCCCGGCTTCGTTGACGGCCGCGGCCGCCGCGTCGATCACCGCTTTGACGCGGTTGAACTCGCCGATCATGCCGACCAGCGGCACCATGATCTCCGGCGTCACCGGCTCGCCGGTCAGGCGGGCGGCCTGTTGCGCCGCCTCGATGATGGCGCGGGTCTGCATTTCCGGGATTTCCGGGTGCAGGAGCAGGAGCCGGCAGCCGCGGCTGCCGAGCATCGGATTGGCCTCCGTCAGCTCCAGGATGCGCTCGCCGAGCAAAGTCGCGTCGGTGCCCATCGCCGCCGCCACCTCGGCGATTTCGTGCTCGCCCTTGGGCAGGAATTCGTGCAGCGGCGGATCGAGGAGGCGGATCGTCACCGGCAGGCCGCGCATGGCCTGAAACAGCTCCAGAAAGTCCTTGCGCTGCAGCGGCAGCAGCTTGGCGAGCGCCTTGCGGCGGGCCTGGGTGTCCCCCGCCACGATCATCTCGCGCATGGCGACGATGCGGTCGTCCTGGAAGAAGGTGTGCTCGGTACGGCAGAGCCCGATGCCCTCGGCGCCGAAATCGCGCGCCGCGCGCGCATCCTCCGGCGTTTCGGCATTGGCGCGCACCTTCAGCCGGCGCGCCGCGTCGGCCCATTGCATCAGCGTGGCGAAATCGCCGGAGACCTCCGGCTGCAGCATCGCCACGCGCCCTTCCATCACCTCGCCGCTGGAGCCATCGATGGTGATGACATCGCCCTCGCCATAGGTCTTGCCGAGCACCGTCATGGTGCCGGCCTTGTGGTCGATCTTCAGCGCGCCGGCGCCGCTGACGCAGGGCTTGCCCATGCCGCGGGCGACGACGGCGGCGTGGCTGGTCATGCCGCCGCGCGAGGTCAGGATGCCGCGGGCGCAGGCCATGCCCTGGATGTCTTCCGGGCTCGTCTCCAGCCGCACCAGGATGACGGCATGGCCTTCCTTGGTGAGGATGTCGGCCTTGTCGGGCGTGAAGACGATCTCGCCGCTGGCCGCGCCCGGCGAGGCGGGCAGGCCCTTGGCGATCACCTTGCGCTCCGCCTTGGGGTCGAGCGTGGGATGCAATAGCTGGTCGAGCGAGGTGGGCTCGATGCGCATCACCGCCTCCTCGCGGCTGATCAGCCCCTCCTCGGCCATCGCGGTGGCGATTTTCAGCGCCGCCCGCGTCGTGCGCTTGCCGTTGCGGGTCTGCAGCATCCACAGCCGGCCGCGCTCGACGGTGAACTCCAGATCCTGCATGTCGCGGTAATGCCGCTCCAGCCGGTCGGAATGCGCCGCGAACTCGGCGAACTGCTCCGGCATCAGCGTCTCCAGCGAGGGCGCGTCGCTGCCGGCGGCGATGCGCGCCGCTTCCGTCAGATATTGCGGCGTGCGGATGCCGGCGACGACGTCCTCGCCCTGGGCGTTGACGAGGAATTCGCCGTAGAGCGCCTTCTCGCCGGTCGCCGGGTCGCGGGTGAAGGCGACGCCCGTCGCCGAGCTGTCGCCCATATTGCCGAAAACCATGGCCTGGACGTTGACGGCCGTCCCCCAGCTTTCGGGGATGTCGTGCAGGCTCCGGTAGGTGATGGCACGGGCGTTCATCCAGGAGGAGAAGACCGCGCCGATGGCGCCCCAGAGCTGGTCGCGCGGCGATTGCGGGAAGGGCGCCGCGTTGATCTCCTCCACCAGGGCCTTGAAGCGCGCGACGATCGTTTCCCAATCCTCGGCGCTGAGTTCGGTGTCGCTCGCCGCGCCGCGCGCCTCGCGCTCTTCCTCCAGGATGGCCTCGAACTCGTGATGGTCGACGCCGAGCACGACGTCGGAATACATCTGGATGAAGCGCCGGTAGGAATCGTAGGCGAAGCGCCGGTCGGCGCTCGCCGCCAGAGCCTCCACGGTCTCGTCGTTGAGGCCGAGATTGAGGACGGTATCCATCATCCCGGGCATGGAGGAGCGCGCCCCGGAGCGCACGGAGACGAGCAGCGGCGCCTCGCGGCTGCCGAAGCGCTTGCCCTGCAGCGCCTCGATCTTGGCGAGCGCCGTCTCCACCTCCTCGGTGAGCCCCTCGGGCAGCTTGCGGCCCTCGGCGTAGAAGTGGTTGCAGGCCTCTGTGGTGATCGTGAAGCCGGGCGGCACGGGCAGGCCGAGACTGGCCATCTCGGCGAGATTCGCGCCCTTGCCGCCGAGGAGTTCTCGCATCTCGCGCGAGCCTTCAGCCTCCCCGCCACCGAAGGAATACACCCATTTCGTCATCTTCTTCCCCGCAAGCGCCCGCGGCGGCTCCGCGCCATTGTCCGGCTTAACGGCTCAGCGTGCTTCAGACAATGACGCGGCGCCGAGAAGCGGGACGCCGCTGACGACGCGCCGCCCCTCACACATCGATGTCGAGGGCAAGGTCGAGGATCGGCGCCGAATGGGTGATGAAGCCGGCGGAAATATAATCGACGCCGGTCTCCGCGATGCCGGCAACGCTTGCAAGGCTCACCCCGCCGGAGGCCTCCAGCACCGCCCGTCCGGCATTGATGGCGACGGCCCGGCGCAGCGTTGCAAGGTCCATGTTGTCGAGAAGCACCACGTCGGGGCCGGCTTCCAGCGCCTCGCTGAGCTGCTCCAGCGTGTCGACCTCCACCTCCACCTTGACGAGATGGCCGGCATATTGCCTGGCGCGGCGCACCGCCTCGCCGACCCCGCCGGCGACGGCGATGTGGTTGTCCTTGATCAGGATGGCATCGTCGAGCCCGTAGCGGTGGTTGGAGCCGCCGCCGCATCTGACGGCGTATTTCTGCGCCGCCCGGAGGCCCGGATGCGTCTTGCGGGTGCAGGTGATTTTCGCCTTGGTATGGGCGATCGCATCGGCGAAGGCCGCCGTTGCCGTGGCGATGCCGGAAAGGTGGCAGAGGAAATTGAGCGCCGTGCGCTCGGCCGCAAGCAGCGCCCGTGCCTTGCCGGAGACGGCGGCGATATCGGCGCCGGCTTCCACCTTGTCGCCGTCGGCGCGAAAGGCCTGGAACGTCGCCGCCGGGTCCATGGTCAGGAAGGCTGCGCGCGCGAAGGCGAGGCCGGCGAGGCTGCCCGTCGCGCGGGCGCGCAGGACCGCGCGCGCCTGCCTGTCGGCAGGTATCGTCGCCGCCGAGGTGATGTCGCCGGCGCGGCCGAGATCTTCGCCGAGCGCGGCGCGCACCGCGCTTTCCACCAGAAAGTCCGCCAGCTCAGCCATGGCCGGCCTCAAGGCGCGCATCGTGATAGGCGGCGGTGATCGCCTTGGCGATGGCGTCGGCCTGCGGCAGGGTGAGGAAGCGTCGCCGCGCCTCGGCCGGGTCGGGATGCGGGAAGTCGGCGCGGAAATGCGCCCCCCGGCTTTCCTCGCGCCGCAGCGCCGCCACCGCGACGAGCTTGGCGGCGGCGAGCGAGTTGACGAGGCTCGGAAGGCGCGCCGCCGCCTGCATCTCGGCGATCTCTTCCAGCGCCCGCTCCAGCCCTTCCTGCGAGCGCACCACGCCGACCTCCTCCGCCATGAGGCGGCGCAGGCGCGTCAGAAGCACTTCTTCGCCGAGCTCGTCGGCATCGCCCTCCGGCGTCGACTGGCCCGACCAGCGCACGACCCGGTGGTTGGGCATCAGCCCCTGGACGTCCTCTGCGATGCGCGCGGCGAAGACGACGGCCTCCAGCAGCGAGTTGGAGGCGAGCCGGTTGGCGCCGTGGGCGCCGGTGGAGGCGACTTCGCCGCAAGCCCACAGCCCGTCGAGCGAGGTGCGGCCGAGCCCGTCCACATGTACCCCGCCCATATGGTAATGCGCCGCCGGGGCGATGGGGATGGGCGCTTCGCGCGGGTCGATGCCAGCCTCCATGCAGGCGGCGAAGACGGTCGGGAAGCGTTCGGGAAACTCCATCCCGACCGCCTCGCGGCAATCGAGGAAGGCGCCGCGGCCGGACATCTTCGCCGCATGCACGGCGCGCGCCACGATATCGCGCGGGGCGAGCTCGCCCGCCTCGTGCGTCTCGAACATGAAGCGCTCGCCGTGACGGTCGACGATCGCCGCGCCTTCCCCGCGCAGCGCCTCGGTAGCGAGCGGGGCCGGGTCGCGGCCGACATCGACGGCGGTCGGGTGGAACTGGACGAATTCCGCGTCGGCGATAAGCGCCCCGGCGCGCGCTGCCATGCCGAGGCCCTCGCCTCGCGCCTCCGGGGGGTTGGTGGTGACGGCGTAAAGATGGCCGATGCCGCCGGAGGCAAGGACGACGGCGCGCGTCGGCAAAAGGATGCGGGCGGAAAGCCCGCCCCGCCGGTCGCGGGCGATCAGCCCCGTCACATAGGTGCTTTCCGCCTTCAGCGTTTCGGCGACGAAGCCTTCCAGGACGCGGATGGAGGGCGTCTCGCGCACCGCCTCTATCAGCGCCTGCATGATCGCCGCGCCGGCCCGGTCGCCGCCGACGCGCACGATGCGGTGGCGCGAATGCGCCGCCTCGCGCGAGAGCTTCAATTGGCCGGCAAGGTCGCGGTCGAAGGGCACGCCATAGGAGAGAAGGTCGTGGATGCGCGCCGAGGCCTCTTCGGCCATGCCGCGGGCGATCGGCCCGTCGACGAGGCCGGCGCCGGCCGCGATGGTGTCGGCGAGATGGTCCTCCACGCTGTCTTCGGCGTCCATCGCCGCGGCGATGCCGCCCTGCGCCCAGCCGGAGGAGGCGCCCTCGCCGATCGGCGCGGCGGTGATGATGGTGACCGGCCGCGGCGCCAGCTTCAGGGCGCAGAAGAGGCCGGCGAGCCCGCCGCCGACGATGACCACGTCGTCGATGCCGGCCCAGGATTGCGGCGGAAAGGGGGAGGGGGTGAGGCTCAAGCCGGCCTTCGTTTCTTGTTGGGAGGAAGGGACCGGCCGAAGGCCGGCTCCGCCGGTTGCTGCCTCAGCTCTTCAAATGCACCATCCGCTCCACCGAGCGGCGGGCTTTCTCGGCGATCAGCGGATCGATGACGACCTCCTCGCTCATATAGACGAGGCTGTCGAGGATCTTCGGCAGCTGGATGCGCTTCATATGCGGGCACAGGTTGCAGGGCCGCACGAAATCGATGCCCGGCGCCTCGCCGGCGACGTTGTCGGCCATGGAGCATTCCGTCACCATCAGCACCTTTTCCGGGTGCTCGTCATGCACCCATTTGATCATCTTCGCCGTGGAGCCGGTGAAGTCGGCCTCGGCGAGAACGTCCGGCGGGCATTCCGGATGGGCGATGATGCGGATATTGGGATCGGCCTGGCGATAGGCGCGAAGTTCCTCGCCGGTGAAGCGCTCGTGCACCTCGCAGGCCCCGTGCCAGGTGATGATCTTCACATCCGTCTGCGTGGCGACCCATTTCGCCAGATACTGGTCCGGCAGGAGGATGACGGTGTCGGCGCCAAGGCTTTCCACCACCTCCACGGCGTTGGAGGAGGTGCAGCAGATATCGACCTCCGCCTTCACCTCCGCCGAGGTGTTGACATAGGCGACGATGGGCACGCCCGGATGCGCCTCGCGCAAAAGCCGCACATCGGCCCCGGTGATGGAGGCGGCGAGCGAGCAGCCGGCGCCGCTGTCGGGGATGAGGACGGTCTTGTCCGGGCAGAGGATTTTGGAGGTCTCGGCCATGAAGTGCACGCCGCACTGGACGATGATTTCCGCCTTTGACTTCGCCGCTTCCTGGGCGAGTTGCAGCGAGTCGCCGACGATATCGGCGACGCCCCAGAAGATTTCCGGCGTCTGGTAATTATGGGCGAGGATAATGGCGCCCCGTTCCGCCTTGAGCCGGTTGATGTGGAAGACGTAGGGCGCGTGCACCGGCCATTCGATGGCCGGGATGACGTGGCGGACCTTTTCGTAAATCGGCGCCGTCGCCTCGGCGATCTCGGGCGTATAGGCAAGGTCGGGATAGGGCTTGACGCCGAAGCGCGCCGCGGCCCCGCCGAGCGGGCGCGCCTCCTCGCTCCCGATCGCGGCCATCGCCGCCTGATGCTGAGCCATACTCGCCCCTCCCGTCTGTACCTTATACTCAAATTGAGCATAAGCTGGGCCAAACAAAACCCGGCAAAGCCGGTTGCTGTTCAAATAGGCGCAGGCGCGGCTTTGCGCAAGGCGTATGTCGCCGGCCTGTCACGCACGGCGTGCGCTCTTGGTGTCGCAGGCGGCGGCGCCGCGCGCCGTCTTCCTCCTTTCGCCGCCCGCGCCTTGATCCCCGCCGCCTGATTTATCCCCGCCGTCTCTCGGCCCCGCACACTTCGCTCCACCAGGCGAGGTGAGGCGAGATGCTGAAGGTCCACCCGGAGCTTTTGGATTTGCGTGCCGAGATGGCCGCCGCGCGGCTCTTTCTCGCCGCGCAAAAGGCCGGCGAGCGCGCCCGCGAGGAAGGCTTTCGCGCGCATGGCCTTGTCGGAGCGGCGCGGCTTCGCGCCCGCTTTCGCGCCCGGCTGAACGCGGCGATCCATCTCAACGCCGCCATGCTGGCCGCCGCCCTGCCGGATTTCCTCGGCCGCAGGCTCCGCCCCGCGGACCTTGCCGATGTCGGTGCCGAGCGCGAGGCGGCTCTAGCCGAATGGGAACGGCGGCTTCTGGCCATCGCCGCGCGCCTTGCCGGCGAGCCGGAGCGGCTTCAGGAGGCGCGCCGTCTCATGGAGGAGGCGCTGCTGCGCCGCTTTTCCGGGCAGATCAACGCGCTGCGCCAGCAGGCGCTCGGCATCGACCGCTATGTCTGGCGCTCGCGCGACGACGACAAGGTCCGCCCGCTCCACGCCCGCCACGACGACAAGATCTTCGCCTGGGACGAGCCGCCGGAGGAGGGCCATCCGGGCGAGGCCTATAACTGCCGCTGCTGGGCCGAGCCCTATGTGGAGGAGGAGGCGCCGCAAGAGCCTCCCGACACCGGCATCGGCCACCATCTGCGCCTTGCCGGGGCCACCGCGGACGGCGTTGTCGAGGCGGCGCGCGACTTCGCCCTCGATGCGCTGGGCGCCATTCCGGAGCAGCTTCCGCGCATCCTCGTCTTGCCGGAGCTGGCCCGCCTCCTTGGCGAGTATGGGCTCCCAGCCTCCCGCTACGGCTACCTCCTGGGCAGGGAGATTCTGGGCGAGCTTGCCGGCGGCGAGCGCGCCGAGCTCGACGCTTTTCACGATGCGATCCGCGGGCGCGCCGCCGCCATCATCGCCTTCTTCCAGGACGCTCCGGAGCTGGCGCGGGCGCTCGGCGCCTACTTCCTCGCCCTGCAGCGGCGCCCGGCCCTGTTGGGCGGGGCCTACCGCCAGGGGCTCGCCAGCGAAGAAGAGCTGCGCGCGGCGCATCGCGAGCGCGCCTATGTCGACACGCTCATCCTCCTCAACGCCGCGCCGTGGCTTTTCCCCTCGCGCATCCTTTGGCGGGCCGGGCGCGGGGACGATGCCGGCGACGCGAAGAAGACCAAGGAGGAGCTTGAGGAGCTTGCCGCCGAGCTCCGCCGCGACCCGGCCGATGTCGATTGGCCGGTTATCGACAATCCCGGCATCGTCTGGGGCCGCGGCATCAAGGCACAGGGCATTCCCTGGGAGGATGCTCTGGAAGCTACGGGCGAATTTGGCCGGCGGCTTCCGGCCAACTTCAAGACGATCGATTTCTTTGAGCCTGCGACAGGAATGGCGACAAGCGCCAAGACGCTCGATACGCGTGCATTGGGGTATGCAACGCACCCGACCCGCGTCTATGGAGTCGTCAAGCGATACGTTGATGAGATTGCCAGGTTCCGTGGAAACATAGTCTCAACTCGCCACCTGACGCAAGGTAAGATCGCGTCGAGAAAGATCGAACTAGCCGTTCCCGAAGACACAGCCAAAGATCGAGTTATTCAACTCAGGCGTGCGTTGCGATATGCTGAAGGCCTTGGCGTGGAACTCAGAGTGAGCTTCATCAATGAGCCGTGAACGAGCCATCGAGCAGCTGCGAGCGCGAATCCGTCGCGAAAGGAGGTTCGAGCCCAAGCCCCCGCCGCCTGAGGAATGGCAAAGCGCCGATGTTACCGCATATCGCTTCTTTACGAAGGTCCTGTCCCAGGCGGTGTATCGTTCCGCGCATCCCGACCCCAAAGGCTATAATCGGGTCCATCCGGCAAAGATGACCGATGTGGATCTCGGCCGCGAGGCGCGGGCCGCTCTTGCGGCAAGCCGCTTCATCACGCCGGATCATCCGGAATGGGACAGCCTCATGCGATTTGGGACGGACGCGGAACTCCGTGCCGAAGAAGCGCGTGAAAAGACGCTTGCGGGCGTCAAGACGCGTAAGGCGCTTTATGAAGGGGCGGGCTCCGTCAGCCTTAGTCTTCAAGACGGCCGCATTGAACTCGCGCCTTGGCGCTATGCCGGCCGCGGCGGATGGGAAGGCATTCCGGGCATTCAGCCGACCGTCCTGCCAGAAAGCGTTTCCGATGCGGAACTCGGCGCGGCGATCAACGCGGCGCTGGAGAAAAGCCGCAATGCCTGAGGGCAACGGCCTTGCCGGGTCGCGGCGGGGCGCCGCCGGGTCGGGCACGCTCTGGCGCCGGCTGCGCGCCTGGCTGGGAGAGCGGCGAGAGGAGGACCAGTCAGCCTCCCATCTGAGCGCCGCCGAGGCGAGCCGTGAACGAGCCATCGAGCAAATTCGTGCTCGCGTGTTGCGGGAAAGAAGGTTCGAAGATGAGCCGCCGCCACCAGTGCCGCATAAAGAAGCGACGATATTGGCGTATCGGGCTTTCACGCGCATCCTCTCACACGCGGTCTATGGCTCGGCACATGCCGACCCGAGGGGATATGATGAGCGTCATCCGTCCAAGATGCTCAATGCTGATCTTGGCCGCGAGGCGCGGGCCGCTCTTGCGGCAAGCCGCTTCATCACGCCAGAGCATCCCGAGTGGGAGCGCCTTATGCGATTTCGGACGGACGAAGAGTTCCGTGCCGCTGAGGCGCGCGAAATGGCTCATGCCGGCGTCAAGACGCGTAAGGCGCTTTATCAAGGGGCGGGCTCCGTCAGCCTTAGTCTTCAAGACGGCCGCATTGAACTCGCTCCTTGGCGTTATGCCGGCCGCGGGGCCTGGGAAGGCATTCCGGGCATTCAGTCGACGATCCTGCCCGAAAGCGTTTCCGACGCGGAACTCGGCGCGGCGATCAACGCGGCGCTGGAGAAAAGCCGCAATGCCTGAGGGCAACGGCCTTGCCGGGTCGCGGCGGGGCGGTGCCGGGTCGGGCACGCTCTGGCGCCGGCTGCGCGCCTGGCTGGGAGAGCAGCGAGAGGAGGACCAGCCGGCCTCCCATCTGAGCGCCGCCGAGGCGAGCCGTGAACGAGCCATCGAGCAGCTGCGAGCGCGAATCCGTCGCGAAAGGAGGTTCGAGCCTAAGCCGCCGCCGCCTAGGCAGCGCAAACAAGCCCAAGTTCGTGGGTATCGCTTCTTTACGAGGATCCTGTCCCAGGCGGTGTATCGCTCGGCGCATCCCGATCCCGCCGGGTACAACAACGTTTTTCGCCCTCAAATGACCGACGTCGATCTTGGACGCGAGGCGCGGGCCGCTCTTGCGGCAAGCCGCTTCATCGCTCCGGATCACCCGGAATGGGACAGCGTGATTAGGTTTCCAACCGATGATGAAATCCAAGCCTTCGAGGCGCGTGAAAAGGCGCTTGCGGGCGTCAAGACGCAGAAGGCCCTTTATGGAGGGGCGGGGCTTGTCGCGCTGGAGCTGCAAGACGGTGCTCTGGAAGTGGACGCATTGCGTTATGCCGGCCGCGGCGGATGGGAAGGCATTCCGGGCATTCAGCCGACCGTCCTGCCAGAAAGCGTTTCCGACGCGGAGCTCGGCGCGGCGATCAACGCGGCGCTGGAGAAAAGCCGCAATGCCTGAGGGCCTGCGCTGCTCTTGCGGCGCGATGAGCGCCGCCGTCTGACCTCTCTGCGCTTCCCCCGCCCCGCCCGGCGGCCGATCTCTCAGCCGCCGATCTTGGAGAAATCGGCGACCTTGTGCATCGCCACGCGGATGCGCGACAGGAGCTTCAGCCGGTTGGCGCGCAGCGCCGCATCCTCCGCGTTCACCGTCACATGGTCGAAGAAGGCGTCGACCGCCGGGCGCAACTCGGCGAGCTGCGCCATGGCGCCGGCAAAGTCCTCCTCGCCAAGATGCGCGGCGACATGGGCTTCCACGCTCTCGATGACGGCGAGAAGCCGGCGCTCCTCCTCCTGGCCGCTCTGATGGATGAGCGCGTGGTCGGGCTCGCCTTCATGGCTGATGCCGTCCTTCTTCTCCTCCGCGCGCAGGATGTTGGCGGCGCGGCGATAGGAGGTGAGGAGGTTCTGCCCGTCCTCTGAATCGAGGAATTGCCCCAGCGCCGCGACGCGGCGGACGATCACCAAGAGGTCGTCCTGCGCAGGGCCTAGCGGCTTGCTCCTTTCCTCCCCCTTGAGGGGGGAGGTCGCGCCGCCAGGCGCGGGAGGGAGTGAGGCGGCAGACTCGGCGCTCTTGGCTCCATCCCACCCCGGGGCTTCGCCCCGACCCTCCCCTTGCAGGGGAGGGTCGGGGTTTGCTGCCTGACCGAGTGCAAAAACGGCGTCGATGAGGTCGTGGCGCGCGCCCTCCTCGCGCAGATGGACTTTGAGGCGGTCGGCGAAGAAGGCGAGGAGGTCGGCCGCCACCTCGTGGGCGCCGGATGCGGCGGGGGCCGCCTTCAGGGCATCCGCGAAAAGCGGCTTTAGCGACAGCCTCAGCTCGTTCTCCAGGACGATGCGGATGACGCCGAGCGCCGCCCTTCTGAGCGCATAAGGGTCCTTGGAGCCGGTGGGCTTTTCGCCGATGGCCCAGAAGCCGGTCAAGGTGTCGAGCTTGTCGGCGAGCGCGACGGCGATGGCGACCGGCTCGCTGGGCACGGCCTCGCCCGGCCCCTGCGGCTTGTAATGGTCGCGGATGGCGTCGGCGACATGCCCGCTCTCGCCCTGGGCCCTGGCGTAGTAGCGGCCCATCACCCCTTGCAGCTCGGGAAACTCGCCGACCATGCCGGTCGGAAGGTCGGCCTTGGCAAGGCGTGCCGCGCGCTCCGCCGCCTCGTGGCGGGCGCCGAGGAGCGGGGCGAGCGCGCTGGCGAGCCTGGCGATGCGGTCAACGCGCTGCGCCTGCGTGCCGAGCTTGTCGTGGAAGGTGACGGCGGAAAGCTTCTTGCCCCATTCCTCCAGGGGCGTCGCCAGATCCTGCTCGTAGAAGAAGCGCGCATCGGCAAGCCGCGCCGCGATCACCCGCTCGTTGCCGGCGACGATCTCTTTGCCGCCGTCGCTGGCCTCAAGGTTGGCGACGAGCAGGAAGCGGCTGGTCAGGGCGTCGTTCGCAGCGTCCTTCAGCACGAAGCATTTCTGGTTCTGGCGGATGGTGAGGCGGATCACTTCCTGCGGGATGTCGAGAAAGCCCTTGTCGAAGGCGCCCATCAGAACGACCGGCCATTCCACCAACCCGGCCACCTCTTCCAGAAGGCCCTTGTCCTCCACCACCTCCAGGCCCTGCGCGAAGGCGAGGTTCTTCGCTTCCGTGGCGATGATGTTCTGCCGGCGCTCCGCATCCAGCACCACCTTCGCCGCTTCCAGCTTGGCGACGTAGTCGTCGAAGCGGCGCACGGTGATCGGCTCCGGCGCCATGAAGCGATGGCCGAAGGTGAGGTTGGAGGAGACAAGATCGCCGATGGCGACCTCGATCACCTCAGGGTCCTCCGTCTCCGGGCCGAAGCTGCACAGGATGGAACGCAGCGGCCGCACCCAGCGCAGCGAGGCGGTGCCCTCTGCGCCCGGCGCCGCGAAGCGGGAATCGGTCGGCGCGGAAGCGGCGCCCCAGCGCATCGATTTCGGCCAGGGAAAGCCGCGGATCACCTTCGGCAGAAGCTCGGCGATGATCTCCTCGGCGGCCCGGCCGGGCTTTTCGATGGTGGCGAGGTAGAAATCGCCCTTCTTGGGGTCGCTTTCGATCCGCGCCTCCTCGATGGAGGAGAGCCCGGCGGCGCGCAGAAAGCCTTCCACCGCCTTTTCCGGCGCGCCGACGCGCGGGCCGCGGCGTTCCTCGCGAAGATCGGCGGAGCGGGCGGTGACGCCCTGCACCGTCAGGGCCAGCCGCCGCGGCGTGGCGAAGCCCTTGGCGCCCTCATAGGTGAGACCGGCCTCCACGAGCCCGTCGGTGACCAGGCGTTTCAGGTCCTCCGCCGCGCGCGCCTGCATGCGCGCGGGGATTTCCTCCGAGAAGAGCTCGATGAGAAGTTCGGGCATGGCGGGCTCTACTCCTCGCTCGCTCTCGTGCCGCGGGCCTCGGGAGAGGAGAAACTGATATCGACGACGTCCAGATACTGCCCGGAGGCGTCCTCGGCGGCGTTGAAGACGGCGCGCAGCACCATGTTGTGGCCGCTGACGTAATCCTTGAAGCGCTCGATCATGCGCTGCAGCGCCCCCTCGTCGAGCGGCACGGTGATGCGGCCCGCTTCTGCCGACAGGGAGAGCTCCAGCCGTTCGTTGGCCTCGCGCTTGATCAGCGAAAGGCGCGCCGGCCTCCTATGCGCCCGCTCGTCGGCGCCCCGCCAGGCAAGCTCGCCGGTGGCGTAGGCCGCCTCGCTCTCCATCCGGCCGGAGCGGTTGAAGCGGAAACTTGCCGTCCAGCTCTCGGCGGTGAAGACCATCGGCACGCGCTTGGCCGCTTGCGGGGGAGGGGGGCTCGGCGCGCCACTGTCCTCGTAGGGCATATCGGCCATCTCAGGCGCCTCCCGCCTCGGTCATCAGCCAGGCCTCGCCGCAGGCGATGGCAAGGCCGCGCACCCTTAGGATGTAGTTCTGCCGCTCCGTCGGCGAGATGACGCCGCGCGCATCGAGCAGGTTGAAGATGTGGCTCGCCTTGATGCACTGGTCGTAGGCGGGCAGCACCATGCGGTGCGGGCCGCCGTCGCGCTCCGCTTCGGCCCGGCCGGTCGCCAGCAGCGCCTGGCATTCCGCCTCCGCGTCCTGGAAGTGGCGCAGCAGCCGTTCGGTATTGGCGTGCTCGAAATTGTGCCGCGAATATTCGCGCTCCGCCTGCAGGAAGACCTCGCCGTAGCTCACCTTCTCGGCGCCCTCGCGGCCGTTGAAGTTGAGGTCGAAGACGTTGTCGACGCCCTGCACATACATGGCGAGCCGCTCCAGCCCGTAGGTCAGCTCGCCCGCGACAGGGGCGCAGTCGAAGCCGCAGACCTGCTGGAAATAGGTGAATTGCGAGACTTCCATCCCGTCGCACCAGCACTCCCAGCCGAGCCCCCAGGCACCGAGCGTCGGGCTTTCCCAATCGTCCTCCACGAAGCGGATATCGTGGATGGCGGCGTCGATGCCGATGGCCTCCAAAGAGCCGAGATAGAGCTCCTGAAGGTCGGGCGGCGAGGGCTTCAGGATCACCTGGAACTGGTAGTAATGCTGCAGGCGGTTCGGGTTCTCGCCGTAGCGTCCGTCGGTCGGCCGGCGCGAGGGCTGCATATAGGCCGCGTTCCAGGGGCGCGGCCCGAGGGCGCGCAGCGTCGTCGCCGGATGGAAGGTGCCGGCGCCAACTTCCATGTCGTAGGGCTGCAGGATGACGCAGCCCCGTTCGGCCCAGTATCGCTGCAGCGTGAGAATGAGGCCCTGGAAGGAGCGCCTCGGGCTCATATGCTCCAAAGCGGCGGTCTCTCTGATCGACTTGATCTCGCGGGATCGGCGCACCGTGGCGCCGCGCAAGCTGCCTGCCACGGCGGCGGCAAGCGGTCAAGCGCCGGCCTTTTCGGCTTTGGGCCCGCTCCAATGAACCTTTCCGCGCCCGCCCGGCACCTACGGGCCAAGGCGAGGGAGCCGAAAGGAGCGACGACGATGATGAGAAAGCTCATGACGCTGGCGGTCTTGGCCGCGATCCTTCTAGGCGGTGCCACGATCGCCGCCGCCCAGGGACAGGGCAATGGCGGCGGCGGCCGCGGCGGCGGTGGCCCCGGTAACGACGGCGGCAGCTTCGCGCGTCTCAATATCGGCCCGCTCACCCATGTGCGCCCGCGGCCGAACCGCCCGAACAGGCCGAACCGGCGCATCCGCCGGGTGAAGCAGGGCGAGGATTGCAGCTGCCGCGTGCGCCGGCTCTTCGTCAACGGCCGCATGCAGACGGTGCTCGACTGCTACCATCTCACCAGGGTGAACGGCGTCGTTAAGGCGAATGTCTGCGCCCGCTGAGCCGAGGGCGATTTTCCGGGGCGGGCCTGCCGCAAGCGGGCCCGCTCTTGCGTTTGGCTCAGCCGGCGAGCGCGGCGCGGACCCACCACTCGGGATGGGCCTCCGCCAGCGCCTCCGCGGCCGTCTCGGCCGTTTGCGCGTCGTCGTAGATGCCGAAGCAGGTGGAGCCGGAGCCCGACATGCGCACCATCAGCGCCGGCGTCTGCGCCAGTGCCTGAAGCGCCTGCTCGATCGCCGGTTCAGTCGCGATGGCCGCGTCCTGCAGGTCGTTGCGGGTGGCGCCGAGATAGGCGGTGACGGCCGCCGGATCGGCGAGGCGCTCCGGCACGGGCGGCACCGGATCGCCATCGTGGCGGCATAGGGCGGCGAACACCTTGGCCGTGGAGACCGGCCGGCCCGGCCAGACGAGGACGACGGGCAAGGCCGGCAGGAAGGGCAAAAGGGAGATCTCCTCGCCTATTCCCCTCGCTCTGAGGGCGCTGGCGAAAAGCCCCATCGGCACGTCGGCGCCGAGGCCGGCGCCGATCTCCACCAGGCTCTTCATGTCGAGGCGGCAATGCCACAAATCGTTGAGCGCCAGCAGCGTCGCGGCGGCATCGCACGAGCCGCCGCCGATCCCCGCGCCCGCCGGCAGCTCCTTGTCGAGGAAAATATCGGCGCCACGGATGGGACGGTCGGGGCAGCGCTCGGCGAGCGCCCGTGCCGCCCGCAGAACGAGATTGTCGGGCCCGCGCGGGATTTCGGCGCCGAAGCGCCCGGTGACGTGCAGGCTCAGCTCGTCCGCCGAGACGAAGCGAAGCGCGTCGCCCATCCCCTCGCCGAGCCCGGTGAACACGGCCAGCGTGTCGAGAAGGTGGTAGCCGTCCGCCCTCCGCCCGGTGACATGCAGGGCGAGATTGATCTTGGCGCAGGCCTGGCGGGCGACGGCCTCGCTCGCTGGCCTCAAAGCTCGCCCGGGATCTTCAGGCGCATGCCCGGTCGCAGCGCGTTGGCGTTGGAGAGGATATCGCGGTTGGCTTCCAGGATGGCGAGATAGGCAGGCCCGTTGCCGAAAAGGCGGTTGGCGATCTCCCACAAGGAATCGCCCGGCCGCACCACATAGGTCTCCTCGCGCTCGCTGATGCCGGCATGGCGGGCGTCGTCGGTATGCCGGAAGCTGGAATCCTTCTCGCCTTCCGGCTTGACGTCGACGCGCGGCGCCGTCTCCACCAGCGCTTCGGCGGCGATCTTGCGATTGATCACCTCAAGCTCGGGAAGCTTGGCGCCGAGGTCGCGCGCATGGCGCCACTGGAACTGCGCCTCCAGCTTGCGCCCGGTCTTCCAGTAGGCGTCGCCCAGATGGTCGTTGATGACCGGATCGGAGGGCTGCAGCGCCACGGCCTGCTCCAGCTCCTCCACCGCTTCCTCGTAGCGGCCGAGCCGGTAATAGGCCCAGCCGAGACTGTCGACGATGAAGCCGTCATTGGGCCTCAGCTCCACCGCCTTTTTGATCATCTCCAGCGCTTCTTCCAGGTGCATGCCCATATCGACCCAGGAATAGCCGAGATAATTAAGGACCAGCGGCTGGTCCGGATAGAGCTCCAGCGCCGTCTTGAAGTCCGCTTCCGCCTTCGGCCATTGCTTGGAGCGCTCATAGGCGATGCCGCGGAAATAGAAGAGCGTCCAGTCGTTGCGGGCCGGCTCCTCCACCTTGGCGATCGCCTGGCTGTAGATCTCCGCCGCCGCTTCGTATTTCTCGCGCCCGCGCTGCATGTTGCCGTAGGCGACATAGGCCTGGATGTCTTCCGGATTGCGCCGGATGGCCTCCTCGAAGGCGTTGCGCGCCTGCTCGACGCGATCCTCCCGGTCCAAGACGATCGCCGAGCGCAGCGTGCCGAGCGGACGGAAGGGAGCGTTCTTCGGGATGGCCTGCAAGACGGCGATGGCCTGGTCGCCGAGCCCGTTGACGTCGAAGAGATTGCCCAGCGACAGGGCGGCAAGTCCGCCCCCCGAGGCAGGATCGAGATGAAGCGCCAGCCGCAGATAGACGGCCGCCAGCTCGAACCCGCCTTCCTGGCCGATGGCGGCGCCGATGCCGGAGAAGGCCTCCGCGGCGCCCTCTTGCGGGCCGTTGATGGCCTGGCGGACCTCGCCGCCGGCGGCGATCTCCTCGATCGTCTGCGCCGCCAGCGCGTTGTCCGGGAAGCGCTCCAGGAATTCCTCCAGGACTTCCTGCGCCTTGTCGCGCTCGCCGTTGCGCGCCAGCTGGCGGGCATAGGCCTCCACGATCCGCACCGCCCCCTCGTCGCGCTCGAAGGCCTTGCCGAATTTGGCGAGCGCGGCCTCCTTGTCGCCGAGGAGGTTGGCGATGAAGCCGCCATGCAAGAGTTTGAACGGCTCGTACCAGGTCTCGCCTTCCAGCGCCTCGATGGTGGCGAGCGCCGTCTCGCCCTCGCCGACGGCGTATTGCGACCAGGCGGTCAGAAGCCCGGAGGTGAGCGCGGCAAGGGCGCCGTTATCGGTCTCCCGCAGACGTTCCAGCGCCTCCCGGTAGCGCTCGCGGCGAATGAGATCGGTGACCAGGATGAAGCTGGCGATCTGGCTGTCGGAGGCCTGTTTGACGAGGTCGCGGGCGAGCGGCAGGGCGGTGCGGATATCGCCCTCCGCGGTGGTCAGCACGACCGCTCGTTCCAGCCACAGAGGATTGCTCGGATCGCTCTGGTAGGCCTTGCGATAGAAGCGCGCGCCGCGAACGATGTCCTTGCTGTCGTCTGCCGCCCGCGCTGCCAGGAGCGTGCCGGCGAAGCTGGAAAGGTCGATCCGGTCGTCGCCATCGGCGGTCTTGGCGAAAGCTGCGCCGCCGGCACCGGCACCGGCGCTGGCGAGGGCGAGCGTGGCGATAAGCAGGCCGGCGCCCACCCTGTGCCGGAAAGAATGCCTGGTGCTTGAAAGCCTCATCTGGGAGCTCCCATCTCGGCTCGTTACGGCCCGATCGGCCCAAGCCTTAGGTCAATGGCGTTCTGGCGGATGCGCCGAACGCCCCGTTCCCCCACATTTGAGCTTGAAAACCGCGTACCTTCAATGGACGCGTGCGACACAAAATTCAACCGCTCCCAGAAGCGCCGCCTTCTCTTCGCTTTCCGGCACCGGGGCCAGCGCGTCGCGTGCCATGGCGCCGTAATGCTTGGCGCGGTCGACCGTATCGGCGAGCGCGCCGGTTTTTTCGAGGATCTGGAGCGCGTGCTGCAGCTCGGTGTCGGAGGTTTCGCCCTCCACCAGCGCCCGGCGCCAGAATTCGCGGTCCTCCGGCGTGCCGCGCCTGTAGGAGAGCACCACCGGCAGGGTCAGCTTGCCCTCGCGGAAATCGTCGCCGACATTCTTGCCGAGGGCGGGCGTGGCGCCGCCATAATCGAGCGCGTCGTCGACGAGCTGGAAGGCGATGCCGAGATTGGCGCCGAAGGAGCGGAAGGCGGCCCGCGTCGCCCGGTCGGCGCCGGCGACGATCGGCCCGACCTCGGCCGCCGCCTGGAACAGCGCCGCCGTCTTGGAGCGGATCACCTGCAGATATTCGTCCTCGGTGGTTTCCGTGTTCTTCGCCGTGCCGAGCTGCATCACCTCGCCTTCGGCAATGGTGGCCGAGGCGTCCGACAGCACCCGCAGCGAATCGATGGAGCCGACATCGACCATCATCTTGAAGGCCTGGCCGAGCAGGAAGTCGCCGACCAGCACCGTCTCCTTGTTGCCCCATAGCAGGCGCGCCGTGCGCTTGCCGCGGCGCGTATTGCTCTCATCCACCACGTCGTCGTGGAAAAGGGTTGCCGTATGCATGAACTCCACCGCGGCGGCGAGGCGGACATGGCCGTCGCCCTCGTAGCCGCAGGCCTGCGCGCAGGCGACCGTCAGCATCGGGCGCATGCGTTTGCCGCCGCTATCGACGAGATAGCGCGCCACTTCCGGTATCAAAGTGACTTGCGAGCCGGTGCGCTCTAGGATGAGCCGGTTCACGGCCTCCATGCCAGCGCGAGTGGATTCCACCAGCGGCTCGAGCGAGGCTCCGCCCGACTTCCGCTCCTCAAGCGACAGGATAACGCCCAATTGAGAACTCCTTGCTGGAACGAAGGTTAGAGCGGATACCGCACGGCGGAAAGAGACAGATTCGCGCGCAATGCGCCGGCTGCTCCATGGAAAGCTGGCGTCAGGGCGCCGTGTCTACGCCCAAAGGGTGACAGGATGGAAGAGCTGATCCGCACCAATGACCTTGCGCTGATCTCGTTCGTGGAGGCGCTGCTGAAGGAATCTGGAGTCCACTATGCGGTGGCCGACGTCAATATGAGCATCATGGAAGGCTCGCTTGGCATATTGCCGCGCCGGGTTCTGGTGGAGGCGAATGATAGCGGCAGGGCGGAGCGTATTCTGGCGGAGGCGGGGCTTGGCGAGGAGCTCTCGGCCCGCCGCCGCGGCTGAGCCGCTTTCATGAGCCGTCCGCGGCAGCCTGCGACCCACGGTTTTCTCGGCGGAAGGGTGGAGCTGGTGCGCCCGGCTTCCGGTCATCGGCCGGGCCTCGACGCGGCGCTTCTCCAGGCGGGCGTGCCGGCGGGCGCGCGCGGCCTGGCGGTCGAGTTCGGCTGCGGCACCGGCGCCGTCGCCCTGTCGCTCGCCGCCCGCTGCCCCGAGCTTTCGCTCCTCGGCCTCGATCTCGACGAGATGGCGATCGCCGAGGCAGAGGCCGCCAGGGGCCTTGCCGCCAATGCCGCCTTCGCCGGCCGGGTCCGCTTCCTGCGCGCCGATGTCACGGATGCGGCGCTGGCGGAAAGGCTCGCCCCGGAAAGGCCGAGCCTCGTCCTCGCCAATCCGCCCTTTTATCTTCACGAAACCGCGAGCCCCTCGCCGGATGCGCGCCGGCGCCTTGCCCATCAGGCGAAGAGGGAACCGCTCCGCGATTGGATCGCCGCCGCCGCCCGGCTCCTGAGGAAAGGCGGCCGCCTTGTCCTCATCCACCGCGCCGACCGGCTCGCCGACATTCTTCGCCATCTCGCACCCCGCTTCGGCGGCGTGGCGGTCCTGCCCTTCCATCCGCGTGAAGGCGAAGCGGCGAGCCGCGTTCTCGTCGCCGCCAGCCTTGCCGGCAGGGCACCTCTGAAGCTTCTTGCCGGCCGCGTCCTGCACCTGCCGGACGGCGGCTGGACGGCGGAGATCGACGAGGTGCTGCGCGGGCGGGCCGATTTCGCGCTTGTCTAGAAACGCAGGCTTCGCCCCTGGTCAAACCGCCCGGCCGCGCCCATCTTGCGCCTGACCAACCCAGGAGATCTGCCGAGCCCCATGCCCGACAGTTTCAAGAAATATCTGCCCTCCGCCTGGCAGGGCCATCCGGTCGTTCCGGTCGTGCGCCTTTCCGGCACCATCGGCCGCGTCAGCCGCTTCCGTCCCGGCCTGTCGCTCGGCTCCGTCGCCGGGCCTTTGAAGAAGGCCTTCGCCATCAAGAGCGCCAAGGCGGTGGCGCTCGTCGTCGATTCGCCCGGCGGCGCGCCGGTCCAGTCGCATCTCATCTACAAGCGCATCCGCGCCCTGGCCGAGGAGAAGGAGAAGCACGTCATCGTCTTCGTGGAGGATGTCTGCGCCTCTGGCGGTTACATGATCGCCTGCGCCGGCGATGAGATCATCTGCGATCCGGCCTCCATCGTCGGCTCCATCGGCGTCGTCTCCGCCGGCTTCGGCTTCGTGGACGCCATCCACAAGCTCGGCATCGAGCGCCGCGTCTACACGTCCGGCGAATCCAAGGTGATCCTCGATCCTTTCCAGCCGGAGAAGGCGGAGGACGTGGCGCGGCTCAAAGCCATCCAGGAGGAGGTGCACGAGCTCTTCATCGACCTGGTGCGCGCGCGCCGCGGCGCCGTCCTCGCCGAGGACCCGGAGATCTTCTCCGGCGCCTTCTGGTCTGGCAAGCGCGCGGTCTCGCTCGGCCTTGCCGACCGTCTCGGCGACATGCGCCAGGTGCTGCGCGAGAAATACGGCGACAAGGTGCGCCTGAAGCTGATCGGCGGCGAGCGCGGCCTCTTCGGCCTGCGCTCCGGCAGGGTCGGTCACGGCCTCGCCGCGGCGGCCGGCGAGGGCTTTTGGCAGGCCCTCGAAGAGCGTAGTCTGCGACAGCGTTTCGGAGGCTAGGATGCCCCAGCTCGTTTTCCTCGGTCTTCTCGCCGTCGGCGGCTATGTCGCCTGGAAGGCGCTGAAGAAGGAGATGGCCCGCGTCGACAACAAGGTGCGCGAGGCGGAAAAGGTGCGCGCGGAGGATCGCGGCGAGACCCTGGAGCTCGACCGGGCGACGGGCCGCTACCGGCCGCGCGAGCGCGAGTAGGGGCCATGGCGGCGCCGGCGACGAAGACCGAGACGCGCGGCGCCGGCCTCTGGACGGCCGACCAGTTTGTGGAATTCTACATGGGCCGGCCGGACGAGGAGCGCTGGCAGCTTGTGGACGGTCTCGCCATGATGATGGTTCCCCCCGATGTGGATCACCACAAGATCAGCAAGCGCTTCGCTCGCCTCCTGGACGATGCTCTGGAAACGAGCCACCCCGGCTGGGAAGCCTTCGAGGAAATGGGGGTGCGGATACCTGGCGTGGACGACTTCAATCCCGAGCCCGATGTCGTGGTCGTGCCGGTTGACAGGATTTCGGGCCGCTACGCCACGATCTTCTACCTGGCAGCGGAAGTCGTCTCGCCGTCCAACACCGCCGAGATGATCGCACGCAACATCGAGCTCTATCAGCGCCACCCCGACAACCTCTATTGCCTCACCATCGATCAGGATGAGGTCCGCGTGCGCGCCTGGGCGCGAGAGGAGGACTGGACGATGCGCGAGCTCACTTCGCTCGAAGATATCCTCCGCCTTCCGGCGTTCGGGTTTGAGGCGAGGGTGGCCGATATCTATCGCGGCACGAAGCTGACGGACTGAGGTTCCTTCCGCGAGTGGGACGCCCCCCGTCAGCTATGCTCGGCGCGGGGCGCCAGAGTATCGCTCTCCGCCAGCCCGATTTCTGACGTTCGTGAAAAGTTGACTGTTAAGAAGCCGTCTGGAGCGCGGTTTTGGGGCCAATGGCTTTGGCAAAGGCCTCCAGGATGAGGCGCAAGAGAAGCCTCAGCCAGCGGAGGATGAGGCGGAAGTTGTAGCCGGCGGCGGTGAGGACGGCATTGGCGTGGTCGCCGTGGCGTCCCTTGAGGAAGTTGCGGCCCATGTGGCCGTCGGTCTTGAGGTGTCCGATAACGGCCTCGATGGCGGATCGTCTTCTGAGCTCCTTCTTGATGGCCCCGAACACGCCCCGCTTCTGCCCGGAGCGGAAGACGCCGAGCGGCCTTGGCGCATCGTGGCCGCGGTAGCC
>NZ_JHZK01000019.1 GCF_000688515.1 Afifella pfennigii DSM 17143 | reverse complement strand
AAGCAGGGCGCGATCTCCGCATCGAGCCACGCCCAGTCGATCCGCTCGCCCAGCCGGACGAGCTCGTGTCGCATGTTGATGATCTGGTCGAGCCGGGCGCGGAACAGGTCATCGGTGAGCTCGCGATTGGGCGCTCTCGGTCGCATCGTCACCTCTCGTGATCCTCTCAATCGAATCACGGAAAGGCGCCGCCGGGAATCCCCAAACCGCATGCGAAATCGCAAGGTTCCGCAGGCTCAAGCCACCGAATCCTGCAAAACCGAAACCTTGCGAGAGACCGAAATCCGTCGACTATCAGCCGCTTATGCGTTCTTCACAGTCAACTCTTTCCCGAGCGGCTTTTCGCCGACAAGCCTGGATCGGGGCAAGCTTGGATCGCGACCGAAGCGGGCCGTGGGCTCAGCCGCGGCCGGCCTCATGCAAAATCCGGCGCGCCTCAACAAGCTCGCCGAGCGCCTCTTTGAGACGCTGGCGCGTGGCGGCGGAGAAAAGCGGTCCCTCCTCGCCGGCAACGGCCGGCTCGGCCTGGGCGCGCGGCGGCGCGCTGGGGCGGCTCGCCAGGGCCGCGGCCGGCGCCTCCTCGAACTTGGCGGGCGTCTCGGCGGCGGTCTCGGCCGGCGCCACGGTCTCCACGTTGCCCGTCTGCCCGACGGCCACGACGAAGCGCACGCCCTTTTCCTTCAAGAGCCGCTGCACGCCCTTGATGGTGAAGCCCTCGCCATAGAGCAGGAGGCGAATGCCCTTGAGAAGGTCGACATCCTCCGGGCGGTAGTAGCGACGGCCGCCGCCGCGCTTGAGCGGCTTGATCTGGGTAAAGCGCGTCTCCCAGAAGCGCAGCACATGCTGCGGCAGGTCGAGATCTTCGGCGACCTCGCTGATGGTGCGGAAGGCATCCGGCGACTTGCCGCTCAAGACCGACCGCTCGACATCTCGGTGCCCATCTCGGCCGGCTCGCTCGCATCGGCCGCCGAGAGCTTGTCGTTGATGCGCTGCTTCATGATGTTGCTCGGCTTGAAGACCGTGACCCGCCGTGGCGGGATCGGCACCTCCTTGCCGGTCTTGGGATTGCGGCCGACGCGCTGGCCCTTGCTGCGAACCAGGAACGAGCCGAACGACGAGAGCTTGACCGTCTCCCCGGCGACGATGGTGTCGGATATCTCCGATAAGACCATCTCGACCATGGCCGCCGATTCCGTCCTGGAAAGGCCGAGCTCGCGATAGACCGCTTCAGCCAGATCGGCCCGCGTGATGGTGCGGCCTCCCAGACGCGTTTCACTTGTCGTCTGCAAGCGTGCCTCCTCGACAAACGAGCGCACGGTATGCCCCCGCCGAAATTAGGTCAACATAGCTCAAAGGCGCCTACCAGCGCAGCAGAGCCGAGCCCCAGGTGAAACCGCCGCCCATGGCCTCCAGGAGCACCAGGTCTCCCTTCTTGATGCGCCCGTCGCGTACGGCCACATCGAGAGCCAGGGGAATGGAGGCGGCGGAGGTGTTGCCGTGCTTCTCGACGGTCGTCACCACCTTCTGCGGGGCGATGCCGAGGCGCTTGGCGCTGGCGTCGATGATCCGCTTGTTGGCCTGATGCGGGACGAACCAGTCGATGGTCTCGGCGCTCTCGCCGGTGGCGGCGAAGGCATCCTCGATGACGTCGGTGATGGTCGCGACCGCGTGCTTGAAGACCTCGCGGCCCTCCATTCTCAGATAACCGACGGTGCGCGTTGAGCTCGGTCCGCCATCGACGTAGAGCTTGTCGCGATGGCGCCCGTCGGAGCGCAGATGCGAGGTGAGGACGCCGCGCGCGCCGTCCCCGGTCTCCTCGCGCGCCTCCAGCACCAGCGCGCCGGCACCGTCGCCGAAAAGCACGCAGGTCGTGCGGTCGCTCCAGTCGAGAATGCGCGAGAAGGTCTCCGAGCCGATGACGAGCGCCCGCTTGCCGAAGCCGGCCTTCAGATGCGCATCGGCGGTGGCCAGGGCGAAGAGAAAGCCGGAGCACACCGCCTGCAGATCGAAAGCATAGCCGTGATGCATGCCGAGCCGCTCCTGCACGGTGCAGGCGGAGGCCGGAAAGGTCTGGTCCGGCGTGGAGGTCGCCAGGACGATGAAGTCGATGTCGGCCGAACCAAGACCGGCATCGGCCAGCGCCTTCTTCGACGCCGTCACGGCAAGGTCGGAGGTCGTCTCGCCTTCCGCCGCGATGCGGCGCTCACAAATGCCGGAGCGCTGGACGATCCACTCATCGGAAGTGTCGACCATCGCTTCAAGTTCGCGGTTGGTCAGGATCTTCTCGGGCAGATGACTTCCAATGCCGGTGACTACCGATCGAATCATGCCGGCGCCGCCTCCGCGCTGGCACCGCTCGTTTCGCCGTCGCCGAATGTGTATCTGAGATCGGAGGCAATCTGGCGGGTGAGATCGCCAAGCACCATCTCGCGGCCGAGCTCCACGGCGCTGGCAAAGCCCTCCGCGTCGGTGCCGCCATGGCTCTTCACGACAAGGCCGTTGAGGCCGAGGAAGAGACCGCCATTGACCTTGCGGGGATCCATTTTCTCGCGCAGCCTCTGAAAAGCGGAGCGGGCGAAGAAATAACCCACCTTGGCCGCCAGCGTTCGGGTCATGGCCGAACGCAGATATTCCGATATCTGACGCGCCGTGCCTTCGGCGGTCTTCAAGGCGATGTTGCCGGCAAAGCCTTCGGTGACGACGACGTCGACGGTGCCCTTGCCGAGATCATCGCCCTCCACGAAGCCGTGATAGTGGAAGTTGGGATGATCGAGCTCGCGCAGGATATGCCCCGCCTCGCGCACTTCCTCAACGCCCTTCACCTCCTCCGCGCCGATATTGAGAAGCCCCACCGTCGGCCGTTCCAGGCCGAAGAGGGCGCGCGCCATCGCCGCGCCCATCACCGCGAAATGCACCAGCATGCGGGCGTCGGAGCCGATCGTCGCGCCGACGTCGAGGACGATGCTCTCGCCGCGCAAGGTGGGCCACATCGCCGCGATCGCCGGCCGCTCGATGCCGGGCGGCGTCTTCAAGCAGAACTTCGACATCGCCATCAGCGCGCCGGTATTGCCGGCCGAGACGGCGACATGGGCCTCGCCATCGCGCACCGCCTGGATGGAGCGCCACATGGACGACTTCCAGCGGCCGACACGCAGCGCCTGGCTCGGCTTGTCATCCATGCGCACGGCGACGTCGCAATGCACGAAGCGGGCGGCGCGCGCGACGCTGGGATGGCGATCGAGCAACGGCTTCACCTCGCTTTCCTGCCCATAGAGGATGAAGGAAAGATCGGGGCGGCGCTCCAGCGCCACGGCAGCTCCGGGGATGACCATTTCCGGCCCAGCGTCGCCGCCCATGGCATCAAGGGAAATGGTGAGGGGTGAAAGCATCGCCTTCATATGGTGGTTTCGCGGGCCGCGGGACAATACTCACTCGGCCCGCCATGACAAGCCGTCTGGAGGGAAATGCAAGGCGCCTGCGTCAGTTGCGCCGATGTTTCAGTCGCTCCAGCGCCGCGAAGGGGGATTGGGGCGCGGTCTCATCCTCCATATGCTCGGCAAAGCGCGCGCCCGGCGCGCGCGGATGCGGATCGAGCGCCAGCGCGACATATTGCACGAGCAGGGCGCCGAGATCGACCTGATTGCCGCTATAGGGCTCGGTGTCCTCCTCGCTTTCCACGGCGATCTCGACCGCCTCGCGCGAGGCACGCTCGCCGGGCTCGGCCGGGCCGCCGCGCTCGAAGGTCTCGGCCGGGCGCAGCGTGACGGCGACATCCTCCTCCACCTTCTCGGTGATCGGCGCGAGGGTGACGACACAGTGCCGTGTCACCTCGCCGAAAAGGCGGCCGTCGAGGCGGTAGCCATCGGCGCTGATGGGGCGAATCGTCAATTCCGCCGTCAGAGCCGCCACGGAAGGCACGGCGAGCTGCTCGGCGATGCGCTCGCGCTCGGGGGTGCTCGCCTCCAGTTTGAGGGTGCGGCCGGCGGCGGGCACCTCGGCAAGGCGCAGGGGCTTGAAGAAGGGCTGGCCGTTCATCTGGCGATCTCGCTTGCCGCGGGGCTGGGCGGCGGTGCGGCCGCCGGCAGATCGTGCGCCGGTGGAAAAGGCGGCCTGCCTTCGCGGAATGCGGCGACAGGCGCCTCTTGGAGCTCCGCCAGCACGAAGCGCAGATAGGCGGCCAGACGGACCGGCAGATCCGGATCGGCGCCCTCGTCGTAAATATTGCGGCCAAGCACCTCTTCGAGCGGCTCGCCCTCGCCCGTCAGCGACGCCCCATAGGCGCCGAGGCGCCCGCCATAGGCGGAAAACAGCGCCTTCATGCGGCGCGGCACGCGCTTGTCGCTGATGCCCATCTCGCGCAACGTGGTATCCATTTCCTGCACAAACACCTCGGCCACGTCGCGCGCCAGCTCCGGATCTTTCTGGTGCCCGAGCGTCAGGCTGTGCACGCAGGCAAAAAGATGCATGGCGAGCATCTCAAAGCGGCCCTCCAGCGTGTCGGGCACGCCATAGGTGTCGTACAGAGCCTTCTGGCGCGAGGCCGCGACCACGGAAGCATAAAGCGCCTCCGCCGGCGTCGCCTGATGTCGCGCAAAGCGCGCAAAGAAACGTCTCATCGAGCAATTCCCTCGGCCCTTGCAGGCCATGGCACACAGATGGGTGGTCGCCCGGCATTGCCAAGGCCACCCGGCATTGCCAAGACCGCGCGGCCTTGCCAAGACCATTGCATTGCCGCCATCACCTCGCTAGCAAGCATGGCTTCAACGGGATCGCCATGACCAGAACACACGCTCTCGCTCTCCTTTTTTCCGCCGCGCTCGCCCTGCCGGCCGGCGGCTGCATCGGGGAAACCCAGCAGCGCGGCTACGTGGTCAACGAGCTCGCCCTGGAGCAGGTGCCCGTCGGGGCGAGCCGCGAGCAGGTGTTGATCGCGCTGGGCACGCCCTCCACCACCGCCGATTTCGGCGGCGAGGTATTCTACTATATCTCGCAGACCGCAAGCCGGCCGGTGGCCTTCCTCAATCCGCGGATAACCGATCAGCGCGTGCTGGCGGTCTATTTCGACGGCGAGGAACAGGTGTCGCGGATCGCCGATTACGGCCTGCAGGACGGGCGCGTCTTCGATTTCGTCTCGCGCACCACGCCGACGGCGGGCAAGGACTTCTCCTTCGTCTCGCAGCTGCTTAACGCGGCCGGCCGAGTGTCGTTTTAGGCTCTGTCGGCGATTGTCGCCCGCGGCCGAAGGGGCCGCGGGCAGATCCGCCATCGCAGCCTCGCGTCACGCCCTATTGGCGCATAGGCGAAGAGGCATGTCCTTCCTCCTCCCCCCTCGCCCTGGCGGAGCGCCGCTGCGGCGCAGCCCATGCGATGGGCCTCAACGGGCCCTGGCTCCCCTGCCCTCGCCCGGCAGAGCCGCAATCTTTGCCGCAGCCGACGCGGCAGGGTGGAATTTGGGCGCCGCTTCTGCCATCTCTTCGGCGCAAGGATGGGTGGCCGAGTGGTTGAAGGCACCGGTCTTGAAAACCGGCAGGCGGGAGACCGTCTCGTGGGTTCGAATCCCACCCCATCCGCCATTCTCGCGCGGGTCCGGCCCCGGCAGACACGGGCAGCGGATCAGTCCGATTTCACGGCTTGCGGGTTTGTTGGAGCGCCAATTCTAGAGAACCAACTGGGTCTGAACCGCCAAGGCGATCGCTCGTTCGTTCTCGTCTTCGATTTGCGTCTGCCAGACCGAAATCCGCTTGCCCACCGACACCGGCAGCGACGTCCCGACGAGCCGCGTGCCGCTGGCGGCGCGTCCCAGAAAGTTCGTCTTGCTCTCCAGCGTGGCCGTGCCGCCCGCGCCCTCGGGCAGATTGAGATAGGCGCCGATCGCGGCAAGACAGTCCGCAAATGCCATCAGCGCACCGCCGTGGACGCTCTCACCGACGGTGCACAGCTCCGCTTCGACCCTCATCGCCCCGACCACGCGATCAGGCGTCGCAATGCTCAGATCGAGGCCGAGCAGTCTGGCGAATGGCATGGCATGGGCGAGTTCGGACATGGGGCACCTTCGATCCGTCGCGTTCGCCGACAGCACATGCAATCGAGGTGCTGGAATCAATAACCTTGCGGGTTATGATGTCGTAAGCTCGGCCCGTCAGAGCCGCGGATTGGGAGGCCAAGACCTTGAGCGCCTTCGGCCCGACATTGAAGGCCTGGCGGACCAGACGGCGCATGAGCCAGATGGCGCTGGCGCTCGCCGCCGACGTCTCCACGCGGCACCTGTCCTACCTTGAGACCGCCAAGGCCGCGCCGAGCCGGGACATGGTGCTGCGTCTTGCCGAGGCGCTCCACGTTCCCGTCCACGCCCGCAACGACTGGCTGACGGCGGCGGGCTTTGCGCCGATCTACCAGAGCCGGCCGCTCGACAGCGCGGAGCTTGCGCCCTTCATGGATGCCGTCTCACGCCTGCTTGCCCGCCACGATCCCTATCCGGGCTGGGCGCTCGATCCGGATTGGCGGATCGTGCTGTGCAATCGCGTCGGCGAAAAGCTGCTGCGCCGCGTCGGCATCGCGCCGGGCGACAGCCTCGTCGCCGCCCTCGTCGGCGATCCGACGCTTGGCGGCGCCCTTCTCAACTGGCGGGAGGAGACGCTGCCCCTGTCCCGGCGGCTCGGCGCCGAGGCAAGACGGCGCAACGATGCCGAGACCGCCAAGGCCGCCGAAAAGCTCGCCGCCCTCAGCGGCCAGAGCCCTCTTGCCGCGCCGGCGTCGGCCGCCGTCACCACAAGGCTTGGCATCGACGGGCGGGTGATCGAGCTCGTCTCCATCCAGGCGGCCTTCAACACGGCGAACGATCTGACCCTGGCGGATCTCAGAACGGAGCTGTTCTTTCCCGTCGGCGCCGACAGCGAGCGCAATCTCACCGAGGCGTTTGCGCCGTGAGCCGAAAAGACCGATCAGGCCGCGCGCTTCTGCGCCTCGAAATAGTGGTTCTCGCCCTCATCGACATGCTCGGCGATCAGGTGCAATTCCGATTGGGCAAGGACCCGGCCATATTCCTCTGCCCCGAGCGAGGATGACCGCCGGCCGGTCAGCACATCGTCCCAGGCGCAGACCTGGCGCGGGGCGGTGAACAGGAACCGCCCCCCGGGCTTCAGCGCGCCGGCAACTCGTCCGATCAGGTCGCGCTGCGCGCTCTCGGGCAGGAGGAAGATGAGACCGATTGCGACGGCTCCATCGAAGCTGTGGTCGAAGAACCGGCTGCGTTCGGCCGGCTCGCAGGCCACCTCGACATCGGGGAAGCGCTGGCGGAACGCGGCGACCAGCGCCGGCGAGGCATCGATGGCCGAGACCGCCAGTCCGGCGTCGATCAGCGCGGCGGTGACCGGCTCTCCCGACCCGCACCCGATATCGATCACCGAGCCGCCACGGGGAAGTGACGCCGCCCATTTGCGCACGATCGCGAGCCCGGTCGTCGAGCTTGATCGCGCGGCCACGAACGCATCGGCGACCGCTTCATAGCCGTTGGATGTGTCTTCGATCATCGTGTCGTTCCAGTGCCGGGGAACCGGAGCACTCGCCCTTCCGCGCCGGTGCATTCGATGGGCAGGTAAAGCGCCTGCCTTGGCCGAACAATAACCTTCGACGTTATTGTTCTTCGGGCGGCTCCCTTGCCAAGTGGCGGCAGATGATTTGGCCAAGCCGATGGAGAACAGCCGCCATGGTCCACTTTCGCAAGACGACGCCGATCCTGCTTGCCGAGGACGTCAAGGCGTGCGTCGCATTCTGGACCGCGCTGGGGCTTCAGGCGCCGGTGACCGTGCCCGAGGGCGAGGGCATCGGTTTTGCCATCATCGCCGGCGATGGCGTGGCGCTCATGTACCAGTCGTTTTCCTCCGCCCGCGCGCAAAGGCCCGAGGCGGTGGAACGCGTCGACCGCTCGATCGTGTTCCTGGAGGTCGCATCGCTCGACGCGGTGCTTGCCGCGCTGCCGCGAACCGAGATCGTCGTGCCCGATCATGTCACCGACTATGGCGCGCGCGAGGTCTATGTGCGTGATCCGGCCGGCAATCTGATCGGCTTCTCGCAGTTCGGCTGGCAGGCGTGAGGCAGGAGAAAGGCGCCGGGATACCGTCTCGCCCTCATGGTCGGCCGAGCTGCGCGAGACGATTCGATTCGGAACTTTCCAACGAGAAGCAAGAATGAACACCCTGCGTGTCCTGCTGGCGGTATTCGTCGCCAGCGCCCCGGGGCATGAAGGACAGAACGCAGCAACGTCGCCCGCGCGAGGAAGCATCATGTTCGAGACATTGTTGATCGTGGGGATCGGCTTTGCCGGAGGCGTTGCCGTCGGAGCCCAGGCGTCGATTGCAGGCTCGATGGGCCATCGCATCGGCGGCGCGGCGGGAAGCCTGATCGTCCATCTGGGCGGCGCGCTCGCCTCGCTCGCCCTTTTGATCGCGCGCGGCGGCGAAGGCATTCGCGAGTGGCGCAGCCTGCCCTGGTACATGCTCGGGAGCGGCGTTTTCGGGCTGGTTCTTTATCTGTCGCTGAGTCAGACGATCCCGAGGCTCGGCGCCACCACCGCGATCACGCTCGTCGTCGTCGGACAACTCGTTGCCGGGATGCTCATCGATCATTTCGGCCTTTTCGCGGTCCAGGCCAGGAGCATCGATCTGCAACGGGTCCTTGCAAGCCTCCTGCTTCTGGCCGGCGCCGGTCTGATGCTGCGCTGAGGCTTGCCGGTCGGCGCGAATGGGCCGAAGCGGTCGGCGCCCGCGCTCATACCCGCCGCCGGACCCGCGCCTTCAGGCACACCATCATCGCCGCGAAGACGATGACGGCTGAGGCGAGCGCGGTCGTCGTGATCTCCTCGCCCAGAAAAAGCGCCGGCCAGAGGAGCGCCGCCAGCGGCAACAGGAGATTGATCTGCCCGATGCGGGCGATGCCGCCGGCCGCCAGGCCGCGATACCAGAAGATCGCCGCAAGAAACATGCTGACGGCGCCGAGATAAGCCATCGACACCCAGCTCCACGGCGCCACCGAGGCAAGGTCCACGTCGCGCAGCGACCAGGTGAGCGGGCCGGCGGCGAACGGCGTCAGGAACAGCATCGCCCAGCACAGGGTCGTGGTGCCGCCGAGCTCGGCCGAGACGCGCCCGCCTTCCACATAGGCCGCGCCGAGACAGAGGAGCGCGAGAAGAAGCCAGCCGTCGGCGGCGCTGAACGCGCCTCCCCCGGCGTCGTAGGCGTAGGTGAGAACCGCCGCGAAACCGATTGCGCAGGCCAGCCAGAAGACCGGCGGCGGGCGTTCGCCGGCGCGAAAGACGGCGATGATGGCGGTCGCCGCCGGCGCGAGGCCGGTGACGACGGCGCCATGCACCGCCGGAACCGATTGCAGCGCCACCGCCAGAAAGAACGGATAGCCCACCGCGAGCCCGAGCCCCATAACAGCGATGGCGACAAGGTGCCTTCGTTCCGGCAACGCGGTTCTGCCCGTGAGATAGAGCGTGACGCCACCGAGAAGGCCGGCGACCACGATGCGCGCGCAGGTGATCGCGAGCGGCGAGAAATCCGCGACCGCGACGCGGGTCGCGGCCAAGGTGCCGCTGAAACCGAGCATGCCGAGAAACCCGAAGAGGACGCCGACGGTCCAATGGCCAGGCTGAGATGTCATCGGGTCTCGGAACGTGGGAAGGTGACCGCCTCGACCTTGTTGCCATCGGGATCATGGATGAAGGCCCCGAAATAGCGCGTCACCGCGCCTTCTCGCTCTCCGGGCACGCCGCCGCTGGAGCCGCCGAGTTCAAGCGCGGCCCGATAAAAGGCGATGACCGCTTCCTTCCTCGGCGCGCGCAGGCAGACATGGCTGCCTGTCGTCTTCTCGACGGGCTCAAGGTCGGGGCGCGCATTCAGCCAGAACTCCGGATACGTCTTGCCATAGCCCACCGTCGCCTCGCGCGTGACGATCCTTTCGAGACCGAGCGGCTCCAGGACATGGTCATAGAACGAAGCGCTCCTGCTGAGGCTTGAGACGGCGATGGAGACGTGATCGATCATGGATCGTGCTCTCCTGAAGATCGGAGTCTGTTCATGTGGCGGCCGGCCGGTGAAGGGCGATGCCGGCCATCACGAGCGCAATCGCGAGGACATCGCCAAGGCCTGGAATTTGGACCAGCACGACAGCCCCGATCACCGCGGCGGTTGCCGGCAGGAGCGCCAGAAGCAGGGCGAAGGAGGCGCGCGGCAGCCGCGCCATGGCAAGCTGGTCGCACACGTAGGGGATGACGGAAGAGGTGAGCCCGACGCCGATTCCCGCCAGAACGATCAACGGCATGCCGAAGGCACGCGCCGCTTCCACAACACCGACCGGCATGAGAAGGACGAAGGCGATCGCCATGGCCGCGCCGAGCCGCTCGACACCGCCGCCCGCGCCCGCTTCGGCGGCCCTGTGGCCGAGGACGATGTAGCCGGCAAAGAGCGCGGCGTTCAGCGCCGCCCAGAAGAGGCCGAGCGGGTCCGAAGCCCATGTGACGTCGATGAGGAGGACGACGCCGAACGCGGCGAGTGCGAGCGCCAGAAGGTTCCGCACGGTTCTGAGGCCATGGAGCGCGATGATGAGCGTTCCGAGAAACTCCATCGCCGCGACGAGGCTCATGGGCAGTCTTTCGAGCGCCAGATAGAAGGCCATGTTCATGGCCGCGAGGCAGGCGCCCAGGCCCAGGAGCAACAGCCGCGTGCGTCCGTCCGCCTCGCGCAACGTCCTCCACGGCCGGGTGATAGGCGCGAAGAAAAGCGCCGCCGTCGCGATGCGGAACCAGGCGATGCCGAGCACGCCGACGACGGGGAACAGAAGCACGGCGAAAGCGGGACCGAGATAGCGCGAGAGCGCGCTGACACCGAACCATGCGAGCGGCGGCACCGCATTGGCGGCGCGGTCGAGCCCGGGGAACGGCACGCGTGCGGAGGCGGTGGGCGGCACCTTCATGCTTGGAATCATGAAGGGCCTTACGGCCTTTTCATATGCTTGAACGGCGTTAACCTGGGCATTGATCGCAGCAATCGAAGGCCAGCCCCATGAAACGCCTTGGATACCAAAACGGCGCGCTCGACGCGGTCGACCGGAAGATCCTGACCCTGCTTGTCGAAAACGCCCGCACCACCACCGCCGAGCTGGCGCGCGCTGTGGGGCTGTCCGCCCCGAGCGTCGCCGAACGGGTCAAGCGCCTCGAAGAGGCCGGCGTGATCAAGGGATACACGACGGAAGTCTCGGCGGAAGCGATCGGACTTCCCATCTCCGTCTGGCTGCGCATTCGTCCGGTTCCGGGCCAATTGGAGAAAGTCGTCGAGATCCTTCAAGGCATCCCGGAAATCACCGAATGCGACCGCGTGACGGGCGAGGATTGCTTCGTGGCGCGTGCCCACCTCGCTTCCGTCGCCGATATGGAGCGCGTCATCGACCTGATCATCCCTCACGCGATGACGAACACCTCGGTCATCCAGTCCTCGCCGGTGAAACGCCGCCTTCCGCCCCTGCCGAGCGCGTCGACCCGATAACGGCCAGGCGAGAGGCTCGGCGGTTCGTTGCGTGGAAATCCTCATGCGGCGACCAGCGCCAGCCCGACCGAAGCCAGCAGCATCAGCGCAAACGCGATATTGGCCGCGCGGCCGATCCTCGGATGGCGCAGGAGCCGCGAGAAACTCGCGCCAAAGGCCAGCCAGGCGGTGTTCACGATGACGATGACAAGGGCGAGCGCCACGAGCTTTACGCCCGTATCCGCGCCGAGATGGCCCGGAACCAGCGTCTGGCTCGCATAGACCGCGCCGATGGCGGCAAAGGCCTTCGGATTGGCGATCGCCAGCAGAAAGCCCGGGACAAAGGCAGGCGCCCTGGTGCCGTCAAGGGCTGCCCGTCCGACCGAGGCCGTCGCGATCTTCCAGGCGAGATAGACGATATAGGCCGCCGCGAACCCGGTCAGGACCGCGACGAGCTCCGGCCGGGCCAGGATAAGCGCGGTGACGCCCGTTGCGATCATCAAGGGCACCCCGGTCGTGCCGGCGACGATGCCGGCGAGATAGGGCAGGCCCGGCCGGAAGCCGTAGGCGGTGCCGACCCCGGCGAGGCTGAGCGTCGCCGGGCCAGGGCTGCCCATCAGCGGGAAAGCTGCGAGCCAGAGCAGGCCGAGCGCGTTTGCAAGATGCGGCAAATCCTCCATCATCGGACCATGATCGCCGCCGCGCTTCCCCCTGTCTTGAACGATCGTGCGCCATGACCCGTCCCGGCGCCGGCCTGATCCGCTCCCGCCCCATCGCGGCCGGGCTGGAGATCGTCGAGACGGCGGGCCTGAGAACCGGCTACAGACCTCACCGCCATGACAGCTATGTCATCGGGACGACGTCGCATGGCGTGCAACGCTTCCGCTATCGGGGCGAAGAGCGCCACGCTTTGGCCGGCCAGGCCTTCATCCTCCATCCCGACGAGAGGCATGACGGGCGGCCCGGCACGGACGACGGCTATGGCTATCGCGCGATCCACATCGCGCCACCGCACATCGCGGAAGCCAACGGGTTGGGCCCTCTGCCTTTCGTCGCCAGCCCCGTCCTGACCGATGCCGGGCTGATCGAGGCGATCGACGCCCTGATCGAAACGCGGGCCGATGCGCCATCAGATATTTCCCTCGTCAGCGCGCTCGCCGACCTGGCGGGCGCTCTGGAGCGCCTCGCCGGCCGGCCGCGGCGCCGGACGCCCATCGCCCACGAGACGCTGCGTCGCATCAAGGCGCAACTCGACGACACGCCCCGCCGCGCCGTCTCGATGTCGGAACTTGAGGCCACATACGGTCTCAGCCGCTTTGCGATCGCGCGGCAGTTCCGCCGGTGCTACGGCATAAGCCCGATGCGCTATGGTCTGATGCGGCGGCTCGATGTGGCGAAACGGCGGATCCTTGCGGGCGACAGCTTGGCCGATGCGGCGCTGGCCGCCGAGTTCAGCGACCAGAGCCACATGACGCGGCACTTCCTGCGGGCGTTCGGCATGACGCCGGGGCGCTGGCAGGCGCTCCACCAGAGCCACTGAGCCCGCGCGCGCTTCGCTTGGCGCGGGCCTCTGCCCGGTTGGCCGCGCCGCCGGGCGATGACGGCGGGCCTTCCTAGGTGGGCTCCTTGCGCGCCATGCCGCGAAACAGCGTCTTCACCAGCGCCGGCACCTCCTCCACGTAGCGGGCGTGCACGCGCTTGTCGCCGAAGATCAGTCGGCGGAAGTAATGCTCGCAGATGGAATCGAGGATCTTGGCCTCGGCCTTCACATCGAGCTGCGCATCGACGAGGCCACGCGCCTTGAGCGCCTGAAGGAATTCCACCGCCTTGCGGAGATAAAAAACCTGCAGCCGGTCGAGAAAGGGTCCGAGATTGTCGTCGCCGAGCCCGGTCTGGTAGATGGAGCGCCAGACTTCGCGGTCGAGCGCTTCCAGCGCCCCTTCCGTGACCAGCTTGATCCAGCCGGTGGTGGCGCGCTCCGGGTCGCCGCAGACCTTGTTCTCGATGAAATCGTCGAGCTTTTCCTCAAGCCCTTCCTGCTTTTCGATGGCGATCTCCAGGAGCAGGCTGCTCTTGGAGCCGAAATAGTTGTAAATCGTCGGGATCGTCACCTCGGCGCGCTCGGCGATCTCCTGCAGGCTGCTTTCCGCATAGCCCTTCTCCACGAAGAGCGCGAAGGCGGAATCGCGGATCTTCTGTCGCCGCCTCGTCTTCTGTCTTGCGCGCAGCCCGACCACTCGGAACCTCAGAATGAAACGAATTGTCGCTCTTCAGAGAACATAGCCGACAAAGCTTGTAGCCGAAGAAAAGCCGCGCATGCCAGCCGAGGGCCGTTCGCGCGCCGACCTTCAGGCGATCCGGCCGCCATCGAGGCGGTCCAGCAGGCCGTAGATCCCCGCCGCCAAAGGCAGCGCGGCCACCTTTATGCCGTGGAAGCGGATCGGCGCCAAGGGCCGGACCGGGAGCGGCATGTCGCGCTCCGGGCCGCCGGCCAGATAGCGCGCCAGATGCGGGCCGAGCGCGACGCCAAGCGCGAGGCCGCGCCCGTTGAAGCCGACCGCCGCCAGAACGCCCGGCACCGGCTCGCCGATATGCGGCAGGTGATCCTCCGTGACGCCCACCATGCCGCCCCAACGATGCTCCCACCGCACCTGCGCCAAGGCGGGAAAGATGCGCCCGGCGACGCGCCGCAGCTCAGCGTAGGCGCCTTCGACGCCGCGCGCCTTGTAGGCGCCGCGTCCGCCGATCAGGAAACGGCCGTCGCGATCCTTGCGGAAGTAGTAGAGCGAGCGGTGGGTGTCGGAGACGTGATGGCCCGACGGCAGGATGGAACCTGCCAGATGCGGCGGCAGCGGCTCGCTCGCCACCTGGAAGGTGCTGACCGGCAGCAGGTCGCGCTCAAGGCGCGGCACCTGCCCTCCGGTATAGGCGTTGGTCGCCACCAGCACGCGCTCCGCCCTCACCCGCCCCTGCGGCGTCTCCAGAACCGGTCGGCCGCCTTTCGCCACGATGCGCACCACCGGGGAGCGCCCATGAACCGCCGCGCCTCTGGCAACCGCCGCCTCAGCCAGCCCGCGCACCAGCTTCAGCGGGTGCACGCCGCCGCCGCTCGGGTGCAGGATGCCGCCGAAATACGCCTCGCTGCCGGTGATCTCGCTGAGGCGCGAGGCAGAAAGAACCTCCACCGCCACGCCCCTTGCCTGCCATTCCTGCGCCCGGCGCTGCAGCGGCGCCAGCGCCCGGCTCGTGTGGGCGAGCTGCAGCCAACCCTTTTGCGAGGCGTCGCAGTCGATACCCAGGCGCCGGATCGTGTCGAAGGTCTCCTCGGCGACGCCGCCGGCAAAATCCACCAGCCGCCCGCCGCGTGCCTCGCCGAAATGCCGGATGGTCTCGTTCGGATCGATCTTCAGGCCGGGATTGACCTGGCCGCCGTTGCGCCCGCCGCTTCCCCAGCCAGGCTCGCCCGCTTCCAGGACGATGACCGAAGCGCCGGCCTCGGCCAGACTGAGCGCCGTGGAAAGGCCGAGCAGGCCGGCGCCGATCACCGCCACGTCGCAATCGGCGTCGCCGGCGAGCGCTGGAAATTCCGGCGCCGCACCCGCCGTGCGCACCCAAAGGGATTCCTCGTTCAGCCGGTCCTGAAAAGCTCTGTCCGACATCGGTGCGCTCCCCCGGGTTCGCGCTGCAGGTATCAGGCGAGGACCGGGACGCCTCCGGCGCCCGCCGGCCCCTTGTAGGTCAGGGGCTCCACCGCCCCGCCGTCGCGCCGCAGATGGTCGGGGTCGACCGCCATGAAGCACTTGCGCAGACGATCGCTCTTGACCGTCCAGGTGACCGTCTCACCCTTCTCGCAGAACCAGGAATCGCCCGGTCCGTAAGTGACGGCGTTGCCCGCCGCGTCGACGAGCTCCACCTCGCCTTCCAGCACGGTGGCCAGTTCATGAAAGGCGAAGGTGATCCGAAAGCTGCCCTTGGTCACCTCGTAGATGCCGGTGCGGATCGGCCCGCCGCCAGCCGCGTCGACGATCCGCGCGCTCGCCTCCACCGGATCGCCGGCGATGATGTCCGGCTTCACCGCAAGCGGCGTCAGCGCGACCTTCGAGCCGCCAGCCTTGTACGCGATCATGGCCTGTCCTTCGTTGCTCGTGGTTCTTGGTTGCTCGTGGTTCGTTGGGGCCGCCACCAAAAGGGCGGTCGCGGGCGAACCGTTTCCTTCTCGTTGCTTGTATCGCGTGAGGGCGCGGAAGGGAACAATTTTTATTGCCATAAAGTTTTTGAGGGAATATAAGTTATTTCCGGAGGGGGTCGCCGGCGGGGCCAGGTTCCGGCCGCACGCGGCTGGCGATCGGACGTTGCCCTATGCCACCGGATGGACGGGGAGAGCCAAGTGGAACGGCAAGGTCGACCGGACGCTCAGTCCGCCACACCGTATCGCGACGAGGTCTATTTCGGCGCCCGGCCGGAGCAGGAGATTGCCTTCGCTCGCGAGGAATATCGCCAGCGCCTTGAGCGTGTGCGCGCGCTGATGGCCGAGCGCGGGATCGACTGCCTCTACCTCACCTCGCCGGAAAGCATGTTCTACCTGGTCGGCTACCAGGCGGAGTGGTACCAGGCGGAAAGTCCCCGGCAATGGCCGCCCTGCTCTGGCGTGGCGGTGCATGTCGATCACGACCGCTTCATCCTGTTTGAGGGAGAGCGCGAGGCGATCCTCACCCGCATCTACACCATATCCGACGATACCCGCTTCTTTCCGCGCGACTCTTATCGTGACGGCATCGGTTTCATCGCCGAGACGCTGAAGGACGAGGGTTGGCTCGGCGGCAATATCGGTCTGGAGTTCTGGAGCCACCGGCCGAACCGTGCCGTCAGCGAGCGCTTCCAGGCCGCCTTTGAGGCGGCCGGCGCCGACGTCATCGACGGCAGCGACATCCTGCGCGAAGTGCGCTGGGTCAAGTCGCCGGCGGAGGTCGCATGCCTGCTGGAGGCGGCGCGCATCGCCGATATCGGCCAGCGGCGGGCGCGCGAGGTGCTGCGCGCCGGCGTCAGCGAGCTTGAGGTCTATGGCGAGATCGTGCGCGCCATGGCAGCGGCCGGCGGCGAAAACCCCGGCATCACCATGCCGGTGCTTTCGGGCGACAAGGCCAATTGCACCCATGCGCTGGCCAGCCGCCGCAAGATGGCGCATGGCGAGATCGTCACCGTCGATGTGTGCGGCGTCTACAACCGCTATCACATCAACCAGGCACGCACCTACTCGATCGGCGAGCCGGCCGCCGATACGGCAGAGGCCTGCCGCAAGGCGGCCGGTTCGATGGAGGTGGTGCGCCAGATGCTGCGTCCCAACCTGCCGGTGCGCGAGCTCAACGAGGCCCTCCTCGCCTATTACCAGGAGGTCGGCCTGTGGGATCGGCGCGGCTGGATCGGCGGCTACGAGATGGGCATCGCCTTCCCGCCGGATTGGGTCGGCAACTTCGTCTTCGACCCGCTATCGGAGATCAACCAGGATCGCGTCTTTGCGCCCGGCACGGCCGTCAACTACGAGAACCAGTTCTTTCTCCCGCGCCATGAGGGGCTCTACTTCATGATCGAGTCGTTCCTGTTCACCGAGCTGGAGGGGCGGCTTCTGTCCAGCGTCCCTTACGACCTCACCGTCATAGCCTAGACCCTGGCATGGTGGACGCGACCGCAGATCGCTCGCGCTTTCTCGCCCTGGAGGGCGTCGCCAAGCGCTATGGCCAGGTTACCGCCCTGGCGGAGGTCAGCTTCGACATCCGCCGCGGCGAGTTCGTCACGCTGCTCGGCCCATCGGGCAGCGGCAAGACGACGACGCTGATGACCATCGCCGGCTTCGTGGAGCCGTCGGCGGGACGGGTCGGCCGCGAGGGCCTCGACATCACCAGGCTGCCGCCGGAGAAGCGCAATTTCGGCATGGTCTTCCAGGGCTACGCGCTGTTTCCGCACATGACGGTGCGTGGCAACATCGCCTATCCGCTGAAGATCCGGCGCTGGCCGCAGAAACAGCGCGAGGCGGCGATCGAGCGGGTGCTGGCGCAGGTCGACCTGACGGACTTCGCCGAGCGCAAGCCGAGCCAGCTTTCCGGCGGCCAGCAGCAGCGCGTGGCGCTCGCCCGCGCCCTGGTGTTCGATCCCGACGTGCTGCTGCTCGACGAGCCGCTCGCCGCGCTCGACAAGAACCTGCGCAAGCAACTCCAGGCCGAGCTGAAGAAACTGCACCGCGACGTCGGCAAGACCTTCATCTTCGTCACCCACGATCAAGAGGAAGCGCTCGCCCTGTCGGACCGCATCGCCATCTTCAACAAGGGGCGATTGGAACAGGTCGGCGCGCCGGAAGAGGTCTACAACCGGCCCACCAACCGGTTCGTCGCCACCTTCCTTGGCGAGACCAACCTCGTTCCCGCCGATCTCCTGGCAGCGCGCGGCGTTTGCGTGGAGGGGCTGAGGCCCGGCGGTCTCGTCTCCATCCGCCCGGAGCTGGTGAGAGTGTCCTCCACGCCTCAGGGCGAGGGCGTCGTCTCGCTGCCGGTCACCGTGAGCGAGCGGCTGTTCCAGGGCAGCCAGGTGCAGCTCTCGCTGGCCGGGCCGGACGGACTGCCGCTCATCGGCCATGTCCGGGCGGACGACGAAGCGCTGCTTCGCGTCACCGGCCGCGGGGAAACCTGCTGGGTTTCCTGGCCCGTCGGGGCCGGGGTGCCCTTGCACAACGCTTAAGCAAAATATCGAAGAGGGAGAATGACAACATGACCACCCGCAGACCTTTCGGCCTGAACGGCAGCCCGCTCGCCGCCCCGCATATCAGCCGGCGTCTTTTCCTTGCCGGCGCCGGCTCGTTCGCCGCCGCGGCGGGATTGCCCGCCCTGCCCGCCTTTGCCGCGGAGCGACTGGTTCTGGCCAATTGGGGCGGCGATGCCGTCGACGCCTACGACACGGCTTTCGCCGAGGCCTGTCGCGAGGCCACCGGTCTGGCGCTGCAGATCGATGGCAGCGGCCCGCTGGAAGGCACGATCAAGGCGCAGGTGGAAAGCGGCAGCGTGCGCTGGGACGTCTGCGACACCGAGCTCTATTCCGCCTTCCGACTGGGGGGCGAGCATTTGCAGCCGATCGATTACGGCATCGTCGACAAGGCGCGCATCATGCCCGAGACCTACGAGCACGCGGTGCCCTATGCCTATTACAGCACCGTCATCGCCTATGATCACGAGCGCTTCGGCGACAATCCGCCGAAATCCTGGGCCGATTTCTGGGACGTTGAGAAGTATCCGGGCAAGCGCTCGCTCTACAAGTGGATGTCGGGAAATCTGGAAGCTGCGCTTCTGGCCGACGGCGTGGCGCCGGCGGACCTCTATCCGCTCGACGTCGATCGGGCGCTCGCCAAGATCGAGGAGTTGAAGCCGCATATCCTCACCCATTGGGGCAGCGCCGCGGAGGCGCAGCAGCTGCTGCGCGATCGCGAGGTCTCCATGGTGCAGATCTGGCATACCCGGGCCATCCTGCTTGAGGAGGATACCGGCGGGCGCGCCAGCTTCACCTTCGACCAGGGGCTGTTGAACGTGTCCAACTGGGCCGTGCCGAAGAACAATCCGGCCGGGCGCGAGAACGCGATGAAATTCATCAACGCCTCGCTGGCGCCGGAGCCGCAGCGCCTGCTCATGGAGAACTACCGCTACGGCCCGGTCAATCCGGAAGCCGCCGCCGCCTTGCCGCCGGAACTGGCGCGCCTCAATCCGGCCGATCCGCAGAACATAGACCGCCAGGTTATGACCGACAATCGCTGGTATGCCGATGAATACGGCGCGGCTCTCGACCGCTACACGGCGCTGATCGCCGGCTAGGCATTGGCAGCGCAGGTGGCGTCCGGCTCGCGGGTCATCGCGATGGGTCTTGAAGTACCAGCAGCGCCCGCCATGCGTGCTTCGACACGCATGGCGGGGCGATCGTTTATCGCGTCCCGGCGCAAGAAGGGGCGCCGCGCGGCGGAGCAGGCAACGTGAAGACGACGCTCAAATGGACGCTGCCGGCGTTGCTGCTGGCCGTCTACGCCCTTCCCTTCCTCGGCGTCGTCTTCTGGAGTTTCAGTCGGCCCGAACCCGGGCTCGGCAATTTCGCCCAGATCGCCCAGGACGGCCATGTCCACGGCATCCTGCTCACGACCTTCCGCATCTGCGCCATCACCACCGTCCTGGCGGTGGTGATGGCCTATGTGGTCGCCACCTGCTGGGCGTTCGCCTCGCGCACCGGCCGCATCCTCATCGAAGTCTTCGTGCTGATACCCTTCTGGGTGTCGCCGCTGATCCGCGCCTTCGCCTGGATCCTGGTCCTGCGCGGCGACGGCGTTCTCAACAACTGGCTCATCGGCACGGGCCTCGTCGACGCGCCGCTGTCGCTGGTGCGCAACGAGTTCGGCGTCGTCGTCGGCATGGTGCATTTCATGGTGCCCTATGCGCTGTTTCCCATCATGTCGAGCTTCTCGCAGCTCGATACGCGGTTGCTGCTCGCCTCGCGCGGCCTCGGCGCGGGCCGGCTGCGCACCTTCTGGCAGGTGCTGTTCCCGCTCACCCTTCCCGGCACCATCGGCGCGGCGGTGATGGTGTTCGTGCTTTCGCTCGGCTTCTTCGTCACCCCGGCGATTCTGGGCGGCGGCCGGGTGGTGATGATCGCCGAATACATCTACCAGCAGCTCTTCCAGCTCTCCGACTGGGGGCTCGCCGCCGCGCTCGCCGTCGTCGTCGTCGCCGTGGTCGGCGTCCTGGTGTGGCTCTTGAACCGGATGGGCGGCACGGCCCTGCCCCAGGACCGCTAGGAGAGCGCAGATGGTGCTTCGTTCCTCGCTTTTCCTGCGCGTCCTTCTCATCGGCGTGCTCGGCTTTCTGACCGCCCCGCTGTTGCTGGTCTTCCCGGTCTCCTTCACCCCCAATCGCTACCTGTCGATGCCGGAGGGCGAGTGGTCGCTGCGCCACTACGAGAGCTTCTTCACCGATCCCGCCTGGCTCGGCTCGACCGCTTCCAGCCTGACGATCGCGCTGGCCACCGCGGTCTTGTGCACGGTGCTGGCGACCGCCTTCGTGGTCGGCGCCTGGCTCGACAGCAGCCGCTGGAACAAGCTCCTCTTCGGCGTCGTCTTCCTGCCGATGCTGGCGCCGCAGATCGTCTCCTCGGTGATCCTGTTCTTCCTGGAGGGGCGGCTCGGACTGATCGACACGTTCCCGGGCCTGGTACTGGCCCATTCGGTGATGGCGGTGCCCTACAGCGTGCTCGCCGTCTACGTCTCGACCATCCGGCTGGACCGCAGCATGGTGCTCGCCTCGCGCGGGCTCGGCGCCAAGACCTGGCAGACGGTGCTGTTCGTCGTCATCCCCAACATCCGGCTCGGCATCGTCACCGCCGCCTTCCTCGCCTTCATCCTGTCGTGGGAGGAGATCGTGCTGACGCTGTTCATCAGCGGCATCAACGTCATCACCCTGCCGAAGCGGATTTGGGACGGCCTCCGCTACAATGTGGACCCGGTGATCGCGGCGACCGCGGTGCTGCTGATGTCGCTGACCATCCTCGTCGTGCTGGTGCGCGCCGCGGTGCTGCTCTACCAGGCCCGACGCGGCAGCGCCTGAGGCGGCGCCCTTAAGAGTTGCGCGGCCGGCGGAGCCGGCCGTCCGTTGTCAGTGTTGCGGCGCCCGCCGAGGCCTCAGGCGCCCACGGCCACCAGGTTGCGCGGCATCTCGGTGAGGATTTCCAGCCCGTTCTCCGTCATCAGGTAGGAATCGATCCAGCCGCCGCCGGAGCCGCCCGGCCAGCCGTCGAAGACGTCGTACTGGACCTCGAAATTGAACACCATGCCGGGCTTCATCGCCGGGTCGTCGGTCGGCTCGAAGGGCTCCGGGCGATGCCGGTGCACCCAATCGGGCGGGAAAGCGATGCCCAGCGTGTAGCCGCCGATGAACCATTCGTAGCGGGCCCGGTCGACGCCGGAGGCGGCGATGAAGGCGTCGGCCGCCTCCTGTACCTTGCTGAACGGATCGCCGGGCCGCACGCCGTCCACGATCGCCTGGCTGCAGCCGGCCGAACGGTCGAACAGGTCGTGCCAGCGCGGATCGATCTCGCCGACGGCGAAGCTGCGGCTGATATTGGCGTGATAGCGGTGCAGGCTGGCGCTGAAATCGACATGCACGACGTCGCCCTGCCTCAGCTTGCGATGCGTCGCCGGGCCGTGGTGGCAGCCGGAGCGCGGCCCGCTGCCGAACATGTTGCGGATGCCCGGATGGCCGCAGCCGCGCTTCATCAGCTCGTAGCAGACGACGGCGTCGACCTCCGTCTCCGCCACGCCCGGGCGCATGAAGTCGCGCGCCGCCTCCATCGCCGCTATGGAAATCTCCGCCGCCTGCCGCATGACGGCGATCTCGCGCGGGCTCTTGTAAAGCCGCACATCCTCCAAAAGGTCGGAATCCTCCACGACTTCGGCGCCAGCCTCGGCGAAACACCGGCCGATGGCGCGCACATGGTCGGGGTGGCAGCCATAGCCCCAGGTCTGGATCGCCACCCGGCCCCGGCCCCAGCCGCGCGCCAGGAGCTTGGCGGCGAGCTCGGTGGCCTGCTCGGCCGCCGGGATGCTGCGCGAATGGTAGAGGATGTCGGTCACCTGCGGCGTGTTGGAGATCAGCACCCTGTGGCTGGTGTTGTCGAAGAAGACGAAGCTGCTGCTCTTGGTGTCGAAGTAGAGCCCGATCACGGCGTGGCGGTACTGCCAGATGTGGTCGTGGCCGGTGAGGTAGTGATAGTCGCGCGGCGCCGTCACCAGAATGCCGTCGTAACCGGCGCGCTCCAGGGCGCTCTTAACCCGCGCGCGCCGCTCCGCATATTCCTCGTCGGGAAACGGCTGCTCCCAGTCGATGGCCTCGCGAATGCCTTGATCCATGCATCTCTCCAGTTCGTGTTCGATCGTCTCGATCGACGATAATTTTATAATGCAATAAAAAATCTTATCCCAATAATTTTTTACCCCTGCCCGCCGCGGGCAGCGGCGCGGTGATCGCTTGGCGGGATGGGTTGGAACGAGGCTGCGTCGCGGCCCGTTTCGCATATCGCGGCCGATCGTCTTGTCATCGCAAGGCGGGGGAAGGTGCACGGGGTGATCGCGTCAGAGTGCACCGGCATGCATGCAGCAATCAGGCCGATCGTGAGGTAGGCTGTGCGCGCCTCGGGGTTGTCGTCATGGAGAGCGGTGATGCCTCAGCACATGGCCCTTCAGCTTTCGCGGGACGCGCGGAGCCCGCCCGGCCGATGAGTGGGCGGGCCTACGAGCCTTCCGCGCCGGGGCGCCGGGACACCTGTGTCGTTTTCGGCGCCAGCGGCTACATCGGCAGCCATCTGGTGCCGCGGCTCCTCGCCGAGGGACACCGGGTGCGCGCGAGTGCGCGCAACCGCGCCGTCCTGGAGGCGCGCGATTGGCCCGGCGTCGAGATCGTGGAGGCGGACGCGCTCCAGCCGGCGACGCTCGGCCCGGCGCTGGCCGATGTCGGCGTTGCCTACTACCTCGTCCATTCGATGGCGGCGGGCCGCGACTTCGGGCGGCTGGATGTGGAAGCTGCGGCCAACTTCGCGCGGGCGGCCGCCGATGCCGGGGTGGAACGGATCGTCTATCTCGGCGGGCTGGTGCCGGAGGATGCCCAGAGCGAGCATATCGTTTCCCGGCGCGAGACGGGCGACGTCCTGCGACAGGGTCCGGTTCCGGTGATCGAGCTTCGGGCGGGCGTCATCGTCGGGCCCGGCTCGGCGGCGATCGAAGTGATGCGCGATCTCGTCTTCCACCTCCCGGTGATGGTCACGCCGCGCTGGGTGTATTCCAAATCGCCGCCGATCGCGCTCCACGACCTTCTGACATATCTGGTGAAATTGCCCTGGATCGCGGAGGCGGAGGGCCGGGTCTTCGATGCCGGCGGTCCGCAAACCCTGACCTACGAACAGATGATGCGCATCCTGGCGGACGTCGCCGGCCGCCGCCAGCCCTGGATTTTGCCGGTTCCGGTGCTGACGCCGAAGCTTTCCTCCTACTGGCTCCGCTTCGTCACCTCGGTGCCGACCAATATCGCCCGGGCTCTGATTGAGGGCCTGAAGCACGATTTCGCGGCCGACGATGCGGAACTCCGCCGGCTGGTGCCGCAACGGCTGACAGGATTCGCCGAGGCGGTCGAAATGGTGTTTGAAACCGAGCGTCGAAGCGGCATGGTTGCGCGCTGGACCGAGGGAGCGTTCGCCGTGCGCAATCAGCGTCTCGACTATGCCTATTACGCCAAGCGCGCCTCCGGCTCGGCACTGTGCCGGGCCACGCCGGCGGAAGTCTGGGATGTGGTCACGGCGGTCGGCGGCGATAACGGCTACTTCTACCTCGACAGTCTCTGGACCATCCGCGAAGCGATGGACTGGGCGATCGGGGGGCCTGGCCTCAAGCACGGTCGCCGCCATCCAAGCGAGCTGCGGGTCGGCGACCGGATCGATTCCTGGAAGGTCATCGGCCTGGAGCCGGAGCGCCGCCTCAGCCTTGCCTTCGGGATGAAGGCGCCGGGCGCCGGGATGCTGGAATTCGAGGTCGAGCCGGTGACGGAAAGCACCACCCGGGTCACGGCGACCGCCTACTGGCACCCCGCCGGCGCCGCCGGCCTCATCTACTGGTATGCCTTCGAGTCGGCCCACAAGCTGCTCTTCAGCGGCATGACCGGCGAGATCTGCCGGCGCGCCAGCCGCGCCAGCCGGCAAAGCGCGACCACCGAGGCTGCCGGACCGCGCCAAGATCTGCCGCCGCGTTGAGGCCTGGCGGGGCGCCGGCGTTCGGCAGCATCCGCACAAGGTGAGGCCCGCTCGGTTGCCCCTCTCGCTGTCTGGTGTATAACCCGCCCCCAAGGTGGCATCCGCCGCCGGCAATCTTCGAGGCACTAGAGCAACGCATCGCTCGGCGGGCAGCTTGCATGTCTGCGCCTGCAATCAAAGGCAGCGTTGCACCCCCTCACGTCGGGGGATGTGTGGCCGGGATACATCGCGGTGAAGTGGCAGTTCTGACACGAATATCACCGCGTCATCGATCGGCCGCTCCCCTCCTCGGCCAATACCGTGAAGCCGGACCGGCGGAGGCATCCACCGGACCATGAGCTTTTCGAGCAACTGGAAAACGGGAGACCATTCATTGTTTCTTAAATCACTGACGAAGCTGGCCCTGGCCGGCATCATGGGCAGTTTCATCGCCTCCGCCGCCGCCGAGGCCGGCCCTCTTGCGGACCGCATCGAGGCAGGCAAGCCGATCCGGCTGGGCTTCGCCGCCGCCCCGCCCTGGGCGTATCCTGGCGAAGACGGATCGGCCAAGGGCTTCGTCAACGGCATCGCCATCGACGTTCTGAAGGAGCTCGGCTACAGCGACGTGGAGCCTGTCCTGACGGACTGGTCGGCCCTGATCCCGAGCCTGAATGCAGGCCGCGTGGATATCGTCACTGGCGGCATGTACGTCCTGCCGGCGCGGTGCGCGAATATGGACTTCTCCGATCCGATTGGCGCGTTCGGCGATGTGTTTCTCGTGCCTGAGGGGAACCCGAAGGGGATTGAAACCTATCAGGACCTCGTCGACCAGGAACTGACGATGGTCGCGGCGTCGGGCTACAATACCATTGGCGACGCCAAGGCCGCCGGCGTCCCCGCCAGCCAGATCATGGAAGTGCCCGACGGGACGGCGGCGCTGGCGGCGCTGCGCGCCGGGCGCGCCGATGCGCTGGCGACCAACATCCTTGAAGCCCAGGACACGATCAGCAAGGCGTCCGGTATCGGCATGTCGGATCCCGACGCCTTCGTCGGCCGCAAGAAGCAGGTGGTGGGAATCGGTTTCCGCCCGGCCGACAGCGACTTCCGGGAGAAGTTCAACGAGGCGCTCGCCGAGTACCTCGGCTCTGAGAAGATGATGGAGACCGTCGCGCCCGACAGCTACATCGAAGCCTATCTGCCAGGCGATGCAAGCACCGAGGAAGCCTGCAAAGCCGAGTGATGCATACCGAGAAATCGGACCCGGAGCCGGACGGCCATGTCGTCCGGCTTTTTCGTTCCGGTCAGGCTCCCGCAGAAGGTGGCTAGGAAGAGATGTCTTACCTTGAGTTTCTAAGCACCTATGGCGAGCTTCTGGCCGGCGGCACGCTGATGACCCTCGCGCAGTTCGTGCTGGCCGCGCTCGTGGCCGTGGCCGCGGCCATCGTCTCCGGGCTGATGCGGCTGGCGCCGTTCAAGCTCGTGCGGGGCATCGCCACGGTCTATATCGAGCTCTTCCGCGGCACCTCGCTGCTGGTGCAGCTCTACTGGGTGTTCTTCGCCCTGCCGTTGTTCGGGGTAAGCCTGCACAAATTCGCGGCGGGCTTTCTCACCGTCGGACTTTGCTTCGGCGCCTATGGCGCGGAGCTGGTGCGGGGGGCCGTCGTCTCCGTGCCGAAAGGGCAATGGGAGGCGGCGTTGGCGCTCAACATGTCACCGGCGCGGCGGATGTGGCGCATCATCCTGCCGCAAGCCCTCGTCATCATGCTGCCGCCATGGGGCAACCTGATGGTGGAGATCCTGAAGGGCACGGCGCTGGTGGCGCTGATCTCGGTGACCGACCTCATGTTCGAGGCGCGCCAGATCAACAGCGCAACCTACCTTTCCGCCCAGGCCTTCGGCACCGCGCTGATCGTCTACTACATCTTCGCGCGCTTCATGGTGACGCCCATGATGCGCTGGCTGGAGCGGATCATGGCCCGCCGGATCGGGAGGGCCTGAGCGATGCTCCAATGGAAATGGGATTTCGCTTTCTCGATCCTGCCGCGCCTCATCGAGGCGACGGGCAAGACCGTGCTGGCGGCTGGCGGCGGCTTTGCGGTGGCTCTCGTCCTGGGGCTCGTCCTGGCGCTGGCGCAGCGCACGCGCTTTCGCCCTTTGACCATGGTCACCCGCGAGCTGGTGGAGTTCGTGCGTTCCACACCGCTGCTGCTGCAGGTCTTCTTCGTCTACTATGTCGGACCGCAGATCGGCCTGCTCCTGTCGCCCTGGACGGCGGGGCTGATCGCGATCGGGCTCCATTACGCGGCCTATCTCTCCGAGGTCTATCGCGGCGGCATCGAAAGCGTCCCGAAGGGCCAGTGGGAGGCGGCGAAGGCCATCAACCTCTCCGCGCCCAAGACCTACCGGCGCATCATTCTTCCACAGGCGCTGCCGCCGGCCCTGGCGGGGGTCGGCAATTACCTGGTCGGCATCCTCAAGGACACGCCGATGCTGTCGGTGATCGGCGTGGCTGAGCTGATGCACACCGCCAACGCCATCGGCGCGGAGAATTATCGCTACCTGGAGCCGTTCACGATCGTCGGCCTGATTTTCCTGGCGCTGTCGCTGCCGACGGCTTGGCTTTTCCGCCGTTTCGACACCGTGGTGCGGCGCAAACTTGGATTGATCAAATGACGAACGACATGAGCCAATATCCCCTGAGGCTGGAAGGCGAGGATGCGCCGATGATCCGGTTTCAGGACGTCACCAAGAGATATGACGACCTTACCGTGCTCGACCGGCTGAACCTCGACGTGGCGGCGGGCGAGATGGTGACGATCATCGGCCCTTCGGGCTCTGGCAAGACGACCGTGCTGCGCGTGCTGATGACGCTGGAGCGGATCGACGGCGGCGTCATCTATGTCGATGGCGAGCCGCTCACCCATATGGAGAAAGACGGCCGGCTGGTGCAGGCCAATGCCGCGCATCTGCGCCGCATGCGCGGCAAGATCGGCATGTGCTTCCAGCATTTCAATCTGTTCCCGCACATGACCGCGCTCGGCAATTGCATGGAAGGTCCGGTGCAGGTTCTGGGCCTGTCGAAAAAGGAGGCCGAGGAGCGCGCCCTGGAGCTTCTGGACATGGTCGGCATGGCGGAAAAACGCGACGAGCATCCCTCGCGGCTTTCCGGCGGGCAGCAGCAAAGGGTGGCCATCGCCCGCGCCCTGGCGATGCGTCCCACGGTGATGCTCTTCGACGAAGTGACGTCGGCATTGGATCCGGAGGTCATCAGCGAGGTGACCAACGTGATCCGCGCGCTATCGGAGCAGCATCAGCTGACCATGCTGATGGTCACCCACCAGATGGGCTTCGCCAAGGAGATTTCGGATCGCGTCGTCTTCTTCTTCGACGGCAGCATCGAGGAGCAGGGAACGCCGGATAAGCTCTTCGACTGCCCCGAAAAGGAGCGCACGCAGCAATTCCTCAGCGCCGTCCTGGAGGCGACCTAGGCTCCGCGCCCACCCTTAAGGCGGCGACGCCGCGACCCCCGCCGGGCGTTGCGGGCGGGCTCGTCAGGGCGCTGCGATGCGCCGTGTGGAAGGGCGGACGGGAGATTGAGGGCAGGATATACCGCGCTCCCCTCCCCTTCGCCTTCAAGTAGCCCCTGCGCCTTCCCCGGCTCATGGACCGCATGGCGCCGCTCCTCCGCCGAAAGGGCTGTATCATCGGCGATGCGTTTTGCCTATTCGTGGGGGTCCACCGAGGCCCCGCGAAACATTGAGAGCGCATGTGCGATAAAGCCGACCCCATTCCCCTTCCCGGCCCGTTGCCGCGTGCGTTAGAAGCGGCGTTTGCCTTGATCGCCCGGCCGGCTGCCGGGCACTCGCTCCGCCTGGCCTCCACATGGCGCAACGCGCCGGCCGATGCCGGGGCGGCCCCCGCATGCCGGCGCCGCGCAAACCGTCCATGAACGAAGCGCCGAACATCCGCCTTGACCGGTCTCCGGCGGTCTCGGCCCGCGGTCTTCTGCTCGTCGCCCTCGCCGCTTCCCTATGGGGCACGGTGGGGATCGCCTCGAAGTTTCTCTACGCGACGACGGATGTCGCTCCCGTCTTCGTCGGCTTCATGCGCCTTTTTCTGGCCGTGCCGCTTCTCTTCGCGCTGTCCCTTGCCACGATCGGACGGCGCACCTTCGCCTTCGCCGGCCGCGAGCTGGGCGCCATCCTGATGGTCGGCGTCACGCTGGCGCTCTACCAGCTCTTCTACTTCACGGCCGTGGCGACGACCGGCGTCGCCATTGCCACGCTGGTGACCATCTGTACCGCGCCGCTCATCGTCGCGCTTCTCGCAGGCGCGTTTCTGGGCGAGCGGCTGAGCGCGCCGGTCGTTGCCGCCCTTATTCTGGGCGTTGCCGGCACCGCCATGCTGGTCGGGGTCCCGTCCGATGTCGGCGTCAGCCGCGCGGCGGTTTTTGCGGGAGCCGCCTGGGCGCTCGGCTCGGCGCTCAGCTATGCGCTGTTCACGCTCTTCAGCCGGGTTCTGGCACCCGGCCATCACCCCTTCACGCTGATCGCCATCGGCTTCGGCGCTGGCGCGCTCATGCTTCTGCCCTTTGCCGTGGCGCGCATGCCCGCGGCGATCCCGCTGGAAGGGATTTGGCTCCTCCTTTACATCGGCCTCGTTCCGACGGGCTTCGCCTACATTCTCTTCTTCGCCGGCATGAAACGCGCCGGCGCCACGGTGGCGAGCATCGCGGCGCTGACGGAGCCGCTGGTCGCCACGCTCTTGGCCTGGAGCCTGTTTGAGGAGCGCCTCGGCGCGCTCGGGCTCGTCGGCGCGGCACTGCTTGTGGGGGCCATGGCGGTCCTGGCGAAGGGATCGCGCCGACGCCGGGCGGGTGCGGACACCTAGCCGGCCGGAGCCCGGCTGCCATGGGTCTGTCCGCTCTCCCCGCGCGCCGCGCGGAGCCATGGACCGTATCGGCGCCCTTCGCCTGACGCGCTGCGAAACGCCGTTCGCGGCGCTCAACGCACCATCAACGGCCAGAACACCTCGGTTTGCATTTCGTGGACGGGCGTCTCGGGTGGACTGAGATAGACCTCCCACATTGAGTCCGCCGGCGCTTCGCCCTGGGCGCGCATCTCTGCCTGCATGGCGTCGTAGACCCCAGCCAATTGATCATAAGATCCCGTGTGCCGAGCGACCATGACCCTCCCGCCGAGCTCCCCCACCGAAAAGCCCGCCGCCTCCAAGGCAGGTCGATCCTCCGCGCGGCAGAAGAAGCCCGACTGGAACCCGGTCCCGTTGTCGTCGAACGCGGCGTAGCGCGTCACGGCCCCCGAGGCTTGAGGTTCGATACCCGCCGACTGGAACGCGGCATAGGCGGCATCAAAGGCCGGACCGACCTTGGCGGCGATCTCGGAAAAAGCGGCATGACCGCCGGTAAAGGCGAAGAGCCGCATGGGCAGTGTCACGACCTCAAACGTAGCCACGAGGATTCTCCTGTCGAAAACAGGCCAATCACGCACCAGCTTGCCGGATACGCCTTGATTCAGCGCAAGCTCACGCCTGTGCGCCTTCGTCGCGACAGGCGCTCGCCGAGGCCCTCAGACAAGGCCGCGCGCCAGCCACACCGATGCGATGCCCGCCAGCATGGTGAGCGGCAGGGAGCGGGTCGCCAGCGCCACGCCGAGCGAGATGGCCGCCGCGAACCACTCCGCCGGTCCCCCCTGAACGAGGATGACGGCGAGCAGCGCGCAGATGAGGCATCCGGGCAAGGCCTTCAGGGCGCGTGCCCAGGGGCCGCTCGCCGGCACAGTTGAGCCGAGGAGAAAGCCGCCGAACCGGATGGCGAAGGTTCCCGCGGCCAGGCCCGCGATCAGCAACCAATGATCAGTCACCGCGCGGCCTTGCGGCAAGCACGACACCGGCGAGGCCGCCCGCGATCAGCGCCCAGGAGGGGTCGACCGGCAGGACGAGCGCCAGAACCGCCGCGGTCGTGGCCGAGACGGCCCAGGGCGCCAGATCGCCCATGCCGCGCCACAGATTGCGCGCCAGCAGGATGAAGGCGGCTGTGAAGGCGAAATCCACGCCGAGCGAGGTCAGGTCGGGAAGCAGCCCGGCAAAGCCCGCCCCCGCGCCAGTGGCGAGAACCCAGACCACGACAAGGCTGGTGCCGCCGCCGAGCAGATACCAATAACCCGCCTTGCGGCCGCTCGCGCGCGTGGCATGCATCAGCGCCCAGTTCTCGTCCGAGGTCAGATGCACCCCTAAGAGGATTTGCCACCAGGGCCGGCCGGCGAGCTCGGCGTGCAGGGAGGCCGTCATCAGCAGAATGCGCAGGTTGAGGGCGAGCCCGGCGAGAATGGCCACCGCCAGACCCGCATCGGCGGCCATCCGCTCCGCCGCCACAATCTGCGAGGAGCCGGCAAAGACGAACAATCCCATCAACCCGGTGGTCAGTCCGTCCATGCCGATCTGTGCGGCGAGAAGGCCGAAGGCCAGACCATAGACCGCCACGCCAAGCGACAGCGGGGTGATGTCCCGTAGACCGGCGCGAAACTGCGAGAGGGAGGCGGCGGGCGATGGGCTCTTGCGCGGCATGGCGGACGGGTCTCTAGCGCCAACGAACAACGTTCGTTAAAATGAACGCGGTCAAGCCGTTCGTCAACATGAACGACAGCCATGCAAAGGGAGCGACGATGACGCCGAATGCGATCATCGCGGGTTCGATCCGGCGCGAGCGCGAGCTCGCTCAGATGAGCCTTTCGGCACTGGCCTCAAGGGCGGGTCTTGCCAAATCCACGCTGTCTCAGCTGGAGGCCGGCAAGGGCAATCCGAATATCGAAACGCTCTGGGCGATCGCCTCCGCGCTCGCCATACCCTTCAGCTCCCTTTTTGAGAGCGCCTCCTCGCATGCCCAGCTGATCCGCGCGGATGAAGGCGTCGCGATCGCCGCAGACGACGCCGGTCTGACCGCGGTCCTGCTCGACAAATCCCCGCCCGACCGGCGGCGCGATCTCTACCGCGTCCTGCTGAGGCCGGGTGCCGTCCGGCAGGCAACTCCCCATCCGCGCGGCACCGTCGAACACGCCTTCCTCTGTTCGGGCAGAGCGCGGCTCGGCCCGGCGGAGGAGACGGTGGAGATCGGGCCGGGGGATTATTTCCGCTACGATGGCGATGTCGCCCATTCCTACGAGGCGCTCGGCGGCCCTGCCCTGCTCCTCTTGATCATGGAGAGCATGCGCTGAGGGCGCGGCCTGCTATCAACGGCTTGTTGCCGGCCGCCTCAATCGCGCGACAGCATGCGAAGGCCGAAAAAGGCGACGAGGATCGACAGGGCGATGGTCAAGGTGGCGATGGCGTTGATCACCGGGTTCACGCCCTCGCGCAGCATCGACCAGATATGCATCGGCAAGGTGTTCTCGCTTCCCGTCAAAAAGAAGGTCACCGGGATCTCGTCGAAGGACAGGACGAACACCAACAGGGCGCTGCCGAGAAGCGCCGATTTCAGGTTCGGCAGCGTGACCCGCCAGAAGGTGGTCGCCGGGCCGGCGCCCAGATCCAGGCTCGCCTCCTCGATGCTGCGGTCGAAACGGCGCAGGCGCGCATAGACCTGGGTGACGACGATCGGCAGGCACCATACCGAATGCCCGAGGGCGACGGTGAACAGCGACAGGCGCGTATCGAAGCGGCTGAGCAGAAGCAGGAGCGCCAATCCGGTGACGATGCCCGGCACCACCAGCGGCAAGAGGATGCCGTGCTCCAGCAAGCGCTTGCCCGGGAAGTTCACGCGATCCAGGCCGAAGGCGAGCGGCATGCCGAGGAGCAGCGTCAGCGGCACCACCGTGCCGGTGACGATGAGGCTGTTGCCGACCGAACGCCAAAGGTCGCGGTCGGAGAACAGCTCGCGATACCAGGTGAGGCCGAGGCCCTCGATGGGAAAGACGAGCAGCGGTGAAGGGGAAAACGAGAAGACCACCAGCACGGCGATCGGCAGGTAGAGAAAGGCGAAGATCGCGATCGCGGCGCCGAGCAGAGCGCGGCGCGCCGTGCGGGTCAGGAGCGGGTCGTAGCGGGCTTGCATCGCGGGTCTCACCGTTTTTCCAGCCGTGCGCCGATGCCCACGATGGCCAGCACGATGACCACCACGACCATGGCGAGCGCGCTGCCGAAAGGCCAGTCGAAGGCCGTGCCGAACTGGCTGATGATGACGTTGGCGATCATGATCTGGTTCGGCCCGCCGAGCAGCGAGGGCGCGACGAAATCGCCGAAGCTCAGCGCGAAGGTGAAGGTGCAGCCGGCCACCACGCCCGGCAGGCTCAAGGGCAGGATGACACGCCGGAAGGTGGTGAAGGGCCGCGCCCCAAGATCCAGGCTCGCCTCGATCTGATCGCGCGACAGCTTTTCCAGCGAGGCGTAGATCGGCAGGGTCATGAAGGGCACGAAGATGTAGACCAGCGTCAGCACCACGCTGAACTGGTTGTACAGGAAAAGGTCCACCGGCCCGTCCGTCAGCCCCAGCGAGGTCAGCGTGCTGTTCACCAACCCGGAACGGCCGAGGATGATCTTCCAGGTATAGGCGCGCAGCAGGAAGCTCGTAAGCAGCGGTATGACCACGAGAAAATAGAGCATCTGCCGATGACGGCGGGCGACGAAGGCGAGAAAGAAGGCGAGCGGATAGCCGATCGCCAGGGCAAACAGCGTCACCAGGAGCGCGGTGGAGAAGGAGTTCCACAGCACCTGCCGGTAAAGCGGGTTCTCCACGATGCGGGCGTATGGCCTTGCGGATCGAGTGCGTGGCGGCTGTAGATCACCGGGATGCCCGCCGCGCGGGCGGCGTTGAGGGTCTTTGCAGCATTGGCAAGGATCGCCTCATAGCCTTCCACCTGCCAGACGCCGCCGGCGGCGTTCTCGCCCTGTAAATCCACTGCCACGACGGCACTTCGGTTTGCATTCATCGCGTTGCGTCATCCCATTTTCGTTGGCTGCTGCGCTCGATTTGGCGTGCGGCGGGAAGCTTGCATGTCGCCAAGATGATGAAAACTTGAAAAAACCTCATCCGTCCATTAGGCCACGCTTATGGGTCTTGCGAGCGATCTTCCCCCGTTGCAGTGGCTCGTGGCGTTCCAGCGCGTGGCGGAGCATCTCAGCTTCACGCGCGCCGCGGCGGAGCTGAACGTGACGCAGCCGGCGATGAGCCACAAAATCCGCCAGCTGGAAGCGCATCTGGGGGTCAAGCTCTTCCTGCGCGCCGGCCGAGGCATCGCCCTGACGCGCGAGGGAGAGATCTTCCTCAGCGCCGTTGAGGACGGGCTGGTGCGCATGGCGGGCGCGGCGACGATGCTCAGCCAGCCGATGCCGCATGTGACGATCCGCACCGACGCGGAATTCGCCAGCTTCTGGCTGTTGCCGGTCATCGCGCAGTTCAACGCCCGCCATCCGCGCATCGTCACCTCGATCGTCTCCGACCAGGGCGAAACGGTTCCCGATCCATCGAGCCCGGATCTCGACATCACCTTCGGCGACGGCAACTGGCCGGGCGCCAAGAGCCGCCGGCTCTTCTACGAGGAAGTCTTTCCCGTTTGCAGCCCGTCCTATCTGGAAAGCAGCGGGCGGATCGAGGGCCTAGAGGATCTGGCGCGCCAGACGCTCCTCGGCTGGCACGCCTCGCGCTGGGACTTCATGGATTGGGGCGAGTGGTTCGAGCGCCGGGGGGCGCGATACACCGATTCCGTCTCGCGCATGATCTTCGACAATTACCACGTCGCCATGCAGGCCGCGGTAAACGGCCAGGGCATCGCTCTGGCATGGCGATACTGCCTTGGGGATCTCCTGAAGAAGGGGCTTCTCGTCCGCCCGGTGCCCGACACGGTGATCACGCAGCGAGGCCAGTTCCTTGTCGAGCCGCTGAATGCGGAGGTCCCGCAGGTCATCCAGCGGCTGGTGCAATGGATCATCGACAGCTCGCGCGAGACCTTGAACGAACAGGAAAGGATGCTCGGCAGGCACTGAACCGCCCGCAAGGCTGCTTCCGGAAAGCCGGCATCCGGCCACATATGGCGTAAGGCGCGCGCCGATCACAGAGCCGATATCAGGGCGAGGCCGCCGAAGGCGATAAGCACCAGACCTGCCCCCTGCGAGACGCGACGCGCGAACCAGGACGGCAGCTTGCGCTTGGCGAGCGCCACGCCGCCGCTGAGCACGAACCACCAGGCGAGCGATCCCAGAAAGACGCCCATGACGACGACGCCTGCGGCGGCGAAGCCGGCATCGGCGGCAAGGCCGAGCCCGGCAAAGAGCGCGGCGAAGGTGAGGATGGTCATCGGGTTGGTGATGGTCAGCGCGAAGGTCGTGGCCACGGTGCCCATGAGATCGCTCGGCGTGGCGCTCGCCGCCCGGACGATGGAAGCGGAAGTGAGGTTGCGCCAGCCGAGCCAGAGCATGAACAGCCCGCCCACGACGCGCAGCGGCGTGTCGACCAGGCCGAGGAAAGCCGCGAAAGCGGCGAAGCCGAAGGCGGCGAGGGCCGCAAAAAGCGCGTCCGCGATCGCCGTGCCGAGCCCGCCGGAGACGCCGAACCAGAAACCCCGGTCGAGCGTGCGCGAGATGCAGAGGGCGCCAATCGGCCCGAGCGGGGCGGCGACGGCCACGCCAAGGAGAAGGCTCCGTGTGAAGAGAAGCGGTTCCATTCCTCAGGTGTCCTTGACGCGAAACGGCGGCGCCACGACCGTGGAGAGCGCGATCACCGTCTCGCTGCGCGCCAGGAAGCCGCTCTCCTTCAAGGTCGCGAGAAACCGCTCCAGGGCGGCGAGGTCCGCCACCTGCACCTTGAGAAGATAGGACCAGGCGCCGGTGACATGGTGGCACTCGCTGACGTGACGGTCCTCGCGCGCGAAGGCGCGAAACGCGGCTTCGTCGGCGCCCTCTCTCAGCGCGATCCAGACGAAGGCGGCGACGGGAAGCGCCAGCTTTGCCGGATCGATGTCGATGGTGAAGCGCTTGATGACACCATCGGCGAGGAGCTTCTTGATGCGCTCGTTCACCGAGGAAGGCGAGAGCGATACCGCCGCGCCGATATCGGCCAGCGAGCGCCGCGCATCGCCGGAGAGGAGGTCGATTATTTTTCGGTCAATGTCATCCATGACCATATTCATTATGCTTTTCATGGCATATTACAATAAAATTTTTGGCTATAAGCGATTTTTCCCGAACGTAATGCGGCGTCGGGCGCCCGCGGCGCTGCCGCTCCGGCGCCGTCCGGGCGTTCTCCATCGCTGCAAAGGGAGGCCGCGGGGGCCGGCAAGATGCGCGCCCTGCCCTCGCCGCCGCGCACGAAAACGAGGCTGCGGACATCTCAGGAACGTTTCTTTCCTTAAAGGCGCGTGCCGGCCGCAAGCCGACTGACAAGGCGCGTCCAGAGGCAGCCGCTACTGCGCCGCTTGCTTCAGGCGCTGGCCCTCGCCGATCGTCTCCATTTCCGCCGCCAGCGGGGTCGCCTCGCTCGCCGGCACGGCGCGTTCGCCGCCGGTGGCGACGATCCTCACGCGCGCCGGCTCGGAGGTCGATTGGGCCTGGTAGCGCGGCCGGCGCGAAAGCTTCGGGCGCCACACGCCCAGGACGACATTGGCGACGGAGAGCGCCATGATGACCCACAGGGTCGCCCATTCATGGCCGATCGCCGCCTGCAGCACGTCGGCCACCGGCTCGCCCTCGGCAAGCCTGCGCGAGACGGAGGCGGCATAGGCGGCCTTGCCGCCGACGATGGTCAGCACGCCCTTGAACATCAAGATGCCGAGGGCAAGCTTGACCAGCGCCCATCCCTTGTCCTGGTAGGGCCGGTGCACGGCCATCGACAAAAGCCCGGAGACCAGCGCCAGCGCCAGGGACGGCACCAGAACGTAGTCGCTGATCGCCGCGATCGACTGGCGCAGATCGGCGTAGGCGACCGGCGTATCCTGCGGGGCGAAGACGAGCAGGATCATGTAACTGGCAAGGCCGCCGATGAGGCCGCAAGAGGCGAGCGAATGCAGAATCTTGAGAGATTTGCGCATGCGCTGCTCTGAATTCGATTTCCAGCCTCGATCAACCATCGCCAAACCGCTGCGTTTTTCGTCGTCGACAGGTTTTATTGTAACCCGTCCAAGGTCGCTTGGTCCATCCGCTCCGGCTGCGTCCTGACCGTCCCCGCCTTGCTGTCGCGATCGCGGTCGAAGCGGCGCCGTTGCGCCCCTTCAGCCTCCTTCTTTGGGCGTCGTTAGCAATGGCGTATGTCGACGGGAAGGCATGCCGAAAGGCGCCGACAGAGGTCAGCGCGGCGGCCACGGACATTGCGACCGAGGCGATCCATGGCGCAGAATATCTACGACGATCCCGGCCTCTTTGCCGGCCACAGCCAGCTTCCGCGATCTCGCCGTAGCCTGGAGGGGGCGCCGGAATGGCCGACGATCCGCAGCCTGGTGCCGGAGCTTGCCGGCACATCGGTGGCCGATCTCGGTTGCGGCTTCGGCCCGTTGCCGGCCTTCAGGAACCGGTATCGACGCCGAATGCCGCCATCACCTCCGGGCCGGTCATGCGTTTGCGCTCGCCGGCGAAATCGTAATAGGCCGGCTTGTCGTCGATGAAGATCTCCAGCGCCAGCGCCATGCCCTCTGGGTCGCCGATGATCGCGGCGGGCACGGCGTGGAAGCTGCCGTCGGCGCTGCGCCACAAGACCGACGAGCCGCAGGTCTTGCAGAACACCCTTTCGCCCCATTGCGACGAGCGATAGACGCCGAGCGCCGCCTCGTCCTCAAAGCGCGGCGGGCCGTCCGCTTGCACGTTGAGCGAGGGCCCGCCGCCCCAACGGCGGCACATGCTGCAATGGCAGGCATCGATCTCGGCCTTGGAAACCTCGACCGAGAACCGGACCGCGCCGCACAGGCAACCTCCGTGATACGTCGTCATTCGCGCCTCCTATCGGTGTCGCGCCAGAACCGGCAGCGTCTTTCCCGGGCGCAGTCTTGCCGCAAGAGGTGCGAAGCGACAATCCCGCGCAAGCGAGAGGCAGGGGCGCCGGTTCGATGCGCCACGAGGGCGTCGCGTCGAAAGGGTCGGCATCGCCTCCGAGGCATTGGCCTTACATGCAAGAATCGTGCGATGCCCGATGGCGAAAGCGACCGGTCTGCCCGGGGCCGGCCGGCCCTTTGGGGTGCGTCATCGGGACCGGCCATCACATTCTTAATCTGTTATATGTTCTGCGTTCGATCTGTCCCCAAGAGGCTTTGAGGCTGCGGGACAGGCCCCGCGGGAGGAAAAGAAATATGTCCCGATCAGCGGCGATCGGGCTTGCACTGGCAGGCTGGCTGATGGCCTCGCATCCGCTCGCGGCACAGGATGTGCCCAAGGAACCTGTCAGCGCCAGCACCACCGACCATGCCAAGCTGAAGGAGCTGCAGCGCGACTTCGCCTCCGGCCCGGAGCTGACGGAAGCTTGCCTCGCCTGCCATACGGAGGCGGACGAGCAGGTGATGGGCTCCATCCATTACAGCTGGGATTACCTTCATCCGCAGACCGGGCAGCGGCTCGGCAAGCGCAGCGTCATCAACGCCTTCTGCGGCAGCGTCGCCGGCAACGAGCCGCGCTGCACATCCTGCCATGCCGGCTATGGCTGGACAGAGATGTCGAAGGCGCCGCCGACGCGCGCCGCCGCCGTCGACTGTCTCGTCTGCCACGACCGCTCCGGCCAATATTCCAAGACGGCGACCGGCGCCGGCCATCCGCCGCTGGCGCCGGTGCCCGCCGGCACCAAGACCATCACCGGCGCCAAGGCAAAGCCCGTCGACCTCGCCAAGGCGGCGCAGAGCGTCGGCCTGCCGAGGCGGGAGAATTGCGGCGCCTGCCATTTCTACGGCGGCGGCGGCGATAACGTGAAGCATGGCGACCTTTCCTCCGCCCTCGTCGAGCCGGGGCTGGACGTCGACGTGCATATGTCCCCCGACGGGCAGAACTTCGCCTGCTCCGATTGCCACCTCTCCAAAAGCCATCGCTGGCCGGGCTCGCGCTATTCCGTCATGGCGAGCGATACGGAAGGCACCGGCCTGCCGGGCGAGCGGCGGGACGTCGCGACCTGCCAGAGCTGCCATGGCGAGGCTCCGCATCCGCTGACGCTCACCGGCATCAAGCTCAACGACCATACCGACAAGCTCGCCTGCCAGACCTGCCATATCCCCGCTTTCGCGCGCGGCGGCGTCGCCACCAAGACGTTTTGGGACTGGTCGACGGCCGGGCGGCTGGACGCCGACGGCAAGCCCATCGTCCAATCCGAGTTCACCCAGTCCGACGGCCAGCATCTGCACACCTATCTGTCGACGAAAGGCAGCTTCGACTGGGGCGAGGAGGTGACGCCCTTCTACGCCTGGTTCGACGGCCAGGTGGAATATGCCAACAGTGAGCACGAGATCGATCCGGCCGGGGTGGTGGAGGTGAACCGCATCACCGGCGACCCGCAGGACGGGGTGAGCCGCATCTGGCCGTTCAAGCGCATGCGCGGGCGCCAGGTCTATGACAGCGGCCTCAACCGCCTCGTGGCGACGCATGTCTGGGGACCGACGAGCGATACCGCCTATTGGACGAATTTCGACTGGAGCCGCGCCATTCAGGCCGGAATGGCGGCTGCCGGCAAGGAGTTCTCCGGCGCTTTCGGCTTCGTCGACACCTATATGTACTGGCCGATCACCCATATGGTGGCGCCGGCGGAAGATGCGCTCGATTGCCAGGAATGCCACGCGCCGAATGCGCGCATGGCGGGCCTTACCGGCATCTTCTTGCCCGGCACCGATCCCAACAACCTGACGGGCATGATCGGCAAGCTCATCGTGCTCGCCGCGCTCGCCGGCGTCCTGGCGCATGGGATGGTCCGGCTTATCGCCGGCAGACGGCGCAAGGGAGGGGCCCATGGCTAAGCGCTGCGTGCAGGTCTATCCGCGCTTTGAGCGCTTCTGGCACTGGGCACAGGCCCTGTTGATCACCGTCCTGCTCTTTTCCGGGCTCGGGATGAACGGCGTGCACACCCTTCTCAGCTTCGATGCCGCCGTCAGGCTGCATACCGTGGCGGCGCTGGCGCTCTTCGCCCTTTGGGTGTTCGCCACCTTCTGGCTGTTCACCACCGGCACCTGGAAGCAATTCGTGCCCAAGCTGGAGGGCATGGTGCAGGTGGCGCGCTTCTACGCCTGGGGCATCTTCCGCGGCGAGCCGCATCCCTACCGGAAGATCTATTGGCGCAAGCACAACCCCTTGCAGGCGGCCACCTATTTCGGCCTGAAATGGCTCATCTTCCCGGCGGTCTGGCTCACCGGCTTCGCCTATCTCAGCTACAATCTGTGGGCCGGCGAGGTCGCGGACGGAACCTTGTGGATCACCGTCATCGCCAATATCCACCTTCTGGCGGCCTATCTGGTCGCCGCCTTCGTCATCGTCCACGTCTATCTCTTGACCGTCGGCCACGGCTTCCTGAGCCATGTGCGCCCGATGGTGACGGGCTATGACACGATCGACCTGACGCAGGAGCAGGAGGCGTATCTTCGAACCAACGAGCCCTATCGGATCCGCGAAATCTGCTGAGGTTTCAGGCGCGCGCGGCCGTTCGGCCTCAAAACACCGCGTGGTCGCCGCGCTCCACGGCGGCCTCGCCCGCCACCAGCCGGGCGTAGAAGTCGAAAAGGCTCTCTGAGCCGTAGGAGGGCGTCGCCTCGGCGTCGTAGCGGCCGGTCTCGGGGTTCAGAACCAGCATGGATTCGGTCGCGTAGTAGCGGCCGATGCGGGCAAGCTCCGCCTTCTCGCGCAGCGGCGGGGCAAGGCGCCCGAGCGCACCGAGCGTGAAGACGATCGCGTCCAGAAGCGCCACCGGCACGCGGCGGAAGCGCGGCTTGCGGCCAAGCAGCGCGAAGAGATGCTCGCCCTGCTCCAGCGGCGTCACTGCCCTGCCCGGCCCGCCGATCGGCAGGATGCGGTTGTGGCGGCTTTCGTCATCCAGGCATTCGGCGAGATAGCGGCCGAGATCAGCGTCGCTGATCGGCTTGCAGGCCGTCAGCCGACCGTCGCCGAAGAGAAGATAGGGCTTGCCCGCCCTGATGCGGTCGATCTGTCCCGACAGCGATTTGAAGAAGGCGGTGGGCCGGACGATGGAATAGGTGAGCCCCGATTCCATCAGTGCCTTCTCGAAGGCGAGCTTGGCCTTCTGGAAGGCAAGCAGCGGCTTCTGCACGCAGATCGCCGACAACAGCACCATCTGGCAGACACCGGCCTGCCGCGCGGCGGCGAGCGCGTCGACATGCGCCTGGTAGTCGATCGCCCAGGCATCCTTGGGCGCCCCGGTGCGCGAGGCAAGGCAGGAGAGGAGGACATCGAAGCGCTCGCCGGCGATGCCGTCGCGGACAAGCGAGGCCGGGTCGGTGACCTCGCCGAAGCGGAGCGTGGCGCCGGGCAGAAGCCTGGCGCTCGCCTCCGGGCTCAGGGACCCCCCTGCCCCGGCGCGCGGGCGCAGGAAGCACACCACCTCGTGGCCGCGCTCCACAAGCGCGCGCACCGCGGCGCGGCCGATCGTGCCGGTGGCGCCGAGGACGAGGACGCGCCGTGGACGTGGCGCCGGTTCGGCGGCGGGCTGTGTCGTGGTTTCGCTCATGGCCGGCTTGCGCAAGGAACGGTGCGGGGAAACGTCTCCAAATGGGCGGCGTCAGCTCGACGCCGGCGCCGCTGCCATGTCTAGAACGGCGCCGGGCGGCGCGCCACCCGCCCCGCCTGCGACCGCGGGCCCCGCTCAGCGCCTCAACTCGCCGACCAGCTTGTTCATCAGACGGATGAGCTCCTGGCGCTCCGACGCGCTGAGGCCCGCCAGGGCCTCGTCGTTGACCGCGGCGGCTTGTTCCACGGCCGCGTTCTGCAACGCCTTGCCGCGCTCCGTCAGCCAGACGCGCTGCACGCGCGCATCCTGCGCATCCTGAAGCCGGCGGATAAGACCGTCGCGCTCCATACGCGCCAGGGTGTTGGCCATCGTCGCCTGCTCGATGTCGAGCCGGCGCACCAGCTCGCCCTGGCTGAGGCCGTCCTGCGTCCACAGCTCCAGCATCGCCGGAAAGGTGCCGGGCGTCAGTCCGAGCGGCTTGATGCGTGCCTGGATGCGGCGGGCGAAGAGCCGGGCGAGATGGTTCGTCAGGTAGCCGGCGGAGCGCGTCTTGTCGAAACTCATGATGTCATCCTTGGCATTGAATAGCGTGCTATGCAATGATATATAGCAAGCTATGCGTATTGCCCGTTTCCACCGGAAGCACAGCTGGGGACAGCAGATACATAGCACGCTATGAAAAGGACCCGCAGATGAACGCCGTTTTCGCCGACGCCAAGTCCGCAGCCGACACCCGGGCCGAAGCCGTCGAGCGCCAGGTCGCTCTTGTCGCCGGCCAGAACCTGGAGCCCGCCAGCGCCAGCGCCGGCTTTGCGCTTCTCGGCCTCTTGCGGGCCGCAGCCCACCCCTCTTCACCCCATCCCAAGCGAAAGGTTTCCTCGATGCGATTTTCCCTTCCCGGCGCCGGCAGCGCGCTTCTGGCCGCCCTCTTTCTCGCCGGCTGCGGCGCGCCGCATCTGCGCACCGTCAACGATGCCAAGTCGGAGCTTGTCGGCCGCGACCAGGCGGCGCTGCGAAGCTGCATCGGCGAACCCCTTGCAACGCACGAGACGCCGGGCGAGCCAGGCTCGGTCTGGATCTATTCCTCGGCGCAGCAATCCTCGCTCGACGGCCGGCGCGTGGCGCAGCCGCCCGCCGGCCACGCCGCGCACGAGAAGGCCTGCGTCTTCCGCTTCACCATCGCCGACGGCAAGATCGCTTCGGTGAGAAGCGAGAACCGCGCCGGCTGGGGCTTCGGCTCCATCACCAAATGCTCCGAACTGATCAGGGCCTGCACGTCGTCATGAGAATCCTGGGCAAGGATCGACAATCTGACGATTTTTGCCAGTATGGACGATTGCGAGGCAATGGCTCGCCGAGGCCCGATGGTGCGCGTCCTGACAGCCCTGATGATCATTGTTGCCGCCGGCGTCGTCGCGATCGTCGGCTTGCGGCTCGCCTTTCCCTTGCCGACGCTGGAGGGGCGCAGCGAGACGATATGGCAGCCGCCCTCCGAGGCCACGCGTATCGGCGCGGCCCTCCTGCCGGCGGTTGCCGCCCATCCGCGGCTCAGCGGCGTCATCCCGCTGGCCGACGGACGCGATGCCTTCGGCGCACGCCTGCTCATGGCGCGCGCGGCGGAGGCGACGATCGACGCGCAATATTACATCTGGCAGGACGACACGACCGGCTGGATGCTGCTCGACGAATTGCGCGCCGCCGCCGCGCGCGGCGTCAGGGTGAGGCTTCTTCTCGACGACAACGGCATTGCCGGCCTGGACGAGGCGCTCGCCGCCCTCAACGCCATGCCGAATGCCGAGGTGCGGCTGTTCAATCCCTTCACCCTTCGCCGCCCCAAGCTCCTCTCCTACGCCTTCGACTTCCCGCGCCTCAACCGGCGCATGCACAACAAATCGATGACCGTCGACGGCATCGTCTCCGTCATCGGCGGCCGCAATATCGGCGATATCTATTTCGCCTATGGCGAGGGCGTGCATTATTTCGACCTCGACGCGCTGGCGGTCGGCCGGGCGGCGGGCGAGGTCTCGGCGAATTTCGACCGCTACTGGAACAGCCGCTCCGCCTATCCGGCCGAGCGTATCCTGCCGCGCGCGCCGGACGGGCTGCCGCGCCTGGAGGACGCGGCGGCGGCTGCCAGGCGCTCGGTCGTCGGCTCGCCCTATGTGGAGGCGGCAAGCGCCTCGCCTCTCCTGCGCGAGCTGGTCACGGGACAGGCGCCGCTGCAATGGGTGACGGTGCGCCTGTTCAGCGACGAGCCGGAAAAGGCGCTCGGCAGGGGCACGCCGCAAGAGCTCCTGATCAGCCGGCTGTTCCAGAGCATCGAGCCGCCGGCCTCCTCCCTCGACCTCGTCTCCGCCTATTTCATCCCCGGCGAGCGCGGCACGGAGCTTCTCACCGGCTTTGCCGAGCGGGGCGTGGCGACCCGTATCCTGACCAATTCCCTGGAGGCGACCGACGTGCCGCCCGTCCACGGCGCCTATATGCGCTACCGCCCGAAGCTGGTCGATGCCGGCGTCAAGCTTCTGGAGCTGCGCGCCGGCGCCGGACAGCAGCACGATTTCAACCTGTCGCAGCTTCTGGCCGGCTCGGCCTCCAGCCTGCATGCCAAGAGCTTCGCCGTCGACGGCGAGCGCATCTTCATCGGCTCGTTCAATTTCGATCCGCGCTCGGCCACGCTCAACACCGAGATGGGTTTCCTCATCGACAGCCCGCAGATGGCGAGGACCCTCGGGGCGGCGCTGGACGTCAACCGGTCCGTCTATCGTCTGCGCCGCGGCGCGGATGGCGATCTTGAATGGCTTCAGAGGGGGCCCGATGGCGAGGACACCCTCTATCGCAACGATCCCAATACCGGCCCCTTGAAGCGTGCTTTCGTCGGCTTCATCGGCTGGCTGCCGATGGAATGGATGCTGTAGGATCGGTTGGCCAAGGAGGGGCGGCAGCCCATCTGCGACCGTCCCTGAGCAGTGCCTTGCGAGGCACGATGAGCCTTCATGGTCGGGTTGAGGCGGCTCGCACGCGCCGCCTCTGGCGAGACGACCTATGCGCGGCTTGCGCGGCTGAAGGCCGTCTGGGATCCGCAGAACGTCTCCCGCCTCAACCAGAACGTTGCACCAGGCATGCAGCAGCCGGCCGCTCTGGCCGAATGACCGGCATGCACGGCGATGCTATAGCGTTTGCCGAGGCGGCGCCTTCCGCGATGCGGCCTCGTCAAGCCCCGGCACGGCGCCGGGCGGCCGGAGCCGTTCTCGTTCAGTAGATTAATTTTCGTGCTTAAACTCCTGTCATCACGGCAATTCTGGCTTTTTCTATAGCATAGGGAATGGAATGCTCAGGAAGACCGATTTCTATATCGACGGCGCGTGGGTCGCGCCTCTGGCCGGCCAGGAGCTGGAGGTCATCAACCCGGCGAACGAATTGCCGGTGGCGACCATCTCGCTCGGCGGCAAGGAGGATCTCGACCGCGCCGTTGCCGCCGCAAGGACCGCCTTTGAGAGCTGGAGCCGCACCGAGCTGTCGGAGCGCGTGGCGCTGGTGGGGCGGCTATTGGAGGCGTATCGCGCCCGCGCCGGCGAGATGGCCAAGGCCATCAGCACGGAGATGGGCGCCCCCATCAGCTTCGCCGCGAGCCATCAGACCGGCGCCGGCATCTGGCACATGGAAGGCTTCCTCGATGCGGTGAAGGAGATCGCATTCGAGCGCCCGCTCCGCCCCGACGTGCCTTCCGAGCGGATCGTGCGCGAGCCCATCGGCGTGTGCGGCCTCATCACGCCGTGGAACTGGCCGATGAACCAGGTGACGCTGAAGGTCGTGCCGGCGCTGCTCGCCGGCTGCACCGTCGTGCTGAAGCCATCGGAAATCGCCCCGCTTTCCGCCCTCCTCTTCGCCGAATTGGTGGATGAGGCCGGCGCGCCGAAGGGCGTCTTCAACCTCGTCAACGGCGACGGGCCGGGCGTCGGCGCGGCGATGTCCGCCCATCCCGGCATCGACCTGATGTCCTTCACCGGCTCCACCCGCGCCGGCATCGCCGTCACCAAGGCCGCCGCCGATACGGTCAAGCGGGTGGCGCTGGAGCTCGGCGGCAAGTCGCCCAACATCGTCTTCGCCGATGCCGACCTTGAGGGCGCGGTGAAGCGCGGCGTGCGCCATTGCATGGAAAACACCGGACAGTCCTGCAACGCCCCCACCCGCATGCTGGTGGAGCTTGAAGCCTATGAGAGCGCGGTGGAGATCGCCGGCAAGGTCGCGGCCGCGACGGAGGTCGGCGATCCGGCCGAGGAAGGCCGGCATATCGGCCCGCTCGTCTCCGAGGCGCAGTTCGACAAGGTGCAGCGCCTCATCGAGAGCGGCATCACCGGCGGGGCGCGGCTCGTTGCCGGCGGCGCGGGCCGCCCGCAGGGCTTCAATCGCGGCTACTACGCGCGACCGACCGTCTTTGCCGACGTCACGCCGCAGATGGAGATCTGGCGCGAGGAGATTTTCGGGCCGGTGCTTGCCATCACCCCGTTCAAGGACGAGGCGGAGGCGATCCGGCTTGCCAACGACACGCCCTACGGCCTTGCCGCTTATATCAATACCGGCGACCGGGAGCGGGCGCGGCGCGTTTCCGGCGAGCTGAAAGCCGGCATGGTGCGCGTCAACAGCGCCGGACTTGCCAAGGGCAGCCCCTTCGGCGGCTACAAACAGTCCGGCATCGGCCGCGAGGGCGGCGTCCTCGGCATTGAGGAATTCCTGGAAACCAAGGCCATCGCCTTCGGCGATATGGCTTAGGTCGACGCGGGAGACGGCGGGCGCCCGAAGTCCGTGCCGAAACGGCACGTTTCGGGCGCCCTCACCGCTTGAAGAACACAGCGTCCATCGCCACATATGCGGCGAAACCTATGTGGCCGAGGACCGGTCACGGCGTCGGCCACTTCAACACGAAACGAGGTGACGCCATGGATATCCAATCGCTTGTTCCCTTCGCTCGCTCGACCTCGCTCGGCCGCGGCGGCGAGGCCGACCCCTTCACCGCCATGCGGCGCGAGATGGACCGCATGTTCGAGGACTTCACCCGCGACTGGAGCCTGCCGGCGGCCTTCGCGCCGACGAGCGGCATGCTGACGCCCAAGGTCAATGTGGTGGAGACGGAAAAGGGCATGGAGATCACCGCCGACCTTCCGGGCATCGACGAGAAGGATATCGACCTTGATCTCACCGAAGGCGTCCTGACGCTGAAGGCCGAGCGCAAGGTGGAGAAAGAGGAAAAGGACGAGAAGCGCCAGTACCATCTCGTCGAACGCTCCTACGGCACTTTCTTGCGCCGCTTCGCCCTGCCCTTCGAGCCGGATGCCGACAAGGTGACGGCGAGCTTCGACAAGGGCGTCTTGAAGGTCACCGTGCCGCGCTCTCCGGAGGCGGAGGTGAAGGGCAAGAAGATCGCCGTCAACGGCGCCTGAGCCGTCAGACAACTGAGCCGTCAGGGTAAGTGAGCCGGCGGCCGGCCATCCCGGCCCGAAGGCCGGGTGCGCGCGAAAGGCGGAGGTGCGTGGAGCGCCTCCGCCTTTTCTTGTCCGACGGTTTTCTTGCCTATCCCGGCGTCAGGCCGCGATGGCGCTCTGAATGCCGGCGCAGCATCTCCATGGAGGTCAGAAGCAGGATGGAGATGCCGACGAGGATGGTCGCCAGCGCCAGGATCGTCGGACTTATCTCCTCTCTCAGGCCGGAGAACATGCGCACCGTCATCGGCGTCTGCTCGGGCCCGGCGAGGAAAAGCACCACCACCACCTCGTCCAGCGAGGTGATGAAGGCAAACAGCGCCCCGGCGATCACCCCCGGCAGAAGCAGCGGCAGGATCACCTTGAAGAAGGTCGTCAGCTGATTGGCGCCAAGGCTTTGGGCGGCGCGGATGAGCTGCTGGTCGAAGCCCGACAGCGCCGCGGTGACGGTGATCACCACGAAGGGCGTGCCGAGCACCACATGCGCCATGATGATGGAGAAGAAGGTGTTGGCGAGGTTGATGCGCGCATAGAAGGAGAAGAGCGCCGCGGCGGTGATGATGAGGGGCACGATCATCGGCGAGATGAGAACGGCGGTGATGACGGTCCTGTAGGGCATCTGCCGCCGGCTGAGGCCGAGGGCGGCGAGCGTGCCGAGCGCCGTGGAGATGATCGCCGAGGAGGTGGCGATGAAGAAGGAGTTGCGGATCGCCCGCAGCCATTCCTCGCTCGACAGGAGCGCGTCGTACCAGCGCAGCGAATAGCCTTCCGGATTGAGCGCGAGCATCTCGCGCGTGAAGGTGAAATAGGGTTCGGCGTTGAAGGAGAGCGGCACGATGACGATGATCGGCACGATCAGGAAGAGGAAGATGAGGCCGCAGAGAAGCCGGTAGGTGTAATACCACAGCTTTTCGCCGGTGCCGGCATAGCTTGGAAGCGCCATGTTCTCGCCCTCCCCGTCAGCCGAATTTCAGCCGATCGACGCCGATCAGCTTGTTGAAGGCCCAGTAGAGCACCAGCACCGCCACGAGCAGTATCGTGGCGAGCGCGGAGGCGAGCTTCAACTGGGCACTGGTGCCCTGCATGTTCTGGGCAATCAGGTTGGAGATGAAGATGCCGCTCTCGCCGCCGACGAGGGCGGGTGTGATGTAGTAGCCGATGGCCAGGATGAAGACGAGAAGGACGCCGGCCGCCAGCCCCGGCAGGGTGAGCGGCATATAGACCTTGGTGAAGGCGGTGAACTGCGTTGCCCCCAGCGAGCGCGCCGCGCGCATATAGGAGGGCGGGATGGTCTTCATCACCGAATAGAGCGGCAGGATCATGAAGGGCAGAAGAATATGCGTCATGGCGACGATGGTGCCGATCTGGTTGTAGATCATGCGTACCCTGCCGTCGTCGTCGACGATATTGGACCAGACCAAAAGGTCGTTGATGACGCCCTCCTGCTGCAGCAGGACGATCCAGGCCGAGGTGCGCACCAAAAGCGAGGTCCAGAACGGCAAGAGCACCAGGATCATCAGAAGGTTGGAGGTCCTCAGCGGCAGCGTCGCCAGGAGATGGGCGATCGGATAGCCGAGCGCGATACACAGGCCGGTGATGGCCAGGCTCATCCAGGCGGTGCGCCAGAACAGCAGCCGATAGACCTGGTAGACTTCAGGCCGCTCCACGATCTCACCCTCGGCGTTGTATTCAAAATCGAGCGCCAGAAGGTAATAGGCAGGCGTCAGGATGCGCGTCTCGCGCTTGATCAGCCGCCAGAACTCCAAATCGGCCCAGTCCTCGTCGGCCTGAAGGAAGGCTTCCCTGTAGGGCGCCTGCATCTCGTCGAGGTCGCGCGCGGTACCCATGACGAGGCTGCGCGCGCCCGGAATTTCGCGGTTGATGCGGGCGGCGGCGCGGCCGATGGTCCGGTCCTCGAGGCCCAGCTGCATGTCGCGCGCCATGGCGGCGAAGACCTCCTCGCCCGGCACCTCGTCGGCGGTCCAGTTGGCGATGGCCGCCGATGTCTCCGGCAGATAGTTGGCGACCTCCGGATTGTAGATGGAGCGGAAGGTCATCTGCGCGATCGGCCAGCCGAAGGTGATCAGCAGGAAGAAAAGCAAGGGCGCCACGAGGTAGAAGGCCCGTCGGCGCTGGCGCCGCTGCGAGCGCCGCAGGGAGACCTTGAGCGGCGTGCCGTCCGCGGTGGTCAGGGTCTCCTGTCTCGCCTCGGGCACGAAGCCCGGTGCCGTCACATCCGCCATGGTGCCCGTCCTGCCGTTCGCATGCGCGGAAAAGGGCCGGACGCGAAGGCGCCCGACCCGTTCTCAGCTTGCCCGATTACTGCGCCAGCCAGGCGTTGAAGCGCTCTTCAAGCTGGTCGCCATAATCGGCCCAGAACTCGGTGTTGAAGGACACCGCCGTCTCCAGGTTCTCCGGGCTGGTCGGCATATGCGGCTTCATGTCGACGCCGGTCTCCTCGTGCGTTGAAACCAGCGGCGCGGAGGATTTGCGCGCCGGACCGTAGGAGATGTACTTGGCCTGATCGGCAAGGCGCTGCGTGTCGGTGGCGAAGTAGAGATAGTCCTTGATCAGCTCAAGGTCCGCCTCGTTCTGATCGACCGGCACGACCCAGCCATCGACCTCGAACATCTGATGATCCCAGATGATCTCGAAGGGCTGGTCCTCGTTGACCTGGGCGTTGAAGATGCGCCCGTTATAGGCGGTGGCGATCACCGCCTCCTCGTCGGCCAGCATCTGCGGCGGCTGCGCGCCTTCCGACCACCAGATGACGCTGTCCTTGATCTCGTCGAGCTTGGCGAAGGCCCGATCCTGACCTTCTCTGGTTTCCAGGACGTCGTAGACCTCCTCCGGCGCCACGCCGTCGGCGATCAACGCCCATTCCAGATTCTTCTGCGGGATCTTCTGCAGGGCCCGCGTGCCGGGGAACTTCTCCAGATCCCAGACGTCTTCGAGCGTTTTCGGACCCTCGCCGTCGAAGGCCTCGGTGTTGTAGGCGAACATGGTGGCGTAGAGGATCTGCGGGATGAAACAGGGGCCGAGCGTACCTTCGATGAAATCCTCGGTCGGCGCCGCGCCATCGGGCGATTCGGCGAGCCATTCGTCATGGGGAATCTCCATGACCAGGCCCTCGTCACAAGCGCGCTGCGCGTCCGCCTGCAGCATGTCGACGACGTCCCAGGTGACGTTGCCGGCCTCCACCTGCGAGCGGATGCCGGCAAGAGCGTTGGCCGACTTGTCCTCGTTGAAGATCTGCGTGCCGGTCTTCTCGCTATAGGGCTCGTGATAGGCCTTTACCTGCGAATTGGTATAGGCGCCGCCCCAGGAGACGATGGTGAGGGTGTCGCCTTCGGCGGCGAGCGCCGCCGCCGGAATGAGGGCCGTTGCGGCCAAAAGGAAAGGGATGCGCTTCATTCGGAACTTCCTCCGTTTGGTCTTGGTCCCGTTTGGGAGCTTGATGTCGGCATGAAGGGACTGCCTGCCGAAGGCAGTGGCGCCACGTTCTGGCGCCGTGTCAGGCATCGAGAGCCCGACAATCCTCGATGGTCCAGCCAAGGTCGGCGGTCTCGCCCTCCTTCAGGCTCGGATGGCCGGACGCGTTCGGTATCTTGACGATGAAATCGTCATGGCCGGCGACCGCCAGGCGGGTGCGGATGTGGTCGCCGAGATAAATGACTTCTTCCACCTTGCCGCGCAGGACGTTGGGCAGCGAGCCCTCGGCCGGATTGATCTGCACGCGCTCGGGACGGAGCGACAGGGTGGTGCGATCGGCGGCGCCATCGACATTGACCGGCAGGGCGCGGATCTCCTCGCCCGAATCCAGCTTCACGCGCACCTCGCCGTCGCCCACGCGCTGCAAGACCTCGCCGTAAAGGCGATTGTTCTCGCCGATGAACTGGGCAACGAAGGCGTTTTCCGGCGCCTCGTAGAGAACGTCCGGGGTGGAAAGCTGCTGAATGATGCCGTCGTTGAACACCGCCACGCGGTCCGACATGGTCAGCGCCTCGCTCTGGTCGTGCGTGACGTAGACGACGGTGACGCCGAGGTTTTGATGGATGTGCTTGATCTCGAACTGCATCTGCTCGCGCAATTGCTTGTCGAGGGCACCGAGCGGCTCGTCCATGAGCACAAGGTCGGGCTCAAAGACGAGAGCGCGGGCAACGGCGACACGCTGCTGCTGACCGCCGGAAAGCTGGGAGGGACGCCGGTCGCCGAATTGCGGCAGCTCGACCATGGCGAGAACGCGCGCCACGCGCTCTTCGATCTCCGCCTTGCCCATGCCGCGCACCTTCAGCGGAAAAGCGAGATTCTCCGACACCGTCATATGCGGAAACAACGCGTAGTTCTGGAACACCATGCCGATGCCGCGCTTGTGCGGCGGCACGTTGTCGATGCGCTGCTCATGCAGCCAGATGGCGCCGTGCGTCGTCGATTCGAAGCCGGCGAGCATCATCAGGCAGGTCGTCTTGCCGGAGCCGGACGGCCCCAGCATGGTCAGGAACTCGCCCCGCCGGATGGCGAGGTTCAGGTTCTTGATGACGAGGGTCTCCCCGTCATAGCTTTTCTGGACATCCTCAAAGCGCACATAAGCGCTATCCCCGGCGCCGTTTCCGGCAACGCCGTTCTCCCGCATGAACGCCTTTCTGCTTCGCCGGCGCGGCTCTCGGGCAAGCCGGCCGGACCTGCTCTTGTTCGACCCTCTTGTTTTCCTTGGGCAGCGTCAAAGACGCCACCGGGACTACGCCGTCCGAAGTCTTTGGGCGCCGCAGTCGAATTCGCTCGTTGCTCTGGCAATGTTCCAAGAAATCGCCGTGAGCGCAACCCGGGCGGGCAATCGGTACGTGCTCGCGCCCTAACACGCCATCTCCAATTCGCTTCAAGGTGTCCACGCAAGCATCTGTCTTACCTAATAAATAGCTCTCTGGAGAAATGGCAGAAGGTTTCCGCGCCCTCCGACGAAATGCGGATAGGCTCCGAAATCTCCATGCCCCAATCGTCCATCCACAGGCCCGGCATGAAGTGCAGGGTCATGTTGGGCTCCAGGACGGTCTCGTCGCCCTTGCGGATCGACAGCGTGCGCTCGCCCCAATCCGGCGGATAGTTGAGGCCGATGGAATAGCCGCAGCGCGATTCCTTGACGATGCCATGGCGCTCGATGGTGTCGTTCCAGGCCGCCCAGACGTCATGGGCGGTGGCGCCGGGCCGGGCCGCGGCGAGCGCCGCCTCGATGCCCTCGGCCATGATGGCAGCGGCGGCGAGCATCTTCGTCGGGGGGGTGCCGAGAAAGACGGTGCGGCTCATCGGCACGTGATAACGGTGGCGCACGCCGGCGATCTCGATCGTCGTGCCGGTGCCGGCGCGGAAGGGCTCGTCGCGCCAGGTGATATGCGGACAGGAGGTGCCGACGCCGTTCGGCATCAAGGGCACGATGGCCGGATAGTCGCCGCCGTAGCCGCCCTCTCCCGGAATGCCGCGCGTGCCGGTCGCCTGGATGACGGCGGCAACGTCGCATTGGCGCACGCCGTCGGCCATGACCTCGAGCGCCGCCTCCACGATGCGCTCGGTGATCGCCGCGGCCTGGAACATCAGCGCGATCTCGGCCTCCGATTTCACGCAGCGCAGCCAGTTGACGAGGATACCGGCATCGACGATCTCCGCCTGCGGCAGCTCCGCCTTCAGAACCGCGTCGGAACGTGCGGTGTAGTAATAGCAATCGGCCTCCACGCCGATGCGCGCCCTCTCAAGCCCGCGCTCGCGGATGATTGCGGCCATGGCCTGCATCGGGTGCTTCACCAGCGATTGCACATGGTCGTCGGCATAGCCGAGGATATCGTCGTCCTTCAGGATGGTGGTCAGGCGGGCGCCGTTGACGTCCTGGTTGCGGCCGATCCACATCGGCGCCGGCAGATCGAGCGCCACGAGAACCGCCTGGTGCACGTAGAAAGACCAGCCGTCGTAGCCGGTCAGATAGCACATATTGGCCGGATCGCAGACGAGAAGCGCCTCAAAACCCTCCCGCCGCATGGCGTCCTTGGCCCTTGCCAGCCTTGCGGCGAACTCTTCCTCGCTGAACGGCGTGTTGTTCTTGCCAAACTCCATCCTGGTCTTCCCGTCTGAAGCCCCCTCGCCTATCGCGCCAAAGGCGCCGAAGGGGCGCGCGTCAAAAGCTCGGCCTGCCGCTCACCGACGAGCACGGTGTCGGAGCGGAAGAAATCGCCTCGGCCCGTTCCCATCAGCCACGACAGAACGTGAAAGCTCATCCCCGCCTCCACGATGAGCTCGCTGTCGTGGCGGAGGCCGGTCACGCTGTTGCCGCCGGTCCAGCTCGGCGGAAAGCCGATGCCGACGACGTAGCCGCAATGGTGGCGGCGATAATGGGCAAGGCCCGCCGCATCGACGACGCCCTGCCAGGCGGCGTAGACCTCGCGGAAGAGCGCGCCCGGCACGAGAGCGCGAAGCACCGCGGCGAAGGCGGCCTCCACGAGGGCCGCCATGTCGTGATCGGCCTGCGAGATGTTGCCAACATGCACGAGACGGCCGAGCGGGGCGTGGTAGCGGGCAAAGCAGCCGGAAAGCTCCAAGAAGACCGCATCGCCGGCGGCAAGGCGCGTATCGCTCCAGGTCGTATGCTCCTCGTCGAGACGGGCGGTGGAGCGGATGAAGGGGCCGAAGCCCGGATAGGTGCCGCCGGCGGCGACCATGGCGGCAAGGCAAGCAGCGGCGACGTCGCGCTCGCTGGCGCCCTTGCCGATGGCGTCGATGGCGGCTCCCGCGGCGGCGTCGGATATTTCGGCAGCGCGGCGCATATAGGCCTGCTCGGCCGGGCTCTTCACTTGCCTGAGCCGGTCGACCAGGCCGGTGACGTCGCCCCACTGGGCGGTGACGCGCTGCTTCAGCGTCTCGGCGAGGGCGTGCGTCAGGCCCGCCGAGCCCGCCTCGATGCCGATATGGCGCGGCCGGCTGGCCTCCTGGCGCAGGATCTCGGCGGCGCGTGCGGCAGCGCTCTCGTAATCCTCGTGGCCTTCGAAGCGGGCGTTGAGCACGTGGCGGGCGATGGTCGCCCGCTCCATGCCGCGGGTGACGAGCACCATCTCGCCTTCGGCCGGCACGATGAGCAGATGCGGGGCGAAATAGCCCCAATGGTCGAGGCCGGTGAGGTAGAAAACGTTCTCCGGCGAGGCGAGGATGGCGATATCGAGGCCTCGCCTCGCCATCTCATCGCGAAGCCGGGCGAGCCGCCGGTCCAGCTCGCCGGCTTGGAAAACAGGCCGCGCCAGGACGGGCGCCGCGCGGCCGGTCGGGCTGGCGACGTCCATCTCTTTGGCTCCCGCTAGAGCGAAACAGCGACGCGGTCGACCGCGCGCTTGGTGGCGGCGACGACCTCGTCGACTTCTTGCGGCGTGATGACGAGCGGGGGCGCAAAGCCGAGAATCTCGCCATGCGGCATGGCTCTGGCGATGACGCCCTCTTCCAGGAGCGCGGCGGCGACCCTGGCACCGGTTTTCAGCGCGGGATCGAGGCGTGCCTTGGTCGCCCGATCGGCGGTGAATTCCAGCGCCGCGAGGAGGCCCGCGCCGCGCACCTCGCCTACGAGCTCGTGGTCGGCGAAGGTGTCTTGCAGGCGCTTGAGGAAATAGGCGCCGGTCTCGCGGGCGTTCTCCGTCAGCCGCTCCCGGTCGATGATATCGAGATTGGCGTTGGCGGCCGCCGCGCAGGTCGGATGCGCCGAATAGGTCCAGCCATGGCCGATCGGCCCCATCTCGTCGGTACCCTTCTCCAGCGCCTGCCAGACCTTCTCGCCAACGAGGACGCCCGAAAGCGGCAGATAGGCGGAGGTGACGCCCTTGGCGATGGTGATGAGGTCCGGCTCAAGGCCGTATTTGTGGGCGCCGAAATAGGCGCCCGTGCGGCCGAAGGCGGTCACCACCTCGTCGGCGATAAGAAGGATGTCGTACTTGTTCAGGACCGCCTGAATCTCCTGCCAGTAGCCCTCCGGCGGCGGGATGATGCCGCCGGTGCCCATCACCGGCTCGCCGATGAAGGCGGCGACGGTCCCCGGCCCCTCGGCGAGGATGAGCGATTCCAGCTCGGCGGCAAGGCGGCGGGAATACTCCGCCTCGCTCTCGCCCTCTTGACCATGGCGCCAGTAGTGCGGGCAGGCCGTATGCAGGATCGGCGACCGCGGCAGATCGAAGGCGTCATGGAAGAGCGGCAGGCCGGTGAGGCTGCCGGTCATGACGCCGGAACCGTGATAGCCGCGCTGGCGCGAGATGATCTTCTTCTTATCCGGCCGGCCGAGAACGTTGTTCATGTACCAGACGAGCTTGATGTTGGTCTCGTTGGCATCGGAGCCGGAAAGGCCCCAGTAGATGCGCTGCATGCCAAGGCCGACGCGCGAAACGATGCGCTCCGACAGGCGGATCACCTGCTCGTTCGAATGGCCGGCATAGGCGTGATAGTAGGCAAGCTCCTTGGCCTGGGCGTAGATCGCATCGGCGATCTCCTGGCGGCCGTAGCCGACATTGACGCAATAGAGCCCGGCAAAGGCGTCGAGGCTCTTCCTGCCGTCGCGATCGACGATGGAAACGCCCTTGCCGCCGGTGACGATGCGGCTCGGCGCCTCGCCGCGCGCGAACTGGGCGAGGTGGGTCGAAGGGTGGAAGACATGCGCCCGGTCGAGCGTCTCAAGGTCGTTGACGGCGATGTGCCTGTTCATGGGACGGTTCCTCTCAAGCGGCCTTGAAGGCGGCGCAGACGTATTTGAGCTCGGTGAATTCCTCGATGCCGTGGGGACCGCCCTCACGGCCAAGCCCCGATCGTTTGATGCCGCCGAAGGGGATCGGCGCGCCGGTCATCGTCACGCAATTGACCGCCACCATGCCATAGGCGAGCGCCCTGCTCATGCGGGCGATGCGGTCGTGATCGCGGCTGTAGAGATAGGCGGCGAGCCCGTATTCGCTGGCATTGGCGCGGGCAAGAACCTCGCTCTCGCAGGCGAAGCTGGTGACCGCCGCCACCGGCCCGAAGGTCTCTTCGGCAAAAATCGCCATCTGCTCATCGCAGTCGGCCAGAAGCGTCGGCGTGAAGAAGAGCGGGCCGCGGCGATGGCGCTCGCCGCCGGCAAGCAGTCTTGCTCCGCGCGCCAGCGCGTCCTTCACGTGCTCAGCGCATTTGTCGACGGCGTGCGCATGCATGAGCGGGCCGATCTCCACCCCTTCCTCGAAGCCGGAGCCGACTTTCAGCGCCTTCACACGCGCTGCGAAGCGGGCAAGGAAGGGTTCACAGATATCTTCGTGGACGAAGATGCGGTTGGCGGCGAGGCAATCCTGGCCGGAGGTCTGGAACTTCGCCGCCAGCGCCGCTTCCACCGCCTCGTCGAGATCGACATCGCCAAAGAGGATGAAGGGGGCGTGGCCGCCGAGTTCCATCGACATGCGCTTGATTGTGGGCGCAGCGGCGGCGATGAGCCTCGCGCCGATTTCCGTCGACCCGGTAAAGCTTAAGGCGCGGACCTTGGGGTTCTCTGCGAGCTCGCGCGCGATCGGCTCGGCCCTTCCCGTCACCACCGAGAAGGTGCCGGCGGGAAGGCCGGCGCGGCTTGCCAGCTCGGCAAGGGCGAGTGCGGAGAAGGGCGTCTCGGAGGCGGGACGAACGACGACCGGGCAGCCGGCGGCAAGCGCCGCGGCGGCCTTGCGGGTGATCATGGCGCAGGGAAAGTTCCATGGCGTGATGGCGGCGACGACGCCGACAGGCTCGCGCCGCACCTGCATGACCCGGTTCGGCAGATGGCTCGCCGGCATCTCGCCGACAAGGCGCCGCGCCTCTTCCGCGTACCATTCCACGAAGCTCGCCGCGTAATCGATCTCGCCGAGCGCCTCCGCATAGGGCTTGCCCTGCTCCAGCACCATCAGCGTGGCAAGGTCGGCCCGGTTCTCGGCGATGAGGTCATGCCAGGCGCGCAGGAAGCGGGCGCGCTCCTGCGGCAGGAGGGAGGCCCAGCCGGCGAAGGCCTCTTCGGCCGCGTTAATCGCCTCGCGCGTCTCCCTCGCGCCCAGATCCGGCACATGGCCGAGGATCTCGCCGGTGGCGGGATCCTCGACAGCGAGCGCGGCGCCGGTGGGGGCGGCGCGCCAGCGACCGGCGATGAAGGCGAACTGGCGCAAGAGCCGTGGGTCGGCGAGCCTGGCGGGCCCGCCACTGCGAGGCTCCTCGCGCTCCACGGGGCTGACGCCCGGCGCCCTCAAGGCGCCGTGGTCGAGGCTGGTCATCGGCGTTCCTCCATGCCTGGCTTTCCAGGAGGATAGGCCGGGCGGCGGCGAGGATCGGCCGGAAGCGGCGGGCGGGCGCGGCGCTTTCGTCGGAAATGGCAGCGCCTTGCCGAGATTTCTTCGGCCGCCCATCACCCGCCTCCCGTCAGACGGGCGAGCGGCAGGCCGGCGCTCTCCTTGACGCTCTTGGTCACGATGTAGCTGTAGTAGCGCTCGATGCCGAGATCGCGTTCCAGAAGGCCGTCGATGAGCCGCTGATAGGCGTCGATATCGGGCGTCACCACCTTCAGGAGATAGTCGACGCCGCCGCCGGTCGCCTGGCATTCGACGATTTCCGGCACCTTCAGCACCGCCGCCTCGAAGCGCTCGAAATCGATCTGGCGATGGCCGCGCAGCGCCACCTCCACCATGACAAGAGCCGCCGGGCCGAGCTTCCTGGCGTCGATGCGCGCATGGTAGCCGGCGATGACGCCCGCTTCCTCCAGCCGTTTCAGCCGTTCCCAGCAGGCCGAGGGGCTGAGATTGACGGCCTCGGCCAGTCTCGCCTTGGTGATGCGCGCATCGCGCTGCAGCGTCTCAAGGATGCGCAGGTCGATGCGGTCGAGCTTCGTCCCGGTCATCGGCTCAGCCTATCAAGGTGCCGAAGCCGCGCTGGGTGGCGAGGCGGAAGGCGTGGCTGGCGATGGCGGTATCCTGCACGCCGGTGCCGGTGAGGTCGCAGACGGTCACTTCGGCCTCGTCCCTGCGGCCGGGCTTGTCGCCGGCGCAGATTTGGCCGAGCTCGGGCGGCGCGAAATCCTCCTCAATCGCTCCGGCGGCACGGGCGGCGCGCATCTCGCCGAGGAGGAGCGACTGGCTCACCCGGTCGCAGACGAAACGGTCGGCGCAGGCGATGATCTGCGGGTCGAGCTCGTTCTTGTCCGGGGCGTCGGACCCCATGGCGGTGATGTGCAGGCCCTCGTGCAGCCATTCGGACCTGATCAGCGGCGTGCGCGAGGGCGTTGCCGTCACCACGCATTGCGCCGACCGGACGACCTCCTGCGGGCTAGCGGCGATGTCGACCGGAAGGCCAAGCGCCTCGCCCATCCTGGCGGCATAGGCCTTGGCGCTGGCGTCGTTTCGTGCCCAGACCAAGAGGCGCTCGAAGTCGCGCTCCAGACGCAGCGCCTTCACCTGCAATTCGGCCTGAAGCCCGGCGCCGATGACGCCGGCGGCGCGAACTTTCCTCGGCGCCAGATGCCTGGCGGCGACGGCCCCGGCGGCGGCGGTGCGGATATCGGTGAGATAGCCGTTATCGAGAAGAACGGCGGCAAGCAGACCGGTATCGGCGTCGAAGAGCAACATCAGGCCGTTGAGGCTCGGCAGGCCGCGCTTGGGATTGTCGAAGAAGCCGGGGCTGACCTTGACGGCGAAATGGGCAAGGCCCGGCACATAGGCCGTCTTCACATCGACCTCGCCGTGCTTTTGCGCGATCGCCATCGACAGGATCGGCGGCATGACGACATCACCCCCGGCGAGGGCGCGGAAGGCGCCTTCCACGACCTCGACGGCCTTGGCATCGAGGCCGACGCACTCGCGCAGCTCCGTTTCGGTCAGGATCAGCGGCACGGCTCCTCCTCGACGCCCGGCGCCGCCACGATCGCGGCGAAGCGGTTCATGTCGACATTGCGCCCGGACACGACGATGGCGACGTTGCGGCCGAGGCCGGCCAGATGCGGCTCGGCAAGAAGCGCGACGCCGATGGCGCCCGCCCCCTCCGCCACCCAGCCCTCCTCCAGGAACAGGCTGCGCATCGCCGCGGCGATCTTCGCCTCCGAGACGAGCACCACCGCGTCGACGAGATGGCGCACCATCTGGAAGGTGTGACGGTTGGCAAGGCCGATGCCGCCGCCGAGCGAATCGGCGAGCGAGGCCGTCTCCTCCACCTGCACCGGATGGCCGGCGGCGAGGCTCGCCTGCATTGCCGCGCCTTTCTCCATGGAGACGCCGATGACGCGAACCGCGGGCGAGGCGGTCTTCAGGGCAAGGGCGATCCCGGCGATCAGCCCGCCGCCGGAAAGCGGCACCAGCGCCGTGTCGATCTCGGGAAAATCCTCCAAAAGCTCCAGGCCGATCGTGCCCTGTCCGGCGATGACGTCGGGATGGTCGAAGGGCGGGATCTCGGCGAGCCCCTCCGCGGCGACCAGCCGGTCGACCTCCTCCTGCGCCTCGTCCTGGCTCCTGCCGACGATGCGCGCCTGCGCGCCCAGCGCGCGGATGGCGGCGAGCTTGTTCCGCGGCACCAGCTCCGACATGCAGATGATCGCCGAAACGCCGAAGCGGCGCGCGGCGAAGGCCACGGCGCGGCCATGATTGCCGGTGGAGGCGCAGACGACGCCGCGGGCTCTTTCCTGCTCAGACAGGCCGGCAAGCGCGCTCGCGGCCCCGCGCAGCTTGAAGGCACCCGTCGGCTGCGTCGTCTCCAGCTTCAGCCGAACTTCGCGGCCGCTCGCCGCCGAAAGCACCGGAGCAGGCACGAGCGGGGTACGGATGGCCACATCCTCGATGGCACGGCGCGCGCGATAGATCGCCTGAAGCTGCATCAGACGAAGATATCACCGCTGTTGTGTACATGAGCGCGATCCATCGCGTCATCTTCCCTTCCAATCGCGCCATTTTGGTCGCGACTATCGGCAGATGTACACAACCCTTGATCCTCGCCCGCCTTTGCGGCACGTTGGCCGCAAGCCTTCACGCAAGGGCGGCCTCGCCCCACGGTTCGGCAAGGCGTCCGCTGAAAGGCTCTCAGAACAAGCAGCGGAGGAACATCCATGACAACGCTATCCGGCCTTACCCGTCGCACGCTCGTGGCCCTCGCGGCCGGCGCGACCTTCTTTGCCGGCGCACAGATCGCCGTCGCGCAGTCGACGCTGGAGAAGGCCAAGGAGCAGGGCTTCGTGCGCGTCGGCTTCGCCAACGAGGCGCCCTATGGCTATGCCACGCCGGACGGCAAGCTGACCGGCGAATCGCCCGAAGTGGTGAAGGCCGTGCTCGCCAAGATGGGCATCGAGGAGGTCGACGGCGTCCTCACCGAATTCGGCTCGCTGATCCCGGGCCTGCAGGCCGGCCGCTTCGACATCATCGCCGCCGGCATGTTCGTCAATCCCAAGCGCTGCGAGCAGATCCAGTTCTCCGAGCCCACCTACGGCATCGGCCAGGCCTTCCTGGTCAAGGAAGGCAATCCGAAGAGCATCGCCGATTATGCGACGATTGCCGACAATTCCGAGTTGAAGCTCGCGGTGATGGCCGGTGCGGTGGAATCGGGCTACGCGGAGGCTTCCGGCGTCGCCGACGACCAGCTCGTCATCCTTCCCGATCAGTCGAGCCTGGTGAAGGCCGTGCAGGCCGGCCGCGCCGATGCGGCGGCGCTGACGGCGCTGTCGATCGCCGACATGGCGTCCAAGAACGACGGCGTGGAATCGACCAAGCCCTTCGGCACCGTCGCCGGGGAATCGGTCGTCGGCCACGGCGCCGTCGGATTCCGCAAGGAAGACACCGAGCTCTACGAGGCCTTCAACGCGGAGCTGAAGAACTTCATCGGCAGCGAAGAGCATATCGCCCTGGTGGAGCCCTTCGGCTTCGGGCGGGACTACCTGCCGACCAAGACCACGGCGGAGCTCTGCGCCGGCGAATGAGCCTTACGCGCCCCGCCTCTCGGCGGGGCGCTTTTTTCGAGCGACCCGTCCACACAGAACTGACGCAGAAGGGCTGAGAACATGCCGCTCCGCTCGCTCGTCGTCTCCGTCATCCTCGCCTTCACCGCCGGCCTCGTCGTGGCGAGCTTTGCCGGTTTCCGCGAATTCCTGCCCGGCCTTCTGCAGGGCGCCCTCGTCACCATCCAGATCACCGTCGGCGGCTCGGTCCTCGCCGTCATCGCCGCCTTCATCGCCGCTATCGGCAAGATGTACGGGCCGTGGCCGGTGCGCTGGCTGGCGGTCGGTTATATCGAGGTCTTCCGCGGCACCTCCGCGCTGGTGCAGCTCTTCTGGCTGTTCTTCGTGCTGCCGCATTTCGGCATCCTCCTGGAGCCGCTCACCGTCGCGATCCTGGCGCTGGGGCTGAATGTCGGCGCCTACGGGGCGGAGGTGGTGCGCGGGGCCATCCAGTCGGTCGCCAAGGGCCAGTGGGAAGCGGCGACGGCCCTCAATATGGGCCGGCTGACGGCGCTGCGCCGCATCATCATCCCGCAGGCCTTCGTGCGCATGATCCCGCCCTGGGGCAATCTCTTCATCGAGCTGTTGAAGGCGACGGCGCTGGTCTCGCTGATCACCATTTCCGACCTCGCCTTCAAGGCGCAGCAGATCAACCAGACGACATTCCGCACGGTGGAGATCTTCACCATCGTCCTGGTCTTCTATCTGGCCATCGCCTCCCTCATCACCGTCGCCATGCGCGCCCTTGAGGAGCGCGCCGCGGCCGGCATCTCGCGGGGCCGCTCATGAACGAGATCTGGGACTGGGCCTATACGTGGGAGATCCTGCCCATCCTCGCGCGCGCCTCGCTGGTGACCATCCAGGCCACCATCCTCGGCTTCATCCTGGCGGCGACGCTCGGGCTTGTCTTCGCCATCCTCAGAATGTCGCAGTCGCCGTGGATATCGCTTCCCGTCGCCGGCTTCGTGGAGTTCATCCGCTCCACGCCCCTGCTCATCCAGATCTTCTTCATCTTCTTCGTCTTCCCGGAATTCGGCATCGTGCTTTCGGCGCTGACGGCCGGCATCCTGGCGCTCGGCCTGCATTACGGCACCTATTGCTCGGAGGTGTATCGCGCCGGGCTCGCCAATATCCCGCGCGGGCAATGGGAAGCCTCCACGGCGCTCAACCTTTCCGGCTACCACACCTTCAAGGACGTCATCATCCCGCAGGCGATCCCGCCGGTGGTGCCGGCGCTCGGCAATTATCTCGTCGCGCTCTTCAAGGAGACGCCGCTGCTTTCCGCCATCGCCGTCCTGGAACTGATGCAGACGGCGAAGATCCTCGGATCTGAGACTTTCCGCTACACCGAGCCGATCACCCTTGTCGGCATCTTTTTCCTTGTCTTCTCCCTGGTGACGGCGGCGCTCCTCCGCCAGGTGGAAGGCTGGCTCAAACGACGCGGAGGCGGCTGATGCGCGAGACGAACGGTTCGGCGGGCGAGGCCATGCCGATGGTGCGCTTCGACCATGTGACCAAGGCCTATGGGAGCCTCACCGTCCTCAACGCGCTCAATCTCGACGTGGCGCATGGCGAGAAGGTCGCCATCATCGGCCCCTCCGGCTCCGGCAAGACCACGGTGCTGCGCATGCTGATGACGCTGGAGCGGATCAACGACGGCGTCATCTATGTGGAGGGCGAGCCGCTCACCCATATGGAGCGCGGCGGCAAGCTGGTGCCGGCCAATCAGCGCCATCTCAGGCGCCTGCGCGGCAAGATCGGCATGGTCTTCCAGCACTTCAATCTCTTCCCGCATATGAATGCCTTGAAGAACTGCGTGGAAGCGCCTGTAACGGTGCTGAAAATGCCGCGTCGCGAGGCGGAGGAGCGGGCGACGGAGCTGTTGGAAATGGTCGGCCTCGGCGACAAGCTCGGCCACTATCCGAGCCAGCTTTCCGGGGGCCAGCAGCAGCGCGTCGCCATCGCGCGCGCCCTCGCCATGCGTCCCAAGATCATGCTCTTCGACGAGGTGACCTCGGCGCTCGATCCGGAGCTCGTCGGCGAGGTGCTGAACGTCATCCGCAAGCTCGGCGCCGAGCACGACCTCACCATGCTGATGGTCACCCACCAGATGGGATTCGCCAAGGAATTCGCCGACCGGGTGTGCTTCTTCTATGCCGGCAAGATCGCCGAGGAAGGGCCGCCGGAGGAAATCTTCGCCAATCCCAAGAACGAGCGCACGCAGCAATTCCTCAGCGCCGTCCTGGAGGCGACATGACGGTTTCCGAACGCCGAACCACCGCGCGGCGCGACAAGCCGCCGAGCCTTGCGCGCGAGCGCTTCGAGCGCATCTACAAGACCTTGCGCGACCGTATCTGCCTTCTGGAATATCCGCCCGGCTCAAGGCTTTCGGAGGAAGAGCTGGCGGAAGAGTTCCATATCAGCCGCACGCCCGTGCGCCGCGTGCTGACGCGGCTTGAGGCGGAGGGGCTGGTGGAGGTGCGCCACGGCGTCGGCACCATCATCACCGATGTCGATATCTGCGCCCTCAGCGAGGTCTACCGCCTGCGTCTGGAGCTGGCGGTGTTGATGGGCCGCCTTTCGCCCCTGCCCCGCAGCGAGGCCGACCTTGCCCGCATCCGGGCGCTGATCGCCCGCTGCGAGGGGCTGGAGAGCGCGCCCCAGCACAAGCAATTCGCCCGCCTCAACATGGATTTCTTCTCCGAGGTCAACGCCATGACGGGCAACCAGCCGCTGCGCGAGATCGCCGAGCGGCTCTACTTCCAGACCTCGCGCATCGTTCTGAAGCTCCTGCCGCAGCTCAATCTGGCGGAGGAATTCACCGCCTTCCGCCGCGAGATGGAGGACACCTTGAAAGCCATGGAGCTCGGCGATCTTGCTTCCGTCGGCCATATCCACCGCGCCCATATCGCCATGAGCTTTCAGCGCATGATGCGCTATGCCGGCGGTGTCGGCGATGCCGGCGCGCGCGCGGAGACGAAATGAGCGCGCATCGCGCCAGCTCCATCGTCGCGAGCGTCGATTTTGACGCCGACGGCATCCAGCGCGGGCATCTGCGCCTGCCTTTCAGCCGCAACGAATCGGCCTGGGGCAATCTGATGATCCCCATCGCGGTCATCGGCAACGGGCGCGGGCCGACGGCGCTTTTGACCGGCGGCAGCCATGGCGACGAATACGAGGGGCCGATCGCGCTCGCCGAGCTCGCCCGCAAGCTGTCGCCCGATGAGGTGAGCGGGCGCGTCGTCATCCTGCCCTTCATGAACTATCCGGCCTTCCGTGCCGGCACACGCCTGTCGCCCATCGACGGCGGCAACCTCAACCGCCTCTTCCCCGGCCGGCCGGACGGCGCCATCACGGAGAAGATCGCCGATTACGTGGAACGCGTGCTCCTGCCGATGGCCGATATCGTGCTCGACTTCCATTCCGGCGGCAGGACGCTCGATTTCCTGCCCTTCGCCGCGTGTCATGTCCTCGACGACAAGGAGCACGAGGCGCGCTGCCGCGAGGCGCGCGACGCCTTCTCCGCCCCCTATTCCATGACCATGCTGGAGATCGACGCCGCCGGCATGCTCGACAGCTCGGCAGAGGCGCTGGGCAAGGTCTTCGTGACCACCGAGCTCGGCGGCGGCGGCACGGCGAGCGCGCGCACCGTCAAGATCGCCAAGCGCGGCGCCCGCAACGTGATGAAGCACGCCGGCATCCTCTGCGGCGAGATCGAGCGGGGGCCTTCCGTCCTGCTCGACATGCCCGGGCCGGAATGCTTCTCCTTCGGCGACAGCGAGGGCTTCGTGGAGCCGGCCGTCGATCTCGGCGCGCGGGTGAAGAAGGGCGATCTTCTCCTGTGTGTCCATCCGCATGGCCATCTGGGCGAACGGCCGCGCGAATACCGCGCCGGGCTGAGCGGCATCCTCGCCGCCCGGCATTTTCCCGGCCTCACGGCGCCCGGAGATTGCCTCGCCGTCGTCGCCGTGCCGCAAGAAGGCGGCTGAGGCCTCCGTTCGGCGCACGAAACGTCCTGTGACGGAGCGCACATCCGGCCTTCCCCCCCTCGCCTAGTCTAACCTCAACGCCGACGCGATGTCGGAGCCGAAGAGACGGAGCGAGGAGCCGTAACGATGGAAAGCCGCACCTTCACCACCACCGCCATCATCGTCGCTACCCTTCTCATGGCGACGGCGCTCATCGCCGCCTCCATGATCCTGCCCAAGCCCGCCTCCGCCGGCTACGGCTTCGGCGCGCCGGTCACCAAGACGGCGGAGCGTCTTGCCCCGGTCGACCAGCGCGTGGAGCTCGTGGCGCTCAGCGCCTGCGTCAACGCCGAGCCGCGGCACGCGGGCGAGGCACGCCGCACCGTGCTCGCCAAGGCCGCCTGCTGATCTTTCGAAGTTTCCTCCGGCCAGACTGCCGGGCCGCAAGGCCCGGCTTTTTTCTTGGCCGCCGCGGCGCGATGTCAGGGAATGAGGACGGAAGCGCCGGTGGTGCGGCGTCCCTGCAGCGCGCGGTGCGCCTCGGCGGCGTCCTTTAGGGGAAATTCCTGGTTGATCTCGATCTTCACCGCGCCCGAACCGACGACATGGAAGAGATCGTCGGCCATCGCCTGCAGGTTCCCAGGATCGGAGATATAGGTGAAGATCGTCGGCCGGCAGGCATAGAGCGAGCCCTTCTGGGCCAGAGGCGCCAGGTTGAAATCGGTGATCGGGCCGGAGGACTGGCCGAAGGAAACCCACATGCCGCGCGGCTTCAGGCAGTCCAGCGAGCCCGGATAGGTGTCCTTGCCGACCGAATCGTAGACGACATCGCAAAGCCTGCCGTCGGTCAGCTCCCTCACCCGCGCGACGAAATCCTCCTGGCGGTAGTCGATGGCGTGGTCGCAGCCATGGGCGCGGGCAAGCGCGGCCTTTTCTTGCGAGCCGACCGTGCCGATGACGGTGGCGCCGAGATATTTGGCCCATTGGCAGGCGATAAGCCCGACCCCGCCGGCGGCGGCGTGGAAGAGGACGGTCTGGCCATTCTCCACCTTGAAGGTCTGGCGCAGAAGATATTGCGCGGTCAGCCCCTTCAGCATCATCGCCGCGGCCTGTTTGAAGTCGATCCCGGCCGGCAGCTTGACGAGGCTCGCCGCCGCGATCAGCCGCTCGCCGGCATAGGCGCCGAGCGGCCCGACATAGGCGACGCGATCTCCGGGCTGAAAGCCGGCAACGCCCGGCCCGACGGCAACGACGGTGCCCGCACCCTCGTTGCCCGGAACGAAGGGCAGGCCGGCCGGAGCGGGATAAAGGCCGGAGCGGAAGTAGGTGTCGATGTAGTTGAGGCCGATCGCCTCCTGGCGGAGCCTCACCTCGCCCTCGCCCGGCTCGCCGACCTCCATTTCCTCGACTTTCAGCACCTCCGGCCCGCCGGTCTCGCGCACCCGCACCGCGATGGTCATGCCGCTTCTCCCGCTGCTCGTCGCCGACGCCGCCGCGCCAGAACGTTGAAGATCTCCACGATCGCCGCGAAGGCCATGGAGAAGTAGATGTAGCCGCGCGGGATATGGAAGCCCAGGCCGTCGGCGATCAGCGCCACGCCGATGAGAAGCAGGAAGGCGAGCGCCAGCATCTTGGTCGTCGGGTTGTGCTTGATGAATTCCGCGATCGGCCCGGAGGCGAGATACATGACGATCATGGCGACGACGACGGCCGCCACCATCACCTCCACGTGCTCGGCCATGCCGATGGCGGTGATGATGGAATCGACGGAGAACACCATGTCGATGACGACCACCTGGGCGATGACGCCGGCGAAGCTCGCCGTCGCCTTGCGCGTCAGCCCGGCCTCCTCGTGCTCGATCTCGTTGTGGATCTCCTTCGTCGCCTTGACGAGCAGGAAGAGCCCGCCGGCCAGAAGGATGATGTCCCGCCAGGATATCTCCTGGCCGAAGGCGGTGAGGAGCGGCGCCGTCAGCCCGATGATCCAGGACAGAACCAGAAGCAGGAGCAGGCGGAACAGCAGCGCCAGGGCGAGGCCGATCTGGCGGGCGCGCGTCGCCGCCTTCTCCGGCAGGCGGCTGACCACCACGGAGATGAAGACGATGTTGTCGATGCCCAGAACGATCTCCATGACGCACAAGGTCACGAAGCTCGCCCAGACTTGAGGGTCCGTCAGAAGCTCAAGCACGTGGCTGTCTCTCCATCATCGCGAAGGGGAAAGCCGCGCCAGCAGCTGCTGCAGCGCGGCGACGCCGAGAAGGTAGAAGCTGGTGAGAAGAAGCAGGAGCTCGGCAACGCCGTTATCGGCGAAGGCCGTGGCCACGAGATAGGCCGCCGCCAGCAGCCACAGCACCATGACGCAGAGCGTCAGCGTCCGCCATCTCGTCACCCGCACCGGATGCACGAAGTTGATCGGCAGGAAGGTGACGACGGCCAGAAGCGCCGTCGCGGCGAGCGTGATGGCCGGCGGCGGCTGGACGGCGAAGATGACGAAGACGGCAAGGTTCCAGGCGGCGGGAAAGCCGCGGAAGGAATTGTCCGGCTCCTTCATGCGCGTATCGGCGAAATAGAGCGCGCCCGTCACCACCACGGCGCCGGCCGCCAGGATGCCGGTGAAGGTCCCGAGGCCGCAGCCGCTGGCAAGGATGATGGCCGGCACGAAGACATAGGTCGTGTAGTCGATGACGAAATCGAGGGCGCTGCCGTCCCAGCGCGGCAGACGGGCGCCGACATCGTATTTGCGCGCGATGGGACCGTCGAGCGCGTCGACGATGAGGGCGATCCCGAGCCAGGTGAAGGCGGCGCGCCAGGCGCCCTGGCTCGCCGCCAGCGTGGCCAAGAGCGCCAGGGCCGCGCCGCTGGCGGTCAAAAGATGGATGAGGAATAACGAGGCGCGGCTGCGCGTATCGTCCCGGTGCTGGCGGGCCTCCACGGGCCTTGTTCCGTTCAAGACTGGCGGTTCCTTATCCTCGCATCGCCCCCGCGGGCCATCCTGCCGCACAGCGGGCCTGCCGGCGAGGCATTGCCTCGTTTGCCCGGGCCTATGCAAGCTCTTTGCACGAGCAGAGCCTCCCGGACAGGAAATATCCGCCTTGCGCGCCAAAGAAAGGCGCCTGGGCGGTGGAAGGTTGCCGCGCGCGGCGATAAATGTTTGGCGAAGGGTTGCGAAGGGGAGAGCGAGGCGCATGGGCGGAGCGAGCGCGTCCAAGAGCGAGCGGTTCGAGGTCTGCGTCGTCGGCGGCGGCGCGACGGGCTGGGCGGCGGCGCTCATCTGTGCGGCGGCAGGCCGGGAAACGGCCATCCTCGCCCCGCCCGCGGATTTTCCGCTGGGACGCACGGCGGCGCTGTTCGCCGGCGCCGTGGAGCTCTTGGATTGGCTCGGCGCCATGGCAGAGTTGCGGCCAGCCGCGGCCCGGCTGGAGGCGATGCGCCTCATCGACGATACTGGCCGGCTTCTGCGCGCGCCGGAGGTCACCTTCTACGCCTCGGAGATCGGCCTCGACGCCTTCGGCTACAACATCGTCAACCGCCGGCTGGTGGAATCGCTGTCGGGCCTTGCGCAGAAGGAGCCGAAGATCACCCATTTGGAGGAGCCGGCGGCCGAGCTTGCCTTCGGCGAGGACGAGGCACGGCTGACGACGCGAAGCGGCGCGCGTATCGCCGCGGAGCTCGTCGTCGGTGCCGATGGCAGCCGCTCCCTGGTTCGCGAGCGCGCCGGCATCGGCATGCGGCGCACGCGCATGGCGCAGTCGGCGCTGGTGACGACGCTCTCCACCGACTTCGAGCACCGCTTCATTTCCACGGAATTCCACAAGGCGCACGGCCCCTTCACGCTGGTGCCGATGCCCGGCAGCCATGTCAGCCTCGTCTGGGTGGAACGGCCGGTGGAGGCAACGCGGCTTTGCCAGGTCCCGGAAGAGGAGTTCGCCGAGGCCGCCGAAGAGGCGGCGCATTCGCTCTTGGGGCCGATGCGGCTGACCGCGCCGCGCGTCAGCTATCCGCTCTCCGTCGGCCTTGCCGACCGCTTCGCGGCGGCGCGGGCGGTGCTGATCGGCGAGGCGGCGCATGTCTTCCCGCCCATCGGCGCGCAGGGTCTCAATCTCGGCCTCAGGGACGTGGAGGCGCTTAAGGACCTCCTGGCAAGCCGGCGCGGCGCGCTCGGGCCGGATGTGGCGGAGGAGTTCCACCGCCTGCGCCAGGCCGATATCAGAAGCCGGACCCTTGCCGTCGACCTTCTCAATCGCTCGCTTTTGACCGGCATGCTGCCGGTGCAGGCATTGCGGGCGATCGCCCTTTCGGCCGCCGGCGGCTTCGCCCCCTTCCGGCGCTTCCTCATGCATCAAGGCCTGGCGAAGACGTTTCGCGAGATCTAACGCCCGAACGGATCGGCCGGCAGGGCGCCGGTGCTGACGAGATAGAGAACCAGGCTCACCGTCACCACCGAGGCGGCCGTGCCCAGAAGGATCGCCGAGGAGCCGCGCAGCACGTAGATGCGGTATTGCGTGGCGATGACGTAGATCGTCGCCGCCGGCGGCAAGGAGGCCATCAACACGCCGGTATAGATCCAAACGGGATCGAGCCCGCCGATCCAGGTGAGAAGCAGATAGGCCAGGATCGGGTGCAAGATGAGCTTGATGGCGATCAGCACCGGCAATTCGCCGGGCACCCGCTCCAGCGGGCGCAGCGCCACGGTGACGCCGAGGGCAAAGAGCGCGCAGGGCGCGGCGGCGTTCTGAAGCAGCGTCAGCAGCCGGTCGACCGCTTCGGGCGGGCGCACTTCCAGCGCCGCGCCGATGACGCCGGCTATCGTCGCCAGGATGAAGGGATGCAGGAGCACCTTGCGCGGAATGGCAAGGAGCGTGCGCCGCAACGGCTGATGGCTCGCCCCGGCGAGCGCCATCATCAAGGGCGCCAGGGTGAAGACCAGCGTCACGTCGAAGCAGAAGATCAGCGCCGCCGGCACCGCCGCCTTCGGCCCGAGCGCGACGAGGGCGAGCGGCGGGCCCATATAGCCGACATTGCCGTAGCCGCCGACGAGGCCCTGCACGGTCGCTTCGGGAATGCGCCCCCCGCCCGTCAGGACAGCGTAGACGAAGGCAAAAGCAAAGGCGGTATAGGTGGCGAAGGTGGTGGCGAAGATGAAGCTGAAATTGGCGAGCTCTTCGATCGGCGTCTTGGAGATGAGCTGGAAGAACAGCGCCGGCAGGGCGAAATAGATGACGAAGATGTTGAGCCAGGCGAGCGCCTTCTCTTCCTCTCGCCAGATCCGGCCCGCCACGTAGCCGAGAAAAATCAGCCCGAAAAAGGGCAACGCAAGGCCGATCACGTCGCTCATGGCGCGAGGCCGCTCTCCTTCTTTTTCCTTATCGGCCAGGCGCACGCAGGGACGCCCGGTTGCATCCTTTCACGAGCTTCGCTAAGCCCACGCCGACCCTGCGGGGCTAGACGGTTTGCCCCCGTCGCGTCAATCGCAGGCTTCTGGCCCGGTCCTAGCGATGACGCCCCGCCGCACCCTCCCGTTGACGCGCAAGCTGCGCTATCGGCTCGAGCATGCCGTGCTCGTGACGGTGGCGACGATATTGCGCGCCTTGCCGCTTGACTTCGCCTCACGGATGATGGGCCGTCTGTGGCGGGTGGCGGCGCCGAAGACCCGGCGGCACGAGCGGGTGCTGCGCAACCTCGCCATCGCCTTTCCGAAGATGAGCCTTGGCGAGCGCGAGGCGATCGCGCGCCAGCAATGGGACAATCTCGGACGCACCTTCGCGGAGAGCTTCTCCATCGACCGGCTGGTTGAGAGCGGGCGTGTGCGTCTGCATGTCGATCCAGAGCTGGAGCGGCGGGTAAGGTCCCGCGAGCACGGCACGGTGGTGGTCGCGATGCATTCGGCGAACTGGGAGATCGCCGCCTTCGCCATCCCTCCGCAAGCGGAGGCGGTCGGCCTCTACCAGGCACTGAAGAACCCCTATTCGGATGCCTACATCACCGGCAAGCGGCGCAAGGTCTTCCCCGGCGGGCTGTTGGCGAAATCGCATTCGGCGCCGCGCAAGGTGATGGAGCATGTGCGGGGCCGCAAGGCCGTCGCCTTTCTCGCCGATCACCGCGAAGGCAAGGGCATTCCCGTCAGCTTCTTCGGCGCCCCGACGACCGCCAACCCGTTTCCCGCCATGGTGGCGCGGCGCCTGCGCGTGCCAATCGTCGCCGGCCGGGTCATCCGCGAGCGCGGTGCGCGCTTCGTCGTGGAAGCGATTGAGCTCAGCTATCCGGTGAGCGAGGATCCGAGTGCGGATGTGGCCGCCCTCACCCAGACCATCCAAGCGACCTTCGAGGCCTGGATTCGCGAAAGGCCGGGCGAATGGATGTGGGTGCACGACCGCTGGAAGGGCTACGAGGCTGCGGCGAGGCGTGGCGGGGACACAGCTTGACATTTCTCCAAGCTGCACGAATTTTCCCGCCATGGGCCAAAGCATGAGCGCGATGAAGTCGGCAAAGTTCAAGATCGGGGATGTAGTCAAGCACCGCTTCTTCCCCTTTCGCGGCGTCATCTTCGACGTCGATCCGGTGTTCAGCAACACCGAGGAATGGTATCTGGCCATCCCGCGCGACATCAGGCCGACCAAGGACCAGCCCTTCTATCACCTTCTGGCGGAGAACGCGGAGACCGAATACGTCGCCTATGTCTCGGAGCAGAACCTTTTGCCCGACGATAGCGGCGAGCCGGTGCGCCATCCGCAGATCGCGGAGTTCTTCACCTCCTTCGAGAACGGCCAGTATCTCATGCGCGAGGCGCCACACTGAGCACCACGCTCAGCCTGGCGCGAGGCCGGGAATGGCCACGCCGAAGACCTGCACCAGAGTTGACTGTTAAGAAGCCGTCTGGAGCGCGGTTTTGGGGCCAATGGCTTTTGCAAAGGCCTCCAGGATGAGGCGCAAGAGAAGCCTCAGCCAGCGGAGGATGAGGCGGAAGTTGTAGCCGGCGGCGGTGAGGACGGCATTGGCGTGGTCGCCGTGGCGTCCCTTGAGGAAGTTGCGGCCCATGTGGCCGTCGGTCTTGAGGTGTCCGATAACGGCCTCGATGGCGGATCGTCTTCTGAGCTCCTTCTTGATGGCCCCGAACACGCCCCGCTTCTGCCCGGAGCGGAAGACGCCGAGCGGCCTTGGCGCATCGTGGCCGCGG
>NZ_JHZK01000018.1 GCF_000688515.1 Afifella pfennigii DSM 17143 | reverse complement strand
ATCGGCGAGCGTGGAGCGCGAAGCCGGGCTGGCTCCGACATGGTAGAGCCGGGCCGCATGGCTCTCAAGGCCGCCGACGATCTCGCGCAGGCTCTGAGCCCCCGACAATTGCCCATAGAGCAAGGCCACGAACTGGCTCTTGGTCGACAGCCGACGCACATGCTTGTCCGCATGGTGCTTGTCCACAAGCCGTTCGAACACGCCCCAGGGAACATGCTTCAAGACGTCGTGGAAAACGCTATTGTGGTGCCGCACGGTGTTGCTCCCTCGTGTCCGGAAGACGCGCCAAACGTCTGAACACGAGTAGAATCAACACCGTGCGCTCAGTCCACAAAATTAAACCGGACAGCCGTGGGCTCGACCCGGCCATCCGTGCCTGGGCTCGTCGGCGCGCACAGAGCATCGGCCCTCGCCGGACGGCCTTGCGGCCGCCTTCCGACGGCGGGTGAACGAGGCGGGACATGCGCGCAGGTTCACGCGGGCGCGGCGTCGATAAGGCGGAGCTCCACCTTCTCCTGCCCGCCCCAGCGGTTGAGGCTGAGACTGCCGGCGACATGCAGCCGCTCGCCACGCGCCGTGAGGAGCGCCTCGCCGAGCGGCGTTTGCGCGACCCGGAAGGCGATGGCCTTCAGCCTGCCGCCCGCGGCCGATTGCAGATCGAGTTTCACATGGCCGGAGCCGACGACATCGGCATAGGCGATACGGTGGCCGGGCAGCGCCACGATAGGCGCGGGATGCCCGGCGCCATAAGGTCCACATCTTTCCAGTTCGGCAAAAAGCTCCCGGCTCGCCCCCTCGGCGCTGATGACGGCGTCGAGCTTCAGGTAATCCTCCTTGAGCGCCGTCTCCACGGCGCCCGTCAACCGGGCTTCCAGGAAGGCGGCGAAGTCGCCGAGCCGCTGCCGCGCGACGGTGACGCCGGCTGCCATTTCGTGCCCGCCCCCCTTCATGAGGATGCCTTCGGCGACCGCCGCCCGCACGGCCGCGCCGAGATCGACCCCGGCAAGGGACCGCCCCGAGCCGGTTCCCGCCCCGCCGGGCCCGTCGAAGGTGACGGCGAAGGCCGGCCGGCCGAAACGCTCCTTGAGCCGTGCCGCCACCAGGCCGACGACGCCCGGATGCCACGTCTCGCCGGCCGCCACGATCACCGCCGGCGCCTCGCCCTTCTTGGCGATTGCCGCCTCGGTCTCCGCCGTCGCATCCGCGACCGCCTCTGCCTCGATCGCCTGCCGCTCGGCATTGAGGCGCTCCAGGGTGGCGGCGATGCGCTCCGCCTCCGCCCGGTCGTGGCTCGTCAACAGGCGCGCGCCGAGGCCCGCTTCGCCGATGCGCCCACCGGCATTGATGCGCGGGCCGAGCAGAAAGCCGCAATGGCCCGCCTCCACCGGCCCGGTGAGCCGGGCGGCTGCCGCGAGCGCGAGGAGGCCGGGCCTGCCGCCGTGGCGCAGCGTCACCAGCCCCTTGGCGACGAAAGCGCGGTTGAGGCCCGTCAGCGGAACCACGTCGCAGATCGTGCCGAGGGCGACGAGATCGAGCGAGCGCAGAAGATCCGGCGCCTTTCGCCCGTCGCCGCGACGGCGCAGTTCGCGCAACAGCGCCACGGCGGTCATGAAGACGAGCCCGACCGCCGCCAGATGCGACAGGCCCGAAACGTCGTCCTGCCGGTTCGGATTGACGATGGCGGCTGCCGGCGGCAGCTCGGCGCCCATCTGATGGTGGTCGATGACGAGCGTTTCCGCCCCGCGCTCTCTCGCCCGCTGAAGCGCCTCGAAGCTGGTGGCGCCACAATCGACCGTGACGATCAGTGTCGCACCCGCGTCGAGGAGCCGGTCGATGGCTTGACGATTCGGCCCGTAGCCCTCGATGAGGCGGTCGGGAATGTAGATCTCCGGCGCAAGACCGAGGGCGCCGAGCGTTTCGGCAAGGAGCGCCGCCGAGGTGGCGCCGTCGACGTCGTAATCGCCGAAGATCGCCACCTTCTCGCCGCGCTGGACGGCGTCGGCGAGCCGCGCCGCCGCCGCATCCATATCGCGCAGCGTCGAAGGGTCGGGCATGTCGCTCTTCAGCGACGGCGCCAGAAAGGCGGCGGTGCGCTCTTCCACAATGCCGCGCCCGGCAAGCACGCGCGCGATCGGACCCGAAAGGCCATGCGCCTGCATGATCGCCAGCGCGGCCGCCTCGCCGGAAGCGTCAAGGCGCATGCGCCAGGGCCGGCCCTTCAGCGACTTCGAGACGTCGAGGACGAAGCCCGGCCCGCCCTCTGGCCTCGCAGATCCGGCATCTGATTCGGCGCGTGCCCACATGGCGCCGATTATGCGCCTGGCGCCCCGCCGCGTCGACCGAGGCCGGGCGCAGGCGCCATGCGCCTCACAAGCTTTGCCATCGAGCCGGCGCTCTTCGGCGCGGCGCCGCCTATTTCAGCTCCACCGTGGCGCCGAAACCCTCGAGCCTTGCCTTGATCGCCTCCGCCTCGTCGCGAGGAAGCTCTCCCTTCAAAAGACGCGGCGCGGCATCAATCAGTGCCGTGCTCTTCCTGACACTGTGCCCAGTAAGGGAGCGCACCTCGCGGATGAGGTCGAAGCGCCGCCCGCCGGCATCCGTCAGCACCACATCCACGATCTGCGGCGTGGCCGGCACGGCGGGCCCCAAGATGAAGCGGCGATTGGAAGGCTGCGCCGGCCGGGCATTGGCCGGGTAGAGATCGCTGAAGCGCGCGATGTCGCCCGCCGCGACCGCCACCGGCTCGGCGGCCAGCATCCAGGTCACGGTCTCGCTGCAGGGCGGCGTCGTCAGCGAGCCGGCATAGGTCCAATAGTCGAGCTCGGCCGGCACCAGAGCTTTCGGGTCGAAGGCTTCGATCGTCGCCTCTTCTCCGGGCTTCTGCGGGAAAGCCGCCGCAAGCTCGGAGAAGGCCGCGTTCTCGCCGCCGGGCACGAGGAACACCCCGAGCACGCCGAGTTCGCCGCTTGCGGCATCGCGATGGACGAAGTGGGCTTCCATCGGGAAGGCCTTGCCGGCGACCAGATGTTCGCTCGGTGCGTGAAAATGCACCTGCAGGAGCTCGTAGCTCGCATCGCCGCGGCGAAGCTGGCTGCCACCCGGCACGTTCACCTGGATCGTATGGCCGTTGTTGACGATGCTGCCAGCACCGGGCTTCCAGGCGAGCGAAATCTCCGGCAGTTCGGCCTCGATCGTTCCGGCGATGTCGACCGGCGATTGCTGCGTGCCGGCTCCGCAGGCTTGATAAGCCTCGCCGAGGGCGGCCCAATGCTCTGGGCCTTGCGCCCCCTCATACCCCCAATGCGTATCTTCCGCTGCAAAAGCGGTGGCAATGCTCAGCGCCAGCGCGCCGAGCGTCGTTGCTGTAAGACCTGACCGTCCCATTTACACCCCCGTATTCAGCTCTGTTGCGTTGCCAGAACCTTCCCGCCGGGGCCGTGCCTGAATCGACTGGACCGACGCCTCAGTCGATGAACTCGAACTTGTCCTTGACGATATGCCTAGCCTGGACCCAGCGCTGGGTCCCAGTATAGGAGCGCGTGACGATGGTGTGAGTGGTAGCAATGCCGCGCCTGAAGCTGACGCCGTGCAAGAGATTGCCGTCCGTCACGCCCGTGGCGGAGAACAGCACGTCGCCGGAGGCCATATCCTCGGCCGAATAGATCCGCCGGGGATCGCCGATGCCCATCCGTTCCGCGCGCTGGCGCTTCTCCTGCGTATCGAGGATGAGGCGACCGATCATCTGACCGCCCATGCAGCGCAGCGCCGCGGCGGCGAGAACGCCTTCCGGAGCCCCGCCGGTGCCGATGTAGAAGTCGATTCCCGTTTGCTCGGGCTCGGTGGTATGGATGACGCCGGCCACATCCCCGTCGCCGATGAGCCGTATGGCCGCGCCCGTGGCGCGCACTTCCTCAATCAGCTTCTGGTGGCGCGGCCGGTCCAGGATGCAGGCTGTCACATCGCGCGCGCGCACTTCCTTTTCCTTAGCAATGCGGCCGACGATCTCCGCCGGCGGCATATCCAGCTCGATGAAGCCTTCCGGAAAGCCGGGACCGATCGCCAGTTTCTCCATATAGACGTCAGGCGCGTTGAGAAGCCCGCCGCGCCGGGTGATGGCAATCACCGCCAGCGAGTTCGGCAGGTTCTTGGCGCAGATCGTCGTCCCCTCCAGCGGGTCGAGAGCGATATCGACTTCGGTGCCTTTTCCGGTACCGACCTCCTCGCCGATATAGAGCATCGGCGCCTCGTCGCGCTCGCCCTCGCCAATGACGATGCGGCCCGCAATGTCGAGACGGTTGAGCTCGGTGCGCATGGCGTCGACCGCCGCCTGGTCGGCCGCCTTCTCGTCGCCCCGCCCGCGCATCATTGCCGCTGCCACGGCGGCGCGCTCGGTGACGCGCACCAGCTCCAGCGTCAGAACGCGCTCCATCGCGATGCCTTGTTTATCGGCCATATGCCCCTCCTCCCCCGGCGCCGCTCGACGCCAGGCCTCTTTCTCTATCCTGGACGTTAAAGCGCTTCGATGCGGATCATCTGCGGTTGGCCGACAATATCGCCCTCCGCCTCGATACGGCGCAATGCGTCACGTACCGCCTGTTCCGTGGTGTCGTGGGTGATGATGGTGACCGCCCGCAGCTCTTCCGACCGACGCCGCGGCGCAGCCCCCGCCGGCCGATTCCGCTGCACGATGGAATCGAGCGAAATGCTCTGATCGGCCATGGCCCGCGCGATCGCGGCAAAGGCGCCAACCCGGTCCGGCACCGTCAGACGCAGATAGTAGCCGCCGGAATGGGCGCGCATGCGCGCCCGCTGATAGGGCCTGAGATTCGCCACCGGCTTGCCGAGCGGCGGCGCGCGGAAGCCGCGGGCGCAATCGACGATATCGCTGACGACCGCCGAGGCCGTCGCATCGCCGCCCGCCCCCGGGCCGGAAAGCACCACCGAGCCGACGAAATCGCCCTCCACCGCCACCGCATTGGTAACGCCGGCGATGCGGGCGACATTGGAATCCTTCGGCAGCATCGTCGGATGTACGCGCTGCTCGATGCCCGTTTCGGTCTCCTGCGCCACCCCCAAAAGCTTGATGCGGTAGCCGAGCTCGTCGGCCGCGGCGATATCCTCCGGCGCAATGGAGGAAATGCCCTCCACGAAGATCGATTCCTTGTCGATGGTGACGCCGAAGGCGAGCGCCGTCAGCACGGCGAGCTTATGGGCGGTATCGAGCCCTTCCACGTCGAAGGTCGGATCGGCCTCCGCATAGCCGAGCGCCTGTGCCTCCGCGAGGCATTCCTCAAAGGTCAGCCCCTCGCTCTCCATGCGCGTGAGGATGTAGTTGCAGGTGCCGTTGAGGATGCCGAAGAGCTTGGTGACGCGGTTGCCGGCGAGCGCCTCGCGCAGGGATTTCACGATCGGGATGCCGCCGCCGACCGCCGCCTCGAAGGAGAGCATCGCCCCGTTCGCCTCCGCTGCCGCGGCGAGCTCCACGCCATGCGCGGCCAGCAGCGCCTTGTTGGCCGTCACCAGCGACTTGCCGGCCGCAAGCGCCGCCATCGCCGAGCTGCGCGCAACGCCGTCCTCGCCGCCGATCAGCTCCACGACGCAATCGACATTCGCGGAGCGGGCGAGCGCCTCCGCATCGGAGAACCATTCCAGATCGTCAAGCGCGACGCCCCGGTCCTTGGTTTGGTCGCGGGCGGAGACGGCGACGAGCCTCAGCGGCCTGCCGGCGCGCTCCGTCAGGGCCTCCTCATGCTCGCGCAGGAGCCTGATAACGGATGTGCCGACCGTGCCCAGCCCGGCCAGCCCGAGCCTGAGTGGCTGATCCATGGATGCCTTCCGGGGATAGCGTGATGCTTGTCAGGCTTTCGCCTTGAGCGGGACGACGTTGTGCAACGTTTCCTCCGCCGAGGCAAGGAAGCGGCGCAGGTTGCGCGCCGCCTGGCGTATGCGCTGCTCGTTCTCCACCAGCGCGATGCGCACATGGCCCTCGCCATGCTCGCCGAAGCCGATACCCGGCGAGACGGCGATATCCGCCTTCTCGATGAGGAGCTTGGAAAAAGCGAGCGAGCCGACGTCCCGGAACGGCTCCGGCACCGGCGCCCAGGCGAACATGGAAGCCTGCGGCGGCGGCACGTCCCAGCCTGCGCGCGCGAAGGATTCCACTAGGCAGTCGCGGCGGCTGCGATAGATCTGCCGCATCTGCTCGATCGGCTCCTCCGGCCCGTTGAGCGCGGCGGCGGCCGCCACCTGGATGGGCGTGAAGGCGCCATAATCGAGATAGGATTTCACCCGCGTCAGCGCGGCGATCAGTCGCTCGTTGCCGACCGCAAATCCCATGCGCCAGCCGGGCATGGAAAAGGTCTTGGAGAGCGAGGTGAACTCCACCGTGACGTCCATCGCGCCCGGCACTTGCAGGACGGAGGGTGGTGGCGGGTCGTCGAAATAGAGCTCCGAATAGGCGAGATCGGAAAGCACGAAGATGTCGTTTCTTCGCGCGAAGGCCACCACGTCGCGATAGAATTCAAGGTCGGCCACATGCGCGGTCGGATTGGACGGATAGCACAGGATGACGGCGATCGGCTTGGGGATGGAATGGTGCACCGCCCGCTCCAGGGCGTGGAAGAACGCCTCGTCCGGCTCCACCGGCACGTGCCGGATGGCCCCGCCCGCCATCAGGAAACCGAAGGCGTGGATCGGATAGCTCGGATTGGGCACCAACACCACGTCGCCTGGCGCGGTGATCGCCTGGGCCATATTGGCGAAGCCCTCCTTGGAGCCGAGCGTGGCGACTACATGCCGATCCGGATCGAGCTTCACCCCGAAGCGGCGCCCGTAATAGGCCGCCTGGGCGCGCCTTAGGCCGGCGATGCCCTTGGAGGCGGAATAGCGGTTGGTTCTGGGCTTCTTCACCGTCTCGATGAGCTTGTCGATGATGAAGTCCGGCGTCGGCAATTCCGGATTGCCCATGCCCAGATCGATGATGTCGGCGCCCTCCGCACGCGCGGCGGCCTTCAATCGGTTGACTTCCTCGAAGACGTAGGGCGGCAGCCGCTTGATCTTGTGGAACTCGTTCATGGCCTTTGTCTCTCCGCATCGCGGGATGGGTCGCGCGCTTGTGCTCGCGACCGCGCCGTTTGGCAATTATCGCACGCCTGAGCTGTTCTGACGAATGCTCTCGCTCACCTGCTGGCGCTGCTCGGCAACGAGGCGCCGCAGCTCCACCTCGCGCGCCTGAAGCTCCGCCAGCTCCTCGCCCTGTGCCTGCTGGCGCGCCTCCGCGATGGATCGCAGCTCCGCCTCAATCGCCGCGGCCGTGGCCGGCGACTTGGCGAGGAGGTTTTCCGGCGTGCCCGACCCGAAGACATGGGGAAACGTGCCCTCCGATTCGGTCTGCGCCGCCGATTTGGCGCGAATCTCCTCGATCGCACCCTGGCGCGCCGCGCTTCGCTCCGGAGCGGCCGCCTGCTCCTCCGGCTCCGGCGTCGTCTCCATAGGGTTGAACGGATCGGTCAGACTGGCGCAGGAAGCAAGCCAGAACGCGGCCACCGCCGAGACGGCAACGACGCTCAAGGCCCGGCGCGGGCTTGGCGGCAAAACGGTGAAACGGCGAGCGTAGAGATCCAAGCGCAAATCCTCATCGGCCGGCAATCGAAGCCCCGGCGAGCCCGTGCTATAAGACGCCCTGTGCTATAGGACGCAACGGCGCGACCGTGCCAGATGGCGAAAGCCGGGAACAGCATCTTAAGTCCAGTAATTGTGTCAGCATGGCGGAACAGAAAAATCGGTCCAGAGGCGCCTCGCCCAAAGCCAAGGGCGACCAGCCGCAGCCACGGCGGGACAATTCGCGGGCCAAGCACGACAAACAGCCGGCGGACGAGCAGGCGCGCCTTCCGGCCGGCCTGCCCTACGTCGCCTCCGATCCGGAAGCCTTCGCCCGCAACATGGCGCGCGCTTTCGAGGCCGGCGGCAAGGCGCTGGCCGCCTATCTGCGCCCGCGCGAGGAAGGCGGCGCCGATACCGACATGCTCGCCGAGCAAGCCGCCGAGGTCATGAAGACCATCGGCCAGGTCAGCGAATACTGGATGGCCGACCCGGCCCGCTCACTGGAGGCGCAAACCCGGCTTTGGGGCCAGTATCTCGGCATCTGGAACAACGCCCTTCGCCGCAGCGTCGGTGACGGCGCGGAGCCGGCGCCCCCTTCCGACAAGCGCTTTGCCGACCCCGAATGGTCGCAGAACCCGATGTTCGACGCCCTGCGCCAGCTCTACCTCGCCACCTCGCGCTGGGCCGAAGAGCTCGTCAGCGAAAGCGAGGGCATCGACGAGCACACCAAGGCCAAGGCGCGCTTCTACGTTCAGCAGATCGCCAACGCCCTCTCCCCGGCGAATTTCGTCGCCACCAATCCGGCGGTGTTGCGCGCGACCGCGGAAAGCAACGCGGAGAATCTGGCGCGCGGCATGCATATGCTGGCGCAGGACATGGCGGCGGGCCGCGGCACGCTGCGCATCCGCCAGACGCGCGACGCCTTCAAGGTGGGGGAGAACCTGGCGACCACGCCGGGAAAGGTGATCGCCCAGAACGACATCTGCCAGATCATCCAATATGAGGCGACGACGGCGAAGGTGCTGAAGCGCCCGCTCCTCATCGTCCCCCCCTGGATCAACAAATACTATGTTCTCGACCTCAACGAGGAGAAGAGCTTCATCCGCTGGGCCGTCGGCCAGGGCCACACCGTCTTCGTCGTCTCCTGGGTCAATCCGGACGAGCGGCACGCCGCCATGAGCTTTGCCGAATACATGAAGGACGGCATCTTTTTCGCGCTGGAGGTGGTCCGCAAGGCGACCGGCGAGAGCGAGGTGAACGCCGTCGGCTATTGCGTCGGTGGCACGCTCCTGTCCATCGCCCTCGCCTATCTGGCGCAGACCCGCAAGAAATGTCCGATCGCCAGCGCCACCCTGTTCACCGCGCAGGTCGACTTCACCTATGCCGGCGACCTCAAGGTCTTCGCCGACGAGGAGCAGATTGAGACGCTGGAGGAGGACATGGCGCGGCGCGGCTATCTGGAAGGCTCCAAGATGGCGACCGCCTTCAATCTGTTGCGCTCCAACGATCTCATCTGGCCCTACGTCGTCAACAATTACCTCGCCGGCAAGGAGCCCTTGCCCTTCGACCTTCTGTACTGGAACTCCGATGCCACCCGGCTGCCGGCGGCCAACCATTCCTTCTATCTTCGCAACTGCTATCTGGAGAACAATCTGAGCACCGGGCGGCTGAAGATCGCCGGCCGCAAGATCGATCTCGGCAAGGTGCTGGTGCCGGTCTACAACCTGGCCACCAAGGAGGACCATATCGCGCCGGCCAAGTCTGTGTTCCACGGCTGCCATTGCTTCGGCGGGCCCGTTCGCTTCGTGCTCGCCGGCTCCGGCCACATCGCCGGTGTCGTCAACCCGCCGACGCGCAAGAAATACCAGTATTGGACCGGCCCCGACGCCAGGGGCACACTGGAGAACTGGCTTGGCGAGGCTCAGGAGCATCCGGGCTCCTGGTGGCCCGACTGGCAAAGCTGGATTACCACCCTCGACGACAAGCGCGTACTGCGGCGTGAGGTCGGCGGCGGCCGGCTGCATGCCCTTGAGGATGCGCCCGGCTCCTATGTGCGCATGAAAGCCTGACATGAAACCCATTGGCGCCGCTCTGGCTCCTTCTCCGGCTGGCAAGGCGGTGTGTCTTATGTCACTTGCCCATCACCATCCTCGCGCCATCATGGCGCGGCTCTATTCCCCCATCCCCCGAAGGAAGAACATGCAAGCAAATCGACTTCTTCTCGCGCCGGCCCTGCTGGTCGGATTTTTCGGCCATGCCGGCGGGGCTCTGGCGCAGGATGCCGCATCCGTGGCCGATGCCTTCGCGGCCGCCATGTCGCGCGGCGGCGAGGTGCAGGTGAGCGTCGGCTCCTCTTCCGGCGGCGGCGGCTCCGTCACGCTTTCCGACGTCACCTTCGCGCCGCAGGACGGCGAGACGCGCACGCAATTCACCGAGGTGGCGCTGACCGGGCTCGCCGAAGCGGGCGAGGCTTTCACCGCCGAGGAGATCGTCCTCAGCGACGGCACGATGTCCGGCGAGACGAGCGGCGAGATCGGCGAGGTGGTGATCGCCGAGGCGAGCTTTCCCAGACAGGGCACCGCCGAGGGCGACGAGCTGCGGGTCAGCTATCGCCGCATCAGCGGCAGCGACATATCGCTGACGCCGCAGGAACGCAGCGAGCCGATGATCATCCCCATCTTCGCTATGGATGTCGACAACATCGTCGACGGCGTACCGCAACACAGCAAGGGCTCGGCCGAGGGCGTCGTCATTCCGCTCAGCTATTTTCCCGCTGGCGAGGAGATCACCCCCGCCGCGCTCGGCTATGACGAGATGGTCTTCAATGTCGCTTGGGAAGGAAGCCGCGATCCGCAGACGCAGGACCTTTCGCTGAGCGAAGTCTCTCTCACCTTGCGCGATGGCGGCACCCTCGCCGTCAAGGGTCAGCTCAATGTCGGCGGCTCCGACGAGGCGGCCGGAGACCCCTTCGGCGGCATCGGCGCCATGAGCGTCTCCAGCTTCACCCTCACCTATGAGGATGCCTCGCTCGCCGGCCGCGTGCTGGAGCATTACGCCAAGGCCCAGAATATGTCGCGTGAGGAATACGCCAATCAGCTTTCGGCCGCCCTGCCCTTCATGCTGAGCTTCCTGCAGAACCCGGAATTCCAGTCGGAAGCTGCTGCGGCCATCGGGGCCTTCCTTACCGATCCGAAAAGCCTGACCATCTCCGTGGAACCGTCCGATCCGGTCTCCGGCGCGCAGATCCTTCAGCTGATCGGCACCGCGCCACAGACCATCCCGGACATCCTCAACGCCAGCGTCAAGGCGAACGGCGCTCAATAGGCGCTGTTCCAAAGGCGGCCGGACAGAAGGAAACACCATGCACGGCGCGTCCCCTCTGAAGCTGCTTGTCGCCCTGGCCGTCATGGCCCCGGCTCCCGCCCTCGCCGATCCGGCCGGCGAGGCGCTTTTGGAGAGCTTCTTGGAACGCATCGAAGCGCTCCCGGGCTGGAACGCTTCCGCCGCGGCGATCACCTCCGAGGATGAGGAGGTGCTGGCCGCTTCGGTGCGCCTTGAACGCGCCGAACCGGCGCTGACGCTCACACTGGAGAGCCTGCGCCTGGACACGCCGCGAGAGCGGCCGGGCGGCGGCTTTTCGGCGCAAAGCCTTGCCGTGGAAGGCATCGAGCTCGTCACGGAGCGGGCGAGCGTAAGGGCTCCCCAATTCACCGCCGAGCGCATCGCCATCCCCGATCTTGTGGGCATGGCCTTCGACGAGGAGCGGCCGCTGGCCTCGCTCGGCGCGATCTATGGCCGGCTGGCGCAGGGCGAGGTGGAACGCGCCGAGGCTCCCAGAATGGAGGTCGTCGCGCTGGCCGAACAGGGCGGAACGACCCGCGTCACCTATGAGGGGCTGGCGCTGACCGGCTGGGCCAACGGCTCCGTCCTGCGCAGCGAGGCCGGCCCGATCGTCGTTGAACAGGACGGCCCGCAAGAGATGCGCGTGCGGATCGCCTCCGCGCTCGGCGAGGGCATCGACCTTCAAAGTCTCTCTGAGCTCTTCTCCGAGACGCCGCATAACGGGCTCCGTTTTTGGCGGAGCGCGGTGAAGAACCTTTCCTATACGGGCATCAGCGGTAGCGGCGCCGACGGCACCACCTTCTCGCTTGAAGAGATCGCCATGGCCGATCTGGCGGTGCGCCCGCCTGAGACGCCCTTCGTGGGTGCGTTCGACCGTGCCGCGGCCATATCTGACGAGGAGAGAAAGGCGGCGGCCAAGGCGGGCGAGGAAGCGGCCGAGAAAGCGGCCTTGCAGGCCGTCGTTTCGTTCCTGTCATCCGTGAAACTGGGCGACTTCCGCGTTTCCGGCTTGCTGGTGGAGGATTCCGGGCCGGAGGCCGGCTCCGTGCGGCTTGGCGAATTCGCGCTTTCCGATCTGTCGGCGGAGCGTTTTGGCGCGCTCCAGCTCTCCGGCGTTACCTTCGTGCTGCCGGACGGATATTTCGATCTCGGCAGCCTGGAGGTGGGAGAGGTCACCTTTCCCGACATGGCGGCCATTGCCGAGCTCGCCGCGCTTGGACTGCCGGAGGAAGGAATGCCGGCGACCTCCGGCAAGCGGGCGGCCCTGGCCGAGCTCATGCCCAGACTGGCGCCGAAGATGCGCGGTTTTAGCATCGACCGGCTCGCCATCGGCGAATCGGAGGCACGCTCGGTTCAACTGCGCGCCCTCAGCGCAGATCTCGACGGCTATGTCGGCCTGTTCCCGACGGGCGGCACGGCGACCCTCAGCGACCTGGTCGTGCCGGGCGAGCTTCTGCGCTCCGACCCGAAGGCGGCCGCCGTCCTCGACCAGCTCGGCTACGAGGATATCCGCGTCGATCTGAAATCGGTCAGCCGCTGGAGCGAGACCGGCGGCCTGTCGGAAAGCGCCATGGCGCTGGAGGTGGCCGAGGCTGCCGATCTCTCCTTGCACTACACGATGCTCGGCGTCACCGAGGAATGGATGCGCAAGGCGAGCATCGCCAGTCTGTCGCAAAATCAGGATCCGCTCGCCGGGCTTGAATTGCTTGCGCCGCTGGAGCTCCAAGAGGCGACGCTGGCCCTGAGCGACCGCTCCCTCGCCGATCGCGTCTTCGCCTTCATCGCCGCACAGCAGAACCAGCCGACGGCGGCCTTCAAGGAGCAGACGGTGGCGGCCATCCCCTTCCTGCTCACCAACGTCGCCCCGCCGGAGGTCGCCGAGCTCCTGGCCGAGCCGGTGCAGGATTTCCTCTCCGGCCGCGGCGCGCTGGTGGTTCGCGTGAAGCCGCGCGCGCCCCTGCCGGTCGGCGCCCTCCTGGAGGCGGCGCAGGCCGACCCGACCTCGCTGGTCGGGCTTCTCGGCCTTGAGGTGTCGACGACGCCTGAGCCGCCGGTTCCGGCGCTCCTGGAAGAAGCGCGGTAAACCGCCGGAAGCGAGCCGGTGGCGCCGCCCTCCGCCCGGTCAGTCCTGCGGCGCCGTCACGCGGATGGAAAGCTCGCGCAGCTGCTTCGGCGTCACCGCCGACGGCGCCCCCATGAGAAGGTCCTCCGCCTGCTGGTTCATCGGGAAGAGCGTCACCTCGCGCAGGTTCTTGGCGCCGACGATCAGCATCACCATGCGGTCGATGCCGGCCGCCATGCCGCCATGCGGCGGCGCGCCGAACTTCAGCGCCCGCAGCATGCCACCGAAGCGCTCCTCCAGCACCTTCTCGTCGTAGCCGGCGATGGCGAAGGCCTTCTTCATGATTTCCGGCTTGTGGTTACGGATGGCGCCGGAGGCGATCTCGTAGCCGTTGCACACGCAATCGTACTGATAGGCCGGGATGGTCAGCGGATCCTGGCTTTCCAGCGCCTCCAGCCCGCCCTGCGGCATGGAGAAGGGGTTGTGCGAGAAGTCGACGCGCTTTTCCTCCTCGTCCCATTCGTACATCGGAAAATCGACGATCCAGGCGAGCTCGAAGCGCTCCTCGTCGATGAGCCCGAGCTCGGCGCCGACCTTGTCGCGCGCCTTGCCGGCGAAATCGGCGAAGACCTTCGGATCGCCAGCGGCGAAGAAGACCGCATCGCCCTCCTTGAGGCCAAGCTGCTGGCGGATGCGTTCGGTCCTTTCATGACCAATGTTCTTCGCAACCGGTCCCGATGCTTCTTGAGAACCGAAGTACGCTTCCTTCAAGAAATTGGCTTCATCTTCGTTGCCGCTCTCGATCAGCCCATCGATACGCGTCAAAATTTCTCGCGCTTCATCATCAGACACGTTTCTGAGCGTTTCGGCTCGCTCTTGTTCTTTATCCTGGAACGCCATCTGCGCGCGAACGCGCTCCTCCTGATTTCCTGACGTCAGGAACCTAAAGACTGGCGCAAGCTGCTCAAAATAGGAATTCACCGCATTGGCAATAGGGTTTTCCGATGCTTTCTCGCGCCAGAAAATATAGCCAAGCCCCGGCTGGCCTTCCGCCTGCGCCCAGGAATTCATCCGGTCACAGAAGGCTCTCGATCCGCCGCCCGGCGCCGGGATCGCCCAGACCTCCGTCTTCGGCTCGCGCTCGATCATGCCGGCGAAGACCTTGAAGCCGGAGCCGGCGAAATGCGCCGTCACCGCCTGCATGACGATGGGGTTCCTGAGGTCCGGCTTGTCGGTGCCGTATTTGCGCATCGCCTCGGCGAACGGAATGCGGGGAAATTCCTGCGTCACCGGCCGGCCGTTCGCGAAGGCTTCGAAGGCGCCGCGCATCACCGGCTCCATCGCCGCGAAGACGTCGTCCTGGGTGACGAAGCTCATCTCCACGTCGAGCTGATAGAACTCGCCCGGCAGCCGGTCGGCGCGCGGATCCTCGTCGCGAAAGCACGGCGCGATCTGGAAGTAGCGGTCGAAGCCCGCCACCATGATGAGCTGCTTGAACTGCTGCGGCGCCTGCGGCAGGGCGTAGAACTTGCCCGGATGCAGCCGCGAGGGAACGAGGAAGTCGCGCGCCCCTTCCGGCGAGGAGGCCGTCAGGATCGGCGTCTGGAACTCGCTGAACGCCTCGTCGCGCATGAGCTGGCGCAGCTTCTCAATGACGGCCGCGCGCGTCATGATGTTCCTGTGCAGCGTCTCGCGCCGGAGATCAAGGAAGCGATAGCGCAGCCGCGTATCTTCCGGATATTCCGGCTCGCCGAAGACCGGCAGCGGCAGCTCCGGCGCCTCCGACAGGATCTCGATCTCCTCTGCGAAGACCTCGATCTCGCCCGTCGACAGGTGCGCATTGACCGTTTCGGGCGTGCGCGCCTTCACCTTGCCATCGACGCGAATGCACCATTCGGCGCGCAGCGTCTCAGCCGTGGCGAAGGCGGGCGAATCCGGATCGGCGACGATCTGCGTCAGCCCGTAATGATCTCTGAGATCGATGAAGAGGAGACCGCCATGGTCGCGCAGACGGTGGACCCATCCCGAAAGGCGGACGGTTTGGCCGACATCGCCGGCACGCAGCGCGCCGCAATGGTGTGACCGGTAGCGATGCATGGATATCGCTTCTTTCGTTTCATCAAGGCAGGAAATGCGCGGCGGAGAAGCACAGAAGCGCACCGCCCTGTCAAGGCCGCGCGAGGCGGCGCGCCGTGCCATTGCGGTGGATGAAGCGTGCCGCCGCGCTTCGGGCTCGCCCTGGCTTGGTTTATGAAGGCCTGGTGGACACAAGACCGATTCGCCTCCTTCCTCCCCGCTGCCGCGACGGCATTGCTCTTTGGCAGGTAGCGACAGGCGCGTCTTCATCGGCTATAGAGCGCGCCACATGAGCGATCAGACCCATTTCGAGGTCGTGTGCGACAGCGCCAGGCTTGAAGAAATTTGCCGCCGCTTCGCCGATTCGGCCTTCGTTGCCGTCGATACGGAATTCATTCGCGAGACGACCTTCTGGGCGAGGCTATGCCTTATCCAGATGGCGACCCCGGATTTCGCCGTCATCGTCGACCCCCTCGCCGACGACCTCAACCTTGCGCCTTTCTTCGAGCTCTTGCGCAACGAGCGCGTCACCAAGGTCTTCCATGCCGCCCGCCAGGACGTGGAGATCTTCGTCAAGCTGGCTGACACGGTGCCCAAGCCGCTCTTCGACACGCAGGTGGCGGCGATGGTCTGCGGTTATGGCGACCAGATCAGCTACGATCAGCTCGTGCATCGCATCACCGGCGCGCGCATCGACAAGACCTCGCGCTACACCGACTGGCAGCGCCGGCCGCTTTCCGACAAGCAGCTCAACTACGCCATCTCCGACGTGACGCATCTATGCGAGGTCTATCTGTCGCTGAAGGCCAATCTGGAGGAGCAGGGCCGCGTCGACTGGGTGGCGGAGGAGCTTGCCGTCCTCAACGATATCGAGACCTACCGCACCCATCCGGAGAATGCCTGGAAGCGGCTGAAGATGCGCGTGAAGAAGCCGCGCCAGCTCGCCGTCATGCAGAAGGTCGCCGCCTGGCGCGAACAGGAGGCGCAGGCGCGCGACATGCCCCGCCAGCGCATCCTGAAGGACGACGCCATCTACGAGATCGCCCTGCAGCAGCCGCAAAATGGCGAGCAGATGGCGCGGCTTCGCTCCCTGCCGCGCGGCTTTGAGCGCAGCCAGTCGGCGCAGGCGCTGATCGCCGCCGTTGAGGAGGCGCTGGCGATAGATGATGCCGACCTGCCGCGCCTGCCCAAGACGCGGCCGGCGCCTGAGCATGCCAGCGCCGCCGCCGAGCTTCTGAAGGTGCTTCTGAAGATGGTCGCCGAGCGCCATGGCGTGGCGGCGCGTCTGATCGCCACCGTCGACGATTTGGAAAAGCTCGCCGCCGACGATAACGCCGACGTGGCGGCGCTGAAAGGCTGGCGCTTCCAGCTCTTCGGCAAGAAGGCCCTGGCGCTGAAGCGCGGCGAGACGGCCCTTTTCCTCGGCCGCGGCAAGGTGCGCACGGTCAATCTGGAAGATCTGCCGGTCGCCGCCGAGTAGCGGCGCCGCAACCTTTTCAAACCTCCGTCACGATCCGGCTTTCCAGGCCGGCCAGATTGGCAAGCTGGCGCAGACGCTGCTCCAGCCTTCCACCGGCAAGGTCGGCGATGTCGGGCGGCAGGACGAGCTGTAACTCGCTCCCCTCGCGCCGGATGGCCGTGCGCGGCATCACCCCCGGCATGGAGGCCGAGACGAGATAGGCGACGCGGAAGGCGGCGGCGAGCGCGCGCGCCCGCTCCCGGTAGCGCACCGTGACGACCTCGCGCAGGCCCGGCCCGAGCTCGTCGTCGGAAAGGCCGGAATGCCGGTAAAAGACGGACAGGCCGAGATAGGCCCTGCCTGGATGATCGACACCGACGAAGGCGGCGTTGGAGATGATGTTGAGGCTCTGCTCGCCGCGGTAATCGGGATGGGCGCGCCAGCCGATATCGGCGAGAAGGCAGGATGCGGCCCTCAGACGCGCCTCCTCCTCCGTCTCGTCGATGCCGAGCGCCACCATCGCCTCGCCGGTCCAGGGGATCAGCTCCTCGCAATGCGCCGGCGAGCGCGAGCGCAGGAGCGCCAGCTCGCCGGCCGCCGCCAGGAGCGGGTCGCGCGCCTGCTCCTCCGAGGATAGCCGCGAATAAAGGAAGCCTTCGCGCAGGCCGAGCGCGGAGATGACGATGCGCGCCGGCTTGCCCGCCCGCACCAGCTCCGACAGGACGAGACCGCCATAGGACAGGAGCGGCTGGCGCTGCTTGGAGACGACCTCGATGGAATCGATGGAGCCGACCGGCGTTCGGTAGAGGCTCTTCAGGAAATCGCGGCTCTTGTCCACCTCCAGCGTGTAGCCATGCATGACGCGCAGCGGATAGCCGGTCTGGCGCATGTGCAGCTTGGCGATCGAGCGCCAGGTGCCGCCGATGGCGTAGAAGGTGCGCCCTTCGAGCCCCGGCAGGATGTTGGAGGCCTCCAGCGCCTCGCGCGCCAGCTTGCGCGCGGCCTTGATGTCGCCGCCGGCATCTTCGCTGAGGCGCAGCCCGCCGAGCGGAAAGGTCTCGCCCTGCCCAAGGTCCTCGCCCCTGATGTCGGTGACCTCCAGGCTGCCGCCTCCGAGATCGCCGGCGACGCCATCCGGCTTCTGGAAGCCGTCGACGACGCCGAGCGCGGCATAGCGCGCCTCCTCCTCGCCGCTGAGGACGACGACGTCGCAGCCGCAGATGTCGCGCACCTTGGCGATGAAGTCGGCGCCGTTCGTCGCATCGCGCGTCGCCGCCGTGGCGAGCACGGCAAGGTCGACCACCTGCATCTGCCGGGCGAGCGCGGCGAAGCGGCGTAGCGCCGCCAGCGCCTTTTCCATCGCATCGTCCGACAGACGGCCGCTCTTTCCCACGCCGGCGCCGAGCCCGGCCAGGACCTTTTCGTTGAAGAGCGGCGTCGGCGAGCGGGCGAGCCGCTCATAGACGACGAGCCGGACGGAGTTGGAGCCGATATCGACGACGCCGACCGGGCCGTAGCCGCGGATACGGCCGGGGCTCTCCGCCTCAGTTGTCGAGGCGGTCGGTGAAGGCCCTCGGCGAGTCGGACTTAAGAGAGTTCCCACGGCCGGATAGGCTCGCATTGGTCATGAAATAGCGATGGGCGTTGAATCGTTCCTCCCCCTCTTCCGGTACGATCCGACGTGAGGTGCCGTCCGGCAATACAGCCCAGCTCTGCTCGTTGTCTTTCAAATTGGCAACCATGATCTGGTCGAGAATCTGCATATGCACAGTCGGATTGGTGATCGGTACCATCGTCTCCACCCGCCGGTCGAGATTGCGCGGCATCAGATCCGCCGATCCGATATAGACGAGCGCCTCCTCCGAGGGCAGGCCGTAGCCGTTGCCGAAGCACAGAATGCGCGAATGCTCCAAAAAGCGGCCGACGATGGATTTCACCCGGATATTCTCCGACAGATTCGGCAATTCCGGCCTCAGGCAGCAGATGCCGCGAATGACGAGTTCGACCTTCACCCCCGCCTGGCTCGCCCGGTAGAGCGCGTCGATGATTTGCGGATCGACGAGCGAGTTCATCTTCATCCAGATGCGCGCCGGCCTTCCCGCCTGCGCATGGCCGATCTCTGCCTCGATATGCTCCAGGATGCGCGTGCGCAGCGTGTAGGGCGATACCGCCAGGCGCTTCACGTCCTGCGGCGGGGCATAGCCGGTGATGAAGTTAAAGACGCGCGCAACATCGCGGGCGATCGCCGGATTGGCGGTGAAATAGGAAAGGTCGGTATAGATTTTGGCGGTGATCGGGTGATAGTTCCCCGTGCCGATATGCACGTAGGAGACGAGCCCGTTCGGCTCGCGGCGCACCACCTGGCTGAGCTTGGCGTGCGTCTTGAGTTCCACGAAGCCGTAGACGACCTGCGCCCCGGCGCGTTCAAGATCGCGCGCCCAGCGGATATTGGCCTCCTCGTCGAAGCGCGCCTTCAGCTCCACCAGCGCCGTCACCGACTTGCCGGCTTCCGCCGCCTCCGTCAGCGCCTTGATGATCGGGCTGTCGTTGGAGGTGCGGTAGAGCGTCTGCTTGATCGCCATGACGTCCGGGTCGCTCGCCGCCTGGCGGAGGAACTGCACCACCACGTCGAAGGATTCGTAGGGGTGGTGGACGATGATGTCCTTCTGGTGGATGGCGGCGAAGCAGTCGCCGCCATGCTCGCGGATGCGTTCGGGAAAGCGTGGTGTGTAAGGCTCGAATTTCAGGTCCGGTCGGTCGATGCCGACAAGCTGCTCAAGGTCCTTGACGCCGAGAAGGCCCGGAATGACGTAGACCTCGTCGCTGTCGACCGGCAGCGCCTGCTGCACCACGGTGCGCAGGTCCTCCGGCATGGATTCTTCCACCTCCAGCCGGATGACGACGCCACGGCGGCGGCGCTTCAGCGCCCGCTCGAACAGCCGCGCCAAATCCTCCGCCTCTTCCTCGATCTCGATATCGGAATCGCGGATGACCCTGTAGACGCCCTTCCCGGTCACCTCGTAGCCGGGGAACAGCCGGTCGATGAAAAGACCGACCGTCTCCTCAAGGCTGATGAAGCGCAGCGGCTCGCCGCTTTCGCCCCGCGGCAGGCGCACGAAGCGGTCGATCGTATGCGGCATGCGCACCAGGGCGTGCATGTAGCGGTTCTGCGCCCGATCGCCGAGCGACAGCGCCAGCGTGAAGCCGAGATTGGGAATGAAGGGAAAGGGATGCGCCGGATCGATGGCAAGCGGCGTCAACACCGGGAAGACCGTCTGCATGAAGTGCTCGGCGAGCCATTCCCTATCTCCGGCCGTCACCTCCTTGCCGGTAACGATGGCGATGCCTTCCTTGGCGAGCAGCTCTTGCAGGACGAGCCATTGATGCTGCTGGGCGGCGACGAGTTCGTCGACCTTGCGGTCGATCTCGGCAAGCTGCTCGCTCGGCGTCAGCCCGTCGGCGCTCAAGGTGGCGATCTTCTCCCGCTCCTGACCTTTCAGACCGGCGACGCGGACCATGAAGAACTCGTCGAGATTGGAGCCGGAGATGGACAGGAAGCGCAGCCGCTCCAGCAGCGGATGGCCGGGAATTTCCGACTCCTCCAGCACGCGCCGGTTGAATTCCAGCCAGGAGATCTCCCGGTTGATGAACCGCTTGGGGCTTGAGAGGAGGTCGCTATCGGGTTCCGCCGGCCGCGCCTCGTCGGCCTCGGTCAGGTCGGGGGCGGTCTGCATGTCTTCCATGGCCTCTCTCGGGGAGCTTGTTCCGCTTCGACCTCTAGATGTGGGAGGTAAAGCGTAACATTTCCATGACAGGACCGAAAGGAAGGGCCGGCTCAGAGCTCCTCTTGCTGGCTTTCCGGCTGGTCGGAAAGCACCCGCGCGGCGAGCGGCCGCGTGATCCGGCGCCCTTCCGAGAGCGCCGCCTCGTCGATAGCGGCGACGAGCGCCTGCGCGGCGCTCAAGGAGCGCTCCATGCGCACCAGGATGTAGTCGACGACCGCCCGCTCCACCTCAAGCTGGCGATCGGCGAAGAGCTTGACGAGCACCTGGCGCAGGAGCTCCTCGTCGGGCTCGCCGAGACCGACCGGCACGGCAAGCCGCAGCCTGGAGACCGTGTCCTTCAGCGTCAGTCTCCAGTCGGCGAGCGGGCTGCGAGAGGTTATCAGCACAAAGAAGCCTTCCTCGCGCGCCCGGTTGATGAGGTGAAAGAGCTCGCGTTCCGGCACCGCTTCGGCGGCGACATTCTCCACGCCGAGATTGCCGCCGACCGCCACGCCCTGCCCGCCGAGATCGCCGGCCCCAACCAGCCTCGCATCGGCCGCTTCCGCCCACAGCCGGGCAAGATGGGTCTTGCCGGAGCCGGGCGGGCCGCAGAGGAGCATCACCGGCGCCGACCATTGCGGCCAGGACAGGACGAGTTCGGCAGCCTCCCTATTGGCATCGCCGATGAGGTAGCTGTCGCGGTCGTAGGCGGGCGGATGAGAAAGCGGGATCGGGATCTGTCGGCCCCGTTGCATAACGCTCACATCCCCTCGCCCGGCGGTCCCATCGGCGGCGGCACCGGCGGATCGCCGCTACCGCGATAGATGCGGCTCTGGCGATAGCGCTCCAGGCCGAAGCGCACCAACACGCCGAGCGCCGCCGTCAGTGGCACCGCGATGAGGAGCCCGACGAAGCCGAACAGCGCGCCGAAGGCGAAGAGCGCGAACATCAACCAGACCGGATGCACGCCAACCGAATGGCCGACGATGCGCGGCTGCAGGAAATTGCCCTCCACCACCTGGCCGGTGACGAAGATGCCGGCGACGACGACGACCCACGGCCATTCCGGCCAGAACTGCACCAGCGCCACCCCGACGGCGAGGAGGAAGCCGACCATGGAGCCGATATAGGGGATGAAGTTGATGAGCCCGGCAACGACGCCGATGAGGAGGCCGAAATTCAGCCCCACGACCGTCAGCGCCATGACGTAGAAGCCGCCGAGCAAGAGGCACACCATCCCCTGCCCGCGCAAAAAGCCGGAAAGCGCCTCGTCGATATCGTGGCCGAGGCGACGGATCGTGTCGGCATGGTCGCGCGGCAGGTAGCTGTCGATGCGCGCCACCATCCTGTCCCAGTCGTAGAGCAGATAGAAGGCGACGACGGGGGTGACGATGAACAGGCTGATGAAGCTGATCACCGCCTGGCCGCCGGCCAGAAGCGAGGTAAGCAGCCCGCCGAGCCAGCTGGCTCCGTTGCTCAGCAGCGGCTCCAAGTCGAAGCCTTCGGTCGTCGGCAGGTAGCGCGCCAGCGGCGAGGTGACGATTTCTCCGATCAGGCTGCGCAGCCGAGTGATCAAGCTCGGGAGACGCTCAGCGAAATCGGCCGCCTGGCCGATGAGCACCGGAATGACGGCGACGATAAGAACCACGAAGACGAGCAGCGCCAGAAACAGGATCGTCAGCGTCGCCCATAGCCGGCTCATGCCGAGTTTTTCGAAACGGTCGGCAACCGGATCGAGGAAATAGGCGAGCGCCATGCCGATGAGAAACGGCAACAGGATGCCGGAAAACAGCCACAGGAAAAGGATAAGCGCGGCGAGGGCCGCCAGCCAGAAGGTCGCCTGACGCTGCGCCGTCATGGCGCCGCCCCGCCGCTCACCGTGTTATTGCTCATTCGCTTGCCATGTGCCGCAACCACTCCGCGAGATAGGCACCGGCGGAGCCGACGGTCAAGCCGGCCGTGGCGATGATCATCGGCCAGATCGCCGGCTCCATGGCCGCGATTCCGGCCCGCTCGCCCAGAACCAGCGCCAGGAGCACGATTTGCGCCGCCGTGTTGAACTTCGACACCCAGAGCGGGCGCATCTCGATGGGATTGGAGAGCATCCAGGCGAGGATCACCCCGCCGACGATGAGGATATCGCGCGACACCACCGCGATGATGAGCCAGGGCGGCAGCGCGCCCTTGAAGCCCAGAACGATGAACAGCGAGACCAGCAACGCCTTGTCGGCGATCGGATCGAGATAGGCGCCGAGATCGGAGGAGGCGCCGAAGCGCTTGGCGATCAGGCCGTCGACGCTGTCGCTGATGCCGGCGAGGACGAAAACCGCCGTCGCGCCGGCCCATTGCTCGCCGACGATAAGCCAGACGATCAGCGGGACCGAGAGGAGCCGTGCTATCGTAATGAAATTCGGCAGGGTCACGAAAAGCTCGGGATAGATGGGGCGGGAGCCGTCACCGGACGGCCTGCCCGCTTGCAAATTCTGCCCGTCGCCCTTACCCGCTTTCGCATCATGGGGGAAGACGGCAACACGCTCAGCTACCGCCAGGCCGGCGTCGATATCGACGCGGGGGCCGAGCTCGTGGAACGGATCAAGCCCTTGGCGGGCACCACGACGCGGCGTGGCGTCATGGGCGGGCTCGGCGGCTTCGGCGCCCTCTTCGATCTCAAGCAGGCGGGCTACCAGGACCCGGTTCTGGTCGCCGCCACCGATGGCGTCGGCACCAAGCTGAAGCTCGCCATTGAGACCGGCCGCCATGCCACCGTCGGCATCGATCTCGTCGCCATGTGCGTCAACGATCTCATCGTGCAGGGTGCGGAACCGCTCTTCTTTCTCGACTATTTCGCCACCGGCCGTCTGGCCGTCGACGATGCCGCCGCCATCGTCTCCGGCATCGCCGAGGGCTGCCGGAAGGCCGGCGCCGCCTTGATCGGCGGCGAGACGGCCGAGCTGCCTGGGCTCTACGCGCACAAGGATTACGATCTCGCCGGCTTCGCCGTCGGCGCCGTGGAGCGCGAAAAGATCCTGCCGCGGCAGGTCGCTCCCGGCGACGTGCTTCTCGGCCTTGCCTCCAGCGGCGTGCATTCCAACGGCTTTTCGCTGGTACGGCGCGTCGCCGAGCGCGCCGGGCTCGGCTGGGACGATCCGGCACCCTTCGCGCCGGGGCTCAGCCTCGGCGAAGCGCTCCTTGAGCCGACCCGCATCTATGTCCGCCCGCTCCTCGCCGAGATCGGCAAGAGCGATACCATCAAGGCGCTCGCCCATATCACCGGGGGCGGCCTGCCGGAGAACCTGCCGCGCATCCTGCCGGCCGATTGCGCCGCGCGCCTCGACCTTGCCGCCATTGCCGCGCCGCCGGTCTTCGCCTGGCTCGCCTCTTCCGGCCCGGTCGCGGAGGCGGAGATGCTGCGTACCTTCAATTGCGGCATCGGCATGGTGCTGGTCGTCGCCGAGGCGGCGGCAGACGACGTCGCGCGGAGCCTGACTGACGCGGGCGAGAGCGTCTGCCGCCTCGGCCGTGTGGAGCCGCGCTCCGGCCCCGCCATTGACTTCGACAACACCTTGAAGCTGGCAACGTGAAGACGGCCATCCTCATCTCTGGGCGCGGCAGCAATATGCGTGCCTTGGTGGAAGCGGCGAAAGCCCCCGGCTTCCCGGCCGAGATCGTCCTGGTTCTTGCCAACCGCGCCGACGCCGCCGGGCTGGAATTCGCCCGCGAGGCTGGGCTTGCCACCGCCGTCGTCCCCCGTCGCGACCACGAGGACGATGCGAGCTTCGAGGCCGCGATCCAGGCGGAGCTGGAAAAGGCCGGCACCGAGCTCGTCTGTCTCGCCGGCTTCATGCGCATCCTTTCGGCCTCCTTCGTGGAGACCTGGCGCGACCGTCTCATCAACATCCATCCCTCGCTCCTGCCCGCCTTCCGGGGGCTGAGGACGCATGAGCGGGCGCTCGCCGCCGGCGTGCGGCTCGCCGGCGCCACGGTGCATTACGTCCGCGCGGAAATGGATGACGGGCCGGTCATCATCCAGGGCGCCGTTCCGGTTCTTGCCGGCGACGATGCAAAGACCCTGGCGCAGCGCGTGCTCGCCATGGAGCACCGCATCTATCCGCAGGCGCTCGCCTGGGTGGCCGGACGCAAGGCGCGCGTCGTCGGCGAGAAAGTCATCCTGGAAGGCGCCGGCGAAGACAAAAACGCCTTCCTGATCAATCCGCCGAGCCTGCCAAAAAGCTGAATCAAAACGTGAACGAGCGACCCTAATCCGTTCTATCCACGTCGTTTCTATCCTGCCACGGAATCGGGATCGCCGGCCCCACCGGCACGGCTGAGCCGCACCGCATTGTCGTGAAAGGCCGCGCCGCCATGCGGCGCGGCGCTATCGGCCCCGGTCAGGACATTGATGCCAAGCCCGCCGCAATGCGCCTTGTTCGGCCAGATGCCTTCCGCCACCACGACCCCCGGCCGCACCGCCTCCGACACCCGAACATGGAGAAAGGTGGCCCCGCGCCGGCTTTCCAGCCGCGCGATATCGCCAGCGGCAAGGCCGAGCTCGGCGGCGTCCGCGGGATGCACCATCACCTCAGGCCGCCCCTCTTTCTGCCGCCCTGTCGGCGTCTCGGAGAAGGTGGAGTTGAGGAAGGAGCGTGCCGGCGACGTAACGAGACGAAGCGGATAGGCCTCGTCCGCCGCCTCGATCGCGGTCCAATGGTCCGGAAATTCCGGCATCTGCGCGTAAGGCCCGATGGCGCGGGCATCCGCCGGTCGGTTCGGCGCGGCAAGGTCCGCCCAATCAGGCGAAAAACGGTATTTGCCGTCCGGCCAGGCAAAACCGTCCAGATAATGCGCTTCCTCAAAGGGCGGCTGGCAATCGATCCAGCGCTCGCGCTCCAGCCGGGCAAGGTCGCCCCAGCCGGAGGCCTTGAGGAGATGGTCGATATGCTCGCGCGCGCTCATGGCAAAGCCCGGATGTTCCGCCCCGAGGCGCTCGGCGAGACCACAGATCACCGCGTGATTGGAAAGACAATCCCCTGGCGGTTCGACCAGCTTCGGCCCGAAGAGGATGTGCTGATGGCCGCCGCCCTTGTAGACGTCGTCATGCTCCAGAAACATCGTCGCCGGCAGGACGATATCGGCCATCTCGGCCGTTTCCGTCATGAACTGCTCGTGGACGGCGAGAAAAAGGTCTTCCCGGGCGAGCCCTTCCGCGACGCACGCCTGGTCCGGGGCGACGTTGGCCGGATTGGTGTTCTGCACCAGCATCGCCGTCACCGGCGGTCCGCCCTTCAGATCGGCCGCCTCGCCGGTGAGCACGGCGCCGATGCGCGACTGGTCGAGCATGCGCACCGAGGCATCGCGGCGATCGAGGCCGGCGATCATGGTGTTGTCGAGCCGGAAGATGCCGCTGTTGCTGTGGAAGGCGCCGCCCCCTTCGTGCCGCCAGGCGCCGGTGACGGTGGCGATGGAAGCGGCCGCATGCATGGCGACGGCGCCGTTGCGGCTGCGCGTGAAGCCGTAGCCGAGACGCAGAAACGTCCTTGGTGTCGTCCCGATCCAGCCCGCGAGGGTCTCTATCTCCTCCACCGTGAGACCGGTGATCGCGGCCGCCCATTCCGGCGTCCTGGTTTCGAGATGGCGGGCGAAATCTCGCGGCCGGTCGGAGAAGCAGGAAAGGTATTCCAGGTCCGCATGGCCGTCGCGAAAGAGGATATGCATGACGGCGCAGGCGAGCGCCGCATCCGTGCCCGGCCGCAGGCAGAGCGCCAGATCCGCCTGGCGCATCGTGGCGTTGTCGTAGACATCGACGACCACGATCCTGGCGCCGCGTTGCTTGCGGGCGGTGGTGGCGTGGGTCATCACGTTGACCTGCGTCACCACGGCGTTGGTGCCCCAGATGACGATGAGGTCGGATTTGGCCATCTCGCGCGGGTCCGGGCCGGCGAGCCTGCCCGTGCCGGCGATGTAGCCCGTCCAGGCCAGATTGGTGCAGATGGAATCGAACTGGCCGCTATAGCGCTTCACGTGCCGAAGGCGGTGGATGCCGTCGCGCTGAACGAGGCCCATCGTGCCGGCGTAGAAATACGGCCATACAGTCTGCGGCCCGTAGCGTGCCTCCGCGCGCAGGAAGGCCTCGGCGATCTCATCGAGCGCCGCCTTGGCGGAAATCTCCTGAAAGCTGCCCTCGCCCTTGCCGCCCTTGCGCTTCAGCGCCTTGGTGAGACGCTCTGGATGGGCGAGCCGCTCCGCGTAGCGGGCGACCTTGGCGCAGATGACGCCGGCCGTGTAACTGTTCTCCGCGCTGCCGCGCAGCCGCCCCACGCCGCCATCGGCAAGAAGCTCCACGTCGAGCGCGCAGGTGGAGGGGCAATCATGCGGGCAGGCCGAATAGCCGGTCCTGACCGGCGCCATCTCGTTCATGGAGAACCTCCGGCCGCGAGACTTGCGCGCTCCTTGGAGCGGGTCAAGCCTGCTCGCCCCGAGGCAAGCTTCACATCGCCGGCCGCGCCGCGTGGCGCACCAAAAGGCCGAAGAGGATGAGCGCCACCGCCTGATGGGCGAGCGCCACCGGCCAGGGCACTGCAAGAAGGAGTGTCGCGACGCCGAGCCCGACCTGCACCAGGACGAGAGCGAGGATTGTCGCGATCTCGGCGCTCATCCGCCCGGCGAGCCCGCGCCACAGCGCGTAGAGGAGAACGAGCGCCGCCAGCGCATAGCCGCCGATACGATGGTTGAACTGCACCATGGTGATGTTGTCGGTGAAATTGTGCCAGGCCGGCTGCATCGCCATCAGGCCGGCCGGAACCAGCCGTCCATCCATCAAAGGCCAGGTGTTGTAGGTCATCCCCGCATCGTGGCCGGCGACGAGCCCACCGAGCGTGATCTGCATCAGCGCGACGATCGCCAGGAGGCTGGCCGCGGCCATGGCCCCCCTGCCCCGCCTTTGCGGCAGCGCCCCGCCGATGCGCGTATGCGTGGCGATGAGGAAGGCAAAGAAGATACTCGCCAGGGTCAGATGCAGGGTGAGCTTGACCGGCTCGACGGCGATCATGCCGGGCCTTAGGCCGGAGGCGACCATGATCCACCCGACGAGCCCCTGGAGGGCAAGGAGCAGGCCGCCGCCAAACAGCCAGAGCCCGGTTGCAAGCGAGACACGGCGCGTTGCCGTCACGAAGACCAACCCGACGAGGTAGACGAGGCCGATGAAGCGGCCGAGTTGGCGGTGGCCCCATTCCCACCAATAGATGAACTTGAACTCACCCAGCGACATGCCGCGATTGAGATGCTCGTATTGCGGCGTCGTGCGGTAGAGCGCGAACTCCTCCTGCCAGACCTCTTGCGACATCGGCGGGACGGCGCCGATCACCGGCTTCCATTCGGTGATGGAAAGGCCGGAGCCGGTGAGCCGGGTCAGGCCGCCGACAATCACGATAAGAAAGACGAGGCTGATAAGGATGACGAGCCACAGCCGAACGCCTGCGGAGCCGCGCAAGAAGCCGGCCGGCCGCACCGTGGCACCGGAGCTGCCAAGGCTCGCCTCCTCGAAGGGCAGCAGGCTGTCGGCGGCGGGATCGGGTGCGGTGGTGGCGGTGGGAACGGGAAACATGGGAACCCCTCCTGCCCCGCGGGCGGCGCCAAGGCAAGCCGTGCCCGCCGTTACGCGACAGCGAGCCGCGAGACAAGGCATTGCATCGCAGGCCCGCTGCCGGTAGCTCGAGGCATGCAACAGCGCATGCGCAAATTCGTCGGCTCGCTCGTCCTCTTCGCCTGGGTGGTGTTCTACAGCCTGACGGCGATGACGGTGGCCGCCGCCAAGCTGCCCGGCACCTCCGGCGTGACGCAGCTCGCCTTCTACGCCGTGGCCGGGCTCGCCTGGGTGCTGCCGGCCATGGCCATCATCTGGTGGATGTCACGGCCCGACCGGCGCTGAAGCCGCCAAGGACCCTCCTGGCGCCGCGCCCCAGCCGCCACAGGCCCGGACTGGTCAGAACCTCCTGCAGGCTGAGCTCCTGATAGAGCCCGTTCACCGAAAGGCGCGGCAGGAAATGCGGGTTGTCGCCGAGATCGATGGTGCCCGGCCGGGTGGTGAAGGCGGCACGAAAGCCAGCCTGGCCCGCAAGCTCGGCCTCGCGCGGGCCGGCAGCCGCGGCATAGCCATAGGGAAAGGCGATGAGATCCGGCCGCCGGCCGAGCTCCGCCTCGATGCGCTGCGCGCCGCGCGCCATCGCCGCGCCCGCCTCCTCCGCCGAAAGGCGGGCCAGCGCCTGGTGGCCGTCCGTATGCGCGCCGATGCCCGCAAGCGGCTCGCGGGCGAGCAGGCGCAGTTCGTCCCAATCCATGACCAGCTCGCGCGTCAGGCCTTCAAGGTCGAAATCGGCCGCCTTAGCCAGCGCGGCGACGATTTCAGGCTGGCGCTGTTCCTCGACGTCTTCCGTCAGATAGCGCCGCCAGGCGGCGAAGGCGTGCTGCTTCTCCGAAACGCTGCGCGTGGCAAGGGCGGGTCCGCCCGCTCCGGCGATGGCCTCGCGGCCGGCGATGATTCTCTCCAGCGCCTCCCACCACAGCGCCGCCTTGCGGTCGCAGAAGCCGGAGCAGACGAAGATGGTGAACGGCGCGCCGTGCCGCCGGAACACCGGCAGGGCCTCGGTGAAATTGTTGCGATAGCCGTCGTCGAGCGTGATCGCGACATCGTTCGATGCCGACCTTCCAGCCGACAGATTGTCGACGATCCGCGCAAGCGGCACGAACCGCCTGCCCCGCTCCTTCAGGCGCGTCAGAAGCGCGTCGAGAAAGCTTGGCGCCACGGCGAGGCCGGCATTGGGCGCGAAGGCGCCGGCCGGTTCCGCCCGCACATGATGCAAGGTCAGCACCATCCCTGCGCTCTCGGAGCCATGGCGCAGAAGGCGCGGCGCTCCCACCGCGGCGAGAGCCTCCAGTGTGAGACGAATCCCGGTATGGCGCAGGCTCACCGCCCTTCCCTTCCTGCTGCGAGCGCCGCGAAAGCTACGCCGCTTGCTCGGTGTCTTCCGGCTCCTCCGCCTGCTCTTCAGCTTCCGGCGGCGCTTCGCGCTGCAGCACCAGTGCGGAGCGGGCGCCGGCATCCAAGGCTTGGCGATGCAGGGAACGGCGCGCCTCAGGATCGGCATCGGCCGCGCAGACGACCATGGCCAGGTCCGGGCTGATATAGTCGACGGGCCAGTCCTCGAAGCGATTGGCGACGATCACCACCCGGTCATAGGTGTAGCTGAGCGCGCCGATGACGAGCGTCAGCCGCTGCAGTGGCGGGTCCTGCGCCATGGAACCGAGCGGGATGAAATGCACGCGGCTGTCGCCGTCCAGACGGATGGCGTCGCCGAAGGGCGCCTCGCCGGAGAGAAGATCGCCGAGACCGGGCCCCCCATCCTGCTGCAGCGGCTCCGAGGGCTCCACGCCGATATCCATGACGACGAGGCGCAGCCCGTGTTCGCGGGCCACCAGGCGGCTGGCGCCGAGTGCGACTTCCCCGGCGAAGGCACCGCCATTGCCGGCGAAAAGCACGGTCTTCAAGCCGGCGGTCGCCATCAGCTCGGCGAGATCGGCCATGCCCGGCATCTCCCGCGCCGCATCGAGGCTCGGCGTGCCGCCACTGGGCATCGCACCGAGCTGAAGGAGGGGCTCCGGCTTCACCTCTCCCGGCTGCGGCAGGGCCTCGCCCTCCAGCTGGCGATAGGCGCGGCCGGTGGCGAATTCGCGGATGATGATGAAGGCCATGGCGATGAACAGCGCCCCGGCCATCGCCGCCAGGGTGAGCATGCCCTTCTTCGGCCAGGATGGATTACGCGGCGCGATAGCGCGCGAAATGATGCGCGCATCCGGCGGCAGATAGTTCGATTCGGTGCGTGCGGCCGCCTCCCGGTAGCGCGCCAGGAAGCTTTCCAGGAGGTCGCGCTGCGCCGCCGCCTCGCGCTCCAGGGCTCTGAGGCGAATGCTCTTTTCGTTGGAGCTGGCGACCGCGGCCTTGGCCTCGTTGAGGCGCTCCTGCAGTGATTCCACCCGTGCGCCGGCAACCCGTGAAGCCGTCTCCAGCGATTGCAGGATCTTCTGCACCTCCGCCCGCACTTGGCCGTCCAAATCGGCAAGCTGGCTGCGCAGCGCCTGCAGCCGCGGATGTCCGGGCAAAAGGCTGGTGGAGAGATCGGCGATCTGCGCCCTCAGCGCCACCTGCCGCTCGCGCAGGCGTTGGATGAGCTGCGAGTTCAGCACCTCCTCGGCGGAATCGAAGGAGCCGCCCTCGTCAAGCAGCGAGCGCAACAGGCGGGCGCGGGACTGGGCCTCCGATTGCGCCGCCTTGGCGCGGGCAAGCTCGGCATTGAGATCGCCGAGCTGCTGCGTCTGCAGGTTCGTCTCGTCCTCGCCGGGATTGTTGAGATCGAAGAGCTCGGAGCCGGCGCGATACTCCGCCACCGCCGTTTCGGCCTCCGCGACCCGCTCGCGCAGCCGGGCGATCTCCGTCTCCAGCCATTGCGTCGCGGCGGAGGTCGATTCCAGCTTCGCCTCGCTTTGCAGATTGACGAAGGCTTCGGCGACGGCGTTGGTGATGTCGGCCGCCAGCTTCGGGTCCTCGGAGGTGAACTCCACGACGATGACGCGCGACTTCGCCACGGGATAGACCGACAGCCGGTCGTAATAGGTCTCCAGCACCCGCGCGCGGATCGTCTCCTCGGCCGGGCTCTCGCGCAGCCCCATGGCAATCAGGATCGTGTCGAGCAGCGAGGTATCGAGCGCCGGATCGAATTCCGGATTGCGGGTCAGCTCGAAGCGGTCGATCACGGCATTGGCGATCTGGCGCGAGCGCAGCACCTCTACCTGGCTGGTGATGGCCGATTCGTCGAGCTGGACGCTGAGGTTATCGCTGGGCGCGTCGCGCGGCCGTGTGAGAGGCGATTCGCGAGCTTCGATAAGCACTTGCGCGTCGCCCGTATAAAGCGGCGTGGCGCTCGACAAGCCGAGATAGGTGACGATTCCAACGGCGAGCGCGACGATGCCGAGCAGCCAGGCTCTGCGCCATAGCGCCGTGGCGATCGCGGCAACATCCATCTCCATCAGGTGCTCGTCTGACATTACTCGGCGACTCCTCGCATCACGGTGCGCACCATGGGCGATTTATCGTTAGGAGGGCGTTAACGGCACCGCTCTGGGACAGTGCGCATGGAGTTCAATTAGCGGGGAATTAACCATGCGCAGCCATAGTCCGGCGCGTCAGTTTACGGGTATCGCCAGATGAATTTCCTCCGCCTTCTCGTTATCGTCGTGCTGGTCAGCTTGCTTGCCTCGTGCAAGGAAAGGCCGCCGCTCGCGACCGGCACGCCCACGATCGAGGGGCCCTATCGGCTGGATTCCGGCGATCAGCTCAGAATCGTCGTCTTCGGTCAGAACGAGCTCACCAACATCTACACGGTGGATCAGGCCGGCTACATCGCGCTTCCCCTGATCGGCGAAATCGCCACCCGCGGCGCCACCTCCGCGGAACTGGAGAGCAGCATCGAGGCGGCCCTCGCCAGCCGCTTCGTGCGCAACCCGGACGTGACGGTCGAAGTCGCCGCCTATCGGCCCTTCTTCATTCTCGGCGAGGTGAGCAGTCCGGGCCAATATCCCTACGTGCCAGGCATGACGGTGGAGAACGCCGTCGCCGTCGCCGGCGGGTTCACGCCGCGCGCCAATGAGCGTGTCGTGCGGCTGTCGCGCCAGTTGAACGGCGTTCTCTACGAGGGGCGTCTGGCCGTCACCGAGCCGATCCGCGCCGGCGACACCGTCTATGTCAGCGAGCGCCTTTTCTGAGGGCGCTGGCTCACCTCTTCTCGATGGCCGGGCCAAACACCTCCGCCCCCGGCTTGATGCCGAGGCGGGCGGCCGTCCCGCCCGGGATTTCCAGGACGAAGCGCGCCGGCCTGCCGGAGGAGACGGTCGTCTCCGACAGCGGCGTCGTCTGCCGGGCGATGGAACGCACCTTCCGGTCCGCGCCGATGAAGATCATGTCGAGCGACAGATAGGTGTTCTTCATCCACATATTGATTTCGCGCTCGGAGCCGAAATCGAAGAGCATCCCCGCATCGGGAGCCAGTGAGCGGCGATACATCAGCCCGCGCGCACGCTCCGTCGGGGTGACGGCGACCTCGACCTGAAAGACGTGCTCGCCCTCTTCGCCCGCAACCTTGAGCGTCTCGCTCGCTCCCTGCGCTGCGACCGCGGGCGCGGCCAGGATCGTCAGGGCCAGGAACAGCGCCCCCAGGAACTGTACGCCCCGGAACTGTACGCCCCGGAACTGTACGCGAAGGCGCCAAGGCAAGAGCGCAAGCGGTTCAGAAATCGTGTTCATGACAAGCGGAAACCCGGAGGACACGTGCCTCGTCCGCATCCATAGCGGCCAGTGGCCGGCAGCCGCAAGCCCGATCGGGAGACCTAGTGAGACACCGGGATATGGCCGCCCGAATGCGGCCTGATCTCGGCGGCCATCAATCCCTTGTCGCCCTCGCCGTAGCGCACCAGCACCTGCTGGCCGGGTCTCAACTCGGCCATGCCGTAGCGCCGCAGCGTTTCCATATGGACGAAGATGTCCGGACAGCCCTCGCCCTCGCTGACGAAGCCGTAGCCTCTGAGACGGTTGAACCATTTCACCGTAGCGGTAACGAGCGGGCTGGTCGGCTGCACCACGTTGCGTTGCCGGCTCGGCGGCAGCGTCGCCGGATGCGGCGCCTCGCTCTCGTCCATGGAGAGGATGCGCAGCGCCTGCAGGCCCTTCTCGCGCATCAGCACTTCGCAGATGACGCGCGCCCCTTCATAGGCCGCTTGGAAGCCGTCGCGCCGCAGGCAAGTGACATGCAACAGGACATCCGGCATGCCGTTGTCGGGAACGATGAAGCCGTAGCCCTTGGCAACGTCGAACCACTTGATCCGACCGACGATCTCGACCACTTCGGCAGCGCCGTCAGCACCGTCCTCGAGGCTGACTTGATCGCGGATTTCCGTTCCCGGTTTGAAGCCCATACGAGCCACTCCGTCCTGGCCCCGGCATCCCCATTTCACGGATTTTTTGCCGGAAGCGGTCCGCCTGATTCGTGCGCTAGGATAACATCGCGGCCGCCTCACGCCGCAAGCTCTTTGAAAGAAATCCCGTCATTTCAGTGCTCTTGATCTGCAAGATGTGGAAAGATTTGCGCCAGCATGGCGCCGATCTCTCCCTCCAGCGCCAGATCCGCCAGGCCGTGGAGCGGCGTCGCCTCCCGGTTGAGGATGACAAGCCGCGCTCCTGCCCGCTTGGCCACGCGCGGCACGCTGGCCGCCGGTTCCACGAGCAGCGAGGAGCCGAGCACCAGCATGAGGTCGCATTCCTCCGCCAGCCGATAGGCGCGCAGCATCTCCGCCTCCGGCATCGCCTCGCCGAAGGAGACGATGGCGCTTTTGACGAAGCCGCCGCAGGCGCAGCGCGGGCTGCTGCCCTCCCGCGTGATCGCCGCGCGCATTTCCTCAAGCTCGAAGCGCTGCCGGCAGGAAAGGCAATGCGCATAGGTGGCGTTGCCGTGCAGCTCAACCAGCTTGTCCGCCGGCACGCCGGCACGCGCATGCAGCCCGTCGATATTCTGCGTGACGATACCCTGCGCGTGGCCCTCGGCGACGAGATGGGCGAGCGCGCGATGGGCGATGTTCGGTTCCGCCTCGCCATAGACCTCGTTCATGGTGAAGCGGCGCTGCCAGTCCTCCAGCCGCGCCTCTTCGCTCGCCATGAATTTCTGGAAGGTGATCGGCTCCATCCGCGTCCAGATACCGCCGGGGGAGCGAAAGTCCGGAATGCCCGATTCGGTGGAGATACCCGCTCCGGTGAAGGCGACGATGCGCTCCGCCTCGCCGAGCATCCGGCCGAGTCGTTCGATGGTGCCGTTGCCAGGATGAAACGCTGCCATAAGCTTCCCGCTATCTCGTTTCGGAGGATTGCATGAAATACTTGCACACCATGGTGCGCGTCAGCGACGTGGATCAATCGCTGGATTTCTACTGTAACAAGCTTGGCCTCAAAGAGGTCCGGCGCATGGACGACGAAAAGGGACGCTACACCCTCGTCTTCCTCGCCGCCCCGGACGATGCCTCCCGCGCCGAGGCGGAGCGCGCGCCGCTGCTGGAGCTGACCTACAATTGGGATCCGGAGGAATATTCCGGCGGGCGCAATTTCGGCCATCTCGCCTTCGCCACCGACAATATCTACGACACCTGTCAGCGGCTGATGGATGCCGGCGTCACCATCAACCGTCCGCCCCGCGACGGACGCATGGCCTTCATCCGCTCGCCGGACGGCATCTCCATCGAGCTTTTGCAGAAGGGCGAGGCGCTGGCGAAGGCCGAGCCCTGGGCTTCCATGGAAAATACCGGCAGCTGGTGAAGCCCGGCGATTGATGCGCAAGCTGGCGGCAGACCGGCGCCCTCCCCATGTAACCGTTGGCAGAGCGGCGGAAGGCGGCTTTTTCGCGCGGGTCGAAATTTCCCTGCGAAGGGCGCTCCGCGCGGCTTGTTTGCCGCCGGTCACCTGATTATAAGGCGCCGGCACGCGCCCTTCGTCTAGAGGTCCAGGACGCCGCCCTTTCACGGCGGAAACACGGGTTCGATTCCCGTAGGGCGTACCAATCATCCCCTCACATGCTGAACCGGCCCTGGCGGCGCGGGCATCTCGCCCTCACGCGCCAACGCGCAACAGGTTGACGATGCGCTTGGTCAGGGGCAGCGTCAGAAGCACGGAGAGTTGCCGCACGAAGTGGTGCAGCACGACATAGGGCGCGTCCAGACCGAGCGTCAGCGCCATCAGCGAGAGTTCCGTTGCCCCCGCGACAGAAAAGGCGAGAACGATTGTCGCCGGGCTCTGCGCCATGAATTCCGCCAGCGTGAAAGCGATGGCCGTGGAGATGGCGAGCCCCATCACCACAAAGACGAGCCCGTGCCCGACAGCCTTGGCGATTTCGCCGAGCCGCACCCCGCCGAACTGGCAACCTATCGTGGCGCCGAAGACGATCTGCGCGGCGATCACCGCAAGCTGCGGCATGCTGCCGGAAACGAAGCCGGAGCCGTGCGCGATGGCGCTTGCCAGCATCGGACCCATCATCGCGGCCGCGGGCATGTTGATGGCGCGTGCGCCGAGCCAGCCGGCAAGGCCGACGAAAAGAAGAAGGAGAAGGTCTTGCCCGGCGGCAAGGGCAATGGCGGGTGCTTCGGCGACCGCTCCCGGCGCCGGCACCGGCACGAGCCAGGCGAAAGCGAGCGAGAGAATCGATATCGTCGCGGCGATGCGCGCGCTGTGCACGAGCGCGATGCGCTTGGCGTCGGCTTCCAGCGTTTCGCTGATGAGCACGACCTCCGAGAGCCCGCCAGGTAGCGCGCAGAAGACGGCGGTGCGTGGGTCGAAGCCGGCGATGCGCCGGAAATAGAGCGCCCCCGCCACCGTCACCAGCAGCGCCATCGGCACGACCAGGCTGAGGCTGAGCGACCATGCCCAGAGTTGGCTCAGCAGTCCCGGATGGAAGCTGGCGCCGATGGCAAGACCGAGAACCATCGCCATGGGCGGACGGATCGGCCGCGGATTCGTCAGCTTTGCCCCTGCCATGGAGGCGATGAGACAAGCGAACATGGAGCCGAGCATCCAGGCGAGCGGCAGGTCGAGCCAGGCAAGAAGAGCGCCCCCCGCCCCGCCAAGCATCAGCGAGGGTACCAGGCGCGGCAGCCGGGCGAACCAGTCGCGGAGGCGTATCGCCATGGCGCGCAAGGTCCGGGGCCTCGCCTGGGCTACCAGAGGAGGCCCGGGACGATACCGGACGGCCAGGTGATGTTGAGCGCCCAGCCGACGATGCCGCCGAGCCCCGGCAGCATGCCGACAACGAGCCCGACAACGACGCCGAGCATGAGATAGCCGAGATAGGAGACGCTGAAGACGGTCGGGAGCGCTTCAATCGCCGCTTCAATCATCAAGGCCGGCCTGATCGGAGATGCTTCGGCGCCTTTCCGGGCAGGTGATCGCTGGCCGTGGCAGCCGCCCGAACGGACTCAGCCGCCCCGGAGAATCTGTCAACTCTTTCCTCCCCAGCGCGCCGACCCATGCAAGCCAGCCGGACTAAGATACTGCAGGGGCAGGTTTTCTGGTTGACTAGCACCCGCACGGAACAACTTCAACCGAAAGAGTTGACACTTTTCCGGCAGGGTGCAAGCTCCGCCACCTTTGCCGCGCGGCTATCGCTCGGCCCGCGCGGTTATCGCATAGCGACAACCGGCAGACTGCCGGACAAGCTGACAGGGAGGAACATTTGCGACAGCTTCTCGCCGGCGGCCTCGCCGCAAGAGGCGAAAGCCGCGCTCGCGCAGGCAATCGATAAGCTGCTCGCCGACCAGGAATTGCTCGCCAAGGCGGCGGAGGCGGCCGAAGGCTACCAATTCGTCACCGGCGCCGACCTCGCCGCCGCCGTGGAAGCCGTCGTCAACATGCCGGACGATAACGTCGCCTGGTTCCGAGACTTCCTCAGCCAGGAGTTCGACGTCCAGTTCGCCGAAAATTGATCGCGGCGCTCGCGGTCCCCGGCGGCGAGGGAGGAAGCGGTTGCCGCGGCTGCCGCTTCGTCTTCCACCTCGCGCATGCCGACGCCAGCCTGCCGAAAGCCCTGGCCAGGACAGCACCCCTGTCCTATGCCGGGCACAGCCATGTCGAGCCTGCCCACCCGTCTTGAGAATACGCCCGCCGAGACCTTGCGGGGCATCGGCCTCGTCATTGCCGCCTCGGCGCTGGTTCCTGGGCTCGACGCCATCGGCAAGCTGCTCGTCACCGAGCACGGCCTTTCTGTCGGCGAGGCCTCGCTCTACCGTTTCTGCCTGCAGGTGGCGTTGATCCTGCCCGTCGGCCTTGCCCTGGAGGGGGCGATGGTGCTGCGCAGCCCGCAAATCCGGCTCAATCTCGGGCGCGGCGCCTGCCTTGCCATCGGCGGGCTTTGCCTGCTCGGCGGGCTGCGCTTCATGCCGCTGGGCGACACCATCGCCATCTTCATGATCGGCCCACTGATCGTCACGCTCCTCTCCGCCCTATTGTTGAAGGAGCATGTCGGCTGGCGCCGGACCGCGGCGGTCTTCACCGGCTTCGCCGGCGCGCTCATCATCGTCCGCCCGAGCTATGCCGTCTTCGGGCCCGCCTCGCTCCTGCCGGTCGCGGCGGCGGCCGCCATCGCCCTTTATCTCATCTTGAGCCGGCGCGCCTCGCGCGGCACCACGCCGCTCGCCATGCAGTTCTTCGCCGGGCTCGGCGGCATCGTCGTGCTCGGCGCCGCCATGCTCTTCGGCCATCCGTTCGGCATCGCCGAGCTCAGCTTCTCCGTGCCGCGCGGCGCCTGGGTGTGGACGCTGATCGTGGCCAGCGGCGCCCTCAGCACCCTCGCCCACCTTCTCTTCGTGGAGGCCTACAAGCTGGCGCCGGCATCCGTTTTGGCGCCGTTCAGCTATGTGGAGATCGTCTCCGCCGTGCTTCTCGGCCTTCTCATCTTCGGCGAGTTCCCCGACGCGCCGAAATGGCTCGGCATCGCCATCGTCGTCGGCTCGGGCCTGTTCATCTATTGGCGCGAGCAGCGCTCCGCCCGTGTCCCGGAAAAGCCGCCGCGGCTGCGCTGAGGCGCCTCGCAACGAAACGGCTCAGCCGATACCCTTCCCGGTCGAGGAACACGAGACCGATCCGAGGACGCTCTGGGAGGCAGAGACGAAGATGGAGTTCCAGTATCTCGGTCAAAGCGGATTGAGGGTTTCGCGCATCTGCCTTGGCACCATGAATTTCGGCGAATCGACGGACAAGGCGACCGCCGAGCAGATTCTCCATGCCGCGCGGGAGGCGCAGGTCAATTTTCTCGACACCGCCGACGCCTATCAACGAGGCGCCTCTGAAGAGATCGTGGGCGAGCTGGTCGCGGAAGATCGCGATCACTGGGTCCTGGCAACGAAGGTCGGCCAGCAGGACGGCCCGGCCCCGCGCAAGATGGGCCTATCGCGCAAATGGATCATGTCGGCGATCGACGCCAGCCTGAAGCGCCTGCGCACTGACTATATCGACATCTACTACATGCATCACCGCGATCGCGACACGCCGCTTGGCGAGAGCATCCGCGCCATGGGCGACGTCATCGCCAGCGGCAAGGCGACCTATTGGGGCTTTTCCAACTTCTTCGGCTGGGAGATTGCCGAGATCATTCGGCTATGCGACGCGCTTGGCGTGCCGCGCCCGGTGGTTGCGCAGCCGATGTACAATCTGACCTGGCGGTTACCGGAGAACGACTATCTTCCCGCCTGTGCGCATTTCGGCATCGGCGTCGCCGCCTTCTCGCCGCTCGGCCGGGGCGTGTTGACCGGCAAGTACAAGCAAGCCGCAACGCCGCCCGCCGACAGCCGCGCGGCACGCGGCGACAGGAGCCTCTTGAACCGCGATTTCCAGCCGGAGACCTTCCGGACAGTGGAATTGATTCGCGATCATGCGGCCGAGCGCGGCATGAGCGCGGCCGATTTCGCCCTGCGATGGGCGCTCCATAACGAGATCGTCACCAGCGTCATTGCGGGCCCGCGCACGCTTGAGCAGTGGCACGCATATCTCGCCGCGCTCGGCCACGACTTCACGGCTGAAGACGAAGAGTTCGCTAACCGGCTGGTGCCCCCGGGCCATCCGGCTGCGCCCGGGCTCAACTGGAGCCGCCATCCGCCTCTCGGGCGCCGGCCGCGCACCGGCTGATCGGGCGCGAGGCGCCGAACGATCAGGCCGCGTCCGCGGCCTTGCGCGCCGGCAGGCCGTCGAGATAGGCGGCCACCTCGTCGACCGGAATGACGTCGGCGTATTTGCAGTTGAGGTCGAAGAGGTTGATGGCGTGGCTCGCCTCGAAGCGGTCGAAGGCCGTCTCCTCCGGGATCACCACCTTGAAGTTGAAGGAATAGGCGTCGACCGTCGTCGCCCTCAGGCAGCCCGAGGTGGTGCAGCCGGTCAGGATCAGCGTATCCACGTCGAGAAAATTGAGGTGGCTCATGAAAAGCGTGCCGAAAAAGGCCGAGGGCTTGCGCTTGCCGATCAGGATATCCTGCGGCTGCGGCTTCAGCGGCGCCACGGTCTGCGTGGCGTGCGTGCCCTCCACGCTGGTCTTCTCGCCGCCGCGATAGCTCTTGCCGACCTGCACGCCGCTGTCGATCATATCCGGGCGCCGCTCCGACTGGGTGTAGAAGACCGGCAGGTTCTTCTGCCGCGCCAGCTTCAGCAGGCGCTCGATATGCGGCACCGCCTTCCAGCCGGCCTCGCCGCAATGCGTGCGGTATTTCTTCACCCCCTCGACCTGGCTCTCGCCCGGCTCGTCGCCGCAGAAATTGTACTGGACGTCGATGATGAACAGGGCCGGCCGCGTGCCGAAGCCGCCGCGCTTGCCGTAGCCGGCGAGCTGGAAAATCTCCTTGTCCTTGTCCGTCAGGAACTTGTCCCAGATGCGTTCTGTCACGTCTTCATCCTCTAAAAAGCGCTCGTACCTCGCCCGCTTCAGGGCGCTCGATGCAGATAGGCCCCGCCCGCCTCAAGGCCCGTCGCAAGCCTGCCTTCCTCCACGAGGAGGCGCCCGCGCGCCAGCGTATGGGTGACGGCGCCGCGAAAGCTCATCCCCTCATAGGGCGAGTAATCGGAATGGGAGGGAAAGGCCGCCGGATCGACCGTCGTCGTCGCGTCGGGATTGACCACGACGAGGTCGGCATCGAAGCCCGGCGCGATCTCGCCCTTGCCCGGCAGGGCGTAGAGCGCAGCAACGTTGCGGCTCGTCGCCGCCGCCAGCGTCTCCAGCGGCACGCCGCGCTTGTGAAATCCCTCCTCGATCAGAATCGGCAGGATCTGCGCCACACCCGGAAAGCCGGCGCTCGCCTGCCACAGATCCGGCCCCTTGGTGGCGCGCTTGCGCGGCACGTGGTCGGAGCCAATGGTGGAGATATCGCCCGCCCGCACACCCTCCCAGAGGCCGTCGACATCCGCCTGCGAGCGCAGCGGCGGGTTCACCTTGCCGAGATGGCCGATCGGCGCCTCGCGCGTCAAAGACAGATAGTGGACGCAGGTCTCCACATGGATCGGCGGCCGGCCCGGATGGCGCAGCCGTCGCACCAGATCGAGACTTTCGGCGGCCGACATATGCACGATGTTGACCGGGCAGCCCGCCTTCTCGCCGAAATAGGCGACCCGGAAGACGTTCTCCGTCTCCAGAAAGCCTGGCGATTGCTCGTCCCATGCGGCGAGGTCGTCGCGCCCGGCCGCCTTCAGCGGCTCACGGAAGAGCGGAATCACTTCCGTATTCTCGCAATGCACGCCGACGACACCGCCGGGCACCTTGGCACCGGCCTGCAGCGCGGCGAAGAGGAGCGCGTCGTCGACCTCCGTAAAGCCCTTCGCGGCGCCCGTTGCGCCCTTGTACATGAGATAGACCTTGATGGAGGTGACGCCGAAGGTCTTGGCGAGCCCCTCCAGCTCCTCCACATGGCGGCGCGAGGTGACACCGAAATGGAAGCCGAAATCGACGACCGAGCGCGCCAGGGCCTCCTCGCGCCATGGCCCGGTGGCGGCGCCGAGATCGTCGGCGCGCCAGAAGCTCATCAGCGCGGTGACGCCGCCGAGCGCCGCCGTGCGGCTCTCAGTTGCCCAGTCATTGGCCTTGTCGCCAAAGCCGATATGGGTGTGCGGATCGATGAGGCCCGGCCAGATCCAGCGATGGCTGCAATCGAGGACGCGGCGGGCCGGGCTTTCGTCCCCCGCCGCCAGAATGGCCGCGATCTTCCCGTCCTTGACGCCGATGGAGCCTTTGCGCAGCCCCGCCCCGGGAAAGACGATCTCGCCGTTCCGCAGGATGAGATCGAAGCTCATGCCGCCGCCTCGTGCCGCATGGACAGGACGCGCTCGCCGGCATCGTTCCAGACTTCCTGGCGGGTGATCCGCCCGTCCACGATCTCGAAGCGATCGGCGAAGCGGATGCCCTCGAACGGCGTGCCGTCGGGCCATTCGCCGAAGAGCGTGCCGGTGACGAGAACGCAGACGACGCCGTCCTCCTGCCAGGCATCCTTGCGGGCGATATTCTTGCGCACGGACCTGTAGCGGCCGCTGGAATTGCGCACGATCTCGTCGATCTGCGCAAAGCGGCGCCCGCCCGGAAAGGTGATCGCCACCTTGTCGGCGACCATCTTCCGGGCCTTGTCGAGATCGCGCGCCTCCATCGCCTCAAGATAGGCAACGGCGAGGTTCCTTGCGTCGTCGAGATTCATCGCGTCTTTCACTCCAACAACAGAGATGATGTCCGCAACCTTTGGCCCCGCCGGGCGCTAGGAAGCGACTCTGGAAGCCTTGGCTGCACCCATGCGCGAGCGCAGCAGGCGATTGAAAATGCCCCCGTCCTTGAGGAGGTCGCGCTCATGCGCGCTGGCAACGTCGATGCTGACGGCAAAGCGCGTCGTCTCGCCGGTGGGAGAGACCGCTTTCGCCTCGATCTCGCCCCCGGTTTGCAAGGCATTTTCAATGCCCTCGAAGGAAAAGCTCTCAAAGCCGGTCAACCCCAGGGAGGAGACCGTCTCGCCGTCTTTGAAGGTCAAAGGCAGGATTCCCATGCCGATGAGGTTGGCGCGGTGGATACGCTCGAAGGACACCGCCAGCACGGCCGCGATGCCGAGAAGCTTCGGTCCCTTCGCCGCCCAGTCGCGGCTCGATCCCATGCCGTAATCGCGGCCCGCGAGCACCAGCATCGGCGTGCCGGAGGCACGGTAGCGCTCCGCCGCCTCGAAAACGGTCAGGATCTCCCCGTCCTCTTCCAGCCGCGTGAAGCCTCCTTCCACGCCGGGCACGAGCAGGTTCTTCATGCGCTGATTGGCGAAGGTGACGCGCGCCATGAATTCGTGGTTGCCCCGCCGCTGCGTGACGGCGTTGAAGTCCTTCGGCTCCACGCCCTCCCCGATAAGATACTGGCCGGCCAGGCTGTCGGGCAGGATCTCGCCGCTCGGCGTGATGTGGTCGGTGGTGAGCGAATCCGCCGCCATCAGCAGCACCTTGGCGCCGGCGATGCGATCGCCTGGCCCGCCACCGTCGAGCTCGAAGAAAGGCGGGCGCTTAATGTAGGTGGAGGCCGGATCCCAGGGGAAGGTCGGCCCGCGGCGGCTTTCCAGCTTCCTCCACAGCTCCGAGCCGTCGAAGAGCGTCGCATAACTCTTGCGGAACTGCTCCGGCTTCTGGCTCTCGCGCACCAGCGCCGTCAGCTCGTCGCGGTCGGGCCAGATATCGGCGAGCATCACCGGCTCGCCCTTCGCGTCCGTACCGAGGGGCTCGCGGTCGAAATCGATATCGATGCGCCCGGCCAGCGCGAAAGCGACGACCAGCGGCGGCGAGGCGAGGTAGTTGGCGCGGCAGGATTTGTGGATGCGGCCCTCGAAATTGCGGTTGCCGGAAAGCACCGAGGCGGCGACGAGGTCGTTTTCCAGGATGGCGGAGGCGATCTCCGGCGCAATCGGGCCGGATTTGCCCGAACAGGTCGTGCAGCCATAACCGACGATGTGAAAGCCGAGCGCCTCCAGCGGCTCCAAGAGGCCGGCCTCGGCGAGATAGTCCCTCACCAGGCGTGAGCCGGGCGCCATGGAGGTCTTCACGAAGGCCGGCACCGCAAGGCCCCTCGCCCGCGCATTGCGCGCCAGAAGCCCGGCGCCGATCATCACCGACGGATTGGACGTGTTGGTGCAGGAGGTGATGGCGGCAATCGTGATCGTGCCGTGGCGCAGCCTTGCCTCCCCCGCGCCGAAATCGACCGGCACCTCCTTGTCGCGCTCCGCCGCCGCCACGCCGAAGCCGCCCGAGGCGACATCCTGCGTCAGCGTTCTTTCGAAGCTCTCCTTGACCTCCGTCAGCTGCACCTGGTCCTGCGGCCGCTTCGGCCCGGCGACGCTCGGCACGATATCGCCGAGATCGAGCTCCACCAGCTCCGAGACATCGGGAGCGAGCGTATGATCCTCCACGAACAGCCCGGAGGCGCGCGCATAGGCTTCCACCAGCGCCACATGGTCGGCTTCGCGGCCCGACTGCTCCAGATACTCGATGGTGCGCCGGTCGATCGGGAAATAGCCGACCGTGGCGCCGTATTCGGGCGCCATATTGGCAATGGTGGCGCGGTCGGGAACCGAAAGGCTCTCAAGGCCCGGGCCGAAGAACTCCACGAAGGCGCCGACGACGCCCACCTCGCGCAGCCGGTGCGTCACCGTCAGAACGAGATCGGTGGTCGTCGCCCCGACGGGCAGGCTGCCGCTCAGGCGCACCCCGACGACGCGGGGAATGCGCACATGATATTTCTGCCCAAGGCAGGCCGCCTCCGCGTCGATGCCGCCGACGCCCCAGGCGAGCAGGCCGAGGCCATTCACCATCGGCGTGTGGGAATCGCAACCTAGCACGAATTCAGGCCCGACGATCTCGCCCATCCCCGCGACCGGAAACGCGTCCACCACCCGCGCCAGCTTCTCCAGATGCACCTGATGGATGATGCCGGCGCCCGGCGGCACCACGGCGAGATTGTCGAAGGCCTGCTGCGCCCATTTGAAGAAGGCGTAGCGCTCGCGGTTGCGGGCGTATTCCAGCGCGATGTTGCGCGCCTCCGCGTCCGGGCGGCCGAAGACGTCGACAATCAGCGAATGGTCGACGACGAGCGTCACCGGCAGCTCCGGCTCGATCGCCCGCGGATCGCCACCCTTTGCGGCGACGACGTCGCGCGCGGCGGCCAGATCCATCAGCGCCGGCAGGCCGCTGGAATCGGGAAAGATGACGCGCGAGACCTCAAGCGGCACCGAAAGCCCGCCCGCGCTGCCGGTCCAGGCGGCGACATCGGTGATTTCCTGCGCGAGGTACGCGCCCGACAGGGCTTGCCGCGCCAGGTTCTCCAGCACGATCATCAGCGAGCGCGGCAACGGCGTTTGCCGCTTCTCCAACAGAATCGAAAGATCGACGCAGCGCCGCTGCTTTGCCCCGGCGACGTCGAATTCTACCGTGCCAATGGGTGGCGAGCTTGCCATGAAACCTCCGAAGCCATCCTATCGTTAGTGAGAGCCCGTATAACTGTCAACACTTCGGCAAGACCTGCCTTGTCTCAGGCGCCGGATTCGATTAGATGAGGTCGAGCGCGCGAAAAATCGGGCGAAAGTGTCGACAGAGAAGAGGCTCACGTGGCTCCCAAGCAGCAAAAGACACTTGTCGACACGGTCTTCGACGGCATTTTCGATCTCATCTTGAAGGGCGAGATACCCTTGGGCGGTGTCGTCAACGAGGCGGTGCTGGCCGAGCGCTTCAAGGTGAGCCGCGGTCCGGTGCGTGAGGCCGTCAAGGCGCTGCAAGGGCGCGGCCTCATCATCAAGGAGCCCTATTACAAGGCTCGCGTCGTCGATCTTTCCCTCGCCGACATGGTGCATATCTTCCAGCTGCGCGAAGCGGTGGAAGGTATGTCGGTGCGCCTTGCCACCATCAACATGTCCGATCAGGCGATCGACCAGCTTCTGGCCGAATTCGCCGATGCCAGCGAAAAGCAGCAGCGTATCGTGCTGGACGTTCATGTACGTATCGCCGAGGGCAGCGGCAACCGCCGCATCCAGTCGCTTCTATGCGACGAGCTCTACTATCTCCTGCGGCTTTACCGGGCGCGCTCCGGCGCCCAGCCCGGTCGCCGCGACACCGCCTTCTCCGAGCACTGGCAAATCCTGCGGGCGATGAAGACCCGCGATCCCGATCTGGCCGAATCCCTCATGCGCTCGCACATCGGTCGCGCGACGGAGGGCTTGCATCAGCTCTTGCGGTCGGAATCGGAAAAGGCCGCACCCGTGCGCAGGCAAAAACAAGTTGGATAGCTGAAAAGGACCATCGACCGTGAAATCGACACAACGCATGCGGGAATTGCTGGCTGGCGAGGATATCCTCGTCTCTCCGGGCGTCTTTGACGGCTATAGCGTGCGCCTCGTCGAAAAGATGGGCTTCAAGACCGCCTGCACGACCGGCGCCGGCCTGGCCAATTCCCGTCTCGGCGTGCCCGATGTCGGCATCATGGGCCTCACCGACAATGTCGATGCCTGCCGGGTCATCGCCCGCAGCGTCTCCATCCCGGTCATGGCCGACGCCGATACCGGCTACGGCAATCCCCTGACCGTCTACCACACCACCCAGCGCTTTGAGGAAACCGGCGTCGCCGGCATCAACATCGAGGACCAGGTCAGTCCCAAGCGCTGCGGCCATATGGCGGGCAAGGACGTCATCGACATGCGCGAGATGGCGCGCAAGATCGAGGCCGCCTGCGATGCCCGCAAGGACGACGATTTCGTCATCCTGGCGCGCACCGACGCCATCGCCGTGGAGGGCCTGGACGGTGCCATCCGCCGCGCCAAGCTCTACGCCAAGGCCGGCGCGGATCTCATCTTCGCCGACGCCATCGCCGGCGAGGAGCAGATCAAGCGCCTGGTCGATGCCGTGCCGATCCCGGTCTCCGTCAATATGGGCTTTGGCATCCGCAACCGTCCGACCACCCCGCTCATCCCGGTGAAGCGGCTGGCCGAGCTCGGCGTGAAGCGCGTGACGCTGCCGCGCATGCTGCCGGCGGCCGCCCTGATGGCGATGGAGAACGCGCTTGCCATTCTGAAGGACGCCATCGCCTCCGGCGAGCTCGTCGATCGCCCGGACCTTCTCTGGGGCATCGACGACATCTGGGGCCTGATGGGCCAGCCCGAGATGAAGGAGATGGAGCGCTACTACAACGATCTGAGCGGCGTCGACGAAGAAGACGGTATTCTCCGCACCAAGGCTGCCGCCGCCGAATAGGCCGCGCGCGCCGGCCACGCCGCGACGACATCAAGGGGCGAGCCGCAGGTCGGCTCGCCCCTTTCGCATGCATGCGAGGCGCCCGGTCTTCTGAGGGGCCCGCCGCGTGCTTTCACGGCACGTCCGCCTTTCGGTTCCCCGCCGCCTGGCCCGCGTTCGGCCGAGGCGCTTAGAGGCAGCCCCGCGGAGCGGCAAAGAAAAAGGACCGCCACCTTGCGGCAGCGGCCCTTCGGGATGCCCCGTCTTTCTGCGAGACGCTACTTGCCGAGGTCGATGCTCGGCAAGAGCTCGGCGAAGAAGGCGTCCTCTTCCGTCAGCACCTCGGTGAACTCCCCGGCATCGGCATAGTCGATCTCCGTCAGCGTCGACTTGCCGAATTCGGTGAAGCGCTCGCCCTCGGCGGCGACCTTGACCGCGTCGGAGAGCTTGTTCACCACCTCGTCCGGCGTGCCGGCCGGCGCCCACAGACCGATATTGGGCGGCAGGGCGAGGTCGACGCCGGCCTCCTTCAAGGTCGGCAGATCGGGCGCCAGCGAGGTGCGCTCCTCGCTGAGCTGCGCCAGCGGCACCAGCGCCCCGGCCTCGCCCTGCGGCAGGATCGCCGAAGCGAAGCCGAGAACGAGATCGACATCGCCCGCCACGGTCGCGGCAATTGCCGGCGTCACGCCGCCGAAGGGGATGTGGAAGAGCTCGATGCCCGCCGCGCGCGCGATAGCCTCGCCGGCGATATGCGTCGCCCCGCCGGTGCCGGCGCTGCCGAAGCTCACCTCGCCCGGGTTTTCCTTGGCGTAGGCGACCATCTCTTCCATCGTCGTAAACGGCGCCTCCTTGCGCGCCGCCATCACGTTCGGCCCGACCGCGACCCGCGCCACCGGCGTCAGATCGTCGAAGCCGTAGGGCAGGTCGCGCTGATGCGGCGCCACCGTCTGCACGGAGCTGACCGCCATCAACAGCGTGTAGCCGTCCGGATCGGCGCTGGCGACCGAGGCCGCGCCCACCGTGCCGCCGGCGCCCGGCCGCGTCTCCACCACGACGGGCTGGCCGAGTTCGTTGGACAGGCCCTCAGAGAGGGTCCGCGCCAGCGTATCGGTCGATCCCGGCGAATAAGGAACGATGATGGTGATCGGGCGCGACGGGAAATCCTGCGCCGCAGCCGCCGATACGCCCAGTGCCAACGCCGCTCCCGTGAGCACGCTTGTGATTGTTCTCTTCATACCATTCTCCCTGTCTGTTTCGCGCTAGATCACGGCTTCTCGTCGTTCCTGCCGTGTCGATGCTCCCTCGCTGGCGGCCGAGCGCCGCGTCCGAACCGCACCCGCTTCACTTGCGGCAAGCGCGGCGACGAGGCCGCAGCCGCCCGCCCCGATCACGAGGATGTCGACGCAGGTATCGCAGGTATCGAAGTCATCGCTCATGCCGCTTCACCCTGGCCGCAAAGCATGGCGAGCCCCGGCCGCAGCGATGGCCATAACCCGGCGGCGCGGTCCGCCTTGCTTTCAGCGCGCGCAAGCCCGCACGCTGCCATCTCCGCCCATCCCTGTCGGGATCTTCTCCAGAAACGTCGGCAATCCATCTGTCTCGCCCGGCTGGCCGGCGCAGCATTTCCACGCCTAACGTCGCAAGAAGTGTCAACAGTCTTGCCAAAAATCACAACGACGTCAAGCCGCCGCCAAAAGCCTCCGAAGGATATTGCACAAGGCCGGCCTTTTATCCTGTCGCCACCCGATATCCTAAGCGGTTGTTGTATTGCGAAGAATGTCTTCGGGGAAAGCCGGCAGGTGGGCCTCTGGCAGGGTGTGACGTGTGCCGATTGAACGATAATGTTGACAGTTAGGGGGCGAAGTCGCCTATATCGGGCCGATGGCGAGACATCTGAGACCAGCATCCGTGGCGCCTCAACGTTCCGTTCCCACAACGAGGACTGAACAACGCCGGCCAGCCACCAGCCTAGACTGGCGATCCATGGTGCATGGCCGCGCCGGCACGCTCGCGCTGTCATGCCGGCGCCGGGCCGGCCATACGATGCCTCTTCCAGCCACGCGACCGCAGGTGCTGCCGCCACCGCAGGTGCTCCAATGAGTGCCCCCGCCGCTTCCTGCTCCGCCCTCGTCACCGGCGCTTCCTCGGGGATCGGGCACGCTATCGCCGAGCTCCTGCTCCATGCCGGCTGGCAGGTAGACGGCATCGACCGCCAGGCAAGCGCTCTGCCGGCAGCGACCGGCTATGCCCATTTAAAGGCCGACCTTGCCGATCCTGAAGAGCTCGCGGCGCTGACGCACAGCCTCGGCGGCAAGGCTTACACCGGCTTCGTCCATTGCGCCGGCATCATGCGCGCCGACGTGGACGCCGCCACCTGGAAGAATGCCGGTGCGGGGCTCTGGGCCTTGCATGTCGGCGCAGCGGCGAGGCTCGCGGCCGCCCTTGCTCCGCGCATGCCGCAGGGGCGCGGGCGCATCGTTTTTCTCTCCAGCCGCGCCGCCGGAGGCCGCGCTGGCCGTAGCCTTTATGCCGCCTCCAAGGCCGCGCTTAATGGCCTGGCGCGCTCGCTCGCCCTCGACCTCCTGGCGCGCGGCATCACCGTCAACGTCGTCGCGCCGGCCGCGACCGACACGGCGCAGCTTCGCGACCCACGACGCGCCGGGGCCGCCGTGCGGCCCCTGCCCTTCGGCCGCCTGATCGCGCCCGAAGAGGTCGCCGCCACCGTCGCCTTCCTCCTCGGCGCCGAGGCCGGCGCCATTACCGGTCAGACCATCGTCCAATGCGGCGGCGCCTCTCTGGCAGGTTATGACGGATCACAACCGGCGGGGGCCGCATGCGAGCCGATGGAGGCCCAGCAATGAGACGTCAGACCAATTGGCCGGAGGTCGTCGCGGCCCTCTCCTTCGCCCTTGTCGGCGCCATCGCGATTTGGATGGCCCGCGATTATCCTCTCGGCACGATCACCCGCATGGGGCCCGGCTTTGTGCCCGTGGCCCTTGGCGTCATCCTCATCTTGATCAGCCTCGCCATCGCCTGGCAGTGCCGCGCCCTGCCGCGTGAGGAAGCGAGTTTCTCCCCGCGCGCCTTTCTCTTCATCATGAGCGGCATCTTCCTCTGGGCGATGCTGGTGGAACGCGCCGGTTTCGTGGCAGCCACCGTCGTCCTCGTTATCGCCTGCGCCGCGGTGGAGCGCAAAAGCACCGTCCGCTCGACGGCCTTCCTCGCCGCCGGGCTCTGCCTTGGCGGCTATCTCATCTTCCTGCGCGGGCTCAACATCCCGCTCGCCGCGTTCGGAGGCTAGTCGGCCATGGATCTTCTCTCCGGCCTTGCTCTCGGTATCGAGACGGCGGTCACCCCCGAGACGCTGCTCTTCTGCCTCATCGGCGTGACCATCGGCATGTTCATCGGCGTGCTTCCCGGCATCGGCCCGATGGCGGCCGTCGCCATGACGTTGCCGGTCACCTATCACCTGGAGCCAATCAGCGGTCTCATCATGCTCGCCGGCATCTTTTACGGCGCGCAATATGGCGGCTCCACCGCCTCCATCCTGCTCAACCTGCCCGGTACCTCCACCACCGCCGTGACCGCCATCGACGGCTATCCGATGGCCAAGCAGGGCCGCGCCGGCGTGGCGCTGTTCATCACCACCATCACCTCCTTCTTCGGCGGCTGCTTCGCCATCGTCCTGTTGATGAGCTTCGCCCCTGCGCTCGGCAAGATGGCGCTTAACTTCTCCTCCGCGGAGTATTTCTCCATCATGCTTCTCGGCCTGATCGCGGCGGCCACCATGTCGCTGGGCTCGCCGCTGAAGGGCCTCGCCTCCGTCACCGCCGGGCTTCTCCTCGCCATGGTGGGCATGGACCCGACCTCCGGCCAGATCCGCTACACCTTCGGCATCCTGGAGCTGCAGGACGGTCTCAACCTGGTGGCCATGGCGATGGGGCTCTTCGGCGTCGCGGAGATCCTGAAGAATGCCGGCCGCCCGGAACGCAAAGCCAAGAATTTACAGAAAGTGCGCCTGCGCGAGCTGATGCCGACGCGCAAGGACCTTTCCGAATGCTGGAAGCCGACGCTGCGAGGCGCCGGCATCGGCTCCTTCATCGGCATCCTGCCGGGCGCCGGGCCGACGCTGGCCGCCTTCCTCGCCTATGCGGTGGAAAAGCGCGTGGCGCGTGATCCGAGCCGCTTCGGCAACGGCGCCATCGAGGGCATCTCCGCGCCTGAAGCGGCCAACAACGCCTCCACCCAGGCCGCCTTCATCCCCACGCTTGCCCTCGGCATTCCCGGCGATGCGGCCATGGCCGTCCTTCTCGGCGCCATGATGATCCACGGCATCACGCCGCGCCCGGAATTCTTCACCAACAACGCCGATCTCTTCTGGGGCCTGGTCGTCAGCTTCTGGATCGGCAATCTGATGCTCTTGGTCCTCAATATTCCGCTGATCGGCGTCTGGGTGCGTATCCTGACGATCCCGCAGAAGATCCTCTTTCCCGCGATCATCTTCTTCATCTGCGTCGGCGTTTACAGCGTCAACAACAACACTTTCGACGTCATGACGGTGATCGTCTTCGGCATCGTCGGCTATCTCATGAGCATGTATCGCTATCCGCCGGCACCGCTTCTCATGGGCTTCATCCTCGGCCCGATGCTGGAGCAGCATTTCCGCCGTGCGCTGCTTTTCTCCAGGGGCGATATGTGGACCTTCGTCGAGCGACCGATCAGTGCCGCCTTCCTCGCCTGCTCGCTCGCCCTGTTGCTTCTGCTCATGTTTCCCGCGCTGCGCGCGCTGTGGCGCCGCCGCGCCCTCAAGCTGGGCCGCCTGTGGCCTCTGTAGCTCCCGCATAGAGACCCGGCGGTCCGCGCCCTCGGGGTTCCTTCTAAGTCACGCAAGGCACGGCTATTCCAGGCGCGACAGCCATGCCGCGATACGGCTGGCCGCGGTCGATCCTTTGTGCCAAGGACGGCCATGACCAGCCTCACCACCAGCCTTGAGAACACCCAGGCGGAGACCGTGCGCGGCATCGCCGTCGTCGCCGCCGGCTCCGCTTTCATTCCGTTGCTCGACGCCTTCGTGAAGCTGCTTGTCACCGAGCACGGCATGTCGGCCGGCGAGGTCGCCCTCGCCCGCTTCCTCCTGCAGATGTCGCTGACGCTGCCGCTGCTATTGGCGATCGACGGGCTTATTGCGCTGCGCACGCAGCATATCTTTCTCAATCTGGTGCGCGGCGCCTGCCTCGGCCTCGGCGCCCTCGCCTTCTTCTCCTCTCTGCGTTTCCTGCCGCTTGCCGACGCCACCGCCATTTTTCTCATCCAGCCGATGGTCGTCACGCTGCTGTCCTCGCTGCTGCTGAAGGAGACGATCGGCTGGCGGCGCGTCGTGGCCGTGCTGGTCGGCTTTGCCGGAGCGCTCATCATCATCCGCCCGAGCTACGCCGTCTTCGGCCTGGCCGCGCTTCTGCCCACGCTCGCCGCCTTCCTGACGGCTCTCTACGTCATCCTGACCCGGCGCGTCTCGCGCGGCTCCACCTCGCTCGCCATGCAGTTCCATGCCGGGCTCGGCGGCACGCTGGTGCTGTCGGCCGCCATGGTGATCGGCGACGCTGTCGGCGCCAAGGAGCTGACCTTCACCTGGCCGCAGAACGGCACGGCCTGGGCGCTGATTGCCGCCGTGGGCATTGTCGGCACGCTCGGCCATGTCCTCATCGTCAAGGCCTTCCGTCTGGCGCCGGCCTCCGTGCTCGCCCCCTTCACCTATATCGAGGTGGTCTCGGCCGTTTTCCTCGGCTTCGTCATCTTCGGCGATCTGCCCGACGCGCCGAAATGGCTCGGCATCGCCATCGTCGTCGGCTCCGGCCTTTTCATCTATTGGCGCGAGCAGCGCCTGGCGCGCGTCTCCGAGAAGCCCCCGCGGACGCGCTAGCGTCCGCCTGTAGCGCAAACCCGGACGCGTTAGCGTCCGCCTATAGCGTAAACCCGGACGCGCCAGCGCCCGCTAAAGCAGCATCAACCGACGCGCCAAGCTTGGCTAAAGCGGAATGTTGTCGTGCTTCTTCCAGGGATTGGCGAGTTCCTTGCGCCTGAGGAGACGGAAGGCGCGCGCCACCCTGCGCCGTGTGGATTGCGGCATGATCACGTCGTCGATATAGCCGCGCTCGGCCGCCACGAACGGGTTGAGGAAGTGGTCCTCGTAGGCGGCGGCGTGCTCGGCGATCTTGTCGGGGTCACCGATATCCTTGCGGAAGATGATCTCCACCGCGCCCTTGGCGCCCATCACCGCGATCTGCGCCGTCGGCCAGGCATAGTTGATGTCGCCCCTGAGATGCTTGGAGGCCATCACGTCATAGGCCCCGCCATAGGCCTTGCGGGTGATCACCGTCACCTTCGGCACCGTCGCCTCCGCATAGGCGAAGAGCAGCTTGGCGCCGTGCTTGATGAGCCCGCCATATTCCTGCGCCGTGCCCGGCAAAAAGCCCGGCACGTCGACGAAGGTGAGGATGGGGATGGAAAAGCAGTCGCAGAAGCGCACGAAGCGCGCGGCCTTGCGCGAGGCGTCCGAATCCAGAACGCCGGCGAGCACCATCGGCTGGTTGGCGACGACGCCGATTGTGCGGCCCTCCAGACGGGCAAAGCCGGTGAGGATGTTCTTGGCGTGGTCGGGCTGGATCTCGAAGAAGGCGCCCTCGTCCACCGTCTTGGCGATCGCCTCGCGGATATCATAGGGCGTCGTCGCTGAATCCGGCACCAGCGTGTCAAGCGAGGCATCCTGCCGGTCGGCCGGATCGAAGGCCGCGATCTCGGGCAATTCGGCCTTGTTGTTGAGCGGCAGGTAGTCGAAGAGACGGCGAATCTCCAGGAGCGCCTCCACGTCGTTGTCGAAGGCGCCGTCGGCGACGGAGGACTTCACGCTATGCACGGAGGCCCCGCCGAGCTCCTCCGGCGTGACGGTCTCGTTCGTCACCGTCTTCACCACGTCCGGCCCGGTGACGAACATGTAGGAGGTGCCGCGGACCATGAAGATGAAGTCGGTCATGGCCGGCGAATAGACGTCGCCGCCCGCGCACGGGCCCATGATGACGGAGATCTGCGGCACGACGCCGGAGGCGAGCACGTTGCGCTGGAAGATCTCCGCATAGCCCCCGAGCGCGGCGACGCCTTCCTGGATGCGGGCCCCGCCGGCATCGAAGAGGCCGATGATCGGCGTGCCGTTTCTCAACGCCATGTCCTGCACCTTGCAGATCTTCTCCGCATGGGCCTCCGAAAGCGAGCCGCCGAAGACCGTGAAGTCCTTGGCGAAGACATAGACCGGCCGCCCGTTGATGGTGCCCCAGCCGGTAACGACGCCGTCGCCGGCGATTTTCTGCTTGTCCATGCCGAAGGCGGAGGAGCGGTGCTCCACGAACATGTCGAATTCCTCAAAGGAATCCTCGTCGAGGAGAACGGTGAGCCGCTCGCGCGCCGTCAGCTTGCCCTTCTCGTGTTGCGCGGCGATGCGCCTCTCGCCGCCTCCCGCTTTGGCTGCCTCGCGCCGCCTCTCAAGCTCCAACAACACGTCGCGCATGCAAGGGCCCCGTCTTTGAGAAAAATCGGGCTTGCCTAGCATGCCCACGGAAAAGTTTGAAACGCCAAACCGGCGCAGATCTCAGCCGCGCAGCACCAGGCAGGCGGCGTTGAATTCCTTCTGCCGGGCCTCGCGCCGCTGGCGTGCCTCGAAATCCTCGCCCCATTGCGAGATGTTGAAATCCTCATCGACATGCGCCGCCGCCCAGGCGGCATCGGGTGAAAGCGCGCCTTCCGCCAGCGCCAGGCCGATCAGGGCCGAGCCGGTCAGCGTCGTCGCCGTATGCAGGGCGGCAAGGCCGAACGGCTCGCCATAGGCTGCCAGCGCGCCGGAAACGGCCGCGCGCGTCTCTTGCGGCTGCTCGACCGGCATCACCCCTTCCACCAGGACGAAGGGTGTATCGAAACGCTCCCGCGCCCAATCGAGCACCGGATCCCAGGCCCGGCGCTGGCGCTCCACCAGCTCCTCCGGCTCCCCGGCGCGGTAGAAGACAAGGTCAGTTCCGGCATAGGCGGCGATTTCGCCGCGCACCGCCTCCATCTCGTCGGCAACGCCGTCGATGGCGACATTGGCGAGCCGCGTCAGCGGCATCGTCGCCGGGTCGATCCGCTCGCCTTGCGCGTTCCATTCGCCGGCAAGCTCCTCGCCGAGGCCCGAATGCGGCACGGCGAGCGGCCGCTTGGCCGGCGTGCGAGCCGCGCGCCCGTCGAGCCGGAGCTCAAAACCGTAAGGTGTCTCAACAGCTTCGGCGCGTTTATAGAATCTCTTCGGCAAGACCGGCGCGCTCAGCCGCTGCGCCTTCAGGATCGGATTGTCGTCGCTCTTCGGATGCTCGGGCAAGCGCCCCTCCTTCGCGGTGTGGACTATGCCGGCGGCGCGGCTTGGCGACGTCCCGGCGGCCTGTTCACCAGATAGACGCCAGGGACGAGGAGAAAAAGGGCGAGCACATGGCGCGGATGCCCTGGCGCGGCGCTTCAGACGGCTTCCGCGGCCACCTCCCCGCTTGCCTCCTCAAAGCCAAGGACCGCCCAGCTCTGCGCCATATGCGGCGGCAGCGGCGCCGTGACGTCGATCCGCCCGCCCGAAGGATGCGGCAGCACGATACGGCGCGCCAGAAGATGCAGCCGGTTCTGGATGCCGCCGGGGAGCTCCCAGTTCTGAACGTCGAAATATTTGGCATCGCCGACGATCGGATGGCCGATATGGGCGGCATGGGCTCTGAGCTGATGCGTTCTACCGGTGACCGGGCGCATCACCAGCCAGGCGAGCCGACTGCCGGCCTGATCGGCGAGCGCGTAATGCGTCAGCGCATGGTCGGCGCCCTTCTCGCCGTGCCGGGCGACGCGCATCCTCTCCGCCTCATCGCCCTCGCCCCTTGCCAGGAAGGTGGAGATCTTGCCGCGCGCCGGCTTCGGCACGCCCTTCACCAGCGCCCAATAGGTCTTGCGGCTGTCGCGGTCCTTGAAGGCCTTGCCGAGAAAGGCGGCGGCGCTGCGCGTCTTGGCGACGACGAGGACGCCGGCCGTGTCGCGGTCGAGCCGATGGACGAGACGCGGCTTGCGCCCCTTGCGGTCTCGGAAGGCCTCCAACATGCCGTCGACATGGCGCGAAACGCCGGAGCCGCCCTGCACGGCCAGACCCGCCGGCTTGTTGAAGACATAGACCTGATCGTCCTCGTAAAGGAGCGCGTCGGAGAGCACGTCCGCATCGCGCTTGTCGCGGATGGTCGCCACCGTCTGCGGGCGCGCATCGCCCGCCGAGAGCGGCGGTACGCGCACCTCCTGGCCGGCTGCAAGGCGCGTATTGGTCTTCACCCGCGCCCCGTCGACGCGCACTTGCCCGGAGCGCAGAAGCTTCTGCAGATGCCCGAAGCCGAGGCCCGGATAATGCAGCTTGAACCAGCGGTCGACGCGCATCCCGGCCTCGTCGGCATCGACCTTGCGTGTGGCAACGTTCGCCATGGGGATCAGAACAGGTTCCGGCCGAGCGCAAGGCCGGCGACGAGCGCGGTAACGGAGATAGCGACCGAGATGACGGCGTAAAGCAGCGCCTTCTCGATCTGCCCGCGCTCCCACAAGAGCACCACGTCGAGAGAGAAGGCGGAGAAGGTGGTGAAGCCGCCGAGAACGCCGGTCGCCAGGAAGAGCCGCAAATTTGTCCCGGCATGGGTGGCGCGCAGCGCCAGCCAGGCAACGAGCAGCCCCATCAGGAAGGAGCCGACGACATTGACGATGAGCGTGCCATGCGGAAAGCCCGGGCCGAGAAGCTTCAGCGCGCTGCCTGAAACGAGATGCCGCCCGGCCGCGCCGACGGCCCCGCCCGCAGCCACCAGAAGAAGATGGGTCATGGTGGAGCGCTTAGTCTGTTTCGCGCGCCGAATGAAGCCCACCCGTAGCGATTGCGCTCAATGATCTCGCCAAGAAAAGGGGCGCGGCCAGGCCGCGCCCCGAATGGCTCAGGCGGTGGCCTCGCGGAGCGCCCTCTGCTCGCCGCGCAGGCCCTTCCAGATGCAGTAGCACATGAGCAGCAGGATGATGGCGAAGGGAAAGCCCGTCGCCACGGCCGCCGATTGCAGCGCTGTCAATCCTCCCCCAAGCAAGAGCGCAATCGCCACCAGCCCCTCGAAGGTCGCCCAGAAGACGCGCTGAGCGACGGGGGCGTCGATCTTGCCGCCGGCCGTGATGGTGTCGATCACCAGCGAGCCGGAATCGGAGGAGGTGACGAAGAACACGACGACCAGCACGATGCCGACGAAAGAGGCGATGAAGGCGAGCGGCAGCTCTTCCAGGACGAGGAAGAGCTTCAGCGGCAGTTCCGCGTCCACCGCCGCCTGGTAGCCGTTCATCAGCTGGCTGATGGCGGTGCCGCCGAAGGCGGTCATCCACAAGACGCTGACGAGCGTTGGGATGATGAGCACGCAGATCATGAATTCGCGCACCGTGCGCCCGCGCGAGACACGGGCGATGAACATGCCGACGAAAGGCGACCAGGAAATCCACCAGGCCCAGTAGAACGTCGTCCAGCCGGTGCGGAAATTGTCGTCCTCGCGGCCGATGAAATTCGACAAGGGCACGATGTTCTCCGCATAAGCGACGAGATTGGCGAAAAAGCCGGTCAGGATCGCCGCCGTCGGCCCGACGGCGATGACGAAGACCAAAAGCAGGAAGGCGAGCACCATGTTGATCTCGCTGAGCCGCTTCACGCCGGCATCGAGCCCGGCGATGACGGAGACCAGCGCGCAGGCGGTGATGGCGAGGATGAGGCCCACTTTCCAGGTGTCCGTCGCCGGCACGCCGAAGATGTGGTTGAGGCCGGCCAGCGCCTGCTCGGCGCCGAAGCCAAGCGAGGTGGCAAGGCCGAAGAGCGTGGCGAAGACGGCGAGCGTGTCGATGACATGGCCGAGCCAGCCCCAGACCGCCTCGCCGAAGATCGGATAGAAGGCGGAGCGGATCGTCAGCGGCAGCCCCTTGTTGTAGCTGAACAACGCCAGCGCCAGCGCCACGATCGCGTAGATGGCCCAGGGATGCAGACCCCAATGGAAGATGGTGGCGGACATGCCGAGCCGCCGCGCCGCCTCCGGGTCTCCGGCCGCGCCGTCCAAGGGCGCCCAGCTATCGGGCGCGCCGGCGTTATCGGCCAGCGAGGAATTGAAATGCGACAGCGGCTCCGAGACGCCGTAGAACATCAGTCCGATGCCCATGCCGGCGGCAAACAGCATCGCGAACCAGCCGGCATAGCCGTAATCGGGCTCCGCGTCGGGCCCGCCGAGCTTGATCTTGCCGAGCGGCGAGACGATCAGCGCCAGCGAGAAGAGCACGAAGACGTTGCCGGCGATGAGAAACAGCCAGTCGAGCTTTTCCGTCAGCCATGGCCGCAGCCAGGTGAAGAAGCCCTCCGCGCCCTCCTGAAACATCAGCGTGAAGATGACGAAGGCGACGATCGTCACCCCCGAGATGAGAAACACGGGGTTGTGGATGTCGAGGCCGAGAATCTGGATGTTGTCCTGACCGACTTCGTATTCGGTTTCGATGTCCTCGGTCGCATCGACTGTCTGATCGCTCATGTTTTTCCCCGCCTTGTGGTCGGCGCGACACCGGAACCGCAGCAATACGCGGCAATGGGTCGCACTTCTTGATGAATAACGGGCACCTAGCAGGCTGAGCCGTCAGGTCAAGGATGGCTCAGGAATCTTCGCCGGCTTGCTTTCGCGCTGCGCGCGCCTTGCGCAGCTCCTCCCAATGCTTCAGCCGCTTCCGCAGCTCCGCCTCAAAGCCCCGTCCGGTCGGGGTATAGAAGTCCTGCCGCTCCATGGCCTCGGGGAAATAATCCTGGCCTGAGAAGGCCTCCTCCTCGCCATGGTCGTAGGCATAGCCGGCGCCGTAGCCTTCCGCCTGCATCAGCTTCGTCGGCGCGTTGAGAATGTGTTTGGGCGGCGCCAGCGAGCCGTGCTCCTTGGCCGCGCGGCGCGCCGCGCCATAGGCGCGGTAGAGCGCGTTCGATTTCGGCGCCGTGGCGAGATAGACCACGGCCTGGGCGAGCGCCAGCTCCCCCTCCGGCGTGCCGAGCATATGGTAGGCGTCCTTGGCGGCATTCGCCTGGACGAGGCCCTGAGGGTCGGCGAGCCCGATATCCTCCACCGCCATGCGCACGACGCGGCGGGCGAGATACATCGGGTCCTCGCCCGCATCGAGCATGCGGCAAAGATAGTAGAGCGCCGCCTGCGGGTCGGAGCCGCGCACCGATTTATGCAGCGCCGAGATGAGGTTGTAGTGGCTGTCCTGGCTCTTGTCGTAGATCGGCGCGCGCCGCTGCAAGACCTGTTGCAGCCTTTCAGCGTCGAACGTCTCGCCCTCGCCGGCCGCGCGCCAGACTTCCTCCGCCAGCGCCAGGACGGCGCGCCCGTCGCCATCGGCCATGCGGACGAGAACGCCGCGCGCCTCCTCTTCCAGAGGCAACTTTCTTCCCTCGGTCTCCTCGGCCCGCTCCAGAAGCTTGGCCAGCGCTTCGGCATCGAGCGGGCGGAAGACGAGCACGGCGGCCCGCGATAGAAGCGCGGCGTTGAGCTCAAAGGACGGGTTTTCGGTGGTCGCCCCGACGAGGGTGACGGTGCCGTCCTCCATCACCGGCAGAAAGGAATCCTGCTGTGCCCTGTTGAAGCGGTGGATTTCGTCGACGAAGAGCAGCGTGCCTTGCCCGCTCTGGCGCCTCGCCCGCGCCGCCTCGAACGCTTTTTTCAGGTCCGCGACGCCGGAGAAGATGGCCGAGAGCTGCTGAAAATGCAGGTCGGTCTCCTTGGCCAGAAGCCGCGCCACCGTCGTTTTCCCGGTGCCGGGCGGCCCCCAGAAGACGAGCGAGCCGAGCGAGCGGGTGCGCAACATGCGCGTCAGCGTGCCCTCAGGTCCCGTCAGATGCGGCTGACCGACCACCTCGGCGAGACGGCGCGGCCTCAGCCGGTCGGGCAAGGGCCGCGGCGCGGATTTCTCCAGTCCCGCGGCGGTGAAGAGATTGTCGGCCATCAGCGGGCCTTCAGAGAGATCGGCCCTTGCCACGGCTCCGCTCCTGGAGCTGAGAGATCGTCACGCATGGCAGGCCTCACAACCCGGCACGGTCAGCCGCCGATGACCAGCTGCGAGACGCGCCCGCGCCGGTCGATCGTCAGACGCCACAGGCGCTGGCGCTCGGCCGTCAGCCGCGCCAGATCGCGGGCCGAGCCGATACGCCTTCCCTGCACCGCCACGACGACGTCGCCCGGCGCAAGGCCGAGCTGATCGGCCGGCGAGCCCGGCTTCACTTCCGTGACGGCCACCCCTTTCTTCTCGCTCGGCAGGCGCAGCCTGTCGGAAAGCCGGGGCGACAGATTGGCGACGGTGGCGCCGGAGAGCGGCGAATAGCCGTCGATCAGGCGCTCATCGGCGAGGACGCCTTCCGGCGCCGCCTGAAGGGCCAGGACGAGCGCCTCTTCGCGGCCCCTGCGCATGATCCGCAGCTCTTCCTTCTGGCCGACGCCGCGAATGGCGAGGCGGTATTCCAGCGCCCGCGGGCTGGAGATCTCCCGCCCGCCGGCGGCGAGAACGAGGTCGCCGGGCTTCAGCCCCGCCTTGGCGGCGGGCGAGCCCTTCTCCACGCTGACGACAAGCGCGCCTGTCGGGCGCGGCAGGTCGAGCGAGGCGGCGATATCCGGCGTCACCTTCTGGAAGGTCGCGCCGACCCAGGGCCGCACCACCTCCGTGCCGCCGGCCAGCGCCTGTGCCACCACCGATTGCACCATATTGGAGGGGATGGCGAAACCGATGCCGTTGGAGCCGCCCGAGCGCGAGAAGATGGCGGTGTTGATGCCGGCGAGCCGGCCTTCCACATCGACCAGCGCGCCGCCGGAATTGCCCGGATTGATGGCGGCGTCGGTCTGGATGAAGAACGACATGTCGTTGATGCCGACATCGGTGCGCGCCACCGCCGAGACGATGCCGCTCGTCACCGTCTGGCCGACGCCGAAGGGATTGCCGATGGCCAGCACCAGGTCGCCGACTTCGAGCGCGTCGGAATCGGCGAATTCGATGGTGGGGAAATCCTCCTCCCCGTCCTCGATCTTGAGAACGGCGAGATCGCTCTGTTCGTCCGCCAGGAGCCTCTTGGCTTCGAATTCGCGCCCGTCCGACAGCGCCACCTTCATCTCGTCGGCGCCGCGGATGACGTGGTAATTCGTCAGCACCAGGCCGGAAGCGTCCACGATGACGCCCGAGCCCAGCGAGGAATGCGCCCGCTCGCGCGGCAGACCGTAAGGCGAGCCGAAGCCGTCGCCGAAGAAATGCCGGAAGAACGGGTCGTCGGCGAAGGGCGAAGGCCGGCTGCGGACGATCTGCTTGGCGTAGACGTTGACGACGGCGGGCGCCGCCCTCTTCACCACCGGGGCGAAGGAAAGACCGATTTCCGCGCGGCTTTGCGGCACTTCCTGCGCCACGGCCGGATTGCTGCCGCGGCCGCTATCGCCGATGCCGAAAAGGGCGACCGGGCCGGCGACGGCGAGCGGCAGGATGAAAAGCGCCGCATAGCGAAGCTTGCTTCTAAGCTTTGGCAAGGAACTCCTCCGGTGCTTGTGGTCCGGAACCAGCGGCACGGCGCGGCGGGGTGCTGCCCGCCGCGGTACCGCAGCCGCCGCGGAAGATGGGCGGCGAGCGCGCCGGAGTCTAGGGCGCGGCACCTGGGCGCGACAACTAAAATTCGGGCAAGAAAAAGGGGCCGCGCGGGCCCCTCGTAACTCGCGACGGAAGCGGTGGCGTTACGCCGCCACTTCCTCCGCTTCCTCGGCCGCCTCTACGCGGGCGCGATCCTCCGCGCCGCGGGCGCTCTCGTCGCGGTCGACGAACTCAATGACGCCCACCGGGGCGCTGTCGCCATAGCGGAAGCCCGCCTTCAGGACGCGCGTATAGCCGCCGTTCCGCTCCTCGTAGCGAGGGCCGATGGTCTCAAACAGCTTCTTCACCATCGCCTCGTCGCGCAGCCGCGACATGGCGATGCGACGCGCATGCAGGTCGCCGCGCTTGCCGAGCGTGACGAGCTTCTCCACGAACGGACGCAGCTCCTTCGCCTTCGGCAGCGTGGTGATGATCTGCTCGTGGCGGATCAGCGCTGCCGCCATATTGGCGAACATCGCCTGGCGGTGGCTGGAGGTGCGGTTCAGCTTGCGGCCGGTTTTTCTGTGGCGCATGGCCCATATCTCCTCATGCGGACGGCGGCTCCCGCCGCGGTCGTCAAATCGCTCAGTACTGATCCTCGAAGCGCTTGGCCAGGTCGTCGATATTGTCGGGCGGCCAGTTCGCCACTTCCATACCCAGATGCAGCCCCATGGAAGCCAGCACCTCCTTGATCTCGTTCAGCGACTTGCGACCGAAATTGGGCGTGCGCAGCATCTCCGCCTCGGTCTTCTGAATGAGATCGCCGATATAGACGATGTTGTCGTTCTTCAGGCAGTTGGCCGAGCGCACCGAAAGCTCCAGCTCGTCCACCTTCTTCAACAGGGCCGGGTTGAAGGCGAGTTCCGGCGCGGCCTCCTGCACCTCTTCCTTCTTCGGCTCCTCGAAATTGACGAAGATGGAAAGCTGGTCCTGCAGGATGCGCGCTGCGTAGGCGACGGCGTCGTCCGGGGTGACGGAACCATCCGTCTCCAGCGACAGGGTCAGCTTGTCGTAGTCCAGCACCTGGCCCTCGCGGGTGTTCTCCACCCGGTAGGAAACCTTCTTCACCGGCGAATAGAGGCTGTCGACCGGAATGAGGCCGATCGGCGCGTCTTCCGGGCGGTTGCGGTCGGCCGGCACATAGCCCTTGCCGGTATCGACGGTGAGCTCCATGCGGATGTCGGCGCCCTCGTCGAGCGTGCAGATGACATGCTCGGGGTTCAGCACCTCGATATCGCCGACGGTCTGGATGTCGCCGGCGATGACGACGCCGGGGCCCGACTTGCGCAAGGTCATGCGCTTGGGGCCCTCGCTCTCCATCTTGATGGCGATTTCCTTGACGTTGAGGACGATGTCCGTGACGTCCTCGCGCACGCCGGCGATGGAGGAGAATTCGTGCAGCACGCCGTCGATCTGCAGGCTGGTCACCGCCGCGCCCTGCAGGGAGGAAAGCAGCACGCGCCGCAGCGCATTGCCCAGCGTCAGGCCGAAGCCCCGCTCCAGCGGCTCGGCCACGACGGTGGCGGTACGGCTCGAATCGGAGCCATGCTTGACCTCAAGCTTGTTCGGCTTGATCAGGTCCTGCCAGTTCTTCTGTATGACGTTCACGGGGGCGAACCTTTCGTTTCTCGGTGACGCGCGCCGGACAAGACGCGCCCGCGGCAGAACCGCAGGCCGGAATCCTTGACGCGGGTCAGACGCGGCGACGCTTCGGCGGGCGGCAGCCGTTATGCGGGATCGGCGTCACATCGCGGATCGAGGTGATGGTGAAGCCGGCCGCCTGCAGCGCACGCAGCGCCGATTCGCGGCCCGAGCCAGGCCCGGAGACCTCCACCTCGAGCGTGCGCATGCCGTGCTCCTGCGCCTTCTGGGCGGCCGTTTCGGCGGCAACCTGCGCCGCATAGGGCGTCGATTTGCGCGAGCCCTTGAAACCCATCGCACCGGCCGAAGACCAGGAGATGGCGTTCCCCTGAACGTCCGTGATGGTGATCATGGTGTTGTTGAACGTGGAGCTCACATGGGCGATGCCCGAAGTGATGTTCTTGCGTTCGCGCCGGCGGATGCGGGTGGTGTCCTTCGCCATGGTCCTTGAGGCCTCTTACTTCTTCTTGCCGGCGATTGCCTTGGCCGGCCCCTTGCGGGTGCGGGCGTTGGTATGGGTGCGCTGGCCGCGCACCGGCAGGCTGCGGCGATGCCTGAGGCCGCGATAGCAGCCGAGATCCATCAGGCGCTTGATGTTCATCGCCGTTTCGCGGCGAAGGTCGCCCTCCACCAGGTAGTCCCGGTCGATGGCCTCGCGGATCTGCAAGATTTCCGCGTCGGAAAGCTCGTTCACCCGCCGCGCCTTGTCGATATTGGCCTTCTCCACGATCTCCCCCGCCAGGGCGGGGCCGATGCCATGAATCGCCTGCAGGGCGACGACGACGCGCTTATTCGTCGGAATGTTGACGCCAGCAATACGTGCCACGCCTTTGCTCCTTCTTGTCTGGCGCCGACCGCATCTTGCGGGGCGCCCCGTCTGCATCTGTCCGGGACGAAACGCCAAAAAACGACGCCCCAAGCTCATCCAAGCTTCGGCGCCGTCATCCGCACTTCAGGATTGCGCCGGAGATAGTCTTTCGGCGGCTGCCCGTCAACCGCCATCATCCTTGTCGGGCAGGAAACTCAGCCCTTCAGCTCCCCCATCGCCTCTTCGATCGCCGCCGCGACGTCTTCCCGCGACGCCATCCCGTCCACTGTCCTCAGCCGGCCCTTGGCGTAGTAGTAGCCGACCAGCGGCGCCGTATCCTTGTAGAAGGCCGTCAGACGCGTGCGCATCGTCTCCGCATTGTCGTCGTCGCGGCGCTTGAATTCGGTGGAGCCGCAGACGTCGCAAACGCCCTCTTGCTTCGGCCGCTTCTTCGTCTGGTGGTAGATCTCGCCACACCGGGCGCAGGTATAGCGGCCCGCCACCCGATCCACGAGCGCCTCGTCGTCGACCGCCAGCAGAATCACCCCGTCGAGCGGCAGGCCCTTCTGCGCCAGCAAGCCTTCCAGCGCATCCGCCTGCTTCAAGGTGCGCGGAAATCCGTCGAGCACGAAGCCCGCGCGCACATCCGCCTCGTCCAGTCGCTCGGAGATGATGTCGATCACCACCTCGTCCGGCACCAGCGAGCCGGCATCCATCAGCGTCTTCGCCTCGTTGCCCACCTTGGTGCCGGCCGCGGCGGCATGGCGCAGCATGTCGCCGGTGGAGAGCTGAACGAGGCCGTGCTTCTCCACCAGCCTCTGGGCCTGGGTGCCCTTGCCGGCGCCCGGAGGCCCGAGAAGGATCAACCTCATTTGCGCCGGCTCCCGCGCAGCTTGGTCTTCTTGACGAGGCCCTCATACTGGTGCGCCAGAAGGTGTCCTTGCACCTGCGAGACCGTGTCCATGGTGACGCTGACGACGATGAGCAGCGAGGTGCCGCCGAAATAGAAGGGAACGGCGAGTTCGGCGATGAGGAATTCCGGCAACAGGCAGACGATGACCAGATAGGCGGCGCCGGCGACGGTGATGCGGGTCAGGACGTAGTCGATATATTCCGCCGTGCGTTGTCCCGGCCGGATGCCGGGGATGAAGCCGCCATGCTTCTTCAGCTGGTCGGCGGTGTCCTGCGGATTGAACACGATCGCGGTGTAGAAGAAGGCGAAGAAGACGATCAGCCCCGCATAAATCAGCATATAGAGCGGCTGGCCGCGGCCGAGAAGCGCGGTGACCTGCGTCAGCCATTCCGGCCCCTGCCCGGCGGAGAAATTCGCCACCGTGATCGGCAAAAGCAGCAGCGAGGAGGCGAAGATCGGCGGGATGACGCCGGACGTGTTGAGCTTCAAGGGCAGATGCGAGGTATCGCCCTGGAACATCCGGTTGCCCATCTGCCGCTTGGGATACTGGATGATGAGGCGACGCTGCGCCCGCTCCACGAAGACGATGAAGGCGATGACGACGACGGCGAGGAGGATGACGCCGAGAATGATCGGCGTCGACAGCGCTCCCTGGCGGCCGAGTTCAAGCGTGCCGGCGATTGCCGAGGGCAGTTCCGCCACGATGCCGGCGAAGATGATGAGCGATATGCCGTTGCCGATGCCGCGCGCGGTGATCTGCTCGCCGAGCCACATCAGGAACACCGTGCCGCCCGTCAGCGTGATGACGGCGGTGAAGCGGAAGAACCAGCCCGGATCGGCGACGATGCCGGAGGACGAGCCCTCCAGCCCAACGGCGATGCCATAGGATTGGAAGGCTGCCAGGATCACCGTCAGATAGCGGGTATACTGGTTGATGACCTTGCGGCCCTGCTCGCCTTCCTTCTTCAGCTGCTCCAGCCGCGGCACGACGGACGTCATCAGCTGAATGATGATCGCCGCCGAGATATACGGCATGATCCCGAGAGCGAAGATCGCCATGCGCCCGACGGCACCACCGGCGAACATGTTGAAGACGCCGAGAATGCCCTGCGCCTGCTGCTCGAAGGCCTGCTGCAGCGCCTCGATATTGATGCCCGGCAACGGCACATAGGTGCCGAGCCGGTAGACCAGGAGCGCGCCCAGCGTAAACCAGATCCGTTTCTTCAGCTCCGTCGCTTTGGCGAAGGCACCGAAATTGAGATTGGCGGCGAGCTGTTCGGCGGCGGAGGCCATTCGCGAACTCCGAAATGCTGGGTTAGGCTTTGTCTTCGGCTTCGGACGCTGCGGCGGGCGCCGCGATCTTGATGGAGCCGCCGGCTTTCTCAACGGACGCGATCGCCGCGGCCGAAGCGCCGGCGACATCGAGGTTGAGCTTGGCGGTGATTTCGCCGCCCGCGAGGATACGCACACCATCGCGCACGCGGCGGATCACCCCGGCTTCCTTCAGCGCGGCCGCGTCGATCGTCTTGCCGGCGTCAAGCTTGCCGGCATCGACGGCAGCCTGCAGGCGCCCGACATTCACCGCCACGAAGTGCTTGCGGAAGATGTTGTTGAAGCCGCGCTTGGGAAGGCGCCGGTTGAGCGGCATCTGCCCGCCCTCGAAGCCCTTCATGGCCACGCCGGAGCGCGAGGTCTGGCCCTTCACACCACGTCCGCCGGTCTTGCCGAGGCCCGAACCGATGCCGCGGCCGACGCGCTTGCGCGCCTTCAAGGCGCCCGGCTTGTCGGAAAGTTCGTTGAGTCTCATGGGTTAAGCCCCGAAATCGGAATCGTTGTCTCAGCTTTCGTCGACGATGCGCACCAGGTGCTGCACCTTGGCGATCATACCGCGCGTCTGCGGCGTATCCGGCAGCGTGGAGCGCCGGCGCAGCTTGTTGAGGCCGAGCCCGACAAGCGTCTGGCGCTGCACGGCGGGCCGACGCAGCGGGCTGCCCGTCTGCTCCACGGTGATGGTCTTGTCCGCCATCGCTTAGGCTCCTTGCGTTTCGGGCCCGACTTCCGCCTGGCGGCGGGCCTGCAGCGTGGAGATCTTGATGCCGCGCCGCGCCGCGACGGCGCGCGGGCTGTCCTGCTTCTTCAGCGCGTCGAAGGTGGCACGCACCATGTTGTAGGGATTGGAGGTGCCGAGCGATTTGGCTACCACGTCGTGCACGCCGAGCGTCTCGAAGACGGCGCGCATCGGGCCGCCGGCGATGATGCCGGTTCCCGGAGGCGCGGCGCGCATCAGCACGCGGCCGGCGCCATGCCGACCGGCGATGTCGTGATGCAGCGTGCGGCCCTCGCGCAGCGGCACGCGGATCATGGAGCGCTTGGCCGCCTCCGTCGCCTTGCGGATGGCTTCCGGCACCTCGCGCGCCTTGCCGTGGCCGAAGCCGACGCGGCCGCGCTGGTCGCCGACGACCACGAGCGCCGCGAAGCCGAAGCGCCGGCCGCCCTTCACCACCTTGGCGACGCGGTTGATATGCACGAGCTTGTCGACGAATTCGCTGTCGACCTTCTCCTCGCGCTCCCGGCGTCCGCCGCCGCGATTGGATCGTTCTCTTTGCTGCGCCATGAAATCTGTCCGTCTGTCTCAGCATCGCCGGCCGGGCCGGCGGCTCGCTGTTCCCTTAAAATTCCAGGCCGGCCTCGCGCGCGGCATCGGCCAGCGCCCTGATCCGACCATGATAGATATAGCTGCCGCGGTCGAACTGCACCTTTTCGATGCCCGCCGCCTTGGCCCGCTCCGCCACCAGCCGGCCGACTTCCGAGGCGGCGTCCCGGTTGGCGCCGGTCTTCAACTTTTCGCGCAGCTCCTTCTCCAGCGTGGAGGCGGCCGCCACCGTATGCCCACGCTGATCGTCGATGATCTGGGCATAAATGTGCTGTGAGGAGCGGAAGACCGACAGCCGCGGCCGCCCGAAGGCGACCCGCTTCAGTGCCGCCCGCACCCGGCCTTTGCGCCGTTCGCCGCGCATGCGCTGGCGCGTGTTTGAGATACCCATCGTCCCGCTCCGTTACTTCTTCTTGCCTTCCTTGCGGAAGATGCGCTCCTCGGCATATTTCACGCCCTTGCCCTTATAGGGCTCCGGCGGTCTCCAGCGGCGGATTTCGGCCGCCACTTGCCCGACCTTCTGCTTGTCGATGCCGGAGATGACGATCTCCGTCGGCTTCGGTGTGGCGATCTCGATACCCTCCGGCACCGGATAGCTGACGTCGTGGCTATAGCCGAGCTGCAGGCTGAGGGCCTTGCCCTGCGCCTGGGCGCGGTAGCCGACGCCGTTGATCTCCAGCCGCCGCTCGAAGCCCTGGCTGACGCCGGTGACGATGTTCTGCACCAGCGTGCGTGACATGCCCCAGGCGGACCGGGCCTTCTTGGAATCGTCGATCGGATCGACCTTGATGCCGTCCTCGCCCATGGCGACGCTCACCTCGTCGACCAGCATGACGGAAAGCTCGCCCTTGGGGCCCTTCGCCTTCACCGTCTTGCCGTCGATGGAAGCCTCGACCCCAGCGGGAACCGCCACCGGCTTCTTGCCAATTCGCGACATGATCTTGGTCTCGCTTCTTCGGTGCGGCGTCAAAAGACGCGGCACAGCACCTCGCCGCCCACATTGTTCTCGCGCGCATCGTAATCGGCCATGACGCCTTTCGGCGTCGACAGGATCGACACGCCAAGCCCCTTGTGGACGGTGGGGATGGATTTCACCGAGGTATAGACCCGCCGCCCGGGCGTGGAAACGCGCTGGATCTCGCGGATCACCGGCACGCCCTCGGCATATTTGAGCTCGATCTCCAGCTCCGACAGGCCGTTGGCATGCTCGACTTCCGAATAGCCGCGGATGTAGCCCTCAGACTGCAGAACGTCTAGGACGCGCGCCCGCAGCTTGGAGGCCGGCGTCGACACCGAGCTCCGCCCGCGGCTCTGCGCGTTGCGGATGCGGGTCAGCATATCGCCGAGAGGATCGTTCACAGACATTGCCTTGCCCCTACCAGCTCGACTTCACGAGGCCGGGGATCTTCCCCTCATTGCCCAGTTCGCGCAGTGCCACGCGGCTCATCTTCAGCTTTCGATAGAAAGCGCGCGGACGACCGGTCACCTCGCAACGGTTGCGGATGCGCGTCGGCGAGGAGTTGCGCGGCAGCTTGGCGAGCTTCAGCCGGGCCGCGAAACGCTCCTGGTCCGTCAGCGATTCATCGCTCGCCAGTTCCTTCAGCGCCTCGCGCTTGGCCGCGTAGAGCTTCACCAGCCTCATCCGCCGCTTGTTCTTCTCGATCGCGCTTTTCTTCGCCATCTATCTTGCCTCTCTCGTCCCTCGCCGCGTCTAGCGGGCGCGCCCGCTACTGCCGGAAGGGGAAGTTGAATGCCTTAAGGAGCGCCCGCCCCTCTTCGTCCGTGTTGGCGGTGGTGCAGACGATGATGTCCATGCCCCAGATCTGTTCCACCTTGTCGTATTCCACTTCCGGGAAGACGATGTGCTCTTTGATCCCGAGCGCGTAATTGCCTTGCCCGTCGAAGCTCTTCGGGTTGAGGCCGCGGAAGTCGCGCACCCGCGGCAGCGCCACGTTGATGAGCCGGTCGATGAACTCGAACATGCGCTCGCGTCGCAACGTCACCTTGGTGCCGACGGCCATGCCCTCGCGCAACTTGAAGGTGGCGATCGACTTGCGCGCCCGGGTGATCACCGGCTTCTGACCGGCGATCAGCGCCAGATCCTCGGCGGCCGACTGCACCTTCTTGGAATCGCCGACGGCTTCCCCGATACCCATATTGAGCACGACCTTGTCCAGCCGCGGCACCACCATGGCGTTCTGGTAGCCGAACTCCTCGCGAAGCTGCGGCACCACCACGTCGCGGTAGACAGCCTTCAGCCGCGGCTCGTAGCTGTCGATGTCGAATGCGGCCTCAGCCATCGATGGTTTCTCCCGAACGCTTGGCGACGCGGACCTTGCGACCGTCCTCCAGGAAGCGGAAGCCGATGCGTGTCGCCTTGCCGCTCTCCCGATCCTCGATCGCAAGATTGGACAGGTGGATCGGCGCTTCCTTGCGCACGATTCCGCCTTCCTCGCTCGCCGTCTGGCGCTGATGCCGGGTGACCATATTCACCCCGCGCACCAGGGCCCGGTTATCCTTCGGCATGACACGGATCACCTCGCCCGTCCGGCCCTTATCCTTGCCGGCGAGCACCACGACCCGGTCGCCCTTCTTGATCTTCGCGGCCATCGTCACAAAACCCTTTTCACAGCACTTCCGGCGCCAGCGAGATGATCTTCATATGGTTCTTGGCGCGCAATTCGCGCGGAACCGGGCCGAAGATACGCGTGCCGACAGGCTCTTTCTGGTTGTTCACCAGAACCGCCGCATTCTTGTCGAAGCGGATGACGCTGCCGTCCGGGCGGCGGATGTCCTTGGCCGTGCGCACCACGACCGCCTTCATCACGTCGCCCTTTTTCACGCGCCCGCGCGGAATGGCCTCCTTCACGGAGACCACGATGATGTCGCCGACATGGGCGTATTTGCGCTTCGAGCCGCCGAGCACCTTGATGCACTGCACGCGCCGCGCGCCGGAATTGTCCGCCACATCAAGGTTGGTCTGCATCTGGATCATCGCCCGACGTCCTTCTTGTTCTTCGCCTTTCGGAGCCTCAGCTCCGCGCCTCGTCCGTTGCGCCGGCCTCGTCCGGCAATTCCGTACCGAGCGCCAGCCACTTCTTGTTCTTGGAGATCGGCCGCGTCTCCTGGATGAAGATCACGTCGCCGATCTTGAACTTGTTCTCCGGATCGTGCGCCCGATACTTCTTCGTCCGGCGCACCGTCTTCTTCAGGAGCGGATGGGTGAAGCGGCGCTCGACATCGACGGTGACCGTCTTGTCGGAAGTGTCGTTCACCACCGTGCCCTGCAACACGCGTTTCGGCATTCCTCGCTCCTTAAGCCTTCGCCGAAGCGGCGCTCTTGTGCTGCGCCGCGATCGTCTTGATACGCGCAATCGTGCGCCGGACCTCGCGGATGCGCGCGGTCTTCTCCAGCTGGCCCGTGGCCTGCTGGAAGCGCAGATTGAGCTGCTCTTTCTTCAGCCGGGCGAGCTCGTCGGAGAGCTCGTCAGGCGTCTTGGTCTTCAATTCGCTCGCCTTCATGGCCTCGTCCCTTACTCGCCGATCCGGGTGACGACGCGCGTCTTCACCGGCAGCTTGGCGGCGCCGAGCCGAAGCGCCTCGCGCGCCGTCGCCTCGCCCACGCCGTCGATCTCGAACATGATGCGCCCGGGATGCACGCGCGCCGCCCAGTATTCCGGCGACCCCTTGCCCTTACCCATGCGCACCTCCGTCGGCTTGGAGGAGACCGGCAGGTCCGGGAAGATGCGGATCCACACGCGCCCGGCGCGCTTCATATGGCGCGTGATGGCGCGCCGCGCCGCCTCGATCTGGCGCGCGGTGATGCGCTCCGGCTCCATCGCCTTCAGCCCGAAGGAGCCGAAATTGAGGTCCGTCCCGCCCTTGGCGTTGCCGTGAATGCGGCCCTTATGCGCCTTGCGGAACTTGGTGCGCTTGGGTTGCAGCATGTTTCTCTCTCGATTCCTTCAAAGCCCGTCAGGCCGACGCGCCGCGGCGGGAGGCTTCCGGCCCCTCCAGGAGCCGCTTTTCTGAGGCGAACGGGTCGTGCTCCAGGATCTCGCCCTTGAACACCCAGACCTTGATGCCGATCGTGCCGTAGGCGGTATGCGCCGTGGCCGTGCCGTAATCGATGTCGGCCCTGAGCGTGTGCAGCGGCACCCGCCCTTCGCGATACCATTCCGCGCGGGCGATTTCCGCCCCGCCGAGCCGGCCGCCGCAGGCGATCCGAATGCCCTGCGCGCCAAGGCGCATCGCCGACTGCACCGAGCGCTTCATGGCGCGGCGGAAGGCGACGCGGCGCTCCAGCTGCTGGGCGATCGACTGGGCGATCAAGGTGGCGTCGATCTCCGGCTTGCGCACCTCCACGATATTGATGTGCACTTCCGAATTGGTGAGGCGCGCCACCTTGCGGCGCAGCTTCTCGATATCGGCGCCCTTCTTGCCGATGACGATGCCCGGCCGCGCGGTGTGGATGGTCACCCGGCACTTCTTGTGCGGGCGCTCGATGACGATGCGCGACACCGCCGCCTGCTTCAGATCGGCCATCAGCGCGGAGCGGATCTTGAGATCCTCGTGCAACAAGGGCCCGTATTCGGCGTCACTGGCGAACCAGCGCGAATCCCAGGTCTTGTTGATGCCGAGCCTCAGCCCGATCGGATTGACTTTCTGTCCCATACCTTGCTCCCGGCGCCTTAGGCCGCTTCCTCGACTTCGCGCACGACGATGGTGAGATTGGAAAACGGCTTGGCGACGCGCCCCACGCGGCCTCGCGCCCGCGGCCTGAAACGCCGCATCACCAGCGCCTTGCCAACATAGGCTTCCGCCACGACCAGGCTGTCGACATCCAGATCGTGATTGTTCTCCGCATTGGCAATGGCGCTTTCCAGGGTCTTCTTGACCTGAACAGCGATGCGCTTGCGCGAAAAGGTGAGGTCGGCGAGCGCCGAGGAAACCTTCTTGCCGCGGATGAGCCCGGCGACAAGATTGAGCTTCTGCGGCGACACGCGCATCATACGCGCCACGGCCTGTGCCTCGTTGTCGGCGAGCGCCCGCTCACGCTTGGGCTTGCCCATCGTTACTTCCTCCGCGCCTTCTTGTCCGCCGCATGCCCGTAATAGGTGCGGGTCGGAGCGAATTCGCCGAATTTGTGCCCGATCATGTCTTCCGTCACGAGCACCGGAATGTGCTTGTGACCGTTATGGACGCCGAACGTGAGCCCGACGAACTGGGGCAGGATCGTGGAGCGACGGCTCCAGATCTTGATCACTTCCTTGCGGCCGGTCTCCCGCGCCTTCTCCGCCTTCTTAAGAAGAAAGCCGTCGAAGAACGGGCCTTTCCAAACTGAACGTGCCACTTCGCCTAAACTCCTGATCCTCGCTGCCTGCCCGTCACTTCTTCTTGCGCGCGTGGCGGGAGCGAACGATGTATTTCTGCGACGCCTTGTTGGAGCGCGTGCGCTTGCCCTTGGTCGGCTTGCCCCACGGGGTCACCGGATGCCGACCGCCCGAGGTGCGGCCCTCGCCGCCGCCATGCGGATGGTCGATCGGGTTCATCGCCACGCCCCTGACGCTCGGCCGCCGGCCAAGCCAGCGCGAACGCCCCGCCTTGCTGAGGCTGATATTGGCGTGGTCGGGATTGGAAACCGCACCGACCGTCGCCATGCAGGTGCCGTGCACCAGCCGCTGCTCGCCGGAGCCGAGACGGATCACCGTATAGCCCTGGTCGCGGCCGACGATCTGCGCATAGGCGCCTGCCGAGCGCGCCATCTGGCCGCCGCGACCCGGCTTCAGCTCCACATTGTGCACGATCGTGCCGACCGGCATCGCCCTCAAAGGCATGGCGTTGCCCGGCTTCACATCGACATTGGCGAGCCCGGCGACGATCGTGTCGCCCTCGCCCAGGCGCTGCGGCGCCAGGATATAGGCGAGCTCGCCGTCCTCGTAGCGAATGAGCGCAATAAAGGCCGACCTATTCGGATCGTATTCTAGCCGCTCCACCGTGCCCGGCACATCGAATTTGCGCCGCTTGAAATCGACGATGCGGTAGGTGCGCTTATGCCCGCCGCCGCGACGGCGTGCCGTCGCCCGGCCGAAATTGTTGCGCCCGCCCGATTTCGTCAGCCCCTCCGTCAGGCTCTTGACGGGCTTTCCGTCCCAGAGCCCGGAGCGGTCGACGATGATCAGCTGGCGCTGACCCGGCGTGCGCGGATTGAAATTTTTCAAAGCCATGGCTTAAAGACCCGTCGTCACGTCGATGGAGTGACCTTCCTTGAGGGTCACGATCGCTTTCTTGAAATCCTTCTGCCGGCCCTTGATGCCGCGGAAGCGCTTAGACTTGCCCTTGCGCAGAAGCGTGTTGACGCTCGCCACCTCGACCTTGAACAGAGCTTCCACGGCCTGACGGATCTCCGGCTTGCTGGCGCCCACCGCCACCTTGAACACCACCTGGTTGTTCTCAGAGGCCAGCGTCGACTTCTCGGTGATCACCGGCGACAGGATCGTGTCGTAATGCTTGAGGCTGGTCATTTGAACCGCTCCTCCAGCGCTTCGAGCGCGGCCTTCGTCAGGACCAGCTTGTCGCGGCGCAGAATGTCGTAGACGTTGATCCCCTGCACCGGCAGCACGTCGACGCCCTTAAGGTTACGTGCCGCGCGGGCAAAACCCTCGTCCAGCGCCGCGCCGTCGACGATCAGCGCATTGGTGAGGCCGAGCTCGGCGAACTGTGCCGCCAGAGCCTTGGTCTTGGCGTCCGTGGGCTTCGCCTCGTCCAGAACGATGATGTTGTCGCCCTTGGCGCGCGACGACAAAGCGTGCTTCAGCGCCAGGGCGCGCACCTTCTTCGGCAGGTCGATGGCATGGCTGCGCACGACCGGCCCGAAGGCCTTGCCGCCGCCACGGAAGATGCCGGGCTTCTTGGAGCCGTGCCGGGCGCGGCCGGTGCCCTTCTGACGGTACATCTTGGCCGTCGTGCCGGACACTTCGCTACGCTGCTTGGCCTTGTGCGTGCCGGCCTGCCGCTTCAGAAGCTGATAGCGGACCATGCGCTGCAGGATGTCGGCGCGCGGTTCAAGTCCGAAGACCTCGTCCGATACCGATACCTTGCCAGCCGCCTTGCCGGCGAGGGTGGTGACCTTCAGTTCCATTATTCCTCGCCCCCTTCGCTCTTGGGCGTCTCGGGCGTTGCTTCGGCCTCGGCGGCAGCCGCTTCGGCCTGGTTTTCTGCGGCCTTGGCCGCGCCGTCATCCGCCGCGCGCAAGGCGCCCGGAAGCGGCAGGCCGTCCGGCGCCGCCTTCTTGGTGGCGTCGCGCACCAGGAGGAAGCCACCCTTGGCGCCCGGAACGGCGCCGCGGATGAGGATGAGACCTTTCTCCGCATCGGTGCGAACGACCTGCAGGTTCTGCGTCGTCACCCGGCGGTCGCCCATATGGCCGGCCATCTTCTTGCCTTTGAAGACCTTGCCGGGATCCTGGCTGTTGCCGGTCGAACCATGTGCGCGGTGCGAGATCGACACGCCGTGGCTGGCCCTGAGGCCGCCGAAGCCGTGCCGCTTCATCGCGCCGGCGAAGCCCTTGCCGATCGAGGTGCCGATCACGTCGACATACTGGCCGGCAAGGAAGTGCTCGGCCGTGATCTCGGCGCCGACCTCGATCAGGTTCTCCGGGCTGACGCGGAACTCGGCAAGCTTGCGCTTGGGCTCCACCTGCGCCTTGGCGAAATGCCCGCGCATGGCCTTGGGCGTGTTCTTGGGCTTGGCGAGGCCGACACCGAGCTGGACCGCGGTGTAGCCGTCCTTCTCGGCCGTGCGCTGCGCGACGACCTGGCAATTGTCGAGCCTGAGCACGGTGACCGGCACCTGTTCGCCGGCCTCCGTATAGACCCGGGTCATGCCGAGCTTTTGTGCGATGACGCCAGAACGCATCTGGGTGTCCCCTTCGTCCCGTATCCCTAGAGCTTGATCTCGACATCGACGCCGGCGGCGAGGTCGAGCTTCATCAGAGCGTCGACCGTCTGCGGCGTCGGATCGAGGATGTCGAGCAAGCGTTTGTGGGTGCGGATCTCGAACTGCTCGCGGCTTTTCTTGTCGATATGCGGCGAGCGGTTCACCGTGAACTTCTCAATCCGGGTCGGCAGCGGAATCGGCCCGCGCACCTGCGCGCCCGTCCGTTTGGCCGTCGAGACGATCTCGGCGGTGGAGCTATCGAGCACGCGGTGATCGAAAGCCTTGAGCCGGATCCGGATGTTCTGCCCGTTCATTGTCTTGCCTCGTGAGAAGCGGACGCGGCCAAATCCGCGTCCGGTTCTGCCTTACTCGATGATGGAAGAGACGATGCCTGCGCCGACGGTGCGTCCGCCCTCGCGGATGGCAAAGCGCAGCTTCTCCTCCATGGCGATCGGCACGATCAGTTCCACCGTCATTTCCACGTTGTCGCCCGGCATCACCATCTCCGTGCCTTCCGGAAGATGCACCACGCCGGTCACGTCCGTCGTGCGGAAGTAGAACTGCGGACGGTAGTTGGTGAAGAACGGCGTGTGCCGTCCGCCCTCCTCCTTCGTCAGGATGTAGGCTTCCGCCTTGAACTTGGTGTGCGGCGTCACCGAGCCCGGCTTGCACAGAACCTGCCCGCGCTCCACGCCCTCGCGGTCCACGCCGCGAAGAAGCGCCCCGATATTGTCGCCCGCCTGCCCCGAATCCAGCAGCTTGCGGAACATCTCAACGCCCGTCACCGTCGTCTTCTTGGTGTCGCG